>NZ_VDTC01000002.1 GCF_007672725.1 Corynebacterium aurimucosum ATCC 700975
TCCATGGATTCCGTGTCCAAAAAGACACCGGACTCCATGTCCAAAAACCCTATGGACATAACATTGTTAGCTGAGCTTGGCACCGGCGAAGTTCTTCTTTCCTCGTCGCAGAACAAGCCACGAACCGTGAAGCAGATCCGTAGCGTCCGGCTCCCACTCATCAGACTCAATGCGCTTGTTGTTGACGTACGCGCCACCTTCCTTGATGGTGCGTCGGGCAGCGCCCTTCGAATCGGCCAAGCCAGCGGCAACCAACAAATCAACAATGGTTCGCGGCTCCCCTGCGGAAATCTCTGCCACAGTGGTCTCAGACAAGGCACCAGCCAGGGTATTTTCGTCCAAATCAGTGAGCTCAGCTTTGCCGAACAGTGCCTGCGCTGCTAGCTCCACAGCCTTCGTAGCCTCTTCACCGTGCACCAATGTGGTCATCTCCTGGGCCAACCGGCGCTGCGCTTCACGACGGAATGGCTCGTCCGCGACCTTCTGTTCGTAGGAAGCAATCTCTTCCTGATCAAGGAAGGTGAACCAACGCAGGTAATCGATGACCACAGAGTCGCCAGCGTTTAGGAAGTACTGGTACCACGCGTACGGGGACGTTTTCTCCGGATCCAACCACAGCTTTCCGCCACCGGTGGATTTACCGAACTTCTGGCCCTGGGCGTCCGTAACCAACGGAACGGTAAGGCCGTGAACCTTCGCACCGTTGACACGTCGGTTGAGATCCACGCCAGATACGATGTTACCCCACTGGTCGCCACCGCCGATCTGCAGGACACAATTCAGCTCGTTGTGCAGGTGCACGTAGTCGTTGGACTGGAGCAGCATGTAGGAGAACTCAGTGTACGAAATTCCGTCGGACTCCAAGCGACGCTTGACCGTGTCACGGTCCAGCATCGTATTCAAAGAAAAGTTCTTTCCCACGTCGCGCAGGAAGTCAATGACAGACATCTGAGAAGTCCAGTCCGCGTTATTGACCATGGTCGCCGCGTTCTCACCCTCGAAGTCAATGAACTGGCGCAGCTGCTTCTTGATAGCCACCATATTCTCGTTGATGGTCTCCTGCGAAAGCATGGAGCGCTCCCCCACATCCCGCGGGTCGCCGATTTGCCCCGTAGCGCCACCAGCGAGGGCGATTGGGTGATGCCCGGCCTTTTGAAAACGGCGCAGCATAATCATCGGCACCAAGTGGCCCGCGTGCAAGGAGTCACCCGTGGGGTCGAAACCGCAATATAGAGTGATGGGTTCCTCGCAAGCCGCGCGGAGGGCATCGAGATCTGTGGACTGGTTAATGAGGCCGCGCCACTGCAGCTCATCAATGATGTTCATGGAGGCTCCTTTTACTTCGATTCCGGCTGGACGGGATAAGTGTTCGCAAAGACCACTAAATTCGCGGGATGCGTCTTAGGCATCGTCGTCAGTTGGCGGCCACGGTGTTGCGTGATCGGCCAGCATGACAGGAATACCGTTTTCAATGGGATAGGCCACCCCTAGCCGGTCATTGACCAGTACCTGTTCTTCTTCCAGGTAGTTCAGCGGGCCCTTGTCCTGCGGACACACCAAAATGTCGAGCAGCTTCGGATCAAGACTCATACCCGCCAACCCTACACCTCCTTGGAATCTGCAGAAGGAGTGGTCCCACCAAATTGCAGCTTCAGCGCCATGGAGTGATCCTGCAGGCCACGGACCGAGTTCTGGACAATGGCGTCACGAATCTCCGTCATCTCTCGATTGAGTATCCCCAGCGCCTCAGTCACCTCTTTGACCGCTGCGGGCTCGTTGAGTTCCGTTACCTCCAAATAGGACTTCACCAAACTGCTCGAGTGCTCCTCAATCATGTCGCGGACAAGGGACTGCTGACTTGGGGCATCATCGAGCCTGTCCCAGTTGTTGAGCACCCACGTTGCCGAGGCGTCGAACTCCGTCCACGCGCGATCTACGGGCGCCGGAATGTCTCGGTGGTGCAGGCTGCAGCGAGTTCTGTTCAGGCTTGTGGTCAGCCGTCCCGCCTCAGACACCGGTGGTGCAGGCAGTTCCCTGTGTCGCTTCTCCGGCGGGATGAGGAATCCGGCTGCCGCGCCGCAGCTGGCCGCCACGATAGGCCAAAGGAATCCCAGGCCGCCGCCAGTGAGGAAGTGCAAGGCAGCGACGAGCACCGTCACTACAACTGCGGCAATTACCTTGCGAGGGGTTACGTAGTCCATGGATGCCTGCCTTCCTTGACAATGGAGAATGGTGTTTTACTGATAAGCGCGAATTTCTTCGAAGGCCCCGGCCAGATCACCGTCGATGGCGTTGAAGGTTTTACCGCCGGTGAGTTGGGCTAGCTCCTCCATCTCTTGAACATTGGCTTCACCGTACAAGATGACGAACACCGGGATATCCTTCTTATCCGGTGGGAGCTGTTCGTACGCCTCCTTGAACTGAGCAAAGGTTCGGCCGCGAGTGACCTCACCGTCGGTCATGAGCACCACGGTGCCAATATCGCCGTCGCCAGCGCTCAGCTCATCAAAGGCTTTAAGCACTGAGTCGAACGTGGCGGTTTCTCCGTCGGCCTGCAAATCCTCTACTCGATCCGCCAGTTCTTTGACCGAGCCCATGTTTTCGGTATCCATCACAGCGCGGGTCACTGGCTGAGGTTCGGACGAGTACGGCATGAGCTTGATTTGCTCGCGGTTACGGAAAGCAACCTGGCCTTGTTCTGCGGTATTGCCGTCCGCAGAGCCGTCGATAAGCGGGCGCAAACTGCTCTTAAGAAGCTCGATACGCTCACCTTCCATAGAACCCGAGGTATCCAACACAAGAGACGTGTTGCCGGGTTTGCGCAGCTCGTGGGCGAATGCGGCCTCCAGCGCCTGTGCAGTCTTCTCGTTAGCGGGATAAGGAAGCTCGAACATGGTGCCCGGCAGATCGGAATTGTCCACACGCAGGTGGTAGCTCTTCAGCAGCTGGGAAGAATCACGCAACCAATCAGCCAACGCCTGCACCTTCACTTCTGCGTCATCGTCTGGGGAGCTATGAAGGGCCGTGAGTGGATAATCCGCGGAAATGACACCATCGGAAGGAATGACCACTTGTAGGTCTGCACCTTCGTCCTGGAGCTGATAGAGCACGGATTCGTAGTTAATAATCGCGTCCGCTTGCTCCGGATGCTCGCGGAAGCGATCCGCCAACCATCCCGAGGAGCCAGAGGTGAGCGTCTGATTACCAAACAGGTCTTGGACCTTGTCCGAAGCCTTGTAGATATCCTCTTCCGTTAGCGCTCGGCCGGTGTCCGCGAATGCGGTGGTGGCCGCAGACAAGGCGGAGAAACCCGAGTTCGACGTTGATGGGTCGGTCATCCCAAAGGTGATACCTGAATCTGAAATCTCCTGCCAGGTCGGCTGCGTGGTGTCCCATCCGTGCTTGCGAGCGACATCCTTGTGCACGCCCAACGCCACAGGTGAGCGCGCGACGCTGAATTCCTTTCCCAACTTGCTATCGGCACCAATGATGCGGGCGTAGCGGTTGGTGGCGAACCACGTGGCGTCATAATGACGGTCAAAGGTTCCTTGTTGCAGCGAACGAGAATTCTCCAACGTGCCTGACTCCGTGGTCATGGTGATATCAAAGCCGAGCTCCTCGGAGGCCTGTTCCAGGACCGGCTCCAGCGGTGCAAGCTCCGTTGCGGCGACAATCTTCAGGTCACCGTCTTGCTCTTGCTCGCTTGAGGTTGAGTCGTCGAGCCAACTGTTTCCACTGACAGCGGAACAAGCAGCAAGAGTCATCATGCACGACACGGCGACGAATGCCTTCAGGGATCGCAACATTCACATCATCCTTTCCGGGAGTTCGTTTCCCGTGATTAATCCCAGCTCTTGCTGAATGGCTTCAATGTCTTGCCAAGACGTGGGACGTTGTTGAGTTGGCAGAGGGAGAGGGCTGTACTCCACGTCGGCGACCAGCTTGTCGAAGATGCTGGTCGGCTCCGTGCGGTATCCCTGCATCGCGGCAACACCTTGAATTGAACGGTCACTCACGGCGGCGGCGAAAGCATCACCTTCCTCCGTTTGCGGGACGACGGTGGAGGTCAGCATTGCCCCTGGGACGAGAGCTAAAGGAGTGTAGTCCTTGAGCTTCGTACTGCCCTCAGAATCTGATTGCTTTAAAAGTTCGGCTACGTACTCGGCTTCGGTGGCCAACACCATGGGCATCTCGCCCTTCCCAAGACGCAGGTAGGTATCAAAAATTCCCTGCGTGCTAGCCTCTCCGTGTCCTTGACCGACGAGTAGTCGCTGCATGGCATCATCACCGCCTGCTCTTTCCCCGACGGAACGAATCAGGGCAGCATACTGCAACGCTGCATTGGATTCGCGGAGGCTGGGAACCGCAACATCGACAACGCGAGGAGATCCAAAAGACGGGCTAATATCGCGCCAGCGTGTGCCTTCCTTTGACATCTCGTTCAGTTTTGCAAGATCGAGGGACTTGTTACCGCCGTTGTCAACCACCAAGCCTTGAGATTCCATATCACCCACCAAATCCGTATAGACCAGTGCGATGAGTGGCGTAGAGAATGCAACCACCGAGCCGGGGTCGGCCCCAGTGATGGTCGTGGATTTATCCTTCGTCTCAGCAACACGTGCCGCGCCATCCACGACGGGCATGACGAAGTCATAGTCAGGGTCGGGCCTGCTAGCAATCTCTACCAAGTCCTGGGGCGAGAAAACGTCATACGTCACCGAGATGCCAACCTCTGCAAATACTTGTTGCTGCTCCGCGGCTTTAAAAAACTCCTCATCTTCCGGACTGATGGCACCCTTCACGTGGAGGAGGTCGCGATGCGAGGAGGGCGAACTGGGAAAGCTAAAGCTGGGCATCGAAATCCAGCCACGCCCCACGACCACAGAGACGATAGCGACAACCAGGAAGGCGAGGGCTGCGATAACTGACTTCTTTCGTCCACCCGGCTGTGCGCTACTCATGACCTAAATCATAAAAGGCACTCCGCCATGGTGCTCGACTTACCGATCGCGCACCCCCGATGCAGTCCCCCGCTGCTGCTATCCGAAAGCGGTTGCCTTAATAAGAACTGCAGAGATCAATGCGGCCACAGCGGGACAGAGAAAAGGGCGGCGACTCTGTCCCGACCATTGGGCTAAAGAAGCGAGGGGACGTTCGCGACCAAAGAGAAGAGGTCCTTAGGGTCCTCCGGGTTGGCAATGATATCGATCTCTGACTCTAAATCAGTACCCCTTACAGAATCACGAAGGTAGCGAAGGGCAGAAAAGTCATTGATGGCGAATCCGACATCGTCGAAAAGCGTGATCTGGTCATCGCTTTCGCGGCCCGTCGCCTGCCCAGTAAGTACCTGGTAGAACTCGACCACTGGAAAGTCTGCCGGCTTCTGCTGAATCTCGCCCTCGATGCGCGTCTGTTCTGGGAACTCAACAAAGACCTTGGACTTGTCCAAGATAGAGCTCTCGAGTTCGGTCTTGCCCGGGCAGTCACCACCGACCGCATTGAGGTGCACGCCAGGCGCGACGTGATGCTCGGCCAAGATTTGGTTCTGGGCCTTATCTGCCGTGCAGGTGGTGATGATGTCGGCGCCCTGTACGGCTTCATCAACACTCGAGCAGGCTGTGATGTTGAATCCCAATGGCTCCAAGTTTCGCTGGAACTTTTCTACTGCCTTCGGGTCAATGTCATAAATAGCGATGTCATCGATCCCCATTACACCGCGGAATGCAAGGGCCTGGAACTCTGACTGCGAGCCAGCCCCCACCATGGCCTTACGCGTCGAGTCTTTTCGGGCTAGGTGCTTTGCCACCATGGCGGAGGTCGCCGCCGTGCGCAGCGCCGTAAGCAAAGTCATTTCGGCCTCGAACGTGGGATAACCGTTGTCGACGTCAGCAAGCACGCCAAAAGCAGTTACCGTCTGAAAGCCACGTGCGGGGTTCGAAGGATGACCGTTGACGTACTTGAAGGAGTACTCCTTGCCATTGGAGGTAGGCATGAGTTCGATGACGCCGAACGGGGTGTGAGAAGCCACGCGTGCGATTTTGTCGAATCGCTCCCATTCGCGGTAGTCCGCCTCAAGGTAGTCCACCATTCCGATAATGATGTTTTCTACTCCCTCACGCTGTATCCAGCGCGCCATATTCTCTACATCTACGAATTTGACAGCATGGTTCATTGCAATCTCCGATCTTGATCCTTGTGTTAATTCTTCGGGTGAAGGTCCGTCTGCGGCGCGGCTGGGAAGCGCGAGGTGGGAAGGTGCTTGGCCTTCCTCTCCGCCGCGATGGTGTAGATACGCTCACGCCAGGCAAACCACATGGCAGCGAACACCGGAATGAGAAGCAGCGTAGAGGCCAGAGCGAAGGTTCCGATCGGGTAATCAAAAGCCATAAGGATAATGACCACCGCGATGAAGGCAAGCACAGACCAATCACCTGCTTGGCCGAAGGGCGAGCGATAATTGGGACGGGTATAGCGCCCCTTCTTCGCCAGGTGCACAAATTTGATGTGAGACATGGCTACGGCGGCCCACGACGCCAACGTGCCCAGCGCGGCCAGATTCAATACGATCTCGAAAGCCATCTCGGGCACCACATAGTTAAGAAACACACCAGCGAGACCGACGAAGGCGGCCATCACGATGCCTCCATAAGGAACGCCAGATTTGGACATGCGGGCACCGAATTTGGGCCCGGAGCCAGCAGTAGACATGTTGTACATGATGCGGCCCGTCGAATACAGACCGGCATTCAATGAGGAAATCGCAGCGGTGATTACCACCAGCTGGAAGATAGGCGCAGCATAACCTGCGCCAAGTGACTCAAAGAAGGTCACGAATGGCGATACTTCTGTGACGTAGGTGGTGTAGGGCAAAACCAGGGTCAGCAGCAGCAGCACGCTGCCGAAATAGAAGACCACGATACGGAATAGAACACTATTCACCGCACGCGGAATATGCTTTTCGACGTCCTTTGTCTCACCCGACGTGGTACCTACCAACTCGATGCCTGCATAGGCAAAGACAACGCCCTGGATGACAATTACTGCAGGCAACAGGCCATTAGGAAGCCAACCACCGGCATCAGCAATAAGACTAAATCCGGTGGGGCCACCGTTGGGGTGGCCCAGAATGACCACCCCGATGGCCACCACCATGAAGACTAGGAGGGCGATGATCTTGATCATGGAGAACCAATACTCCAGCTCGCCGAAGATCTTTACCGAGAGCATGTTGAACAAGAGGATGCTGCACACAACGCCCAGGGCCAGCACCCACTGCGGGACGGCGTCTAACCACGAGGTGTACTTACCAAACCATTTGATATAGATGGCCACGGCCGTGCCATCTGCGACCAAGGTGGCAGCCCAGTTTCCCCAGTAGAGCCAGCCGGTGACAAAAGCGGTCTTCTCGCCGTAGAACTCACGGGCATAAGAAACGAAAGAGCCAGAGCTTGGGCGGTACACGATGAGTTCGCCAAGGGAGCGCAGGATGATATAGCCGAAGAATCCGCACACCAAATACAAAACAGCGAGGAAGGGCCCCGCCGTTTGCAACCGGCCACCGGTGCCGAGCAAGAGCCCGGTGCCGATAGCTGAGCCGATGGCGATCATCTGAAGCTGACGGTTACTCATCCCCTTCTGCAGTCCGTGATCTTCCGAGGCATAGACTGCTTTCTCTCTTTCGTGCGACTCCGTGTTCGGTAGCCGAAGTAGTTCAGTCATCAGGGATGATAGTCCTTTCCGCGTTAAGAACGTGCCTTTGCTTCACATTCCCTAATGAAACGTTATAGCAAGCTCTTGAGACTCTCCTCACTATCCGCCCCCTATAGTGCTTCACGACACATTCACACGCAGCCCAAACGGGCGGCACCCCCTACCCCCGCGCACAAAAGAACCGCATGGCCGAAAGCGGCCATGCGGTGTCAGAGCTTGTTGAGACTAGCGCAGTGGAGTTTCTGCCCACTTTCGCGCGGCAGCAGCGCACTCTCGAACCTTTTCGCGCTGCTCCACCACACGCACACCGGCGGTGCCGCCCTTGGTAGAACGTGAGGCCACTGCCCCATCGATGGTGAGAACTTCACGGACTTCGGGGAGCAGGCGCTTATCGACGCCCGCCAGCTCCTCATCCGTGAGGTCCACCAGGTCAACACCCCGAGCTTCCGCGATTTGCACGCAAGCACCGGAAGCCTCGTGCGCTTCGCGGAAGGGAACGCCCTGGCGCACCATCCACTCGGCCAAATCAGTAGCCAAAGTGAAGCCGCGGGGGGCGAGCTCACGCATGCGATCTTCGTGGAAGGTCAGGGTCTCAATAAGGCCGGTCATAGCCGGTAGCAGCAGGTTGAGCTGCGCCACCGAATCCACGATGGGTTCCTTATCCTCCTGTAGGTCACGGTTGTAAGCCAGAGGCTGCGCCTTCAACGTGGAGAGCAATCCGGTGAGGTTGCCGATGAGACGACCTGTCTTGCCACGGGTCAGCTCCGGAACGTCCGGATTCTTCTTTTGCGGCATGATCGAAGAGCCAGTAGACCAGGCATCGTCCAGAGTGACGTAGCCATACTCTGGAGTACACCAGTAGATGATCTCCTCGGAAAGACGGGACATGTCGACGGCAATCTGAGTAAGGACGAAGGCCGTTTCAGAAGCAAAGTCACGCGCTGCCGTGCCATCCAGAGAGTTCTCTGAGGAGGAATCAAAGCCGAGCTCCTCAGCAATGGCTTCTGGGTCCAAGTGCAGCGAAGAGCCGGCGAGCGCACCCGAGCCATAAGGTGACACAGCTAGGCGCTTATCCAGATCCTGAAGGCGCTCAATATCACGCAGCAACGGCTGCGCGTGAGCGAGCAGTTCGTGTGCCAACAAGACCGGCTGCGCTGCCTGGGAGTGGGTCTTACCCGGCATGATCGCATCCGGGTGAGCTTCGGCTTGACCAGCCAAGGCCTCCACCAAGTCAGTGACCTGGAGTGCGATATCGCGAATGGCGTCACGAATCCACATCCGGAACAGGGTGGCTACCTGGTCATTACGGGAGCGGCCGGCACGCAAGCGCCCGCCTACCTCGGGGCCAACGATGTCGATAAGCCCGCGTTCCATGGCCCCGTGCACGTCCTCGTCGGTCGGCAGCGGTCCAAACTCGCCGGAGGCAACCTTCTCCCCCAGCTCACTGAGTCCGGAAAGCATGGTGTCCAAGTCGGCGTCGGAAAGCAGGCCCGCCTTGTGCAGGACCTTGGCATGAGCCTTGGAGGCTAGCACGTCATAGGGCGCCAGCACCCAGTCGAAGTGGGTAGATACGGACAGGGCAAACATCGCCTCGGAGGGGCCGCCCGAAAAGCGGCCGCCCCACAGCGCACCCTCATTGGTCTTGTGCATCGATTCCTTACCTTGGCTTAGTTGTTCTACTTGCCCGTGGGGAAACCGCCGTCGCGGTCACGCTGGTTGGAGATTTGCGTCGACAGGCCGTGCAGCTGGACAAAGCCCTTGGCAGCGGTCTGGTCGAAGGTATCACCGGTGTCATAAGTGGCCAGGTCGAAGGAGTACAGGGACTGGCCCGAACGGCGGCCATTTACGGTGGCGGTACCAGCATGCAGAACCATGCGGATATCGCCGGTGACGTTCTCCTGGGTGGACTCGGTGAAGGCATCCAACGAGCGCTTCAGCGGAGAGAACCAGAGGCCGTCGTAGACCTCCTCGGACCAGCGGGCGTCGGTAAGGCGCTTGTAGCGAGCCAACTCGCGCTCCACAGTGACATCTTCGAGTGCCTCGTGGGCCTTGATGAGCACCATGGCGCCCGGCGCCTCGTAGACCTCGCGGGACTTAATACCCACCAGTCGGTCTTCCACCATGTCGAGGCGGCCAATGCCCTGGGCACCAGCACGGCGGTTGAGCTCCTCGATAGCCTGCAGGACGGTAACCGGCTTGCCGTCGATGGCGGTGGGCACACCCTTATCGAAGGTGATGGTCACCTCATCCGGGGCATTACCCAGATCCGGCTGCTCGGTGTAGGCGTAGAGATCCTTTGTCGGCGGGTTCCACAGATCCTCCAGGAAGCCGGTCTCTACCGCGCGGCCCCAGACATTCTGGTCAATGGAGAACGGAGAGGCAGCGGACTGCTCGATGGGAAGGTTGATTTCCTCGGCAAAGGCGATGGCCTTGTCGCGGGTCCAGGCATAGTCACGCGCGGGAGCAATGATTTCCAGGGTGGGATCCAGCGCGCGGAAGGAAACCTCGAAACGCACCTGGTCATTACCCTTGCCGGTGCAGCCGTGGGATACGTGAGTACCACCGTGCGCCTGGGCCGCCTCGACGAGGTGCTTGACGATGAGCGGGCGGGAAATAGCAGACACCAGTGGGTACTGCTTCATGTACATACCGTTCGCCTTAATGGTGGGCAGGCAGTACTCTTCGGCGAACTCATCCTTAGCGTCAACCACGATGGACTCGACGGCACCGCAGTCAAGAGCGCGCTGACGCACGGAGTCCATATCCTCGCCGCCCTGCCCCAGGTCAAGGGACACGGCGATAACCTCGCCACCGGTCATCTTGGCCAGGTAGGGAATGGCGACGGATGTATCCAGACCGCCAGAGTAGGCAAGCACAACGCGTGCAGTCATAGTATTTGCTCCTTTAAGACAAACAGGTGCTAAGAATCGAACTGATTTATATTATACAGACTTACGTATAAATGTTAAATGCCGCGGTTGGTGAGCTTCTCCGCCAGCTCCCGACCCCCTAATCCCTCACGAGCGAGGACGAAGATGGTGTCATCGCCCGCGATGCAACCGACGACATCCGGCAAGCCCACGCGGTCGATGAAAGATGCCAAATACTGCGCGGCACCCGCGGGGGTGCGCAACATCGCAATATTGCCGGAGTAGTCATGCGACACCACGAGCTCATCGAGCATGCGGCGAAGCTTCTCACGCGGACCGTTGAGTTGGTCTTCGAACTGCTCCAGCTCGCCACCCACAACGTAGAAGGAACGGCCACCATCGCGTTTTACCTTTTTAGCGCCCAGCTCGTCGAGATCACGCGACAACGTAGCTTGCGTGATGTCAATTCCCTCATCAAGCAAAAGCTCAGAGAGCTGAACTTGGCTCGTGACCCGAGTGCGGTCGAGTATCTCCAGAATCTTGGCCTGGCGGGCATTGCGCGTAGTTGGGGTCGTCGTCATTCGTCTACTTCTCCTCCTGAGCTGCAAGAAGCCACACGAGTAGCGCCTTCTGTGCGTGGAGGCGGTTCTCCGCCTCGTCGAAAACGCGGGATTGTGGTCCGTCAATGACCTCTGCAGTCACTTCATTGCCGCGGTAAGCCGGAAGGCAATGCAGGAAGATTGCCCCTTCCTTGGCGCGCGCCATGACTTCCGAGGTGACCTGGTAAGGCAGGAACGGGGTCCGGCGGTCCTTGCCATCATCTTCCTGGCCCATCGACACCCACGTATCGGTGATGACAACATCGGCGCCGTCGACGCCGTCGAGGGAATCGGTCACGGTCACCGTGCCGCGCTTGCGTGCGCGTTCCACAAACTCCGGCTGCGGCTGGAAACCTTCCGGCGCAACAATCGTCATCTCCATGCCCGCGGTTGCAAAACCCAGCATGTAGGAGTTGGCCATGTTGTTATTGCCATCGCCGAGGTAGACGGCCTTAAGGCCGGTCAGCTCGCCAAAATTCTCGCGGCAGGTCACCAAATCCGCCAGGATCTGGCACGGGTGCAGGTCATCGGACAGAGCGTTGACGATGGGTACCGTCGCGATTTCAGCCATCTCTAGCAGGTTTTGGTGTGCGTAGGTGCGCCAGACAATTGCCTCGACAAACCGGGAGAGAACAGCAGCGGTGTCCTGGTACGTCTCGCCTTTACCCATCTGCGTGGACTTTGTCTCCGTGACGATGGCATGCCCGCCCAGGTGAGCAATTCCCGCCTCGAAGGAGAAGCGCGTGCGCGTCGACGTCTTGTCAAAAAGAACCGCGACCGACTTCGGGCCCTCCAGCGGACGCTCGGAGAAGGGGTCCTTCTTCAGCTTCAAGGCAAGGTCCAAGACCTCTGCTTGTTCCTCCGATGTGAGGTCGTCATCTGCCAAGAAATGGCGCACGCTCATCCTATTTCCTCCAGTACCTTATGCAGGCGATCGATTGCTTGCGTGAGTTCCTCATCGGTGATCACCAACGGCGGGGTCAAGCGCAAGACCTCGCTGCTTGGGGCGTTGAGGATGAGACCGTGGTCCAAGCCTGCAGCCACAACGTCCTTAGCCACCGATTTATTTAATACAACACCTAGCATAAGCCCTCGGCCCCTGACTGACTGCACCGCCGGGATTTTGGCCACCTCACTGCGTAGCCACTCTCCCTTTCGGGCAACGTCGGCGAGGAAGGGGGCGTCGACAAGCTCCAGCACCGTTGCGGCCGCCGCACAGGAAACGGGATTTCCGCCGAAGGTCGTGCCGTGGGAACCCGGGGTGAAGAGATTCTTTGCCTGACCACGGGCAATGGTGGCGCCGATCGGCATACCCGCGCCCAAGCCCTTAGCCATGGTGATGACGTCTGGAAGAACGCCCTCATGCTGGAAGGCAAAGAAATCGCCGGTGCGCCCCACACCAGTTTGCACCTCATCGACAATCATGAGGATGCCGTGCTTGGTACAGAGCTCCCGCACGGCGCGCAGGAATCCATCGGGTGCGGGTATCACACCCGTCTCCCCCTGAATGGGCTCCAAGATGATGGCGGCGGTATCCTCCGGGTTCTGTTCCACCAAGGTGGTCAAGTAGTCAATGTCACCGTAGGTATAGAACTCCACCCCACCCGGGAAAGGTTCAAAAGCCTTGCGCTTGGCAGGTTGCCCGGTCATGGCGAGAGAGCCCATCGTCCTGCCATGGAAACCATGGTCCGCGGCGAGGATGCGGCGGCGGCCGGTCAAGCGTGCCAGCTTAAAGGCAGCCTCATTGGCTTCCGCCCCGGAGTTTGAGAAGAAGACACGGTCCTCGCTATCCCCCACTTTCTCCAGGAGTTTGCCCGCAGCCTCGACGACGGGTTTGCTAGCAAAGAGGTTGGAGACATGGCCAACGGTCGCCACCTGGGCGCTGACCGCCTCGACGATGGCCGGGTGGGCATAGCCCAGCGAGTTCACCGCAATGCCGGCGAGCATATCGATGTATTCTTTACCGTCTTCATCGGTCACCGTGGCGCCCTTGCCGGACACGATGGCCACGGGTGGGGTGCCGTAGGTGTTGCTGAGCACTTGCCCCCAGCGTTGCGTCAATGTGGTCTGCGCGGTCATTTCTTATCGTCCTTCCTGAAGACTGTTCCTTCTGGGTAGTCCTCACGGTTGTAATCATTGGGCAGCACCATCGTGCCGATGCCGCCCGTAGTAAGCAGCTCCAATAGCACGGCGTGGGCGATACGCCCGTCGATGACGTGGGCGGCGCTCACATCTCCCTCGACAGCCATAAGGCAGGACTCCATCTTCGGAATCATGCCCGAATCCAGGCCTGGGAGCAGGGCTTTGAGTTTGTCGACCTCAATTTTCGACACCAGTGAATCGCGATTGGGCCAGTCGGTGTACAGGCCCTCCACATTGGTGAGGATGACAAGGCGCTCAGCACCCAGTGCTCGTGCCAATGCACCGGCGGCGATATCCGCGTTGATGTTGTAGACCTCGCCGTCATTTCCGGGAGCGATGGTCGAGACCACCGGAATGCGCCCAGCCTCGATGATGTCCATGACGGCGGAGGGATCGACGCTGACGATGTCTCCCACCATGCCGATATCGGTGGGCTCGCCGTCGACGTCGACAAGCCGCTTGCGGGCCTTAAACAGACCCGCGTCCTCACCGGAGGTTCCCACGGCGTAGGGACCGTGGGAGTTGATGAGATTCACCAGACCGCGACCCACCTGGCCGAAAAGAACCATGCGGACCACGTCCATGATTTCCGGGGTGGTCACGCGGAAACCGCCCTTGAATTCTCCTTCAATGCCCAGCTTGCCCAGCATCTCATTGATCTGCGGGCCCCCGCCGTGCACCACCACGGGCTTAGCGCCCACGGTGCGCAGGAAAACCATGTCAGCGGCGAAGGCGGCCTTGAGCGAGTCATCCACCATCGCGTTGCCGCCGTACTTCACGACGACGATCTTGTCGCGGTAGTGCTGCAGCCACGGCAAGGCTTCCGCGAGCACAGTGGCGCGGTCTACATTGCTGAGTCCCTGAATCATCTTTCCTCCCTGCTGCTCTTAGGAGCTGTACGCGGAGTTGATCTCCACGTAATCGTGGGACAAATCGGTGGTGCGTACGAAAGCGGTACCGCTTCCGCCAGTACCTAGGTCAACGCGTACGTCAATGTCAGCCCCGGAAAGGTCAACATCGCGCGCGCCGGGCGCGCCGGTGGAGCCAACGCACACAGCCTGGTCATTGAAGAACACCGAGATGTTCTCCGGATCCATATCAGCATCTGCCATGCCCACTGCGGCGAGCACGCGACCCCAGTTGGGATCCGAGCCGAACATCGCACACTTGAAAAGGTTGTCGCGCCCCAAGGTGCGCGCGGCGTTCAGCGCCTGTTCATCGGTGGAGGTTCCTTCGACCGTGATCTTCACGCGCTTGGTCACCCCCTCGGCATCTGCCTGGAGCTGATCCGCGATATCGGAACACACCGCCAGAACAGCAGCATCCAGCTCTTCCTGGCTAGGCTCTACACCGGAAGCACCAGAGGACAGGATGATGACCGTGTCATTGGTGGAGGTCGAGCCGTCAACGTCAAGCGTGTTGAAGGTCTGATCACTAGCGGTCTGCAGCGCCGAACGCAAGGCTTGTGGGGAGGCCACGGCATCCGTCGTCACGCATACCAACATGGTGGCCAGAGAGGGAGCCATCATGCCCACACCCTTGCCCATGGCGCCCATGCTCCAACCCTCGGCCTTAAAGAGCGATTCTTTGACCACGGTATCGGTGGTCATGATTGCCTCCGCGGCGGCCTGACCGTGCGATTCATCAGAACCGAGATCCCCGGCAACCGCTTCGATACCGGCCAATGCCTTCTCCATGGGAAGCAGCTCTCCGATAAGACCCGTCGAGCACGCCGCGATGTTGGCTGCGGGGATATCTGTGTGCTCGGAGACAGCGGCTACCATCGCCGCCGCATCCTTGTCTCCTTGCACGCCGTTGCAGGCATTCGCGTTGCCTGAGTTATAAATGACGGCTTGGATGGCACCGTCCGCTACTGCTGCACGGGAAAGCTTCACGGGAGCGGCCACCACGCGGTTACGGGTAAACACTGCGGCTGCATCAAAGTTGGGACCTTGATTGACCACAAGGGCCATATCCGGCTTTCCGGAGGGCTTAATCCCAGCCGTCGTGGCGCCAGCGAGGAAGCCGGCGGGTGCAGTAATCATTTCTAGTTTCTCCTTGTCTTAGCGGAACTACAGTTCCAGCGGGATTGGGTGGCGCGAGGAACGCGCGGGCGAGTATTTGGCTATCTAGGGGGCGACGGCTGCCTGCGGCAGGCCCAGAGTTTCCTCCCAGCCCAAGGTGAGGTTCATGCACTGAACGGCCGCGCCGGCGGTGCCCTTGCATAGGTTGTCTAAAGCCGCAGTGATGACAAGGCGGTTAGCGCGCTCATCCACGTGTGCCTGAATATGAACCATGTTGCTGCCCACCACGTTCTGGGTTTGCGGTTGCTGGCCTTCCGGAAGCACAAGGCAAAATGGCTCGTCGGCGTAGAACGCACGGAAAGCCTGGGCAACACGGCGCTTGTCGACGCCCCCCTTCAGCGGCGCCGTAATCGTGGCCAAAATGCCGCGCGGCAGAGGGGCAAGCACCGGAGTAAAACTCACGGACACCGGCTCCTGAGTAAAGGGTTGCAGGTTCTGCAGTACTTCCGGGGTGTGGCGGTGGGTGCCACCCGGCTTGTAGGCCTTGAGGTTGCCCATTGTCTCCGCGCCCAACTGAGCTACGGAGGCCTTCTTACCGGCTCCGGATACACCGGTAATCGCGATGACGGACAGGTCCGGCTCAATTAGCCCTTGCGCCACGGCAGGAAGGGCCCCCAGGGTAATCGTGGTGGGAAAACACCCTGGAACAGCCACGCGGTTGCTGCCCTTGAGCTTGTCGCGGTTGCCGGGAACTTCCGGGATCCCGTAGGGCCACGCGCCGGCATACTCACCGCCATAGAATGCATCCCAATCTTCTTTGTTGCGGAGGCGGAAATCGGCGGCACAATCGATGACGGTGACGGACTCCCCCAGCTGACGGCCTATCTCCGCCGAATGCCCGTGCGGCAAACCGAGGAATACGATGTCATGGCCGGCGAGGACTTCTGGGGTGGTGTCCTCGATGACACGGTCTGCCAACTGCGGCAGATGCGACATGAGTTCGGAGACTCGCTGGCCAGCATTGGAGTGCCCCGTGAGCGCGCCAATGCGCAGATCACCTGAAAGGTACGCTGGGTGCGACAGCAAGAGGCGTAGAATCTCGCTCCCTGCATAACCTGTGGCTCCGGCGATTGCTACTGAAATACTCATGCAGCCACCCTAGCAAATAATGCAGTCGGCCGTATGTTATTCAAAAACAGCCGCGATATTTCTTCATTCCATGAACGACGAAGCTCGGATTCTCGCGGTATAGTGCGAGAATCCGAGCTGTGGATGAGGAAATAGGAGTGACGCGGGGCCGGCTAACTCCGGGCCCTTTTATGAAACGAGGGCTGTATTTGGACTACATGACGCGGGAAGAGACGTCCCCCAGTCCTTCCGAACCAGATACGGCCTTCTTTCCTGCGTAGCCTAGGTAGCCCTGTGGGCCGACGAAGTGGATGCCGCCCTGCGCATCGGCGATAGCGGTGACTTCATTGAATTGGTGAACTTGGCCTGGCTGGAGGCGCTTGAAGTTCGTGGTCGTAAGCCCTTGGTTAAAGCAGTCAGCCTTAGAGCGGCCTGCATGGTAAATAAAACGCGGTGCCAGTTGGCCTGGCGGGTTGCACTGCGGGCTGGTAGCTCGTGCGCCTTCGGACAGACATGCTACGTAGGTTCCTTCGATATTCGCGCTTTCACAGTTGACGGTGCCGTCGGCATTGGAGAAGCCTTGGGACAGGTCGGCGGAGGCATGTGGGGCAATCGTGAGTGCACCGACAACGGCGGCGGTGGCGGTAAGGCGGGACAACAGACGCATGGTGTAGACAATCCTTTCGGGGTTGGAAACGCTGCCCCTCTGAGGCTATGAGCTAAACCACACACCTACCAGCGCTGGGGGATCTTTCCCCACGCCTTCGCACGCTTGCGCAAAGGGAAACCCGGCCCACCTGCGGGGTGAACCGGGTTGATGGATTAAGAGATGTCGATAGGCTAAGCCCGCATCTGTGCGCCGAGACGCTGCTGAGCCAGCTCCGCAGCGGCCAGACGATGCTGGTTCGCCTCGTCATCAGTCAGTGTGCGGTCATCAGCGCGGAAAAGAAGCTGGAAGGCAAGGGATTTCTTGCCCTCACCAAGCTGCTCGCCGCGGAAGACGTCGAAAAGCTCCACGGACTCCAAAAGCTCGCCTGCACCCTCTTCGACTACCCGGCGAACCGTCTCTGCAGATGTTTCCTCATCCACTACCAAAGCGATGTCTTGGTGCAGGGCCGGGAAGGAAGACAACACAGGTGCCGGGAACTTCTCCTCCAACGGCAGTGCTGAGACATCGAGCTCCATGGCACACGTGCGTGCAGGAAGCTCCAAAGCCTCAAGAACCTGCGGGTGCAGCTCACCCGCATAACCCACGACCTGCTCTTCATCATCGGCGAGGACAATTGCGGCACAGCGACCCGGGTGCCACGGAAGCTGTTCGGCTGCCTTAACTGCAACGTCAACACCAGCGGAACGAGCCACCTGGCGCGCAGACTCGATCGCATCTGCGTAGCTATACGCGCGGCCGGCCCCCCACGGACCTTCGTGCTCAATGTTGCCGGTAGCAACCGTAGCCACGTGCAGCGGCTGCAGAGGCAGGGACTCCAAAAGCTCAGCCACGACGGACTCCTCCGGGCGGGACTCCACCGAAGGCATCGGCGACGCATCAGCGCGCTTGAAAGCCACCTGCTGGAGACCGAAAAGGGCAAGGTCGCTTCGGCCACGGGCCACGTTGCGCGCGATGGCCTCAAGAAGGTTCGGGAGCAACGTCGTGGACAGAATGGCCTTGTCGGACTCGAGAGGATTCTGCACGGCCACCGTCTTACGACGCGGATCCTCCTTGTCCAAACCCCATGTATCAAAGGTGTCGTTCGGGATGAACGGCGCCGGCAAGACCTCGGCATAACCGGCATAGGCCAAAGCGTGGCCAATAGCGCGGCGGCGCTTCTGGGCCGGCGTCAGACCGCGACCGCCTGCCGGGGTCGGCAGCACAGTGGGAATGTCCTCTAGCCCTTCTAGGCGCAGGACTTCCTCAATGAGGTCGACGTCCATGGAGATATCCGTGCGCCACGTCGCCGGCGTAACTTGCAGCTCATCACCGTTGTCGGTGACGTCGCAGCCCACCTCGCGCAGGCGCTGGATAATGGTGTCGCGGGAGTACTCCACGCCGGCGTATTCGCTGGGCTTGGCGGTGCGCAGGGTGATGGGCTCGCGCTTGGCGACGTCTCCCACGAGCGTCCTGCCAGCCTCGATGGTGCCGCCAGCAATCTGCTGCAGCAGCGCGCAGGCGACGTCGAGGGCGACCTCGACGATGGCCGGGTCGACGCCGCGCTCGAAGCGGCGGGACGCCTCAGAGGAGAGCTTGTGGCGGCGAGAGGTCCGGGCCACGGTGATCGGATCCCAGATGGCGGATTCGAAGTAGACATCCGTGGTCTCATCGGAAATCTCTGAGGTCGTACCGCCCATGACACCAGCGAGGGACTGAATGCCGTTGTCATCGCAGATGACCACGTCACCAGCCGACAGCTCACGCTTGACGTGATCTAGGGTCTCGAACTTCTCCCCTTCTGCGGCATTGCGCACCACGAGGTTGCCGCTGACCACATTGGCATCGAAGGCGTGCATCGGGGCACCCAGCAACAGCATGACGTAGTTCGTGACGTCGGTGGCCACGTTGACGCTGCGCTGGCCGGACAACATGAGCTCGCGCTCCATCCAAAATGGAGTTCGGGCAGCGGGGTCGATGCCGGTGACCTTGCGCAAACCAAAGCGCTGAGCTTTGGTTTCCTCGCGCAGGTCAACGTCGATAAGCGCGCCCTGTGCCTGAGGAACAGCCGAGATATCCACACCGGCCGCGCTCGGGTCCTGAGCCGCGTCCGGGAAGGTGAGGTCAAACGCCGAAGCCACCTCGCGGGTCAAACCGCGCGCGGAGAGAGCGTAGCCGCGATCCGGGGTGATGTTGACGTCGAAGGCGGTATCAGCCAGACCGATGATGGGGCGGGCGTCCTCGCCGACCTTGTCCGCCACCTCGTCCCCCAGAACGATAATGCCGTTGGCCTTGTCGCCGAACCCGAGCTCAGCGGCGGAGCACATCATGCCGTTGGAGATATGGTCATAGGTCTCGCGGGCAGCAATCTTGAAGCCGCCGGGCAGCTCAGCACCTGGGAGGGAGACCACGACATAGTCATTGAGACGGAAATTGCGGGCGCCACAGATGATGCCCTGCAGCTCGCCGGTGCCATTTGCGTGGCCAACGTTGACCTGGCAATAACGGATTGGCTTCTTGAACTGCGTGAGCTCTTCAATCTCGACGACCTGGCCAATAACCAGCGGGCCGGTCGTCTCTGGGAGGGCCTCAAATCCCTCAGTTTCAAAACCAACACGGACAAAGCCGGAGTCCAACTCTTCGGAAGGTACGCTCCAGCCGGAATTCGCGGTGCCCAGGATGCGGGTAACCCAGTCTTGGGAAATAAGCATTGTTTTCTCTCTATCCTTTCTCTGGGTTCCTATGCCTGCACGCCGAAGGGCAGGGTGAAGCGAACATCGCCTTCAACCATGTCACGCATATCGGTCAGACCATTGCGGAACTGCAAGGTGCGCTCAAGGCCCATGCCGAAGGCAAAACCTGTGTACTCCTCGGGGTCGATGCCAACGGCACGCAGAACGTTGGGGTTGACCATGCCGCAGCCGCCCCACTCGATCCAGCCGGCGCCGCCCTTCTTATTCGGGAACCACACATCGACCTCGGCCGAGGGCTCGGTGAACGGGAAGTAGTTGACGCGCATGCGGGTGGTGGTCTCAGGACCAAAAAGAACCTTGGCTAGGTGCTCCAGGGTGCCGCGAAGGTGGGCCATGGTCAGTCCCTTGTCCACTGCTAGGCCCTCCACCTGGTGGAAGACCGGAGTATGGGTGGCATCCAGCTCATCGGTGCGGAAAACACGGCCCGGGCAAGCGATGTACAGCGGTACATCACGCTCAAGCATCGTGCGTACCTGCACCGGCGAGGTATGCGTACGCAAGACCTGTTTGGAGCCTTCCTTACCCACATGGAAAGTGTCCTGCAACGTACGTGCCGGGTGATCGGGCTTGAAGTTCAGCGCATCAAAGTTAAAGTACTCGGCCTCAACCTCCGGGCCATCGGCAATCTCCCAGCCCATGCCCACGAAGATGTCGGCGATGCGCTCCGACAACGCAGTAATAGGGTGCAAAGCACCAGTTTGCGCCCGCGTGGTGGGGACGGTGACGTCAACTTTCTCCGCCTTAAGCTGAGCGGCGCGAGCCTCCTGCTCCAGCACTTCACGAATCTGCGCAAAGCGCTTTTCCACCTTGCCGCGGGCCATGTTTACCGCACGACCGGCGTCCTTGCGCTGATCCTTGGGCAACTGGCCCAGCGACTGGCGGGCCTGCGGAATATAGCCACCGTCACCAAGGTGTTCGCGGCGGGCGGAGGTGAGCTCGTCGAGGTCGGATGCAGCCTCGAAGGCGGCAATGGCCTTCTCCGCGGCGGCCCCCAGGGCCTCTTCGGTCAATTCGATCTGAGGTGTATCGGACACGTGCCTTGATTACCTTCTTCTCGCACAAAAACTAACGCGAGCTATCTTACCGTGCTTAACGACTACTGTGGCCACCAGCCCTAGTCACAGAGCAGGGCTAGCTGTTCTGTTGCTTGGCTGATTCATAAAGACAAATGCTGGCGGCCGTAGCCAGGTTGAGTGACTCTGCACGCCCAAGAATCGGAATGCGCACACGCATGTCAGCTTCGTCCAAGAGCTCGCCCAGTCCATGTGCTTCGTTACCGAATAACCAGGCGGTGGGTTGGCTCAGATCTGCCTCAGCTAGATCTACTTCACCATCAGCAGCCGTGGCTAGCACCTGCATCCCAGAAGAGCGCAGCTTGCCCAGGACGTCCTTGATGTTGGGGTCGCGAGCAACGGGTACATGGAACAGCGACCCCGCCGACGCGCGCGCGACCTTGCAGCCCAAAGGGTCGACCGTCTCACCGGCGAAGATGACGCCGTCCGCCCCCATGGCGTCCGAAGTCCTAATCAGGGTACCTGCGTTGCCAGGCTCAGACGTCAGCACTGGGACTGAGACCAGCTGTGGTTTGCCCGCCAGAATCTTGCCGGCGCTCCACAGGACGGGGCGGCACACGGCGAAGAGCCCGGTGCTAGTCGCGGTATCAGACAGGTGCTTGGCCGCCTTATCCGTGATGGGGTGAACATAGACGTCCATATACCCGCAGGCTTGCACGATGTGGGCGAAGCGCTCGGCGGCTCTTTCCGTCACGAAGACGTCAGTCGCCGCCCCCGTGGACACCGCCGCGTCCACAGCGTTTTCGCCCTCGATGATGAAGCGCTCCGCCTTACGACGGTTGGCCGCGCGGTGCAGCTTGGCCGCATTGACTACGCGCGGCGTGCGTTCGGTAAAAGCAGAGGAGAAATCCAGATCCATGTATGTGACGGTACCGACCGAGCTTCTCATTGAAAAGTCCCGCTTGCCCACCACGTTCGGGCGGGCAAGCGGGATAAGAGTTCTCCGCGATTCTCTGCAGACGGTTACTTCTTCAGCGGTACGCCGTTTGCGTCCTTATCGTAATTGGAGAAACCACCGGCGATGAACACGAGCTCGACCCACTTCCAGATCACCAAACCAGCGACGAGGAAAATACCAATGATGATAAAGGAAGTAATAAGGCCGACGACGGCAAGAGCCAGCTGCCACATACCGCGCTTCGTGCGGCCGAGGTAGAAGTTATGAACTCCCAATTCACCCAAGAAGAAGCACAAGAGCAGTGCTACTACCCATGACTTTTGCTCTCCTCCAGCCTGTGGCTGCTGGCCGTAGTGTGACTGGTAAGCCTCTTGCTGCGCTGGAACATTCTGAGCCGGCTGCGAACCACCATACGGGGCCGCGCTATAACCGTACTGGTCGCTCGAAGATCCGAAGGGGTTTGCCTGTTGCGGCTGTCCTCCATTAGAAGCGCCGTCAAAAGCGTCGCCATTGGGCTGATAAGCGTTGTTCGGGTTGGTCATTTCTCTTCTCTCCTTCACACCATGTATCTCTGGCCAGCCCCAAGGACTAAGGGCAGGCGGCTCTCATGACAGTACTGTGCAATGTAACACAATCCCTCGGGAGAAGCAGGGCTTAAGGGTTCTTGCGGGCATTACTCCCGCAACGACAAAACCCACCGTCCCTTCATCAGGGGCGGTGGGTGCATCTGGCGTCTACGCGCGGTGCTTAGGCAGCCTTCGGAGCGTTGACGTCCTCCGGAAGCGCAGCCTTAGCAGCCTCGCACAGTGCGGAGAAAGCCTCGAAGTCATTAACTGCAAGCTCGGCGAGGATCTTGCGGTCAACCTCGATCTCAGCCAGGCGCAGGCCGTGGATGAGGCGGTTGTAGGTGATGTCGTTCATACGAGCAGCAGCGTTGATGCGCTGGATCCACAGCTTGCGGAACTCGGACTTACGGGCGCGACGATCGCGGTAAGCGTAAGTCATGGAGTGCAGCCACTGCTCCTTGGCCTTGCGGTAAAGGCGGG
Source organism: Corynebacterium aurimucosum ATCC 700975 (assembly GCF_007672725.1). Lineage (GTDB taxonomy): Bacteria > Actinomycetota > Actinomycetes > Mycobacteriales > Mycobacteriaceae > Corynebacterium > Corynebacterium hesseae. The sequence continues at coordinate 22,890 of NZ_VDTC01000002.1, forward strand.
AGCGCTGGCCGCGGTAGCCCTTAGCGGACTTCAGGATTGCGCGACGCTTCTTCTTGGCGTTAACTGAGCGCTTTACTCGTGCCACAGTAATACTTCCTTATCTTGATTGTGAGTGTGTGGGGATGGGAGTTTCGGCGCTGACTATGCGCGGCCGAGAAGGCGCTTGACGCGCTTGGTGTCTGCCTTGGCGACGTCCTCGGTGCCCTTCAGACGACGGGTGCGCTTGGAAGGCTTGCCCTCCAGGAGGTGGCGGCGGTTAGCCTGCTCGCGGCGCAGCTTGCCGGAGCCAGTCACCTTGATGCGCTTGGCGGTGCCCTTGTGAGTCTTCTGCTTCATGAGAATTAAATCCTTAAATCCTAAGTGGAGCGTGGTCTACTTCTTGCCTTTGCGGACGGGTCCAAGAACCATGGTCATGTTGCGACCATCCTGCTTGGGACGCGACTCCACAACGCCGACCTCTGCGACGTCGTCAGCCAAACGCTCCAACAGGCGGAAACCCAGCTCCGGACGCGACTGCTCGCGGCCACGGAACATGATGGTCACCTTTACCTTGGAACCCTTCTCCAGGAAGCGCACCACGTTGCCCTTTTTCGTCTCGTAATCGTGATCATCAATCTTCGGACGGAACTTCTGTTCCTTCACCACAGTTTGCTGCTGATTCTTACGGGACTCGCGGGCCTTCTGGGCCTGCTCGTACTTAAACTTGCCGTAATCCATGATCTTGGCTACGGGCGGCTTCGCGTTCGGCGCAACCTCGACCAAGTCAAGATCTGCTTCGTACGCGAGCTTGCGAGCATCGTCAGTACGGACGATGCCCACCTGTTCACCACCGGGGCCAACAAGACGGACCTCGGGTACTCGGATGCGCTCATTAATGCGAGCTTCAGCGCTGATTGTGGTTCTCCTCGATTGTGGGGCTAGTAGTGTGCCTACCGAGGCCACAAACGAATAAATCCCGGTGCCATTGGCATCCGGGAGTTTCTTTTTCAAGCACACGCCACTGTGTGGCGCCTACTCTTAACCATTATCCTGCGCTGGAATTGTGATTCCTACGCGGCCTCAGGTGGGAGAAACTCCGCTTGCGGCCCAAGTACCTCCTGGAGGAGGCGCTACGGGCGGTAGTGGGCATAACTTTAACACCGCATGCATCAATCACCAAATCGGCGTGCAGGTGAGTTAGTTGTTGCTTCGGCCGACGCACCTTGCCTCTTCGACGCTGCGCTTGCCGACGCCTCCCCAGCCCTCGACGCTGCGCCAGGCCGCACACAACCATCCAAGGGCTTGAGCGCGCCCTCCTCCAGCGCCTCGGTGACAACTCGGTCTACGCCTGTAGCAAGCAAGTTAAGAGCGGGTATTGCCTCCTCGGCGTAGTCGCCGGTCATGGTGACCTCAATGGCCAATCCCACCGTGCCATCGGCATCCTTACCAGACCCCTCGGTTTCCCGGACCCCAATCTGGCGGTGGGTATACCCGTTGTCCTCCTCAGAAAGCCCCCAGCCGCCTTTCGCCCGGGTATGTGGGAGGCGGTCGAGTCCATTGTCTTGCCATTCCACGATGTCATCCATCGCGTCATAAACCTGCGCGGCTTCAGGGATACACGGCAAGTGAGCGCCAAACTTGGCCTGCTCTTCGAGCAACCACGTGGAATATCCAAATGGCTCCTCAAATTCGCCGGATGAGTCATACTCCTTCAAGAGAGCCTTCACTGCGCTTCCCGCGTCCCCCTCGGTCCAGCGAACGTGGGACCACAGTGCGTAGGCGGCATCGTTGTCAGATTCTTTAATGGCAAGATCAACAAGCTCAGGGCTAGCCCCGTCGCGCAAAGCCGCGATAGCGATCGGTACCTTTACGGTTGACCATGCGGGCTCTTCGCCCCTTAGTCCAGCGTTGAATGTTCCCTGTTGATCTGCCACTGACACTCCGGCTTGAACGTCATACTCGCTTTCGACGTCTGCGACGGCGGCGCGCAGTTCCGCATCGAGGTCGTAGCCGTCCTTAACTCCCTCACTAGATGTTTCGGGAGCTTTCTGCACTGCGTCCCTATCCGGGGCAGAACAGCCCGCCGCAGTTGTAGCCACGGCAAGACCAAGAGTCAGCGCAGCCGCGTGCGTGAGCTTCTGCCCTACCATCACACCATCTCCTTGAGGAACCCTCCTGTATAGGAGCCTTCCACTTGTGCTACATCTTCTGGTGTGCCCTGAGCAACGACGGTACCGCCGCCGGAGCCGCCCTCGGGGCCCATGTCAACGATCCAATCCGCGGCCTTAATGACGTCCAAGTTGTGTTCGATGATGATAACGGAGTTACCTTTATCCACCAGACCCTGGATGACGAGCATGAGCTTGCGGATGTCCTCAAAGTGCAGGCCCGTCGTCGGCTCATCCAAGATGTAGACCGTGCGCCCATTCGTGCGCTTTTGTAGCTCAGATGCCAGCTTCACGCGCTGTGCTTCACCGCCGGAAAGTGTCGTAGCGGCTTGGCCTAGTCGGACGTATCCAAGGCCCACCTCCACCAAGGTATTGAGGTAGCGGTGAATGGAGGTGATGGGCTCAAAGAACTCTGCGGCCTCTGAAATCGGCATGTTAAGGACCTCAGCAATGTTCTTACCCTTATAGAGAACCTCCAGGGTCTCGCGGTTATAGCGTGCACCCTCGCATACTTCACAGGGCACGTAGACATCGGGCAGGAAGTTCATCTCAATCTTGATGGTGCCGTCACCTTGGCACGCTTCACAGCGTCCGCCCTTGACGTTGAAGGAGAACCGGCCCGGCTTGTAGCCGCGAACCTTAGCCTCCTGGGTTTCCGCGAAGAGGTTGCGGATCTTGTCAAAGACCCCCGTGTACGTCGCCGGATTTGAGCGCGGGGTACGCCCAATGGGGCTCTGGTCCACCTGCACGAGTTTGTCTAGGTGCTCCACGCCCTCGACGCGCTTGGCTCGACCCGGCACCTGACGGGCGCGGTTGAGCTTATTGGCCAAGGTCTTGGCCAAGATCTGGTTGACCACGGTGGACTTACCGGAGCCGGACACGCCTGTAACGCAGACGAGGACGCCCAGCGGGATCTCCACGTCAATGCCCTTGAGGTTATTCTCGCGGGCGCCGACCACCTTGAGCATGCGCTCAGGATCGATTGCACGGCGAGTGTCTGGGACTGCAAGCGTCTTCTTGCCCGAGAGATACTGCCCGGTGAGCGATTCCTCCACGGCTTCGATACCGGCTGGTTCACCCTGGTAAACCACGGTGCCACCAAATTCGCCGGCGCGCGGTCCGACGTCGACAAGCCAGTCCGCCTCCCGAATGGTGTCTTCATCGTGCTCCACCACGATCAAGGTGTTTCCGATATCGCGCAAGCGCTTCAACGTGGCGATGAGGCGCTGGTTATCGCGCTGGTGTAGACCGATTGAAGGCTCATCGAGCACGTAGAGAACTCCCGCCAGGCCGGAACCGATCTGGGTGGCGAGGCGGATGCGCTGCGCTTCACCGCCGGACAGTGTGGAAGCGCCGCGGTCGAGGGTGAGGTAGTTCAGGCCGACGTCGAGAAGAAAGCGCAAGCGCGCCTGGATTTCCTTCAGGACAGCCCCAGCGATGATCTCCTCGCGGTGGCCCAACACGAGCGAGTCGAGGAACTCTGCTGCTTCCTCGATGGACAGCGCCGTCAGGCCCGCGATGGACTGCTCACCGTGAGCGGTCGATGCCAAGCGCACCGCCAGGATTTCGGGCTTGAGGCGCGTGCCGTCACAGGCATTACAAGGAACGCGGCGGGTGTACTGAAGCAGGCGATCCTTCTGCGATTCGGAATCAGTCTGATCGAGCTTGCGCTCTAGGAAGCCGATGGCGCCCTCAAAAGGCGCGGACCAATTGCGTTGGCGGCCATAGCGGTTCTTGTAGCGCACGCTGACTTCCACGTCAGTGCCATAAATCAAGGCGTGACGCTGCTCCTCAGTCAACTCAGAAACCGGAGTGCGGGGATCGAAGTCGAGGGTCTTGGCTAGCCCTTCGACGAGCTTGACGAAGTACCTCGCATTGGGGCTCGACGTCCACGGTTGGATGGCCTCCACAGCCGGAGCATCCGGGTCTGGGACCAGCAAATCAACGTCGACCTCAAGGCGGGTACCCAAACCGTCACACACCGGGCAGGAACCGAAAGGTGCGTTGAACGAGAACGCGCGGGGCTCGTATTCCTCAATGGTCAGCGTGTGGCCGTTGGGGCAGGCGGCCTTCTCCGAGTAGGTGTGCGTGAGCTCCTCACGGTCAACGAAATCCAGGGTGACCAAGCCATCAGCCAAGCGCAGAGCAGTCTCCACCGAATCCGTCAGCCTCTGCTTTTGGGAAGCCTTGACCTGCAGACGGTCCACGACGACATCGATGTCATGCTTAATCTGCTTCTTTAGCTTGGGCGGATCACTGAGCTGGTAGAGCTCACCATCCACCCGGACGCGGGAATAGCCCTGCGCCGCGAGGTCCGCGAAGAGATCAACAAACTCACCCTTACGGCGGCGCACAACCGGTGCGAGGACCTGGAACTTAAGCTTTTCCTCGTGGCTTAAAACCTCATCCACGATTTGCTGCGGGGTTTGGCGCTCAATGACGGCATCGCACTCAGGGCAGTGCGCAGTACCCGCGCGGGAGAAAAGCAGACGCAGGTAATCATAGATCTCGGTAATTGTTCCCACTGTTGAGCGCGGGTTGTGGTTGGTGGACTTTTGATCAATGGACACCGCCGGAGAAAGCCCATCAATGAACTCAACGTCCGGCTTATCCATCTGACCAAGGAACATGCGCGCATAGGAACTCAAGGACTCAACGTAGCGCCGCTGGCCCTCGGCAAAGATGGTGTCGAAAGCAAGCGAGGACTTGCCCGAGCCAGATAGGCCGGTAAACACCACCAATTTGTCGCGCGGAATATCGATATCCACGCCCTTGAGGTTGTGCTCACGCGCGCCGCGTACGACCAAACGATCAGCCACTAGTTGCTGCCTTCCTACACAAATGTATGTGTGTTCAGAGAGTTCTCAATCAGAATGTACCCGTATGGTTGGACTTATGAACAACGCCCTTAAGCTTCACAAAATTTCCGTGTCCGATATGGATAACAATTGCTACCTACTGTGTGCGGGCGAGGAAGCGCTGCTTATCGACGCCTCTGCTGACGCCCCCGCGCTTCTTTCTCTAGCCGCCGATCACGGGGTAAAGATCACCTCCGTGCTTACCACCCACCGCCACTGGGACCACGTGCGTGCACTGAAAGAAGTCTTGGACGCAACCGGCGCCGAGCACTACGCCTCTTTCCTTGACTCCCCTGCCCTGCCCGCGCCCGTCGACGTGGAGCTCGAGCATGACGATACCCTGCCTTTTGCCGGCTTCGACTTACCCGTCATCATTTTGCGCGGACACACTCCAGGCGGTGCAGCGGTTGCAGCGGAGATCGACGGTGTCACAAACCTCTTCGTCGGCGATTCCCTCTTCCCCGGCGGCGTAGGGAAAACCACCTCGGAAGGTGACTTCGTGCGCCTGTACAAGGATGTCACGCAGCGGCTCTTTGATGTTTACCCCGACGAAGCGATCGTCCGCCCTGGGCACGGAGCGCCCACAACGCTCGGTGCAGAGCGCCCGCACCTAGACGAGTGGTGGGAGCGGCGTTGGTAACTACGTGTTAACTGCTGCGTTTACAGCAACAGTTGTTTAATCCGCGTACTATGGTGTGTCGAACGTCTTTACAGATCTATCGAATGGAGCACGTCATGATTCGTAAGTTTGCTCGTCCTATGCTGGCCTCCGTGTTCATCTGGGATGGTGTGGATACGCTCCGCAACACCTCGGAGCACGTCGCGGACACCGAGTCCGTGCTCAAGCGCCTGCGCAAGGTGCTGCCGCGCGAGTACGCAGGCTACATCCCTAACGACCCCGAGTTGGTTACCCGCGCGCTCGGCGGTGCAAAGACCGCCGCGGGCACCAGCTTGGCGCTGGGCAAAGCACCGCGCACCTCCGCTGCCGTGCTGGCGCTGACTCACGTCCCGAACTTGGTTGGAAATGCTTTCTGGACCGCAGATTCCAAGGAAGAAAAGGAAGCACAGCGCAGCGGCTTCATTACCAACACCGCTCTGCTCGGTGCCCTGGCCATCGTTACCCAAGACACCGAAGGTAAGCCCTCTGTGCGTTGGCGCGCTGCCAAGGCTTCCGAGCGCGCAAACAAGAAGATCCAGCAGGCACTGCCAGGCAAGTCCGAGCAGCAGAAGTTTGCGGAGGACCTCTCCACCCGCGCCAATGAGATTTCTTCTGATGTCACGGCAAAGGCCAATGACTGGTTCGAGACTGCCAAGGACTACGTCGAAGATAACCGCGATGACTGGGAGTCCACCGGTCGCGATTTCCTCAAGTCTGCTCGCAGCTTTGTCGAGGACACCGCCGAGACCGCGCGCGAGTTCATCGACGACAATAAGGATGACTGGCTCGACGCTGCACGCGAGAACTCCGCAACCGCCCGCAAAGGCCTAGTCAAGGCGGCTGGCAAGGCGCAGGACCGCGCTGACGCGGCCCTGGCCAAGGCCGATTCGCTTGATAGCAAGCGCGCCCAGAAGAAGGCTCGCAAGCGCGCGGAAAAGCTGCAGAAGGAAGCTTCCAAGAAGCTCGATAAGGCTTTCAAGAAGTTTGGTGACCGCTTCTAAGCACTTCGCCTTAGGCTGCGGATAGCCCCGCAACGCACCGCGATACATGGAAGCGGTGGAGACAACAACGGCTCAGCTAGTATGCTGGGCCGTTGTTCTTTTCCACCCAGGAGAAGCCTTCAAACGCGCCCAAGGAGCCTTGTGTCTGAATCTTCATCCGCGCCTCGCACCGAAAACCCTGGTGCTCAAGCAAACGATCCGCGCACCGAGATTGCCAGCGAACAAGCCTACGTCGATGGCCTTTTTGCGCGTCTCGATAACGAGGTCCACGCCGCAAATGAACGCCTCAATGAGGTACAGGCTGCCGTCGATCCGCATACCCCAGATGCCGATGCTCTGGTGCGCCGCGAAACCGAGTATCACGGGCTGCAGGCCAAGCTGGACCGTCTAAACATCGCCCAACTCGGCCTAGTTTTTGGGCGCATCGACATTGACGCGCCCGGTGATAACCCCACTCCGGAGGGACTAGACCGCCGCTATATCGGCCGCATGGGACTCGATGCCCGTGAGGAGGATTACCGCACGCTCCTTCTGGATTGGCGCGCCCCGATGGCTCGGCCGTTCTACCTCGCCACCACCGCGCACCCCGAGGGAGTCCACGTCCGCCGGCACATCAGGACTACCGGGCGCACGGTTACCGGAATCAGCGACGAAGTCCTCGAAGGCGAGTCACACACCGACAGCAGCGACGTTGCCAGTGAGTCCGCCCTCCACCACGTCATGCAACAGGCCCGCACTGGGCACATGCCGTCCATCGTGGAAACCATTCAAAGGGAGCAGGACGAAATCATCCGTGACAGCACGCGCGGCGTCATGGTGGTCGAAGGCGGGCCAGGCACCGGCAAGACAGCGGTGGCACTGCACCGTGTGGCTTATTTGCTCTACACCTACCGCGAACAGCTAGCCGCCACGGGTGTGCTCATCGTGGGCCCCAACTCCACCTTCCTGGAGTACATTTCCCGGGTGCTTCCGGAGCTTGGTGAAACCGGCGTCGTGCTTTCCACCATCTCTTCTCTCTTCCCCGGCATTGAGGCCACTCACCCTGAGTCCCTGCTCGCGCGCGAAATCAAGGGTTCCGCGGCCATGGTGGAAATCCTCGGCAACGCAATGAAGGACTATCAACGCCTGCCGGAACAATCGCGCACGCTCGAGATCGATCGGCTCGAACTCACCGTGGACCCACAGATGGTCAAGGCAGCACGGACACGTGCACGGCGCTCGCGCAAACCGCACAACGATGCACAAGCAGCGTTTGCGGAGCACCTCACCGAGTCGCTGGCCCAGCAGATGGCTGAACGCATTGGCGCTGACCCTCTCGGCGGCAAGAACCTGCTCTCCCGCGCGGATGTGGATCAGCTCCACGACGACCTCGCGGAAGAACCCCAGGTGCTGGAGCTCATCGACGAGTTCTGGCCCCACCTGACGCCCACCGACGTCCTCGCCGATCTCCTCAGCAGCACCGAACGCATCGATTCGGCGGCCGGCGATTATGATGATGAAACCCGCAGTGCCCTTTACCGTGAGTTCGGCCGAGCTTGGACACCTTCCGACGCCGCGCTTCTCGACGAACTTGCGGTTCTCATCGGCATGCCCGACCCCGAAGCAGAACGTGTCGCCGAAGAAAAAGAATGGCGTGAGCAAGTCGCAGAGGCAGAAGACGCACTCGATATCCTGAGCTCTTCCGATTCCACCGACAACGATGACGACATGTTCGAAGCGGAGATTCTCTCTGCCCACGACGTCATCGACGCCGAGCACCTCGCTCGACGCCACGAGGTTCGGGACTCCCGCACCACCGCCCAGCGCGCCCGTGAAGACTACACGTGGGCCTACGGGCACGTCATCGTCGACGAGGCCCAAGAACTCACCCCGATGGAATGGCGCATGATTTTTCGCCGTAGCCCCTCGCGGTGGATGACTCTCGTGGGCGACACGTCCCAGACCGGTGCCCCTGCCGGCGTCGATGATTGGGCGGACACGCTCGAGCCGTTCGTCGGCGAGCGCTTTCGGCTTCACGGGTTAAGCGTCAACTACCGCACCCCGCGCCCAATTACCGAATTGGCCAATCAACTCTTGGAATCCATCAACCCCGAAGCGACGCCGGGTATCGCTGTTCGCGACGGCGTGGACGTCATCTGGCGCGAGGATACGGACGACCTTGAGCCTGCTACCTTCCAGGATGATGAAGGGCGCCTGCACGCTGTGATTACGGCGGCCAACGTTGAGCACACCAAGGGGCTAGAGTTTGACCACGTCACCGTAGTCAACCCGGATGACATCGTGGCAGCATCACCGCAAGGTTTACACAACCTCTACGTAGCTCTCACCCGCGCGACGCAGTCCTTGACCATCGCCGGCCGTTACGCGGAGGTTTTCGGTTAGTCTGGTGCGCATGGCACTTTCCGATATCGCCCGCAAAGTCGAATTCACCGCGAACGCATTCTCGCTTAAGCACTCCGCACGCAAAGGCTGGCAACCGAGCATTACTGGCTATGCCGGCTACGGCAACGAGGATTTTGTCCACGTGCTGGGCCGCGTACTCATGCACGATCCCAAGGCTGAGGAACGCGATACATGGACCCAACGCGGATACCGCCAATTCTTCACCATCCAAGTCACGCACCACGAGGTGGAAGTCACTGTTGGTGGGAAGACAGTATCGGGCACCACGAACCACAACGGCTATATCGATGTCCTCGTATATAACCACGGACTGGAACCCGGCTGGCACGAGGTCACCATCCGTGCCAAGGGCGCGGATGAGGTGACCTCAGAAGTGCTCATCGTAGACAAGGACACCACGTTCGGCGTGGTCAGCGATATCGATGACACCATCATGGTGACCTGGCTGCCGCGAGCCATGATTGCGGCGTGGAATTCCTGGGTAAAGCGCACCAATACGCGAACCCCCGTCGAAGGTATGGCACGGTTCTACCGGGAAATCGCGCAACAGCACCCCGAGATCCCCTTCATCTACCTCTCCACCGGCGCATGGAACACCTACGACACCTTGATTAACTTCATGGCGGAGAAGGGCTTCCCGCGTGGTCCCCTGCTGCTGACAGACTGGGGGCCTACCCCCACCGGCCTCTTCCGCAATGGTCAGGAGCACAAGCGCGTGCAGCTCCGCAACCTCTTCATTGCTTTCCCGAAGCTCCGCTGGCTGCTCATCGGCGACGACGGTCAACACGATCCGCTTACCTATGCCGACGCGGCAGCGGAGCACCCCAACCACGTAGCGGCCGTGGCGATCCGCAACCTCAGCCCACAAGAGCAGCTGCTCTCACACGGTTCGCTGGCCCCCTTGGTGAAGGTCAACGAGCAGACGTCCTTCGACATCCCACTCATTCAGGGGACCGATGGCAATGCTCTTGCGCGCGCCTACCGCGAACTCAACCTCTAGTCCGAGATTCGCATGCCTTTCTTATCTAGTTTCTAGAAGGGCAGTTGAACGCCGTACCTGTTGAGGATCTCCTTGATCTGCTGAGCGTTTGTCATAGCAACACCAGCGGTGATCACCAGTGCACCGATGACTGCCGCAACAACTCCCCAAACGCCGGCTTGTGAAGAAAAGACGTCAGCAGATGTGGATGGCTGGGCGCTGTGGTCGCCGCCTTCTCCGATGCGAGCTTTAGAGTGATCCGACGTTGCTCCTAACGGCAAACAAGCGGCAAGCTCATCAATGGTGTAAAAGGTCGATCCTTCTGAGATCGGCTCACAGCCTTCATTGAACGGCACTTCTTTTTCGTTGTAGAGCATGCGCACAAGGGTGTCGCCTCGTTCGTTTTGGAACGCATCCCATTGGATATTAGCTCCCATCGGGGCTACGTGGTCGCCTCTCCATGCGGAATTCTCCCACGTATAAAGCTCACCTCGTGGAGTTGCTGTTTCAGATCCTGGGAGCTTTAGGAGGGCGGCCAACGGGATGATGGTCTCGGCATGCCCAAACCGATATTCGGCAGCTACATTGCCACCAGCGGCGCGGTCCTGGACGCCTTGAATCATATGTTCCAGAAGCGGCGCGTAGTTGTCATAAGAGACAGTCTGCGCTTCAATGGCTGGCCCCTTTTGGTAGTAATCCTCAACATCCAAGAGGTAAGCAAAAGTCGGTCCGCTGGCTTCATCCATGTAGTGGTCAAAGATCCAGCCTTCCGCTGGTGTCTTTTCCTCATGAGCCAAGGCTGGAGCAATGATGTACAGGTTGTAGAACTGCAAGGCTGCATCCACAATGCCTTCAACCGTCTTGTCATCCTTTTCACGGCCGACAAAAGAAATGGATCCATCCTCTAGGCCTGTGATGAAGTCCTCGGTGAAGATCTTGCGCAGGAGGCTGCGCGCGGCAGTCTGCGATGCAGGTTTGGCATAAGCCTCTTCAACCTTCGCGTTGAGAACTTCCGAGTCTTTCCACTCGGAATACTCCTTATAGGACGGAGATTCTTTATCCTTGTGGGCATACATGAGATCGGTACGCGATTCGATGCTCACGTGGCCATCTTTCATGCCGTCAACCAGATTATCCGCCAACTCGGGCTTTTGCGCGAGCCATGCTTTAGCAAAGTTCCACCCAGAATCATTAGCACGATCCTCACCGGAGGACATGTACTTGACTTTGAGGCCTTCCTCTTCGATGGTTTCCATTAAGGTAGCGTTGCGCTGCGCATTGCGCTGGCCGATCCCTTGTAGCTCCTCGCGGCCCACGACCGTAAGGTTGCCGTAGCCGGCTTCTTGGCCGATGCCGCCAGCCAGCGCCTCATTGACGGCGATCATGGCCTCGACCTGCGGAATGAGTTCCTCCCCCAGCTCCGTGAGTTGGTCGTGTTCTTTGGCGTACTCCAACATCTGCTGAGCCAGGTCGTCATATTTAAAACTCGAAAGTCCACGCGACCCATGGCGGTTCACAGTGGACGTGTAGATCTGGCGAAAACCGGCAGGTGCTTCAGAGTAGCTGGCCCCCTGGGGTTCATAGTGTTGCTTGGTGGAGTAATAGGTCGCAGTATCCGCAGCCAAAGCCGGAACCGGTGTCAATGAACAAGCAACAGCAGTGACAAGTGCAAGGGTACGAGAACGCATGAGAAAGTTCTTTCGAGAGTTAGTGATTACGGAGACTTAACTAACCTAAATCGAGAACATGACTCTAAAGAAGCCGACAGACAAACTGTGGGTTAAGAAATGCCCACCCCTATGGATAAAAAGTGGCCGAGCGGCTCAACGCCACTCGGCCACTTTGTCTGCTGCTTTAATCCCGGACTTCCTGACCAAAACAGCGTCGGTCAAGCGTCTTAGTTCACGGTGTGGACGATCATGACGTCACAATCAGACTGACGCGCGACATCCGCCGGAACCGAACCGAGCAGACGGCCGGTCAAGGAATTAATTCCGCGGTTACCAACGATGAGCAGGTCAGCCTTGTTGTCGTTGACGATGGACATCAGAGCCTGAACCGGGGTGCCCGGACGCACAGCGGTCTCCACCTTCGTCACGCCGAACTTCTCTGCGTGTTCCTTGCCGGAGGCGAGGTTGGCCTGAGCCTTCTCATCACCGAGAATCGTCACTGAATCCTGGCGCAGTGTCTTGGAGGCTTGCTCCTGGTTCTCGTAGTAGGCGCAACCGATGATGAGGGTGGCATCGAAGGCTGCGGCGATCTTGGCGGCGCGCTCCACTGCGAGCAGGGAGGACTTGGAACCGTCGGTACCGACCACGATCTTGTTGTAATCGCTCATGATGACCTTTCTTCGCTGGGCCCCAACCTTGAGGCCACCGCTAAACAAAATTCTAAAAGCTTTTGCGCACCCGCTAGTCTAACAACGCTGGCGTGTTCGCGTCGATCAGCGCGTGTGCTGTGCGCCCGACTGGGTCCCGGCGCTTACTCAGTGGTGTTGACCACCACAACATCCGCGTGGGCCTTACGGGTCAGCTCCGTCGCAACGGAACCGAATACCCGGCCGCGGACTGAATGGATTCCCTTGTTACCCACCACGAACAAGTCGACGTCATAGTCCTTGCCCACCTCGATGAGGGAATTCACGGGATCGCCAGACTTAGCGATGATCTCGATGCGCTTCGCGCCCTCGCCGTGCGCGATCTCCGCGGCATTGTTGAGGAAATTCTCCGACATTTCCTCGCTGACGACGGGCACGCGGGCGTCCTCTGCGTTCGGTGCGCCGAGCATCGAACCGGAGTGGTTGTAGAAAGCAGAGACGATGATCAACGTCGCATCATAAGCACGCGCCATAGATGCGGCAGAACGGACGGCACGCAGGGATGTCGGTGATCCATCGGTTCCCACGGCGATGACGTTGTAGCTCAGCATGATTCTCCTTATAACTAGTGGTTAATCCCTAACAGTATGGCACGGCTACCCGCACTGAGTGTGGTGTTACCCGCCCAGTGCACTAACGAGGTTTCAGTACGCCGGCCCAGACTGTTAAATCCCGGCCTCTTTGAGTCCACGTTGCTCCTTCTTCAGGTCCGCGATCTCATCGCGCAAGCGCCCCGCCAGCTCGAATTTAAGCTCTCGGGCGGCTTCGCGCATTTGGGTCGTCAGGTCGTCGATAAGCGCCTGCACCTCATCGGCAGCCATGGAGGACACATCGGGCTTGTCGACGATTGCCGTGGGATCCGCCCCCTGCTCCTGCTCATCGGCGTTGTCGTAAACCTGGTCCAAAATGTCAGCGATCTTCTTGCGCAATGGCTGCGGGTCGATACCGTGTTCCTTGTTATAGGCAATCTGCTTTTCACGGCGGCGCTCGGTCTCCTCGATGGCTTCCTGCATCGAGTCCGTAATCTTGTCCGCGTACATGATGACCTCACCGGACACATTTCGGGCGGCGCGGCCGATTGTCTGGATGAGCGAGGTGGTGGAACGCAGGAAGCCTTCCTTGTCTGCGTCCAAAATGGCGACGAGTGAGACTTCGGGAAGGTCGAGGCCCTCGCGCAGCAGGTTAATACCTACGAGCACATCGAATTCACCCAAGCGCAGCTGCCGCAGTAGCTCCACGCGCTGCAGCGTATCGATATCCGAGTGGAGGTAGCGCACCTTGATGCCATGCTCCAGAAGGTAATCAGTGAGGTCTTCTGCCATGCGCTTAGTCAAGGTGGTGACCAATACACGCTCCTGCTTAGCGGTGCGGGCGCGGACCTCATCGATAAGGTCATCGATCTGGCCCTTGGTGGGTTTGACCGTCACCTTGGGATCCACCAGGCCGGTGGGGCGAATGACCTGTTCGACGAACTCGCCGCCGGAGGCCGTCATTTCAAAATCACCAGGCGTGGCCGACATGTAGACGGTTTGCCCCACGCGCTCCTCAAACTCATCAAAGGTGAGTGGCCGGTTGTCTACGGCAGACGGCAAACGGAAGCCAAACTCCACGAGGTTGCGCTTACGGGCCATATCACCCTCAAACATGCCACCGATCTGCGGGACGGTCACGTGGGACTCATCGATGATGGTAAGGAAGTCCTCCGGGAAATAATCCAAGAGTGTCGCCGGCGCCGAACCGGCAGGGCGCCCGTCGACGTGGCGCGAATAGTTCTCAATTCCGGAGCAAAAGCCCACCTGCTCGATCATCTCGAGGTCGTATTCGGTGCGCATGCGCAGGCGCTGCGCTTCGAGCAACTTGCCGCGGTTCTCCAGCTCCGCGAGGCGCTCCGCGAGCTCCTTTTTGATGTCCTCGATGGCACGGGCCATGCGCTCCGGGCCTGCCACGTAGTGCGTCGCGGGGAAGATTCGCACCTCGTCGACTCGCTCGAGAACATCGCCCGTCAACGGGTGGATGTAGTAGAGCTCATCCACGTCATCGCCGAAGAATTCGATGCGCACCGCACGCTCCTCATAGGCGGGGATGATATCCACGGTATCGCCCTTGACGCGGAAGGTTCCGCGCGTAAAACCCACGTCATTGCGCTCGTACTGGATATCCACGAGCAGGCGCAGGAAGCGATCGCGGTCAATCTCCTCCCCTTCCTCCAGCACGACCGAGCGGTCGAGGTAGGACTGCGGCGTGCCCAAACCATAGATGCAGGACACAGAGGACACAACGACAACATCACGGCGGGAAAGAAGCGCCGAGGTGGCGGAGTGGCGCAGGCGTTCCACGTCCTCATTAATCGAGGAGTCCTTCTCAATATAGGTATCCGTCTGCGCGATATAGGCTTCCGGCTGGTAGTAATCGTAGTAAGAAACGAAGTACTCAACGGCGTTGTGCGGGAGGAGCTGGCGCAGCTCATTTGCCAACTGGGCCGCCAGCGTCTTATTCGGCGCCATCACGAGTGTCGGGCGCTGCTGCTTTTCGATGAGCCACGCCGCAGTAGCGGATTTACCGGTACCCGTGGCACCCATGAGGACGACGTCGCGCTCGCCGCGGCTCAGCCGCTCATCCAGTTCCGCGATGGCGGCGGGTTGGTCGCCAGCGGGCTGGTACTCTGATTCAACACGAAAATCGGCCGAGCGCCGTTCGATTTCACCGACAGGACGGTGTTCCGAGACCGGCAGGATAGGGTGTTCAGCAGCAAAAGCCATGCCGACCAGTCTAACGCGCCGAAGCCTAAACCTGCTAGGTTCCGGCAGCTCAACAACCCAGCCACTGTGTGAGGCAAGAGAGAACGGTTTAGGGCAATACAGCACGCGTCGTGCGCAGCCACAGATCTAACTCACCCGTGGTTTCCCACAGAGCATAAATCGGGGAATTATTGGGCTCCATCGCTGTGTTAATTTTCTGGCGCAGCCAGGCCCGAGTCTGCGGCGTGCGCAGCGCTTTAACGGATTCGACACTGACTCCAGCGGGAAGTTTGTCCGCCGGGGACGTCGCCAGTGCGCCTAAGGCGATGACGACCTCGGCGTCGTCAACATCGATGGGAGAATCCACGCAGCTCTTCTTAAACGTGTCGAGGTCGAAGGAGCCATCACGAATTTCCGCGAGCACTTCGCACGCGGCGTGATTATCAAAAGGCCCAACGTCCCAGGTTCCCATGGAGGGGCAGATTAAGCACTCAAGATGAACGGTGCGCGAGCACAAGGTAAATTTTAGCCACCATATGCTTTAAAAGTTGCCGCTCTCCTTTAGAATCGGCTGGCATGAAGTTTCGTTCCCTCGCCAGCGCAATGACCATCGCCGGTCTCGTGCCCGTCGCTATCGTGTCCCACACGCCCACCGCCCAAGCTTCTCCGTGTACGGCCTATTCGAAGTCCGGTAGCTTCACGTCGAAGCCCGAGGCCTCCGGGCCGGGAGGCGGCTCTTCGCTAGGAGGGCTCGACGCGCTGCTGGGGAGCTCCTCCCGTTCGAGCAGTTCAGGTGACTCCGCAGCACCACAGCGCAGCAACTATAACCAGCGCCAAATCACCGGCGGACCGACACAAATCATGCAGCTCATCACCGGTTCCGGTTCCCCGAACCGCACCGACCAAAAATTCGACATTTCCGGAACCGACCTCGGCATTGCCTACTCTGACAACGCGGGCCGCTCCTACTACGTCTTCGGCGATTCCATGGATTGTTCGAGCGACGGTGATGGGTGGCGTTCCAACCTCCTCTTGCGCACGAGCGACCACGACTACGGTGATGGCCTACGTCTGGAGGAGGCGCTGACTAACTCCGGATGGTCCGCCAATGGCCGCGCAAAGGAGTTCATCCCCTCCCAAAAGGTGGGAGATCAAGATACCAACGGCGAGCGCACCACCATCCCCACAGCGGGCATCGTGGTCGACGGCGTGCACTACATCGACTACATGTCCGTGCGCTCTTGGCACGACCCGAAAACCGGCTGGTCAACCAACTTTGGTGGGACCGTGAAGTCGACCGACGGCGGAGTCACGTGGCGCGCGGTACCGGAGGCCACACGCACTAACGCTAGCCACGGGACGAACGCTCCCATTCCCGGCGGCGCAAACTACCGCCCAGGGTTCGAAAAGCTGCAGCAATCGGCCTTCATCGAGCACGACGACTATATCTACCGTTACTCCACCGGAAACGGCCGCCGTGGCCCGGCATATTTATCCCGCGCGTTGAAATCTGAATTCCCCAACGAAGATGCCTTCAGCTACTACTCAGATGGCTCATGGGTGAAGGATCCCGCGCGGGCCACCGAGGTGCTCGATGGCAAGGTCTCCGAGCTTTCCGTGGCCTACAACCACTACTTGGGCAAGTACGTCACCATGTATGGAGTGGAGGGAGAGGGCATCGTCATGCGCACCGCGGATAGCCCCGAAGGACCATGGTCGCCGCGCCGCATGCTGGTGAATGAAAAGACCACCAAGGTCGTCAGCGGCGAGCCTCTCAACGACACGTACGCACCTTTCGTGCTGCCAAACCAGGATGACCAACACCTATATTACACGCTGACATCGTGGCACGATTACAACACCATGCTGATGCGCACTGACCTTGATTTCGTGGGCGAGGACATGGAAAACAACGACCACATCGCAGTCTCTGACGTCGTAGCAACGCGCTAGGTGCTTCTGCCAGAAAACTGTTGCTAGGAAGTTGCGTGCCTAACCTAGGCGGGCGCGGAGCTTGGCGACGACCCCCTCGACCTGCTCATCCAGTGCTTCGCGGGGGCCGTTGTTGTCAATGATGAAATCAGCGGCAGCACGCCGCACATCGTCCGGAATCTGCGCCGCGATCCTGCGGCGTGCGTCCTCCTCATCCAGCCCGCGGTATGCCACCAGGCGGTGCACACGCTCCTCTGCGTCAACGTCAACAACAATGGTGGCGTCCATATCCTTGTGGAGTCCTTTGTCCACGAGGAGTGGCATGTCATAGACCACGAAATCCGCACCGGCTTGCCGCGCTTCGTCGAAGCGGGCTTGGGTTTCCTCGTTAATGCGCGGGTGCGTAATCGAGTTGAGCACAGCGGTCTTCTCGCGACTAGAGAAGGCACGGGAAGCTAGCAACCCCCGGTCCAGGCTCCCGTCTTCTTGGAGAATGTCTTCCCCGAAAGCCTGCGCCAGTTCTGTGAGCGCTGGTTGACCCGGTTCAACAATGTCCCGGGCTATCTGATCGGCATCCACTAATTCCCAGCCGTGGCGCACGAGAAGCTGCGCTACAGTCGATTTTCCGCTGCCGATTCCGCCAGTGAGGCCAATGAGTTTCATACCGGCTTAGGATACGCGAAAGGCCGCCCCTCCCACAGCGGGGAGAAGCGGCCTTTCTGCAAGAACTAGATCGTCTCGGACTAAACGGCGGAGCCTATCCGAGAGGACTTAGCTTTTAGTTGCCAGCGAGCTTGTCGCGCAGAGCAGCAAGCTGCTCGTCGGAAGCGAGGGAGCCGCCAACCTCTGCCTGAGAATCGGATGCCGGAGCTGCATCCTGAGACTCGGAAGAGTAGTTGGAGTTGGCAGCGGACTCGGCGGCCTCAGCGGCTGCAGCACGGTTGCGCTCGATCTGAGCGGTGTGCAGGTTGAAGCGACGCTCGGACTCTGCGTAGCGAGCCTCCCAAGCCTGGCGCTGCTCGTCGTAGCCCTCGAGCCACTCGTTGGTCTCCGGGTCGAAGCCCTCCGGGAACACGTAGTTGCCCTGCTCGTCGTAGGAGTCAGCCATGCCGTACTTGGACGGATCGAACTCGTCGGTGTAGTCCTCGTCTGCCTGCTTAACGGACAGGGAGATGCGGCGACGCTCGAGGTCGATGTCGATGACCTTGACCATGACTTCCTGGCCAACGTTGACAACCTGGTCCGGAACCTCCACGTGGCGCTGAGCCAGCTCGGAGATGTGGACGAGGCCCTCGATGCCCTCCTCGACGCGAACGAAGGCGCCGAACGGAACGAGCTTGGTGACCTTGCCCGGAACGATCTGGCCCACAGCGTGGGTGCGGGCGAAGACGCGCCACGGATCTTCCTGGGTTGCCTTCAGGGACAGGGACACGCGCTCGCGGTCCAGGTCGACGTCGAGAACCTCGACGGTGACCTCGTCGCCCACGGTGACAACCTCAGACGGGTGGTCGATGTGCTTCCAGGACAGCTCGGAAACGTGAACCAGGCCGTCGACACCGCCGAGATCGACAAAGGCGCCGAAGTTGACGATGGAGGAGACAACGCCCTTGCGGACCTGGCCCTTCTGCAGCTGGTGCAGGAACTCGGAGCGGACCTCGGACTGGGTCTGCTCGAGGTATGCACGGCGGGACAGAACAACGTTGTTGCGCTGCTTGTCCAGCTCGATGATCTTGGCCTCGAGCTCCTGGCCGATGTACGGCTCCAGGTCGCGGACGCGGCGCATCTCAACGAGGGATGCCGGAAGGAAGCCACGGAGGCCGATGTCCAGGATGAGACCACCCTTGACAACCTCGATGACGGTACCGGTGACCGGCTCTTCCTTGGCGTGAAGCTCTTCGACGGCGCCCCAAGCACGCTCGTACTGTGCGCGCTTCTTGGACAGGATCAGACGGCCTTCCTTGTCCTCCTTGGTGAGAACAAGTGCGTCGATCTCGTCGCCGACCTCGACAACCTCATCCGGGTTGACGTCGTGCTTGATGGAGAGCTCGCGGGACGGGATGACGCCCTCGGTCTTGTAACCGATGTCGAGCAGGACCTCGTCGTGGTCAACCTTGACCACGGTGCCCTCGACGATGTCACCATCGTTGAAGTACTTGATGGTGGCGTCGACAGCTGCGAGGAAGTCCTCTGCGGTTCCGATGTCGTTGATCGCAACCTGAGGGGTGTTAGAAGTTGGCATGTAGTTATGCTCCGAATAAACGTAGGAGATCGTAATTGGACAGTTACGCGTCTCTTGAAAAGCGTCATTAAGCAGCGCGAATGCGCAAGGCTTAAGATGGATTTCAATCCCGACTCGCAGCCGTGCCGAGCTCTCCTACAGTAGCCCAGCGCGTCCCGAGTCATAGACACGCCCGTACAACCCTACATCCTCGCAGCTAAAACGGCAAATGCGCCATGGAAAAAGAATTGGGAAAGGAAGAATGTCTGCAGCATCGTTTTCGGCATCCTCTGCCAACCGCAACTTTTGGGATACTGACGCCGACTCCTACCACGCGGAACACCCCGAATACCTATCCTCTTTCTACTGGTGCCCGGAAATGCTGCATGAGGCTGAGGCGCAACTGCTTGGCGACGTCTCCTCCGCCACCGTTCTCGAGCTAGGTTGCGGCTCCGCGCCGTGCACGCAGTGGCTGCAAGGACGCACGCACTTTGCGACGGGTTTCGATCTCTCGTCGGGAATGCTCTCCCATGCCGCGCCCGAGCTACCGCTAGTCCAAGCTGATGCCCTAGCGCTTCCCTATCGCGACGAATCCTTTGACGTCGTCTTCTCCGCCTTCGGCGCCCTACCCTTCGTGGCCGACCTGGACGCGGCGCTGTGCGAGGTCCACCGGGTCCTGCGCCCACGTGGACGCTTTGTCTTTTCTGTGCCGCACCCAATGCGCTGGGTCTTCCCCGACGATCCCCAGAACCTCACAGCAGAGCTGTCCTATTTTGAGCGCGCCTACCTCGAACAGGATGTCAACGGTGAGCTTAGCTATGCCGAGTTTCACCGCACGATGGGTGATTGGGTGCGAGCACTACAGGTTCGCGGATCCTTCGAGATTTGCAACCTCATCGAACCCGAATGGCCAGAGGGCCTCGACACCACGTGGGGCCAGTGGTCTCCAGAACGAGGTGAAATTTTCCCTGGCACTGCCATCTTCGTGTGCGAAGCACGATAGCCCGGACCCCTGCCCACCCTGGTGCGGAGTGTGCCGCCCGCAGCGAACTAAGCTGGCAGCCATGCTTTTAGAACGCCTCGGGATTTTTCTGCGCCGCACGGTGGCCTGGTGGATTGACGCCTTCCTCGCCGCCGCTGTCATCGTGGTAATCAAATGGGCAATCAACCTCAGCACCGACGGAGTATTGAGCGGCAGAGCAGGAGCTATCTACGACATCATCGCGCTCGCCCTCGTCTTCTACGTCTACCGGGTGTGGGCGGAGGCAACGAAGCAGACTTCTCTGGGCAAGTGGTCGTTGAAGCTAGAAGTCATCGCTGAGCATCCCGGAATCGCCAGCGCAGCAATTCGCAACAGCTGGCTACTCCTTACTCTTGTTGCGCTGACAGGACTCCCCTATGTTGAAGCAACCATCTTGGCCATCCTTGGCCTCAGCGTCCTTGTGCTGGGCCAAACCCCCTTCGATCTCCTCGCCGGGTGTTTGGTCGAGCGCCGCACGCCCACCGAGGACGAGCGCGCGGTGGGCTTGACCTAACCTCTAGTGCGCTGCGGCATCCCAGTTCTTGCCCACGCCAACGGACACCTCGAGCGGAACAGTCAACTCGATAGCCTTGTCCATTTCGCGTTCTAGGATGCGCTGTACGTCTTCTGCCTCTCCGGGAGCCACCTCCACGACAAGCTCATCGTGAACCTGGAGCAGCACGCGCGAGGCCATGCCTTCAAGGGCCTTATCCACACGGATCATGGCAACCTTGATGATATCCGCAGCAGTTCCCTGGATGGGCGCGTTCAAGGCAGCGCGCTCAGCGTTCTCACGGGCCACGCGGTTATCCGAGTTTAGCTCCGGCAGGTAGCGGCGGCGCCCAAAGACCGTGGAGGTATAACCATCCTTTCGGGCCTGCACCACCACCTCGTCGAGGTAGCGCTTCACGCCGCCGAAACGCTCAAAGTAGCTCTCCATAATCTCCTTAGCCTCGCGCGCTGGGATACCCAGCTGCTGCGATAGGCCAAAAGCGGAAAGTCCATAGACCAAGCCATAGGACATAGCCTTGACTCGGCGGCGCAGCTCCGAGGTGACCTCATCGACAGGCACGTCGAAGACCTTGGAGCCGACATAGTTGTGCAGGTCTTCGCCTTCGCGGTAAGCCTCGATGAGCCCGGGGTCCGCGGAGAGATGCGCCATGACGCGCATCTCAATCTGGGAGTAGTCGGCCGTAATCAAGGTCTCAAAGCCTTCGCCGACCACAAAAGCAGATCGGATCTGGCGTCCTGCCTCAGTGCGCACCGGAATGTTCTGCAGGTTCGGTTCCGTCGAGGACAGGCGGCCCGTCGATGCCACCGTTTGGTTAAACGTGGTGTGGATGCGGCCATCCGGCTGAATGGTCTTAATGAGACCTTCCAGCGTTGTCTTCATCTTCTGATACTCGCGGTGGGCCAGCAGGTGATCCAAGAAGGGGTGCGGATGCGTTGCAGCAAGCTGCTCAATTTCCTTAGCCGCGGTGGAATAGCCGGTCTTGGTCTTCTTCGTCTTCGGCATGTCAAAGGTATCGAAGAGCACCGACTGCAGCTGCTTCGGGGAATTCAGGTTGAGAGAATCATCACCGGCCAGTTCGCGGGCGGCGCGTTCCTGTTCATTAACCTGCTCAATGAAGGCATCACGCTGGGTTTCCAAGACGTCCCTATCGACCGCAATACCGGCGGCTTCCATGCGGGCAAGGATGCCTACCAGCGGCAACTCTAGGTCGGTATAGAGCTCGAAGGAGTCAATCTCCTGGAGTTGACGCGTTAGTTCTGCCGCTAACTCCATAATGGCAGCGGCCTGATCCACCAGTGGGTTCTCATCAAGGATGGAGAGCTGCTCCGTGGCCGCGCCGAGGGACTTATGTAGGTGGCGCTGGTACACGTCCGTCAACGCATACGTGCGCTGACCCGGACGCAAGAGGTAGGCGGCAAGGGCGGTGTCGTGAGCAATTCCGCGCAGTTCAATCCCCCGGCCGGCCAGCATGTGCCAGGCGGCCTTCGCCTCGTGTAGGTATTTCGGCGCGTCTGATGACAACCACGCGGCCAGCGCGGCGTCGTCCTTAGCATCGAGATCTGCCAACTCAATCTGGCGGCCCTCAAAGGAGGAATCGACCAGTGCCAGTGCTGCAGCATCACCCGCGCCCGGGGTCCCATCACCTTGTACGAAGACTGCTACGTCTTCCTTACCCTCGAGCCACTCAGCCAGCGGAGTGTCCACCACGGTAACCGTGACGTCCGGGGTTTCCTCAGCCGCAGCAGCTTCCGCGGCGGCGTCGTGCGGGACGGCGTTGAGGACCCGCTCGCGCAGGTTGGTGCCGAATTCCAACTCGTCGAAGCGAGCCGCAACCTCGCTGGCCACCGCACCCTTGAATTCCAGGTCTGCCGGGCCGACCTCCAGGTCCATATCCGTCACCATTTGGGTGAGCTGTCGGTTGAGCTTGACCTGTTCGATGCGGTCGCGGAAGTTCTGGCCCGCCACTCCCTTGATTTCCTCGGCATGCTCGATGAGGCCATCGAGGGAGCCATACTGGGTAATCCATTTCGTGGCGGTCTTCTCCCCCACCTTTGGAACGGAGGGCAAGTTATCGGAGGGGTCGCCACGCAAGGCAGCAAAGTCCGGATATTGCTGCGGGCTCAGACCGTACTTCTCTTCCACTGCCTCTGGAGTAAAGCGATGCAGCTTGGACACCCCGCGCATGGGATAGAGGACGGTCGTGGAGTCGTCGACAAGCTGCAAATAGTCGCGGTCACCGGTGACCAGGAAGGTCTCATAGTCCGCGCCCGCCTGCGTGGACAACGTAGCCACGATGTCATCGGCCTCGAAGTTCTCGCGCGACAGCGTGGTGATTCCCAGCGTCTCCAAAACCTCACGGATGAGCTCAACCTGCCCCCGGAATTCTTCCGGGGCGGCTTCGCGCTGCGCCTTGTAGTCGGGGAACATCTCCGTGCGGAAGGTCTTGCGGCCCACGTCGAATGCTACCGCGACGAAGTCCGGCCTCTCCTCCGCCAAGATATTCGCCAGCATGGAAAGGAATCCGTAGACCGCATTCGTATGCTGCCCGCCCGAGGTAGAAAAGTTCTCCGCGGGCAGTGCATAAAATGCGCGGAAGGCCATGGAGTGGCCGTCGATGAGCAAGAGTCGGGGCTGAGAAGTAGTCACCCGGCCCATCCTAACGTGTTGCGCCAATCAGCACCGACGCTGCCCTTAGGCAGGCAATTAGGTTCCCATTGGTCAGCTGCGCTAGTATCGTTGCTTGTGCGCCCCTGTAGCCCAATTGGCAGAGGCAACGGATTCAAAACCCGTGTAGTGTGAGTTCGAGTCTCACCAGGGGCACAATTCCACCCCGCAACAGAGAATGTTGTGGGGTGTCAGCGTTTTCTCATGAAAGGAACCCGTCACCATGCGTCGCACGATCATTGCCTTGAGCACCGCAGCCGCCCTTACTCTGGGCGGTACCACCGTTGCTACCGCTGCGGAATCCAGCACCGACAAGGAAGTTTCTTCCAAGGTGGAAGGCTCCTCTTATTACCAGGAGCTGCGAAAGTCCGCAGCCTCCTCCGATGACCCACAGTTGAATACCTTCTACACCGTGCTTCTCGACGGCCTCGTAGGCCTCGCCGCCTTCGCCATCTTGGGCTCAATCTATGGCGAAGTGGCCAAGCGCTTGCCAATGTAGACAACGTATAACCTTCTATGGGCTGAATAGTTTGCATAAGCCCGTCGCGGAGTGAGAGAATAAGGAGTCATCTGCTCATTCCTCTCCCTCGGCACGGCATCCCCACCGAGGAGACTGTCAACGTTACTTTCGGTTTATGCACTATATTCTTAACGCCATTCGCGGCGCCCTCATTGGCATGGCCGAGCTGGTCCCCGGAATTTCCGGAGGCACCGTCGCGCTCATCGTAGGCATCTATGAACGCGCCTTGCACAACGCCAATGATCTGATTTCCGGCCGTTTCAAAAAGGTTGAATGGGGCTTCCTCGTCTCAGTCGCCGCCGGCATGTTCCTTGCCGTCTTCGGTTTTTCCACGCTGCTCCACAACTTTGTGGAAGGACAAGTATCCTTGTCCCGCGCATTATTCCTCGGCATGGTCGCCGTGTCCATCATCGTTCCGATTAGCATGATGTCGCGTTTTACGCCCGCGTCCATAGCTGCATTCATCATCGCCACCGTCGCGATCTTCTTCGTTACCGGCTTTACTTCAACTCCCGTCGAAAACCCCAGCCTGATTGTGGTGTTCTTGGCGGCCATGGTGGCCGTATGCGCGCTCGTTCTCCCCGGCGTGTCGGGCTCACTCATCTTGCTGACGATGGGCCTCTACCAGCCTGTCATTGGCGCGGTCTCTGACCGGAACATGACCGTCGTGGGCGTCTTCGCCCTTGGCGCGGTGTGCGGCCTTGCCGCGTTCGTCAAGGTTTTGAATTACCTGCTCGATACCCACCGCGATCCGACCTTGGCCGCCATGGCCGGATTTATGCTCGGCTCACTTCGCGCATTATGGCCGTGGGGCGCGGACCAGGATGCTTCCACACCGCTTATCCTGCTCATGTTCGCGCTCGGCGGCATCATCGTCGCCATTTTCATCGTCGTGGATAGGCGCAAAGCCGCAAGTTATCAAGAGAGTTAAAGCATGAATAAGAAGAAGGTCGTCGTGGGCGCCGTCGGAGCGCTGGCCTCCGTTGCCCTCTCCGGCTGCGTCACCAACGAGGAGCCGGCGCTGCCAGAAGGCTGGTCAGAGCCTAACGTGGACGAAGTACCCGAGATCGCCGCGATGTACCAGGACGCAGATGGGGTCCTCACCGTAGGCACAAACCCACCGTTTGCGCCTTTCGAGTTCAAGGATTCCGATGGTTCGCTCATCGGCCTTGAAATGGACTTGGCCAATGCAGTCGCCCAAGTGATGGGCCTCAAATTCCAGCCGGTGGAGCAGGACTTTTCCATGATTTTGCCGGCAGTCCAGTCCGGGCAGATCGATCTCGGCGGGTCTGGGTTTACCGATACTGACGAGCGCCGTGAGAACTTCGATTTCGTCGATATCCTCTACGCCGGCATTCAGTGGGCGGAGCTCACCGACGGCCCCAACAAGGTTGATCCATCGAATCCCTGTGGCCTCACCGTCGCGGTGCAGCGCACCACCGTGTCCGAGACGGACGACTTACGTCCGAAGCAAGAAGCCTGCGATGGGGACCTGACCATCCTTCCCTATGACACGAGTGACAACGCCGCCCTTGCGGTACTCATGGGCCGCGCGGACGCACTTTCGGCGGACTCACCAGTCTCTGCGTGGGCGGTCAACCGCTCGGATGGGCGTATGTCCATGGTCGGCGAAATGTTTGACGCCGCTCCCTATGGGTTTGCCGTACCTAAGGACTCCGAGCTCGGGCCTGCCGTGGCGGCCGCGCTCCAGCACCTTATTGACACCGGGGCCTACGCAGAAATCCTCGAAAAATGGGGCGTTACCGAGGGGCTCGTCGAACACGCAATGATTAATGAAAGGCCGATCAATGACTAATTCCTCTCTCCCGGCAGCATCGGATTCTGCGGCTTCGGCTACCCCACCAAAGATCGAAGCCCGGCCACTTCGCCACCCGTGGCGATGGGTCTTCGCCGCCCTCCTCGTTCTCCTTGCTGTGTGGTTCGTCATCTCTTCGGCACGCAACGAGGCCTTCGGATGGGGCACTTACTTCCAGTACCTCTTCGACACTCGCATCGCCACCGCCGCGCTGCATACCATCGCGATTACGATTCTGGCGATGATCATCGGCGTCGTGGGCGGCGCCGCTCTCGCCGTGATGCGTATGTCCCCCAACCCCGTGCTCGGCGGTGTGTCCTGGCTCTTCCTGTGGCTATTCCGAGGAACCCCAATCTACGTGCAGCTCGTCTTCTGGGGCCTGCTCTCCGCGCTCTACCAATCCATCAACCTCGGGTTTACGGAGATTTCTCTCACAGAGGTACTCACCAATGCATTCCTGCTCTCCGTGCTCGGTTTGGGCCTGAACGAAGCCGCCTACATGGCGGAAATCGTCCGCTCCGGCATCTCTTCGGTTCCCGAGGGCCAGAAGGAAGCCAGCAAGGCCCTGGGTATGGGCTGGTGGATGACCATGCGCCGCACGGTTCTCCCGCAGGCCATGCGCATCATCATCCCGCCGACCGGTAATGAGTTCATTTCCTTGCTGAAGACGTCTTCCCTTGTGGTGGCAATTCCCTACACCGCAGAGATTTTCGGCCGCGCCACGGATATTTCCGCCGCACTTTTCGAGCCCATCCCGCTACTCATGGTGGCGGCGACGTGGTACCTGGCCATCACCTCGCTTCTTATGGTGGGCCAGTACTTCTTGGAGCGCCGCTTCGAACGTGGCGCCACCCGCGAGCTCACCGGTCGCCAGCTGGCTGCGCTGGCGGATGCTGAAGGAACCATTCCCCGCAACGTGTCTGTCATCCCGGAGGTAAAGAACTAATGACCACCCCAATGATCTCTGCACAGAATGTGTATAAATCCTTCGGTCAGCTCGAGGTTCTCAAGGGCATCGATCTCACCGTCATGCCCGGCGAGGTCACTTGCCTACTGGGCCCCTCCGGTTCCGGAAAATCAACCTTCCTTCGCTGCTGCAATCACCTAGAGAAGGTCACGGCCGGCCGCCTCTACGTCGACGGCGAGCTCATCGGATTCCGTGAACGCAACGGCGTGCTCTATGAAATCTCCGAAAAGGAAGCCGCCGCTCAGCGCCAAGACATCGGCATGGTGTTCCAACAGTTCAATCTGTTCAGCCACCGCACAGTCCTGGAGAACATCATCGAGGCCCCCGTCCAAGTGAAGAAGCAGAATCCAGAGCAAGCAAAGAAGAAAGCGATGGAACTGCTGGAAAAGGTGGGCCTCGCGCACAAGGCAGATGCGTACCCGGTGCAGCTTTCCGGTGGTCAGCAGCAGCGCGTCGCTATTGCCCGCTCTGTGGCCATGGATCCAAAGCTGATGCTTTTCGACGAACCCACCTCCGCCCTCGACCCCGAGCTGGTCGGCGAGGTCCTCCGCGTTATGAAGGAGCTTGCCGCCGATGGCATGACCATGCTCGTCGTTACTCACGAAATGGGCTTT
This sequence comes from Corynebacterium aurimucosum ATCC 700975, assembly GCF_007672725.1. GTDB lineage: Bacteria > Actinomycetota > Actinomycetes > Mycobacteriales > Mycobacteriaceae > Corynebacterium > Corynebacterium hesseae. Next base: position 50,317 of record NZ_VDTC01000002.1, read on the forward strand.
GCACGTGAAGTCGCCGACAACATCGTCTTCATGGACGGCGGCAGCGTCATTGAAACCGGAACCCCCGAGCAAGTCTTGGACAATCCGCAGCACCAGCGCACGAAGGATTTCCTCTCTTCGCTGCTCTAGCACGCAGCATCACTACCGCAAATGCCCTAGTTGCCAACACCTTTGCTCCGCCCGCAGGGCAGGTTCAGGATCATTGGCAGCTAGGGCAATTTTCTATTTGAACTCGGCTAAGACAAAACTCCGGCCAATCCGCGAAGGATTATTGGCCGGAGTTTAGGACTTCCGCGAAAGGCACAGACGCTACTCGGAGTCGCCTTCGTCTTCCGCAGTCTCAGCGGGTTCTTCAGATTCCTCGGCAGATGCCGAGTCCATTGGGCTATCCGCAGACTGGGCCTGGATAACGTCATCCAACACAGCGTGGATATAAGGTGCTGCCTTGTCATTGGAGTATTCCGAGGCAAGCTCGACACCTTCGACGAGCGCGGTAGCGTTAGGCACATCCGCGTTAAAGAGGATTTCCCATACCGCTACGCGCATGATCGCGCGATCGACAGCCGGGATGCGCTCGAGCGACCACTCGCTGGAGAGGTAGCGGGCGATCGCATCATCGATGTCATCCAGTTCTTCGGCAGCTCCGCTGACGATTTCGCGGGTGTAGTCCGCGACCGGCGCCACGCCGTTTTCAGGGTCGCGGGCCAGCTCTACGCGGTCCTCAACGATGGCTACCGGATCGACATCGCGCGATTCAGCTTCGAAAAGAATATCCGCGGCGCGGCGACGTGCTCGGTAGCGCGCCGTGTGGCGCTTATAGTTTGGCTCTGGTTGGGTCATCTTAGTTGTTGACGCGAGAGAGGTACTCGCCGGTACGGGTATCAATCTTGAGAACATTTCCGATCTCAATGAACAGCGGAACCTGAATCTCGGCACCGGTCTCGAGCGTTGCCGGCTTGGTGCCACCATTGGAGCGGTCACCCTGCAGGCCCGGTTCGGTGTGCTCCACCTTCAGGTCAACGGAGATCGGCAGCTCGCCGAACAAAGCCTCACCGTCATGGAAGGACACCTGAACGCGCATGTTCTCCAGCAGGAACTTGCCAGCGTCGCCGAACTTATCAAACGGCAGCTCGAACTGCTCAAAAGTCTTATCATCCATGACCACGTAGTTCTGGCCATCGTTGTACAGGTAGGTCATGTCGCGGCGGTCGACGTTTGCGGTCTCCACCTTGACACCAGCGTTAAAGGTCTTGTCGGTCACCTTGCCAGAGACCACGTCCTTGAGCTTGGTGCGCACGAATGCCGGGCCCTTGCCGGGCTTGACGTGCTGGAACTCAACAATCTGCTGCAGCTTGTTGTCGATCTTCAGAACGAGGCCGTTCTTGAAATCAGTGGTATCTGCCATGAAATGACTCTCCCAAATAACTTGTAGTCGAAACTATGAAAACAGTGTCTAAGCATACCGTACGCGCATCAAGTACGGCGCCAAGGGGTGCTAGCTAAAGCACCTGAAGGTCCTTCGGGTAAGCCGTGATGATCTTCGGGGCCCCTGAAGTGATAATGAGGCTGTCCTCGATGCGCACTCCTCCCTTGCTTGGGACGTAGATGCCGGGCTCAATGGTCAGGGTCATGCCCTCAGCCAACGTACCCTTTCCGGTTGTGGCCGCATAAGGCCCTTCATGTACGTCGAGACCAATGCCGTGTCCGGTGGAGTGAACGAAGTAGTCACCATAGCCAGCATCAGCAATAATGTCGCGGCAGGCCGCGTCGACGTCGACAAGCTTGGCACCTGGCACCGCTGCCTTGACACCCGCTTCCTGGGCGCGCAGGACAACGTCATAGATTTCGCGGGCGAAATCAGAAACCTCACCGATGACGAAGGTACGGGTGCAGTCTGAGTTAAAGCCGCGGAGGTGAGCGCCGAAGTCAATCGTTACCAGATCGCCCTTGCGCAGTTCGCGGTCATCCGCACCATGGTGGGGCTTTGCAGAATTCTCGCCGGAGGCCACGATGGTGTCGAAGCTCACGCGTTCCGAGCCAAGCATGCGCATCCGGTATTCAAGGTCGGCAGCTACCTGGCGCTCCGTGCGTCCGGCGGCTACTTCCCCGGCCTCGACGAGGTCGGTCAGCGCCTGGTTTGCCAAAGCTGCGATTTCTTCGAGTTTTTGAAGCTCGACATTGTCTTTGACGAGGCGAATCTTCTCTACTACGCCGGTGACAGGCACCAGAGTAACGCCCTCCGGTTTTGCTTTCTCCAGCCGCTCAAGTTGTGAAACGGTGACATAGTCGGCTTCATAGCCAACGCGAAGGTCCTCAGAAACCTGCCCCAGCAGGTGCGGGCCCACATCGCGACCGAGGCTGGCTTCGATATCCGGGACCTCTTCAGCAATTTGTGTGGTGTAGCGGCCGTCCGTAGCCATGAGCGCGGAGAGGTCCTTGCGCAACAGTAGACCACCATTCGAACCGGAGAAGCCGGTGAGATAACGCGCGTGCGTCAAATGGGTGACGATGATCGCGTCGACGCGCTGACCAGATAGCTCGGTCATGAGCTTGCGGCGGCGGTTGCTATAACGAGTATCGGCTAATGCCATGTGAGAACCACTCCATTCATTTCAAGCGATACTCCATGATAGCTAATTTGCGAGGAAGTACCCCAGTGCCGCGACATATCCATAAGAGCCAAGCCCAGCAATGACACCGCGTGCGATCGGGCTCAGATAGGAGTGCTGACGGAATGCTTCCCGCGCGTGCACATTAGATAGGTGTACCTCAACAAAACCTGCACCATCGGCTACTTCCGCTAGGGCATCGCGCAGTGCCACCGACGTATGCGTAAACCCACCCGGATTGATGATGACGGGCCAGCCTTCGTCGGCGGCGCGATGCACCTGCTCGATGAGCTCGCCCTCGTGGTTGGACTGGAAGAAGACGATCTCTTCCTCCCCCGCCGCTGCGCGGACGCGACGCTCGATGTCCTCTAGGGTTTCGCTGCCATAGATTTCTGGTTGGCGCTTGCCCAGACGGTTGAGGTTCGGGCCGTTGAGAACGAGAATGGTCATGGCAAACTCCTTAAGCTTTTATGAGGCGAGCTGCGCATAGGCTGCGCGCAGCTCGTCGACGGTAGCATCTTCCAAGCGCGTGGTTTCCCCGATTCCCGTGAGGGCCACAAAACGGATGTGGCCACCGCGGTTCTTCTTGTCATGGCGCATGCCATCCAGCAGCTGTTCGAAATGGCCCTGCTCATAGGTTGTGGGCAACCCAATTCGGGTGAGAATGTCGCGGTGGGTGACTACCAGGTTGGCGTCGATAAGCCCGCGTGCGTGGGACAAGTAGGCGATGAACATCATGCCCACTGCTACCGCGCGGCCGTGGCGCCAGGTGTAGTTTTCGCGGCGCTCTACGGCGTGGCCGAAGGTGTGGCCGTAATTGAGGGTTTCGCGCAGCCCCGATTCCTTTAAGTCCTGGCCCACCACGTGCGCCTTGACCGCGATGGAACGCTGGATGAGCTCGGGCAGCAGGCCGTCGGGGTCCAAGCAAGCGGCAGGATCCGCAAGGTAATGCTCGATGATGCGCGGATCATGGATGAAGCCAGTTTTGATGATCTCCGCAGAACCGGCGACGATTTCGTCGGCAGGTAGGGTGCGCAGGTGGTCCAGATCGACAAAGACTGAGTCCGGCTCGTGGAAAGCCCCAACAAGGTTCTTGCCTGCGGCAGTGTTAATACCTGTCTTTCCACCAACGGCCGCGTCCACCATCGCGAGCAGTGTGGTCGGGGCCTGAATTACTGGGATACCACGCATCCACGTCGCTGCGGCAAAGCCTGCCAAGTCGGTCACGGCCCCGCCGCCGAGACCAATAACGGCGTCACGGCGGCTGAAACCAGCCTCCCCGAAGGTATCCCAAAGCCGGGCAAGTACATCGAGCTGCTTAGCTGCCTCTGCATCAGGTACCTCGACCAGAGTTGCCTCTATTCCCTGTGCACGGGCTTGCTCGGCGAGGTCACCGGCAGCCTGCGCGAGCGGCGGCTGGTGAATGACCGCCACCTTAGCCGCTCCAATGTCCGCCACGCGCCCAATCACTTCTGTGCTCAGACCAGTGCCAATTGTGACCTCATAAGGTGAAGGTCCTTTAACCGGAATAGTGTGCATGAGTAGTGCTCCTTTGGCTGGGCTAGCGGTGATTGTGCGGCTTCATCATGAGGTTAAAGCAAAACAGCCGGCGATTTAGAGGGTTTCAAGGAAACTCAGAATATCGCCCACTACCTGTTGCGGGGAGCGCACACCAGTGCGCACCTTCAAATCAGCTACCTCCGAGTAAAGGGGGCGGCGCGCCTCCAAAAGCTGGGTATAGTGCGCCAATGGATCTGCAGATTCCAACACGGGGCGGTTCGCATCACCCAACGTGCGGCTTACGCCTTCTTCCGGCGTGACATCGAGGAATACGACGGTCAGGTTATCGAGCAAGGCACGTGTGGATTCGGTCAGCACTGCTCCGCCGCCGAGGCTCACGACCCCAGTGGTGGCCAGTGCCTCGCGCACCGCTTCTGCTTCTACCTCACGGAATGCCGGCTCACCCAGTTCAGAAAACACTTCACCGCAGGCCTTGCCGTAGCGGGCCTCGATCAGATCATCAGAATCAACAACGTCACAATTCAGCGCCCGCGACAAACGGCGGCCAATCGTAGTCTTTCCGGAACCGGGAGGCCCAACTAAGACAACGCGTGGGGAGCTCATGCTTCACCCCAATCCAAGCGGCTTGCCACATAGTCCTGGTAGGAGGCGATGTTCCGCTTAGTCTCAGCGAGGCTATCTCCACCAAACTTTTCCAACACGGCGCGCGCGAGGACCAACGCCACCATTGCTTCTGCAACAACACCAGCAGCAGGAACCGCACACACATCGGAGCGCTGATGGATGGCAGTCGCCGCTCCACCTGTGGCCATATCCACCGTCTTTAAGGCGCGCGGAACTGTGGAGATCGGCTTCATCGCCGCGCGCAAGCGCAGCGTCTGGCCGTTGGTCATTCCACCTTCTAGACCGCCAGCCCGGTTGGTTTCTCGATCCACGCCGCGATCGGTTCGGATCATCTCATCGTGGGCCTCGCTTCCGCGACGGCGGGCCTCAGCAAAACCATCACCGACTTCAACGCCCTTGATGGCCTGAATGCCCATCAAGGCAGCGGCGAGCTGTGCGTCGAGACGGTCCTCCCCTGACGTGTGCGAGCCCAAGCCAATTGGCAGGCCCTCCACGATGACCTCAACGATGCCGCCAAGGGTATCGCCCTGCTTCTTAGCGGTTTCAATTTCTGAGATCATAGATTCCTCTGCGGCCTTATCGCAGGCCCGAACCGGAGAAGCATCGATGGCCTCAATGTCCGCAAAGCTGGGCGACGGGCCTTCATAGGGCTCGGAGGCGCCAATCGAAATCACGTGGGAGAGCACTTCGATGCCCAAGGTTTCACGGAGGAAGTTGCGTGCGACGGTGGCTGCAGCCACGCGGGCGGCGGTCTCACGCGCGGAAGAGCGCTCCAGGATGGGGCGCGCCTCCGAGTGATCAAACTTCACCATGCCAGCAAAATCAGCGTGGCCGGGGCGCGGGCGGGTCAGCGGGGCGCCGCGACCGGAAGCCATAGCTTTAGCGGACTCCGGATCCTCCGGATCCAAGGCATCGGGCGACATGATGGTGGTCCACTTTGGCCACTCAGTGTTGCCGATCATGATGGCGATAGGACTGCCCAGGGTCAAGCCGTGGCGGATGCCGCTGAGCAGGGTGAGGTCATCAGCCTCAAACTTCATGCGCGCGCCACGCCCATAGCCAAGGCGGCGGCGAGAGAGCTGGAGAGCGATGTCGTCTTGGGAAACGGGAACCCCGGCCGGCATGTGCTCAATGAGTGCAATGAGCGCTTGACCGTGAGATTCACCTGCGGTAGTCCAACGAAGCATGCGGACTATTATCGCATGCCAGGGCTTCTTTCGTGGTCACTAGGCCAACTATCACACCGTGTTGGGGCTAAAGAACACGACGAGAGCCGCAGCAAACAGCATCCCGGGACCATGCGCAGGCGCCCTATCCCGCGTGATGATTCCCCACAACACGGTGCTGAGAGCCGCCCCCATCATCGCCAACGCAACCCCTGGTAGGCCCGCTGCGTGGGCGGTCACCATTCCCAGAGGCAGAGCTAGCTTGAGGTCGCCCCCGCCCACGCTTCCTGTACGGCTAAACCAGGCCACTAACACGTAGAGCCCTATCCAGAGCAGGCCCGCCAAACTGAACCAGCACAACGATAAAGCCGCGGCCGGCAGCGTCAGATAATTAGGCAAGCGCTTAAAACGCAGGTCATAAACAATTAAGGCGCACCCCCACGCCAAGAAAAGTACATCCCCCATAGCCCGCAGCCTACCGCGCGGTAAGACAAGGCGCACGCGGTGGTTTGGGGAACCGATCAGGATAGCTTGAGCGCCTTGTTTAATGCAGCCAGCATCTCTGCCCGTGGAGCGGTGTGCCCTGTAAACTGCTCGAACTGCGAATAGGCCTGGTTGGCCAGCATGACGTGCCCGCCGACTGTCGGGTAGCCGTCGGCAGCGGCATAAACGGTCAACGGAGTTGGCCACGGATCATAGATAACGTCAAATACCGGAGCTTTGGCCAGCTGCGTTAGGTGCTCTTCCACGGCGGCGGAGGGAACGGTGGAGACCACGAGATCTACCGAACGCGCAAGCCCCGCGAGATCATCGCTGAACGTTGCCGCGTGGAGGGTGAGGCCAAGGTCATCAGCCAGCGGGCGCAGCTCGGCGATGCGGTCGGAGCGATTGAGCACCGTAACGTCCTGCACACCGCGCTGGGCTAGGCCCCACAGGACAGGCCGTGCGGTTCCACCTGCTCCGATGAGCAGTGCCGTCGACGGTTGGGACCTTCCAAGCAGCTCGTCGAGCGCGCCCAGAACTCCCTCGGTATCCGTGTTATCCGCACGCCACCCTTCTTCGGTGCGCACCAGGGTATTCGCGGAGCCGATGAGCTCGGCGCGTTCGCTGACGATGTTCGCGCAGGCGAGTGCGTCGAACTTGAGCGGCATGGTGACCGAAAAGCCGCGGTACTCCTCCCCCGCATTGGCGAGGAAGGCAGCTAGGTCCGTCACCTCAATCTTGGTGTAGTCCCAATCCTCCAAATTCACAGCTTCATAGCCTGCGTTATGGAGGACCGGGGACAAGGAATGAGCGACAGGGCTGCCCAGAACTGCGGCGCGGGGCATCAGGTTACTGCTCCTCGGCCGGTGGCTCGTCGGCCGGTGGCTCGCCAGCGCCTTCGCGCTGGCTGTCAAGGATGCCGGAGCGAACAGCGTCATCGACGTTGGCGAGGTGCTCGTCGTAATTATCGGTAAACACCGTGGTGCCCTTGTCGTCGACGGTGACGAAGAAGAGCCAGTTGCCCTCCGCGGGGTTCTCCATGGCCCCGATGGCTTCCTCCGAAGGAGAAGCAATCGGTGAATCTGGGAGACCATCCTTCGCGTAGGTATTCCAAGGAGTCTCGCGGTGGCGATCCTCATCGGTAGTGGCCAGCTCAACATCCTCGAGGCCATAGTTGACCGTGGAATCCAGCTCAAGGCGCATCGGCTCATCAAGGCGGTTGAGGATTACACGGGCGACCTTGTCAAACTCACCGGCCGGGGACTCGCGCTCCACCAGCGAAGCCGCAGTAAGAAGCTCGTAGGGCTTGAGGCCAATTGCCTGGGCGCGGTCAACGATATTGGTGTCGTTGTACTTCTTCGTCGAACGTGTGATGAGATCCGTCAGGATCTCCTTAGCGTCCATGTTCGGATCGAGGACGTACTGGCCCGGAGCGATAAGGCCCTCAATACGCTTGGGGTCCTCACCGCGGGCACGAATTTCCTCCAATGCCCACTCCGGCGCACCCAGCTCAGCAGGATCCACCGTGGCCGCGATCTTCTCCAGCTCCTCGGCGGATACGCATTCGCCCTCCTTGCAGGAGACCTGAGAAATCAGCGAGTAAATACCGTAGCGGACATCACCGCCGACCACGTTGACGTCGAGAAGCGTAGCTCCGCCCTGCACGTCGAGGAGGTCAACCATGTTGCCCTCATCAAGCAGCGCTTCGACGGCAGACTTCGCGCTCATCTCCTCCTGAAGGCGGTAGAATCCAGGCTTAATTTGGCTCGCGCGCGGATTCGAGTTGGCCGCAGAAGAGAAAGCTTCGGGCGTCTTCACCACGTTCTTCTCCGCCAATTCAGGTGCCAGCTCGCTCATCGACGAGCCCTCCGGAACCTGAACAAGCTGGGTTACTCCATTGCCCTGCCCCTCATAGTCCAAGGTGCTGCCCCCTCCCAACAGGCGGAAACCAATGTAGCCAAGTCCACCGATGATCAGGACCAAGCTCGCAATGAGCACGGCCATGCCGCGCTGACGGCGCTTGACATATTGGGGTTCCATCGAGCGTCCGATGCGTGAAGGTTTACGGCTCACGTACTTCGTCTCCTACGTTTGAAGGGCTGTGGCCGTTCAACGCGAAATGGCGCGCATCCAGCCAGGATTGCAAAATTTCCACCGCGGCTGCTTGGTCAATCACCGAGCGACCTCGCTTCTCTGACACGCCAGAGGCCCGCAATGCGGAGGAGGCGACCACGGTAGTAAGGCGTTCATCCACCATACGCACGGGCGGAGGTTCTTTCATCCTGTCATCTTTTGCCAAGCGGCGGCGGATACGAAACGCGATTTCCTTGGCATGTTTAACACTTGATGAACCATTGCCCTTGAGATCACGCGGCAAACCAACGGCTACCTCAACGACGTCATACTCGTGAATCAGCTCAAGCAGGCGGTCAATATCGCCCTTGTCGCGGTCTTTAAACCCGGTCTCACGCCGGACGGTTTCGACCGGCATGGCCAAGCGCGCGTCCCGGTCAGAGACCGCCACGCCGATGCGGACGGTACCAACGTCGAGGCCCAAACGGCGCCCCGGGCCGGGATCGTCCACGCCTGGTTTGTCGGGTTCTACGGCCATCGTGCTCCTCCTGATTCTGCGAGTCAGCTACAACTGCACGCCAACTAGGGCGAGTTCGTTAGTGGGCTTCGAGCTCATCACGGACGGCGTCGAAGGCCTGCTGGAGACCTTCAGCGTTGGCGCCGGAACCTTGAGCCATATCGGGCTTTCCGCCGCCCTTGCCGTCAACATAGCCAGAAATAACCTTGACGAAGTCACCAGCCTTGACGCCGCGCTCGACGGCAGGCTTAGTGGCGCCAACGATGAACGGGAGCTTGCCGCCCTCGTTCTCCGATGCCAGGACAACCACACCGGCGACATCACCGAGACGGTTCTTGATATCCGAGGCCAACGTGCGCAGATCACCGCCGTTTACTCCGTTAGGAAGTTTGACCGATACGAGGGTGAAGTCATTAACGGTGGTCGCACCAGAAATCATCTCCGCGGTCTGCGACATGAGCTGGGCCTTGTGCAGCTCCGCAATCTGCTTCTCAGCGGCCTTGAGCTTCTCCGTCAGCTGCGCGATGCGCTCCGGAAGATCCTCAGTTTGGACCTTGAGCTCGCGGGAGACACCCTCCACAAGGGCGGTCTCCTTGGAGTAGTAGCGGAATGCATCCAGGCCCGAATAAGCCTCGATACGGCGCGCGCCCGAGCCCACGGAGGATTCACCGAGGACAGAGACCGGGCCGATTTCTGCAGTGTTCTTCACGTGCGTACCACCGCAGAGCTCGATGGAGAACGGGCCGCCCATCTCCACGACACGGACCTCGGAACCGTAGTTCTCACCAAAGAGGGCCATCGCGCCCATCTCCTTGGCCTTCTCCAAAGACGTCTCGATGGTATTGACCGGGAAGTGCTGGTCCACCGCCTGGTTCGTCACCAAAGCGATCTCATCGAGCTGCTCCTGGGTGAGCTGGTCCGTGTAGTTGAAGTCAAAGCGCAGGTAGCCGGGTCGGTTCAAGGAACCAGCCTGGACTGCAGTCGGGCCTAGCACTTGGCGCAGGGCTGCGTGGATAAGGTGCGTCGCCGAGTGCGCCTGCACGGCGCCGTGGCGCCATTGTGCATCAACGGCAGCCGTCACGCCGTTGCCCAACTCAAGCCCACCGGCGGTCACCGTAGCCTTGTGCACCCACAGCTTCTTGCCAATCTTCTGCACATCGTTGACTTCAAGGAGGGTCTCGCCCGCGAAGATTCGACCATGGTCGGCGGTCTGGCCACCGGCTTCAGCATAAAGCGGCGATTGGTCCAGGATTACCTCGACGGTATCTCCTGCCTCGACCTCGGTTACCTTCTGACCATCGCGCACAAGGCCGATGACCTTGGCCTCAGATTCCAGGGTCTCATAGCCCGTGAACAACGTCGGGTGGTTATCCACCCACTCGCGGTACAGAGACAAGTCTGCGTGACCATGCTTCTTGGCCTGGTTATCGGCCTTGGCGCGGCGGCGCTGCTCGCCCATGGCGGCGTCGAAGCCGTCCATATCTACGGTCAAACCGGCTTCCTGAGCCATTTCCAAGGTCAGGTCGATGGGGAAACCATAGGTATCGTGCAGTTCAAAAGCCTTCTCGCCGGAGAGGACCTTCGGGGTGGCCGCACGAGAGGTGCTCTTCAGTTCCTCCACGGCTTCGTCGAAAAGCTTGGTGCCTGACTCCAGCGTCTTCAGGAAGGCCTTCTCCTCCGCCACGGCAACGCGCAGGATACGCTCGCGGTTATCGGCGATCTCCGGGTAGGACGGAGTCATGGTGTCCATGATGGTGTTCATGAAACGCTCCATGGTCTCCCCCTTCGCACCAAGCAGCTTGGCGGAGCGGATGATGCGGCGCAGCAAGCGACGCAGAATGTAGCCACGACCCTCGTTACCGGGGGTAACGCCGTCCAAAATGAGCATCATGCCGGTACGCGAGTGGTCCGCCACCACGCGGAAACGGATCAGGTCTTCCTTCGGCGCATCCGGAACGTACTTCGCACCGGTAAGCTCCTCGGCTACGTCGATGACCGGGCGCAGCAGGTCCGTCTCGTAGACGTTGTCCACGCCCTGCAGGATGCAGGCCACGCGCTCGATGCCCATGCCGGTATCGATGTTCTTCTTGGGCAGCTCGCCCACGATCTCGAAGTTGCCCTTGCCGATGCCTTCGCCGCGCTCGTTCTGCATGAAGACCAAGTTCCAGATCTCCATGTAGCGGTTATCGTCCGCAATCGGACCGCCATCCTGGCCATATTCCGGCCCGCGGTCATAGTAGATCTCAGAGCACGGACCGCACGGCCCGGGAATACCCATGGACCAGTAGTTGTCTTCCATGCCGAGGCGCTGAATACGCTCGGTGGGCACGCCGATCTTGTTGTGCCAAATATCGGCCGCCTCATCATCGTCGAGGTAGACCGTGACCCACAAACGCTCCGGGTCGAGGCCCAAACCGCCTTCATCGACGGAGGTGGTCAGCAGGTTCCAGGCGTGGGTAATTGCGCCTTCCTTAAAGTACTGGCCAAAGGAAAAATTACCCGCCATCTGGAAGAAGGTATTGTGACGGGTGGTAATGCCCACTTCCTCGATATCCAGGGTGCGCACGCACTTCTGGATAGAGGTCGCCGTACCGTTAGCAAAAGGCGGGTTCTGCTGGCCCAAGAAGTAGGGCTTGAAGGGAACCATGCCGGCGTTAACGAAGAGCAGGTTCGGGTCATCCAGGATCAGCGACGCGCTGGGGACGGCCTCGTGGCCGGCCTTGACGAAGTGCTGGGTAAAGCGTTCCCGGATCTCATGAGTCTTCACGAGCAAAATTCCTTCACTGTTGAATGGTTTCTAGTCAGCGCTCAACTTTACCCGTCCGGTGCTGTGCTTAGCGACGCCGCCCCCGGATGATGTCCCGCAGCCTTCCCAGGTACTCGCGCACACGCTTCTCCGCGCCATGGTCGGTGGGGTGATAATACTCGGCATCCGCCAGCGTCTCCGGCAAATACTGCTGGGACAGTACACCGCGCGGATCATCATGCGGGTACTGATAGCCCACTGCATTGCCCAAGCGTTTCGCTCCCTCATAATGGCCGTCGCGCAGGTGCGCGGGCACATGCCCGCTCTTGCCGGCGCGAACGTCGGCCTGGGCCGCGTTGATGGCGTTGATAACGGAATTGGATTTCGGTGCCGTAGCGAGATGGATTGTCGCCTGAGCCAGCGGAATACGCGCCTCGGGTAATCCGATAAGGGCCGCGGCCTCCGCTGCGGCCACGGCAGTGGGCAGCGCGGTGGGATCAGCCATTCCGATGTCTTCGGAGGCATGCACGATAAGCCGGCGGGCGATGAAACGCGGGTCTTCGCCTGCCTCAATCATGCGGGCCAGGTAATGCAGCGCGGCATCCACGTCGGAACCGCGGATGGACTTAATAAACGCGGAGACCACGTCATAATGCTGGTCGCCGTCGCGGTCATAGCGCACCACCGCGTGATTGACGTTTTCTTTGAGAACCTCAACGGTGAGTTCACCGCCATCGGGCACTGCCTCGGCCGCCGCCTCAAGATAGGTCAGTGTGCGCCGAGCATCGCCCCCGGCGAGCAGCACCAGCTGGTCTAGAGCATCGTCCGTTGCGGTGATCCTTCCCGCCAATCCCCGCTCGCTGGTCAATGCGCGCTCGGCGAGGGTGCGCAGGGAGGCGTCGTCCAGCGGCTCCAAGTGCAGCAACAAGGAACGCGAAAGCAACGGCGCCACGACGGAAAAGGAAGGGTTTTCGGTAGTGGCGGCCACGAGCAGCACGGTGCGATTTTCGACGGCCGCGAGCAGCGCGTCCTGCTGAGTCTTGGAGAAGCGGTGCACCTCATCGATGAACAGCACGGTGCGGCGCCCTTGAATCAGCTCACGGCGGGCATGGGAGATCACCTCTCGAACCTGCTTCACGCCGGAGTCTAGGGCGGAAAGCCCAATGAAGTTATCTCCCAAGGAAGATGCGATGAGTGAGGCCAGCGTCGTCTTTCCGGTTCCCGGCGGTCCGTACAGGATGACGGAGGCCTCGCCTGAGCCTTCCACCAGCCTACGCAGCGGGGTTCCCGGCTCCAGGAGGTGCTTCTGCCCCACTACTTCATCGAGGTTTTGCGGCCGCATGCGCGCGGCCAGCGGCGAACCGGGGTGGGTTGCAAACATATCGGGGCCACCCGGCAGGCTTGGCGCTGACTGGTCATCGCCGAAGAGTGACTCCTGCCCCATCAGGGCTCCCGGAGTCGAGAGGCCACGGCTCGCCCAAACTCGGCGACCGCGGAGCACCCGTCATTGCTACATTGCGCGGCAAACCGCGACAGCGCTTCGAAGGTCTCATAAAGATCGCGCCGAATCAGTATTTCATCCTCGCTGAACGGACCATGGTCGGATCGACGAAGCAGAGAACGGTGCGGGTCACGGTAGATCTCAGCGTTGCCTTCCGCCAACGCGACGACCCCTTCGATCCCGCCGGCATACATCGTGGTCACGCTCGACAGAGCCCAACCGATGAGGCAGGAGACGAGCAACTCGTGCAGCGTCTTCTCATCGGCGACCTGCGGCCAGACATCGACAATGCGGCGCTGCCAGGCATGGATGAAAAGCCCCGCCTCGGCATCAGTGATCGGCCGAGAAAAAAGAAACTGCGGGAAGCCGGCCACCACGCAGGCCACGTCAAAGCCGACGTTGCGGAAACCGGCCCACTCATAGTCCAAGAAGGTCAGCGTTGAGCCGACGATGATGTTGTCTGGGGACAGGTCGAAGGGAGTAAAAGCGCGGTTGCGGCCAGAACTCAGACTCTGCATGGCGGCACGGGCCAATGTGCGGACGTGTTCCGGCGGTTCCAGTCCTGCCTCGCTGAGGATATCCGCACCAATCAGAATGGAGCTCTGCAAGGAATCATCGCGCAATGCCTGGTGCTCGGCGTATTCGGGATGCCGACGTAACTGGCGCTTGAGCAGGGCGTCATAGTCTTCTTCGCGCCCGGCAGTCCCAGCATGCATTTTGCCCAACGCGCTGCCCAGAGCCCTGAGCAGCTCGCCGCGGTCTTCATCACCGCTGCGCGCAAGGGTGTCCGCCAGGGTGTCGCCTTCGCCGGCGTCGGACAGCACAAGAATGCGCTTGTCCACGTCGTGTGCGAGCAACACAGGTCCTGGGCGGACCTCCTCAGACAGCGCCGTGGTGAACTGATAGGCCACCACTTCACGGAGAAGCGCGGCGTCATCAATAGTGTGCCCGGTGACCGGGTTGTACTTGATGACGACCGAACGATGCGGGAAGAAGGCGCTGGGAGTCGTCCGAGCACGAAGTACCACGGCATTGCCCGAGCCGGTGAGTTGCTCAACGTCACTCAGCTCAGGCTCCCCGCCATAGCGGCGCGAAATCATCTGTGAGGCTTCTGCTACCACGGCATCAGCCACAGAATTATTCATGGACTCGTGTCCCGTCGGATTCACTTGCTTGCCTGCTTCCACTTGTTGTCGGCCCAATGAGGTACACCCATGGTGTGGGGCCTTTAGGACTCCTTCCCAGCCTTTTCACCCTGGGCTGCCTTCGCAGCCTTCTCCGGCTTGAAGTCCACACCGGTCTCCTTGCGCTGCGCGGCGGGGATGGTGCCGGGGGCGTCGGTCAGCGGGTCGACGCCGCCACCGGACTTCGGGAAGGCGATGACATCGCGGATGGACTCGAATCCACCGAGCAGGGAGACGATGCGATCCCAGCCGAAAGCGATGCCGCCGTGTGGCGGAGCACCGAACTGGAAGGCGTCGAGCAGGAAGCCGAACTTCTCCTGCGCTTCTTCTTCGCCGATGCCCATGACGTCGAAGACGCGCTTCTGCACATCCTGGTCGTGGATACGGATGGAACCGCCGCCAATCTCATTGCCATTGCAGACAATGTCGTAGGCATAAGCCAGGGCCTCTCCCGGGTTCTGGTCAAAGTTATCCAGGTACTCCGGCTTCGGCGAAGTGAAGGCGTGGTGGACTGCAGTCCACTTGGAGTGGCCCAAAGCCACGTCACCCGAGGCGGTGGCATCGGCGGAGGGCTCGAAGAGCGGTGCGTCGACGACCCAGGTGAAGGCCCAGTCGCCGTCCTTGATGAGGTCGAGCTTCTTCGCAATCTCACCGCGAGCTGCGCCCAGCAGCGCACGGGAAGCCTTGGTCTCGCCGGCAGCGAAGAAGATGGCATCGCCCGGCTTGGCGCCGACGTGGGCGGCAATACCCTCGCGCTCGGCATCCGTGATGTTCTTGGCTACCGGGCCACCCAATGTGCCATCCTCGGCAACGGTGATGTAGGCCAAGCCCTTCGCACCGCGCTGCTTTGCCCACTCCTGCCATGCATCGAACTGGCGGCGCGGCTGGGAGGCTCCGCCTTCCATGACGACGGCACCGACGTATTCGTTCTGGAAGACGCGGAAGGTGGTGTCCTTGAAGAAGTCCGTGCACTCCACGATCTTGATGTCGAAGCGCAGGTCCGGCTTGTCGGAACCGTAGTACTTCATGGCATCGGCATAGGTCATGCGCGGGATGGGGGTCTTGATTTCGTAGCCGATGAGCTTCCACAGGGCGGAGACGATCTCTTCCGCCAGAGCAATGACATCATCCTGGTCCACGAAGGACATCTCGACGTCGAGCTGCGTAAACTCCGGCTGGCGGTCAGCGCGGAAGTCCTCATCGCGGTAGCAGCGAGCGATCTGGTAGTAGCGCTCCATTCCGGCGACCATGAGCAGCTGCTTGAACAGCTGCGGGGACTGCGGGAGTGCGTACCAGCTGCCCGGCTTCAGGCGCGCCGGCACGAGGAAGTCACGGGCGCCCTCCGGGGTGGAGCGAGTCAGGGTCGGGGTTTCGATCTCAGTGAAATCGTGGCTGTCCAGCACCTGGCGGGCAGCGCGGTTCGCGGCCGAGCGCAGGCGCAGTGCATCGTGCTGGCGCTCACGGCGCAGATCCAGGTAGCGATACTTCAGGCGGGTCTCCTCACCGACCTCACCGGAGGAGGATGGATCATCAATCTGGAACGGCAGCGCTGCGGACTTGTTGAGTACCTCCAGGTCCGTGACGTTGACCTCAATCTCGCCGGAGGCCAGGTTCGGGTTAGCCGAACCCTCCGGGCGGGGCTCCACGACGCCAGTGACCTTGACGCAGTACTCGGAACGCAGATCGTGGGCGCGCTCAGCTACCTCGGTCTCGCGGAAAACAACCTGGGCAACGCCGGAGCGGTCACGCAGGTCAATGAAGATAACACCACCGTGGTCGCGACGGCGTGCGACCCACCCCGTCAGGGTGACGGTCTCCCCCGCCAACTCCTTGCGCAGTTCGCCTGCCAAATGTGTACGCAGCACTCTCGTTCAATCCCTTCTCATCGTTGACGCTCACACCCACTCACGCCACGCGTAGACAGCACGCGCCGAGGGATGCAAGTACTTGAACGGCCCAAGTCTACCGCCCGCACCGGACTTGCTCAGCGCTAGGGTGAGCACCGCGCGCATGGCGGTGCACCCACTATCGAGCAGACACCACCACCAGCATGTGGCAAAATCTGGAGCATGACTTTTAAATCTGGCGCCAATTTTGATGGTAAGCGAGCAAGCTCCGGCGGTGGAGGCCGCGGCGGCATGATCGCTACCGGCGGCGGCATTGGTTCACTCCTCCTCATCGGCCTCTATCTCCTTCTCGGCGGCGATCCCGGCGCCATCACCGGAAGCGATCCCCAGGCCGACCAGACCCAGGTCGGCCCCGAAGAAAGCGGGGAGGACGCGTTTGCGCACTGCCAAACCGCTGAAGACGGCAACAAGTATGACGATTGCCGCGTCATGTTTGCGGCCCAGTCCGTGGACAAGGTGTGGGCGCAGCAGCTACCAGACCAGGCTGGCATCGACTACGTCGAACCGGGCCGCGTCATTTTTAAAAACACCACTATGTCGGGCTGTGGCCAGGCCTCCGGCGCTACGGGTCCGTTCTACTGTCCTGCGGATGAGTCTGCATACTTTGACACTGCTTTCTTCGACCAGCTCCGCAACTTCGGCGGCGATAATGCCCCATTGGCACAGATGTATATCGTGGCCCACGAATTCGGCCACCACATCCAAAAGCTGGAAGGAACACTCAGCCTCTCGAACTACAACGAGCCCGGCGAGGATTCCAACGCGGTGAAGATTGAGCTGCAAGCCGATTGCTATGCCGGCCTGTGGGCGCACTACGCCGACAAGGGTGACGATGCCCTGCTCGAAACCATTACCGAGCAGCAGGTGACTGATGCTGTCAACACTGCACGCGCCGTGGGCGATGACAACATCCAGCGCCGCTCAGGGGGCGAAGTACGCCCCGATACGTGGACGCACGGCTCTTCCGAAGACCGTGCGCAGTCGTTCCTCGCCGGTTATAATTCCGGCAAAATGGAGCAGTGCGACACCTTAGGCCGTGGGGTTTACAAGTCTTAGGGTCTTAAGAAGCGCCCACCCCAAGGTCGCACCACCCCCAAATGTGCCACATTAGCCCAGATTAGATTCACATACACCAGGTGTTTACCTGCCGTACACCTTAATGCTTTAAGGTAGTCAAGTTCCCGCCGGTTCGTGGTGGGTTCCGCTCTGTCTTTAAAAGCATAAAAGAACTGCGCGTGATGTCATTATCACCTGCACCGCGGTAGGTATGGCGCTTCCCGCGCCAACGCCGAATGCACCCCGCCCGCGGCCTGCTCACACTGTCTCATCACGCAGCGTTCTCTTCATGAAAGGAACGACGTTTTGAGCACCGCCACGCCGACGATGCCTGATCTTGAGTCGATGAATGGCAAGAACAAGGACTGGATTTGGCACCTGTTCTTCGGCGCCATCACGGCTGTCACCCTGATCTTTTTCATCATTTGGGGCAACGGAGAAGTTGCTGAGGGAACCAACAAGGTAGTCCTTGTTACAGCAATTATCTTCGCTGTCTTTATGGCCTTCAACATTGGCGGCAATGACGTCGCCAACTCCTTCGGTACCTCCGTGGGCGCGGGAACCCTCTCCATGAAGCAGGCCCTCGCTGTCGCGGCGGTCTTTGAGGTATCCGGAGCCATCCTCGCCGGCGGCGAGGTGACTGATACGGTCCGCTCCGGAATCGTGGACCTCGATGCCATCGATGGCCTCGACCCGATGGAATTTGTCTACATCATGATGGCGTCACTCCTCGGCGCTGCCATCTGGCTTTTGGTAGCCACCCGCATGGGTTGGCCGGTTTCTACCACCCACTCCATCGTCGGCGGCATCGTCGGCGCCGCTCTGACCGTCGGCTTCATCACCGGCAAGGGCGGCATGGACATGGTGCAATGGGGCGGAATCGGCACCATCGCTTTCTCCTGGGTGCTTTCTCCGGTTCTCGGCGGTATTGCCGCATACCTCCTTTTCAAGTGGATCAAGTCTTCCATCTTGGTGTACAACGACGCTGCAGACGAACGCCTGCGTGACATCAAACTTCGCCGCGCCGAGCTGCGCAAGGAGCACAAGACCCGCTTCGAGCGTATGAACGAGCTACAGCAGATCTCCTACACAAATGCGATGGCTCGCGACGCCGCCCTTACCGCCGAAGAGGACTACGACCCAGAGGCACTCGAGTCCGACTACTACCGCGATCTGCACAACCTCAACAAGGATCTCGAGGATGTCAATGCACACCGCGCGCTCGAGAACTGGGTTCCGCTGCTCGCAGCGCTGGGTGCCGTGATTATCTCCGCGATGTTGCTCTTCAAGGGCCTGAAGCACACCGGCATCGATGTCACCGCCCTAGAAACTTTCCTAGTCATGGGCATGGTTGGAGCCATAGTCTGGATGGCCGTCTTCATCTTTGCCCGCTCCCTGAAGAAGAAGTCCCTGAAGCGCTCTACCTTCCTCCTCTTCTCGTGGATGCAGGTCTTCACCGCCTCCGCCTTTGCGTTCTCGCACGGTTCCAATGACATCGCCAACGCCATCGGCCCCTTCGCTGCAGTCTTCGATGTCTTGCAGACCAACCAGATCTCCGATGAAGTTTCCGTGCCGCTGCCGGTCATGGTAGCCATGGGCATCGCCTTGGTTTCCGGCCTTTGGTTCATCGGCCGCTTCGTCATCCAGACCGTGGGTTCTGGCCTCACTCAAATGCACCCCTCCTCCGGTTTCGCTGCCGAGCTGGCCGCTGCTGCCGTCGTCATGGCTGCTTCCCTCTTGGGCCTGCCGGTGTCCTCTACCCACATCCTCATCGGTGCCGTCCTTGGTGTCGGCATTGTGAACCACGCCGCCAACTGGAAGCTGATGAAGCCCATCGCTTTGGCATGGGTCATCACTCTTCCGGCGGCCGCCGCCATCGCTGCGGCGACGGTGTCCATCCTGCGCGTCGTCTTCTAAAGATCAACGCATCGCGCATACCGCATTCTCGCCGTGAGTTTCCCCAACCACCGGGGTTGCTCACGGCGAGATTTTTCTTATCGCTTGAGCCTTAAGCACAAATCCAAGAACCCGTACACTTAGGCGGCATGAGCGACAACTCCCTGGCCAGATTCTTTTCCGCTTTTAATGACATTGAGCAGTTCCTCCGCCAAGCTATCGGGGCAAAGAACTCTGATTCTTTCTGGTGGATTGTTGATCGCGCCCACGACAAACACCTTTTAAGCAAGCGCCAAGCAGAACAGCTGAAGGACTTTAGCAACCTTCGCAACGCCATCGCCCATGGCCGCTACTTCAGCGGTGAGCCCATCGCTACCCCACATCCTCACGTCATCAAGCAGCTCGAAAACCTGCAACGCCTGCTCACGGATCCACCCACAGCGCAGGCTCTGCTCGCTAGCCGTGACGTGACCACTCTTGCCCCTGACACCCCGATCATGGAGGCCTTGAAGCTTATTGACACGACCGGCTATTCCCAGATCCCAATCTATGAGTCCGGGACTTACCAGGCGCTTCTCACCACCAACGTCATTGCCCGATGGGTTGCGGCAGATCTCGGTGACGACGGTGTGATTAACGCGGCGTCGATTAACACGGTCCTGGAATTCGCAGAACGGAAGGACCGCGCAGAGTTCCTGCCCCGCACCGCCAGCGCGCAAGAGGTCATCGACGCCCTCACCGACCCTGCGGCAGACGGCACCCACCCCGGCGCGGTCCTTCTCACCGAGCACGGCAAGCCTTCCCAACTTCCTGTATCCATTGCAACACCTGCCGACCTCGCAACATTGGTTGCTGCAGTCGAATGGGAATAACTCCCCTCCCTAACCTTGTTGACATGACATAGAAAGGAGGATGTCATGCAATTTGGAGTCTTTAGCATCGGCGATGTCACCCAGGACCCGACCACCGGCCGCACCCCCACTGAGGCCGAGCGCATCCGCGCTATCACGGAGATTGCCCTCAAAGCAGAAGAGGTGGACCTCGACGTCTTCGCCACCGGCGAGCACCACAACCCGCCCTTTGTGCCATCAGCACCCACCACCCACCTGGCATACATTGCGGCACAGACGAAGAACCTTCAACTCTCCACTGCCACCACGCTGATCACTACCAACGACCCTGTTCGCCTCGCGGAGGACTACGCATTCCTCCAGCACCTGGCAGATGGGCGCGTCGACCTCATGCTAGGCCGCGGCAACACCGGCCCGGTTTACCCGTGGTTTGGCAAGGACATCCGTGAGGGCATTCCCCTCGCAGTGGAGAACTACCACCTACTGCGCCGCCTCTGGCGCGAACCCGTCGTGTCCTGGCAAGGAAAATTCCGCACCCCGCTGCAGGGTTTTACTTCCACACCCGCACCTCTCGATGGAATCCCACCCTTTGTCTGGCACGGCTCCATTCGCTCCCCACAGATTGCGGACCAGGCGGCTTTTTACGGCGATGGCTTCTTCCACAACAACATCTTCTGGAACAAGGAGCACACCGCGAAGATGGTGAACCTGTACCGCAATCGCTACGAGTCCTATGGCCACGGCCGCGCCGACCAGGCCATCGTGGGCCTCGGCGGGCATGTCTTCATCGCGCCCACGGAGCAGCAGGCAAAGGACTTCTTCCGCCCCTACTTCGACAATGCCCCGGTGTACGGTCATGGCCCCTCCTTGGAGGAGTTCACGGCACAGACTCCGCTCACCGTAGGCACCGTAGAGCAGGTGGTGGAGCGCACACTACAGTTCGCAGATTGGGTGGGTGATTACCAGCGCCAGCTCTTCCTCATCGACCACGCCGGACTGCCTCAAGAGGTGGTGCTCGAGCAGATCGAAATCCTTGGTACCCAGGTGGTGCCCGAGCTTCGCCGCCGCTTTGAGGAACGCCGCCCGGATCATGTACCTTCTGCCCCGCCCACCCATGCCACGCTCGGCGCTTATGCCCCGCACGCGCAGGTCAACCCTGAAGAGGAGAAATAGTTGCGCTCGCTCGTACTCGTTACGGCTGGACTTTCATCACCGTCCTCGACGCGTGCGCTTGGCGACGCCCTCTCCGCCGCCACCACCGCCCGCGTTAGTGCCCGAGGGGAAGGCATCGACGTGACCGTCGTGGAGCTGCGCGAGCTTGCCGGCGAGTTGGCAGAAGCCATGACCAACTGGGTTTCACCCACACCCCGCCTCCATGCCGCGCAGACTGCCGTGACCAAGGCGGACGGTCTCATCGCCGTCAGCCCGGTATTCCAGGGCAGTTATTCGGGTTTGTTCAAGATGTTCTTCGACACTTTAGAGCCGCATTCTCTAGAGGGACTGCCCACGCTCATCGCTGCCACCGGGGGCTCGAGCCGGCACGCGCTTGTGCTCGACTATGCTCTGCGCCCGCTGCTTAACTACCTGCATGCCACAGTGGTCCCCACCGGGATCTTCCAGGCCACGGAAGACTTTGGCACTGCAGAAGGCGCGCGCAATGACAAACGCATAGAACGCGCCGCCGAGGAGCTAGCGGACCTCATGGTGCGCCCGCTCGACCGGGTCTCTGGACTTGCCGGGAGGCTCGGCGAAGCGGAGGAAGCGCCCCAGGGGGAGCTATCACAGGACGTCGATCCAGACCCTTCAGGATTCCGCGCGCTGCTTTCCCGCCACGACGGGCAGCCGAGCTAAGCGGTTGCGGAGGGCTCTCGGTACTATCGTAAGGCGACACTTATCTAACGCTCCCAAGGAGGTTTCACCCCCACATGACAATTAGCGTGACCGATATCTTCTCCATCGGAATCGGCCCCTCCTCCTCCCATACAGTCGGCCCCATGCGCGCGGCTAAGGCCTTCCTCGAGGCGCTTGATCAACACCCGGCCAAGGTCCACACCGTACTGCGCGGTTCCCTATCCGCTACCGGCCGCGGCCACGCCACGGATCGCGCCGTGATTCTGGGCCTCGCCGGATGGGATCCGCTGTCCGTGCCACTCGACGCAGAGCCACGCGCCGATGCCTTTATCCCCACCGAGGGCACCATTTCTGGCCCCGCAGGCGAAGTGCAATACAGCATCGAATTCAACAACGAACCGGTGCCGGAACACCCGAACTGCCTCATCTTTACGGCCTGGGACGAGAACGGCAGGGTACTCGCCGAGAATGCAGAGTACTTCTCCGTCGGCGGCGGCTTTATCCTGTCCCGCGAGGAATACGATGCCCAGCTCCAAACTGACACCGGTGTGCCAGCCGGTGTCGCCGCGGCCACCGCTGAAGACACCGTTCCTTATGAGTTCCAGTCCGGCGAACACCTGCTTCACCTGTGCGCGGCCAATGACAAAGCTATCTGGGAAATCGTCGCCGCCAACGAGGCCGTGTTGCACCGCGAAGAAGGCGGTCTCGACTACGTCTACCAGCACCTTGACTTGGTCTGGGATATCATGCGCGAGTGCGTGACCGAGGGCATTTCCTCCAAGGGAATCCTTCCCGGTGGCCTGCGCGTGAACCGCCGCGCGCCACGCATGTACCAACAACTTCTGGCCAAGCAAAACGACGAGTCCTGTGGCTTGTCCGCGATGGAATGGGTCAACCTCTACGCGCTTGCCGTCAACGAACAGAATGCCGCCGGCGGCCGCGTCATCACCGCCCCCACTAACGGCGCGTGTGGCATCATCCCCGCCGTGCTGCACTACGCGCGTGACTTCCAGGCTGATTTCACCCGCTCCGATGCCCGCCGCTACCTGCTGACCGCAGGTGCCATTGGCATCATCATCAAGTCCAATGCCTCAATTTCCGGCGCGGAGGTGGGCTGCCAGGGCGAGGTTGGCTCAGCGTCCTCCATGGCAGCTGCTGGCATGGCAGAACTACTCGGAGCAACACCGGAACAGGTGGAAAACGCCGCCGAGATTGCCCTTGAGCACAACCTCGGCCTGACCTGTGACCCCGTCGGAGGCCTCGTGCAGATTCCCTGCATCGAGCGCAACGCCATCGGCGCAGTCAAGTCCATCAACGCCGCGCGCCTTGCTCTCATGGGTGAGGGAACGCACCACGTTACCCTCGATAACGCGGTGCGCACCAT
Source organism: Corynebacterium aurimucosum ATCC 700975 (assembly GCF_007672725.1). Taxonomy (GTDB): domain Bacteria; phylum Actinomycetota; class Actinomycetes; order Mycobacteriales; family Mycobacteriaceae; genus Corynebacterium; species Corynebacterium hesseae. Next base: position 73,686 of record NZ_VDTC01000002.1, read on the forward strand.
GGCCGAAACCGGACGCGACATGCTCTCCAAGTACAAGGAGACCTCGCTCGGCGGCCTGGCGAAGACGATGGGCTTCACCGTCTCGCAGGTGGAGTGCTAAACGAGCTGGCGAAGCTGCTTGACGACGTCCCCCACCGGGACGTCGTGCTGCTCGTGCGCGCGCAGATCCTTCAGCGCCACGGTGCCAGACTCTAGCTCTTGGTCACCGAGGACGAGTGCGAAGCGGGCGTTGGCGCGATCAGCACCCTTCATCGCTCCCTTGAGGCCGCGGTCACCGAAGGACATATCCGCGGAAATACCGGCTTTGCGGAGATCATTAATGATGCTGACCATCTTCTTCTTTGCCGCCGCGCCCAAAGCAACGCCATAAACGGCCACGCGTTCTTCGACGCCCTCGAGCTCCACGCCCTCGGCCTCCAGGGCCAAAACCGTGCGGTCCACGCCGAGGCCGTAGCCGATACCGGACAATTCCTGTCCGCCGAGCTGAGCCATGAGGCCGTCGTAGCGGCCGCCGCCGCCAATGCCGGACTGCGCGCCGAGTCCATCGTGGACGAATTCGAAACAGGTCTTCGTGTAGTAATCAAGACCGCGGACCATGCGCGGGTTGATGGTGTAGGGCACGCCCATGTCATCGAGCAAGCCAGTGACCGTCTCAAAGTGCTCGCGGCACTCGGCATTGAGGTGGTCGAGCATGAGGGGGGCGTCGACAAGCTGCTCCTGGACCTCCGGGCGCTTGTCATCGAGCACGCGCAGCGGGTTCAGCTCCGCGCGGGCCCTGGTTTCCTCGTCGAGGTCCAGCTTGAACAGGAATTCCTGCAGCTTCTCCCGGTAGGCCGGGCGGCAGTCGTGGTCCCCCAGGCTGGTCAGCTCCAGACGGAACTGGCTAAGCCCCAGGCTGCGGTAGGAGCGGTCCGCCAGTGCGATGATTTCCGCGTCCAGCGCCGGATCATCGACACCAATGGCCTCGACGCCGACCTGCTGCAGCTGGCGGTAGCGGCCAGCCTGCGGGCGTTCGTAGCGGAAGAAGGGGCCAAAGTAATTGAGCTTGACAGGCAACTGACCGCGGTCGAGGTTGTGCTCGATAACTGAGCGCATAACACCCGCGGTGCCTTCGGGGCGCAGAGTCACGGAGCGGTCGCCGCGATCGGCGAAGGTGTACATCTCCTTCGACACGACGTCCGTGGACTCCCCCACGCCGCGGGCGAACAGCGACGTGTCCTCAAAGACGGGGAGTTCGATGTGTTGGAAGCCGGACAGATGTGCCTGATGTACGAAGGTCTCACGAACCTTGGCAAAGATGGCCGATTGCGGCGGAACGTAGTCCGGCACACCCTTGGGCGCGGACAGGGCTTTGAACTGCTTCTTATCACTCACGCCCTTTAGAGTACATCCCCCGCCGCACGGAGAAACGGATTAGTCGCGCGTTCGCGGCGCATCGTCGATGTTGGGCCGTGGCCCGGCAAGATGGCAAGGGAATCATCAAGGCCCCACACCGGACCGCGCAATGAGCGCTGCATCGCCGCGGGATCGGAATGCGGAAGGTCTGTACGGCCGATCGAGCCCTTGAATAACACGTCACCGGTCAGCGCAAAATCCTCGGCCACGAGCATGACGCAACCCGGTGAATGCCCCGGCGCATGGAGTAATTCAAACTCCAGGCCGACGAGGCTCAGCGTCTCACCACCCAGCAGATCACGCCGGTCCGCCACCTGCTTCATGGAAGCGGCGGCGAAAAGCATCTGCGATTCGGGAGATACTCCGGAGCCATCCACCAACATGAACGCGTCATCCGGGTGGATGTAGACCGGCAGGTTAAACTCAGCGGCATCACGCGTGTGGTCAATGTGACCGTGGGTGAGCACGACGGCCTCAAATTCCAGGGACTTCTCACGCGCGAGCTGCTCAAGGCGCTCGCGTGTGTGCATCCCTGGGTCCACGATGAACGCCCGCGAGCCGTTAGCCACAACATAGGTGTTGGTTTTATAAGGCCCTGCGGCGAAACCGTAGATATCGGGTGTGTTCATTACTTGAGGGCGGCCAAAGCTGCGTCGTAGTCCGGCTCCGTCGTAACCTCTGGAACCAGCTCGGTGTAGGTCACCTTGTGGTTCTCGTCGGTGACGATGACCGCGCGGGCACACAGGCCCTTGAGCGGGGAGCCTTCCAGGACGAGGCCCAGCTTGTCGGCGAAATCGGAGCGGAAATCAGAAGCGCTGACGACGTTGTCGATACCTTCAGCAGCGCAGAAACGCTCCTGTGCGAAAGGCAGGTCACGGGAGACGGACAGGACAACGGTGTTCTCCAGACCAGCCGCCTCTTGATTGAACTTGCGCAGCTGCGCTGCACACACGCCGGTATCCACGGACGGGAAGCAGGACACCACCAGGCGCTTACCAGCAAAGTCCGCATTGGTCAGCTCAGACAAGTCGGTGCCGACGAGGGTGAAGTCCGGCAGCGCGTCACCGACCTTCGGCAGCTCAGCATTGGTTTCGACGGGTTCATTCTGAAAATTCGTAGTAGCCATGGCACCCAAGCGTACTGACGTGCGGGGCGGCGCGCCACGGTGAACTACCGTGCGGTTAGGATAGGTGGGTCAAAGTTTTTAAACCACCACTGTGGAGGAAACATAGGTGTCTACTAACAGCCAGCGCTTGGATGATGCGCTCAACCAGCTCGATCGCGAGCTGAAATCCCGCGACCGTAAACAGAAGAGCCGCCCGCTCGGCGTCGTTTTGATGGCCGCCGTCGTTATTGTTGCCCTCGTCGGCGGTATCTGGTTCTTGGCCACGCGCTCGCCGGAGGAAGAAGAGATTCAGGCCTCGGAAACCTCCGCCGCCGATACGCCCACTGAAGCCCCTACCGCCGAAGCATTGAGCGGCAAGCGTGCTAAGCCGCTCGGTGAGACCGTCACCTGCGAGTACAACGAGACTGGCGACGCTTCCCGCGATGTCCCTACTCCGCAAGGAAAGAACATTCCTGCCAAGGGTGAGGTGACCGTCAATTTCGCCACCAAGCAAGGCGATATTGAGATGACTCTCGATCGCTCACTTGCTCCGTGTACCGTCAACGCAATCACGGACATGATTTCCGCGAAGTACTACGACGACACCGTGTGCCACCGCATGACGGAGGGCACCCTCTCCGTCCTGCAGTGCGGTGATCCGACCGGCAAGGGTTCTGGTGGACCGGGCTTCCAGTTTGCCAATGAGTACCCCACCGATGAGGCTGACGACGCCGCTAAGGCACAGCCTGCTCTGTACCCGAAGGGTTCCATCGCCATGGCTAATGCCGGCGAAGACACCAATGGTTCCCAGTTCTTCATTAACTATAAGGACTCGCAGCTTCCGCCCTCCTACACCTATTTTGGCGACCTGACGGAGAAGGGACAGAAGACCATCGACGCCATCGCTGCCAAGGGTGTCAAGGATGGGCAGTCCGACGGCGCTCCCGCTGAAGAAGTTCGCATCACCAAGGCAACCGTCGAGAGCTAAGTTTTACCCCCTTTACGGTGGCCGGCCCCGCTCGCATTCAGCGAGCGGGGCCTTTCCCATTCCAACCGCCCCTCCCCACCTGGATTAAGAATTTCTTAGCCTTGAGCTGTTCATTTGGCAAACTATTACCCACGTCCACAACCTGCACCGGGCCAAACCCCAGCTCACATGCCGCGGACAGCCGCCACACAGATTCATCAATTGATTGTCAGATCCCTTGCAAAACCCGCAATGCCTCAGTAGCATCTGTGAGGTCTTTGAAATTCCCGAGATGTATAAGGAACGAGAATGAAGCTCTTCTCCCGTAAGGCCCTTGTCGCTGCCGCTACCACCGCTGCCGTTTCCCTGTCCGGCGTGACCGTTGCTAACGCTGAGACCGCCAACGATAACACCGCCGCGGTAAACGAACCCACCAACGACGCTCCTAAGTCTGAGGGCGAGGACAACAACAAGAAGGACGACAAGAAGGACGACAAGAAGGACGACAAGAAGGACGAGGAGTCTTCTTCTTCCTCCTCCGATGACTCCGAGGGTTCCTCCATCTCCGACATGAAGCCGTCCGAGATCCGCGACTGGATCGCTGTCTTCACCGCCATCATCGGCGCTCTGGGCACCGTCTTCGCTTTCTACAACAAGAACTTCGCTAAGTAAGTCAGACCCACTTAAGTCAGACTTTCCGTTCACATTCGAATCAGATTAGGAAATCCTATGAAATTCTTCTCCCGTAAGTCCATCGTTGCCGCTGCTACCGCTGCAACCATCGCTTTCTCCGGTACCGCAGTTGCTTCCGCAGCTCCGGTTGAGGATGACAGCTCCTCCAAGGCTTTCTTCGCTCTCTCCTCCGACGATGAGGGTAACGTCAGCCCGAAGGAAATCCGCGAGTGGATTAAGGTCTTCACCTCCATCATCGGCGCCATGGATGACGCAATGCGTCTCGGCGATAAGCTCGCTGGTATCAAGTAAGCCACAAGCGCCGCTCTCTCCCCTTGCGCAATCCGCGCAGGGGGAGATTTTTCGTTTTCCTGGACAGCCGATTCAACGCCCAAACACGACGCGGCTTCTAAGCCCGGCTACTCTTGCAACCTAGAAGACTGTTCCTAGTCCTGTGCATCTACTTCCTCGATGCGCTCGGCGCCGAGAACGTCCTTGAATACGGAGGCATCAACAAGCTGGCCACGGCGAATGACAGAAATCTGACCAGTTGGTTCCAAGATCATTAGCTGCACGTCGGTGCGCCGACCAAGGCCCGCCTTGCGCACAGCGGAATTGATATCCCTTTCGGTGATGTGCGCAAAGCTCATATTGTCTTCCTGCAGCTGCCCCTTATAAACCAAGAGCACCGGTTTGCGGTCGATGAAACGTGACCATGTCACGAGCTGCCGGAAGGTACCGAAGGCTGCCTCCAGGAGCATAAGTGTGAAGAGACCAATGACTCCGGCGGCGAGGGTCGGCGGGTTGCCTACAATCACGCGGCCTGAAACCGCGCCGAACATAATGATGATGACGGCATCGGAAGCGGTGATGGACGTCAAAACGCGGCTGCCAAAGAGCTTGACCAAGACCATAAAGGCCAAATAAATACCCAGCGTCGCGAGCATCACCAGTGGGATTCGGTGAGGCTCGATACCTAGCTGGTACATTGCCTCGCGTCCAAACAGCCTCAGTGTATCCACAGCTTTCCACCATACCTTCCACATGAGAAAAGCCCGCACGATAGTGCGGGCTTGTGCATCAGTACAGACTAGATGTTGAACTGCTTGCGCAGCTGCTCAATCAGCTGCTGCACCGGTGCTGGGAGCGCAGCAACCGGCATGTTGATGGCACCAATCACAGCGGCAATGGCGGCAGCGATAGCGGCGGTGATACCCACACCCAAGCCGATGGAGGAAGCTGCATCCTTGGCGGAACCAGTATCCTTCGGGTCCTTCGCGTCGTCGTCACCGTCGAGGGAAATCGGAAGGGCGGCTTCAGTGCCAGCATCGGTAGTAATGAGCAGCTTCTGCTCGCCCTTTAGGCCCTCCGGGATGGTGAGCTTGACGGTTGCGCGGCCACGCTCGCCGAACTGCTCGTCACCGGGCTGTGCTGCGTTGTCAATGTCTGCCTCGGCCTTAGCGTCACCCAGAGCAACGGTGACCTTCTTAGCCTGTGGCTCTTCTGCGTTGGAGTAGTTCAGAGAGGAAAGCTCGACTGTGATCTCCTCCCCCGGCTTCAGGTCACCAGACACGTGGGCACCAATCTGGCCCTGGCCGGTGCGGACCTTGGACTCGCCGGAAGCGATGTAGTCAATCATCGCCTGGGTGTCCATGTAGCCAACGTCATTGCGGTTCTTGATGGAACCGGGCTCAAAGAAGCCATCGCCGCCGGCCTCCGTCTCGCTGGAGGCAAGGAAGGAGGACAGAGCAATGCTGTAGTTCTTCTCCGGGTCAATCGGTTCACCGTTAATGGTGACAGACTTAACTCGCTTGCCCTGCTCAGCCTTCTGGTCGTAGACAACGGTGACGTTGTTGGACAGGCCCAGAGCCAGGCGCGGGCGGGACTGGCCAGGCTTCCACTGGTTCTCCAACGCGGTAATGAAGTCTGCGCCGCTAACCTCCGCGGTGATCACGTAATTACCGAATGGCTGAACGGCAAAGATGTCCTGGTAGGAAACATCACCTTGCTTGAGGTCGGCGCGCACACCGCCTGCGTTCATAACACCGATTTCGATGTCCTTGTCCGTCTGCTTAGATAGAGCAAAGCGCTGGCCATCGGCAATAAAGTTGTTGAGGGTCGACTCCACACCGCGGTTGGTACCGGTGTCCTTGCCCTCATCAGAACCGCGGTACATGGCCTTCTCGGTGGTACCAGCAGTCTTGGCACCCTCAATCTCCGCTACCTTCTTTGCTTCCTCGACGATCTTAGCCACCTCGGGGTCGTCTTCGAGGCCCTGCAGCTGGGCGAAGACCTCTGCGTTGGCCACGTCGTACTGCTTGAGATCAATCTTGGTGATTTTCTTCTCGGCTTTGTCGAAGGTGATGTCGGCGTCGTTAAGCACCTTGCCGTACTCGTAGCCCTGTGCCCAGTACAGCGGCATTGCCCCCTCACGAGCAACCTCGCCCTGGGTCTTAACGTGAGTATCACCGCCAAAGAGGATATCCACATCCTTGCTGAAGCCCTCCGCGTACTGCTGAGCGTCCTCGTGCATGAGCGCCACAACGACGTCAGCCTTGCCGGATTCCTTCAGTCGGCTGGCTTCCTTATTGGTGGCCTCGACCGGGTCGGAGAACTCGACGCCCGGGATGGACGCAGCGGACACCTTGTACTTGGTGTTCTCGGTGACGGTACCAACGAAGCCCACCTTCACGCCGTCTACCTCCTTGACGAAGGAAGCATCGAGCAGGGGCTTGCCATCTTTGGTGACGTTGGCGCCCAGGATCGGGAAGTTGGACTGGTCCTTGATACGGCCCATCAGGTCATCGGTGCCCTTGTCGAACTCGTGGTTGCCCACGGCCGTGACATCGAGATTCATAGCATTGAGGGCCTCGTTGGTGTACTTGTCCTCAGAAATCGCAGACACAAAAGCGGAACCACCAACGTTATCACCGGAGGAGGTCAAGGCGTACTCCTGGTCCTTGTTGACGGCCTTGATGAGCGCAGCCATGCGAGCAGCGCCCATCTCGGAGTAGCCAACCAGTTCCTCGGATTCCTTGTCAAAGTTTTCGGCCAGCTCAAGGTGGCCGTGGAAGTCGGTGAAGTTGGTGACGGAAATGGTCACCTGGTCGGCCTCAGCGGCGAAGGCAGGCGCGCCGGAGACGGCAACGGCGGTGACGGTGGTGGCGGCCAGAAGCTGGCCAAAGCGACGGAAGTTCACGTGGATCTCCTGGGTATGAGAGAAATCTTGTCCACGTGTTTATAACGCATCCATCACGATTGCGCAGCGCTTGCTGACGTCACGACCAGCGCGTTCACCAAACATCTCCCCTAGTTTCACCCAGGCGCAACCTCCCGTTCAGCCACACACCCCCAGTTGAGGGGTGATGCCTTAAGCCGTGACGCGATAGACGTCGAAGACGCCCTCGGTGTTACGCAGGGTTGTCATCAACTGCCCCAGCTGCTTGGTGTCAGAAACCGAGAAGGTGAAGCGCACAGTCGCAATGTGGTCATCGCCGCGATTGGAGGTCATCGACAATACGTTGAGGCTCTGATCGCTAAAAATCCGGGTGAGCTCAAAGAGCAGACCTTGACGGTCAATGGCCTCCAGTTGCAGCGTTGCGGAGAAGGCACCGGAAGACTTCGGCCCGCCAGCCCACTCCACCTGCATCATGCGCTCGGGTTCCGACTTGAGCTTTTCAGCATTGGTGCAGTCAGCTCGGTGCACGGACACGCCGCCGCCGCGGGTCACGAAGCCAAAGATGGCGTCACCAGGCACAGGCTGGCAGCACTTCGCCAGCTTGGCCATGACGTCCGGGCTGCCCTCCACCAAAATTCCGGTGCCGGATGCGGAATCCTTCGTGTGCTGAGCGCGGGAATTCTCCAGCTCGCTGAGCGGAGTACGAGAAGCCAAGGCATCGACTGCATCGTCCCTATCTCCGAAGAGCGCCATGAGTTGGTTGGCAACATGCTGAGCTGAGACATGGCCCGCGCCGATGGCGGTATAGAGCGCATCCACATCCGGGTAGTGCAACTGCTCGGCTACCTGCTTCATCGAACTAGCGGTAAACAGCCGGTGCATGGGCAAGCCGCCACGCTGGACCTCGGCGGCCAAGGCATCCCGCCCAGCTTCGAGGTGCTCTTCACGGCGCTCCTTGGCAAACCACTGCCGCACCTTCGTCTTAGCCCGTGGCGAGACCAAGAACTCCTGCCAATCCCGCGAGGGACCCGCATTCGGATCCTTGGAGGTGAAAATCTCAACTTTATCGCCGGATTTCAGCTCCGATTCCAATGCCACGAGCTTGCCGTTGACCTTGGCACCAATGCACCTATGGCCTACCTCAGTATGCACCGCATAGGCGAAATCCACGGGGGTGGAACCAGCGGGCAAATTGATCACGTCACCCTTCGGGGTAAACGCAAAAATTTGCTTGGCGGTCAGGTCATAACGCAGAGAGTCCAGGAACTCGTTGGGATCGGCGGCTTCCTTCTGCCAATCCAAAAGCTGGCGCATCCACGCCATCTGATCCACTTCTTCTTGGTGGCCGGAATTCCTGCCCTTGGTCTCCTTATAACGCCAGTGTGCCGCAACGCCAAACTCGGCGTTGTAATGCATCTCGTGCGTGCGCACCTGCACCTCAAGGGTGGAGCCGCCGTCCGCAATAACGGTGGTATGCAGCGACTGGTAGACGCCGAAGCGTGGCGAGGAGATGTAATCCTTGAAGCGCCCCGGAAGAGCCTGGTACAACGAGTGCACCACGCCGATGGCGGCGTAACAGGAGTTGATGTCGTCGACGAGGATGCGGATTCCGACGAGATCAAAGATCTCCGCAAAGTCACGCCCACGAACGATCATCTTCTGATAAATCGACCAGTAGTGCTTCGGGCGTCCCATCACCTCGGCTTGAATACCGTTTGCCTTGAGGGCTTGGCTTACCTGGGCCTTGATTTCCTTGAGCGCTTTATCGCGTGAGGGAGCGCGGTCCGCCACCATGCGCACGATCTCGTCGTACTTCTTGGGATACAGAATCGCGAAGGCAAGATCTTCGAGTTCCCACTTAACGCTTGCCATACCCAAGCGGTGAGCAAGCGGCGCAATGACGTCAAGGGTTTGCCGTGCCTTCTTCGCCTGCTTCTCCGGCGGGAGGAAGCGCATGGTTCGCATGTTGTGCAGGCGATCGCACACCTTGATGACGAGCACGCGGGGGTCGGTGGCCATGGCCACGATCATCTTGCGGATTGTCTCTGCTTCGGCGGCGGCGCCGAGGGCGACCTTGTCGAGCTTCGTGACGCCGTCGACAAGCCGGGCCACCTCCGGCCCAAAATCACGGGTGAGGTCCTCCAGCGAATAGTCAGTATCTTCCACTGTATCGTGCAGCAAGGCCGCCGCAACGGTCGTGGTGTCCATGCCAATCTCCGCCGCGATGGTTGCCACCGCAAGCGGATGCGTAATGTAAGGCTCGCCGGACTTGCGGAATACGCCCTCGTGCAGCCGCTCCGCCGTCGCATAGGCCTTGTTGAGAAGCTCCGCGTCCGCCTTCGGGTGAAACTCCCGGTGGATAGACATCAACGGGTCCAGCGCCGGATTGATCTTTACGCGACCGCCCGTCAGCGAGCGCGCCAAGCGCGCGGACATGCCGCGCACACCGCCCGGCCGCCACGCAGTCTTGTCCTGCTTTTCAGTCGTCATGTCTGCCTCCGCGAAGTAGCTTAGGCATACAACCTTAGTCCTTTGCTCCCATCTGATTGAGCACAATCAACGGGGAACCTTGCAGTCGCTCACGCCCTTGGAGTCCATTGACCTCCAGAACCACGACATTGCCCGCCACTTCCGCGCCCGCGGATTCCAGCAGCAATGCGGCTCCGTGGAGCGTGCCGCCGGTGGCGAGGACGTCGTCGACAAGCACGATGCGCTTGCCCTTAATGTCAATACCGCTATTTGGGATCTCGAGCGCTGCCGTGCCGTACTCCAGCTCATACTCCTGGGTCAAGACGGGTGGCGGAAGCTTGCCCTTCTTGCGGATGGCGAGAATTCCCACCCCCAACTTGTAGGCAACGGCGGAACCTAGAAGGAACCCGCGCGCATCGAGGCCGCCGACCAAATCGGCACCGAGCTCCTTGCAGGCCTCAGCCAAGCCATCGACCACGGCGGCGAAAGACTCCGCATCTGCCAGTACCGGGGTCAGGTCCTCAAACAGGATTCCCTCCTCCGGGAAGTCTTGGACAAGGCGGACCTTATCCTTCAAGGCTTGTGCTGCTGCGACGTAAATCTCGCTCACGACTCTTCCTTAGTTTCGGTTGCTGTTTGTGGGGTATAGCTCCAACGGTCGAGGTTCCACCCGATACCCGCAGGGCCAGTGTAGGGCACCACGCCTGTCACAGCGCGGTCAGTGATAAAGGTCCGAGGCTGCGCGGAGATGGGAATAGACGGCAATTCCTCCCACAAATCCTGCTCCAACGTGCGCAATGCCGACGCATTCTTCACGCTGGAGGCGGGAGCGGAATGCTCACGCATCGGATCTACTGCCCCAAGGTAGACGTCGATCTCCGGCAGGCCAGTCGCGGGATCCGCGGACAATTGCTCGCGGGAAACACGGTCTCCGGAGCGGTCTTCCACGGTGATTCCTGCGGGCTCGCAGGCCGCGCGCAACTGCTCAACCATTGCCTTATAGCGAGGGTTGGGAGCGAGGTAGCCTACACCGATGGTGTAACCGGACAGACCCGACGCAGCTGCGTTGTCGACGGGGACTGTTGTTAGCGAGGCCATCTGGGCCGCAACTGGATCATCGTTGCGCACCGTGCGCACGGTGACGGCAGGAACATCCACGCCTGATTCCTTGGAGGAGGCCTGCGCCAAGCGCTGCGTATCCACGCACGCGGCGAAGGCGGCGCGTGCCCACGGCTGGGCAAAAATCCCAGCCTCCGAGAAGACCAGAGTGTCAGTCAGGCTACCCGCTACGGACTTGACGTCCACCGGCTTCCCCTCGGCATTGCGGTCCAACCACGAGGGTGAAGCCGTGGGTGACTCTGCAACGCGAAGCTCGTCTGAGGCTACAAACGCTGCCGCATCCGCGCTGCTGGGCAACATGACTACTTCACGCACGGCAGGCTTGTCGCCGTAGTAGTTGTCATTCGCCGTCAGAACGATTGAGCCATCATCCTCGACGCGGTCAATCTGATATGGCCCGAAGGAAACCTGCATGTCCGGGTCAAAACGCCCCGGTTCCGTCGAAAAGCCATCGCGCCAAGCCTCCGCCACTGGTTGCAAGGTTGCCATGTCCTGAGCATGAAGCGCCGCGTTAAGCTCTTCGACGCTCATCCCCGCCCGCTTAGCCATCACGTGCGCTGGGAGAACCGTGCCGGGGCCAAACAAGTAGCGCCACCGCGACCCCGCATCGGGCGTAAACCACACGGTAAATTTCTTGCTGTGAGGCGCGCATTCCACTCCGCTGACCTCTTCCATCAGCGGAAGGTGGGAGCCAAAGGTCTCACTCAACTGGCCAGCAGTGTAGGCCAAGAGGTAATCGTCACAGGTCACTGCCTCACCGTCGGCGAAGCGAGCCTGCTCCGTCAGCGTGAAGTCCACGTGTGCCCCGGTCTCATCGCCGTCGGGAGCGAAATACTCCGCGTGAGCAAGATCTGAGTTGGGCACCATCTGCCCGGCTGGGCCCGGTACGTACAGCGCAGGATAGACGCGGCTTGCTAGCTGGGCAGCCCCGACGGCATCGCCCCACGCGGAGGCTGCGTTACTGGTAGCAAGGGGGGAATCGCTCAGCACCGCGAAACGTGATGCCGAAGAGTCCTCCCCCGCACCCTCCTCAGTAGAGCCGCACGCTGTCACGGTGAGGGCCAGGGCCAGCAGTGCCGCGACTGGAGATGTACGCACGGCTTAACGCCCGGGGCGCCAGGACGCCCCACCCGACTCGTCAGTGCGTGACTCGGGCTCAGAATGCGAAGCCGCGGATGGGGAAACGACGGTGCGCGTAGCCTTCGTCTCATCATCGCCTTCGCCTGCCTTCGTAGGCTCGCCCTCCGCACGGTAGGCGGCAACCACGGCGTTGTGCTTTTTCACGCTCTTTCGCTGGTTCGACAAAGTCACCAGAAGCGTCGTAGCGAGGAAGATTGAGGAGAATACGCCCTCGATAACGCCAATGAACTGCACAAGAGCAAGATCTCGCAGTGTGCCGATACCCATCAGCCATACGGCGACAACGAACAGAGCGATGATCGGAAGGGCCGAGATAATAGACGTGGAGATCGAGCGCATCACCGTCTGGTTAATGGCCAAGTTGGTGAGCTCCGCATAGGTCTTCTTGCGCTGGCCTTCCAATCCCGTCGTATTCTCGTCCACCTTGTCAAAGACAATGACGGAGTCGTAGAGGGAGAAGGTCAGCACCGTCAGCAGACCAATGATGACTGCCGGGGACACCTCGATGCCAAAGAGCGCATAGATACCGGCAATGAACACACCGTCAAAAATGAGGGCAAGAATTGCCGCAAAGGCCATGTCCCGCTGCAGGCGGACCGCCACGTAAATGGTGGCCAGCACGAGGAATACGGCCATCGCAATGACCATGCGCTTGGTAATCGACGAGCCCCACGATTCCGACACCGTCGAAGAACCGATCGCATCCGGGCTCGGCTTACCGTTGTCATCCTTGACCTGATACTTCTCAAAGATGGCTTGGCGGGCCTGATTAACCTCATCCTGGCTCAGACGCTCGGAGGTGATTTCCAGCGTCTCCGAGGAACCCGCGCCCACGATCTGCACCAGCTCTGGGGTAACACCGGTCGCCTCCGTAAAGGTTTCCTCTACCTGTTCGGTGGACAGATCCCCCGCCGGCATGTTGAGCTTCGTGCCTCCCTCAAAGTCCAGAGAGAGATTGAAGCCACGAAGTGCAATAGCCAGGATGGAGGCGATGAGCAGCACACCGGCGATGGTGTACCAGGTCTTAGCCCGACCTACGAAGTCAAATCCACTGCCGTCCACGTAGAGACGGTCAAAGCGGGAAATCTTGCGGTTAGTAGTTTCGACAGCCATGATTACTTCTCCTCATCCGTTGCAGTAGCGACGGGTTTCTTGGCCGGTTTGGCATAAAAGCCGCGTTCGCGGCGCTCCTCCACGAGGTTGTAGATGCCGCCGAGGCCGTTCATCGACGGTTTGGCAAAAGCTGGGCGGCTGCCAAGGAGCTGCATCAGCGGCGCCATGATCAGGAAGGAAACGATGAGGTCGAAGATGGTGGTCAAGCCCATGGTGAAGGCAAAGCCCTTGACGGCGCCAATAGAAAGGAAGTACACCACGACGGAGCCGATAAGCGTCACGGCCTTACCCGTGACAATCGTTGCCCGCGAGCGCTCCCAACCCGTGCGGGTGGCAGACCGGAATGTGCGCCCGCCCAGGATCTCATCCTTCATACGTTCGTAGTAGACAACGAAGGAGTCGGCCGTGGCACCAATACCAATGATCAAGCCCGCCATGCCAGAAAGATCAAGCGAGTAGCCAATCCACCGACCCAGCAGGACCAGGGCACCGTACAGCATGACGCAGGTGGTGACGAGCACCAACAGCGCCACCGAAGACAGAGCGCGGAAATAGTAGATGGAGTACAGCGAAACCAGAATCAGGCCGACGATGCCGGCGATGAGTGCTGCCTCAAGGGCGGCCTTGCCCAGTGACGGCGGCACGGTCTCGACCGTTCCGCCCGGCTCGCCATTGGCGCCGGTAAAGGACAGCGGGAGCGCACCATAACGCAGGTTATTTGCCAGGTTCTGTGCTTCCTCCTGGGAGAAATCACCCGTGATGGAGGTAGCAGCACCAACCGGGGTCGCGCCCTGGATTACCGGAGCAGAAATCACGCCGGAATCGAGGGTAATGGCCACCTGCTTTTGCAGGTACTCCTGTGTCAAGGTGGACCACGTCTGCGAGCCATTGGGACCATCGCCGGTCTTGAAAGCGAAGCTGATCTCCATCTGGCCGGTCTGGGAATTCAGGCCGCCCTGAATCGGAGCGTTGCTATCGATCTCGTTACCAGTCAGGCGGGTTCCGTTCGGATCCTCAATACCGTCCAGAAGCGGAGCTGGCTTGAGCAGGTAGGGCTGCTGATTAGAGTAATCGCAAGCCACCAACGGCTTTGCTGGGTCATCGGTTCCGGCCAGTGGGTCGGATTCCGCGTCACACGTCATCAAGCCCAATGCTGCCGTTTGTTGGGTGGGATCCTCAGACTGGCGGTCCTTAAGCAGAACCTCATTAACCTTATCGCGGCGCTCAGATTCCTCGAGAGAGTTCGCCGGGGCCGGAAGCGGCTTCTCGCTCACAGTAGGAGCCGGGGTCTTCTTTTCGTCCTTCTTCTCCCCGCCTTGGGCGGCTGCATCTGCGTTCTGGCTGAGCGCATCGTGAATGGAGGCCAGCGCCTTATTGGCCTGCTCTGGCGTCACGACTCCGTACTTGACCCAGCGGTTAGCCGTATCAGTCATGGACTTCTCAAGCTTGTCCATATCCGGCATGGGCTGCTCGCCCACCGGGCGGAACAGCAGCTGAGAGGTTTGGCCCACTGCCTGCGCCTGGGAAGCATCTTCGCCCGGAACGGTAATCACCAAGCTAGAGCCGCTGATGACGACCTCAGAGCCGGAAACACCCATGCCGTTCACACGCTGCTCGAGGATGGTGCGCGCCTGCTGCAGCTGCTCCTGGGTTGGGTCCTCACCCTGCGGAACCAGGGTTACGCGAGTACCACCCTGTAGATCAATGCCGAGCTTTGGGGTTGGTGACTTATCACCGGTCAGAAATATCAGTGCGTAAATCACGATGACAATGAGCGCAAAAAGCGCTATCGCGCGCTTAGGCCATTGCCGTTGACGGCTGCTAACGCCACCACGTTTCGAAGCGGACACAAAGTTCTCCTGTGTTGTGTGGAACAGGGCTAAAAATCATAGGTCATGGTAGCCATCTCCACGACGCGATTGCGCGCCATGACGCCACCATGACTAAAGCACAGTCCACCATCGTACGTCATGGACCGCGGTTTTCCTTAACAGGCTTAAGGTGAGGCGCCCGCAGTGTGACGAGCGCAACTCGAATTAGAGCTTCGGGAAGCGTTCGTCGTTGTCGCCCTCCGCCTCAGCCGGCGCATCGTTGACCGTGCCAGCCTGCTCAGCAGTTCGCACGATAGCCATCGTGTCGAAGGTAATCACGGTGCCGTCCTTAACGCGCAAATCAACCTGCTGCTTACCGGCTTCCACCACGGTGCCGTGCAGGCCGCCGGCGGTAATCACCTCTTGGCCAGGCTTCAAGGAGGACTGCAATTCTTGCATCTGCGCTTGGCGCTTGCGCTGCGCGCGCATTGACATAAAGCTCGGCAAGATAACGAGAATTGCGAGTACGAGGAGTAGAAGAATCTGGGTTCCGTTCATAAGTGGTCAGTGTGCCAGACCTCCCCGTCTCCGGGCCAATTAGAAGAGCGTCCCGCCCACTGTTCCCTCGGGTGCTTCAAGGCCTAGGTGGTGCCATGCCGCTGCAGTCGCGACACGGCCTCTGCCCGTTCGCGAGATCATCCCCGCGCGCACGAGGTAGGGCTCGCACACCTCCTCCACTGTCGACGGCTCCTCGCCCACCGCGATGGCCAGAGTATTGACACCCACGGGGCCACCGCCGTGCCCTTTAATGAGAGCCTCGAGTACCGCACGGTCAAGGCGGTCCAGCCCACGTTCGTCCACGTCAAAGACCCGCAGCGCTGCTTGTGCTGCGCCAACGTTGATGTGACCATCCCCATTGACCTCGGCGTAGTCACGGACGCGGCGCAGGAGGCGGTTGGCAATACGCGGAGTTCCGCGCGACCGAGATCCGATCTCCACCGCAGCATCTTGGTCAATGTCAACCTCTAAGATTCGCGCTGCGCGGGTGATGACCTGGGTGAGGTCCTCGGTATCGTAGTACTCCATTTGCGCGGTGAAGCCGAAGCGATCACGCAACGGCCCGGTCAGCATTCCGGCGCGAGTAGTCGCCCCCACCAGGGTAAAAGGCGGAATTTCCAACGGGATAGAGGTAGCCCCCGGGCCCTTGCCCACGATGACGTCAATGCGGAAATCCTCCATCGCCATGTAGAGCATTTCCTCAGCCGGGCGGGCAATGCGGTGAATCTCGTCGATAAAGAGCACATCGCCCTCCATCAAATTCGACAACATCGCAGCCAGGTCACCTGCTCGCTCCAGAGCTGGCCCCGAAGTCATGCGAAGCGAGCTTCCCAGCTCTTGGGCGATGATCATCGCCATCGTCGTCTTGCCCAGTCCGGGAGGGCCGGATAGCAACACGTGATCTGGCGTTACGCCGCGATTTTTAGCTCCAGTAAGCACAAGGGATAGCTGCTCGCGCACCTTAGGCTGGCCAATGAACTCGCCGAGCGACTTCGGACGCAACGAGCGCTCAATATCGTGCTCGCCCTGTTGCTCGGTGGCATCCATATCCTGGTTGCGCTGGAGTGGAGAGTTAAGCTCCACCCCGTCCGGCAGTGAGAATTCTGTGCGTTCTACGTCTGACATGTCACCCACTCTCCCCTATTTCTTGGACCCCAGCTTGCTGAGTGCTGCGCGCAGCACCACTGGTGTCGCCGCCTCAGGTTTTTCAGCCACAACTGATTCCACCACCGGGCGAGCCATCTTGTCCGTAAAGCCCAACCCGACGAGCGCCTCAACAACATCCTCAACAACCGGTCCGGACGCGGTCTGCGCAGCAACCGAAGAATCTCCGCCATCCACCGAAGCAAAAGCTTGAACCTTGTCCTTGAGCTCAAGAATCAATCGTTGTGCAACTCGTTTGCCCACACCCGGAATCTTTTGCAGGCGTGCTGTCTCCTCCCCCGCAATCGCCTGAGCTAAATCACCGGCGCTCATCACCGACAGGGCGGCCAGGGCCAGTTTTGGCCCCAACCCAGAAACGGTCTGGAGCACGTGGAACATGTCGCGGTCATCGTGGCTCGTGAAGCCGTACAGCGTCATCGAGTCTTCCTTCACCACGAGCGTAGTCATAACCCTGGCCTCTTCACCGCGCTGGAGCGTCCCCAACGTGGCCGGGGTGGCAAGGACCTTATAGCCCACGCCGGCACATTCGAACACGGCGTGATCAAGCTGGATGTCGAGGACTGTTCCGCGCAGAGATGCAATCATTAAATAAAAATTCCTTGGTTCGAAGGGTTATGCCAGTTAGCTTAAGAGGTTGACTTTGCCGCGCGAGAGACAGACGCGGTACGCGGTGAAGAACCCCGTACCCCGCTTGTTCGTGCGCCCGCCCCTATGCCGGCGCTCGTGTCACCGCCGCTCATCCATGCCAGCGCTGGAGCACGCCAGCAGTGACAGACCGCAAGGGCCAAAGCATCCGCCGCATCAGCCGGCTTGGGGGCCTCACTCAGCCCCAAGATACGTGTAACCATGGCTGTCATCTGTTTCTTGTCAGCGCGCCCATTTCCTGAAATCGCCTTCTTCACCTCGGAGGGCGTGTACATGTGCACAGGAATATCGCGCTCTGCTGCCGCGAGGACTAAGACCCCGACAGCGTGTGCGGTCTGCATGACGGTTGACACTTGACCGCGTTCGAATACGCGCTCGAGCGCCACGACATGCGGCTGGTAGTCATCCATCCATTCCCTCACCGCCACAGATAGCCGCTTCAGGCGTTCCCCCAACTCTTTGTCACTGGGGGTGCGCACGACACCTACTGCGATGGGAATAACCGCGCGCCCACGTCCTGCTTGGACAACGGACAGGCCGCAGCGCGTCAATCCAGGATCAATCCCCATGACGCGCAGCCCTTCCAAATTCACGGCCGCCTCCTCGCCCTACTGATGAACTCACTTGCCTGGGGCATAGTGTACACACATGTGTTCTAGCGCAATCAGCGCCCTGCGAACGATGCCTGCTAAATCAGTCAGGCCCATCCCATCTGCTTCCTCTTCATCACCGCGGGTAGAGTGGCGCGCATGTCTCAACAACCAAATGACTATTCAGGCTTTATCCGATCCCGTCATTCCCCGCGGGCGTTCCTGCCGGATCCCATCCCCACTGAGGTCATCAAGCAGGTGCTTATCGACGCCCAATCCGCACCTTCCAATTCCAACACTCAACCGTGGAACGTACACCTCGTGGGCGGCGCTGCTTTGAAAGAATTAAGCGCCGCGCTGATCGCGGAGTTCGATAGGAACGGAATTAATCCAGACTTCACTATTGACTATGGTCAGGGAGTCCACCCGCAGCGCTCGCAGCAGCTCGCCGCCAAGATGTACGGGCTGCTCGGCATTGCGCGCGAGGATAAAGAGGCGCGCACGGAGTTTATCCGCGAAAACCTTCGCTTCTTCGGCGCCCCGCACGCGGCGCTGCTTTTCATTCCACCGCTGGGTGATCGCATTCGCGCTGCCTTCGATCAAGGCACCTATGCTGAGAACTTTTTGCTCTCGCTGCAGGCACACGGCTACCACGGTGTTCCACAGGGCATGATTTCACTCCTCGCGCCCACGGTCCGTGAATTCCTCGGGGTGGACGAGGAGTACAAGCTCGTCACCGCCCTCACCTTCGGCGTGGCCGATGAATCCAGCCCTGTGTTCAAGACTGCCCCTGGGCGCGCGCCGTTATCAGAGACGGTGACGGTACATGGCCTGGAAGGCCTTAAGCTCAGCTAGAAGCCTTTAGTCCTCGTCGAGCTCAGCGAGGACCTCATCGCTGAGGTCCATGTTGGTGTAGACGTTCTGGACATCGTCCGAATCCTCAAGCGCATCGATGAGGCGGAAGATCTTGCGGGCATCATTTGCCTGCAGCGGAACCTCAACGGACGCGCGGAAATCGGTGTCGGTGTCATCAACTTCGATGTCAGCAGCAACAAGGGCCTCGCGCACGGCCGGAACATCACCCGGTGCACAGGTGATCTCGAACTTCTCGCCGTTGTCGTTGACTTCCTCGGCACCAGCTTCCAGCACAGCGAGCAGGATGTCATCTTCGCTAAGCTCACCCTTCTCCACCATGACCAAGCCGGTGCGGGAGAACATGTACGCAACGGAACCGGACTCGCCGAGGTTGCCGCCGTTCTTGGACATCGCAGTACGAACGTCGGTGGCTGCGCGGTTGCGGTTATCCGTCAGGCACTCGATGAGCATGGCCACGCCGTTGGGGCCGTAGCCCTCGTACATGATGGTCTCCCAATCTGCGCCGCCGGCCTCTTCGCCGGAGCCGCGCTTGCGGGCACGCTCAATGTTGTCGTTCGGAACGGAGGCCTTCTTGGCCTTCTTAATCATGTCATCGAGGGTGGGATTCGCCGCCGGGTCGCCGCCGCCGGTGCGGGCCGCTACCTCGATATTCTTAATCAGCTTGGCAAATTCCTTGCCGCGCTTGGCATCGTTGGCAGCCTTCTTGTGCTTAGTCGTTGCCCATTTGGAGTGGCCTGACATGTCATCCCTTTCGATATGGCTGTGCAATAAATTGCTAGAAACTGGTGCAATTATACGGCCTCACGCCACGTACCTCCGCACAGGGGTACGCGTGGAAGCCTCATTCCTAACTGTCGGTTCGCTGTAGCATCACACATTTTGCCAATTGCCGTTGGCGCTGGTGCCTTCACTTTCAGGATGCATGGTCCGTGTCAGCCCCTCCTGCATGGCCACCGCGAGTAGCTCCCCGCGTTGGTTGAAGATCTTGCCCTGTGCAAGACCAGTCCCGGTCTGCGCTGAGGGACTCGACTGCGAGTACAACATCCATTCATCGACCCGGGCCGGACGCAAGAACCACAATGAATGATCCAAGCTGGCTAGTTGGATCCTCTCCCCTTGGTGCGGGAGCAGCGCTGAGCGAATCAACGTCATGTCGGACATGTAGAGCAGCGCCGCTTGATGGAGGGACGGATCGGGGGCGTCGGCAAGCAGGGCACCCGTATTACGGAACCAGATATTTCGAAACCCAGCGCCCGTGGTTTCCGCGGCGACGGCATCGCGGGATGCGTCGGGGACCAGCCTCACGTCCCAGTCTTCCCACTCCTTCAAGATGATCCGGGTGGAGTACGGGGATTCTGTAATGCTCTCCGGCGGCGGCACCTGCGGCATGCCTGCCTGATGTTCCGGGCCAACATCGCCTGACGCGTGGAAACCGGCGCTGAGCATGAAGATCATGCTGTCCTTTTGGTAGACGCGCACGTGGCGATGCGCAAAAGAGCGGCCATCCCGTATCCGCTCCACGCGGATGGTTGTGGGCACGCTGGAGTCACCAGGCCCCACGAAGTAGCAGTGCATGGAGTGCGCCAACTTGTCATCAACGGTGAGCTGCGCCGCCCGAAGCGCTTGCGCCATGGTTTGTCCCCCAAAGGTGCGAGCGATGAGCGAGGGAACCGCGGGGGCGCGAAATTCGTCATCGCCAATCCGCTCGATGTCGACTGCTTGAGCCACCGATGCCATCTTTACTCCATTTCCATCGCCGTTATGGCGCCCGCCACACTCACTCCGACCATCCTACTCACGAGCTGATCTGCTCCTGGGAGTTGCGTACTATGTTCCGCATGACTTCAACCACCCCGCACAGCGTGCACCGCGTGGCCGCCTACCTAGAAATGATCACGTGGGGTCTGCTGATCCTCTCCATGATTCTCAAGTACTCCGGCACCACCGAGGCGCTCACACCGATTGCAGGTGGCATCCACGGCTTCGGCTTCCTCTGCTTCCTGCTCATGACGGCCCTGGTATGGATCAACAACCGCTGGCCTGTGGGGGTTGGAATCCTGGGCCTGGTAGTGACCGTCATCCCCTTCGCGGCGCTGCCCTTTGCGGTCTGGGTATCTCGGCGCGGACTCGTTGATGGGCCGTGGCGCTTTGCCGACGACGCACAGCCACACGGCTTCTTCGATTCGGTTTTGGCACAGGCCATCCGCCACCCGGTGCGCAGCGCGCTCATCGCGCTACTCGTCGTCGCCGTTGTGTTTAGCATCCTGCTCGTGTTGGGACCACCCGTTGACGTAGAGTCCGCCATTGAAAATAATCGCTAAAACTCCAAGCATTTGGGCAGGCTGGGTCCTGGCGCGCCTTCTCCTCGTTTACATGCTCGTCAACGACACGGACCCGCTCGGAGACGTTCGGTATTACCTCGAGGGCGTCTTTGGCGATAATCCTCAAGACATGACGGAGTATCCGCAGGTCGGAACCTGGCCCAGCGTCCTGCTCGCGTGGCTAACTGGCTACGACTTTGAGCGCTATGCCATCGGTTTTACGGCCATGGTGCTGCTTGCCGACGCCACCTTCCTCGCCCTCCTCCTGCGCCATCACCGCGACAACCCCGCAGCGTATAGCGCCGGATGGTTTTGGGTGTTTTTCGGCACCGCGGCAGGCCACGTTTTCGCGTGGCGGCTGGACCTCTATCCCGCCTTGCTCGTCGCCGGTGCGGGCGCACTTCTGGCCACCCGCCCGCGTCTTGCCTCGGCTTTGTTGGCCTGGGCCACCGCAGCCAAGCTGTGGCCCGGAGTCCTCGCTGCCGGGCTCGTCGGACGCGCAACGTCTCGTGGTACTTGGCAGCGGCTGGCCGCTTTTTTCGGAAGCCTCGCCGCCCTTAGCCTCGGTGTAGCTGCGATAGCCGGTGTGGATAGGTTGCTCTCTCCTCTGACGTATCAAGGTCAGCGCGGCCTCCAGATTGAATCTCTGGCCGCCACCTGGTTTGTCTACCAAGCCCATCACCAGCCTGGGGTGTGGACGATGGAATACGCGTCGTCGAAAAGCTTTGAGATCTCCGGGCCTGGTGTCGATACGGCGATTACTGTGAGCACCATCGCGATGGGTGCCGCGCTCCTCTGGATCATTGCAGTAGCGCTCGTTCACTTTCTGGGCGGCGGATGGAGCCCACGCTCCACACTTGTTTTCTTCATCGCGGCAATCCTGCTGCTTATGGCGACGAATAAGGTCTTTTCTCCGCAATATATCGTGTGGCTTGGGCCGATTCTCGCGGTGGCGCTCCGCTCCCCCGTCCCCGTGGAGTCTGCTGCTCAGCGGCACAAGGCCGCTAATATCGCTGGGGTGCGCGCCATCATGGCGGTACTCGCCGTGGGAACAGCTGCCCTGGGAACCGTCATCTATCCCTATGGCTATGACTACATCTGGTTCTTTGTGGGCGAAAACCTCAACCCGGTGTACGCACTCGTGTTGCGCAACCTCCTTATCTTGGCGATGACCGCTTTTGCTCTGTACTGGTACTCCCTCGAGTCCCGCGTGGCGCGGGCTCAACAGTCCCAGGTGGATCACACCTCAATTTGACTCAGCTCGAAATACTCCGGCAGCTTCGCCGTGCCTCCCAAGCGCAGCAGCTTTACGGCCGGGCGCAGGCGCAGCGCGCGGGTATCGCTGACCGCCTCGTTGTAGAAGCGGTGAGCTAAGTGGATGCGCCCTTCGGCGTCGGCAAGCACGGCCGGACGCGCTTCAAAGCGCTGTGCGATGGCCGCCGACAGCTCACGCTCCCGGGTGGCCCGTTCATCGAAACTCCCCTGCGCAAGCTCCGTCGCCTCTGCGCGCGCCGCAATGCCCTCAAGCTCGGGAGCTAGCGCGCTAACCACCGCCGCGCGGCGATCCAGCGTGGCCTCAAGCTGAGCCAGGGCCGCGTCTGTGCGGATATGGAGGGAGTTCAGCCGCTGCGCCGTATAGAGCGCCCACATCCCCAGGATGAGGAGGACGGCAAGAGCAATGACAACTTCAATGGGCATTTAAGACACCCGCACTTTCGTGCCATCCGCCACCGTCTCGTACACGCGCATGACGGCAGCGGCCACATGATCCCAATCGTAGTCGCGGGCGCGCTCCACCCCTGCCTTGATCAAGGCCTGTCGCTTGTCCGTATCGTTCACTACATCCTGCAGCACGCGCGCCAAGTCCGTGGCATCACCGGTTCTGAACAAGGCACCAGCAGGTTCTTCCGAGTCGGCATTGCACACTGCAGCGAAGGCCTCCAAATCCGAAGCCACCACTGCACAGCCAGCTGCCATTGCCTCAACCAGGACGATGCCGAAGCTCTCGCCGCCGGTGTTGGGAGCCACGTAGATATCGGCGCGCCCCAAAATGGCTGCCTTCTCGGCATCGCTGACGCGCCCCACAAAGTCGACTCCCGGAACGCTCCGCGGATGACCGCCGCCCATGACTGTCACCCGCACCTTCTCTGGGAGCAGAGTGAGGGCCTCAAGAAGAATGTCCAGGCCCTTTCGCGGCTCATCGAGACGCCCCAAGAACACGATCTCAATCTCTGAATCATTCTCTTTATGCTCGGCACAAGCACGCTCGCGCGCATACACAGAGGTATCTACCCCATTGGGAATGAGCACGGGGTCACCACCCAACTGCTCTACCTGCCAGCGGCGAGCCATCTCTGAGACTGCAATGCCTCCCCGGATCTTTTCCAGGTACGGGCGCAGGAAAGGTTTGGCCAGGGTCAGCGCCACGGAGCTTGATGCCGAAGCATGGTACGTCGCCACAATAGGGCCACGTGCCGCTGCCAGCGCAGCCATGGAATAGCTCGGGGAATTCGGCTCGTGGATGTGTAGGATGTCGAAGTTTCCTTCGCGAATAAAGCGCTTGATGTTGCGGCGCACGTGCGGGCCGATAGACAGGCGAGCCACCGAACCGTTATAGGTAATTGGCACGGCCCAGCCACCCTTACGCACAAAGCTGGGCACCTGCGTGCTTGTCGACGCCGGCCCCAGCACCTCCACGTGGTGCCCCTGCTCAATAAAGACAGTGGCTAGGTCAAGGATGTGGGCCTGAACTCCGCCGGGTTCGTCGAAGGAATAGGGGCAGATAATACCTATGCGCATGGAGTGTGTTCTGCCTTTCTACTTCTTGTGGCGAGCAGCGCGCCGGCGCTCGACGTCCGCATTCCAGTGCGGTTGCAACATGTGCCAATCTTCGGGGTGCGCCCGGATGTTTTCTGCGAAGCCGTCCGCAAGGCGCTGGCACGTCTCCTGAAGATTCGTGACCTCAACCTCGGGGCTGACGGAAAGCCCCCAGCCCTTGCCGTCGAACCACGAGTGCACCACGTGGAGAGCCGCCCCTGTTTCAATGGCGAGTTGGGCGGGGCCGGCGGCAACGTTGGCTTCTTCGCCCATGAAGTCTACGGGCACGCCGGTGCGCGTGAGATCACGCTCGGACAGCAAACACACAACCCCGCCCCGTTCCAAGGCATCCTTGAGGCGCGGATAAGGCGAAGAGCTGCCTCCTGTCAGCGGCAGAACAGTGAATCCGAGGCTCTCGCGGTAGTCCACGAAGGCATCGAAAAGCGCCTCCGGCTTCAAGCGCTCAGCCACCGTAGTAAAGCCGCCATAGTGGCCCACACAGAAGACGCCCGCCATGTCCCAGTTTCCTGAGTGCGGCAGCGCAAAAATCACGCCGCGCCCAGATGCCACCGACGCATCCGAGTACTCCTTGCCGCGCAGGCCAGCCAACAACCGCTTCTGCAGATCAGGGTCCGAGTGGATGGCCGGCAAGCGGAAAGCCTCGAGCCAGTAGCGCATGTAGGAGCGCATCGAGTTCCGCACCAGCTCCCGCGTGACGTTTTCGGGCCCCACAACCCGGCTCAAGTTCTGGCGCAGCTGCTCCATGCCCTTGCCGTTGTCGCTAGCCCAGTCCGCGCCCCGCTCGAAGAGCCAAGCAGCGAGCGGCTGCGGGAGGAAGCGCACGACCTTCCAGCACGCGATGTAGGCGGCGGCGGTCAGCCGGTCACGATCCAGTAGAGCCACGGTTGCGGAGCCTTTCTGTGCGGGCCGGGGGCACGGTACCTTCCGGTGGGAGCGGGGATTGAGCTATAGGTGCTTCAGTTCCTTCTTAAAACGCGCCTTGGTGTCCTGACGCGCCGCTTGGCGCATGCGCTGGTAAATGGTGAAGATAGACCCCACAGCCAGCAGCCACAGGGCGACTTCCAGCGCATAAGGCACGCCCAGGCCTTCCAACCCCACGCCGCCGAGTCCTAGGATGAGGCGCTCTGGGCGCTCGACGAGGCCGCCAATCATCTTGAAACCGGAGGCCTCGCCGCGCGCCTTGACATAAGAGATGACCTGGGAACTAACCAGCACCACCATGCAGGCGGCGAAGTTGATGGGGTGAGCGTTGTCGACGTACACCATCCAGTAAGCGATCGCCGCGAACAAGGCACCGTCGGTAATGCGGTCGCAGGAGGCGTCGAGAGTCGCGCCGAAGTTTGATCCACCTGTGGTCAGGCGCGCCATCGTGCCGTCGAGCATGTCGAAGGCCGCGAAGAGACCCGACAACAGCGCGGCGGCAAAGAGGTGATCAAGTGGGATGAGGATGACCGATATGGCAATGGTGACGATCGTTCCCACAATGGTGACGATATTCGGGGTCAGGCCCATCTTGAGGAAGAGCTTGGCCACCGGGACCACAACCACGGCGGCGGGTTTGCGCCCGTGAACACTAAGCATGCGCTTCTCCTGAGATGATTCCTTCGGCGGCGAGCTCCGCCCATCCCTGAGCAAGAAGGGAACGGGTGTCTTTGAGGAGCTGCGGCAGCACTTTAACGCCATCCACAATAGTCATGAAGTTTGAATCTCCGCTCCAACGCGGAACGATGTGCATGTGCAGGTGCTGCCCCACCGATCCGCCCGAGGCCCGCCCCAGGTTAAAACCGGCGTTGACGGCATCGGGGCCGGACACCTTCTTCAGGACCCGGATGGCGGCCTGGGCAAACTGGAAGAGCTCGCGGGACTCCTCCTCGGTGAGGTTTTCCAGCTCAGATTCCTGGCGGTACGGGATGACCATCATGTGGCCGGCGTTATAGGGATAAAGGTTGAGCACGCAATAGACAAGCTCACCGCGGGCAACGATGAGCCCGTCCTCGTCGGACATCTGTGGGATCTCCACGAACGGGTTACGGGCTTCCTTTGGCACGTCGCCGGCGCCGCCCTCACGCTTGATGTAGCTCATACGGTACGGCGCCCACAGGCGCTCTAAGCGGTCGGGGGTTCCCAGGCCGGTATCGACGTACTCTCCCACTCTGTGTGTGCTCCCTTTCTCAGCTCTGTCTAGATGCATCTGCACCTAGACACGCTCGGCGATGGTTTCCTTGGTCGGTTGATCGTTGTTGCGCTCACGCACCCAAGCCTCGATGACGTTGACTGCAGCTTCCACGGGCACGCCGTTAACTTGCGTGCCGTCAAGGAAGCGGAAGGACACGGCGTCTGCCTCAACGTCGCGCTCGCCCGCCAGCAACATGAACGGGACCTTGCCAGTGGTGTGATTGCGGATCTTCTTCTGCATGCGGTCGTCGGAAGTATCGACGTCAGCGCGCAGGCCGCGGGAGCGCAGCTCGGCGCATACCTTCTCGAGGTGCGGGGCGAAGGTATCCGCCACCGGGATGCCCACCACCTGGTGCGGGGCCAGCCATGCCGGGAAGGCGCCGGCGTAGTGCTCCAGCAGCACGCCGAAGAAGCGCTCAATGGAACCGAAGAGCGCGCGGTGAATCATGATCGGGCGTTGCTTGCTGCCATCCGACGCCGTGTACTCCAGCTCGAAGCGCTCCGGCAGGTTGAAGTCCAGCTGCACGGTGGACATCTGCCAGGTACGGCCGATGGCATCGCGAGCCTGGACAGAGATCTTCGGGCCATAGAAGGCCGCGCCCGCCGGGTCCGGAACCAGCTCAAGACCGGACTTCTCCGCCACGGACTGCAGAATAGCCGTCGAGCGCTCCCAGATCTCATCAGAGCCGACGTACTTATTCGGATCCTTGGTGGACAGCTCCAGGTAGAAGTCGTCCAAGCCGTAGTCCTTGAGCAGAGAAATGATGAACTCCAGAACCTTGGTCAGTTCATCTTCGAGCTGCTCAGGGGTGCAGTAGATGTGGGAGTCATCCTGGGTGAAGCCACGGGCGCGAGTCAGACCATGAACAACGCCGGACTTTTCGTAGCGGTACACCGTACCGAACTCGAAGAGGCGCAGCGGCAGCTCGCGGTACGAGCGGCCACGAGAAGCGAAGATGAGGTTGTGCATCGGGCAGTTCATCGGCTTGGCGTAGTAGTCCTGCGGCTGCTTGGTGCAATTACCGTCCTCATCCCACTCGCCATCGAGCTGCATCGGCGGGAACATGCCATCCGCGTAGAAGTCCAGGTGGCCGGATTTCTTGAAGAGGTCTCCCTTGGTCAGGTGCGGGGTGGACACGAAAGAGTAGCCATCAGCGATGTGGCGGCGGCGGGAGTGCTCTTCCATCTCCATGCGCACGGTAGCGCCATTGGGGTGGAATACCGGGAAACCGGAACCGATCTCATCCGGGAAGGAGAACAGGTCCAGCTCGGCACCCAAGCGGCGGTGGTCGCGCTTTTCTGCCTCTTCCACCATGGTCTTGTAGGACTCAAGTGCTTCCTTGGATTCGAAGGCAGTGCCATAAATGCGCTGCAGGCCAGCCTTGGACTGGTCACCGCGCCAGTAAGCAGCAGAGGAACGCGTCAGGGCAAAAGCTGGAATGTACTTGGTGGTCGGAACGTGCGGGCCACGGCACAGATCAAACCACTCCACCTCGCCGGTGCGCGGGTTGACGTTGTCATAGTGGGTCAGATCGCCGGCACCAACCTCGGCAGCCTCATCGGAATCAGGGTCCACGTTGCCCTTGTCCTGGACCAGCTCGAGCTTAAACGGCTCGGCAGCAAGCGCCTGCTCCGCTTCCTCCGGGGAGGAGTAGACGTGGCGCTCGAAGCGCTGGCCACCCTTGATGATCTTCTTCATGCGCTTCTCAATGGCCTTGAGGTCCTCCGGAGTGAAGGGCTCTGCGGTCTGGAAGTCGAAGTAGAAGCCGTTCTCGATGGCCGGGCCAATGCCCAGCTTGGTGCCGGGGAACTCCGCCTGCACGGCCTGGGCCATGACGTGCCCACAGGAGTGGCGAATAACGGCGCGGCCGTCTTCCTCGCAGGCAGCAACCGGAGTGAACTCGGCGTCAGTGTCCGGCGTGTGGGAAAGGTCGTAGAGAGTACCGTCGGCGCCGCGGACGACGACTACTGCTTCGGGGCCCTTGTTGGGCAGCTCATGCTCGCGCATCGCTGCTCCCACGGCAGTACCGGCCGGGACCGTGATCGGCTCGTAGTTCACCGGGACTGCTGGAATCATTTCCGCCATGACTTGTTGCGCTCCTTTGCGCTCACGCGCCGCTCGACATACCTGGCCGAGCAGCGCTCAACGAGAAAGTTACAGCGGCTTAGTCTACCCCTCTTAACTGCGGATGAGCGATTCGCCCCAAAAGGTTTCGCCCTCAGTTCCGGCAGGCATGTAGTACACGGCCGAGCCGATGTGGGTAATCCACTCGTTGAGGCGATCCGCTTTGTCGAGGCGCGCCTGGATGGGCTCGAACTGGGCCGTAGGATCCTTCTGGTAGCAAATGAAGATCAATCCAGCGTTGCTGAGTTCACCGCGCTTGGTGGTCTCCGGGGAAGGCGGAAGGTTGTAGTTATACGGACGGCGCAGCAGCTTCTGATGAGGTGAGTCGACCGGAGGATGTGCCCGGGCGACATGCGAGTTTTCATCAATAGCCTTGAGGCCAAACTCGTTTCGCGCGTCCAGGTCAACCTCGTCGAACTCGTCCTTGCCACCTAGAGGTGCGCCGGTATCGAGCGCTCGACCTGTAGCGTTTTCACGTGCAGCACGATCAAGTTGCTCCCACGTATCGAGGTTCATGTGGATGCGGCGAACCACCATGGCGCTGCCGCCGGCAAAGGGGCCGTCCTCGATCCACACTTGCTCATTGAAATCTTCATCGCTTCGCGGGTTGACCGTGCCGTCTTTTTGCCCAAAAAGGTTGCGCGCGGTTGTTCCCTTCGGTGCGGAACCATAAGCGTGGCTAAACCCCTGTTGAATCCACGCGACGTCGGCGTAGTCTTTACCGGCACGAGTCATATGCCGCAGTACATAGGCCGCGGTGAAGGCATCATCACTGCAGATCTGTAGGACGATATCGGTCTGTCCCCATTCAGGGCGCAAATCATCGTGTTCAAAGTCCTGGATATCTCGCAGCCAGCTGGGCTTGGCGACGCCCACCGTGTCAAAGAATCCTTCTCCCCAACCGCACGTGACGGTGAGGTTTGCCGGGGTGGTAGACAATTCAGGCTCGAGGCTACCCAGCGGGTTCTCGCCGGTGCACAGGCGGCGAGCGTCCTCCGTCCACAGACGCATGAGTGCGGCCGCGCCGCGTGCGGTGGTCTCCTTCTTCAGGTTGAAGCCGACCAATTCCACGTGCGCCTGGACCGGGGTTTGGATGCCAGCTTGGTGCTTGCCATCGAAGGCGACGATATCGCCACCCATGGTTTCCTCGCGGCGCTCCGGCCCGGTGCTTCCGGCGTCACCGGCCTGCGCTGCTTGGGAAGCGTCTGCAGACTCCGCCGAAGACTGCCCTGGCTCCTCCCCCTTCGCGCAACCAGCGAGGGCTACCGCGCTTGCAGCCACAGCACTTCCGGCGAGCAATCCACGCCGGCTGACAGGTTCCTCGAACCCGCTCATCGTTGTTGTCTCCCTATCTCGTGAGAACCGATAACTTGCCTACCTTGGCCCAGAGAACGCTTTTCTAGTGAGCGTGCTCTTCCGTCTTCATGCCCGACATGTCTGCGGACTCTGAGTGGTCCATGTGATCACCATGCTTCATGTCGCCATGGTCCATATCGTCGCCGTGATCCATGCCGCCCATATCGCCATAGTTCTCGTCGCCTGCGCCGATGGAACGCACGGGGATGTCGCCCAGGTCGACCGTTGAGCCGTCGCTAAGCTCCAGCGTCAGTGTGGCGGTCTCGCCAGCCATAACGGGCTCTGTAACTCCCATCAGCATGAAGTGGAAGCTACCCGGTGCGAGCTCGACGGATTCGCCAGCAGGGATATCGAAGCCGCCTTCCTTCTCCTTCATGACGCCATCGACGACCTCATGGATCTCGTAGTGCTCCGCCTTCACCGAAGAGGTGAAGCCAACCACGTTGATGTCCTTGTCCGTGTGGTTGTGGAGGGTGCCGAAGATCGCGGTCATATCCGAATCCTTCTCCATGGCGCGCACGACAGCATCCTCGAAGGTGACACCCGACTCAGCGGAGGAAGTAGCCGAACCACTGGTCGCTGCTTCCTTGTCCTTCTCAGCGCCATTCTCAGTGCTGGCTGCAGCGCTCGATGGGGCTGCGGTGGAATCTTCCTCGCTCGTCGAGCAGCTTGCCAGTGCAAGGCTGGCAGCAGCAACGGCAACGACGGAAGCGCGGAGGAAAATACGGGAATTCAGCATGTGACATGCCTTTCTGCAGTAACAGTAGTTAAGGAAAATGCGGTTTGACTCTCGCATCATCAGAACCGTGTGGTGCTTAGCCTTCTGGGTCTTCTCCGCCAGAACGGCGGGTCTTTGCTCCGAAGGCGAAAAGGGCTGCGCCGACGACGAGAACTGCTCCTACACCAATGATCCATTTGGCCGCGGTAGGCAAGGAACTCAGGGGATCCTGAGACTCTTCTGCATCGTCGCTTTCCTTGGCACCATCGGCAGAAGCATCTGCAGTCTTATCTCCCCCAGCCCCGGAGGCCACGCTAAATGGCACGGAACCGAGTGTGGAGTGCCCATCGGAGGACGTAATGCGGAAACCTACTTGGTAGTCACCATCACCGGGCTCGACGTCCTGGGGGACTTCGACGGTGAGGTTGCGGCCGTCAATGGTCGGGGTTGCGTCAAAGAGCACGTCGCCGCTTGTCTTATCGCTCACGGCAAAGGTGTTGAAGTTGTCCTTTGGAATACCAGAGAATTCCAACGTGATTTCGCGGGGGAATTCCTCCAGCGGCGTATCACTCACAACGTTGCCGCCTATGACTGAGTCATGTGCCGCCGCTAGTGGCGCGGACAGCCCGACCGCGAGGCAGGCTGCCCCGGCAGCAATCCCTGTGGTGACCTGACGCAGCTGCATGTCCAGAACAACTCCTTGATGGTCTGATGAAACTTTTGGTTGAAGGTTCCCTCATCCTATCGCCGGGAGGGATCCTCGAGCCAATCCTTACCCCGCACGGATTGTGCGAGGTTACCAAGTAGTCGTTGCATGCAGTGGAAAAGTTCCCTGGACCGCCCCTAGCCATACACCCCGGCAAACAAGAAAACGAAAAGTGCCCCTCCATAGTGGAGAGGCACTCGACGTGGAGCGGATGACGAGACTCGAACTCGCGACCCTCACCTTGGCAAGGTGATGCGCTACCAACTGCGCTACATCCGCGCGACAAACCGGAGTTCGTCACGGAGTCCGTAAGGAACTCCCTGTGCGCGATACTGGGATTGAACCAGTGACCTCTTCCGTGTCAGGGAAGCGCTCTCCCGCTGAGCTAAACGCGCTCACAGCACCCGAAGTTGGGCGCCAGCTTTTGAGGTGGAAACGGGAATCGAACCCGTGTGCACGGTTTTGCAGACCGTTGCCTCACCACTCGGCCATTCCACCGTGGCGATACCGCCTCACACACTACATGTGCTGGAGCGGATGACGAGACTCGAACTCGCGACCCTCACCTTGGCAAGGTGATGCGCTACCAACTGCGCTACATCCGCATTCGAAACCAGGCCCGGTTTCTAGGACTAAGTCCTTGTGCGCGATACTGGGATTGAACCAGTGACCTCTTCCGTGTCAGGGAAGCGCTCTCCCACTGAGCTAATCGCGCTTATCCATTTATCAAGGCTATTTACTTGCTCGAGATTCCCTCTAGCATCAAGAAAGCCTTGGAGCGGATGACGAGACTCGAACTCGCGACCCTCACCTTGGCAAGGTGATGCGCTACCAACTGCGCTACATCCGCATTGCACGTAACCGGCTGGTATGCCGTGGTGCGAGAAGAAACTTTATCGTGCACCGACCCAGTTTCCAAATCCGCAGCCCACAGCACTAATCCCCAACCATCCAACAGCGCTTGGATTACATTAATGTGATTGAGACTGCGGTTACAGTGATTGCGCATGATTGCACTAGGAACACACTAGTACTGTCGGGAGAACTCCAAGATCCATCCGTTCTCGCACAGCCCTGAGTAGCCACTACACCCTTACAGTCGCGAGCAACCAACCAGAGTAAATGCACGCAGAGTAATTGAAAGCACGGTTGAGCTGGACGATTAGGGGTTTCCATACGCGCGGTGTACCTTAAGTGCTGCACCGAGGTTCTATAGCTCAGTGGGAGAGCGTTCCGTTCACACCGGAAAGGTCGCTGGTTCAATCCCAGCTAGGACCACCATTAAAGCTGCAGGTAAAAGACGTGCAGCGTATAACACAAGCCTCCGCGTGGATACTATGTGGAAAACGAATCCGCATTTATCTGTTCACGCGGGGGTATTTTCTCATTGTTCCTGAAACTGGCCAAGAAAGCCAGACACGATAGCTCAACCCGTTGGGGCACGGCATGGTTGATAAAGCCTGCACGATATTGGACCTGCCCCCGCGCGTAGTTACCCGATAACTCCATAATGGTTCAATAGCAACACGTGCAGGCATAGGGTGATAGATGTGCAGTTGCCAAAGTACGGCCCAGCCTGGGCAGGCTCCTTGATGGGAACCTCAATTGCGTCAACTTTGTCGGGTTTGCATGGTCTACGCATAGGCCAAATCGTTTTTGCTCTTATCGCAGCTGTTCTGCTGGTGATTTTTACCGTGGGAACGAAAAATGAACCGCCTCGGCACCAGAATATGGCTGGGTGGGGCATGTACACGATGGGCCTGCTGGCGTGCGGCTCGGCATGGACCGCGCTGACCGGAACCGATGCCTTCCAGTTGGCAAGTTGGTGGATTGGCGCACCGCTTTCGGTCGTGGTCTGTCTGTGGCAGCTGTGGGGGTTGTTCAAACAGCAGCACCACTACGACAAGCCCGCGTTTCCTTGGGGGCTGGCGCTGGTCTCCCCCATGGTGGCGGCGACTTCCGCGGGTCAACTGGCTATCAATCACGGGCAGTTCTACCGCTATGCCGGCGAGCTGTGCTTCTTCCTCACGTTCATCACCGCAATTCCGCTGTTCGCTTATTGCTATTGGTCTTTAGCACGCCGTCAAGATAGGCCGCGCGAGGCGGCTGCGGGTACGGCATGGATCCCGCTCGGCGTGGTTGGACAGTCAACGGCGGCCTCGACGCTGCTTTTTGACGCCCACCTCTACGGCATCATCGTGTTCATCATTGGTGCGCCCTGCGTAGTATTCGCAATGTATTGCTTTTACCAAGCGGTAGTCGCGTGGGCCCCTTATGGCCCAGGCTGGTGGGGCTCCACATTCCCTGTCGGCACTTTGTGTCTTGGCTCCTGGGACGAAGGCTGGCACCGGTTGTCCCTTGCTTTATTGGTGCTCCTGCTATTGCATTGGGGAGCCTCTGCGCTGCGCTTCGGCACATGGCAGTTCCAACGCGCCTGATCACATACGCTCCGGCCAATCCCACACCCTAAGCCGTCGTCGACATTTCAGGTACCGTGGGGCGCCATGAGTGACACTGCTCTGATAAAACACCTCATGGGGCCCGACCGAGAAGGAATCCGCTTGATTGCGGTGAGCACTCTCCACGGCTCCGCCACCATCGATGGAACCTCAGGGCCAATGGGCAACGGCACCGACGCTCAACTCTTCGCTGCACTGCGCGAGTGGGCCGACATTGCCGTCGTCGGCTCAGCCACGGTGAAGTCGGAAGAGTACGGACCGTCGACAAGCACGCGGCTCGCCGTACTCAGTCACTCCCTTGACTTTGCCGGGTTCGAAGAGTTTATAGCCTCCGGCCCCATTGTTCTTACCCCGGAGGAACGCGCATCGTCACCCGAGGCACGGCGCTTAGCCGACGCCGGCGCCGAAGTCATCAGCACAGGTACCGGAACCATGAGCGAGGCTATTGCTGCCCTTCGCGCCCAGGGCGCACGCCGCATCAGTTGTGAGGGCGGCCCTTCCGTGTACTCCGCCTTTATCGCCGAAGGGCTTGTGGACAAGCTCTATTTGACGCTCGACCCGCACCTATCGCCCTCCGTCGAAAAGCCCGTCGTCGATGGCAAAGCCACCTCCCCTGCGCTCAAGCTCGAGTTGGAGAACGTTGCTGCTGTCGACAGCACGGTGTTTCTGCGCTATCGACGAACCCAAACACCGTAAACTGTGCTGCCGTGACTTCTCCGGCTCCCTCAACCTCAGATTCCGCGCGACTGTGGACGGCCGCCGCGTGGCCCGCCGCCATAGTCTTGGTTTTCCATCGCGTGTTCGTGCTCGCCTTCAACGGCACGGTGACCGATGATTTCGGCACCGTCTACCGCGCAATCCGGAACCTGTGGGAGGGCAACCCGGTCTACGAACAGAACTATTCCTTCGTCGAGCCGCTCTACCTATACAACCCGGGCGCAACGCTCCTCCTATCCCCCTTGGGGCTTGTTTCCGAGGAACACGCGCGCATCGCCTTCATCCTGGCCAACGCCGCGGCCATCGTCGCCGCCTTGGCCCTACTGACTCGCTTCGTAGGCCACGGCCTGCGAGGTCCCTTGTGGCCAGTCAGCATCGCTGCTGCCTTCGCTACCGAATCAGTCATCAACACGTTGGTCTTTACCAATATCAACGGCGTGCTTCTACTCGCCATGGTGGCGTTTCTGGTCTTGTTGGATAAACACGGATGGGCCGCCGGGCTGTGCATCGGTCTGGCGATTCTGGTTAAGCCGCAATTTGCCCCGCTGCTCTTCCTCGCCTTGGTGCGCAAGCGCTGGCTCACCTTAGGTTTGGGCATGGCTATACCGCTGGTAGCCAACCTTGCTGCTTGGCCGTTCGTTCCGGGCGTGGAAGGCTTCCGCGCCAACCTTCTTCCCTACCTGGCCACAACGCGCGATTATGCCAACGCATCATGGCCGGGCGTGCGCGCCTACTTCGATCTGCCCGGCATTATCTACTACCCCATCTGGATCCTGTTCGCGGCACTAGCGGCAGTAGGCATCCTTGGGCTTTTACGCTGGCGCGACAGCGATCCCACCTTCTGGGCGCTGAGCACAAGTGGTGTCATCATGGCCGGCATCTTTTTCCTTTCCTCCCTGGGTCAGCAGTACTACTCCATGTGGCTTATCCCCATGCTGTTTACGGTGATGCTTGCACGCTCGGTCTTCCACACATGGGGAGCATGGTTGGCCGCATTTTTATTCTTGGCGCCGCTCGAGTGGACGTCGACAAGCATGCCCACCGCCGCACACTGGATGAGCGTCTTCATCGCCACCATCGGGTGGGGACTGCTCATCGTGGTGACCGCCACCACCGTAGCCGGCTGGTGGTCCGCGGAGAGAGGCACTAGCCCAAAGCCTCAAGCTAGCGATAAACTCCCAGCATGACTGATTTCAAGCTCATTGCAGATACCGAATGGCGCAAGCGGTTAAGCCCCGAGGAGTACCACGTTCTGCGTGAGGCCGGAACGGAAGCACCGCACGTCGGCGAGTACACCAACACGACTACCGAAGGCGTGTACTCCTGCCGCGCCTGTGGTGCCGAGCTCTTCCGCTCCACGGAAAAATTTGAGTCGCACTGCGGCTGGCCGTCCTTCTTCTCCCCTTTGGCCGGTGACGCCATCATTGAGCGCGAAGACAATTCACTGGGCATGCGCCGCATCGAGGTACTGTGCGCTAACTGTGAATCCCACCTCGGCCACGTCTTCGAGGGTGAGGGCTACGATACGCCGACGGACCTGCGCTACTGCATCAATTCCATCTGCCTGGATCTAGAAGAAAAGCCGGTCGAGGACTAAACCCTCAACCGGCTTCCGGCGCTTTTCGCGGCAGCTACCGCGAATTATCGCGGTTCTTAAGGCAGGATCGCAATGAGCTCAGCCACGTCCTTCACGCGGCGGCCGGTGTGGAAAGGAATCTCCTCGCGCACGTGGTGACGAGCCTCGGTGTAGCGCATGAGGTACATCAAGTCCACGATGCGGTGCAGCTCCGGGGCCTCAAAGGCCAGGATCCACTCGTAGTCACCCAGCGCGAAGGCTGGCACGGTGTTGGCGCGTACGTCCGGATAATCACGTGCCTGCATGCCATGCTCCATGAGGATGCGGCGGCGTTTTTCCTCATCCATGGTGTACCAGTCATAAGAGCGCACGAAGGGGTAGACGGAAATCCACTCACCGGGCTCCTCGCCCATAATGAAGGACGGCAGGTGAGACTTGTTGAACTCTGCCGGGCGGTGCAAAGCATTTCCTACCCACGTCACCTCAGAAACCTGGCCCAGGACGGTCTCGCGGCGGAAGTCCGCGAAGGCCTTCTGGATGTCGGCGAATTCTTCAGCGTGCCACCAGATCATGAAGTCAGCGCTCTCCCGCATCCCGGAGAGATCATAGATACCGCGAACGGTAACCACGCCTGCTTCCTCCAATTCCGCGAAGAACTTCTGTGCCTGCGCCACGATCTCCTCGCGCTCGGTGCCCAGCGCACCGGGGATTACTTGAAAAACCGCGTGCTGCGAATAGCGCTGGACCTTATTGAGCTCGGCAAAGTTGACCTTCGACATGCCTTTCTCCTTCTTTCAACCGACAGAGTTTCGCATCCATCATAAGTTGGAGACGACCCCTCGCGCCACTAGCCTTTCGGCGCGCCTTCCACCGCCACGAGGGCGGAGCTTATACGTTGTTCCCCGTGAGCAATTCCGACGTTTCTTCGCGCAACCTCGCAGGGGCACCGACCAACCTGCACGATCGCGCCGCCGCCTCCCCCGCCGATTCGCGCCCTGCGGAGCCGAGCACCCCGGCCGCCTTCACGGAGGCCGTTGAGTCCCTCCATGCCGCACAGCTGCGCCCAGAAATCACGTTGGGCACCATCCGCCCACCGCAGCGCCTAGCGCCGTTCAGCCACGCCATCGGCTTGGAAGTTGAGCGCAACGAGCATGGGGACAACATCCCCACTGACTCTGACGGCGATGCCTTCGGCCGCCTCATCCTGCTCCACGATCCGGGCGCTGAGGAGGCCTGGGAGGGTG
This sequence comes from Corynebacterium aurimucosum ATCC 700975, assembly GCF_007672725.1. GTDB lineage: Bacteria > Actinomycetota > Actinomycetes > Mycobacteriales > Mycobacteriaceae > Corynebacterium > Corynebacterium hesseae. The sequence goes on from NZ_VDTC01000002.1 coordinate 110,723, forward strand.
CGATGCGCCTGGTGGCCTATATCCAAGCAGACTTGGACGATGCCGTAGCAGGAGACCCGCTGCTTCCCGACGTCGCCTGGGAATGGCTTACCGAATCCCTTGACGTGCACGAGGCGACCCATACGAACCTGGGCGGCACCGTCACGTCGACCGCCTCGGTTCGTTTCGGCGAGATCGGCGGCCCGCCGCGCGCCTACCAACTAGAAATGCGCGCCTCCTGGACCGCTTCTGGCCTGGATCTTGCCCCACACGTGGAAGCTTTTGCGCAGGTTCTTTCCCTCGTCGCAGGACTGCCACCAGAAGGCGTAGCGGAGCTCGGGCGCTAACATGACTGAACTGCGCCAGGTACCGGTTGACGGAACACCAAAGGTCCTGCTTTCTCCCCGTGAATTTCACGCCGCCGCCGACCGCCTGACAGCTGGAACTGGCCCCTTCGCCATCGACACCGAACGCGCGTCAGCTTACCGCTATGACGATCGCGCGTTCCTTGTACAAATTCGCCGAGAAGGTGCGGGCACTTTTTTGCTCGCCCCGGAACACCACAGGGCTGAGCTCCGCGCGGCCTTAGCACCGGCGCTCAACGGCCAAGAATGGGTCGTCCATGCCGCCCCTTCCGATCTTCCTTGCCTTGCCTGGCTGGGCTTGTACCCAGGCAGGCTCTTCGATACCGAGCTGGCCGCCCGCTTCGCCGGCTTTGCCCACCCCAACTTGGCAGCAATGGTGCTGGAGCTTTTCGACGTCCAATTGGAAAAAGGCTACGGCGATTCCGACTGGTCCGAAACCCCCATTCCCCGATCGTGGCGCAACTATGCGGCGCTTGACGTGGAGTTACTCAATGAGCTCGCTGTGACCTTGCGCGATATCCTCGCGGGGGAGGAAAAACTCGACTGGGCCTATGAGGAGTTTGAGAAGATAGTCGACGACCACGCGCGCATTAAAGGCCCCGAGCCCCTCTCGTGGCGGGATCTCAAAGGCGTGTCCTCGCTTCGCTCCGGCGAACAGCTCGCAGTGGCTCGCGAGCTGTGGCAGCGCCGCGAATCTATCGCGCGCACACAGGACGTGGCCCCCAACCGAGTACTACCGCACCGCGTGTTGGTGGACATTGCTCGCCGCGTGCCCCGCTCGCCACGCGAAATCAACCAAATCAAAGGTTTTCCCCGACGCCGCGGGGGTGCGACCTTGCGGTGGCTCGACGCGGTTGAAACCGCACTGGCCAGCCCGCGCCAGCAATGGCCGAAGGTGCTGCGCAGCCCGCGCCCGGTTCCTTCCAAATCAGTTTTTAGCCGGGAGTTCCCCGAACTGTGGCAGCTCTACACCGAAATCCGTAGTGACTTCGAGGACCTCGGCGATGAGCTCGGCATGAGCTACGAGCTCATACTCAAACCCAGCCTGCTGCGCATGGCCGTGTGGGCGGCGTGTGGCCCAGAGGGTGGCGTCGCCGGGGAAATCACAGATGCTGCGGATATCCCCGATTTCCTACGCTCCCAGGGCGCGCGCGAGTGGCAAATCGAGCTTGCCTCCCCGCTTTTGCGCCACGGGCTGGAGCAGTAACGCCCACTCCCCCGCGTTCTTAGCTGCGAGCAGCTACCCACTCGCTGGCGGACTCCGCGATACCCTCCGGAGTCAGCCCGAATTCCTCAAGAACCTCACCGCGGCTGGCGTGCTTGGGGAAACAGCCCGGCACGCCGAGTCGGTGCACAGGGGTATCCACATCGGCAGCATCGAGTGCTTCGGCCACCATGGAACCCACGCCGCCACGCAGGATCCCGTCCTCCACCGTGACCACGAGGTCATGATCCGCAGCCAGCGCGATAATGGATTGTGGGACCGGAACCGGCCAACGCGGATCAACGACGGTCACGTTGAAGCCTTCGGCTTCCAACCGCTCGGCGGCCCCCAAGGACCGAGCACTCATGGCGCCGATGGAGACGATCAGAACATCCGTTGCGTCGGCCGCTGATTCAGCAGCATCGGAATAACGCAGGATATCGACGCCATCATCGAGGCGCTCGAGCTCCTCACAATCATCCAGCAGGTTGCCCTTAGGGAAACGCACTACCGTCGGGCCATCCTCGATGGCGATTGCTTCGTTGAAGAGCTCCCTTAAGCGGGCACCATCGCGCGGTGCGGCGATGCGCATACCCGGGACGATGCTCATCAGCGCCATGTCCCAGACACCATTGTGCGAGGGACCATCGGATCCTGTGACACCGGCGCGATCGAGAACGATGGTGACGGGCAGCTTCAGCAACGCGATGTCCATGACCACTTGGTCCACTGCGCGGTTGAGGAAGGTTGAATACACCGCCACCACCGGGTGCATACCTGCCAGCGCCAGGCCTGACGCAGAGGCCATGGCATGTTGTTCTGCAATTCCGACATCGAAGAAGCGCTCTGGGAATTCCTCCTGGAATGGAGCTAATCCCGTTGGGCCTGCCATAGCGGCGGTTATCGCCACAATATCCTCGCGGGCATGACCGGCCTTGATGAGTTCCTCGGAGAAGGCCGCAGTCCATCCCGGTTGCTTCTGTCCTTTGGACACACCGGTGACTGGATCGATAGCCCCTGTGGAGTGCATCTGGTCCTTCGGCTCATTGACCGCTGGTGCGAAGCCGTGGCCCTTCTCCGTGACCGTATGCACGATGATGGGGCCGTCATAGTCGCGGGCGTAGCTCAGTGCCCGGACCACGGCGTCGATATCGTGTCCGTTAATCGGACCAATGTATTTGATGCCCAGTTCTGGGAACATCTCGGTGGGCAGGACGGTGGACTTCACGCCTTCCTTGACCGCATGCAAAGCGTCAAAGGTGCGCTCACCTACCCAGCCCATGGACTTCAGGCGCTTCTTGCCCAGCGCCATGAACTCGTCATAGCCATGCTGCGCGCGGATGCGCCCAAGGTTCTCTGAGAGTCCGCCGATGGTCGGTGAATAGGAGCGGCCATTGTCATTCACGATGATAACAACGTTGCGGTCTTTATCCGCAGAAATGTTGTTGAGCGCTTCCCAACACATGCCACCCGTCAGGGCGCCGTCACCGACAACCGCCACGGCATTGCGGTGCGATTCACCGCGAATCTTGAAGGCCTTGGACAGGCCGTCCACCGTAGACAGTGACGCCGAGGCGTGGGAGGATTCCGTCCAGTCGTGCTCAGACTCCCCGCGGTCCGTGTAGCCGGACAACCCGCCCTTCTGGCGCAGCGTATCGAATTGATCGGCACGGCCCGTGAGCATCTTATGCACATATGCCTGGTGGGAGGTGTCAAAGACGATGGGATCTCGCGGGGAATCGAAGACGCGGTGGATCGCCACAGTGAGCTCCACAACACCCAAATTAGGGCCAAGGTGACCGCCGGTAGCGGACACCTTCTCAATCAAGCGCTGGCGAATCTCCGCCGCGAGCTCACCCAGTTGCGTCTTGCTCAGGGCTTTGAGATCGCCTGGTGATTGAATGGAATCCAGAATGCCCATAGAGCTTGCCTTAAACCCCTTCATCGATCGTTTTCTTCTCTACCACCGTACCCGCTAACACGCGTGACACGTCAATCATTGCCCCGGCAGCACTCGAAGCGAAAGCTATGCCACCTGTGCCGCGGGGACCAACAGCGCCAGGGTTTCAAAGTGGTGCGTTCCGGGAAAAGCATTCACCATTGCTAAGCGCTGTATGCGGTAGCCGCGCTCAGACCACGCGGCGATATCGCGGGCAAAGGTAGCGGGATCGCATCCGATGTGCAGGACGCGTTGCGGCGCTGCCTCAGCAATTGCGGCCACCACATCCCGGCCAGCACCGGTGCGCGGCGGATCCAAAACTACCGTCGTAGGCTTTGGCAATTGGCTCGCTACCTGCTCCACCTTGTCGGTGCGAAAGTGCACGTCATACTCTGCAAGACCCGGCTGTGCCGCCGCAGCCGCCGGCGAGTAATCGACGGAAAACACAGTGGTGTGCCCGCCCTTGGGCGCCGTGACTTCTGCCAGAGCAGGAACGAAAAGCCCTACCCCTCCATAGAGGTCCCAAGCCACTGCGTCGACCGCGGATTCATCTGCGGCACTGCTTTCTCCCGCCTCCACAGCAAGCCACTCGCGTGCGAGACTAGTGTACACGTCGGGCGCGCCCACGTGCGCCTGCCAAAAAGCGGTGGCCGGGAAACGGAACTCGTGACCGTCGGCACGCTGCACGACGTCCTCGGTCGGGGCCTCGATTACTTCCCGGATAGTCTCTATGCGCCGGCCGCGCGGTGCTTTCCGTGTCTCGACGACGTGGCGGTTGCCATCGCTGTCCATGACCGCAATAACCTCCGCGCCAGGGCTAAAGGTGCGAGCACCAGGCCCCACCAGACCTGCGACGAGGCCCGGCACCAGCTGGCTGCACGCCACGTCTGTAATCAGCTCAGTGGAGCCGCGCTTGCGCACACCGGCACGGCCTTGCTTGTCGACGCCCAGCCGTACCCTCGTGCGCCACCCGCGCTGCGGTGCGACATCGATAGCCTCAATCTCGGGCACATCCTCAAGCCGGGCCACCCTATGTAGTTGATCGCGCAAGACGGCGGCCTTGATTCCTGGTTCCGCCGCAGGATTTAGCTCGGCGAAATCGCAGCAACCTGCACCGCGCTGTGCCGCGGGACACGAAGACTCGACGCGGTACTCACCTGGCTGGAGGACGGATATTATCTCCGCTTCCACGAAGGACTTCTTCGCCTTGGTAACTGTCGCCCTCACCTGGTCGCCCGGGAAAGCACTGGGGACGAAACACACGCGCCCGTCGGGCGCCTGACCGATTCCGACACCGCCGTGCCCCATGCGTTCGATGGTGGTGTCGAAGGACGCCCCTTTGACAACGCTTGAATCAGCAGCGTTGTAAGCACTCTCAGTCATGGATCCTCTCCTTGGTGTCTTCGGAGCTCTGTGTTCCTTCTACGCCCTGTGATTCCTCCACCGCGGCGTTGGCACGGCGAACCATCCAGACGGTCAAGATGGTGACGATGCCGGTGAGCGGCCACCCCATGAGGATGCGAACGATGCCGAGGGTGGTGGTGGCATCGGCGTCGTAAAGCGCGCGCTGCACCACGAAACGGGCGATGAAGACCGCGGCCCAACCCGCCGTTGCCAAGGCATAGGCTCGCCGTGCCTTCGGCACGATTCGCCACCCCATGCCATCGCCGTTGAGGCCTTTCCACACCACGCCGACAAGCGGCCAGCGCACGATGATGGAGACAACCGCCACGATAAACAGCACGAGCGACATCCAAATTCCATAAAGGAAGTAGCCCTTGGCGTCTCCTGTAAACCACGCGATACCAGCGCAGATGGCGACACCCAGCAACCCGGAAAATGCTGGCTGCAACGTCTCTTTGCGCGCCAAACGCCACAGGCTGATGGCCAGCGCCACACCGAGCGCTGCGGCCAATGCAGGCCCCAGGCCCCACATGTTGTTAACCGGAATGAGCACCAGCACGGGCAGGGTCGCAGACACCAGACCGGTCAGGCCTCCCATTTGTTCGAGCAGCGACGGTTCTGCCTCAGGCGCTGGAGTCGCTGCTGCAGTCTGTTGTGGTGTCTCAGTATTCGTGGAGTCCATGGAGGCCTCAGAGGCGGGCGTCGTGCCGTGTTCGGTGGTATCGCGCCCTTCGGGCGTAGGGGTGGTCACGAGTTTCAACAATCCTTTTCGGTAATAGCCGTGAGGGTCACGGCCAATGGCATAGGGCGCGCTACTTGTTCTCGTGGTCGTCGAGATTGCGCAATTGTTCGCGAGCCTCGGCCTCCGCGCCGCTTTCGGCGCCCGCGGCATTATCCGCCGGCGCGGAGTTTTGAGCGCTGGATGGTTGCGCTGCCTGTTGCTGGCGCTCCTGAAGCGCCTGCTGGACTTGCTCAGCGAGCTGCTGCGGCAGCATCACGGGAAGTGAACTTCCGGCAAGAATCGGCTGCTCGCCGCGATAGATAAAGGTGCGCGCGACGACTTCGCGTCCTAGCTGCGCTAGCTCCTCTTCCTTGCCCGCAGGAGCTGCCAAGGTCAAACGGTACATCCACCGCGGCCCTTCCACACCAATGATTCGGATCCCGCCCTTATCACTGGTGCCGACGATTTCAGAACCCCAAGGACCATCCTCCGGATGCGCTGTAAACCCATCTGCTTCCAAACCCTTGACGATGTCCTTGGCAGATTCCGCCCACTGCCCCGGCGTGCGCGGCGCGGCGAAGGCCACGGGCGTCATGCGTCCGTGCGGCGTAAGAATGTGGAGCATACGAGGGCCGTCTGGGCCCATTTCCACCTGAACCTGCGAGCCCTTCGGCAGCGGGATGCGCATCGAGCCAAGGTCCAAAAGGCCGACGGAGAAGTCCTCGAAGTTGAACTCGGCGATATCCACGTTGTCGCCGTCGTAGGGGCCCATCTCACCGTTGATGGCGTCGTGCGCCACGGCTTTTACCCCGGCAGCACCTTCGACGTCATCCTGATCCTCGCGGACCAGCCCTGCACTGGCTTGTACAGGCCCCTCAGCGGTCGAACTTTCTCCGGCCTCCGTTGCCAAGCTCTCCGCCGACGCTGGTTCGGCCGTTGCTTCTTTTACTTCTTTGTCCGCGGCATCAGTGCGGACGGTGGTGTTCTTGTCCTGGCTTTCGTCCTTGCCAGCATCCTTCTTCTTTTTGCCAAAGGGCCACATCGCCATGGTTTTGCGCCTTCCTCATTCTGTGTCTTGTGCCGGATAACTTGTGTTTGTCGGATGTGGGGTTGCTCGGTATGGCCCGCGCACGCGCAGGCTTTGCCGCAAGCAACTGATTCAGTTGACGCCAGTGGATCCGTACCCGCCGTCGCCGCGAGCGGTGTCATCGAGTTCCTCGACTTCGCGGAAGCCCACGAGCTCCACTCGTTGGACAACAAGCTGGGCAATTCGCATCCCGCGCTCGACCTCAAAGGTCTTATCGGGATCGTGATTAATAAGGCACACCTTAATCTCACCGCGATACTCCGCATCGATGGTGCCCGGCGTGTTGACCACGGAAATCCCGTGCTTGGCCGCCAAGCCCGAACGCGGGTGGACCAAACCTACCGTGCCGATTGGCAAGGCAAGAGCAATGCCAGTGCCGACGAGCGCGCGCTCTCCGGGGCGCAGAGTAGCGTCATGCGCGGCGTAGAGATCCGCGCCAGCATCGCCACGATGGGCTCGCTGCGGCAGCGGAAGCTCCTTATCAAGGCGCTTGATCTGAATGTCTCCGAATGGACTTACCGGATCTACAAGGGGGTGTTGCTCATTCACGCGGCCCAGCCTACCTTGTCCTCACCATCCCCTACCCCGAGGGATGGAGCTTTGTGCCGCGTCTACCGCGGTTACCCGGCACCTTTGGTTGCGTTGGGTTCTGCCCTTCCCCGACGACTAGACTCAGAGGTCATGACTTCGAATTCATCGCCTGTTTCCCCCACAGCGTCTGCTGAATCCCCCGTCATCCTCTATCGCGAGCGCCAATGGGTGCCGTGGTACTGGTGGTTCATGGCTGCGTTCGTCGTGGCGATTTCCACGGCCACGGTCAGCCTCAACCGCGGCATCATGTGGGTCATTATTCCCGCCATTCTGCTTAGCGCCATCGCCGTGTGGGTGCTAGTGACGTGGTCCAACACAGTAGTTCAAGTGGAGCAGGATGCCGATGGCACCCGGTGGCTCACCGTGAAGGACGCACAGCTGCCTAGCGATGTTGTCTCCCGCAGTACCGCGGTGCCGGCCACCGCGCGGCGTAATGCGCTGGGACCACAGCTCGATCCGGCTGCCTTCCTTGTCACGCATGGCTGGGTTCCTGAGCACGTCATGCTCGTCCTCGACGACCCAGAGGATCCCACCCCCTATTGGCTCATCGGCTCCACCAACCCCGAAAAGCTCCTCGCGGCTTTCCTTCCAGAACAGGCAGCAGCCTCCGAGGGCTAAACATCGCGCGCAGGATGAGCTACTGCGCTAGGCGCAGTCCATGCAGACTGGCTGCCCATCCTCTTCGTGGTCGAGGCGCTTATTGGACTGCACCAGGTAGCACACAGAACAGGTGAATTCGTTTTCTTTACGCGGCACGACGGTGACATTGAGCTCCTCACCAGTCAGGTCCACTGACGGCGGCTGAAAAGCCTCGACGATTTCACCATCGTCATCCATGCCGTTGTTGTCGTTTTCAGCTGCCTTAAGGCCCTCGAGGGAATCGGTCTCGAGGTCGTCTTCTGCGCGGCGACGCGGTGCGTCGTAATCGGTGGCCATAATGCTTGCCCCTGTGAGTCAGATTGATTGGTACGTCTATTTATCGACGGCATCCTAAACCACGCAAGCCCCCGTGTCACACTCGCCCCGCGATGGGGGCACCAACCGCCCCACCCCTCTACCCCCTACCCTGCGAATTTTAATAGGATGAGCTGGGCATTCACCGTTCTTGGAGTGCTGGATATTTTTCTGAGTATCACTCCTCACACCCACCCACAATGCGGTCACTAATACGGGAGCGGCTGCAGTCACTAATACGGGAACGGCACAGTGCCGACTCCGCCAGCGATACGAAACTCACACTGTTGCCACATCAACGCCGCGCTCAACATAGACTGTCAGTATGACCGCGCAAGAAGCACAGCACCAGGACACGACATTGAGCCTTGAGCACCAGGGCCATTCCTTTGGCATTGATGTTGGGGGCTCCGGCATTAAGGGCGCCGAGGTAGACCTCGCGACAGGCGAGTTCGTCGGTGACCGTCTGAAGATCGCTACTCCCCAGCCCGCTACGCCGGAAGCCGTAGCAAAGGTAATTGCCCAAATCGTCGCCGAAAAAGGCTGGGACGGCCCCGTCGGAATCACGATGCCTGCTGTGGTGAAAGGCCAAGTGATTCGCAGCGCGGCGAATATTGACAAGTCTTGGATTGGCGTAGATGCGCAGAATTTGTTGAGCCAATACCTCGACGCGCCCTTCACCGTGCTTAACGACGCCGACGCGGCCGGCCTCGCCGAAGTGGCCTACGGTGATGACATTGCGCGTTCGGGCCCCGTCATCTTCCTGACCCTGGGCACGGGCATCGGCTCCGCATTCCTTCTGGACGGCCAGCTTTTCCCCAATACGGAGATTGGCCACCTTATCGTTGGTGAGAAGGAAGCAGAGCACCAGGCATCGTCCGCGGTCAAGGAACGTGAAGGTCTCAAGTCCAAGCAGTGGGCAAAGCGCGTCAACCGCGTACTCCACGAGTATGAAGCGCTGTTTAACCCTTCAGCCTTTGTGATCGGTGGCGGAATCTCCCGCAAGTTCGACAAGTGGGGCGAGCACCTCAAAATTGAAACACCGGTCGTTGCTGCTCAGCTCCGCAATCGCGCGGGCATCGTGGGCGCGGCAATGGCGGCAAAGGAAGGAATTCGCCCCTAATCTATATCGTCCCAGCGTTCCCTAGTTGACCCCAGTCACCGCCTGTTGACAAAAATGATCTATACTGGGCTGTCGATTATCGAATATCCAGCGGCGCGCCTCCCTCGCTCATCTCGGAGGCGGGCTAGCATCGGGGACTAGTCGCGACAAACTTGCGCGTCCCCATATTTTCCACTCAGAGAGCAAGTCGAAAGGGCGTACGTGGCAGCCACTGATTCTTCAGACCAGGTACTCGGCGAGGACAAGAGCACCTCCGAGACATCTGCACCTGCACAGAAGACCGCCAAGAAGACGGCAAAAAAGACCGCTAAGAAGACGGCCAAGAAAACCGCGAAAAAGACTGCGAAGAAGACCGCTAAGAAGACGGCCAAGAAAGCAACGAAGAAAACTACTCGCAAGTCCGCCCAGAAGGCCGCGAAAAAGACGGCCAAGAAGACGGTGCGCAAGTCGGCGGCAAAGAAGGCAACCTCGCCGGAAAGCGCCGAGTCTTCGGAGGACCTCGCAGAGGATCAGACCGATGAGTTGGACGCCGAGACGCCCGATGACGCCGACATCGACTTCGATCCGGACAACGCGGAGATGGACGAGGACGACGAGTTCGGTGACGACGATGACGATTTGGAGGATGAGGACTCCGAGGACGAAGAGGAGGATGGCTCCTCCGTCTGGGATGAGGATGAATCCGCTGCCCTGCGTCAGGCCCGTAAAGACGCGGAGCTGACTGCTTCGGCCGACTCTGTCCGCGCCTACCTCAAGCAGATCGGTAAAGTCGCCCTGCTCAACGCCGAGCAGGAGGTCTCCCTGGCTAAGCGCATCGAGGCAGGCCTCTACGCTCAGTACCGCATGGACGAGATGGAGAAGGCTCGCGCTGAAGGCGACAAGGCCGCCAAGCTCTCCCCCATGGAGAAGCGCGACATGCGCGCCATCGCTCGTGACGGCCGCAAGGCGAAGAACCACCTCCTCGAGGCAAACCTGCGTCTCGTGGTGTCCTTGGCTAAGCGCTACACGGGCCGCGGCATGGCCTTCCTGGATCTCATCCAAGAAGGCAACCTGGGTCTAATCCGCGCCGTTGAGAAGTTCGACTACACCAAGGGCTATAAGTTCTCCACTTATGCCACCTGGTGGATCCGCCAGGCCATTACTCGCGCCATGGCTGATCAGGCTCGTACCATCCGCATCCCGGTGCACATGGTGGAAGTCATCAACAAGTTGGGCCGCATTCAGCGCGAGCTGCTGCAGGACTTGGGCCGCGAGCCCACCCCGCTGGAGCTGGCGAAGGAAATGGATATCACCGAAGAGAAGGTGCTGGAGATCCAGCAGTATGCTCGTGAGCCCATTTCCCTGGACCAGACCATCGGTGATGAGGGCGACTCCCAGCTCGGTGACTTCATTGAGGATTCCGAAGCGGTCATTGCTGTCGACGCTGTGTCCTTTACCTTGCTGCAGGATCAGCTCCAGGACGTGCTCACGACCCTCTCCGAGCGAGAGGCCGGCGTGGTTCGTCTGCGCTTCGGACTGACCGATGGCATGCCGCGCACTTTAGACGAAATCGGCCAAGTCTACGGCGTTACCCGCGAGCGTATTCGCCAGATCGAGTCCAAGACGATGTCCAAGCTGCGCCACCCATCACGCTCTCAGGTGTTGCGCGACTACCTAGACTAGGGCGAGCAGAAAGATTTCAGCGGCGAGGAGGTTTAACCTTCCTCGCCGCTTCTTCTGTGCTCTGCGCGCTCTATGCGCATTGGATGGCTAATAATTTGGCCCCACGACAAAAATCAGTGCCATGGAAACGAAAGGAGCAATGTAGCTCCAGCCCACGCCAATGAGCATTCCCCACACCGCCATGCCGGTCCCCCTGTGCTCAGGGCGTCGCCCCGATCCGAGAATGAGCGCAGCAACGCCAAGCCCTGCTGCACACCACCCAGTGATCATGGTAAGCATCGACAGCATGAAGCCAACGGGGCTGATGAGGAGTGTCAGCGCGATGTCGATAAGTGGCGGAACGATAGCCAAGCCCAGTGCCCATGGGGCGAGCGGGTTCGGAGTGGATGGCCTTTCATAAGGCACCGGCGCATAGGAACCCGCATAGGAATTCGGATAAGCCTGCGGGTACGGAGCCTGGTACGGATCCGCTGCGTAGTAGTTTGGTTCCACATAGTCGGGCTGGGTCATGACTTCCCACTTTCGCGAAGACTCGGCTAGGTCACTGCCCGATATCTTATGCGAAGGCAGCGGGCGCAGTCCCCGCGTACGGGGGTCATTGCCCGCTGCTCATCGATTTCCCAGGAGCCCTAGCCGTCGAGCCCCAGCTCTATGCCCGTAGCAATCCGGTCAATGACCTCTTTATCAGCAGCGTCACCGCTGATAGTCACTGAAGCACCCTGGCAAGCACCAAGAGACATCAGCATCATTGCAGAGTCTGCTTCCACCTCTTCGCCATCAAAGGAGAGGATAATTTCACCGTCTGCCTCTGCAGCCATTTCCGCGACCTTGGAGGCTGGACGGGCGTGAAGGCCCGCCTTATCAGCCACGGTCACTGTCAGGGAATATCTATCTGGGTTTGTTTCGGGCTCGTCTTTATCCACTGGATCAGCGGCGGCAGACTGCTTCGGCACGAAGACCTCGATGGCCCGTTCCGCAGCTCTGACGACGGCCGCAAGGTCATCGCCTTGTTGGGCGGCGGTGGCTGCGGCAACGGCAGCCTCGACTAGTGGGGCATCCACAAACTGAACTTGTTCTTCATCAAGGAACTCAAGAACAGACTCAACGGTCATCGTGGCCGAGCCCAAGTCCGTGAGGACGACAACGCCGAGACCTTGGCCGAGGGCATGGCTGATGGCGCCTTCGATGTAGTCGTAGGAAGTTCCGATACCGCCGTCTTCCAAGCCGCCGGCGGGAAGGATGGTCACATCAGCGGCCATTTGTCCGGCAAGCTCTGCTAGGCCTTCAGCGAGCTTGGCCGAATGCGATACAAGGACAAGCCCAACGCGCGGTTGTGTCATGTTTTATGCCTCCTTCGTTGAAGTCTCGGCAGCGTCGGCAGCCGCGGCCAGGAACAGAGCCGAGGACGTAGCACCCGGATCCTTGTGCCCAGCAGAGCGCTCCCCAAGATAGGAAGCGCGGCCCTTCGTTGCCACCATCGGAATGGTATCCTCCGCGCCGGTTGCTGCGGCGTCAGCAGCCGCGCTCACAACCTCAGCGGGACTCAGCGCGGCATCCGCCGCTTCACGGGCAGCTCGTGCGGCCGGCGCCCAGGCGTCGACCATCGTCTTCTCCCCTTCCGCGGCCTTGCCGCGCGCAGTAATCCCCTCAAGCGCAGCCTCGATTAGACCGGCCACCGTGGGCGCATCAATCGCCCCGGAACCGGCAGCCTTAGACGCACGCAAGAAAGCGGTCCCTAGCAACGGCCCGGAGGCGCCGCCAACGGTGGACATGAGTGTCTTTGCCGTCAGTTTCAGAACATCAGCGACGGTAGAATCCTCTGGGGAAATTTCCGCGCCCATCTTCTCCACGACGGCGCGGAAGCCGCGATCGACGTTTTCACCGTGGTCGCTGTCTCCAATGGCGCGGTCAAGCTCGATGAGCTCCTCGCGGTATTCATGCGCAGCTGCAGCACAATTATTCATCCACGCTAATGCCCAGTCGGTTGAAAGAGTTACATCATTTGTCATAGTTACACTCCTTGGCGTAGTGCGGCGGTGTGGCAGGGGGCGTCGAAAAGCGCAAGGTCTTCGTCGTCGGCGCGCATAACGCTCACGGAGCACCCGGCCATATCCAGACTCGTAACGAAGTTGCCCACAAGGGAGCGTTCAATGCTCACCCCCGCCTCCTTTAAGCGCTGAGCTACCCGACGGTAAACCACGTAAAGCTCAGAGGCCGGGGTGGCTCCCATGCCGTTGACAACGACGATGGTGCGCTCGCCTTCGCTCAGCTTAAGGTCTGCCAGGACGGGATCAAGCAAGTGGTCCGTTACGTCGTCGGCCGAAACCAGCGGAATCTCCTTGCGGCCCGGCTCGCCGTGGATGCCCACGCCCAACTCAACCTCGTCTTCCCCGAGGTTAAAGGAAGGCTTGCCCACATGGGGCACGGTGCAGGCGGAAAGCGCCGCGCCCATAGTCGCGGTGTTTTCTACCACCTTTTTCGCCACAGCGGTCACCGCAACGAGATCATCGCCGCGCTCGGCCGCCGCACCGGCCAGCTTCTCCACCAACAGCGTTCCGGCAACGCCGCGGCGACCGGCTGTAAACGTAGAATCTTCCACCGCGACATCGTCGTCGACGATGACCTGGCTGACCTCAACATCATCGAATTCAGCCAGCTCTGCCGCAGTATCGAAGTTGAGCACATCGCCGGTGTAGTTCTTCACGATGTAGAGCACTCCCGCCCCAGCATTAGCTGCCTCGGTGGCTGCTTGGATGGCATCTGGCGTCGGAGATGTAAACATAGCGCCGGGCACGGCCGCGTCCAACATTCCATGGCCGACGAAACCGGCATGCAGCGGCTCGTGCCCAGAGCCACCGCCGGAGACAATGGCAACCTTGCCGTGTTCTTTCTTCTGTTTGCGGAAAACAAACAGCGGGTTCGTGTTGCGAGTGACAATGTCACCGTGGGCTAACGCGAAGCCCTCTACTGATTCGGCTACTACGTTGTCCGGTGAGTTGATGAGCTTTTTCATCATCTTTCTCCTTAGGTTTTCTTTGGCCTAGAGCACTCTTCTCACAATGCTGCCGAGCCTACCCTTCGCCACCGGATACTGTGCCGGATTCTACTGCGTCCGCGCAGCTACCACTTGCGCAGATAATCGATGCGCTCTTGCAACTGCTCAGCGTTACACAGCGCGGTAGGAGGTCCGCCGCAGGCCTTGCGCGCTTCGGTGTGGATGGCTCCGTGCGGGCGGCCGGTGCGCTGAGCGGTGATGGAGACCACCGTGTTGAGCTCCTTGCGCAGCGCGGAAATCTCATCCACCACGCCTGACTGGGATCCGGTGCTGCTTGCCGACGCCTCCGCCCCACGCTTAGGCGCATGCGGGGTGCCGTAGAGCTTGCGACGTTGTTCCTCCGCCGCCTCAGCAGCCCGGCGCGCCTTCTCCTCTGCCTCACGGCGATCCATCTCATCGGACTGTTTCTTGCGAAGGAGGTCCTTGACCTGGTCTGCGTCGAGAAGCCCGGGAATTCCGAGGAAGTCTTCTTCTTCGTCGGTGATATTGCCCGTGGTGAACTGCGAGCCGTTGTAGAGCAGGCCGGAGAATTCTGCTTCCGCGCCGAGGGACTCATAGGAAGGCTCGAGCATGTCCGGCTCGGACTTCTTCTTATTGGCGTCCTCGAGCAACTCATCGTCCCAGCCCTCCTTGTCGGGGTTCTTCTCCCCTCCGAGGACGTGGTCGCGCTGCTTCTCCATGTTCTCCGCCAGCCCCAGCAGGACCGGGACAGACGGCAGGAATACCGAGGCGGTCTCGCCCGGCATACGGGAGCGCACGAAGCGGCCGATGGCCTGAGCAAAAAAGAGCGGGGTCGAGGCAGACGTGGCATAGACACCCACTGCGAGGCGCGGAACGTCGACGCCCTCGGACACCATGCGTACGGCCACCATCCACTCGTCGGTGGATTCGGAGAACTCTGCGATACGCGCGGAGGAACCCGGGTCATCGGAAAGGATGACGGATACCGGGGTGTTCGAAATCTGCTTGAGGATCTTCGCGTAGGCGCGCGCCGTCGTCGTATCGGTAGCGAGTACGAGGCCGCCGGCATCCGGCATGTTGCGGCGCATCTGCATCAGACGCGTGTGGGCAGCTTGAAGGACGGTGGGGATCCACTCGCCCTTGGGGTCCAGAGCAGTGCGCCACGCGCGGGCGGTCTGCTCCGGATTGAGGATATCGCCCAAGCGGGCCGTATGTTCCTCGCCGGCACTATCGCGCCAGCGGGACTCGCCGGAGTAGCTGAGGAAGACCACGGGGCGCACGACGCCGTCGGCAAGCGCATCGCCATAGCCGTACGTGTGATCGGAGCGGGAGACCAAGTGCCCCTCCCCGTCCTCCTCGTAGCGCACGAAAGGAATCTGGGAATCATCCGAGCGGAAAGGCGTACCGGTCAGCGCCAGGCGGTGTTCCACGTCGTCGTAGGCTTCACGCACGCCGTCACCCCAGCTCTTGGCGTCGCCGGCGTGGTGAATCTCATCGAGAATCACCAAGGTGCGCCGGGCTGAGGCCACCGCGCGGTGCTTAAAGGGGTGCATGCCTACTTGGGCGTAGGTCACCACCACGCCATCCATGGCGGGGTTGACTCCAGAAGAGTTCGTGAACTTCGGATCCAGCGCGAGCCCCACGCGGGAGGCAGATTCAGACCACTGCACTTTGAGGTGCTCGGTGGGCACCACCACGATCACGCGCTCTACGGTACGGTCCGCCATGAGCTCTGTGGCCACGCGCAGGGCGAAGGTAGTCTTACCTGCGCCTGGCGTTGCCACCGCCATGAAATCCTTCGGCTTGGTGGCCAGGAATTTATCCAAGGCCGCGCGTTGCCACACACGCAGCGAACCATTATTGGCAAATCTTTGTGCTGGAGTCTGTGTAGACACGGTCAGCGACTATCCCCCTCTAGTTATCCCAACATCCCGCTCTTGTGAAAGTCTTCGTTTTACGTCGACGCAACATTACGCGTCGACGGCACGCTTAGCGGCGGCGCAGGCTCTTATATACCCGCTCGCAGTCCGGGCACACGGGCGAACCAGGCTTGGCTTGCTTGGTGACGGGGAAGGTCTCACCACAGAGGGCAACGACGTACTTACCGTTGACCGCGGAATCGAGGATTTGGTTCTTCTTTACATAGTGGAAAAACTTCGGGGTGTCGTCGTTGGTCGACGTATCCTCGCGGACATCAGGGCGTTCAATAGTCTTAGTCGTCGTACTCACGCCCACTATCATGCCGCATCGGTATCGAAGTTGGCGAGTCCTACCGCTACGCTGGAGAGCATGACCCCTTCGAACTCGCGCGATAACGCCCGCCATACCCCACGATCGGGGCGGCGGCGTGGGCGTCGATTCGGGCGTGAGGCTTACCTCATTACAACCGCCAAACTCGCTCCCGGCCAGGACCGGCATCGCCGCGAAGTTATCTACTCCATTTTGCAGTTTCTGCGCATCCCTTCGCTGCTTCTAGCTGGTGTCATGGTGTATGCCTGGCATTGGTGGATTGCCGCCGCCCTCGTCGTGGGCGTCACCTTCCCGCTTCCCTGGATAGCCGTGGTCATCGGCAACGGGCGGGGGCAGAAGAAGGACAAACGTGACAAAGCTGTGTATAAGCCCGCCCTTGCCCGACAGATGGCGCAGGCACGGCGCGAACAAATCACCAGCGGTGCTCACGGCGAACTTCCCGGCGCGCCCTCATCGGAGGATTCCCCCTCGGGCACGAACGCGGAGAGTTCAACGACCAACACAATTGAGCACGAAGATTAAGAAGTCACCGTTTCCTTCCCCCAACTATCAAAGGATATTTTTGTGAGCACCCAACAGCCCTCCCCTTTCGGCCCGGCGATGAACCCGGACAACCCCATCGCAGACGTTGCGGAAGAACTAGCCCACGTCTTTGCTGAGGCAGGGTTGAGCGCGGACGGTATCGCGGGACACCTGGGGCCGGAGTACACCGAAGCGCTACATCGCGGCGAGCCAGCCGCCGTGGCACTGGGAGCCAACGGTGATTCCCGCCTGGACCACCTCATCCGGATCTTCCTGCTGCACGAACACGTACCGGCCACGCTGCTTTCCGACGTCCTCGGAGCACGCCTAGCCACCCGGCTGCTCGACTGCGGCGCAGTGCTTACCGACGAGCACGGCACCGCCTACGTGGCTTATGACATTCGGCCACACGTCATCGTGGGTAAGAACCGCATCGTGTTTTCCGATGTTGATGCTTCCCTAGTGGATCACGTGCCCGGCTCCGAGCACGTGTTGGGAGTAGGCTCTGCCAGTCTCTCCCTCTTGCACTCGACCCCGACCACACCCGTGTCCTCAGTACTAGACCTGGGCACGGGTTCTGGCGTACAAATCCTTGGGCAACTGGAGTCTGCTGAAAAAATTGTTGCGACCGACGTTCACGAGCGAGCCCTCCAACTTGCCCGCGCTACTGTCGCTGCTGCAGGCGCAGAAAACCGTGTTGAGCTTCGCCAGGGTTCTTGGTTCGAGCCCGTGCAGCACGAGAGCTTCGACCGAATCGTTGCTAACCCTCCGTTCGTGGTGGGCTTGCCCAAGGTGGGCCACGTGTACCGGGATTCCGGCCTCAATCTGGATGGAGCAAGTGAGCTTGTCATATCGCAAGCTGTGGAGCACCTCAATCCTGGGGGCACCGCACACATTCTCGCTGCGTGGGTACACCAAGGCGACAAGTCTTGGCAGCAGCGGGTTGCCTCGTGGCTGCCGGATACCGGCGTGGCCGCGTGGATCATTCAGCGCGATGTGGCGGACCCTGCGCTCTATGTTTCCACGTGGTTGAGCGATGAATCCGTGGATGTTCGCAGTGCCGAAGGCCAGGAGCGTTCACGCCGTTGGCTGGAGCATTTCCGCGATCATGATGTCACCGGCATCGGGTTTGGTTTCGTGGCTATCCAGCGCATTGCAGACGGCGAGCCCTCCGATATTTTGGCAGAAACCATGGCGCAGCCGGTCATCGATCCGCTCGGGCCCGAAGTGGAGGAATACTTTGCTCGCATTGAATGGCTACGCAACCTGGTGCCGGGTGAGCTGGAAACAAAGCATGTGCAGCTGCGCCCAGGTGTCGCCCGCGAAGACGTTTCACTGCCCGACACGGAGCTTGGCATGGGCTTTGAGCGCGCAGCATTACGGCTCAGCCGCACGGACGGTCCGCGCTGGCAGCATGACGTCGACGAGCACCTCGCGGCGATCGTCGCCGGGCTCAATCCCCACGGGCTGAGCATTGGGGAGACCATCGAGCTCTATGCCGCCGCGCAGGGCTTTGAGGAATCCGAGTTGGTTAGCGCCGCGCTTCCAGCCATTGTGGATCTCATCCGCCATGGGCTTCTCATCCCTACGGAATTGTTGGCATTTAGCAACACTGAGTAGTCCCCTCCTTTCCCTCAAGCCCCTCGCGTTTGTCATCTGAGAAAGAACTCCTCACCAGAAAGGTCGTGTACTCCCTTCCATGCGTGCTGTCTTAACCCGCGTTTCCGAAGCTACCGTCACCGTAGACAACGACGTTGTCGGCTCTATTTCCTGCCCGGATACCGGCGGCGTCTTAGCGCTCGTCGGTATTTCCCGCGAGGACGTCGCGGCAGGTTCTGACTCCGGCACTGCCGAAGGACCAACCTTGGAAGAGCGGATGGACACGATGGCGCGCAAAATCGCTGAGCTGCGCGTCCTAGAAGGCGAGACGAGCGTGGCCGACAGCGGTGCGCCTGTTCTGGTGGTAAGTCAGTTCACCCTCTACGGACGAACGGCCAAAGGCAGGCGCCCATCGTGGTCAGATGCCGCACCGGGTGAAGCCGCGCAGCCGGTTATCCAGGGAGTTGTCGCTCGCCTTCGCGAGCGCGGAATCACTGTGGAAGAAGGCCGCTTTGGAGCGATGATGCGCGTGTCCTCCATCAATGAAGGACCGTTTACCGTGCTCGTTGAGGTCTAGCTTCGGCGCGCCTCCCCCAAAATGGCCTAAAACCTCTCGCACATCCCGGGTGATTAAACATTTTTGGGCCCGTGGGAACTATCTGACGCGAAGGCCCGTTGTAGGGGATGAACCAAGCCGCAACTTAGGAGGCATGAGATGGCCACATCATCCGCTGCTAGCGTCCAGGACGAGGACGGACAGGAAGTTGACCGCGGCTCACGCCGTAACCAGACCAATGACAATCCCTCCGCGGACTTGGTCCGCGTTTACCTCAATGGAATCGGCAAGACTGCGCTGCTGAGCGCCGAGGACGAGGTTGAATTGGCGCAGACCATTGAGGTTGGTCTCTACGCCGAGTACAAGCTTGCCAATGCTGAGAAGTTGACTCGCGCGGAGAAGCGTGACCTGAAGATTTTGGCCCGCGAAGGTAAGAAGGCACGCTCCCACCTCTTGGAAGCAAACTTGCGCCTCGTGGTCTCCCTGGCTAAGCGCTATACCGGCCGCGGCATGCCGCTGCTGGATCTCATCCAGGAGGGTAACTTGGGCCTGATTCGCGCGATGGAGAAGTTTGACTACGCCAAGGGCTTCAAGTTCTCCACATACGCAACCTGGTGGATCCGCCAGGCCATTACCCGCGGCATGGCTGACCAGTCCCGGACAATTCGCCTCCCTGTACACCTAGTTGAGCAGGTTAATAAGCTTTCGCGCATCAAGCGCGAGATGTACCAATCCCTAGGCCGCGAGGCTACGAACGAGGAGCTCGCAGAGGAATCGGGAATCGAAGAGTCCAAGATCGAAATGCTGCTGCGCCAGTCCCGCGATCCTGTCTCCTTGGATATGCCGGTGGGCACCGATGAAGAGGCTCCACTGGGAGACTTCATCGAGGATGCCGAGGCAACGGACGCCGAAACCGCCGTGGTTGCTTCCATGCGCCACTCCGATATCCGCTCCGTCATTGGTTCTTTGGAGGAGCGCGAGCAGGACGTCATCCGTTTGCGCTATGGCTTGGACGATGGGGTTCCGCGCACCCTCGACCAGATTGGCCGCAAGTTCGGTCTCTCCCGCGAACGCGTTCGCCAAATTGAACGTGAGGTCATGGCCAAGCTGCGCGAAGGAAACCGCGCCGATCGCCTCCGCGAATACGCACTCTAAATCTCTTATTCGAATCCTGGCATGAGCCATCGAGCCAGCTACCTGCTAGCCCAGCTGAAACAGCATTGTGGGCTTTGGCGGTCAGTGCTCGGTGGCTTTCGTCGTTCCACAAGGTCCCGCGAGGTTGCCGTGCCCCGTCGAACCCCGCCGGAGGCACAGCGCTGCGCGCTCAATACTTTCGACGAATGCGCTATTGTTTAAGATATTCTCTTAATACATCCTTATTACCGCGCCTAAACCTATGTGGCTACGCACCGCCCACAACGCAGAAAGGTAAGCCCACGTGAGGGACCTAGTTGACACCACGGAAATGTATCTGCGCACCATCTACGAGCTCGAAGAGGAAGGCATCACTCCCCTCCGCGCACGGATCGCAGAGCGTTTAGAGCAGTCTGGGCCAACCGTATCCCAGACCGTGGCTCGTATGGAGCGCGATGGCCTGCTCCACGTGCGCACTGATCGCAGCCTCGACCTCACCCAACAGGGCCGCGAATTGGCAACCAACGTCATGCGCAAGCACCGCCTAGCTGAACGCTTGCTCACAGACGTCCTTGGACTGGATATCGACAAGGTCCACGACGAGGCCTGCCGGTGGGAACACGTCATGAGTGAAGAGGTAGAAAAGCGCGTCGTCGCGGTATTGGAGGATTCCTCGCGCTCACCATTCGGCAACCCCATCCCAGGCTTGGCACAGTTGGGTACGACCCCGGTGGAGCTCGACTTGGGAACCCGCGCCATCGACCTTCCCACGGGACAAGAAACTGAAGCCACCATCGTGCAAATCAATGAGGTGTTGCAGGCCGATAGCTCGACCTTCGATGATCTTTATTCCTGCGGAATCCAAATCGGTTCGCAGGTGACGGTGGTCAATGAGAGCGGAACCATTACGCTGACGACGAAATCTGGGCATACCGTCGAGCTTGTCGACGATCTCGCCCACGCCATCCGAGTTAAGGAGAAGTAAGACGATGAAGCTGTTAGTTACCGGTGGTGCCGGATATGTCGGCAGTGTATGCGCGGCAGTCTTGGTCGAAAAAGGCCACGACGTCACCATCATCGACAACTTCTCTACCGGCAACCGCGAGGCCATCCCAGAGCAGGCACGTCTCGTTGAAGGCGACGTCGCTGATGTCGCCCGTGAGGTGTTGTCTGAAGGTGGATTCGAAGGCGTGCTGCACTTCGCGGCGCGTTCCCTCGTCGGTGAATCCGTTGAAGCCCCCGCTGACTATTGGCAGCATAATGTCGTAACCACGCTGGCGCTCCTGAACGCCATGCGGGAATTCGAAGTCACAAACCTCGTCTTCTCCTCGACCGCGGCAACCTACGGCGAGCCAGCGCAAGTGCCAATTACGGAGTCGATGCCTACGCAGCCAACGAATCCTTACGGCGCGTCCAAGCTCGCAATTGACTACATGATCACGTCCTATGCCACTGCCTACGGCCTTGGGGCGACCTCCTTGCGCTACTTCAATGTCGCCGGAGCCTACGGCACCATTGGAGAAAATCGCGAAGTAGAAACCCACCTCATTCCCCTCGTCCTGCAGGTAGCGCTGGGGCATCGCGACAAGATTTTCATCTTCGGCGATGACTACGACACCGCCGACGGCACCGCGGTTCGGGATTACATCCACATCCGAGACTTGGCAGAGGCCCACGTCCTAGCGCTGGAGAGCAACGCCGCAGGAACGCACCGCATCTACAACCTTGGCTCCGGGGATGGCTACTCTGTCAAACAGGTCATTGAGGCCTGCCGTGAGGTCACCGGTCACCCCATCCCGGCTGAGCTTGCACCTCGCCGCGCTGGGGATCCCGCAACACTCGTGGCTTCCTCGGAAAAGATCAAATCCGAGCTCGGGTGGAACCCCAGCCGCACCGATCTAACCACCATCGTGACAGACGCGTGGACCTTCACCCAGCAGCTCGGCGAGCGTGCACATTCTGCGCATCGCTAGCCGCATCCTCTGAATGCTCCTCCCCTTCCCCTATAGCGTTTTCATAGGCTTTGAGGGCGCCTGTATGAATTGAGTCCCGAATCTTTTCGTGGAGGCCATGACGGTATGCCTGGCACAGGAGTGAGCCTAGGCGGTGGCTGGGAAATTCTTCCACGACGAGCTGCAATGCAGGGCCGGCGAGGATATCCCACTCCTGTTCCAGCTGCGCCAGTGCAAAGAGAGTCAGCGCGTTTGCCCGCAACTCGCCGCCGAATGTCCGCGCCGCCGCCAGAAGGAGATGCGCTCCCGTTTCGCCCGACGTCGCGCACACGTCCACGACGAGGTCGCGCGTCCACGTCGTCGACAGCCACACAGCACAGGTTGCCAGCAGCTCACTGTCCTGCTCAGCCTCCTCCACCGAGGCCACCTGGTGAAGCGCCCACCGAGCATCGTCGAGCAAGTGATCCAAGAGGTCCTTTCGTTTCTTTCCCCGCGCAGCTGCTACCTGCGCACGATACTGCGTCGCCGCATCTCGCGCTTGCCGCGCCAAGGCATCGGCTTCGGCAGCATCCAAATACTGGTTCCCTGCGGCAAAGACAGCAAAGAACTCCTCCCTATTGAGCTCCGGTACAACATTGTGGTCGACGCAAGAGCGCATCGAGGGGGCGTCGGTCAGCGCCGGTATTGTCCCCTCAACCCACTTCTTCATTGGCCCGCTTCCATCCGCGTTGACGGTTCCGTGCAACAACACGTAGCCCTCATGTTTGGTGATTTCCCGGGTATGCCACGCAGCGTCGACCTCCAGCCCGTCCTCGGCGCGGTCTAGGCTATACAGCCAGTGAACCACCTCCCTGAGCTCGGTGAGGGGACGCTTCGAAATAAGGAATGCAAACACACCTTCGCGGGCGTGCTCGGCCAGTAACGGCGAGATGTCCGCTACTGCCCCTTGGGCATCTGCGATGTCGACGCGAGCAAGCGGGCCCATTGCTGGGCCCCGCGGGGTGGTATCGATAGCCATGAAAACCACCGATTCAGTGGGATAGAAGCCTAGGAGGCCAGGAATGTTTGCGAGGAGGTGACCTGGGGTCGTTATCGGTGGAGTGCGGTCTGTATGCGTTGAGAGTGTGTTCATACCCTGTAGCCTGAACCACACCTACCTCGGTTCGCTAGAGCACTAAGACCGTCCACGGCACATCTGTGGATAACGAGTCCGGGCTAGTGTGCAGTCCACTGGAAGTAGCCCGGTTTTCCACACCCAGCAAGTGGAATCCTGGCACAACCAGCCTCCATATGGCATGCTTGAACGATCATCACAGGTTTCCTGCGGGAACCCCCCGCGCGCACGGACCAGCTACGCGTTCACCCCGGACGCACAGTCGCCTCGGGGAATAGGCGGCAAGTTTTAAGCGTTGCATGTCACAGAACACTGATTGAGGTCGTACGCTCGAAAACAAGCACACGGCTAGAAGGAGGAGTCACAACCATGCAGGAAGAACAGCGCCGCATGTACGAGCTGGAGTACCCCGCTCCAGTGGTCAAGGATGATTCCACTCCAGGCGCAGGCCCCACAATGATCGTTGCCATGAATGGCTACGCCGATGCAGGCCAGGCCGTTGAAGCCAGCGCTGATCACCTCAAAGCCGCGTTGGAAAACCGCCAGCTGGCCTCGTTTAATAACGACGAACTCATTGACTACCGTTCACGCCGCCCTGCCGTCACTATCGACCATGACCGCACCGTGGAGATTGAGAACACGGATTTGGGCATCAAGGTATTGCGGGATAATTCCGGCACGCCTTTCTTGCTGCTGTCCGGACCGGAACCGGACTTGCGGTGGGAGGCTTTTACGGATGCAGTAGTGAACTTGGTTGAAAAGTTCGATATCAAGAACACCATCATGCTCTACTCCGCGCCCATGCCGGTGCCACACACCCGCCCCACGGTGGTCACTGCGCACGGCAATGCCCCGGAACTCCTTAACTCTATGGTGCGCATGGAATCCACCATGATGGTCCCCGGCGCAGCCGCCCTGTATATTGAGCGTGCCTTGGATAAGAAGGGCCGCCGCGTGGCCGGCTATACCGCGCATGTGCCGCACTATCTGGCGGCCTCGCCTTATCCAGCGGCCACGCTCCGCCTTCTGGACTCGGTTGCCTCAGCAGTCGACCTCAACATTCCCTTGGGCAGCTTGGAGGCAGACGTCGCTCGCGTCAACCAGCAGCTCGAGGAGCAGGTGACGGATTCTGAAGAGATCGCGGGCGTGGTCCGCCAGTTGGAAGAGCAGTACGACGCTTATATGGAGCGCTACCGTTCCCGCCATCCGCAGGCCATTATGCCGGGTGAAGAGCACATGCCTACGGGCGAGGAGATCGGAGCAGACTTCGAGGCTTTCCTTGCCGGGCTCGATGACAACCCGGATATCCTCTCTGAAGACATCGACGACCGCGAGGATAACTACGGGCGCGACGAGGGCCCCGGCTCAGACATGGACGATGACGTCTAACCTCAGATAAGCTCAACACGCCGCGGCTGTCGAGGGTCTCGGTCTTTCACAGCCGCAGGGCGGAGACTTATGATCTAAGGCTTTCGCCTAAGGTGGGATGGGTGAACCTTTCTCAGATGTTGCCCGATCTCGCCGAAGTCCCCGAGTCGATGGTTGATGAGGCCATCTGGGACACGTTTTTATCGTGGACCTCCAGCCGTGGAATCTCGCTTTATCCGGCGCAGGAAGAGGCCTCTTTAGCTATCCTCGCGCAGGATAATGTCATCTTGGCCACGCCTACCGGGTCCGGTAAGTCCATGGTGGCCAACGCCGCCCACTTCATTGCTTTGGCACGAGGGCAGCGCAGTTTTTATACCGCCCCGATCAAGGCCTTGGTGAGCGAGAAATTCTTCGCTCTCTGTGAGATTTTTGGCCCAGAAAACGTTGGCATGATGACCGGTGATGCCACGGTGAACGGTTCCGCGCCCATCATTGCTGCGACCGCGGAGATCGTCGCCAATATTGCACTGCGTGATGGCGCGGAAGCTGCCATCGATCAGGTGGTCATGGATGAGTTCCACTACTATTCTGAGCCGGATCGCGGTTGGGCCTGGCAGGTTCCGCTGTTGGAATTGCCGAAGGCACAGTTCTTGCTCATGTCCGCGACCTTGGGCGATACGACGTGGCTGGAGAAGGACTTAACTGAGCGCACCGGACGCACGACGACGCTCGTGGCTGGGACAACCCGCCCAGTCCCGTTGGACTTCTCTTACGTCTTTTCCGCAGTCCATGAAACCATCGAGGATTTGCTCGCTGGTGGCAAGGCTCCTGTCTACGTTGTCCACTTCTCCCAGCGCGAGGCCTCAGAGCGCGCGCAAGCATTGACGTCGCTGTCAAAGATCATCACCCCAGAGGAGAAGGAGTCCATTGCCGCTGAGCTCGCGGGATTCCGATTCACCACGACGTTCGGCAGGGACCTGTCTAAGCTGCTTCGCAAGGGAATTGGTGTGCACCATGCCGGCATGCTGCCGAAGTATCGGCGCTTGGTGGAGCGGCTGGCCCAAAAGGGTCTACTCAAGATCATTTGCGGAACGGATACCTTAGGTGTTGGCATCAATGTTCCGATCCGCACGGTGTTGATGACGGGCCTGGCCAAGTATGACGGAACCCGTCAGCGGATCCTCAAGTCCCGCGAGTTTCACCAGATTGCCGGTCGCGCCGGCCGCGCAGGCTATGACACGGAAGGCACGGTCGTCGTAGAGGCGCCGGAGCACGAGATCGAAAACGCCAAAGCGCGGCGGCGCGTGGGCGATGACCCGGCGCGCCTAAAGAAACTGAAGAAGAAGTCCGCGCGCGACGGTGAGGTCTCTTGGTCGGAGCAGACCTATGCCCGGCTTATCGACGCCGAACCGGAGCAGCTCACTTCCCAATTCCGGGTCTCCAATTCCATGCTGCTCAATGTGCTCGCCCGCCACGGCAACGGTTACGAACACCTAAAACACCTGCTGCGTACGAGTCACAACACGCGTGCGCGCCAGAACGAAGACATCTTAACGGCGCTGAGCCTGTTTCGAGGGCTTCTCAATTCAGGCGTGGTCCAAAAATCCACCAAGGGTCTCGACATCTATGGACGCCCGTACCACGTGGTGCGGGAAATGCCGCGCGATTTCGCCTTGAACCAACCTTTGGGGCCCTTCGCGTTGGCGGCACTCACCTTGCTGGATCCGGAATCGGACACCTATGCCCTCGACCTCATCTCGGTCTTCGAGGCGGTGCTCGATGATCCTCGCCAAGTCCTAATTGCTCAGCAAAAGCAACGCCGTGGCGAGGAGATCGCGGCGCTCAAAGCAGACGGGGTGGACTACACCGAACGCATGGCCATCGTGGAAGACATCACCTGGCCGAAGCCACTCGAAGAGCTCTTGGAGCAGGCCTACGACACTTTTTGCGAAACCAATCCTTGGGCCAAGGAATTTGAGCTGCGTCCTAAGTCTGTGGTTCGCGACATGCTAGAGAGCGCCATGACCTTCTCCGACCTTGTCGCCACCTACGGACTCGCCCGCTCTGAAGGCGTCATCCTGCGCTACCTCACTGATGCTTGGCGCACGCTCAAGCAGTCGATCCCTGCCGAGTTCCTTACCGAGGAGCTCGAAGACATCATCGTCTGGCTCGGAGAACTTATCCGCCAGGTTGATTCTTCGCTCGTCGACGAGTGGGCTGAAATGGCCGGCGAGGACTCCCCCATTTCCCAGGCGGATTTGGACCGCGAATTGGCCTTCGGCGTTGAGGATCCCACCGCCTTGACAGCCAATCAGCGCGCCTTTGGCATCATGGTGCGCAACTACTTCTTCCGGCTCGCGCAGCTCTTTGCCTTGGAGAAGGAAGATCGCTTGGCAGATTTGTTGGATTATTTGGAGGAGATCCCCGACTTTGGCCAAGCTCTCGATGACTACTTCGATGACTACGATGACATCGATACTGGGCCAGCAGCACGGGGGCCGGAGTACTTTGTCATGGACAAGGGCGACAAGGGCTCAGGGGCTCGTGGCGTCGGGGGTTCACGATCGTGGACCGTCCGGCAGATCCTCAAGGACCCAGAGGGGGACAACTCCTACCACATCGTTGGCACTGTCGATTTGGATGCCTCCGATGAGGCTGGTGAAGTCCGGCTGTCCGAACTACGCGTGGAATACTAGGGAATTTAAATACGCCCTTTCTTTGTTATTATTCTCCGTCAACCGCATATTATGCGTATGATTGGGGAATGAGTACGCCACAGCAGATAGACGAACGCCAGCTTTCCCCCATCCCCCACGCCAGCGCCGCGCCCGCGGCCGAGCATCTCACTCTCGGGTCCTTCACCATGAAGGTTCTCAACGGTATCTCGATCGCCGTCGTCGTGTCGCTCGTCCCGCAGGCCTTGCTCGGCGAGTTGGCCAAGGCGCTGCTCCCCTTCTGGTCCGGCGCGTCCACTGTAATAGCGCTGACGGGTCTAGCCGCCAGCCTTTTGCCGGTGATGATTGGTGTCCTCGTAGGCATCGAATTCAAGATGACACCGATTCAGACCGCAGCCGTGGGGATTGCTTCCTTCTGCGGCTCCGGGGTGGCCACCGTCAATCCCGAAGGCGGCTTCTTCCTCAAAGGCACCGGGCTCGTCATCAACTCTGGATTAACCGCAGCCATGGCAGTTGGTTTGCTCCTTTTCATCGGCGATAGGCTCAAGAATTACTCCATCTTGTTGCTTTCCACCATTGTGACGCTCGTTGCGGGCAGCATCGGGTGGGTTATCACCTTCCCCATCGTCAAGGTCTTTACGCTGTGGCTTGGTGACCTCGTAAACGGTGCGACAACTTTACAGCCGGTCCTCATGGGTGTAGTCCTCGCTGTTCTTTTTGCAGTCATGATCGTCTCCCCAGTCTCCACCGTCGGCATTGCTACCGCCATCTTTATCGACGGCATCGCCTCTGGCACCGCTAACCTCGGAGCCGTTGCTGCGGGGTTCACGCTCCTCGTTGCCGGCTGGCGCGTCAACGGCTTCGCCACCTCCATCCTGCATGTTCTGGGCTCTCCCAAAGTGCAGATGGCCAACATGTTGTCCAAGCCGGTCACCTTCCTTCCCGTTATTTGCTCCGCCGCAATCCTGGGCGCAGTGGGTGGGGCTCTAGGGATCTCAGGAACACCAATCTCCGCCGGTTTCGGAATTTCCGGGCTCATGGGCCCGCTGGCGGCCCTCAACTACGAAGGGTGGGGATGGAGCGCCGGCAACGTGATGATCATTACCTTCGTATATGTCGTTCTTCCCCTCGCCCTTGCGCTGCTCTTTTGCTGGCTCTTTGAAAAGGTTCTGCACTTAACCAAATCTGAATACTTTTCCCTCGATTTCAAGTAGCGACATGGGGAGTACAGTGGGCGCCACTATGACTAACCCAAAATCCCCAGCCACCAGCATCCACCTTGCCGGCGTTAGTTTTGAGACGCATGAGGACTCAGTCACTGTGCATTGGCTCCTCGGAGGCATGCCCCACCACCGTGACGTCGTCTTTAAGCTGCACACCCTCGACCTTCAGCTCATCGCCCACTTCGAGCAAGCCAACCTCAGCTCGATGGAGATCGCTTCATACGGAGAAGACACGAGGGACGCCCACCGTCCAGTTGATTATCAATACAACTACTCCCCCGAGGCGCTCGCTATCACGCTGCCCACCGCCCACTTTAATCTAAAAGAGGAAGTCTTCACGATGGGCCTGTCAGTGGACGGCATCCCCTGCGGTGAGTGGACCGGAACAATTACCTAAGCCTTCACTCCCTACACACAGCGAAGCCTATACACGCTTTACAGGACTCTGACCAGCGACGATACTGGAGTAAGAACAGTTCTCTAGGAGTCAGGAGCTGGAAATGGCACACCATGTCAATGAGCCCCATGGCGATTCACACAACGCGCGGTTAAATTCCCTTCGGGCGGGAGTTCTCGGCGCTAATGACGGCATCGTCTCCGTCGCCGCACTTCTGCTCGGCGTCGTGGGGTCGGGGGCGTCGGCAAGCGCCATCCTCACCGCCGGCTTGGCCGCAACCGTATCGGGAGCCGCGTCGATGGCGCTGGGAGAATACGTCTCGGTGTCAGCGCAGCGTGACTCCGAACGGATGATGATAGCCAAGGAGACCCGCGAGCTGGCAGAGCTTCCTGAGCAAGAACACGCGGAACTCGTTTCCATGTTGGCTGACTACGGCATGAACACCACTACCGCAGACACCGCAGCACATGAGATCGCCGCCAAAGATAGGCTCTTGGAGGCACACCTGAGGCTGGAAATGGGAATCGATGGTGAGGACCTGACGAACCCTTGGCACGCCGCTTTCTGGTCGGCAGTATCTTTCCTTGCCGGTGCAGCGCTGCCCCTCCTGTCAATCTTTACAGCCCCGATGAGCATGGCCGCAGCAGTCGTCGCCGTGATCACTCTCATTGCCCTGGCAATTACGGGCTACGTGTCTGCTCGCCTCGCCGGTACAAATGCCGCACGTTCCGTCTTCCGCCTCGTCATTGGTGGAGCGCTCGGGCTAGCCATTACCTATGGCATCGGCGTTGCCTTCGGCGGGGTCATCGGCTAGAAGGCCGCAAACCTCCCCAGCCCTTTGAGGCACAAAAAGTCCCACTCCCCTGTACATAATCACGGGAGTGGGACTTTCTATCGTGCGCCTAAGAAGGCATGCTGTTTATCTACTCAGCGGAGCGCACAGCCTCAGCCTGCAGCGCCTGCGCCACAGCCTGAACAACGCCTGCGACCTTGACGCCTTCCCAAATCTGCTCCTTGGTCACGCCCTCCTCCAACAGAGTATTGGCGTGTGCAGTCAGGCAGTGCTCGCAGCCATTGATAGCAGAGACAACGGTGCTCCACAGCTCAAACGTTGCCTTGTCTACGCCAGGCTTAGCAATGATGTTCATGCGCAGACCGAACTTGACCTGCGCGAAATCATCGCCCAACCAGCTCTTTGCGCGGTAGGCCACGTTATTCATAGCCATCACCGTGGCGGAGCCGAGAGCTGCGTCAACTGCCTCTTCGCTGAGGTGCTCGCGGGCTTCCTCAAGAATCTCCTTCAGGACCAGATCATTACGGGTGGCGGCCGCAGCAGCGACCAAGCTGCCCCACAGCTGCTCCTCATTCAGCTCGGTCGTACGCGTCAGCGTACCGATGTTGAGCTTCTGATCCTTGGCATACGCCGGAAGTGCGGACTTCAGGTTGTCGATGGACACTGAGTAACTCCTTTATGGTTGGACGGTTGTGCTTAGCGATGTCTTACAGTGCGGACTGAACGACCTCGAGCTTGTCGATGTTCTTCGTCGGGTCATTAGCCTCCCAGTTGCAGGCACAAACCTCTTCGGACTGCAGCGCATCGAGCACACGCAGAACCTCATCAACGTTGCGGCCGACAGCGTCCGGGGTCACGGACACGAACTGGATAACACCGTCCGGGTCAATGATGAAAGTTGCGCGGTCAGCAACGCCGTCGGCGTTCTCCACACCGAGGGCGCGGATGAGGTCGTGGCGAATATCAGAGAACATCGGGAACGGGACTTCCTTCAGCTCCGGGTGGGTTGCACGCCAGTTGAAGTGCGCAAACTCATTGTCGGTGGAGCCGCCGAGGATCTGGGTATCGCGGTCCTGGAATTCCTCATCCAGCTTGCCGAAGGCTGCGATCTCAGTCGGGCACACAAAGGTGAAGTCCTTCGGGTAGAAGAATACAACCTTCCACATCCCCTGGTACTTGTCCAAAGACACCTGCTCGAAGTAATCCTCCGGCTGGTTAGCGTTGACGTCGTGGAGGTCGCCGCCCTTCAGCGCAGTCAGTTCGAACTCTGGGAACTTCTCACCAACGGTCAAGATAGGCATAGAAGATTCAACTCCTTCAATAGTCACAACAATGCACAAAAGTGATGCAAATCTCTACGACCGCACACCATTTTGCCTTTTAGCTGGTACGCAGCCGCTCGCTTGTTAAGTATGCCACAAACCCCCTCACACGTCAATAGGCCTGACGAATTAGAGATGTTAGAGTTATAGGCATGAACAATAAGGAGTATCGCCCAACCCTCGCCCAGTTGCGCACCTTCGTCACGATTGCGGAGAACAAACATTTTGGCTCCGCGGCCGCCAAACTCGATATCTCCCAGCCTTCGCTCTCCCAAGCACTCGTCGCCCTCGAACAAGGCTTGGGCGTCCAGCTCATCGAGCGCTCTACCCGCAAAGTCATCGTGACGTCCACCGGCGAGGCGCTCCTCCCCTACGCCAAGGCAACGCTCGAAGCGTCCGATGCCTTCCTCAGCCAAGCCCACGGTGCAAGCGGTACGTTAACTGGCCCCCTCACCATCGGAATCATCCCCACCATCGCGCCCTATATTTTGCCGGGGCTGCTGAAATCCATCAGCGAAACCTACCCCGATTTGGAACCCCGCTTCGTCGAGGAACAGACCCAGCACCTGCTGGACAAACTGCGCGAGGGCAACCTGGACCTGGCCATTGCTGCTCTGCCCACCGAAGCCCCCGGAATGGTGGAGATTCCTCTCTATAGCGAATCCTTTACCGTCGTAACACCGGCAGGGCACCCGCTCGCGGGGCGTGAGGATCTCACGCTCGAAGAGCTTGCAGACCTTGACCTTTTGCTGCTTGACGACGGCCACTGCCTCCGCGACCAAGTCCTCGACCTATGCCGTCGCGCCAAGGTAAACCCCTCCGAAGCCACCAATGCCGTCACCCGAGCATCATCGCTGACTACTATCCTGCAGCTCGTCATGGGGAATCTAGGCACTACCCTTGTCCCTGAATCAGCGCTCGCAACGGAATGCCAAAACCCGCAGCTTGCGGTCGCCCGTTTCGCCCCCACGGTAACGGCGGAGCGCCAGGTTGGACTCGTTTTTCGATCGTCTGCTGCCCGCGCTGATGAATTTCGCGCCTTTGGCTCTTTGGTCACCGCCGCCTTCCAGGACGCTGCGGAACGCTCCCGAGCCCTTTTCCCGGCCTCGTAATTCAAGCCCCCAACTCTGATGGCTTTTAAAACTACAACGCCGCCTTCGGCTTACCTCTGGTAGCCCGACCCGCCTCGGTAGGCGGTGGCTAAACAAGCGGAAAGCTTAGGCGGCGTTGCGTTATAGGTCTGGTTTAGACCTTAAGCTGCGGGAGCATAACGACCCTGGCACTGACGGCACAGGTGCGCTGTCGCCAGCTGAAGGGCCGGCGCGATAATAATCAGAGCCAAGCCCAAGGTAATAAGGGACGCGAAACCCAAGAGGCCAGACAGGACAATAAACAGCAAAAGGTGGCTGTAGTTTTCCTTGCCCAGCTTGAGTCCCTGGGAGAAAGCCTCGCCGATCGAGGAAGTATCGGCTGCCAACCAAGGCATGAGGGTAAAGAAGGGCTGAATAAACAGCGCAATCAGCATCACTACTAGGAGTCCGCCAAAGATGGAGCCAACGAGCGCGAAAACATCGCTCTGGCTGAGTTGCTCCGGATTCTGGAGATCCATCGAAGAGACTCCACCCAGGCCGACAACAAACAGAACGACGACCACGATGACGATGGAAATCGCGACAAGAACACCCAAAACAAGGTTCACTACGAGTGGCGGCACCCAGCGAACTCCCTGGAACAGGGTTCCCCATGTGGGGCTCGGCTTATCGATTTCACGGTAGGCCAAACGATAGACGACCAGAGAAATGACAAAGGACAGGATGGACACCGCGAAGGAGAAGAGGTCCAACATGACGGAGGTCTCCGCCCCATCGGCGTTCTGCGCACCAACGCTGATTCCAATTTGTGGGACAAACTGAATAGCAAGCACGACGACGGCGCCCAGCACCCACAAAAGTGCGTTGCCGAGCGCGGCCTTGAATCCCCATTTGATCGCTTCGATAGCGCTGACTGGGCCCGTATAGGCCGGACCGGCACCTGGGCCGAGGCCCTCTTGACCGGAGCTATTCCCATAGCTCGCACCGGCATAACCCGGCTGGCCAGCATCGTACCCACCATAGGACTGAGAGCCGTAAGCTCCACCGCCATAGTTGCCATAGTTGCCATAGTTTCCGGATTGACCGAAACCAGCCTGGTCTTCTGGGTGGCTGGTGGGTTCATACTTTGGAAGTCCACCTGTGTTCCCGGAGGAATTACCGGGGCCGTTCTGCGGGTTGCTTCCGAACCCTCCGTTGGAGCCGTTGTCCTCCGGATTCGAACCAAAAGGATTAGTCATTGATTGTGCCCTTCTTTAATCATTGTTCACACAGTCACCACGAGGGTACCAATTTCTCTACCTGGACCTGTGAGCGAATAGCCTTCCGAGTAGACTTTTAGGTCAACTATGACTGCTACTCGCGAAGATCTTTACGGCGCTCTCACAACAGTTTCTTTGAGTGATGAGCGCGCATTCCGTCGCCGCCTGCGCAAGGCTCGCTCTCCTAAGGCCCTTGCTGCGATCCAGGCCGATATCACAGCCGCCCAAGACAAGGTGAGCACCATCGATGCCAACGTGCCGCCGATTACCTACCCCGAGCAGCTTCCCGTCACCGGACGCCGCGACGATATCGCCGCGGCGATCGAAAAGAATCAGGTGGTCATCATCGCTGGTGAAACCGGTTCGGGAAAGACCACACAGATTCCAAAAATCTGCCTGGAACTCGGCCGCGGCCGGCGGGGGCTCATTGGCCATACCCAGCCGCGGCGACTAGCAGCGCGTACCGTCGCCGAGCGCATTGCAGAAGAACTTGATCAGTCCATCGGGGAGACAGTCGGCTATGCCATTCGCTTCGATGACAAAGTCTCCTCCACCACCGCCGTGAAGCTCATGACCGACGGCATCCTGCTGGCAGAAATGCAGCGCGACCGTTTCCTCAATGCCTACGACACGATCATCATCGATGAGGCACACGAGCGCTCGCTCAACATCGACTTCCTCTTGGGCTACCTCAAGCGGCTGCTTCCCAAGCGTCCGGATCTGAAGGTCATCATCACCTCAGCAACGATTGATCCCGAGCGCTTCGCCGAACACTTCGCGGACGCTGAGGGCAAACCTGCACCCATCATCGAGGTCTCCGGGCGAACCTACCCCGTGGAGATCCGCTACCGCCCGCTCGAGGTCGAATCGGGCGGCAAGACCATCGACCTCGATCCTCTCGACGCCCTCTGTGAAGCCATCGAGGAGCTCATGGCCGAAGGCGAAGGAGATATTCTGTGCTTCTTCCCCGGAGAGCGCGATATCCGCGACGCCATGGAGGCCATCGAGGGGCGCCACTGGCGCAACGTGGAGGTCACTCCGCTCTTCGGACGCCTGTCCAACCAGGAACAACATCGCGTCTTCCGCTCGCACCGCGGACGGCGCATCGTGCTCTCCACCAACATTGCTGAGACCTCATTGACGGTGCCAGGCATTCGCTACGTCGTGGATACGGGAACGGCGCGTATATCGCGCTATTCCACGCGCACCAAGGTGCAGCGCCTCCCCATCGAGCCGATCTCCCAGGCAAGCGCCAACCAGCGCTCGGGCCGCTGTGGCCGCGTTGCGGATGGCATCGCCATCCGCCTGTACAGCGAGCAGGATTTCCTATCCCGCCCGGAGTTTACGGATCCCGAGATTCTGCGCACCAACCTGGCCAGCGTCATCCTACAGATGATTTCGCTGCGCCTTGGGGACATTGCTGACTTCCCCTTCGTCCAAGCCCCTGAGCCGAAGGCCGTACGAGACGGCCTACTTCTTCTGCACGAACTGGGCGCCCTCGAGGGCAAAGAAAAAGACGGACTACCTGTCCTGACCCGAATAGGCCGCGATCTTGCCCGCATCCCCGTAGATCCACGCATGGCCCGCATGCTGGTCGAGGCCAAGACTTCCGGGTGTCTCCACGACGTCATGGTCATCGTTGCTGCCATGACGATCCAAGATGTGCGCGAGCGGCCGAGCGACAAGCAAGCTCAAGCCGACCAGGCACATGCCCGCTTCAAGGATAAAACCTCCGACTTTGTGGCCATGCTCAACCTGTGGGACTTTGTCCAGGAAGCTCGCGATGAGATGAGCGGCAATGCTTTCCGCAAACGGATGAAGGCCGACTTCCTGCACTATATGCGCATCCGCGAGTGGTTCGATCTGGTGCGGCAGCTGCGGGACGTCGCCAAGCAGCTCGGGTGGAAAGCCCAGGAAAGCACAGAGCGTCGCCCCGATGACATCCATATGGCCTTGCTTTCTGGACTGTTGTCTAATATCGGCGCGCGTGATGGCAACTCTAAGGAGTTCATTGGTGCACGCAATACCCGCTTCCTCGTCTTCCCCGGATCGGCACTGGCAAAGAAACCGCCCGAGTTCGTCATGGCGGCTGAGTTGGTGGAAACGTCGCGCCTGTGGGCGCGCGACGTTGCTGCCATCGACCCAGCATGGGTTGAAAAGCTGGCGAAGGATTTGCTGAAGCACAACTATTCTGACCCGACGTGGTCGCGAAAGCGCGGCTCTGCGGTCGTCACCCAACGCTCGACGCTTTATGGCGTCACTGTTGTCGCCGACCGGACCGTGCCCTATCACCGCGTGGATCCTGAGGCAGCGCGCGATATGTTCATCCGTAACGCGCTAGTCGACGGCGACTGGACCACCCACCACCACTTCTTCCACGACAACAAGCACAAACTCGCCGAGGCCTCCGAATATGAGGAGAAGGCCCGCCGGCGCGGACTCGTCGTGGACGAAGACACTCTCTTCGATTTCTACGATCAGCGCATCCCTGCGTCTGTCACTACCGCTCGGCATTTCGATTCCTGGTGGAAAAAGCAGAAGAACAAGCATTCCTTGGACTTCGACCCAGAAGCACTCCTTGAGGAGGACCACGATGTCACCGAGGATGCCTTCCCCGACCGCTGGTTGAAGGGAAGCATCGACTACGACTTGTCCTACAAGTTCGAGCCGGGAGACCCGCTCGACGGTGTCACACTCATGGTTCCCGTCCCGCTCCTCGCGGGGTTGGACACAGAAGGCTTCGATTGGCTGGTACCGGGCCTACGTCTAGAGCTCGTAACTGAGCTCATTCGCTCGCTGCCGAAGGCTCTTCGACGCACCGTGGTTCCGGCACCCGAGTTCGCTGAACGCGCGCTGCCCAAGCTCTTGCCCTATGAGGGCGCGCTCACCGAGCAACTCGCTGCGGTTTTGCAAGAGATGGGCGGCCAAGGCATCAATGCCGGCGATTTCCGCCCCGACCAGCTCCCTCCGCATCTGCGCATGAACTATGCCGCAGTGGACAAGCGGGGCAAGGTCATCGACTCAGACCGCAACCTGCAGGCTCTAGTCCAACGCCAAGCCGGCCACATTTCCTCCTCGGTCTCGCGCGTTGGCTGCGCCGCCGAATCCACTGCGGTCAAGGAATGGACGGAGGATACGCTCGGCGCCATCGATGAGGAAGTGGTAACCGTCGTCGATGGGCATGAGGTCACCGCCTACCCCGCGCTCGTAGCGACCAAGGACGGCGTGGCGCTCAAGGTCCATCCCACCAAGGCGGCTGCCGACGCCTCCATGATCACCACCACCCTAACCTTGCTGCTCCGAGAAATTACGGTGAATACGCAGCAGATGGTCAAAGGGCTTCCTCTACAGCAGCGGGTAGCCGTCGACTCCTACCCCCACGGCGGGGCGGAAGGACTTGTCAGCGATGCCCGGGTAGCCGCAGTACGCGACATCATGATGGAAAAGGGCGGCCCGGTGCGCACCCCCGGTGACTTCAATGCATTGCTCAACGCGGTCAAACCGGAGGTCCCGGGCAGAGTGCGCCAGGCAGTCGTTGCAATTGCGCCGGGCCTGGCAGAGTATTCCAATCTGAATGCTGAGCTGAAGCACTGGGAGGGGCTGGCCATCGATGATATTCGGGCCCAGCTCAATTTCCTGTTGCCCGCGCACGCCATCACCGTCCACGGGATCCAACATCTGCGCCATCTACCGCGCTATATCCAGGCCTCGCGCATCAGGCTTGAGGAAATGAACGTGGACCCGGACCGCGATGCTGACCGGCAGGCAGACGTCGACGAGGCCAAAGCCTATGTGGCCAATCGGTTGCGTTCCCTGCCTCCTGGCCGTGAAAAGACGCGTGAGGTTAAAGACATCTACTGGATGATTGAGGAACTGCGCGTATCGCTCTTCGCACAACGCCTGGGCACTGCCCACGCGGTGTCTTTGAGGAGAATCCAAAAGGCAGTGGATAAATTGCGTTAAAAGCTATCGCGGTCGCGCCGACGCATGAGGCGGATTTCTGATTCAAAGTCGTCGGCGCTTTCAAAAGACTTATACACGGACGCAAAGCGCAGGTAGGCCACTTCATCGAGATCTCGCAGAGGTTCCAGGATGGCAAGGCCGATGTCATTGGCGTTGACTTGCGAGGAGCCGTGACTGCGCACGGTCTCTTCAACTTCTTGAGCGAGCTTCTTCAAAGCATCATCGCTAACGTCGCGCCCCTGGCATGCGCGTTTGACGCCTCGGATCAGCTTGTCGCGACTGAAAGGCTCAGCCAAGCCATTTCGCTTGACTACTGACAAGACTGCCTTCTCGATGGTGGTGAAGCGACCTTTGCACGCGGCGCATTCGCGACGCCGCCGGATCGAGGTTCCGCTGTCGATTACGCGCGAGTCAATAACGCGTGATTGTTCGTTGTGACAGAACGGGCAATACACAGTGCCGTATCCTTCCTTTCGACCAATGCGCACATGCTGCTGGCCCAAGGAATTCTAGCGCGAAGACACGACCGTCGTGGTCGAAGAGGTGCTCGCACTGTCAACCCCACTATCGATACTGAGGCCACCCCATACTGTGCCGATGAATACCGCGGCGCCAAAGACCGCTCCGAGCACATAATTACCTACGTTCGACCGACTACGACGGCTGCCCGCTGTTGCCTCGGCGGCCGAAACCCGGGAATTCACCGGAATTTCCGGACGGCACTGTGTTCTATCGTTTACGGCAAGAGTTCGAACACGAGACGGCCCATATGGAAGGTTGCGCGGGACATCAGACGAGAGCGACCGAGACTGAGCGGGATCCCAGACCGCCGCTGGCGGCACTAGCACAGCCCGATTGCTAGACTTCTCGAGGGACACCCCGCGCAGTACAGAGGCATTGTTTAATGCGATAGCCATGACGGTTCCTTTCTAGGTCTTCCTTATTCATTGAGACAATGCCCGAAGTGTACGAACCAAGCCCGACATCTTCGAACATCACCTTCGATCAACCGTTCGATTTGGTGTGTATGTTCGATTTATAGCAGGCCTTCGAAAATTTGTCCACACTCGGGCGGCGTTAGTCGAACATTTTTTCTTTCCGTGCTAAAAAGGGAAGCGGAAGTATCACCAGCAGCCCACTCCCACTTATGTCCGGCACGCCAAAGCCGCGCACATCAACTCTGCACACCCCGACAGTTCCTAGGAGCAAGAATGGCCCGCAATCCGAAGCGAAGCGACCACCCTTCCCTCGATTCACTTTCCCCTCGCCAACGCCGCATCTTGGAAGTAATCCATGACGCCGTCATGTTGCGCGGCTATCCGCCAAGCATCCGCGAAATCGGTGACGCAACAGGCCTCCAGTCCACCTCGTCCGTGGCCTATCAGTTAAAGCAGCTGGAAGAGAAGGGCTTCCTTCGCCGCGATCCAAACAAGCCACGAGCTGTTGATGTGCGCCATTTCCCCGGAGCCGACGACCCCAAAAAGCCCGGACGAAAGACCGGGCAGGCAATCGCACCATCGGGAACCTCCACCCCTGACGCACCCGAAGACGCCGCCACCCCAAACTACATTCCTGTTGTGGGCCGCATTGCTGCTGGTTCCCCCATCACCGCCGAGGAGAACATCGACGCCTACTTCCCCATGCCGGGTGAAATCCTGGGCAGCGGCGAACTATATATGCTGCAAGTCGTGGGCGATTCAATGCAGGATGCGGGAATCCTCAACGGGGATTGGGTCATCATTCGCTCGCAGTCTGTTGCAGAAGAAGGCGAGTTCGTAGCCGCACTTTTGGATGGTGAAGAAGCGACCGTGAAGGAATTTCACCGAGATTCTTCCGGTGTATGGCTCCTCCCCCACAACGACGCCTACTCGCCCATCAAGGGCGATGAAGCCGAAATCATGGGCAAAGTAGTATCCGTATTCCGCAAACTCTAGAAACCATCCACCTCAGCGCTCCCCCAGACCTTCCCCGCTCCACACCAATCACCCACTCGGTGCGGGCGAACCGGACTGGGGGATTGTTTCTTTTTACCCCCTTGTGTGTGTACATGCCCGATTTCGACCGTTTTAGCGTCCGAGATCACACATTCAGATACTCCCAGTACAAACGTGGGTTTTAATGACTAAGGCACGCATCCGATGTGAGCTTTTCTTTGTTTAGTTCCGTTTTGTTCGCATTCAGTGGGACAATAGAAGTATCGCCACAACATCCGTTGTTCTTTTCGTTCACACGGCCCAGCCCCTTTTTCCTTCACCGGCGGGCGCAGTGACCACCACAAGGCAGACTTCATTTGGAGGAACCATGTACGCAGAAGAGCGTCGCCGACAAATTGCGTCATTGACCGCTGTAGAAGGACGAGTCAATGTCACCGAGCTCTCCGAGCGCTTCGATGTCACCGCTGAGACGATTCGCCGCGATCTCGCAGTCTTGGACCGAGAGGGAGTTGTGCACCGAGTTCATGGCGGTGCAGTCGCCTCCCAATCCTTCCAGACCGCCGAATTCACCCTTGATACTCGCCAACGTTCGGCCACAGGCGCCAAGATGGCCATCGCACGCGCCGCACTGGAGCAGCTTCCCGACGGCGGCAGCATCTTTCTCGATGCCGGAACCACCACGAATGCGCTTGCCGATCTCATAGGCCAGCGCTACTCGGCCGGGCAATTCAGCATTGTGTCGAATAGTCTCCCGATCGCTCTTTCACTAGCCAGCAACGGGGTATCTGACGTCCAGCTGCTGGGTGGCACCGTGCGCGCGATTACCCAGGCCGTCGTCGGTGACACTGCGCTTCGCACCATGGCCCTGATGCGTGCCGACGTCGCCTTTATCGGAACCAATGCGCTAACCATTGACCACGGGCTCTCTACGGCCGATTCGCAAGAGGCGGCTATCAAGTCAGCATTCGTCACCAATGCACACCGCGTTGTCGTGCTGTGTGATTCATCGAAGTTGGGCAATGACTACTTGGTCAGCTTTGCATCACTCGATGAGATTGATGTCGTCATTACCGACGCCGCCGCCCCCGATTCCTACGTTGAGGCTCTGCGCGAGCACGGCATCGAAGTGATTGTCGCCGCGGACAAGTAGGCGCTTTCACCCATAGATCAATTCAGGAGGTGTGCACCCCGCATGATGAGGGCGCACACCTCCTGTGCAATTCAGCGCTCTAAGCGGACTGGTATTCCTCCAGCAGCGCAATCACTGCGGCACGAGCGTCCGCTGGGCTTTCGGCGTTGACAGCCGCCTCTGCCATCTTCTGGCACTGCTCAAGGCTGAGCTCAGCCAGCTGCGCACCGACGCCAGCCACCGCAGTCGACGCCGCCGACAGCGAAGTCACGCCGAGGCCAGTCAACACGCAGGCAAGCATGGGATCAGCTGCGGCTTCGCCGCAGACGCCAACCGGAACGTTGTTATCGCGCCCCACCACGCAGGTGTGCTGAATCAGGCGAAGGACAGCAGGCTGCCACGGATCGGTCAAGTAGGCCAGCTGCGGCGACAGACGGTCCGCGGCCATGGTGTACTGCGTCAAATCATTGGTACCAATGGACACGAAATCGAGATGCGGCATGATGGTATCCGCCATCAAGGCTGCGGCGGGAACCTCAATCATCGCGCCGGCGGTCAAACCGCGCTCGCGGCACAGACCAGCGAACCATTTCGCTTCCACTGCGGTAGCCACCATCGGCGCCATAACCCACGTCGTAGCCCCATCTCCGCGCTTTTCCGCGGCCTGGGCGATAGCGTCGAGCTGACGAGTCAACAGCGCCTCGTTGTCGCGGGCGATGCGCAAACCACGAACGCCCAATGCGGGGTTTTCTTCCGA
This sequence comes from Corynebacterium aurimucosum ATCC 700975, assembly GCF_007672725.1. Lineage (GTDB taxonomy): Bacteria > Actinomycetota > Actinomycetes > Mycobacteriales > Mycobacteriaceae > Corynebacterium > Corynebacterium hesseae. The sequence goes on from NZ_VDTC01000002.1 coordinate 151,806, forward strand.
GTCCAAGGTGGCATAGGAAATCGGCTTATCCGAACCGGCGTCGAGCGTGCGAACGACGACCTTGGACTCCGGGAAAGCGTTGAAAACCTTGCCGTAGATGCGCGCTTGCTCCTCGACGGTCGGTTCCTCGCTGGCAGAGAGGAAGGACAACTCCGTGCGGTATAGGCCAATGCCTTCTGCCTGCGAGTCAGAGGCGATGCGGGCTGCGTTTCCGTCAGCAACGTTGGCCAGCAACTGCACGCGATGGCCATCCTTGGTCTGGGCTGGTCCCCGCCACTGGGCAACTCGTGCCGCCTTCTCACGGTATTCCTCCACGGCCTTCAGCGCGGAGGCACGATCTGCACCGAGGGACACCGATCCTACGGAGCCATCAACGAAGAGCTGGGTGCCTGCCTCAATCGTTCGCAGCTTAGCGCCCACTGCCACGATGCAGGGAAGATCAAGCTGGCGAGCAATAATCGCGGTGTGGCTGGTTGGCCCGCCAAGCTCGGTCACGAGCGCCTTGATGTGGGTGGTGTCCAAGGTAGCAGTATCCGCCGGGGCTAGATCGTCAGCCAGCAGTACAGCCTCCCCTTCGACCATGGGCAGACCCGGCTCTTGCTCACCGCGCAGCTGAGCAATCACTCGATCGCGCACGTCCTTGAGGTCCGTCGTGCGCTCAGCCATGACGCCGCCGGCGGCCTCAAACATGGTGACAAACCTGTCCGTGGCCCCCACAACTGCATACTCGGCGTTCTTACCGCCGCGAATACCCTTGCGCACTGCCTTGTGCCAGCCTCGGTCCTTGACCATTCCGGCGGTTGCGCCAAGAACTTCAGCCGCTTGGCCTTCGGCCCCAGCTGCACGCTGTTCCAACCGGCTAGCAACCATATCTACCGCTTCGAGGAAGCGATCGTATTCGGCATCACGTTGCTCTTCCGCCACGGTTTCTCCAGCCGTGGGCAGTTCTGGGCGTGGGCGGACCCACACCGCCTCAGCGTATGCAACGCCAGCGACGACGCCGGTGCCTTTAATGATGGATGGGGATGCGTTTTCCATGACACATTTCCTTACGGAGACGATGTTTTCTCTTTCCAGATCATCACAAGTCGGCCAAAAATGCAACGAAACCCACAGTGATTCCATTGACATTCGGACACATACGGGCAATAATCAACATTAAGCAACATTAATTTCACGCTGACAACGGGCAATCCGCACCGAAGCTCTTGTTCACGCCGCTGAGGCGCGTTTGCCCCAAATATACGCACTCCGCGAAAGGGGACATTCTCCACGATGATCCTTACTTTGACCCCCAACCCGAGCATCGACGCCACCGTGCGCTTGAACGAGGAACTCGAACCTGGTGCTGTTCACCGCGCCGGATCCGTCTCCAGCGTTGCCGGTGGTAAAGGCGTCAACGTTACGCACGCGGTAACGCTCGCCAACGTCGACAGCCTGGCGCTGCTCCCCGCCGTTGCCTCCGATCCTTTCTTGGCCCTCGCGGCCGAGGCATCGATTCCCGTGCAGGCCGTGCCCACTCACAGCGCGGTGCGCACCAACACCACTCTGACCGAGCCGAATGGCCGCACGACCAAGCTCAACGGCCCCGGCGCCACGCTCGATACGGACGTGCAGCAAGCCGTTGCACAGGCACTCGCAGAACACTGCGCCGACGCCGAGTGGTTAGTCATGGCAGGTTCTCTCCCCCAAGGCGTTCCCACCGACTGGTACACGCAGCTCATCCGGGTAGCCCGCGAAGCCAACCCTGACCTCCGCATAGCCGTCGATACCTCTGATGCGCCCATGGTGGCTCTCGGTGACAACCTCGAAGTAGCCAGCCCCGACCTCATCAAGCCAAACGGCCTCGAGCTGGGCCAGCTTGCAGGTGTCGATGGTCAGGCCCTTGAGGCCGCCGCCGAAGACGGCGACTTCAGCGGAGTGGTTGAGGCCGCGAGGGTCGTCGTCAAGCGCGGCATCCCCGAGGTTCTTGTCACCCTGGGCGGCGCTGGCGCGGTGCTGGTCACGGCCAATGAAGCATGGGCTGCTACTCCCCCGCCGATTGCCCTGCGCTCCACCGTGGGTGCCGGCGATTCTTCGCTCTCCGGCTATATCCTCGCCCGCCGCTCCGGCGCCTCGTACCCCGATGCCCTGCGCCAGGCTGTGGCCTACGGTTCAGCAGCCGCAGCACTCCCGGGAACCCAGATTCCAACCCCCGAAGAACTAGATATCGAACACACGACGGTTTCTGCCGTCACCGACCTTTAGTAGTACTGAGGAGTACCTACCGATGTCATCACGACTCATCACCACCGACCTCGTGGCGCTCGACGCCGACTTCGGTGACAGCATCGAATCAGTCATTACCAATCTGGCCTCGCTTGTTCACGACACCGGCCGCGCTACCTCCGTGGACGAGCTGGCAGGCCCGGCCATCGCGCGTGAAGCCAAAGCCGGCACCGGTGTCCCCGGCGGCGTTGCCATCCCGCACTGCCGCTCTGCTGCCGTGTCTGAACCCACCCTAGCCTTCGCCCGTCTCTCGCGCGGGGTCGACTTCTCCGGCCCCGACGGTGACGCCCACTTGGTGTTCCTCATCGCTGCTCCGGAAGGCGGTGGCAAGGCCCATCTGAAGATTCTCTCGAAGCTCGCTCGCGCGCTGGTGAAGAAGGACTTCCTGGAAGCCCTTCGAACTGCGAAGACCAAAGAAGAGATCGTCTCCCTCGTCCTCGACGTTGTCAACGCAGAAAAGCCGAAGAAGAAGGCTGCGGCCACCGAATCAGCATCCACTGCAGGTGCGAGTGCAGCGGCAGCGGCTCCTGCTTCGAGCAAGGCTGCAGAGTCGAAGAAGACGCGCATTGTGGCCGTCACCGCATGCCCGACCGGCATTGCTCACACGTACATGGCTGCCGACGCCCTCACTCAAACCGCCGAGGAACGCGACGACGTCGAGCTCACCGTGGAGACCCAGGGGTCCTCCAACAACACCTCTGTTTCGGCAGACACGATTGCGGCTGCCGACGCCGTGATTTTCGCTACCGACGTGGGCGTTCGTGACCGTGAGCGCTTCGCCGGCAAGCCGGTCATCGAATCTGGCGTCAAGCGCGCCATCAACGAACCGGGCGTGATGATCGATGAGGCCATCGCCGCCTCGAAGAACCCCAACGCGCACAAGGTGGCAGGAACTGCCGGCGCTTCCTCCTCTAGCGCTGAGGAAGATGGCCAGGGTCTGGGCTGGGGCAAGCGTATTCAGCAAGCCATCATGACCGGCGTTTCTTACATGGTTCCGTTTGTTGCCGCGGGCGGCCTCCTCCTGGCACTGGGATTCCTCTTCGGCGGATATGACATGGCTAATGGGTGGCAGGCCATCACCACCGACTACTCGCTGACCAACTTGCCGGGCCATGACGTCATGGTCGACGGCGAAATGATGACCTTCAAGAAGGCAGGGTTCGCCCTGTACATCGGCGCCGTGCTCTTCGCCATCGGTCAAGCATCGATGGGATTCATCGTCGCGGCGCTCTCCGGCTACATCGCCTTCGCGCTGGCAGGCCGCCCAGGCATCGCGCCGGGCTTCGCGGGTGGTGCCATTGCCGTGACTCTCGGCGCTGGCTTCATCGGCGGTCTCGTCACAGGTCTCATTGCTGGCTTTGTTGCGCTGTGGATTGGCAAGTGGAAGGTACCGCGTTGGATCGGCTCCCTCATGCCTGTCGTTATCATCCCGCTGCTCGCCACGATGATCACTGGCCTGCTCATGTACCTGCTTCTCGGTGCCCCGCTGGCCGCCATCATGGAGGGCCTGCAGAACTGGCTGTCCTCGATGTCTGGTTCCTCCGCTGTCCTTCTGGGCATCATCCTCGGCCTGATGATGTGCTCCGACCTGGGTGGCCCGGTCAACAAGGCTGCCTACCTCTTCGCCACCGCTGGCCTGTCCACGGGCGACGAGGCCTCCATGAAAATCATGGCCGCCGTCATGGCCTCCGGCATGGTTCCGCCGATTGCACTGTCCATCGCGACCTTTGTGCGCAAGAACCTGTTCACGCCGGCGGAGCAGGAGAACGGCAAGTCCGCGTGGCTGCTGGGCCTGTCCTTCGTCTCCGAGGGCGCCATTCCGTTCGCTGCCGCCGACCCGCTGCGTGTCATCCCTTCGATGATGCTCGGTGGCGCGGTCACTGGTGCGCTGTCGATGTCCCTTGACGTCATGTCTCGCGCCCCGCACGGCGGAATCTTCGTTATCTTCGCCATCGAACCTGCGTGGGCGTACTTCGTGGCCATCCTTGCCGGCGTCATCGTGTCCACCATCGCGGTCATCGCGATGAAGCGATTCTGGCCCAACAAGGCTGCTGAAGAGGCTGCAGCAAAGGCCGACATGGCCAAGGCTGCCGCCTAACCCTTAACCCGCGTACACTTGTAAGCACGAAATACCGTAATTCGAAAGGATTATCATCATGGCTTCTAAGACCGTCAAGGTTGGTTCCTCCGTCGGACTGCACGCACGTCCGGCCTCCATCATCGCAGACGCTGCCGCTGAGTTCGATGAGGACATCTTCCTCACCCTCGTTGGCGATGAGGACGAGGATGAGACCGATGCTGCTTCCTCCCTCATGATCATGGCTCTCGGCGCCGAGCAGGGCGACGAAGTCACCGTGACCTCCGAGAACGAGGCAGCTGTCGAGAAGATTGCTGGCCTTATCGAGCAGGACCTCGACGCTTCCTAAAGCACTTTCCGTTTATAGAACGGCAGCTCCCGCTTCCCTCTTTGATGAGGGTGGCGGGAGCTTTTCGTTGCTTGGTTGTCTAGCAAATGGTTCTAGTCATCGGGCTCTACTCAAACGGTTTTGCTGGGGGCAAGGAAACCATATAGAGGTGCCTAGAAGGTTCACTTGACCCCAAGAAAACCTTCTGACCCGAACCATGTGAGTAGAACCATGTGGATGCGCTGCCTCATACCGCAGAGGGACCGAAGTACAAGCACCTTATGCAGATTTCTGCACACATTCACCTGGGGTTTTGCGTAAATACGCGTCCAGAAGGTGCCTTTACTCCGGTCCCTTATCCTCGCTAATCGGCGGAAGCGCCTCTAGTACTTCGCGCCGCGTCCCTCACCAATGGTGCCGTAGAGCTTCTTCATCACCGGGTAGAGCACGATGATGCCAACCGAGCCCCAGGCAATACCTTCGAGCGTCACACCGAAGACGTCGAGCGTGAGATTGCCAATGCCCGCGATGAGCGCCACTGCCGCCGCAGTAAGGTTCACCGGGTTGTTGAAGTTGACCTTGTTGTCCATCCAGATGCGCACGCCAAGCATGCCGATAAGGCCGTAGAGGACGATGCAAGCACCACCCAGCACGCCCGTGGGGATGGTGAAGATAAGCGCGCCAAACTTCGGGATGAAGGCCAGCGCGATAGCGGTAACAGCGGCTACCCAATAGGCGGCCGTCGAGTAGACGCGGGTGGCGGCCATGACGCCGATGTTCTCCGCGTAGGTTGTGGTGCCGGAACCACCGAAACCACCGGCCAGGGAGGTAGCCAGGCCGTCCGCGATGAGAGCATCGCCAGCGAGATCATCGAGGTCGCGCTTGGTCATCTCAGAGACCGCCTTAACGTGGCCGACATTTTCAGCAATCAGAACGACCAACACCGGAAGTGCTGCCGCGATGGCTGAAACGTGGAACTCCGGCGCATGGAACTGCGGGAAGCCAATCCAAGCCGCCTCGCGGATAGACTCCACCGCGCCCTCACCGAGGTTGCCCGTGGCGGCCGCGAAAGCCCAGCCGACGACGACACCAATCAGAATCGACAGACGCGAAACCATGCCCCGCCCAGCGACAGTGGCGAGGATGATGACCGCCAGCGTCACCGTGGCAACCAGCGGCTGGTTCGAATAGTTGGTGGCTGCATTGGGAGCCAAGTTGAGGCCGATCAGCGCAACAATGGCACCGGTGACGGCCGGCGGCATGACAGCGTCGAGGACCTTTCGGCCCGCCGCCTTCACCGCGAGACCAATGGCCACCAAGACCAGGCCAGTCACGAGGACGGAACCTGCCTGCGCGCCAATGCCGTACTGCTGGGAGGCGCTCAGCGGCGCAATGAACGCGAATGAGGAGCCCAGGTAGGAAGGCAAGCGGTTGCGGGTAATCAGGAGGAACAGAATCGTTCCCAAACCCGAAAACAGCAGCGTCGTGTTGACCGGGAATCCGGTCAGGGTGGGCACGAGCAACGTCGCGCCGAACATGGCCACCACGTGCTGCATGCCGATGCCGATGGTGCGGCCCCAGCTCAATCGTTCTTCGGGTGCGACAACCGCGCCCGGCTTAATCGTCTTTCCGTCCCCGTGGACGGCCCAGCCAAAATTACTCACGAGCCCTAATTATGGCTCACGCGAGCACCGAAACCTAAGCGTCTTGGTCAGAAACTCGAAATTCTTTGAGCTCGGCGGCGACGGAGGCTGGCAGGCGGACGTCGACAAGCGTGCCCTCCCCCGTGTAGTCCTCGCCGCGCACGGTGCCTTGGGTGTGGATGCGATCGATCACGTCCCCGCGGGTAAACGGCACGAGAAGCCGCACGTGTTCATCCTGAGAGTTGAGGAACAGCTCCACGCGCGTGGTGAGCTCATCAATGCCCTCCCCCGTCTTGGCGGAAACATACACAACATTGTCACGGTCAAGGACGTGACGCAGTTCCGCCAACACCAGCGGATCGGCCTGGTCAATCTTATTGATCACGACGATCTCCGGCGGTGCCTCCTCACCGGTCTCCTTCACGATGTCATAAATGACCTGGTTAACGGCCTCAATCTGCTTAAGCGGAAAGGGATCCGACCCGTCCACCACGTGCAGCATCAGGTCTGCTGCGAGGACCTCCTCCAAGGTGGACTTGAAGGCTTCCACCAACTGCGTGGGCAGGTGGCGCACGAACCCAACGGTATCGGTGAAGACGACCTGGCGGCCATCGGCAAGCTCGGCGCGGCGAGTGGTGGGATCCAAGGTCGCGAACAGCGCGTCCTCCACCAGCACGCCGGCACCCGTCATTGCATTAATGAGGGAGGACTTGCCAGCGTTGGTGTAGCCGGCGATGGCGATCTGAGGGATCGTCGATGACGCACGGCGCGAACGCTTAATCTCACGTGCCGTTTTCATCGCCCTAAGTTCCTTGCGAAGCAGGGCCATCTGCGTGCGGATGCGGCGGCGGTCCGTCTCAATCTTGGTCTCACCCGGACCACGCAGGCCCACGCCACCGTTGGAGCCGGCGCGGCCGCCCGCCTGGCGCGAGAGGTTACCACCCCAACCACGGGTATGGGTATAGAGGTATTCCAGCTGCGCGAGCGAGACCTGGGCCTTGCCTTCCTTGGACTTGGCGTGCTGAGCAAAGATATCCAGGATGAGCATGGTGCGGTCAATGACCTTGGTGTTGAGCGCACGCTCCAGGGCAGAGAGCTGGCCGGGGGTTAGCTCGCCATCGCACACCACGGTATCCGCGCCAGTAGCAGCCACGATGTCCTTGAGCTCGTTCACTTTGCCCGAACCGATATAGGTGCCTGGATCCGGTTTATCTCGCTTCTGGTACAAGGCTTCGACGACTTCGGCTCCCGCGGTTTCCGTCAGAGCGGCTAACTCCGCCATCGTGGCCTCAACCTCGGCCACGGTACCTTCGGTCCACACTCCCACGAGCACCACTTGCTCAAGGCGCAGTTTTCGATACTCCACCTCGTAACCATCGGTGGTGTCTTCCGCGCGGATGGTGGTCTCACGGTTTACTCGCCGGAAGGCGTTGCGCTCCGCAAGGTCGAGATCACCGGTAGTTGGCTCCTGTGAATTGGGCGCGGGCTCACCAAAAGCCTGCGCGAGGAGATCATCATGGGTTTCTTTTGTCATATGCTCCCTATTCTTGCACGTTGTCCCTCTCAACTGGGAATCTCCGCTTCCTGTTCCCACAGACTTCCGCAGCACGGTGACGTATCAGCGCTGGTTTTTGAGTCCCCTCTGCGACAGATACAATGGTGCGCATGACCGTGAAAGAAACCTCCCACCCAGAGATGCAGGCCATCGGCCTCAACTACGAGCGCTGGCAGGACGCCGTTGAGGCAGCCATTTCCACCAATCAACTGGCAGTGACCGGGGAGGTTCGCGGGGGACAACTTATCCAGTTCGCGGATCCTTCCGGCGCGCAGCTCAATATCCTTGCCGTCGAGCCTTTCGCCACCTTCATTGGTTTCGAGGGCGTTACCCAGGGCTTCGCCCACGTGTCGATGATTAATGATGTCTTGGCTTTCCTGGACATCATTGATCCTTTCGGCAACGTGCTCGCGCAGGCGACGGCAAATCTGGCGCAGGGCCCGCTCCTCGCTGACGAAGACACCCAGCAGTGGCAGCAAGTAGAGCTCACTGCGATGGGTCTCAACGTCTCCGCATTCGACAGCACAGATGCCTACGAAGCAGCGAAAGGAAGCTACCCGGCCACGTTTGAGTCCGCGGGCGCGGACATTGTCGCGGCTGGCTCCGGCGCCGAAACCCCCACCCCGGGCTGCACCTTTGCAGCACGGGTCATGGAATCCGAGTGGCGCCACAACCAGCTCACCGATGAACGCTTCATGCATCTGGTCATGGATGGTGCGTTCCCCTTCGATCTCTGCTTGCCCGAGAGCTTTGGAGACCTCCCGGTAAAGGATTCCGTTCTTGCGGGCTCGGCAATGCTGACCGCCTCGATCGCGCTGCCTACCGGCGGCTGCGGCGGCGAAGGAGGGTGCGCCTGCGGCTCCGGCGGCTGCGGCGGTCACTAGAACTTCCGTAGAGTAGTTCACATGAGTTTTTCCGCATCTCAGCGTCGCGGCCTTGCGCTGCTTCTCGCCGTGGTTACCGCTGCGGTGTTGATTCTGACGCTGAAGCTGCCGGGGGTTATCCTCGCCGCGTTTGTGTGCGCAGCGCTGTGGCTCTTTGCCGACGCCCGCCCCAACGCCTCTGAACATGCGGCACTGCGGGCTTCTATTGCGCTCACGGTGGAGGACATCACGGGAGTGCTTGAGGATTACGCGACGTTTGCCACGAGCGACGACGCAGAGTCCCTCGCCGACCGCACGTTGCACCGCCCGGCGCTTGTCGACGCCGACTGCGCCAACCCCGCCATCGAAGCGTTCCACTACGAGATGCATGGCGCGCAACGCTTCTTACGCCGCCTCGACGCTCGAGTAAACTCGCCGAATGCCGAGACAAGTGAGCTTGAATCCCTGCTCAAGGTAGCCGATGAACGCGCCGCCGAGCTCAAAGAAGCCTGGCTCGCCGCCCGCCGCGCTGCCTTGGCCTTGGGTACCAATTACGAAAAGGAGGACGGACGCTAAACGCCGTCCTGAAAGCCCTATAGTGACGTTTCACCAGTTGCCACGATGCGCGAAGGGCCCGTCAGCGTGGAGCCGTCCTCGGTGATTTCTACCTGGACCTCGCCGCCGGGGACGATGACGCGGACGCTGCCGGTGATGCGGGAGGCGTCGGCAAGCGCGGCGCACGCTGCCGCCACCGTTCCGGTGCCGCACGAACGAGTCTCACCCGAGCCGCGCTCGAAGACGCGCATGTGAACCGTTCCATCCCGCAAGGGCGTGACCAGCTCAAGGTTGACGCCAGCCGGGAAGAAATCCGTATCAAATACCGGTTGCTCGAGGCGCTTTCCAGCCAATTCCTCTGCGCTAAGGCCTGGGATAACCGCCGCCAAATGGGGATTTCCCACGTCTACGCCAAGGCCGGCAAAGCTCTCCCCCGCCATCGACGCTGTGGAGACGCCGAGCACCTGTACTGGGCCCATCTCCACGCTGACTTCGGCCGCTGTGTCGTTAAAGGAGTGCACGGTCACCTGCTTGGCCCCTGCGCGAGTGCCCACGGTGAAGGCGTCGGTATCCACCAACCCCCGTGAGCGGACCCAGTGTGCGAAGACCCGGGTGCCGTTGCCACACATCTCCGCAATCGAGCCATCCGCATTGCGGTAGTCCATGAACCAGTCCTCCGCAGCGATACCCGGCGCGAGTTCCTCAATCTCCCCATTGGCAAGCAGCTGACCGGCGCGGATAACGCGCAGCACGCCGTCCGCACCGATTCCCGCACGACGGTCACACAGAGCCACTACCTTTTCCGGCGGCAGCGCTTCTGTTCCTTCCACAATGACGAAGTCGTTCCCAGTTCCGTGGCCTTTTGCAAACTTCATAGGTTTAAAGTCTACTGTCCTTCCACGATGCGCAATGCCTGCGGCGTCGTCTCGGCCGCAGCATCGAGCCACTGGATCCGCTTGTCGCGGTTGAACCAGGAGCGCTGGCGGCGCACATAGCGGCGGGTTCCGGTAATGGTGCGCTCCACTGCTTCTTCCCATGTCAGCTCGCCGCGCTGGGCTTGCAGCACCTGTGCGTAGCCGATCGCCCGGCCTGCTGTGGAGTCAGCCTTCAGACCGTGGGCTTGGAGGTTTTCAACTTCCTCCACGAGCCCTTTATCGAACATGAGGCGGCTGCGCAGCTCAATGCGTGGGTTCAGCCAGTTGGATTCCGTGCGCAGACCGAGGATTATCGTCCCCCACCGGGGCGGGGCGTTCTTCGGTGGCTGGCTGGCTTTGAAGGGCTTCCCAGTAAGCTCGATAACCTCCAGCGCGCGCACGGTGCGGCGCGGGTCTTTGTCCTCGATGATGGCTGCGGCCGCTGGGTCCACAGCGGCCAGCTCCGCGTGCAGAGCATCGGTACCAATCTCTTGGCGCCGGGCCTCCCAGCGGGCCCGCACCTGCGGGTCAGTGGGTGGGAATTGCCAGTTATCCACGAGCGATTGAACATACAGCATGGAGCCGCCCACCAGGATCGGGGTTTTACCGCGTGCACGGATGCCGTCAATATCCGCGATGGCGGAGGCCTGATAGCGCGCTACCGACGCCGTTTCCGTCACGTCCCACACATCCAGCTGATGGTGCGGAATGCCTTCACGTTCCTCCATTGTCAGCTTGGCTGTGCCAATATCCATGCCCCGGTAGAGCTGCATCGAGTCGACGTTGACAACTTCCCCGTCGAGCTCGTGGGCCAGGGCTACCCCGAGCGCTGATTTCCCGGAGGCCGTCGGGCCCACCACCGCGATAGGGGTTGGGCCGGGTGCTTGAATATCAGGCATTAGCACTGCCACCCCGCCACATAGCGTCCTACCCCCAGGGTTGAATCCGCCGCCCGCAGTTCCGCGTGACGCGGGTGCACGCTTGCCAGCTGCGCCCAGAGGCTCGTCTCGAGCACACCGGCAGCACGGAGGCGCTCTTCGTCGCAGTGGCCTTCCCCTCCCGCTAGGATGCTTTCGCACCACAGGTGTGCATCCCGTGCGCCATCGACAAGCGCAAGCGGCGCGCGCTCGGTCAGGCCGGCCGAACCGTCAACGCAGACCACAGTCAAGCGCCCGGGGCGAACCTCACCGAGCTCAGCGCGAGAATCCTCCACCACGGAGCCCGGTTCATCGGAAGTGAGATTAAGCGCACGGCTAAGCACGTAGCGGGCCATGATTTCCGGAAGGAAATTCCCGCCGCCGACGTTGACCTGCGGTGCTCCCCATGCTTTCAAGCTCCCTGTGTGCTCGGTACGCCAGCGCACATCGCGCGATCCCACAATGTCCACCTGGAGGGGGCTGCTGCCGCTCACGCGTGCGGCATCACGGACCAGCTCGCACGCAGCACTGAGCAGCGCACGCGAGGCATCATCGCTGGGTGAGAGTTCTTCCGCCAAGGCCGGTGAGGCTGGCATAATCATGAGATTCTGCATCGACTCCCATCCTATAAGGTTAGTTTTTCGGGGTTAACACGCGGCTGCGCGGCTGAAACGGTAGTGTTGTGTGACATAAGTTCTGGCAGCCGTGTCGCGCGGCGCGATAGTACCGAAGGTGGTTTCCTACCATGTCCGCTATTCCTTCCCCTGGAGCCATGCCCCGCAAGGGTTCTCGCCCCGGCCCAACTCCTTCCGCCCCGACAGCTCGCCCGGTGCAGCCCGTGAAGAACGATCCCACTCAGTGGGGCCGCGTTGATGCTGATGGTTCGGTTTATGTCAAAGCACCCGGGGGCGAACGCAAGATCGGTGAATGGCAGGCGGGTACTCCCGAAGAAGGCCTAGCGCATTTTGGCGCGCGCTACGATGATCTGTCTACCGAAATCGAGCTGCTGGAATCCCGCCTGAATGCACATCCGGGCGATGCAGCATCGATTAAGGCTACCGCGGCAGAGCTGCGAGAGTCCCTGCCCACGCAGGCGGTAATTGGTGATATCGCAGCCTTGGATCAGCGCCTGGGCACCGTCATCGAGCATTCCGTCGAAGCCGGCGAGCAAGCACAGGCCGATAAGGCCCGCCGCCGCGAGGAGGCAATCGCAAAGAAGGAGAAGCTCGCCGCAGAGGCCGAGGACATCGCCGCTAACTCGACAGAGTGGAAGGCCGCCGGCGACCGCATCCGCGCCATCCTCGAGGAATGGAAGCAGATCCGCGGCATCGACCGTCACACGGATGATGCCTTGTGGAAGCGCTACTCCCGCGCCCGCGATTCCTTCAACCGCCGCCGCGGCTCGCACTTCGCTGAGCTCGACCGCAACCGCGCTGCTGCCCGCGCCAAGAAGGAAGAATTGGTTGAGCGCGCAGAAGCCATCAAGGAATCCACCAACTGGGGTGAGACGGCGCGCGCTTACCGCGACCTCATGACGGAGTGGAAGGCCGCTGGCCGCGCGCCGCGCGAGATCGATGACAAGCTCTGGGCCCGCTTCCGCGCCGCGCAGGACCACTTCTTTAATGCCCGCAACGCCGTCAACGATGAGCGCGACAAGCAGTTCGCAGAGAACGCCGCCGCCAAGGACGCACTCATTGCGGAATATGACTCCCAGATTGATCCCACCAAGTCGCTCGACGCGGCAAAGGCCAAGCTGCGAGAGCTGCAAGAAAAGTGGGAGGAGATTGGTTTCGTCCCACGCAATCAGGTGCGCGAGTTCGAGGCTAAGATTTCCGCTCTGGAAAAGCGCGTAAGCGATGCCGAGGATTCAGAGTGGCGCCGGACCGATCCGGAGGCCCAGGCCCGCGTGGCTCAGTTCCAGGCCAAGGTGGATGACTTCACCGCTCAAGCAGAAGCAGCTGAGGCCAAGGGCAATACCAAGAAGGCAGAGGATCTGCGTACCCAGGCCAAGCAGTGGCAGGAGTTCGCGGATGCCGCCGCGGCTGCTGTCAACGGCAAGTAAGCGCGCTGCGTAGCCTGAGTGTTCGTTCACATCGTCGCCCCGCCGGGCTCGGCACACGCTGAGCCCGCTGACTGTCTCCGCAGCTTCGTCTTCGACGCTAACCTTGCCGCGCAAGAGGCCAGCGGTGATCCCGCAGCCAGTGGCTCTCCACGTCGCGTGCTCCAGCGTCTCCAAGGTTCTACGGAGTCACGCACCTACCTCTTTGGTCTGACAGACTCCGTCTTGGGCCCAGCTGGAGAGTTAGGCTTGCCAGTTATTTCGGCCGCCGAGCCCAGCCCGGAAATTGACTTCGACGGTTTCATCCACATCTCGCTTCCGCTTTTGGAAGAGACAGATAACGCCGACATCGAGTGCGTCCTCGCCGCCGATCTCCTCCCGCTGCCTGGGGAAGAGCTGGAGCCGGAAGCCCTCGAGGTCACGCGGATCTTGGCCCGCGAAGCCCTCCGCCTTACCCGCCAGCTAGGCCGCAAGAATGCCCAGGTTGGCATGCTGTACCCGCCGGACGCGGACTACTCATACGATCCGATGTCGCAGGCCTACCTCGAACTGGGCTTTCGCCAGAAGCACGCCGAGCGCCAGATGTACATCGACATCGCTGCCACCTCCCCGGTCCTCGGCGCGCACGTCTGGCCGGACTACGACATTCCGGATGCACTGCTTGACGACGTCCTCCGCTTGCTCACCCTCGCCTCCACCGACGCGGTCTACGGTGACTTGAGCGTCGAGCCCATCGTGTGGACGCGGCAGCGCCTCAAGGAGGCCCACGCCCGACTGCGCTCCCGCGGAGCGCACACTCTGCTCGTGGGTATTCTCGACCAAGGTAATGTCGTCGCCCTCACGGAGCTCTCCCGCCACGGCGATGCAGACCCCGAGGTGTGCGAGTGGACGCTCACAGTGACTGACCGTGAATACCGACGCCGCGGGTTCGCCACGCGCGCCAAACAGCACGCTCAGTACGCAGTGGCGCACCACTGGCCCACCGTGCGCCGTGCGTACTGCTCAGTGGCCCAGGCCGATCCAGCGATGAACGCGCTGTATGCCCGCCTTGGGGCGCACGTCATCTCCGCCAGCAGCGCCTACGAGCTCACCGTGTAAACGGAGCAGTCGGTGTAGCCATGCACTCCACAACACGAATGGAGGAGTGCTTATTCTTCGCCCGGCTGGCTCTGGTGACGTGCGGCGGCGCGTGAGCGGCGGTCGTCGATAAGCAGCGGGTTCTGTTCCGCTGGAAGCGCGGTCGCGGCTTCGTTCTGCAGGACTCCCACGTGGTCAAGCTGCCCCGAGACTTCCCGCACGCGCTCAGCGGCGGCTAGCTGCTCAGGGCTGCGGCGCAACGCCACTTGGCAGTACACCAGGAAGGCCACCAACGTAGACACAGCGCCCACGTACATGCCAATAGATGCCCCCTCAGCGGCACCGCCGCGGTACCAGAATCCCCACAAGTTAACGAAAAAGGAGATGGTCACCATCATCCATGCAGCGAGAGCCACAGACGTCCGCCGCGTAAGGATCGTAGCGGTAGTCAGAATTCCCACGCCACCCAACGCTAACCAGGCGCTAACGGTCTCCATAAGTGAAATTCGCACTCCCTCGGCGGTTCCGCCTACGAAGAGTGCTTCCCATCCACGGGCGTCACCGGCATAAGGCAGAACCAGATACGCTACCCACGCCACGACAGACACGATGAGCGCATATTTGTGCTTTCCCAGTTCGATGGTCTTCGCCGCGCGCTTTTCTGCGGCGACAGCATCGCGCACCTGCTTCAAGTCATCACTCATAGAATCGGAGCCTACTCCCTTCTAGCAGCCACAGGAATCAGCGGGAGCGCTGGGCTTGCCGACGCCCGGCAGGCCCAACCCCACCCCAATCGGTGCCGTGGTGGGGGTCTGCCCCGCAGCCGACATGTCGCCGGCCTTGGTGCGGCGGTGCTCACTGACACCGGAATCGGCCATGAGGAAGAAAGAGCCCGCATCCGTCACGGTGGTGTGCACGACATCGCCAGGGCGAATCTCCGCGGAGATGTCCTTGCCCTCACCATCGACGGGAGCAAAGTGAACGAGGCGGCCATCGCGAGCACGACCGGTAAGACGGTGGGTATCGGCGGACTTGCGGCCGCCTTCCGCCTGGACCAGGAGCTCCACGTCGGTGCCAATGAGCTTCGCGTTCTCCTCGGCCTGGATGGAGTCTTGGAGCGCTACGAGGCGCTCGAAGCGCTCCTGCACTACCTCCTTCGGGATCTGGTTCTCCATGACCGCAGCCGGGGTTCCCGGACGCGGCGAATACTGGAAGGTAAACGCGGAGGCAAAGCGGGCGCGACGCACCACATCCAGGGTGGCCTCAAAGTCCTCCTCCGTCTCACCGGGGAAGCCCACGATGATATCGGTGGTGATGGCGGCGTGCGGCATTTTCTCGCGCACTTCGTCGAGGATGCCTAGGAACTTCTTCGTGCGGTAGGAACGGCGCATGTCTTTGAGCACCTTGTCGGAGCCAGACTGCAGCGGCATGTGCAACTGTGGGCACACAGCCGGAGTCTCCGCCATGGCATCGATGACGTCGGAGGTGAACTCTGCCGGGTGCGGGGAAGTAAAGCGCAGGCGCTCAAGCCCCTCGATCTTGCCCACTTCCCGCAGCAGCTTGGAAAAGGCGAAGCGGTCTCGCGGCAGGTCCGGGTCAGCGAAATTGACGCCATAGGCATTGACGTTTTGGCCCAGCAACGTCACCTCGGACACTCCCTGCTCCACCAAGGCCTGAACCTCTGCGAGGATGTCGCCAGGGCGGCGGTCCTCTTCCTTGCCGCGCAGGGAAGGAACGATGCAGAAAGTACAGGTGTTATTGCAGCCCACGGAGACCGATACCCACCCGGCATAGGCGGACTCGCGCTTGGCCGGCAGCACGGAGGGAAAAGCCTCAAGCGCGTCGACGATTTCAACCTGGGCCTCATCATTGTGGCGGGCGCGTTCAAGAAGTGTCGGCAACGCCGCCATGTTGTGGGTGCCGAATACCGCATCGACCCACGGCGCGTGGTCAAGGACTGTGTCCTTATCCTTTTGCGCCAAGCAGCCGCCCACAGCGATCTGCATGCCGGGGTGGTTTTCCTTCGTTTTCTTCAGCGCACCTAGGGTTCCATACAAACGCTTGTCCGCGTTCTCACGCACAGCACAGGTGTTAAAGACTACGAGGTCAGGCTCGGCGCCATCCGGTGCCGCCGAGTAGCCGGCTTCCTCGAGCAAACCGGAGATGCGCTCGGAGTCATGAACGTTCATTTGGCAGCCGAAAGTCCGCACCTCATAGGTGCGGGGCTGAGTATTACTTACGGGGGAGCTCACGGGGGGACATTCTAACTGGCCCATCCGGCTACTCATAATGCCTTTAATTCGGCGATGCGCGCATCAAGAGCCTCGATGGATATGCGCATGACAAGTTCCTGGTTGTAGCCGCGCCGCGCGAGCGTTCCCACGATGCGGCGCAGGAATTTGTCCCTTTGATGCCGGTCGGCCGGAACCTTTTTAAGCGTCCGTGCCTTCTTCTCCGCGACCTGGCGGGCGACAGCCTCTTCAGATTCTTCTGTAATCTGCTCTAAGGCTGCGGCCCGATCAGCGGCATCAACGCCCTTCTCCTTGAGCTCCACGTTGAGGGCTCGGGACGACTTGCCGCGCCGCGCATGACGCTGGCGAACCCATTCCTTGGCAAAGCTCGCGTCATCAACAAGGCCGACATCTGCGAGGTCATCAACAACTTCCTCGACCACGTCGGGCTCGAAGTCCGCAGCAACGAGGCGGTCACGCAGTTCTTTGCGGGAACGCGCTCTCTGGTCCAGCAGACCGAGCGCACGAGAACGCACGGGAGCCTTCGCAGCTTCGGCTGCTGCATCAACCAGCTGCCCGCCCGCGTCACCTGATTCATAGGATTCGAGGGCCTGGCGCAGCTTCTCAATCTTCTCCGGTGAGGGTTGTGCCATTGATCCCGTTTAGTCGTCGTCGAAATCGACGTTCGGAACCAGATCCACAGACTCATCCGTCAGCGGATCATCTGCTCCTGGCACATCCATGGCCACATTGTCGCCACTCTCAGCAGCGGCAGCACCCACACCAAGCTTGACAAAGATCTTCTTCTCAATCTCATCCGCCAGATCCGGATTGTCCTTGAGGAAGTTACGAGCCTTCTCCTTGCCTTGGCCCAGCTGGTCACCCTCATAGGTAAACCAGGAACCAGACTTCTTGATGAAGCCATGCTCAACGCCGAGGTCAATGATGGAAGACTCGCGCGAAATACCTTCGCCATACATGATGTCAAACTCAGCGATCTTGAACGGCGGGGAGACCTTGTTCTTTACAACCTTGAGCTTGGTGCGGTTACCAATGGCATCCTGACCGTCCTTGAGGGTCTGAATGCGGCGAATATCGCAGCGTACCGAGGCGTAGAACTTCAGCGCCTTACCACCAGTCGTGGTTTCCGGCGATCCAAACATGACGCCGATCTTCTCACGGAGCTGGTTGATGAAGATGGCGGTGGTCCCCGAGTTATACAGAGCACCCGTCATCTTGCGCAGCGCCTGGGACATGAGACGAGCCTGGAGGCCAACATGGCTATCACCCATCTCACCTTCGATCTCCGCCTTGGGGGTCAGGGCAGCAACCGAGTCAATCACGATGATGTCAATGGCGCCAGAGCGCACGAGCATATCGGCGATTTCCAAAGCCTGCTCACCAGTATCCGGTTGGGAGACCAGCAGGTTATCGGTATCAACGCCAAGCAGTCGTGCATACTCCGGATCGAGAGCGTGCTCAGCATCGATGAAGGCCGCAATACCGCCAGTCTTCTGCGCCGATGCAATAGCGTGCAGGGCAACGGTGGTCTTACCCGAGGATTCCGGACCATAAATCTCCACGATGCGGCCACGCGGGAAGCCGCCGACGCCCAATGCGATATCGATGGCCGTATTACCGGAGGAAATAGCCTGGATTGGCGGGCGATCATCATCACCCAGGCGCATAACGGCGCCTTTACCAAAATCCTTCTCAATCATCGCCATGGCAGCGTCAAGGGCTTTTTGACGATCATTGCCCTTGCTCGCTGCCGAGGACTTCTTCTTCGTAGCCATTCATTTCCTCACTATCGTGCGTCAGTTGTAGTGCGTTCTTACGCGTTAATTAAAAGTGGCACCTAATTAGACTGCCACGTGGCAGCTGAGGTTCCCTGGCGCGACTCAAACAGCCTTAGCGCCCTCTCCTCAAGCCACGAAGTCACCCTAACGTGCCCGCCGGACCACGTCCCACAATACACACACAAGTGTTCGATTTTCCATTTCGCCCAAGCGCGTGTCCCAGCAACAGCCTCCACTACTGAAGTACCCAAGGACCGTCCTGCTCTTGCCGCGAGAAGGTCACCTTCTCAGCAGTCTGAAGAACGGCCACCTCCTCCCCTAATGAGCTGCAAACATCCAGGTCATCAAGGTCAGCCCTGCTACTCATATACTTGGAATACCCCGGCCCTTGCACATCACGGTAGAGCTCAACGCTACCCGCCGCCGGTGGCACCCACTCATCATCCTCATCTGTACCTCCCTGCCAGGTTCCATCGCTGGCGGCGAGGACATCCCTTTCGGCAGCGCCAGGGCAAATAATGATCACCCGTTCATACTCCGAATCGAAGATGTCACCGATCGGCATGTCTACGCTTCCCGGCTCCCTTTCCTCGACCCCAGCGGCCTCATCGATATTTTCGATGACATTCGCGGAATTCACCAACGAACATCCAGCTAGGCCGCCTATGACCGCACCGGAAAGAAGTACTACTGCCCCATAGCGCGCCCTAAGGCACCCTAAACCCTTAAGCCACGCTTGTTTCTGCCCAATTTCCATGCACCAAAGATACCCCGTTCGGGGTGGATGCGCCGCCCAAATTACGTGCTTGAACACTGTTCAAAAGGTGCTATTTGCTGCACAGTTATCCCACTGGATAAACTTTGGCCCATGAAAAAGAATTCCGTCGCGACTGACATCGCGTACGTCGCGGTCTTTACCGCGCTCATCATAGTCTTTGCTTTTGTCTCTATCCCCACTCCCACCGCGGGCGTGCCCATCGTTCTTCAAAACGCGGTTATCATCCTCGCGGGTCTGGTCCTCGGCGGCCGCCGCGGCCTCTTCGTAGGCCTGCTCTTCATTGCCCTCGGCCTCGTTGGCCTTCCCATCCTCGCCGGCGGACGTAGCGCGTTGAGCGCTCTCGCCGGCCCCACGGTTGGCTACCTCGTTGGTTATGTGGTTGCCCCGGCCATCGCCGGACTCATCGCCTACCGCGCCCCGCGCAACAAGGGTGGAATGACGCTCGTCCTCGCTATCGCCGGCGTCGTTGGCCTCGCCGTCCAGTACTTCTGCGGAATTCTCGGCCTGATGTACCGCTCTGACATGTCCTTCGGTGCAGCCACCATCGCCCAGGGGCCATTCCTCATCCCCGATCTCATCAAGGTCGCCGTAATGGTTGTCATTGCGGTCGGCGTCCACGCAGCGTTCCCAGACCTGATGGGCCGACGCACCGCTAAGGCGAAGTAGCTCCCGTGCCGCTCATTGAATTCCGCAACGTGTCCGTCACCTTCGACGAGACGCCGGTGCTTAACGACGTTTCCCTCAACTTGAGCGAACAACGCATCGGCATCATCGGCGCCAACGGCGGAGGCAAGTCAACCCTCGTCCGGCTCATCAATGGTCTTGGCGAGCCCTCACGCGGTGAGGTCTTGGTGGACAACATGGACGTCGCCAAGCACGGCAAAGAAATCCGGCGCCGCGTGGGATTCGTGTTCTCAGACGCCGAGAACCAGATCGTCATGCCGCAGGTACGCGATGACGTGGAATTCTCCCTGCGCCGCCTCAAGCTGCCTCGGGAGGAACGCACCGCGCGTGTCGACGCCGCCCTCAGACGCTTCGGCCTCGACGCCCTGGCCGAGCAATCCCCGCACTCGCTCTCCGGCGGGCAGAAACAGCTCCTCGCGCTGGCTGCGGTACTGGTCATGGAACCGACCGTTATCATCGCCGACGAGCCGACAACCCTGCTGGATCTGCGCAACCGTGACCGCATTCGCCGCGAGTTTGACCGCCTGGAGCAGCAGCTGATCGTGGTTACCCACGACCTGGACTTCCTCTCCGACTTTGACCGCGTTCTGTGCATTGACGACCACCACGTAGCCGCCGATGGAACACCCGACGAGGTCATTCCCTTCTATACGAAGCTCATGGAATCCCGTCCCCTCTAGCGATCATGCCCAAGAACATCCCACTCGGCTTCTATGTCGACGCCGACACCATCATCCACCGCATCCCCGCCGCGGTGAAGTTCCTCGTACTCATCGGCTTCATCCTCGTGACTTCGCTGGCCGTTCACACGATCGGTTGGGCAGCGCTAAGCCTCGCTCTCCCCCTTGCCCTCTTCCCCATTGCCCGGGTTCCCTTTCGCGTCGCGCTCGGCCAGCTCGCGCCGCCGCTCTATCTCCTCGTCGCACTCGCTGCATTTCAGTGGTGGCAGAAGGACTTCACGGCGGCTGCCATCATGTTCCTCACGATTTACGCGGCGATTAGCGCGGCGGTCCTGCTGACGCTCACGACGAAGGTCTCGGAGATGATGGACTCCCTGGATCGCGCCCTTGCCCCGCTGGGGCGCCTTGGGGTCCCCGTTGAAAACATCACGCTGGCGATGTCCCTGACTATTCGACTGCTTCCCCTCATGCTGGGAACCGTGGTCGAGGTGCTAGACGCACGAAAAGCCCGGGGCGCCACGGCATCATTAACCGCTTTTGGCACCCCGGTTATCATTCGCTCTATCCGCCGCGCACGCGCCATGGGTGAGGCGCTTCAAGCGCGCGGCGTCGGCGACTAAGCCTATTCTCCGCGCAGCTCGCGCAGGCGAGCCTGAACGGCATCGTTCTGCATGTTCGGCTGAGCCTGGGTTCCTGCCGAGCCGATTGCCTGCTGGGAGTTGCCCTCCACGGCCTTCGGGTTATTCATCTCCGCGCGAATCTGCTCGAGACGGGAGTGGCCAGCCAGTTGCACGCCGGCCTGCTCAATCTCCTGCATACGGTTAGACACGGAGTTCTCCGCGAGCTCTGCCTGACCCAGGGCCTTGGAGTAACGGCGCTCAATCTTGTCGCGCACCGCGTCCAGAGACGGGGTGTTGCCGTTGGCAGAAAGCTCATTCATCGAGTTGAGGGACTCGGAAACCTTCTCCTGCATCTTGGCCTGTTCAAGCTGGGACAGCAGCTTCGAGCGCTCGTTGACCTTCTCACGCAGGGCCATGCCATTGCGCTCGACGGCCTTCTTAGCCTGCTCCGCCTGCTGCAGTGCCTGATCATGCAGCTTCTTGGTGTCCTCAACAGACTCCTCGGCAGTTACCAACTGGGCGGCGAAGGCTTCTGCTGCGTTCTCATACTCGGTAGCCTTCTGAGCATCGCCCTCAGCACGAGCCTTGTCCGCCAAGTTCAGAGCGTTGCGGGTGTTCTGCTGCAGCTTTTCGATCTCGCTGAGACGGCGGTTGAGCTGCATCTCCAGCTGACGCTGGTTGCCGATGACCGCCGCAGCCTGCTGCGAGAGCTCCTGGTGCTGGCGCTGAGCTTCCTCGATTGCCTGCTCAATCTGTACCTTCGGATCAGCGTTCTCCTCGATCTTCGAATCGAAGAGAGCCATCAAGTACTTCCAGGCCTTTACGAATGGATTCGCCATAACAGAAGGTGCCTTTCTCAGCAGTTCGTTGTGTCTATAAAAAGTGTTCGAAAAGAATTCTCTGCCTGCCTAATATTAGCGAAGCAAGCAGTGCTACGCCGCGGTTCTACAGTTCCGATGCTGCGGGTGCGGTGGACGCTAGCTCCTCATCCATCGATGGCAGCGCCATGTAGCCAGCGGCCTCGATGAGGACATCGGAAACACTGACATCAAGCGCATGGCACACGGATGCCAGAAGCTCAGAGGAAACCTCCTTGCGGCCGCGCTCCAACTCCGAAAGGTATCCCGGGGACACGCGCGCTACACCGGCGAGCTCACGAAGGGTCACGCCCTTATCCGCACGGAAGGCGCGAAGCGTCAGTCCGAGTGCTTCACGCAGCAGCGGCTCAGGGGTCCGCGTCGACCGCGTGCTGGTCTGGGTGGGCTTATCAAGTAATGCAACTGAAGTGTTCATCACTTCGTACAACGGCCCAGCGCTCCTCCTTGTTCCCACAATCAACTATTTTTCTTCAAGAGTTGATAGGAGAAGACTCAATGCTGCCTCAACTGCAGCGGCACGAATCGCGTTGCGCCCTTCAGCAGAAAGCTCATAGAGGACGCCGCGCTTGGCGACTCCCCCGTCGCCCCTCCCGCACAGCCCCACATACACGGTTCCCGCAGGTTTACCTTCTTGGAGGTCCGGCCCGGCCACACCAGTCAGCCCTATCCCCCAATCCGCACGCGTTTCGACAACTGCGGCCTCAGCCATCTGCGCGGCAGTTGCTGCGGACACCACGCCTTGATCGTCAAGCTCTTCCACGGTGGTGTTAAGGAAATGTGCCTTGACCTCTGTCGCATACGTCACCAGACCGCCCCGCAACACCGCCGAGGCTCCCGGCACGCTCGCCACCGTGGCAGCGGCTAAACCGGCAGTAAGGGACTCACAGAACGCCACGGTTTCGCCGCGCTCGCGGAGCCTAGACACTAATTGCTCCTCGATGCTCACTGGTTCTCCCTACGACCATCGATAAGGTACTGAATGCCGGTCAGGACAGTAACGAAGGCGGCAGCCAACATGACGAGGAAGCTCGGAAGGTCCATCCACCCCGGCAGCGGACAGAGATACAACGCCACCGCCAAGGTCTGCAGCGCTGTCTTGAGCTTTCCGCCTTGGGAAGCCGGCACCACTTTTCCTTGGCGCAGCAAGAAGAAGCGCCAAATAGTGATTCCGAACTCACGGAAGAGAATGACGACGGTGATCCACACGGGCAGAGCACCAGTGATGTTGAGGCACACGAAGGCCGCAGTCATCAGAGCCTTATCCGCGATGGGATCCGCAATCTTGCCGAAATTTGTAATGAGCCCACGCGAGCGTGCGATATCGCCATCCAGCTTGTCTGTGAGCATGAGGAGCGCAAAGCATACAAAGGACCACCACTCATGTCCGGCCAGAACCAACCAGGCGAACAAGGGGATAAAGAGGATGCGCAAACTGGTCAAGATATTGGGAAGATTCCAATTGGAGACCTCGGGATTTACATCCGCGGTTTGAGAGTGGTTGTGCGCAGCCTGAGAATCATTCACGCCCTTCATCCTACCGTGGCCTCCCTACCCCTCGCGCGAGCACTACCATGGAAAATATGAAGTACTTCGCTGTCTCCTATGAATACAATCCATCCAACCCAGTCATCGCAAATGTTCGCCCGAAACACCGCGAGTTCATCGGCGCGCTCCATGAGAAAGGCCAGATCTGCGGATCGGGCCCCTTCACCGATTCCAAGGGTGGGGCTCTCATCGTCCTGCAGTTTGAAGACGAGTCAATTGAGGTGGCCGAGGTAATCGCCCTCATGGACCAGGACCCCTTCTACACCGAAGGCGCCGTTACGGGCCGTGCCTTCCGCGAGTGGAATCCCGTTATCAATTCCTTTTAAACTCTTCCCCCATGCTGCCCGGGACTCGGGCAGCACTCGGAGTTAGGGCAGCTCGGAGTTCGGCAGGTCCTCTGCCTTGCCCACAAGCTCTCCCTGCTTGTTACGAACGATCTTGTTGCCAACATCGTCCCAGTCGTAGTGGTTGTGGGAAATCACCACGCCACCCTGAGTTTGGTCGCGCTTGTCTTTCCACACGGACAGCAACACAGTGATTGCGAGCACGCCGACGATGACCAACAGCGACATCAGCGTGGAAATCTCCGGCACGGCGGAAACATCCTCACCGCCATTAATGAACGGCAAGTTGTTCTCATGCAATGCGTGGAACAATAGCTTGACGCCGATGAACAGCAGAATGATACCCAGGCCATAGGGCAGGTAAACTAGACGGTCCAACAGGCCATCGATGAGGAAGAACATCTGACGCAGGCCCATGAGCGCGAATGCGTTGGTGGTGAATACTAGGAAGGGCTCCGAGGTAATGCCGTAGATGGCGGGGATGGAGTCGAAGGCAAACATGACGTCGATAAGCCCAATTGCCGCCAGTGCCACGAACAGCGGGGTGAGCGCGAACTTCCCCTTCTTCTCCCCGGACTCTTCACGGTGGGTGAGCTTATCTCCGTGGTAGCGCGGGGTTACGTGTACGACCTT
The DNA here is from genome assembly GCF_007672725.1 of Corynebacterium aurimucosum ATCC 700975. Lineage (GTDB taxonomy): Bacteria > Actinomycetota > Actinomycetes > Mycobacteriales > Mycobacteriaceae > Corynebacterium > Corynebacterium hesseae. The sequence goes on from NZ_VDTC01000002.1 coordinate 176,254, forward strand.
GCGCAGCCATTTGACCACCAACATGTCATTGGGGTCAGTCTCCGGGGCGTCGTTGATCTCATCGATGAGCAGCTTCACCGCGGTGTAGATAAGGAAGATCGCAAAAAGGTAGAAGACATCGGACCATGCAGCGATAATTGCCGCGCCCAACAAAATGAAAATGAGACGGAATACCAGTGCCAAAACGATTCCGATGAGGAGCACCTTCTGCTGGTATCTGCGGGGGATTTTGAAGGATCCCATGATGAGCGAGAAGACAAAAAGATTATCCACGCTCAGCGCCTGTTCCGTCACCCAACCGGTGTAGAACTGTGCGGCATGTTCGCTGTCCCACAGCACCCATATAACTCCGCCGAAGACAACGGCGATTGCCATATAGAACAGCGTCCACCCACCGGATTCCTTGAGCGTAGGCTCATGGGGCGAGCGAACGTGGCTGTAGAAATCGAAAATAAAAAAGCCCAGAATCACCGCCATGGTGATGGCCCAAACCCACAATGGTACGTGCATAATGCGCTATCCCTCCGGTCGACGCGACAACAAAGACCGGAGGTCTCCCCCGCTAGTGATGCTTACGCAGAGCAACGCTAGCCGGCGCGACCGGGAACTGTACCGCAGTTGCCGTGTTGACGATCGACGCCGAGGATTGGGGTACTCCCCTCCAAGACTCGTCCTATCCTACACGGAACTTAGAACGCACCTGTGGAGGGGTTGGCAGAGATTTCGACGGTGCGGGTATCTGCTGACTCCTCGTCAGCACCGTCAGTGCCTTCAGCTTCCTGGACTTCCTTCGGTGCCTCTGCCGGGTCAGCTCCCTTGATCATCCAAATGATGGTGTCGAGCTCTTCCGGTTTGACCAGCACCTCACGGGCCTTGGAGCCTTCCGAAGGCCCAACCACACCGCGTGATTCCATGAGGTCCATGAGGCGGCCGGCCTTGGCGAATCCGATGCGCAGCTTGCGCTGGAGCATCGAGGTGGAACCCAGCTGGGACGTGACCACGAGGTCGACGGCCTCCAAGAGGTCGTCCATGTCCTTGCCGATCTCCTCGTCGATCTCCTTCTTGGCGTCCTTGGCTTTATCCTCCGTGACACCTTCAGTGTAGTTCGGTGCGCCCTGTGCCTTCGCGGCGTCGACAACCGCTTGCACTTCCTCATCCGAGACGAACGCGCCCTGCATGCGCACTGGGCGTCCGCCCTGGGGGATAAACAGGCCATCGCCCATACCGATGAGCTTCTCGGCACCACCCTGGTCCAAGATGACGCGGGAGTCCGTGAGCGAGGACGTCGCGAACGCCAGGCGGGACGGCACGTTGGTCTTGATAAGGCCGGTGACCACGTCCACGGACGGGCGCTGTGTTGCGAGCACGAGGTGAATACCAGCTGCGCGCGCCTTCTGGGTGATGCGGACGATGGAGTCCTCGATCTCCTTCGGCGCCGTCATCATGAGGTCCGCGAGCTCGTCCACGACGCACACGATGTAGGGGTACGGGCGCATCTCTCGCTGGGAGCCGGCCGGGGCCTGGTATTCGCCGCTGCGAACCTTGCGGTTGAAATCCTCGATCTTGCGCACGCGGGCAGCCTGCATGTCCATGTAGCGCTGCTCCATCTCCTCCACCAGCCACTGCAGGGCCGCAGCAGCCTTCTTTGGCTGCGTAATGATTGGGGTGATGAGGTGCGGGATACCCTCGTAGGGCGTGAGCTCGACCATCTTCGGATCCACCAGGATGAGGCGAACATCCTCCGGGGTCGCGCGAGTGAGCAGCGAGACCAGCATCGAGTTCACGAACGCCGACTTACCTGAACCGGTTGCACCGGCCACGAGAAGGTGCGGCATCTTCTTCACCGAGAAGGAGGTGAATTGGCCCTCGATGTCCTTACCCAAGCCGATGAGCATCGGATCGTTATCAGCACGCAATGCCGGGGAATCCAAAACATCACGCAGGCGCACCATTTCACGGTCCGCATTAGGCACCTCGATACCGACTGCAGACTTGCCCGGGATCGGGGTCAACAGGCGCAGGTTATCCGTCGCCACTGCATAAGCCAGATTGGACTGCAGGTTCGTAATCTTCGAAACCTTGACGCCTGGTCCCAGCTCAATTTCATAGCGCGTCACTGTAGGGCCACGGCTAAACCCGGTGACCTGGGCATCGACCTTAAACTCCTCAAAGACTTCAGTGATGGCTTCGATGATGCGGTCGTTGGCCTCCGTGCGAGCCTTCGCAGGCTTGCCGGCCGTAAGCAGGTCAGTCGTCGGCACGTCATAACCGCCTCCCAGTGCGGTATCTTCCGCACCGCTCGGGGCCGCGGGTGCTTGTTGCGCCGCGTCTTGAACATCCTCGTCGACCTTGGCGCCCGTGCGCGCATCGCGCCCGGAACGCTCCTGGAACATACGGACGGCCTCGGAGTGTGCGGCAGAGACAACGTCCTCCCCGGCCGCCCCAGCAGACGCTGCGCTTGCCGACGCCCCCGCGGCTGCCGCCCCCAGCGCCGCACCGGCGGCACCGCCAACGTCTACGCGGGGACGCTTCTGCTGTGCAGGCTTGTGCGCAGGTTTCTCAACCGGCTTCTCGACAGGCTTCGGTGCTGCCTTCTGCTTCTGCTCCGGCTCCGGAACAACGGGGATCTCGTCGGTGTCATCGACGCGGCGCTCGGGTACGGCATCAAAGGAGGGGCGGCCGTGCTGGACCGGTTCCTGCTTCGTGGGCTGTGCCGCCGAGTCAAAGGAGACCGTGACGTTCTCATCCGGCGCTACGGCCGGGTAGCTCTGCGTGTGCTGCGTGCGCTGGCGCTGGCGCGGACGCGGGGTATGGACCGGGCGCGTGGGGCGCTCGCGCCCCTCGGCGATGGCGTCGATGTCATCGCTGACATAGCCGTAGTCGTCTGCGGAGGCGTCGTCAAGCAGCTCATACTCCGAGCGGTCCTTCCGATCACGGAGTCCACCGACGAGGGCAGAGAATTGGGCAGCCACGAAGTCATAGGCTTCGCGCAGGGTGATGCCGGTGATGTTGAGCGCCCCATAGACAATCAACAGGAAGAGCAACGGCACGGCCACGTAGCTAGAGAAGGCTGCTACCAGCAGCTCACCGATAGCAAAACCGATAGCGCCTCCGGCCTCTCCGGCGGCGTTTTTATTCCACGTAAGGTCCGGGAGCCCAGCAAAGATATGGATAAGGCTCAGCATGCAGACCACGATGAGGGCCGTGCCGCCAACCACGCGCGGCTTGAAGTGGCCGGCCGGGCCGGAAAGATCCATCATGAGCGCGATGGCTACGGCGATGAGCGCAACAGGAAGAACATAGGCGCCCGCGCCAATCACATAGCGCACAGCATTGGTGAGATACTCACCAATAATGCCAGCCACCTGGAACCACGTGGCGCATGCCAGGACGATGGCCACACCAATCAGCACGAGCGCGACCGCATCCGGGTTGGAGACGCGAATGCTCTTCTCTACCCGGGCGGGGCGCTCCATGATGGTCGTCGGCATCTCGCCGTCAACGTCCTGGGCACGGGTCACCTTGCTTTTCAACGAGGCGCCGCCCTCAGCCCTGTTGCTAGTTTTCTTATTCTTCGCGCGTCCAGAAATTTCCCCTGGCTCCCTTACATCGTCGCAATCATCAAAAGCCTCTTCGTCATAGGACGCATCATAAGCGGAATCATAAAGATCCTCGTCCCGATCTCTCGCTTCAGCTGGCTTGAGTCCGGCGAGGCCATGCCCGACTCCCCGCGCCATACTCCCCATGCCCCGGGCCGTAGCGCCAAATACGGTGCCCAGTCCGTGACCAACGGCACGAAAGGCGCTGCCGGTCCTCTCTTCGGAGGTCTCGGCAGCGCGGGTAGCAGACGTCAGCGAGTAGCTTGTGCGGCCCGACGGTCGCGAGCGATTGGCCGTGCGACCTCGGCCGGAGGCGCGAGACGGAGCGTTCTTGACAGACATGTTTGCCACTCTAGTAGCAAAAGCACCATTAACAACATGCGCCACACACGTACGGCGAAGAAAATTGACAGTTCAGCCTACAGGCTTGACCTTACGATCGCAGATTCATCACCTTCAATCTCGACATCAGCAGCGTCGCGGCCGAAGGCCCACAAGAGCACCTCGGACACGGTACCGCGTACCCGAACCACAGCGTCGCCTTGACCAGACACACGGTGCCTATCCGCAGCCACGATCGGCGGAAAACCTTGCGGCTCCAGGACAACGGGCAGGCGCGAGTGTGACAGCAGTTTTGTGCCTAGCATTTCCAACGGCGCCAGTAGCTCTTTGTTGACCGCTCGTGAAAGATCTCTTGGTTCAATGCGCCCATTAGCTCGGCGGATATCCTCATGGTGGACAAAGTGCTCGGCCGCGTTGAACACGGAGTCTGCATAGCGCAGAGGGCTAAACCTAGATGCTCCCCTCCCCCACGCACCCACCAACTCCTCATACGTCATGCCTTCGCGGACCCCATCCGCGACGCTCCGTGCATGAGAGGACAGCGCTGGAATAAAGGAACCGAGCACAGCATCAGGGCGGTTCTCACGCACCCACAAATGCGTTGCTAGGTCCCGGGTTGTCCACCCTTCGCACAACGTCGGGGCATCAGGGCCAAGCTCATGGAACAACGCCACCATCTTGGCGCGCTCTGCTGAAGAAAACGACATGCGTCCCAGCATACCCACCGGAGGCGGGAACACTGGGGCGCTTGCGGCCTTAGCTTTAGAGCGATTCGCGGGAAGCGTGAACTTCGTCGTCGTCAGGCAGCAGGATATCCGAGTTCGTCGGAACGATGGTCGGCAGAATCACCGGCTCGCGCTTGTACTTGGAGTCCATGAGCTTCGATACCTTGCGGCGCAGCTTCTGCACCATGCGGTAGGTATCGTTCTCTCCCTCAGCGGCGAGGTCATTCATGGTGTTCTCCACCATCTCGGCGACCTCAGGCACGATACCGCGGTCATCGTCGGAGAAGCCCGTCGTGGACACCGTCGGGTGCTCAAGCAGGCGCGACGTGCGGTTATCGATGACACAGGTGATGGAAACGACACCGCCGGCACCCAGGTTGGTGCGGTCCGCGAGGGTATCGGCGTCGACATCACCCATCGACACACCATCGACGTAAAGGTTGCCCACCGGGATCTGGCCGACGACCTCAGCACGGCCGTTGCGCAGATCGACGACAACGCCGTTCTGGGCAAGGACCACGCGATCACGGGCCACACCAGTGGAGACTGCCAGCTCCTTGTTGGCACGCAGGTGGCGCCACTCGCCGTGCACCGGCATGGCGTTCTTCGGGCGTGCAGCGTTGTAGAGGAAGAGCAACTCGCCGCCATAGCCGTGGCCGGAGGCGTGGACCTTAGCTTCCTTGTTCGTGATGACCTCAGCGCCAATCTGGGACAGCATGTTGATAACGCCGAACACGGCCTCCTCATTACCCGGAATCAGGGAGGAGGAGAAGATGATGAGGTCACCATCGCGGACGGTGATCTGGCGATGCTCACGACGAGCCATGCGGGACAGCGCCGCCATCGGCTCGCCCTGGGTACCAGTGGTGATGAGCAGCACCTTGTGCGGAGCCATCTTGGCCGCCTCATCGATCGGGATGATGGTGCCGCGCGGAACCTTCAGGAAGCCCATCTTCTCCGCGATTTCCATGTTGCGCATCATGGAGCGGCCGTTGAACGCAACCTTGCGGCCGGCGGCCACGGCGGCGTCGATAGCCGCCTGCACGCGGTAGACGTTCGAGGCGAAGGATGCGATGATCACGCGCTGCTTTGCCCCAGAAACCAGGCGCTTGAACGTTGCCGGAATGTCGCCCTCAGAGGCGGACACACCCGGGATGTTGGCATTGGTGGAATCGCACAGCATGAGGTCCACACCTTCGTCGCCGTAGCGCGACAGGGCAGGCAGATCCGTCGGGCGGTTATCCAGCGGGGTCTGGTCCAGCTTGATGTCACCGGTGTGGATGATGTTGCCAGCCGGGGTACCCAGCATGACACCGAGGGCATCCGGGACGGAGTGGTTCACTGCCCAGAAGCGGCAACGGAACGGACCGTAGTTCACATCGGACTTCTCATTGACCTCAACGAACTTCGGCTTCTGGCGGTGTTCCTTACACTTGGCAGCAATCAACGCAATAGTGAAGCGGGATGCCACAATCGGGATATCCGGGCGCAGCTTCAGCAGCCACGGGATAGCACCAATGTGGTCCTCGTGCGCGTGGGTTACGACGAGTGCCTTGACCTTGTGAATCTTCTTCTCAATCGGGCCAAAGTCCGGGAGAATCAGGTCCACGCCTGGCTCACCGGAGGACGGGAAGAGCACACCACAGTCGATGATGAGCATCTCATCCTGGTACTCAAAGACGGTCATGTTTCGACCGATCTCGGAAATACCGCCCAAGGCATAGATACGCAGAGAGTCCTTCTGCCGCTTCGGCGGCTCCGGCAGACGCTTGGTCAGATCCGCGCCCTGCATGGACTTAGGTACATTGCGACGGCCGCGGTTGTTGTTGCGATTGCGGTTGTTACGACCACCGTTGTTGTTATTGCCGTTGTTGTGGTTGTTGTTGCCGCCGCGGCCGCGACCACGGCCGCCACGGGAACCACGAGAACGGGAACGACGGTTGCCGTCGTCAGAGTTTCCAGACTCCTTAGAGGATGCGCCGGAAGCAGCCGATTCCTTCGGCGCTTGGAAAACCGGCGAAGCCGCCTCATTCGAGGCGGTCTCGGTCTCCGAAGGCGGACCCGCCTTACGGGTCACCTTGCGGGAACGGTTACGGGATTCAGTCATTCTTAAAGGACTCCAGCCTTTTCCAAATCGTGACGGAGAACCTCAATCTCATCCGCGTCAGCTGCGGAAACCGGGAGACGAGGTTCTCCAACTTCAATGCCCTGCAGGCGCAAGGCAGCTTTAACAAGAGTTGCTCCTCCGAGGCGGCCTTGCGCCTCGACGAGCGGGGACAAAGTTTTCGCGTTGATCTCTCGTGCACGTGCGATATCGCCTTCGTCGAAGGCCACGTAGAGATCAGCCAGGGCACGCGGGGCAATATGACCAATCACGGAAATAACGCCTGAAGCACCGAGGGCCAGCCACGGCAAGTTCAGCCCGTCATCTCCGGAGTACCATGCCAATCCGGTTTCCTGGATAAGCGGTGCAGCCGCCACAAGATCGCCTTTGGCGTCCTTGACGGCCTTGATGTTCGGCACTTCCGCAAGGCGAAGAAGGGTCTCCGTCTCAATCGGAATGCCCGAGCGGCCAGGGATGTCATACAGACAAATGGGGAGGTCCACGGCGTCAGCGACAGCGCTAAAGTGCGCATACACACCGGCTTGGGAAGGCTTGGAGTAATACGGAGTTACAACCAAGAGGCTGTCTGCTCCCGCATCAGCGAAAGCGCGCGCTGCTGAAATGCTGGTGGCGGTGTTATTGGTTCCCGCTCCCGCACACAGCTTAGCGCGACTGCCTACCTCTTCCTTTACAGCTGCAAACAGCTCCAGTTTCTCATCCAATGACGTCGTCGGTGACTCACCCGTGGTCCCAGCCAAAATGAGCGAATCAATACCGTTATCAACCAGATGAGCTGCCAGGCGACGACCAGCGGACACATCCAAGGCGCCATCCTGGTCAAATGGAGTGACCATAGCTACGCCTACGCGTCCGAAGGTGTCGACGCCTGTCTGTGCTGTCATACCTGTGCTCATAGGCGTCAAGATTACCCGCTTTCGCCCCTATTGGCTGCATCGGGGTCGTGCGCGAGTCTCCTGCAAAGCCTTTAAGCGTACGGGCTCGAAGCCATTTCGGTCCCGTCGGACAAAGTGGTGATGTGGAAGTCGTCGAAAAGCACCGGCGATTGCTCTCTCAACAGCTTCAAGCATGTCACCGCCAATTGGCGCATCTCAGTATCAGCCTGCTCCGTTGCCCGAGCGCCGATAAAGTGGCGCCACGCACGGTAGTTGCCGGTCACTACTATGCGGGACTCTGTGAGATTGGGCAAAACCGCACGCGCTGCCTGCCGCGCCTGCTTCTTACGAAGCAATGCGTTTGGTTCCTCTTCCAGTTTGGACTCGAGGGCGTCGAGCAGCTCTTCGTAGACAAACCTCGCTTCATCGGCCGCTTGTAGCGTTAACCGCGTTAGCTGCTCATCTTCTGCAATGAACTTGGGCAGCACTACCTCTGCTTCGTCGGAGTGTACGAAGCGTTGTGAAAGCTGGGAGAAGGAGAAGTGCCGGTGGCGCACCAACTCATGCGTTGCCGAGCGCGACAGCCCTCTTATATACAGCGTCGCGGTGGCATGCTCCAGAAGCGCGTCGTGACCCACTTCCAAGATGTGGTGTAAATAAGCCTGGTTCGACGCGGTACGAGGATTTGGCTTATCGAAGGACTCGTAACACGCACGCCCAGCAAACTCGACTAACGCCTCGCTTTCCGACGCCCCCTCGTCCGCCTTCCAATCCACCCCGCGTGGTGCATGAAACGCCGTTGCCGCGATGAGTTGGACATCAAGCTCAGAGACCTTTGCCATTACAGCCCCAGATACTTCTCAAGCCCCACGGTCAAACCTGCGTGGGAGGAAATCTCGCGCACACCAAGCAAAACACCGGGAGTAAAGGAAGAGCGGTCATAGGAATCTTGGCGGATGGTCAGGGATTGCCCTTGGGTACCGAAGATTACCTCTTCATGCGCCACCATTCCCTGCATGCGAACTGCATGGACGTGGACGCCATCAACGTCTGCACCTCGCGCACCGTCAAGGGACTGCTCGGTCTTGTCCGGCATTGCATCCAGGCCAGCTTCCTTACGAGCCTTCGCAATTCCCTGCGCAGTATGAACCGCCGTGCCGGACGGCGCGTCAAGCTTATTCGGGTGGTGGTATTCAACAACCTCGGCGCTATCGAAGAACTTCGCCGCTTGGGCAGCAAACACCATGGTCAATACAGCTGAGACAGCAAAGTTCGGAGCGATGAGAACGTTGCCAGCGCCCTCCTTCTTAGTCCACTCCTCTACCTTGGCTAGCCGCTCCTCGTCGAAGCCCGTGGTGCCGACAACAGCATGGATTCCATTGGCGATACAAAACTCAAGATTATCCATAACCGAAGCGGGCTGAGTGAAGTCGACGGCAACCTCGGCGCCTGCTTCAACTAGCTTCTCCAGCGGGGTTTCGCGATCAATTTCAGCGACAAGCTCCAGATCTTCTGCAGCGTTGACGCCCTCCACGATTGCCTGCCCCACGCGGCCCTTAGCGCCAAGGACACCCACCTTGATAGTCATTCACAATCCCTTCATACGTGTTCATACGGTTAGCTGTGCCCAGTCTATCCCCGCCGCCGGCAGGGTTTTGGACAGGGCAGAGAGGGCCGCCATAAACCTCGACCAATTGGGTAGTTCACTGGCGTTTAGGCGGTTTTACAACCTGCCACATTTATATCGCACATCCAATCTAATGTGACGCGACTACCCCCGTTTGTAGTAACGACTTGACGTGAATTCACTACTGGCTATAGCCATGTGCGGTGAGGGTCGGTAGAATCATTGTTAGAACATTTCTTCTAACTCATGTTTCTCGGGGGAGACATTCATGACTACCACCGCCACACACCCTTCAACCTCATCTTCTTTCTTCTTCTCAACAACGAATCCGAATAATCCACACGCTATAGCCCGCGCCAAAGCACGCCGAGCCACCTATGACACCTGGCAGGCTGCTATGCCCAGCCTGCAGGCTGATATCAACACCACCGCTTTAAGCTTGGTGGCTGCCTGGTCACTGCCAGAAGGTCATATCAAAGCAGGTCTGCGTGCTATCCACCGGCTTGATAGCCTGCCGAAAGTCAAAGCCATACAAGACACCTTGTGCCTGCTCGACATCGAGTCCTTGATTGCTATTGATCAGCCCATGTCGGCCCTGACAGCCCTGACGGATGAAACCCTGGATTTTATCGACACCATCCTGGCTGACTTTTTCACCCCTTCGAAACCCAATCAGGCTTTTCCTACACGTAGCCAAATCAGGCGTAAAGTCCGCGATATATGTAAAACCCTGGATGACTCCATCGCTTTTCGTGATACCCGCCCCAAGGATGCCTACCGGTTTTCTTCTAATGGCACCTCCGCCTGGCTAGAACTCCAAGTTACTGAAGATACCGGCATTAAACTCGATGCCTTCATCCACCAAACCGCTGCCAAGCACGACCTGACGATTCCGGATGCTGTCAAGAAACTACTGTCCGGTGAGATTGAGCCTCCAGCCGCTGTGGTGCTACACACCTATCAGGCCTGCGATATTGAGAATGCCCCAACCTTTATTGAAGGCTTCGGCTGGCGCCAAGAAGCCATGCCGCATGATAAAACCCGGGACTTAACCGGCGAGGTAGCCGAAGCAGACGGCTACCAACCGGGCCTGATTATGCGCAAACACGTCGAAGGCCGCGACGGGACCTGCCGAGTCGGCGGGTGTGAAGAGCCAGCCTTTATTACCCAGTTAGACCACCGACACAACTGGGCTGAAGGCGGGCCAACACATCCGAAGAACCTGGCATGTTTATGCCAAGGACACCACAACATGAAAACCGATGGCACCTTAAAATACTTCCTGGACCCCTACAGTGGGGATGTTATCTGGCTTTTCGCTGACGGTACCTGGACCATCAACGAAGCAGAAGGCCCCCTGGCACCAAAACAGAAACGGTGGGCGCAAACAGTCGCCCAACACATCACCGCCACCAGGAAACGTGTGCGTGAAGAAGCCCAACACCTCAAACAAGAACTCGACGACTACGCACAACAACAAGCCAAAACCAAAGCCAACACCGAAGCCGAAACCCAGACCGACACCGGTGACGAGGACATCCCCTTCTAAACCCCGTCGATTCAAACGACGACGATGACGAAGAACAGGGGGCCTAGCCCTCGTTGAATCAAACGACGACACCACACTCCAAACAACCGAAAGGACAAGAAACCAAGAACACACCCACCGTCGAAAAGAACGACGACTGTATCACTCAGCCCTAGTCAGGTCTCCCCTGCTGCAGACAGGGCCGCCGGCGTGGTTTCGTCATGCTCGTTAATATGGGGCGAATGCAGATCTACATTGCTTCAATACCTGTCGATGACGTTGCTCGCGCGCACGACTTCTATGTCAATACGCTCGGCTTTCGAGTCAAGGACGATGTGACCCACGGAGACTTTCGATGGCTCACGGTGACCAATGCTGAAGGTCAAGGAAATACGCAGCTCCTCCTCGAGCCTAAGGCCCACCCGGCGTCCAAGGACTACGCAGCAGCGCTCAAGGCCGATGGCATTCCTGCCACCCAGTTCTTGTCCGCAGACGTGGAGAAGGAATATAGGGAACTCACTGAAAAGGGCGTGGATTTCACTATGGAGCCCACCGACGTCGGCCCCTCTATCATCGCTGTCTTCGACGACACCGTAGGAAACCTCATCCAAGTTGTACAGCTTAAGAGATAGCGAAATTGTCGCGCCTAGTTTCTTTCCGCTTCCATCATCGCAATCATCACCGCTGTATGTATCATGCCGCTGGGCGGATGCACGGATCGCGGCGCGGATACGTTACCGGCGCCGCTGGTCAGCACGATTCCGTCGAGCACAAGCACCGCCGATGCACCGCAGCAGTCCAGTGACACGCAGGCCCCCTTCCCGGCAGGTAGCCAATGCCGCTGCTTTAAGGAAGCGCTTTTCTCAACCTGGGAATCGAAGGCACCCCGCGGCCTTCCACGCCTGAGCTTGAAGAAAAAATATATGAAGCCGGGAAATACACCTGGTGCCGGCGTGGTGAGCGAAGTCGTATAAACCACCTCATTCGAGGCACAAACCCAACTGGTCATTGGACTGAAAAAGAAGACGCCGTACTCGGTGACTTTCCTTGAGCACCCCAAGCGCTTGGTACTCGACTTCCAAGAATAGCGGCCGCGGCAACGCTAAGGGCCCTGCCTCAGCTATCTATGAGCTGGGTGGCAGGGCCCTCGTCCTAGTAGTTCCTAGGCGATCTGAGGATTAGTCCTCCTCAACCGGAACCAGGGAAATCTTGCCGCGGTTATCAATGTCCGCGATTTCAACCTGGATCTTGTCACCAACGTTGACGACGTCCTCGACCTTTTCGATGCGATCGTCGCCGCCCAGCTTCGAGATGTGCACCAAGCCATCGCGGCCCGGGGTCAGGGAGACGAAGGCGCCGAAAGCGACAGTCTTGACCACGGTGCCGAGGAAACGCTCGCCCACCTTCGGTAGCTGCGGGTTAGCGATGCCATTTACTCGCTCAATAGCTGCCTCAGCGGCTTCGCCGGTAGCGGCAGAGATATACACCGTGCCGTCTTCCTCAATGGAGACATCGGCACCGGTCTCCTCGGTGATTGCGTTGATGGTCTTGCCCTTCGGGCCAATGAGCTCACCAATCTTGTTCACCGGAATGGTCACAGAGGTAATGCGCGGAGCCAGACCAGACATCTCATCAGGGCCTTCGATGACCTCAGCCATGGTGTCAAGGATGGCGGCACGGGCGTCGCGGGCTTGCTCGAGGGCGTCGGCAAGCACGTGCGAAGGAATGCCGTCCAACTTAGTATCCAGCTGCAGTGCAGTGATGAACTCGGAGGTGCCGGCGACCTTGAAGTCCATATCGCCGAAAGCGTCCTCAGCGCCGAGAATATCGGTGAGCGCCAAGAACTTTTCCTTGCCATTGACCTCACCGGAAACAAGGCCCATGGCGATACCTGCCACCGGTGCCTTCAGCGGAACGCCCGCGTTGTAGAGGGACAGGGTGGATGCACAGACGGAACCCATGGAGGTGGAACCGTTGGAGCCGAGGGCCTCAGAAACCTGGCGGATGGCATAAGGGAAATTCTCGCGGGACGGGATAACCGGCAGCAAGGCACGCTCAGCCAGAGCACCGTGGCCGATTTCGCGGCGCTTCGGGGAGCCCACACGGCCGGTCTCACCGGTGGAATACGGCGGGAAGTTGTAGTGGTGCATGTAGCGCTTGGACTCCACTGGGGTCAGGGAGTCGATCTGCTGTTCCATCTTGAGCATGTCCAGGGTGGTCACACCCAGAATCTGGGTCTCACCGCGCTCAAAGAGGGAGGAACCATGGGCGCGCGGAACGAGATCGACCTCAACGCCGAGGTCACGGATATCGGTGACGCCGCGGCCATCGATGCGGAATCCTTCAGTGAGGATCTTGTTGCGGACGATGGCCTTCATCACGGCATTGAATGCATTGCGGATCTGCTTGGAAGCATCGGCCTCGTCGAGGTCATCAAAGTCCTCGATGAGCTGTGCCTCAACCTGCTCCATGTAGTCATTGGTAGCATCGTCGCGGTCCTGCTTGCCCGGGATGGTAAGCAGCTTCTCCAGCTTCTTGGAGGCAGCCTTTTCGACAGCAGCGTAGACATCATCACCATAGGCCGGGAAGAGCGGGAATTCCTGGGTCTCCTTCGCGGCGCGCTCGGCCAGGCCTGCCTGTGCTTCGCACAGGGTCTTAATGAAAGGCTTGGCAGCCTCAAGACCCTCAGCCACGGTGGATTCCTGCGGAGCCGGGGCACCTTCCTTGATGCGCTCGGCCACGTTCACGCCGGCGCCCGCCTCCACCATCATGATGGCAACGTCGTCCTTGCGGCCCTTCTTCACGATGCGGCCGGCAACGACCATCTCGAAGAGAGCACGCTCGTGCTGCTCGTTGTTCGGGAAGGCCACCCACTGTCCCTTCGGGTGCTTGTCATCGGCAATCAGCGCCATGCGCACGCCACCCACCGGGCCAGAAACCGGCAGGCCGGAGAGCTGAGTGGAGGCAGAAGCACCGTTGATGGCAACGACGTCGTAGTACTCCTCCGGGTCCATGGAGAGGACCGTGACAACGACCTGAACCTCGTTGCGCAAACCCTTCACGAAGGTCGGACGCAGCGGGCGGTCGATGAGGCGGCAGGCCAGGATAGCTTCGGTGGAAGGACGGCCCTCGCGGCGGAAGAAGGAGCCCGGGATCTTACCCGCGGCGTACATGCGCTCTTCCACATCCACGGTCAGCGGGAAGAAGTCGAAGCCCTCACGCGGCTGGTTGGAAGCGGTGGTCGTGGACAGCAGCATGGTGTCCTCGTCCAGGTAGGTGGTCACGGAGCCACCAGCCTGTCGGGCAAGCTGGCCCGTCTCAAAACGGATAGTACGGGTGCCGAAATCGCCGTTATCCAGGGTGGCGATGGCCTCGGTAATGCCGTAGTCCTCGTCGATTGCGAACTCGACGGAGTTGTTCGTTTGATTCTTAGCGTTCTTAGCGCTCATGTATGAAACTCTCCTTGGAGCTGTCATGGCGATCTTCGGTGCCGCCTCTTCTTCGATGTTTTCTGACAACGCCCAAGGATTTTAGCAGAAGGGACAAGAAAACCCCCGCACACTTGGTGCGGGGGCTAAAAAGTCGAGCGCTTAGCGGCGCAGACCCAGGCGAGAAATCAGGTCGCGGTAACGGTCAACGTCGTTAGCGGCCAGGTACTTCAGCAGGCCACGACGGCGACCAACCATGAGCAGCAGACCACGACGGGAGTGGTGATCGTGCTTGTGGTCCTTGAGGTGCTCGGTGAGGTTGTTGATGCGGGAAGTCAGCAGCGCAACCTGTGCCTCCGGGGAACCGGTGTCGGTCTCGTGCAGGCCGTACTCCTTGAGGATTTCAGCCTTCTTCTCGGTGCTCAAAGCCATGGAAAAATCTCCTATTGTATTTCAGTCCACATGAAATGTTGCGCCTGAAAGGCGCTGCCCGTGACTACTGCGGACCGCAGTCAGCAAGCCGAAGTAGAAGTATAGAGGCTGCCCAGCTTCGACATCAAATCCTCGACGAAGCGCGCGTCGTCGACAGCAACGGCCACGCGGGTGGTGGGGTTATCCAGGCGTTCCGGGTCACCGATGGTGCGCCCGTTCTCCTCACACCGCAGATTGAGGTCGAGGCATGTGACCAGCGAAGGATCGGCTGCCACAGCCACCGCCAAGGGATCGTGGAGCCCACAACCGCCGAGGTGCGGAGAGGTCGTTTTGTAGGCGCGGATGTAGTAATCCACGATGTCCGCGTAGATCCGGCCCGTCCGTGTTCCTCGCCACTGTTTCGTATGCTCCGTGGTGAGCAACGTGCGCAGCGTGACATCGAGCCCCACCATCGTGAGGTTCTGTGCATGGTGGAAGACATAGTCCGTGGCTTGGGGATCTTGGAAGACGTTGGCCTCGGCATAAGGAGTGACGTTTCCGGGTACGGTCAACGCGCCGCCCATCATCACGATGCGGGCGTTGCGGGCAAAGTCCGGGTCCTCGCGCATGGCGGCCGCAATGCTTGTCGACGGCCCCGTCGGCACTATAACCAGGTCCTCGCCATGCTCGCGGACCGAACGGACAAGAAAGCCCACTGCATCCTCGTATGCCTTGCGGCGCGGCGGTGGCAAGAGAACCTCGCCGAGTCCGTTGCGCCCATGGATAAACGCCGAAATGGGAGCCACGTTAAAGCCTGGCCGGGTCGGGCCGGTGAAGACGGGGACATCTTCGGCGTCGAGAAGCTCGAGCAACGCCAGCGAGTTGCGCACGCCCAACGCCACTGGAACGTTGCCATAGGTACCCGTAACTCCGATCAACTCGAGGTCGGGGTGTGCAACGGCATAGGCGAGCGCAAGGGCGTCGTCGATTCCGGTGTCGAGGTCGAGGATGATCTTCATTTAGGCCTCACGGGCAAGAATCTCACGAACTCGGGCGACGTCGCGCTCCATAGCCGCTAGGAGCTCCTCAACGGAGTTGAATTTCTCCATGTCACGCACGTGATCGACAAAATGCACGGTGGCCTCGTGGCCGTAGAGGTCGGCATCGCGATCCAGCACGAAGGACTCCACAGAGCGCTCCTCGTCACCAAAGGTGGGGTTCGTGCCCACCGAAATGGCCGCTGGATAAGGAACGCCGGGTTCCATGTCTCCTTCCAAGGGCGCCCCAGTTGGCTCGACCACGAACCAGCCCGCGTAGACGCCATCGGCTGGGATAGCGACGGATTCCGGGAAGTACTGGTTGGCGGTCGGGAAACCGAGTTCCTTTCCGCCACGCCCCGCACCACGCACAACGGGCCCAGTCACCGTGAAATGACGCCCCAGCGCCCAATTCGCGCGCGCAATATCGCCCGTGGCAAGAGCGGCGCGGATGTTGGTGGAGCAGATGCGCTCGCCGTCGTCGTCAAGCAGAGGCACGATGTCAACGCCGAAGCCGAACTCGGTGCCGAATTCCGCCAGCGCCTCCGCAGTACCGGCCGCACCAGCGCCGAACGTGAAGTTCTCCCCCACCACGACGTGTTCTGCGTGCAAGCGCCCCACAAGGAGGTCTGTCACGTACTCGCGTGGCTCGACGCCCCGAAGTTCCTCAGTGAAGTCGATGACAAGAACAGCCTCGATGCCCATTTCTTCCGCCAGTTGCATTCGGCGCTCAAACGTAATGACGGACAACGGCGCGCGCTCCGGCAAGAAGACGGAAACAGGGTGCGGATCGAAGGTCACCATAACCGCACTATGACCGTGTTCGCGCGCGTGCTCGACGGCCTTCGTCACGAGCTGCTGGTGGCCGCGGTGTAGGCCGTCGAAGACGCCAATCGTCACCGACGTCGGACCGAGGTCACCGGGGATGCTATCGATTCCGTACCAAATATCCACGGGCACCATGCTATCCCACAGTAGACGGTGCCCTAGACTGCAGGGCATGACTGATCCGCTCGAACGTTCTGGCCTCGTGGTCGTCGACAAGCCTGCCGGCATGACCTCGCACGATGTCGTGGGAAAACTGCGGCGCTTCTTCCACACCCGCAAGGTGGGGCACGCAGGCACGCTAGATCCCATGGCCACGGGGGTGCTCATCGTGGGCATTGAGCGCGGCACCAAGTTCCTCGCCCACATGGTGGCCTCTACCAAGGCTTACGACGCGACGATTCGCCTCGGCATGGCGACCCACACCGACGACGCGGAGGGGGAAAGCACGTGGGGCGAACCGGCAACCGCTGTGGAAGATTCAGCCATTGCGCAGGAAGTTGATGCCTTGACCGGCGATATTATGCAGCGTCCGGCAGCGGTGTCCGCGATCAAAATCGATGGCAAGCGTGCCCACGAACGGGTGCGGGCGGGCGAAGAGGTTGAGATTCCAGCTCGCCCGGTAACGGTCAGCCGCTTCGATATCCTCGATACGCGGCGCACCGGAGAGTTCATTGATCTGGACGTGTCGGTGGCCTGTTCTTCAGGCACCTACATCCGCTCGCTGGCTCGGGATTTGGGGGAAGCGCTTGGCGTCGGCGGGCATCTCACCGCGCTGCGCCGCACGGAGGTAGGGCCTTTTACGCTTGACGACGCCCTCCCCCTCGACACCCTCGAGACCTCCCCGAAGCTGTCCTTGAGCCTCGACCAGGCGCTCGCTCGTAGCTATCCGGTCTTGGAGGTCACCGATGACGAGGCTCAGGCCTTGGCCATGGGTAAGTGGCTGGAGCCGCGTGGGTTGAAAGGCACCTACGCGGCCGTCGACCCCCAGGGCCGATCCGTCGCCCTAATCAAAGAAATGGGCAAGCGCCTGGCCACAGTTTTTGTCGCTCGCCCCTCCACTCTTTAGTTCTCAAAGTTGAGCGCCGGGACGGCGGCAGAGACGATGACATAGCCGTCCCGAATAATCCAGTGGCCGGTAATGAACGGCACCGGGGTCGGTCGCGCTAGGAGGTAGGAGACTAAAGTTCCGTCGAGGCGCAAGTCAATTTCGGCCTGATCGAAATCGAGCCACCGCCGCGTCATGGGGAACCACGTCTTGTAGGTGGCTTCCTTCGCACAAAACAACAGGCGGTCCGGGCAGGAGATGCCCGCCGCGCGGAGGCGGGCTAGCTGCGGCATCTCCCCTGGCCGGGCGATCATCGTCAACACGTGTTCCGGCAAGGGCTCCGCTGGCTCGGCGTCGAGTCCCATCGAGCGCACGTGTGTGGTGGGCGCTGCCACCGCTGCGCGCAAACCCTCGGTGTGCGTCATCGATCCCGTGTAGCCCTCCGGCCACAGCGGCATGCCCCGCTCACCGCGCAGAATAGGTTCCTCGCCGGTGTAATTAAGCTCCTTCAGCGCGCGGTGAGCGCACCAGCGGGCATCCCCAAATTCCGACTTGCGGACGTCCACGGCCTGCGAGACCACAGCGCGCTCCTCAGGGGATAGGTGATGGAAATTGAGGAGATTAGTCATCGACTCATCCGTGCGCACGTAGCAGTAGCGCGCAGACTCTGGGAAGAGGGAAGGCTCAAGCATGCTCGGCCCTCCCCGTCGTCTCATCGATGGTGAGCACCGGATACGGCCACTGCTGGAGGCCACCGTGTGCCTGCCATTCACGCGGATACCCTAGCGAAACCTCGATGTGGTCCACGCCATCAATATTGGCTCGGTTTGGCATGTGAAGATGTCCATAGACCACGGCTTTGGCGTTGTAGCGCCGCGGCCACGAGCGCGTGTGGCGGGTACCGCACCACAAGGCCACTTCGGGCCAGCGCAAGTAGAGGGTCGGCTCCTGGACCAATGGCCAGTGATTGATGAGGACGGTCTCCCCTTCCACCCGGGACAGGCGCTTAATTGAATAGGCCAGCCGGTCCCAGCACCAAGCACGCACATCGACGAAGGGGGCAATGGCGAATTCATCGGTCATGACGATTTGCTTTTGCTTTGCGCTCGCAAGCTCTTGTTCGACCGTGGTCCCCGGCGGGCGAAAGCTGTAATCGTACAGCGTAAACAGCGGGACGACGGTCACTCCTCCGAAGACCGGATAAGGATCCTCTGGGGTAATCACGCCGATCTCACGGCAGCCTTCAACAAGCCGGTCGTATTTTGCGCGCCCCCTAAATGCGTCCTGTCCCCGAGAAAAGAGCTCATGGTTGCCGGGCACCCAAATGACGGTGGCATAGCGGTTCTTCAGCCGCGCCAAGGTGTTGATCACCAGGTCAATGCGCTCGGCA
Source organism: Corynebacterium aurimucosum ATCC 700975 (assembly GCF_007672725.1). Lineage (GTDB taxonomy): Bacteria > Actinomycetota > Actinomycetes > Mycobacteriales > Mycobacteriaceae > Corynebacterium > Corynebacterium hesseae. The sequence goes on from NZ_VDTC01000002.1 coordinate 195,211, forward strand.
ACGTCCCCTGCGACAATCAACCAGTCATGGGGATTCGGTGGCACGAGTTCATCGATGCGCTCACCGTTGACTCGCACCGCCGCGTGGAGATCGGAGACGGCCCACAGAGTGGTCATAATGCCTCCTTCACACGAACATTCCCTCTACTTCTACCACAGGCTTAGACCCGCGCCCACCGCATCGAGCGAAAGCGCCAGACGACGCCCACCATGCGGATGAAGATGAACGCGGCGATCCCGCCCCATACTCCACTAAGCCCGGTGCCTAGAGCAAAAGCCAACCAGACGCCGGGAAGGAAGCCTAGAAGTACCGACGCCAAGGTAAGCGTGCGAAGAAACGCTGCATCCCCAGCGCCGAGGAGAACGCCGTCCAAGGCGAAGACCACCCCGCCGATGATGACGAGGAAAGTCATAACCCACCAAGGCCCGGAGATCACCTCGAGGACTTCCGGGCTCGTGGTGAAAATCCGCGGGATGATCCCGGAACCCAGCGCAAGAATCACAGCAAGTCCAAGTGAGAAGGACGTCGAATAGAGCGTCACCTTTGTACCCACCGTGCGGGCGTAGCGCGCTGAGCCTGCACCCAGTGCCGCGCCGGTCAAGGCCTGGGCGGCGATCGCCAGGGAATCCAGTACAAGGGACAAAAAGTTCCACAACTGCATCAAGATTTGATGCGCGGCCAGTTGTGCGGTTCCGATGCGCGAAGCCACAGCTGCTGCGGATAGAAAGGCCACTTGAAAACTCAATGAACGCACAATGAGATCGCGCCCCAGCACAAGCTGCCGGCGTACGACGCGCCAGCGGACTTCCCACGAGCCGGTATGTTCGCGGCGCAGTTCCCTGAGGAAGAATGCCGCGATGATTCCCATCCCCAACACCGTGGCTAAGGCGGACCCCTGTAGCCCCCACAAGTGCACGAAAATGGGCACTGCACTAGCGCCAGGAATCATACCTGCAAGTGTGAAGTACAGGGGCTTGCGGGTGTCTTGTACACCTCGCATCCAACCGTTTCCAGCCATCGTGATGAGGGTAAAGGGAATCGCGATGGCGGCGATGCGCAGCCACTGTGCGGTCCCCTTCGCTGTTTCGGGGTTGCCGGTTAGCCAGGAGGCAAAGACCCCGGCGAAGAGCCACATAAGGAGCGCTAGGACGAGGCCGACGCCGACCGCAACCCAGGTAGCCTGAACGCCTTCGGCTACAGCTTCCTCACGTTTTCCTGCGCCGAACAAACGCGAAGCACGCGCGGTTGTGCCATAGGACAGGAAGGTCAGCTGGGTAGTGACCACCGAATGGATCGTGGCCGCAGCCCCCAGCGAGGCCAGATCCTGCGCGCCTAACCGTCCCACTACCGCGGTGTCCAAAAGCAAATACAGCGGCATGGCCGCTAAGACACCCAAAGCGGGCACGGCGAGGCGGAAGACTTCCGCCGCAGAAACCTTGACTGGTTGCTCGGGTGCCATTTAGGACAACACACCTACCAGCTGCGCAATAACCTCCTCAGGCGTGCCGTGCGCGGTGTAGCCGGCGGCTGGAATATGGCCTCCTCCGCCAAAGGTGAGGGCCACCTCGGCGCAGTTCACTGCTGAGGAACGCAAAGACACCGCCCACACTTCGGGGGCCTGTTCCTTGAACACAACCCCGATGTCTGTGCCTTTCAGGGCGCGGACATAGTCGACGAAGGACTCGATCGCGGAATCTGCGTGCGTACTGACTTCCTCATGCGGCACGAAGAGGACAGCGAGGCGGTGCTCTCCCGCTGCTTCGATCCTGAGGCCCGAGAGGACGCGACCAATCATCTGCAGGTCATCGGCGGTGCTGGCATCCATAAGCTCCAACGCGATCTGCTTGGTATCAAGCCCATAGAGCATCAGGCGCGCGGCAATATCGTGCATCGCTGGGCGGCCCCACCGGAAGTTACCTGTGTCGGTCACTAGCCCGGCGTACAGACAGTGCGCGATGACGCGATCAATCTGAATGGACAGCCTATCTAAGATATCGAGCAACACCACCGTGGTGGACTCGCACACCGGATCCACAACATTGATCGCACCAAAGCCATCGTTCGAAGCGTGGTGATCGATGCACAGGACGCGCCCAACGGCCGCCATCTCCTCAATGCCCCGTGCTACCGATCCGGTCCGGTCGATCGATCCGCAGTCCACAGTGACATAAAGGTCATAGCCCTGCGGGAGCTCATCTACCAACTCGATTTCATCCACGGTGGGAATCGAAAAAAGGTTGGCGGAAATGTCTCGGCGCTGGCCAATCACGGTGCGGGTCTGCTTACCGCGCTGACGAAGCGCCAACGTGAGGGCCGCCGCTGAGCCAACGGCGTCGGCGTCGGGGCGCAAGTGGGTGATGATGCAAATGCTGCTGGCCTGTACCAGCGCATCAACTGCGGCTTCGTAGTTGGTTCGTGACACTTAGTCTTCTTCCTCATCCGAGGTCTTATATGGGTTCGCATCCCCGGCCGGCTTCGCGCCTTCCTTCAACTTGGCCAGCTCTGCATCGCGTGCACGTGCACGTGCAAGCACATCCTCCATGTGAGCGGAGGCTTCAGGGACGGTGTCGAGCTCAAAAGACAACGTCGGGGTAAAGCGAACGGACAGCTCATCACCCACGATCTTGCGCAATTGGCCCTTGGCCCTCGTAAGAGCTTCGGCCGCCTGGTCAAAATTCGGCTCGGAATCAATATCCGTTCCGCGCACCGTGTAATACACGGTGGCATCATGCAGGTCACCCGTAACGCGGGCATCTGTGATGGTAACCAGTTCAAGGCGGCGATCCTTAATCTGGCGTTCAATCGCACTCGCAACGATTGTCTGAATGCGCTTAGCCATGCGTGCGGCGCGTGCGTGATCAACCATGGTGAAGCTCCTTTGCGTACGGTTGCTGGCAACTAGTCTAGGATACCGATTCGCCGCCGTTCGGCCGAAACGAGTAAAGCCCAGCCAGAATCTCTCCTGGCTGGGCTTTAGTACTGAGCTCTGTTACTGAGTGAAGAACTCAGGTGCGGCTAGTCGCGCGGGACCTCGACTTCTTCAAAGGCCTGAATGATATCGCCTACCTGGATATCCGGGTAGGACAGAACCATACCGCACTCATATCCGGCGTTAATCTCGTTGGCGTCATCCTTCTCGTGGCGCAGGGACTCGATCTTGGCATCGGAGGTAATGACGTTTCCGTCGCGCACGAGGCGCACCTTGCCGTTGCGCTTGACCTTGCCCTCGGTGACCATACAACCGGCAATGGTGCCGACCGCGGAGGACTTGAACAGCGCGCGGATCTCCGCTGCACCGGTGTCGCGCTCCTCGTAGATGGGCTTGAGCATGCCCTTCAGCGCTGCCTCGACCTCTTCGATAGCACGGTAAATCACCGTGTAGTAGCGGATATCAACGCCCTCGGCGTTGGCTTCCTCGGTTGCCTTACCCTCAGCGCGAACGTTGAAGGCAATGATGACGGCGTCGGAGGCCGCAGCCAAAGTGACGTTGGTCTGCGTCACCGCACCAACACCACGGTCGATGATGTTGAGCTGTACCTCGTCGTCGACCTCGATATCCAAGAGGGCGTCTTCCAGTGCCTCGACGGAACCGGCGTTGTCGCCCTTGAGGATGAGGTTGAGCGTCGAGGTTTCCTTGAGCACGGCATCCAGATCCTCGAGGGAGACGCGCTTGCGCGCCTTCGCCTGCAGTGCGGAACGCTTCCGAGCATCGCGCTGTGCGGCAATCTGGCGAGCCACGCGGTCGTCCTCAACAACCAAGAGGTTATCGCCGGCACCTGGTACGCCATTGAGACCCTGCACCTGGACCGGGCGGGACGGACCGGCTTCTTCCACATCGTTACCGAATTCGTCGAGCATACGACGCACGCGGCCATGGGCATCGCCGACCACGATGGAATCACCGATGCGCAGCGTACCGCGCTGGATGATGACCGTAGCCACCGGGCCTCGACCGCGGTCGAGGTGAGCCTCGATCGCAGAACCCTGCGCGTCCATGTCCGGGTTAGCGGTGAGCTCTAGGGAAGCATCCGCGGTCAGGATGACAGCCTCGAGCAGGTCGTCGATGTTGATGTTGTTCTTCGCAGAAATATCCACGAACATCGTGTCGCCGCCGTACTCCTCCGGAACAAGTCCGTACTCAGTGAGCTGACCACGGATCTTGTCCGGGGAAGCTTCCGGCTTATCAATCTTGTTGACCGCGACGACCACAGGGATATCCGCTGCCTTCGCGTGGTTGATTGCCTCGATGGTCTGCGGCATAACGCCGTCATCAGCAGCAACCACCAGGATGGCCAAGTCGGTGGACTTAGCACCGCGGGCACGCATGGCGGTAAACGCCTCGTGACCCGGGGTATCCAGGAAGGTGATGGTTCGCGGACCGTCTTCAACGTCCACCGTGGTTTGGTAGGCGCCGATGCCCTGCGTAATGCCGCCGGCCTCGCCCGCACCTTCGTTGGTCTTACGGATGGTATCCAGAAGGCGGGTCTTACCGTGGTCAACGTGACCCATCACGGTCACGACTGGCGGGCGCTTCTCAAGGGCTTCTTCGCCGCCCTCGTCCTCACCAAATTGCAGGTCGAAGGACTCGAGCAGCTCGCGGTCCTCATCCTCAGGGGAGACAACCTGGACCTCGTAATTGATCTCCGAGCCCAAGAGCTGCAGGGTGTCCTCAGATACGGAGGCCGTAGCGGTCACCATCTCACCGAGGTTGAAGAGCGCCTGCACCAATGCTGCGGGATCCGCACCAATCTTCTCGGCGAAGTCAGCCAGGGAAGCACCGCGGCGAAGGCGAACAACCTTACCGCCGCCGTCAGGCAAGCGTACGCCGCCTACCTCATGCTTCTGCTGCTCTTCAAACTCATGGCGCTTCTGACGCTTCGACTTCTTACCGCGACGCGGTGCGCCACCGGGACGTCCGAATGCACCAGCGGTGCCACCGCGGCGTCCGCCGCGTCCACCACGGAAACCTCCGTGGCCTGGACCGCCATGGCCTGGGCCACCACCGCGGCCGCCACGACCGCGACCGCCACCGCCGCTACCTGCGGCCTTCGACGGCATACTGGCCGGATTCGGATGCGAAGGCATCATCGCTGGCGAAGGACGACGTCCACCACGGTTGCCATCGCCCTGCGGGCGTGCGCCGCCCTTACCGCCGCGGTTATCTCCAGGCTTGCCGCCAGAGCGCTGACCCTTGCTTCCGCCCGGGCGCGGCCCTGGGCTGGGTCGATCGCTGGAGCTACCCGTGGAGAACGGGTTATTGGCCACGCGGCGGGTACCGCCAGGCTTCGGCATGGAACGCGGGGTAACTGCGCGTTCGCCGCCCTTGCGCTGTGCTCCGGGCTTGGGAGCGCCACCCGGCTTCGGGGCACCGCCCGGCTTGGGAGCGGCACCCGGCTTGGGGGCGCCGCTCTGCGTCGGAGCAGCACCTGGCTTCGGGGCACCACCCGGCTTGGGGCCAGGCTTTGGCGTGGCTGCTGGCTTCTTTTCCGCCGGCTTCTTCTCTGCAGTCTTCTTGGCAGCAGATTTCTTGGCAGCGGAAGCAGGGGTGGCTGCAGACGCGTTCTTGTCTGCGGGCTTGTCGTTGCCACTCTTTGCTTCATAGTGTGCGCGCATCTTCTTGATCACCGGCGGTTCGATGGTCGAGGATGCGGTCTTGACGAACTCGCCTTGTTCCTTCAGCGTGGCGAGCAGTTCCTTGCTGGTTACACCGAGCTGCTTTGCTAACTCGTGTACACGTAGCTTTCCGGGCACTTGTCTCCTCTTCAATCTTTCTAGGAGCCAGGGCCGCGGAACACGGCTTGACCCCTAGTTAATGGCTATGGACTTTCATCGCTGATGCTGCTTCATCGTTGTGCGCTCATCAGTGTTCGGTCTTCCTTTTTAACTCTGGGTCGCACGGGCGATTACCCGCCGACTGCACCTGCTGCTGAGCAGCGAGGTACTCACGTACGTGACCTGTGTCCACGTCTGTGGACAATCGGAGCGCGCGCCTGAAGGCACGGGTTCGCTCCGCCAGCTCTACTGCTTCCAGATCCGGTCTAATCCACGCTCCCCTACCGGGAAGGCGGCGGCCTGGATCCGGAACAACACGGCGTCCTGAAGGATCGTCCCTATCGGCGACCACCCTGAGCAGTTCCGTGTCGGGATGCTTTTGACGCGTAGCAATACACGTGCGGAGCCGCTGTCCTTGAGACATCCAACTCCTTACGTCGTATCGCCACTATTCCTGCGCCACAGCATTCCTGCATGTGGGCCGTTGTCTACTCTACGCGAAAACGGGCCAAACCTTTAATCCCACCGCAGGCCCGTCGGAAAGCTAATCGCGAGCGGCATCAGAGTGAATATCAATCTTCCATCCAGTCAGGCGCGCCGCGAGGCGGGCATTCTGGCCTTCCTTACCGATTGCGAGCGAGAGCTGGTAATCCGGCACAGTCACCTTGGCCACTTGCGCCTCCGAGTCGAGGATTTCTACGCGCACGACCTTTGACGGAGCAAGAGCGTTGCCCACATAGACGGCAGGGTCTTCGTTGAAATCGATGATGTCAATCTTCTCACCACCAAGTTCACGCATCACGTTGCTCACGCGCGAACCCTTCGGGCCGATGCACGCGCCCTTGGCATTGAGCCCCTTAACGTGACCGCGCACGGATACCTTCGAGCGGTGGCCAGCCTCGCGGGCAATAGCAATGAGCTCAACCGAGCCATCAGCAACCTCTGGGACCTCCAGCTCGAACAGGCCACGCACCAGCTCAGGGTGAGTGCGCGACAACGTGATCTGCACCTTGGCTCCGGTGCGGTTCACGCCCACGACGTAGGCCTTAACGCGGTCGCCATGCTCGAGCTTCTCCCCCGGCAGCTGCTCGGCGGGCAGCAGGAAAGCATCCTGCGAGTCGTGTTCGGTACCCAGCTGCACCACGACGACGCCGCGCTTGTTCGCGTGAATATCGCGCTGGACGACGCCCGACACAACCGTTCCGGTGAGCTCCGAATAGGAATCGTAGGTTCGTTCCGCCTCATTCTCGCGCAGCTTACGCAGGATGGCATCGCGGACCGCCTGCGCGCCGATGCGCCCAAAGTTGTCGGGAGTGTCGTCGTATTCACTGATGACCTCTCCAGTCTCCGGATCACTCTCGGTCACGACGACGGTGACAGCACCGCTATCGGCGTCGATGTCGACGCGAGACTTCGTACCTTCCGCCTTGGTCTCGGCTGACTCGGCACGGTGATCCAGGTAGGAATACAAAAGGGCACCCGCAATCGCTTCGAGCAGGTCCTTTACCGGGACGCCGCGCTCGCGCTGAATCGTGCGAAGTGCCTCTAGGTCAATATTCACTTGTTAGTCCTCTCGGGTTGCCGAGTTCTGCTCGGCGAAGTCGAACGTCTGCTGTGCCGCCTCCAGCTCCATGGCTGAAGGTTGGGCAAATTCAATTTCTACCACTGCGCGGCTTAGATTTTCCAATCGCTCAACCTGATAGCGCACCTCCTTTTTCACAGTGGTGATGAGCGCCACGGATTCTTCATCCTCGGACAGCGCTCCGATACGGGCGACGCGGGTCGTGCCAGGTTCCTCGGTGAGCGCGTAGCCCACGAGCCTCCCTTGGTTGCGGCGCCAGTGGCGCGGGGCACTCAGCGGAAAGTCCACCCCCGGCGTCGACACCTCCAGGGTGTAACCCGCGCCAAAGTTGAGGGTGCCCGCCTCTTCCTGTGCATCAAAGAGCGCCGAAATCTCCTGCGAGAGCTCCTCAATGAGATCGGAACTTGGGCGTTCGTCACCGTCAACACGGATGATGACCTGAGATTTCTTTCCTGCACGAGTGGTCTTCACGTCTTCAACGTCGAGGCCGCGCGCGGCGGCGACAGGCTGCAGGATTTCGGTTAGTTGCGCGGGTGTTGGGAATGCCATGCGCTCTAGACTAGGACACCCGGGTAGGGTCTATCGCGTGAACCGCCGAGTAGTTGTGCCCACCCTTTTAGTTTGCGCCGCCCCCTGGCTGGGCGGCTGCCAAGCCACCGACGCGATCGTGGATTATTTTGGCCCCCATGCAGACCCTACGTTGACCTCTCTGGCTCACGATGCCAGCGCCGACGCCCACGCACTGCAGGAACTCGATCCCGATGCCGCGTCACTGCGCGCGCAGCACGCAGACGAGCTTTACTCCGAAATTGAGCGCCTCTGCGGCCGCGACGAGGAAGGACACGTTCCGCGCTCCTGCGAAGTGAATCGTGAGGTTGAAGCACACGAGGCCACTGATGCGGCTGCCGTGCTTGCCGCAGCTTCTTCATCGACTGAAGAGCAGCTTGACGCGGTCTCCCCGGAATCTCGGCCCTTGCTCGTCGCCCAAGCCATCGCAATGGAGGCCCGCTCCACCGATGAACCGGGCGCTGTGCCGGAGCTGACGGAGGATGACGCTGACCTCGCCACCGAACTCTTGGACTGGGAATACCAGCAGGTGTATGCCTTGGACTTTGCTCGTTCCTATGTCACACCTGACGTCGAAGAGATGGTTGATGAGCGCCTCGCTCTGCACGAGAACCGCGTCCTCGCGCTCCAAGAAGCAGTAGCCAAAATCGGACCAGTGCCACAGCCCGCAGCGGCCTACACCTCGTCCTCCGGTGAGCTGCCCGTAGACGCCGCCTCAGCGCGCGCGTTCCTTGACTACGTCGCTCATAGTGACACGGTGACATGGGCCTCCGCCGCCTCACAGGAGGTGCCCGACCAAGCGGCACCCAATACTGAATGGCGAAGCTGGCGTATTTCTGTAGCCGCCCAATCTCACCGCACCAGTGCAGCTTAATTCCTCCCTCGCGGGCTCGATTTTCCTGAGCTACCGACGTTTGGCGTTCTTTTCGGCGTACAGCGACCAGGCATAGCGCATGACCGGAATCTGCAATGGCAGACGCACCGCGTGGTAGATCTTCTTGCCGGTTGATGCCTTGCCGCTTTCTAAGTCCCTGTAGGCCTGGTAGAAGTTCGCCGGCCACACGGCGGCGAGCAAAGCTAGGGCTGAAAGGCCGCCTGCAGGCCGCGTCGATGGGTTCGCCAGGAGTGCACCGGTCACCACTTCCCAGGCGCCAGAGGTGAAGTTGTAGAAACGAGCCGACCCTGGAAGTTGTGGCGGGATGATGGACTCGAAGGGCTTCGGCTTAGCAAAATGCAGCACTCCCATGGCAGAGAGTGCTGCAGCCATTGAATATGTCAGTGCGGGATTGTGAGAACTCATACCCGCGAGCCTACGCGCTTAACGCACCTAGCCGCGGATGAGCTCCGTTAAGGTGTCCACGATGGAGTCTGCGGGGACCTCACGGGTTTCGCCGCCACGGATGCGCAACTCAATGATGCCGTCCTTGAAGGAGCGGCCCAGGATGGCGATAAAGGGCATACCCAGAAGCTCCGCATCCTTGAACTTCACGCCCGGGGAAACCTTGGGGCGGTCGTCGAAAAGCACCTCGATGCCAGCGCGGTCCAGGTCCTGTACAAGCTTCTGGCCGGCTTCGAGAGCGGCGGCGTCCTTGTTGGCCACCGCCACGTGCACCTGGTACGGGGCCACGGCCACTGGCCAGTTGAGGCCCTTTTCATCGTGGCGCTGCTCCGCCAGCACGGCGAGCATGCGGGTCACACCGATGCCGTAGGAGCCCATGGTCGGCACGGCGCGCTTGCCGTTCTCATCCAGAATCTGGACGTCGAATGCTTCGGTGTACTTGCGGCCCAGCTGGAAAATATGGCCCAGCTCAATGCCGCGCTCCAGGGTCAGAGTGCCCTGACCGTTCGGCGCCGGGTCACCCTCCTTGACCTCCGCGGCCTCGATGAACTCATCCACGGTGAAATCACGGCCGGCCACCAAGCCGACGACGTGACGCTGCGGGGCATCCGCGCCGGTAATCCAGGACGACCCGGAAACTACGCGCGGGTCGGCATAAACCTTCACGTCGTGAGCGTTGAGGGCACGCGGGCCAACGTAGCCCTTGACCAGGAAGGGGTTCTTCTTGAAGTCGCCCTCGCCGGCGAGCTCAAACTCGACCGGCTCCAGCGAAGCCTCCAAGCGCTTTTCATCCAGCTCGCGGTCACCCGGAATGAGAACGGCGGCCAGCTCCCATTCCTTCTCTTCCTCAGCGGCCGCAGGCGCAGCCACCTTGATCATCATGCACTTGAGGGTGTCCGCTGCGGTGACCTCGCGGCCGCCGACAGTAATGCCGGCGCCCTTAGCCCACTCCACCAGAGACTCAATGGTCTCGGCGTCCGGGGTCTCATGCTCCTGTGCCTCCGGCAGACCGTCGAAGGGAATCTCGTCGGGCGCCTGGGTCACCACCGCTTCCACGTTGGCCGCGTAATCACCCTCGGTGGCGCGGACGAAGGTATCCTCGCCCACCTCGGACACGGCGAGGAACTCCTCAGAGGCCGAGCCACCCATCGCGCCAGAGGTGGCCTTACAGATCGCGTAATCGATCTCTAGGCGGTCGAAGATGTTCTGGTAGGCCTTGCGGTGGCGGGCATAGGACTCATCGAGCCCCTCATCCGTCATGTCGAAGGAGTAGGAGTCCTTCATGGTGAACTCACGGCCGCGCAGCACGCCAGCGCGCGGGCGCTCCTCATCGCGGTACTTCGTCTGAATCTGGTACAGCGTGACCGGGAAATCCTTGTAGGAGGAGTACATATCCTTCACCGCGGTGGCGAACATCTCCTCATGGGTCGGGCCCAGCAGCATGTCCGCGCCCTTGCGATCCTTAAGCCTGAACAAGTTATCGCCGTATTCCGTCCAGCGGTTCGACTGCTCATAAGGATCGCGCGGCAGCAGCGCCGGGAAGAGCATCTCCTGGCCACCGATGGCGTTCATCTCCTGGCGGATAACGTCTTCAATCTTGCGCATGGCGCGCAGTCCCAATGGCAGCCAGGTGTACACACCCGGCGCGACGCGGCGCACATAACCTGCGCGGACGAGAAGCTTGTGGCTGGGGACTTCGGCATCAGCCGGATCCTCACGAAGAGTGCGGAGGAAAAGCTCAGAAAGACGTGTAATCATGGTTGCTCAGTCTACATCGCTAGCATGTAGCCATGCTGATCATCCTCCCTCCTTCTGAGACCAAAGCACACGGCGGCAGCGGCGCGCCCCTCAACTGGGAAGAGCTCTCTTTCCCCGCGCTGAATCCAATACGCCAAGAAATCGCTGCTGAATTGTCTTCTTTGCCCCTCGACGAGGCGCAAAAGGTGCTCAAGCTCTCGGAAAAGCTGCGTGGGGAAGCCGAGTCCAACCGCGAGTTGGCGTCCTCCCCCACCATGCCCGCGCTGGAGCGGTTTACGGGCGTGCTGTACGACGCCCTCGATTCCCCCTCCCTTCCCCCAGCCGCACGTCAACACCTAGCTGTGGGTGATGCGCTCTTCGGGTTGCTGCGCGCCGATGATCTCATCCCGCACTACCGGCTTTCCGGTGGCACCAAGTTGGGAGGGAAGACTCTCAAGTCGCGTTGGGGTACGGCCATCACTGATGAGCTGCGCGCGCTTATCGACGCTGGCGAGTTCCTCATCGACATGCGCTCGGGCACCTACCAACAGCTGGGCAAGCTCAAAGAAGCCTCCACGGTGCGCGTGGAGTCAGTGCAAGAGGATAGCTCCCGCAAGGTGGTCTCTCACTTCAACAAGCACTACAAGGGGGAACTCGCTCGCGTACTCGCCCTCCAGGGCGATAATGTCTCCACCCTCGAGGATGCCGCCCGCGTAGCCCAAGAGGCAGGCATGAGCACCGAACTGCGCGGCACCGAGCTGGTGCTCGTGGTCTGATTTATCTATTTATCAATTTATCTACGCCCGCCGATTTATCTATTTATCAATTTATCTATTTATCAATTTATCTGCCTGCTATATACTTCCAGCATGACTGGAAACCCTTTTCGCCCAACCTTTGGTGCCAGCCCACTTAAGTGGGCTGGCCGCAGTGCGGTCCTCAATGACTTCACGGTTGGGCTCGACGGCGGAGTTGGCAACCCTAATCGCGCAATGCTTATTAGCGGTCATCGTGGGATGGGCAAAACGGTCCTGTTGACTGAGCTCGAGGACATCGCAGCCCAACAAGGATGGGCTGTTATTCGAGTCAGTGGTCGAAGCAATTCAGTCACTCAGCTCATCGACTCCATCATCCCAGAAAAGATCAACCAGCTGGCTTCTCCATCAACCCGTCGAATCAAAGACATACGTATAGCGGGCCTCGGTGGCATTGGTACTGAAGAGATTGGTACGCCACCAGTGCCAACATTAGAATCGCGCTTGCGCGAACTCTCCGCTCATCTCCGAGACAGCGGAATTCTACTTACTATCGATGAGATTCAGGACGCCGATCCTCATGACCTTGAGATAATCGCAGTCGCATTCCAGCATCTTGTTCGCGATGAACTCGACGTTTCCATCGTGATGGCAGGGCTTACTGCCGGTGTTGACAAGCTTCTACACCTGCCGGGAACAACGTTTCTGCGCCGTGCCCGCAGATTTCACCTAGGACCTGTTAACCCGCAAGCTACGACCAGCGCTTTCAAAGATACGGCAGCTTTGACTTCGATTGCTTTCAACGACGAAGCCGCCGACCGCGCTACTGAAGCGAGCCACGGTTATCCCTTCCTCATCCAGCTCATCGGGTACTTGGCCTGGAACGCTGCATCCCAAGCCAGTGAGACGACCATTTCCTCAACAACCGTCGACGCAGTTCTTGGTGAGGCAATCACGACAATGGGAACCCAAGTGCACGATCCTGCGGTACGTGCGCTCAGCCAACGACAACTTGAGTACCTTCACGCGCTGGCTGATATCGCAGATGAGGCGGGGACGGCCACATCTGGCGCTATCGCTCACGAGCTGAAGACAACGACGACGTCTCTCAGTGAAGTGCGCGCGCGTTTGCTAGAGCAGGGGCTTATCGATGCCCCACGGCACGGCACGGTTGCTCTCGCCCTGCCGTACCTCCGCGATTATCTTCACGCAGGCGGCGAACAAACCTACGTGGACTAAACGTTACTGATTACACCAGCGGGTTATAACGCAAACTATTGCGTTTGAGCTCGCACTCAGTGGCGATAGAGATGCCGGAGGCAATCTTTCCGCGCTCACGAAGGCGGAACATGGCGTCCACGACGCGATCACGCAAGCCCCATGGATCGATGGTGTTGATGTAGACCTTCGTGCCGCCTTCAAAGCCGGCCAAGGTCGATACCCTGAGCTTGATCATCACGCGCCACGGCTGCGGCAGATCCACGCTGGGTGGGCGGTGGTGCCACTCTTCATTGCATGCCACATCCGGCCCCACTGCGGCGTGTGCAGCATGGATCAGATCCGACATTCCACGGACTTCGCCAGGTGTTTGTTCCCACGGTTCACAGCGGGGCGACTTGGAGAAGATCTCCAGCGTGGGATAGCGGTGGCCAAAGCCGGCGAAGAGGACCGCATAGTCATTCTCTGCGATAACAAGGTTGCGCTTTGCCGCATACCCAACTGCCCAATCGTTGTACATGTTGGGGTGTGCACGTAGAATCGCATTTTCTTGCTGGGCTGCCATGCCCAGAGCATCAATCGCGACGAGCTGCTTGTGCAGGTGGTCGAAGGACGCGCCCGCCGGTGCCAGCCAGTTCTGGAACACGGCGACATAAGAGGCATAGCGGTTTCGCTGGTAGAGCTCGCGCGTTGATTCCGCGGTGAAGGTTGTGAGCAGAAAGTGCTCATCGGGGCTCAGCGTGCCGGAGGAAGCCAGCTGGCTGTCGTCGACCGCCCCCTCCACGAAGTGGCGCGAAGAAATGATGACATCGTGCCCGCCACCGAAGAAGCCATCGGCGAGGGCGAGGAGAGAGTCGTCGCCCAGCGCGGCGTCTTTGCCCGCGGCCTTGAGTTTGGTGCGCACCACGTTGAGTACGTGCAGGCGCCCGGCCTCATCGGCTTCATATTTCTCCTTGTGCTGAGCTAGGTCTGGGTCCATGGTGAAGCCATAGTTCTCATGCCAGTAGTCATAAGACACGATCTCAAAAAGGTTAGGAACCCGGCGAAACACCGGCTGGGTTGTGTCCAGCTCGTGTGGAAGGAGCCCGCGCTGGATCTCCCCCGAAGCCAGGATGCGGGACTTTTCCGGCGGGGTGTCTAACATGCGCCCGGAGCAAAAAGCACAGCTGTGCGTCATGGCATCGGCCGTCAGGGGCTGCGGATCCTTCGCAGGACGCGAGAGCGGACGGTTTCCACGTCCCGGCACCGTCCACACCTCCGTTCCGGAGAAGGGGTTGACCTGTTTGACGGTCCCATCCGCCATGGTCTGGATAGGTTCGACGCGGCTAAAGAGTGCTTCGCTCATGCAGCCCAGCGTAGACCTCCCTGCTCACCGGTGCGACTAGACTTAAGCCTCATGCAGCACCGATTCTTTGAAGTAGATGTCTTTGCCACTGGGCCGTTTACGGGAAATCCCCTTGCTGTGGTGGCGGATGCCGACGGCTTGAGCACCGAAGAGATGCAGCGCATCGCACACTGGACAAACTTTTCGGAGACAACCTTCCTGTGCTCGCCTACGGATCCACGTGCAGACTACCGAGTGAGGATTTTTACCCCGTACGAGGAGTTTCCTTTCGCCGGCCACCCGACGCTGGGCAGCGCACGCGTGGCGGCGGAACTGCTCGGAAAGAACGGCACCCTGAATCAGGAATGCGGAGTTGGGTTGGTCACCGTGCGCCAGGAAGAGGGCCGCTTCGCCTTCGCTACCCCGCCCTTGGTGCGTGAAGGGGCGCTAAGTGATGAGGAGCGGGCTGAGGCAGCCGCCGCCCTTGGGATCGACGAGGACAGCATCCTTGACTCCGGCTGGGTAGACAACGGGCCCGGCTGGCGCCTAGTCCAGCTCGAGTCTGCCGAGGCCGTGCAAAATCTTCGCCCCACGCCCACCCCGCGCGTCAAAGTGGGCGTAGTCGGGCTCACCGGTAATGATCACCCCGCTTATGTAGTCCGCGCCATCACCGGGCAATTCGAGGATCCCGTCACCGGTTCCTTCAACGGCGGCGCTGCCCAATTCCTGCGCGCCAAGGGCGCTGTTCCTGCCCGCTATACCGCGGCACAAGGCCGCCAGGTAGGGCGCGATGGCCGCGTCTATATCAACGACGACGGTCATGACATCTGGGTCGGCGGCAACGCCCACGTTCGCGTGCACGGAACACTGGAGTCACGCGATGTCTGATGCCTCCCTCCCCTTCGAGCTACGCAGCGAATTCGCCCAACGCCTTCCCCACATGGTCACGGCGAGCCGAGGCGAGGAACAGCCAACGGCGCGATTGGTGGCGCTCAACGAAGAGCTAGCCGCCGAACTGGGCCTCGACCCGGACTGGCTGCGCAGCGAAGACGGCCTAGAGTTTCTCCTCGGCCGCGGGCCAGTTACTCCCCACGCAATGGCCTACGCCGGCTTTCAGTTCGGCCAATACAACCCGACAATGGGTGACGGCCGCGCCCTACTCTTGGGCGAAGTCACCGGCCCCACCGCTGCGCACAACCCCACGGGCCTCTGGGATCTGCATGCCAAAGGGACAGGACTAACCCCCTATTCGCGCTATGGCTCTGATGGGCGCGGCACGCTGCGCTCAATGCTGCGTGAATATCTCTTCTCCGAGTCGATGCACGCCCTCGGTGTACCCACCACACGGTCGCTGGCGGTCATCGGGACCGGCCGTCCCATTCAGCGCCAGATGGTGGAGGAAGCAGGCGTTCTCGTGCGCGTTGCCGCGAGCCACATCCGTGTTGGTTCCTTCCACTTCGCCGCGCACTCGCAGGTACCCGGGTTGCTCCAGCGGCTCGCCGATTACACCATTGAACGCCACTACCCTGGCGCCGACTACCGGGAGCTGTTTACCCGCGTCATGGACGCACAGGCAGCGACGGTTGCCGGGTGGATGCAGGTGGGTTTCATCCACGGCGTGATGAACACCGATAACACCACGCTATCGGGTGAGACGATTGACTACGGGCCGTGCGCGTTCATGGAAAACTATGACCTCAATACCTGGTTTAGCTCCATCGATACGCAGGGCCGCTACCGCTTTGGGCGCCAGCCCGACATGCTGGGATGGAACCTTGCGCGGTTGGCGGAATCACTGCTGCCGCTTTTCGACGTCTCCCCCGACGCTTCCCTTACCTGGGCCCAGGAGGCCATCAATTCCTTTGGCGAGCGCTATGAAAAGGCGCGCCGCCGCGAAGCCGCGAGCCGTTTGCAGATTCCCGACGAGCTCTTCCAGGACTATAGTGCGGCCCTTGCACAGTCCGCTCCGGATCTCACGCAGGCCCACCGCAGTCTCGTCAGCGCAGCGGCGGGTGAACCGGCAGACGCCTATGAGATGTTTGGTGACGCTCGATTTGTTGATGCCTACTGTGCTAGTGGCCCCAACGTCGAGTCTCTCAAGCAAACCGTGCCCCGCGTGATTCCCCGCCCGCGTCTGGTCGAGGCCGCACTGAGTGATGCTGAAGAATTCCCCCGCTTGCTTCACGCCACCACGCATCCCTTTACTGCCGCGCCAGAATACGAGCAACCGGGTGGCACGGAAGGCTACCTCACCTACTGCGGAACGTAAGAGAAGAAAAGGAAAACACACCGCCGCCCCGAGGCCTCCGTAGGAAAGGAAACGGAGTCTCGGGGCGGCGGTGCGTCTCTATCTTTCACTGCCGCGCTCCCGGTCGGTTTCTCAGGCCGACCGCCCCGCGCGGCTGGGGTTCTCTCTATCTCTCTCGCATGCGCTCTCTCAAACGCACACCATTATTATGGGGCGCTCTCCTTGGTGGAGCGTTCCGGTGCACTGGACGCTCCCTGCCAGTTACTGAGAATTACCTGCGAGGCAAGCACCTACGAGCCGAAAGGAGAAATTACTTGGACGCAAGCTGCAGGGTCTTCTGCGTGTACTCCCACATCTCGTTGTAGAGCTTCTTGTCCTTGGAGAGCTTGGTGCCGTAGGAAGGAATCATCTCCTGAATCTTATCGCCCCACTGGATCATGTGCTCACCGAAGCAGCGCTCCAGCAACTCCACCATGATGGCCGGGGTGATGGACGCTCCCGGGGAAGCGCCGAGCAGGCCGGCGATGTTGCCCTCAGGGTTATTAATGAGGGTGGTACCGAACTCCAAGGAACCGAACTGCGGTGCACCCGCCGGCTTAATCACCTGGACGCGCTGGCCGGCGATGACGGTCTCCCAATCTGCCGGATCTGCGCTCGGGACGTACTCCTTCAAGGTCTCGACGCGCTTGTCAAAGTCCTTGAGGACCTCAGTAACCAGGTACTTGGTCAGGCCGAACTCCTGTGCCGCAACGCCCAGGTAAGAGGTAATGTTATCCGGACGAATGGACTTAAACAGGTCCAGGTAGGAGCCCTTCTTGAGGAACTTCGGGGACCAGCCGCCATACGGACCAAACAGCAGGCCTTGCTCGCCATCAATGACGCGGGTATCCAGGTGCGGCACGGACATCGGCGGAGCGCCCACAGCAGCCTTGCCATAAACCTTGGCGTGGTGCTGCTTAATCAGATCCGGGTTCTTAGAACGCAGCCACAGACCGGAAACCGGGAAGCCTGCGAAACCAGAAACCTCGCGGACCCCAGCCTTGCGCAGCAGGTCGAGCGCGTAGCCGCCTGCACCCACGAAGACGAACTTGGCGTGGACGGCCTCGTAGTCACCGGTGTGCAGATTCTTTGCCACCACGCGCCACTTGGAACCATCGCGCTTGATATCGACGACCTCGTGGCCGTAGCGGATCTCGGTACCCGCTGCCTTAGCCGCGGTGAAGAACTGCTTCGCCAGGGCACCAAAGTTGACGTCGGTACCAACCTCAGTCCAGGAAATAGCGACCTTCTGGGCGTTGAAGTCACGGCCTTCCGACATCAGAGGAAGCTTTTCCTGGAAGGTAGCGTCATCATCGCTGAACTGCATGTTCGGGAACATGTGGTTGTCCTTCAGCGCATCGAAGCGGCGCTTCAGGTAGTCAACCTGGATGGACCCCTGTGCAAAGGACACATGCGGAACTGGGTTGATGAAGGCCTTCGGGTCAGTAAGAATGCCGTTGTTGAGCTGGTGGGACCAGAACTGGCGCGAAACCTGGAACTTCTCATTAATGTTCATGGCCTTGGAAACATCAATGCGGCCATTCTTCTCCGGGGTGTAGTTCAACTCACACAACGCGGAGTGGCCAGTACCAGCGTTATTCCACGGGGAGGAGGATTCAAGCGCAGGGCCGTCCAAGCGCTCGAAGACCATCTGGGTCCAGCTGGGCTCGAGCTCACGCAGCATGGCGCCGAGGGTGGCGCTCATAATACCTGCACCAATGAGTGCGACCTCAACCTCGTCTACTACTTGTGCTGTCTTCTTATCGGAGGACACTGTACTTATTACCTCTTTAAGTCGATGTATTCGATGTGGTCAAATGCCCCGCACATGTGGGTGCACAGGGCGCGGCGAGAAAGCGCTCGACGATGCTAGGGTCCAAGCTGGCATACAGACCACCCCTGCGGAAGGTCCGTCAAGCATTAATTCCACTTTACGCCCCTTATTGCGAAATAGGCATTCCTGAAAAAATAAATGCCCGATTTCGAATTTGTTACCCCATTTGTGGTGCAGGGTGTTTCCCGTCAGCGCTCCGCTCTGCCAGATGCATCTGGCCGCGCGACCTATCATGAATCCCATGACGCATAACGAACTCGAATGGTCAGAAGACATCCTCGGCCATGACTTCCAGGCCGCTCCACTCGAACTCGGCACCGACCCTGACGGCGAAGGCAATGTCTGCGCGACGCTCGTGCGCTACTGCCCCGGCGGCGACGCCCATGATGACCGCCCTGCCTTACTGTGGGTCCACGGGATGACGGACTATTTCTTCCACGACCACGTGGCGCGGTACTTTTATGAGCTCGGCTATGCCTTTTACGCTGTCGACCTGCGCAAGTGCGGACGCTCTCGACGAGACGGTCAGACCTGGCACTACATCAGCGACTTGCAGTACTACGACGCTGATCTCAACGCGGCTCTCGATGCCCTCCCCAACCAACGTGCCATCATCATGGGCCACTCCACCGCCGGCACCATCACTGCGCTCTGGCTCGATCGCCTTCGCCGCCATGATCGCGAGCGATTCGCACGCATCGCTGGTGTCGTGTTCAACAGCCCCTGGCTTGCCATGATGGGAATACCGAATAGTGCCTTTGAGGCACTCAAGCACGTTATCTATGCCGGCGCTGCCATCGCCCCACGACTCGAAATACCCGCCGGTGCCCTCACAACCTATGGGGAGTCAGTCTATTCCGGGGAACAGGGTGACTGGGACTTCGATCTTCGCCTGAAGCCGTTGGGCGGGCACCCCAAGTTCCTGGGTTGGGTTGCCGCAGTCTTCCGCGGCTTCGACGCAATCCACTCCGGCCGCGTCAACATTGGGCTTCCGCTGCTCACTATGACCTCTGGACGCTCCGAGCTCAACCGGCCATACAGCGAGTCTTCCAATACCGCCGATGTTGTGGTCGACGTACGCCAAAGCCAGCGCTGGGCCAAGGAGCTCAGTGCTCGCTACACGCTCCACGTTGTCAACAATGGGCGCCACGATCTTTTCCTCTCGCGCCCCGAGCCGCTACAAGACGCTCTCTCCACCACGGCGGAATGGTTGAGGACAGTAGCACCACTTGAGACGGATTAACTTCCCGCGCCTCGCGCTCCCTTAAAGCCTGCACGGTTTGCGGCTAGTCAACCTTTAGAATGATCGGCATGACTTCCGCACAGCACTTTGATCTCGTCATCATCGGCACCGGCTCGGGAAATTCAATCCCCTCTCCCGAGTTTGACGATAAATCCATCGCCATCATTGAGAAGGGAACTTTCGGCGGCACGTGCCTCAACGTAGGCTGCATCCCCACGAAGATGTACGTCTACGCCGCCGACGTTGCGCTTGCCGCGCGCGAGGCCACGCGCCTTGGGCTCAGCGCCCACGTGGATGCGGTGGATTGGGAGGGCATCGTCAAGCGCGTGTTCCACAACCGTATTGATCAGATCGCCCGAGGCGGCGAAGAGTACCGCCGCGGCGAGGAAACGCCTAATATTACAGTCTTCGATCAGCACGCCCGATTCATCGGGCCAAAGACCCTGCAGGCGGGTGAGGACATCATCACCGGTGACAATATAGTCATCGCTACCGGTTCACGTCCCGTGCTACCCGAGCCTTATGCCAGCGCCACTGCCCCGGTTCACACCAACGAAGACATCATGCGGCTTGAGAAGCAGCCGCGCAGCCTCATAGTGGTAGGTGGCGGTTACATCGCCATGGAGTTTGCTCACGTCTTCGACGGCCTGGGGACCGACGTCACCGTGGTCAACCGCTCGGAGAAATTCCTCCGTTTCCTCGATGAGGACCTAAGCTCCCGCTTCAACGACCTCGCACGAAAGCGCTTCGACGTCCGCATCGGCACCGCCACTGCGCTCGATGAAACCGAAGACGGCGTACGCCTTACCTTGGACAGCGGGGACGTCGTGGAGGCAGATGCCATCCTCGTTGCCACCGGCCGCCAGCCCAACGGCGACCAGATGGATCTTTCTGCCAGCGGCATTGAAATGCATGAGGACGGTCGAATCAAGGTCGACGAGTTTGGCCGCACAACCTGCAAGGGTGTGTGGGCGCTCGGGGATGTTTCATCTCCGTACATGCTCAAGCACGTGGCCAATGCGGAGCAACGAGCAGTGCAGCACAATCTGCTGCACCCGGACGATCTCCAGCCCATGCCCCACGAGCACGTGCCCTCTGCCATCTTTACGCACCCACAGATTGCGACGGTCGGACTCACTGAGGAACAAGCCCGCGAGGAGGGCTATGACGTCACTGTAAAGGTGCAAAACTTTGGCGACGTTGCCTATGGCTGGGCCATGGAAGACTCGACGGGCATCTGCAAGCTGGTAGCTGACCGGACCACGGGCAAGCTCCTCGGCGCCCACACCATGGGCCCACAGGCCTCCACGCTTATCCAACAATTGATCACCGCGATGAGCTACGACCTCGACATGCGCGAGTTCGCCCGTTCACAGTATTGGATCCACCCGGCACTGCCAGAAGTAGTGGAGAACGCCGTTTTGGGACTAGAGTGGCTAGAGTGAAAGTTACATCGAATCGTGTGACGTTTTTCACATTGGCGTTAAACTAATTTCGCCATTCCCACTGAACGCCACTACAAGCACGTCTTAACGCCAACAACATCTGCCAGCAACCTTTAAGAAAATCACCCATTTCGGGGGTGATTGCTGGCAGTGCATAAAAGAACGCTCCAACTGACGTGCATTTTGCCTGACCGTTGGCTAGGTTAATTACGGACACCGGAACGAGCCGATACTCTCTACCGGCTCAGTGTGTTTTGGGGATACCAAACTAATCCCTATCCCTGTAAATCAAGACCTCCCAACCAGAGGCCTTGCACGTACGACACTAAGGACTTTTGATATGCGTATCCGCAATGCAGCCCTCGCCGGCGCTACTGCTCTCGCTGTTGCCTTCGGCGGCTCCACCGTCGCTTTCGCTGAGACCACTGAGCAGGGCGATAACACCGTCACCGTTGAGGACCAGAGCCAGTCTAATCAGAGCCAGTCTAATACCGCTCCGGGCGGCAAAGCCGACACCACCCCTGAGGATTACACGCCTTCCCTGTCCTCCAAGATTGGCAGCAAGGTTGAGGGCGACCAGGCAGCCGACGGCACTGCCATCTTCGGTTCCTCCAAGGACTTCTCCGGCCAGCCGGAGTGGGCAAAGATCCTCTACGGTCTAACCGTTGTTGCTGGCCTCGGCACTCTGCTCGGCACCATCATCGGCCCCGTACACAACTTCCTCGTACACGGCCCGTCCTTCTAAGCAACAGCCACACGGCTTCACCAAAACTTCCGAAAGGTAATTTTCACAATGCGTAACTTCCGCACTGCAGCCGTTGCAGCTGCTACCGCTGCCACCGTAGCTTTCGGCGGCACCGTCGTTGCCTCCGCAGAGACCGCGAACACCAACGAGGGCACCACCTCCTCGACCGAGAACACCAACGAGGGCTCCTCCAACGAGGGCTCCTCCAGCTCCTTTACCCAGCTGGGTAAGAAGTGGGACGCATGGGAAGAGGGCGAGGACGGCAAGCCTGTCGTTAAACCTGAGCACAAGGTCACCGGCGAGGATATGTGGGGCACCGAGACCGACCCGAACATGCCGGAGTGGGCTTCCAAGTGGAAGAAGGGTGCTATCGCCCTGGGCGTCTCCTCCGTCATCGGCGCTATCATCGGTGCCTACAACTACGCTGTGTACAACAACATCATCCCGCAGCACGTGCTGGATCCGATTTTCCGCCGCTAATTAAGTTGCGGGTACGCTGACTTAGTTCAGCGCACTTTTCTAGCGCCCATCCTCTTGTCGTGAGGATGGGCGCTTTTGCATGCTTGGGCCCAATGCTGAGTAGCTGGGACGCTTTAAGCGGGATATGCGGGCATATTAATGATAGGAATTCCGTGAATCCCTCCAATGTTTACGCTAGAATCGCTCAAGTGACTTGGGGCATCCTATAGTTACTGCAGTTCCTACGATGTTTAAAAGGATTCACACTATGCGCATTCGCAAGGCCACCATTGCCGGTGCTACCGCTCTCGCTGTTGCATTCGGCGGCGCCACCGTTGCTTCCGCTGCAGAGGGCAGCAGCAACGACTCCGCAACCAACTCTTCCGCAACCGCTGGTGAGCAGCAGGGCACCCAGAAGGCGGGCGGCTCCTCCGAGCTGGGCAAGGCACTCGACGCCGACAAGGAAGCCAACGCCCAGAACATCTTCGGCCAGAAGTCTTCTATCTCCGGTGAGCCGAAGTGGGCACAGGCCCTCGCCGGCATCGGTATCGTCGCCACCATCATCACCATCGCTGGTGGTCTGGTTGGCCCGGCACTGAACTACCTCAAGTACGGTATGTAGTTCTCCCCTTCCCCTTCTAACCCACTTTCTGAAAGGCTTTACTCAAGATGCGTAAATTCCGCACCGCCGCCGTTGCAGCTGCAACCGCCGTCACCGTCGCCTTCGCTGGCACCACCGTTGCTTCCGCCGCTGAGGCCGTTGAGGGCTCCGGCCTGACCGAGCAGCAGGTTCAGGAGGAGCTCCAGAAGGACGCTACCTCTTCCGAGATGTCTTCCGCACTCTCTTCTGAGGGCGACGGCTCCCTTTCCTCCAAGCTGGGCGGCGTAACCGACGGCAACATCACCGGCAACGGTGCTGACGCCTTCGGCTCCACCAAGAACCCGTCCCAGGTTCCGCAGTGGCTGGATCTCTGGCGTGGTGGCACCATCGCTATGGTCGCCGCTGCCGCTGTCTCCACCGCAGTCGCCGGCTACAACTACGCCGTGTACTCCGGCATGATTCCGGACTACGTTGGCCAGGCTTTGAAGAACGTTTCCTTCTAGTTAGCGCTCTTTACTGGCAGCACAAAGCCCTCCGCCCCACCGTGTATTGCACGGGGAAGGTGGAGGGCTTGTTTCGTTTCGGCTATGTTTAAACGCTCGACGTTTAAACGCTAGGCCTCATCCGGCAGGGTGAGGATCTCGTTGCCGTCATCGGTGATGACGATGGTGTGCTCGAACTGGGCGGTGAACTTGCCATCGGTGTTCTGGACGGTCCAGCCGTTATCCCAGATCTCATAATCCAGGGAACCCAGGTTGATCATCGGCTCGATGGTCAAGGTCATTCCGGGCTCGAGGATGTCGCGGTAGGTCATGGAATCGTAGTGCAGCACAACCAACCCGTTGTGGAAGGTAGGGCCTACGCCGTGCCCGGTAAAGTCAGTGACCACGTTGTAGCCAAAGCGGTGTGCATAAGACTCGATGACGCGTCCGATAACGTTAATCTCACGGCCCGGTTTTGCGGCCTTAATGCCGCGCATCATCGCTTCCTTGGTGCGCTCGACCAACAGCTTGTGTTCTTCGGTGACGTTGCCTGCGAGGAACGTAGCGTTCGTATCGCCGTGGACACCATTCTTGAACGCAGTGACGTCGATATTGACGATGTCACCATCCTCAATCACCGTCGTGTCCGGAATGCCGTGGCAGACAATCTCATTGAGGGAGACACAGCAGGACTTCGTGAAACCCAGGTAGCCCAAAGTCGACGGGTACGCACCGTGATCACACATGTACTCGTGCGCCACACGGTCAATCTCATCCGTGGTCACGCCAGGCGCCACTGCTTTTCCTGCCTCCTGGAGGGCATTGGCGGCAATCCGGGAGGCCTCACGCATGGCCTCAATAACCTCTGGTGTCTGCACGAATGGCTCGCCCTGAGCTTCCTGGACCGTGTCCTTCCACACGTACTCCGGGCGCTCAATGTCCTTCGGTACCTTGCGGATTGGAGTATCTTTTTCTTGCTTCAGCATCGCGCGCTTAGTCATAACTACTCATGGTAGCCCTCTTCCCCAGCGCCCGACAAAGGACATCACTGGCGCGCTAATGAGCGCACGCTACTGCTCTTGTGCGGGCGCAACCTCGCCGTGGCCTTCCGCGCGGAGGGCGTCGAGGCGCTGCAGGAAATTGTCCGTGATGTTGACGGAAATCGTCGATCCACCGCCCAGAACAACCAGAGTTGCGAAAGCGATATCGTCATCGCGGTAGCCGGTAAACCAGGCGTGTGAGCCGCCGTTGATCTCCGCTTCACCGGTCTTGCCGTAGACGGTGCCCTGCGCCTGCATCCCTGATGCCGTACCGCTTGCCACCACCTGGCGCATCATGTCCCGCACCTGAGTCAATGTTTCCTCGCTGGGCGCGGGGACCTTTTCGGACACCTTGGTCTCGCGTGACTCAATAAGCGTCGGCGTCGGGGTCCTGCCCGCCGCAACCGTCGAAGAGACAAGCGCCATGCCGAAGGGAGAGACAAGGTCGAGGCCCTGTCCATAACCGGATTCCGTGCGCTCGAGGGGCGTCTCGCCCTCGGGGATGGAACCGGTGAGCGTCGACAAGCCCGGCACCTCATAATCGATACCCAGCCCGTATTGCTTGCCCACATCGCGTAGTTCGCCCTTCGGCAGATCCGTAGAGATCTGCGCAAAAGTGGTGTTACAGGATTGCGCAAAAGCTTGGCGCAGCGGCACCGAACCCAGGGAGAAGCCGTTGTAGTTGGTGACGGTGCGCCCGTACAGGTCCATGGTTCCGGGGCACGGCACGATGGAGTCTGGGGAAAGGCCCTGCTTGTCGACGCCCGCCGAGGCCGTAATGATCTTAAACACCGAGCCCGGTGGGAACTGACCTTGGAGGGCGATATCGCCCTTCTTATCTGCCTCCGGGGTTTGGGCCACGGCTAGAATCTCGCCGGTCGAAGGACGCATGGCCACGAGCATGGCTTCGTATTCAGCGTGCTGATTGACGGCTTCTTGCGCGGCACGCTGGACGTCATAGTCCAGTGATACCTTGATGGAAGGGGCTGCCTCGGGTTCGTGGTGCTCGACGTCGGAAAGCGCGGCTCCGTGTTCGTTGACAACAGAAACGGACCATCCATTTGTTCCGTCGACCTCCTCGGAGACCATCGACCGCACGCGGGCGAGGATGTCCGGAGCCAAACCAGTATCGCGAGTGATAAGCGCGGGTTCCTCGTTGAAGCGGATCCCTTTCTGGTTCTCCAGAACCGGGCGCAGCCGCGCTGCCTGAGCCTCGTTGAGCATGGTGACTGAGTAGGAACCATCGACCTCCTCGAGATTCTTAGCTAGCTCACCAGAGTCAATCTCCGGGATGGAATCATCCTCTTGATGAGCTTGGCTCAGCGCGCCGGATACTTTCGCGGCGACGGGGCGTGGGTCGTCTACGGCGTCGGTATCGACAACGAGGCGGTATTGCAAGCCCGGAGACATGAGTTCCACCCCATCGGAGGAGACCACGCCGGCGCGTTTCGGCGCTATTGAACGCAATTCGAGGTGTTGGTGCGCACCGAGATCGGGGTGGATAATGCTGGGCTGCCAGCGCACCGTCCAGTCTTTCTCCTTGCGGGTCAAGGCCATCGAGGTGTCATAGCGCAGGGAACGGTTGCGCGGCAGGGTCCACGTCACCGAATAGTGCGCAGTCGCCTTGGCTTCCTCCTGCTCAACGTCGGTCAATTCAACGTCGAGCCCCTCTGCTTGCAGGCCCGCGAAGGTTGCGTCAAGCGTGTTCGTAGCTGTGCTGCCATCATCGACAAGCTGCACCAAGTCCTCGTTATTGCGGGTTTCCATGTCTTCCAGGAATTGCTCAGCGACTGGGCGCGCGGACACCGGCTTGGGGGTGCATCCCACCAATGACGACGCCGCGATACCTGCCGCACCGAGCAGCGCCACGAACCTCTTCATGCTTGGGCAGCGTAGCAGCCTGGGGCGGCTAGACGGCCGCCCCACACCGCGGGGTGGACTACTTGGTAACGCGGACCTCAGCCTTGGCGCCCTCCACGGCTTCCAGGCCCTGCTCTTCTGCCAGGCGCATTGCCTCTTCGATGAGCGTTTCCACGATCTTGGATTCGGGAACGGTCTTGATGACCTCACCCTTGACAAAGATCTGGCCCTTGCCGTTACCGGAGGCCACGCCGAGGTCGGCATCGCGGGCCTCGCCCGGACCGTTCACCACGCAGCCCATGACGGCCACGCGCAGCGGGAACTCCATGCCGTCGAGGCCTTCGGTGACCTCGTTAGCCAGCTTGTAGACGTCCACCTGTGCGCGACCACAGGACGGGCAGGAGACAATCTCCAGCTTGCGCGGGCGCAAGTTGAGGGACTGCAGAATCTGGTCACCGACCTTGATCTCCTCGACCGGGTCCGCGGACAAGGACACGCGGATGGTGTCACCGATGCCTTCGGCAAGCAGGGCGCCGAAAGCCACGGAAGACTTGATGGTGCCCTGGAACGCGGGGCCGGCCTCGGTAACACCGAGGTGCAGCGGGTAGTCGCACTGAGCGGCGAGCTGGCGGTAGGCCTCCACCATGACGACGGGGTCATTGTGCTTGACGGAAATGGCGATATCGCCGTAGCCGTGCTCCTCGAAGAGGCCGGCCTCCCACAGTGCGGACTCGACGAGAGCCTCCGGGGTGGCCTTGCCGTACTTCTCCATGATGCGCTTATCCAGGGAGCCCGCGTTGACGCCGATGCGAATCGGGATACCGGCATCGCCGGCGGCCTTCGCAACCTCTTTAACGCGGCCATCAAATTCCTTGATGTTGCCCGGGTTGACGCGGACAGCGGCACAGCCGGCATCGATGGCGGCAAAGATGTACTTGGGCTGGAAGTGGATATCTGCAATCACCGGGATCGGAGACTTCTGCGCAATCGCTGGCAAAGCCTCCGCATCAACCGTCTTCGGGCAGGCAACGCGAACGATGTCGCAGCCGCTGGCGGTCAGCTGTGCAATCTGCTGGAGGGTAGCGTTGACGTCGTGCGTCTTCGTCGTGGTCATCGACTGCACTGAAATCGGGTGATCAGAGCCCACGCCCACCTGGCCAACCATGAGCTGACGCGTCTTGCGGCGCGGCGCCAGGGTGGGAGGCGGGCCGTCGGGGATTCCAAGACCAATAGGGGTCGACATGTGTGCTCCTTGCTAATTGGGTTTTAACGCCCCCACTCTAGCACCGCACGCGACAGACCGATCACTAGCCAAACAGCCGGATTGGGTTCACCACATCCGCAATCATGATGAGCGCGCCCACCGCCATGAGGACGAAAGCCAGAACATAGGTCACCGGCATGAGCTTGGTGTAATCCGCCGGCCCCTTCGGCTTCTTGCCCATGAGGCGGCGCAGAGCGTCGCGGATCTTTTCATAAATGATGACGGCGATATGGCCGCCATCGAACGGCGGGAGTGGGATGAGGTTAAACAGCGCGAGGAAGAAGTTGAGGGTGGCCAGCATCATGAAGAAGGATGACCACAGGCTTCGCTCGACCAACTCGCCGCCTACCCGGGAGGCTCCCACCACGGACATGGGCCCATTGACATCGCGCTCCTGCCCAAAGATGGAGGCCACCACGCCCGGGATCTTCGCTGGGAATTGCGCAATTCCTTGGACCGTGGCGTTGAGCGCATAGCCCGAGTAGCGGACGGTTGCCGGGAAGGCATCGACGAAGGAGTAGGTCTCCCTAATATCGATAATCTGGTTGGTCATGCCGATGGCGCCGACCTTCACCAGCTGCCCCTCGGCGTTGAGCCGGGTCACGGTTGCAAGGGTGATGTCGAAGTCACGCGGCTCACCATCGCGTTCGACACTGAGGGTGACAGTGTCGCCGGGGTGAGTCATGACGGTGTCGCGAAGCTGCGCAAAGGAGTCCATGGTCTCGCCGTTCAGCGCTAGAACGATGTCCCCAGGTTCCACGCCCGCCTCACCAGCAGGGCCTACTCCTTGGCACGGTTCAAGTTCGCCATCGGCCTTCTGATTCGCCGCGCAGGAGACCTCGCCAACGCGCGGGCGCACATCCGCGTCTGGGTTGGGCAAGCCCGTCGTCATGGCGATGAGCAGCAGGATAATAAATCCTAAAAGCAGGTTGACGGTGATGCCGCCGGCCAGCACGATGATGCGCTGCCACGCCGGCTTTGTGTACATGGCATAGGGCTTTTCCTCTTCCGTGAGGAACTCATCCTGCGCCGTCATGCCTGCGATATCGCAGAAACCACCCACCGGGAAGGCAGCGAGGCCATACTCGGTGTGTCCACGCGTAAAGGACGCAACGCGCGGACCGAAGCCGATGAAATAGCGGCGCACACGCATGCCGAAGGCACGAGCGCTAAACATGTGACCGGCCTCGTGCAGGGCAACGGTGATGCCGATCCCCAAGGCGAAGAGAACTATGCCGAGGACATTTGCCATAGATCGTAGGGCTTTCTAACGAGCGAGCGAATCCACCATCGCGTTGGCGCGACGGCGGGCCTCGCCTTCCACGGCGAGGACATCATCGACGCTAGAGGGTACACCAGCGAACTGCGCGGCCTGATCCACGACGTGGCTGACAACGTCAACAATTTCCGGGAAGTGAATGCGCCCCGCCAAGAAGGCCGCGGCCGCCTCCTCGTTGGCGGCGTTGTACACGGCAGCGTGGGTACCTCCGGCGGCGGCAACCTCGCGCGCCAAGCGAACGGCCGGGAAGGCCTCATCATCCAGCGGCTCAAAATGCCAGTCATGCGCGGTGGAAAAATCCAATGCCGGCTGGGCACCCGGCACGCGGCGCGGCCAATCCAATGCGAGGGAGATCGGCAGCTTCATCGACGGTGGCGAGCACTGCGCGATGGTGCAGCCGTCAGTGAACGTTGCCATCGAGTGAACGATGGACTGGGGGTGGACGGTGACCTCGATGCGCTCTGGGGAGACGTCGAAAAGCAGCGTGGCCTCAATGAGCTCCAAGCCCTTGTTGACCAGCGTGGCGGAATTCAGGGTGTTCATCTGCCCCATCGACCACGTTGGGTGCTGGGCAGCCTGCTGCGGGGTGACATCCCACATCTCCTCGCGGGTCCAGCCTCGGAAGGGACCACCGGAGGCGGTGAGCACAAGGTGATCAAGCTCCACATCACTGCCCGCGCGCAAGCATTGCGCCATGGCGGAATGCTCGGAATCCACCGGAATGATCTGACCCTCCCCCGCCAGGCGGGTCACGATGGAGCCACCGGCGACGAGGGATTCCTTATTCGCTAGCGCTAGAAGCTCGCCTTTTTCCAAAGTCGCAACCGTGGAGGCTAGGCCCATTGAACCGACGAGCGCGTTGAGGACCTTATCCGCATCGATGGCCCGGACCAGCTGCTCTGCGGAATCTGGGCCGGAGAGCACGGTGCCGCCGAGGGCCTCGGAGACGGTGCGTGCCGCATCGGGCTTGGCGACGGCCACGTGGTCAAACGAAAGGTTGAGGGCACGAGCCTGCTCGATGATGAGCTGCGGGTTGGAGCCGCCGGCGGCAATGCCTACGACTGTGAACTTATCCGGGTTATCCGCGATAACGTCCAGAGCCTGGGTGCCGATCGAGCCAGTAGAGCCGAGAATAAGAATGCGTTGGGTACTCACCCTCTCAACCCTAGCCGGTCACCCCTAGTCGGAGTCCCGTGCGCTCCGATAACGATAGGCGGGGGTGTTTAATCGCGGTTGCCGGCAGGATCATTTAAACTACTACACAGAATAACTGGCATTTTCGTGCGCTCGCCTCACGCAACTAGTTCTAACCAGGGCGGGCCGCATGTACACGCAAAGGAGAGCAAGTGTCTTCCCACAAGCCGGCATCGCAGGTTTTCGACGGCGTATCCACCGATGACGTCCCGTCCGCAGGTTTCGGTTGGTCCCGCATCAGCCGCTCGGGCGTACAGATCGCCGGCTGGACGTCCGTCGCGTTCCTGCTTGCTTATAACTTTGGTAACCACAAGGGCCACGTAGAGACGGTCTGGCTTATCGCCTTGGCAGTCCTCATCGCCCTCGGCTTGGTCATTTACGCTCTGCAGCCGAAGCTCTCCCAGGTACGCACCTTGACTGCCCGCAACAAGCCGGTGGGCCACGAGGAGCCGGACTGGGCATACGAGCAGAAGACCGTTGGCAACGTCTACGCTTCCCTGACCGATGACGAGCTGCGTGCCCTCAACATTGAGCCCTCCCGCGTCGCTCACCTCCGCGGCGTGTCCGACGGCCGCCACGCTGCCAAGCCGGTGGCTAACTAAAGCTTCTTCGCTGTAAACAAAAGCTCCCTTCCCGCAGTTCATGAATGAACTGCACATGGAAGGGAGCTTTTGTACTATCTGCTCAACCCCTAGCTCACGTAACGGTTTACCGTGGCGTAAATCTCCGGGGTTCGCTCCTGCGCCCTCTTTCCGGCGAAGCGCCAGACAGCGGCGTAGACAAGTGACGGAACCAGCAGAGAAACTATCACAGCGGCATACAGCAGCCAGCCGCCGCGCTCATAGCTGAGGGCAGAAACCACGATGCCGGGAAGCGCGGGCACCCACACCAGCATCATGCCGACGAACGCCGTGAAGAAAGCGCCAGCGGAATAGCCGGATTTGTCATTCCACCGGTTCTGTCCCGGGGCTGACAAGGGATAAGGGTTGAGCACGGTCAGTCCCAAGCCCACCGCCGCCGTGGAAATGAACACGCCTAGAGCCACAGCTGTGCACAACATGCCCAAGGTGAAGTTGTCGCTAAAGACAAGAACCACTACAGCAAGCAGCACAAACCCGATCAAGGGAATAGTGATGTGTGCGAGGTGGCGCGCATGAAGGATGGTACGCGGAGCAACCGGCGCCACCATGTGGACCCAATTCGACGGCCCATCGAAGCCATAATCATTAGCCAAGAGCGAAGAGAGCACGATCGCGCTGAAGCACAGCATGAAATATGCGGTGAAATCATCGCCCTTCCACAACTGATATAGGGTCAGCACGCCAAACAAAGGCATCGTGTAGAGCATGCCGGTTTGCCGCTTATCGCGGGTGAGATAACGCAGTGCGCGAGAGTATTCCATCGCCGCCGGGCTGGAATAAGACCAAGCGCCCAACTCCAACTTGGACACACCCTTGCCCGTCACTTCGCTGGCTGCGTCACCGCCTGTTCCGGGGTTGCGCATGAGGCCGCCTATCTGACGGGACCATGCCCATACCAGCAGGACAAGGCTGCCCACCGCGATCAGTAGTTGGGATAGGGCGGTGATGAGGTGGCCGTCGGCAAGCGCGAGCGCCCACCCCACCCCGGCACCCAACGGGGTCCAGGCCATGATGGTGCCCACCGAATCGAGCGGAGGCAAGGACTCGAGGACGCTCTGTGCCTGCAGCATGCCAAAGACCAGCAGGCCCATAACCACCATCGCCGCAATTTGGGTGCGCGACTTTTGGGAATCCGCGATAGCGGAAGCCACTTGGCCAAGACATTCGCCAACGATGATGGTCGTCGCGCACGACAGCACCATGCCCACGACGAAGGGCACCGCAGCCCACCCGGTTCCTGTCAGGATGAGGAAAATGCTGCCGATGATCGCATACACCAGGGAAAAGACGACCGACATGATGGCGCGGGTGGTCAGCAGACCGGAGAAGAACAAGCCCGGAAGGACCTCACGGGGAGTCAGAGGAAGGGCTCCCAGAGTTGTCGGGCTCAATTGATTCTCCCCCGCCGGCATAAAGAGAGCGAGGAGTATGTAAATGAGCATGCCGCCCGCCACGCCGACGGTCAGTGCTTGGTAGCCGTGTCCGGGCGTGGTGATATCTGCATACACCATGGCTGCGATGGAAAAGAGGCCGATTGCTCCGTAGATCAGCATCATGAGCCCCATCATGAGCGTCGCCGGATTGGAAGAAACGCTTCGCCACCACAGAGTGCGATGAAGGCTGAACAGAGTGGATGTCATTCAGCCTCACCTGCCGCTGGCGAGCGCAGCCACCCAAACTTCGAGGCATCCAGGTCCCGCCCGCCGACGGCCGCGATAAACAGGTCGCTCAAGCTTTGGCCTTGACGGACATCGTCGACGTGGCCCGCGGTGATGACTTGGCCGCCGTTGATGATGGCGACGTGGTCGCA
This sequence comes from Corynebacterium aurimucosum ATCC 700975, assembly GCF_007672725.1. GTDB lineage: Bacteria > Actinomycetota > Actinomycetes > Mycobacteriales > Mycobacteriaceae > Corynebacterium > Corynebacterium hesseae. The sequence goes on from NZ_VDTC01000002.1 coordinate 227,689, forward strand.
CAGCCCCTCGACGAGCTCCATGACGTGCGAGGACAAAATAACCGTGCCGCCGCGGGAGGCATAGGCGCGCAGCATCTGCTGGATGAGGCGCCCGGAGACCGGATCCACGGCTTCCAGAGGCTCGTCAAGGATAAGCACCTCCGGGTTGTGCAGGACGGCCCCGGCCAGGAGAATCTTTTTGGTCATGCCGGCGGAATAGTCCGCGATGCGTTTATCGGCGGCCTCGGAGAGGGAGAGGGCGTCGAGAAGCTCCTGCGCACGGCGCAGCGACTCGGAGCGCTCCAACTTGTGAAGGGCGCCGAGGTAGTGAAGGTATTCAGCGCCAGTGAGACGGTCAAAGACCGGCGCCCCATCCATGAGCAGCCCCATGGCCTGTTTGGCGGGGATGGGCTCCTCCCACACGTTGTGGCCGGCGATGAAGCTGTGGCCGGCATCAGGGCGCTGGAGGCCACACGCCATGGTCAGCATCGTGGTTTTGCCCGCGCCATTGGGACCCACAATTCCGTAGATGGAACCGCGCGGTACATCCAGGTTGAGGCTGTTGACGGCAATCTGAGAACCAAAAGACTTGCGCAGATCGCGCACCGCTAAAGCTTGGGTGCGTGGATCTGCCGCTAAGTCCTCGCGATAAGGATGAGTCATAAGCATTAACGGTATCAAGAACCATTAATGCTTTCTCCTCCGGCGAAACTATTGTTAGGAAACTGTAAGCAGAGCTCTTAAGCGCTCTCACGCTCGTCGGCGGCGAGCTGGCCACAGGCCGCAGCAATTTCATCGCCCTTGGTATCGCGCACGGTGCACGGCACGCCCTGCGCGATGACGCGGCGAACGAACTCGTCCTGGCGCGCCTTCGGGGCAGCATCCCACTCCGAGCCCGGCGTGGGGTTCAGCGGGATCACATTGACGTGAACCTTGGAGCCCAGAGCCGCATGCAGCTTCCGGCCCAACATGTCAGCGCGGAAATCCTGATCATTCTTATCGCGGATCAGCGCGTACTCGATGGAGACGCGGCGGCCAGACTTGTCGGCGTAGTACTTAGCGGCATCGAGGACCTCCTCAACCGGCCAGCGGTTGTTGACCGGCACGAGGGTATCGCGCAGCTCATCGTCCGGGGTGTGCAAGGAGACGGCGAGGGTGCAGGACAAGTCCTCATCCGCGAGCTTGCGGATGGCCGGAGCCAAGCCGACCGTCGACACCGTGACATTGCGCTGGGAAAGGCCGAAACCGGTGAGGTCAGCGCCGGTAATCTGGCGCACCGCGTGAACCACGCGCTTGTAGTTAGCCAACGGCTCACCCATGCCCATGAAAACAACGTTGCTTAGGCGCCCGCCCTCCTCTTCCATGAGGCGGGCAGCGTGCCTAAACTGCTCCACGATTTCCGCGGTGGACAGGTTGCGGTCCAACCCGCCCTGGCCGGTGGCGCAGAACGGGCAGGCCATGCCGCAGCCAGCCTGGGAGGAGATACACAATGTTGCGCGCCCTGGGTAGCGCATGAGCACGGATTCCAGCAAAGTGCCGTCGTGCAAACGCCACAGGGACTTGGTGGTTTCCCCATCATCGGTAGAGGTCTGACGAATGGGCTCCATGAGCGTGGGGAACAAACGCTCCTGCACCGCCTCGCGGGAGGCGGCCGGGATATCCGTCATCTCAGAGACATCGGCGGTGTGGTGGACGTAGTAGTGCTTGGCCAGCTGCTTTGCCCGGAACTTGGGCAGGCCAAGTTCCGCGAGCGCCTCAATGCGCTCGGCCTCGGTCAGGTCCGCGAAGTGCTTCGGGGGTAGCCCGCGCCGCGGAGCGGAGAAATTCAGTTTCAGTGGTTCAGCCATGGTAGAGCCCATTTTCCACGTTTTCGGCCACATTATCCAATCTAAGTTCTGCTGGAGTGGCGAAAGTGACATCTCAACCTATTTAATGGATGCATGACGAATCCAGAAAACTCCCCTGAGGAATTCCGCACCAGCACTCCGGCCGAGGAGCCGTTGACCGATTACTCTGCGGAAGCCCCCGCCACCGAAAGCTCCGTAGAGCCGGTTCCGACTACTTCGGACTATGAGGAGAAGAATGATGGCAAGGTGAAGGGCTCCTTCGCTGCCAGCACGTGGATCGCCCTCATCGTGGGCTTCCTGTTGCTCATCGTCCTCATTATCTTCATCCTGCAGAACCAGCACCAGGTACCGCTGAACTTCCTTAACTGGTCCGTTCAGTTCCCGGCTGGCGTCACCTACCTCATTTGCGCTATTTCTGGCGCACTCATCATGGCCCTGGTAGGCGGCTGGCGCATGTTCGAGCTGCGCCGCCAGGTGCGCAAGCAAGCTCGCCGCTAAGCCTTAAGGTGCGAGGGTGGTAAGGAAGCTCATTGCCACCCACGTCACCATCGCGGACGGCAGCATGCCGTCCAAGCGGTCCATGATGCCGCCGTGTCCCGGCAACAAGGCAGACATGTCCTTGATGCCTAGCTCGCGCTTGAACTGGGATTCCACTAAGTCACCGAGAGTGGCGCAGAAAACCAGTCCTAGTCCCATGAGCGCGCCCACCCACGGCTTGTGGTGAAGAAGGAATGCGAAAGATAGCGCACCGGTAAGGGTGCCGAAAACGACAGAGCCGGCAAATCCTTCCCATGATTTTTTGGGGCTTACAGCCGGTGCCATGGGGTGCGAGCCAAACATCACGCCGGCGATGAAACCACCGGTATCTGAGGCGACCACGCAGAGCATAAACACGACAATCGACGCCGCCCCCGAAGCAAACGGCGTCTCCACCCGCGAAAGCATCGCGGCAAACGTGCCAAAGAGGGGTATCCAGGTCAGCACGAAGATGCCCATCGACATATCACGGAGATAGTTAATTGGCGGACGGTGCCTGCCGTTGTGGAAGAGGCGCCCGAACATGAGCGCCAGAACCGCAACCACATACACCGCAACGAGGCCCGGGGCGTTGAGGAACCACGAGACCCACACCATGGCTTGGCCAAGAACGATCAGCAGGGTGCGCGGGACATAGTAGGAGTGCTCCCGCAACCGGGTGAGAACCTCCCACATGCCCAAGCCCACTGCGGTGGCGACGACGAGATACCACACCAAAGGCCCGGCCCACACCGCAAAAACGACGAGCGCGCCCAAGCCGACGCCGACGGCAATCGCCGCAGGCATGTCTCGGCCCGCGGAATTCTTGGGTTTCGGCATCCGGCTCGGGTGCTCAGTGCTCACGCATGCTCCTCAGGTAGTCGTGGGTGCTTAAGCTCTACACAGAAAAGACCGCCGTGCTGGTCGGTGCCTGGCGCGGCGGCAAGTCAAAGCTCGTGTGTGGAGGCTACACCTCCATGAGCTCCTCTTCCTTATTGGCGACGAGCTTGTCCACCTGCTCGATGTAGCCGGAAGTAATCTTTTCCATTTCCTTCTCTGCAGCGATGACCTCGTCCTCGCCAGCATCGCCGTCCTTCTGCAGCTTCTTCAGCTGCTCCATGGCACGGCGGCGAATGTTACGGATAGCAATCTTGCCGTCCTCACCCTTGCTCTTAGCCAGCTTGACCATCTCACGGCGGCGTTCCTCAGTCAGCTGCGGAATAGTAACGCGCAGCACCTGACCATCATTGGTCGGGTTCACACCGAGATCCGAGTTGCGGATTGCGTTCTCAATCTCATTCATCACGGACTGCTCATAAGGCTTGATGAGCAGCATGCGCGGCTCAGGAACCGAGATGGTTGCCATCTGGGTAATCGGGGTCGGCACACCGTAGTACTCAGCGACCAAGCCGTTAAACATGGCTGGGTTGGCGCGGCCGGTGCGGATGGTGATCAGCTGCTCGCGGGCGTGCTCCACCGAGGCGGTCATGTGCTCTTCAGCTTCGAGCTGAATCTCGTCGATCATGAGGGTTACAACTCCCTTGAAATAGTCAAAAGTACTGGGAAAGAATGTAGCAGGTCGCGGCCCGTTTGTACTAAGACTGGACCAGCGTGCCGATCTTCTCGCCGTTCACGGCGCGCTTGATATTGCCCTCGGTGAGGAGGTTGAAGACCAGAATCGGCATATTATTATCCATGCACAGGCTGAACGCCGTAGCATCAGCCACCTTGAGGTTCTTCTCGATGACCTCGCGCGGGGTGATCTCGGAGTAGAGCTCCGCGTCCGGATTCGTGCGCGGGTCGGCGGAATAGACGCCGTCGACAGCCTTGGCCAGGAAGAGGACTTCTGCACCAATCTCCAGCGCGCGCTGCGCTGCGGTGGTGTCGGTGGAGAAGTACGGCATGCCCATGCCGGCGCCAAAGATAACCACGCGCCCCTTTTCTAGGTGGCGGTCGGCGCGCAGCGGCAGATACGGCTCCGCAATCTGTGCCATGTTGATGGACGTCTGCACACGGCAGTCGATGCCCTGCTGCTTGAGGAAGTCCTGCAGCGCCAGGGAGTTCATGACTGTACCCAGCATGCCCATGTAGTCGGAGCGAGCGCGGTCCATACCGCGCTGGGACAGCTCCGCTCCGCGGAAGAAGTTACCGCCACCGATAACGACGGCAATCTCAGTTCCTTGTTCGGCCACCTCGGCGATTTGGCGGGCGACGTTTTCTACGACATCAGGATCGATGCCGACCTTGCCACCGCCGAACATCTCACCGCCCAGCTTCAGCATGACTCGCTTGTATCCGGTTCGCTTCGGTTCAGGGTTAGTCACGGTCTTCATCGTCTCCTTCACGCATGGCGACGCTTCAGTTAAGCGCACGAATAATTCCGTTCCATCTTAACCATAGGAAGCCGCTCTTATATATTCAGCTGCGCACAACCCCCACCCTAAGGGGCGGCAGAAAACAGCAAATTCCCTCCCCCGCTTCTTCCCCACCGGCCAGGCGGCCACAGGGATGAAGAGGAGGAGGGAGAAACCGCAGCTACGGAGCAATACTCCCTAGCTACGAAAGCTCTAGTAAAGCTTAAGCGCCAACCTCGTAGCGGATGAAACCGGTGATGGTGGTGCCGGCCTCGTCTGCGACCTGCTTGACGGTCTTCTTGGAGTCAGACAGAGCTGCCTGCTCAAGCAGAACCACAGACTTGTAGAAGCCATTGAGACGGCCTTCCACGATCTTCGGCAGGGCTGCCTCCGGCTTGCCCTCCTCGCGGGTGGTGGCCTCAGCGATCTCGCGCTCCTTCTCAACGACCTCAGCCGGAACGTCCTCGCGGGTGAGGTACTCGGCGTTCATGGCCGCAATCTGCAGTGCCACTGCGTGAGCGCCTTCTGCGTTGCCCTCGTAGGAGACCAGGACACCCACTGCCGGCGGCAGGTCAGCGGAACGCTGGTGCAGGTAGACAGCAACGTTGTCGCCCTCGATGGTGACTGCGCGGCGGGCCTGCAGCTTCTCGCCGGTCTTTGCGGACTCTTCGTCAACGATCTCAGAGACCTTCTTGCCGTCGATCTCCAGGTTGTTGAGCTCCTCACCGGAGTTGACCTTGGCCTCACCGGCAGCCTCAGCGATCTTGGCGGCAAAAGCCTTGAAAGCCTCGTTCTTAGCCACGAAGTCGGTCTCACAGTTGATCTCGACCATCGTGTTGCCGGAAACGGCGATCAGGCCCTCGGTGGCCTCACGCTCGGCGCGCTTGGACACGTTCTTTGCGCCCTTGATGCGCAGGTATTCAACGGCCTTGTCGTAGTCACCCTGGGACTCTTCGAGAGCCTTCTTGCAATCGAGCATGCCGGAGCCGGTGGCCTCACGCAATGCCTTTACGTCTGCAGCAGTGTAGTTCGCCATAGTTGGAGCGATCCTCCTTGGAATTGAACGGTATTCGTTGAAACAGCGTAGCGGAATCACTACCACCACGTCGCGTTGAGGGGGTGCTAGTTTTTCGCCAGCTCCCCCAGCGAAGAATCTGAAGACCTTCAGCGTGGTGTTTTCAACCCTTTAATGTGCCACGCGTCTTAGCACGCTAAGAAAACACGTGAGAAAAAGCCCCCATCGCCGCGGACACTGTGGGCCGTGCGGTACGGGGGCTTAAGGTGTGCAGATTACTCTGCGGACTTCTCAGCGTCCTCAGACTTCTCTGCGGAAGCCGGATCAGACGCAGCGGCGGCCTCAGCGGCGTCGCGGGCGTCCTTCTCAGCGCTGTCGCCGGCGGCCTCCTTGGCCTGAGCCAGCTGGCGCTCCTCGCGAGCCTTCTTGCCCTCTTCCACAGCGGTGGCGATGATGCCGGAGAGCAGCTTGGTAGCGCGGATGGCGTCGTCGTTACCCGGAATCGGGAAGTCAACCTCATCCGGATCACAGTTGGTGTCCAGGATGGCGACGACCGGGATGTTAAGCTTCTGAGCTTCCTTGACCGCGATGTGCTCCTTGTTGGTGTCAACGATCCACAGTGCGGACGGAGCCTTGGTCATGTCGGAGATACCGCCCAGGACGCGCTCCAGCTTGGTGCGCTCACGGGTCAGCATCAGAACTTCCTTCTTGGTGCGGCCCTTGTAGCCGTCCTCAGCCGCATCCATAGCCTGCAGCTCCTTCATGCGCTTCAGGCGCTTGGAGACAGTCTGGAAGTTGGTGAGCATACCGCCGAGCCAGCGGTGGTTAACGTAGGGCATTCCCACGCGGGTTGCCTCTTCAGCAACGGCTTCCTGAGCCTGCTTCTTGGTACCAACGAAGAGGATGGTGCCGCCGTGTGCGACGGTTTCCTTAACGAACTCGAAGGCCTCATCGATGTAGGTCAGCGTCTGCTGCAGGTCGATGATGTAGATGCCGTTACGGTCGGTGAAGATGAAGCGCTTCATCTTCGGGTTCCAGCGACGGGTCTGGTGACCGAAGTGGACGCCAGCGTCGAGGAGCTCGCGCATGGTTACGACTGCCATGTTTCGCTCGCTTTCTATATGTTGTTTCGGTTTTGCAAAAATTGTGCGGTGTTTTATTCCGCACCCTAGCAACGAAGGCCCTGGTCAACACCCCACTATTGCGGGGACCACGTCAACCACAGGCTGCCTCTTCCTTAACCCAGGAAGCGACTGCTTCGCCGCGCGTAGTCAATCCATGCGCCAGCATTTTAGGCTTGAGCACAGACTGCTATGGGCTAGCTTAGTACTGCACACATGGTGATTCCAAACGACGGGCCTGATTTATCTCAGCAGGATTGTTGATGACTCTACGGTCTTCTCCCCTGCTGCAACAGTGGCCTCTTCTTTAACAGGTTATCCACAACAGTGGCTGCACCTCTTCTCTGAAGAGGCGTCCGAGCGCAGGCTTGGAGGCATGCGTCACCGTCTTCTTTATGTATCCGTCTTGCTGTGTGCTTGGGCCGCGCTTGTCGACGTCCCTTTAGCCGCCGCCTACGTCGACCCCACCACCGGGGAACCTGTCGTTTCGCGTGTTTTGCGCGGCTTCGAGCCTCCCGAAAAGCGCTGGATGGCGGGACACCGCGGTGTCGATCTGGACCTGCCTGTCGGCGGGGTGGTCCTCGCGGCCGGCGATGGCGTCGTATATTTCGCCGGTTCGATCGCGGGCAAACCCGCCCTATCGATTGCCCATGGGAACGGCCTGCGCACGACCTATCAACCAGTGTTTGCGAGAGTCAAGAAAGGTGACCGGGTACAGGAAGGAGACGTGATTGGCACCCTCGCCCCGTCCGTGGACGGCTATCCGGGACTACATTGGGGCGCGATTGAAGGACGCGAGGATTACATCAATCCGCTGGACTTGCTTGGGGAACCTGTCATTCGCCTCAAGCCCGTGGGTGGGCGCGGGCGTAGACGTCCTTAAGCCGCTGGGCGGAGACGTGCGTGTAGACCTGCGTGGTCTGTAATGAAGAGTGCCCGAGCAGCTCCTGGACAATACGCAAATCCGCTCCGCCCTCGAGCAGATGCGTTGCCGCCGAGTGACGCAATCCGTGCGGGGTCAAACCCGGCGTTCCCGTCACTTGCGCGGCGCGCTCGACAACACGGCGGACTTGGCGGGGGTCGATACGCCCGCCGCGGGTCCCCACGAACACCGCGTCCGTATCACCCGCAAGCTGGGGACGGCCCGTTTCCAACCAGGCACAAAGCGCATCGTGAGCTGCATCCCCGAACGGGACGACGCGCTGTTTATTGCCCTTACCTGTGACGCGGGCAGTACGCCGGGACACATCGATATCCCCAATGTTGAGACCGACGAGCTCAGCCACGCGCGCACCGGTGGCGTAGAGGAATTCGAGCATGGCGCTATCGCGCAGGAAATGGATCTCATCGGCGGAGACGGCATTGCCCATCAGCTCCCCCGCCGCTGAAGGCGACATCACCGTCGGCAAGTGTTTGCCCACCTTTGGCGTGGCCAAACGCTGCGCCACATCAGTTTTTAAATAGCCTTCACGCGCAGCCCATGTGGAAAAAGCACGCACCGCGGCGGTGCGGCGCGCCAGTGTGGAGCGGGACTTGCCCTCGGAAACGGCGTGGGCCAACCATTCGCGCAGGGAATTCAGTGTGAACGCTGAGAAGTCCGGAACCTCCGTCGCCAGCAAGCGCAGGTCGGAGCAATAGCCGCGAACGGTCGCATCGGAACGGCCGCGGACGATGCGCTGGTATTCCGCGAAGTCTTCGATCGCCTCGTCCAGCTGTCCGCCCACGTGCCGCTCACCGCTACCACTTACACCACTCATGTCTCATGAGTGTACTCAGGTGCGCTGCCACATCGCTCCCGAGCGAGTAATCACGCCCATCTTCTGCATCGCCACGAGAAGGTGAATGGTCAACGCCACCCGCATACCCGCGGCCGCCGCTATGTCCTCAGCGCTCGCGCCTTCCTCCGCGCTTTCCGGTGGAGTGGAGTCATAGACCCGAAGCTCATTGCGGGACAGGCGCTGCACAGCAGTCGGCTGAAACTCGAGCTCATACTGCCCCACCACATCTACCTCTCCTGCTTTGCCGACCAACCCCCGAACTTCATCCGCAGACGCCACCAATTGGGCGCGCCCATCCTGAATTCGTTGATGACACCCCAAGGAACCAGATGTCGTAATGGGCCCCGGTACGGCCATGGCAACCCTGCCCAGCGCTTCCGCCCAATTCAGCGTGTTAAGAGCACCAGAGCGGAACCCCGCTTCGACCACCACAGTGCCGCTCGTCATCGCCGCCACGAGGCGGTTGCGGGATAAGAAGCGGAATCTCTGCGGCCGCGTGCCCGGCGCGAACTCAGACACGATGCATCCTTTCTCGGCGATTCTGTCAAAGAGTTTCGCATTTCGCGCTGGGTAAGAGATATCGATGCCGCAGGCCGCCACAGCGACGGTCAGTCCGCCCGCATCGAGGGCTGCTTCATGGACCGCCGTATCAACGCCTACCGCCCCGCCGGACACCGCTGTCCATTGATGAGCCGCCAAGCCACCCGCTAAGAGTGACGCAGCCTCCCAGCCATACCTGCTCACCGCGCGCGTGCCCACGAGGGCCACAGATTGAGATACCGCTTCGCGCAGGTTTCCACCGCGTACCCACAGACTGTGCGGTGGAACTGCTTGGTCATCAAACGTTGCCGGGGCATCAACCACCCCTTGATGATAGAAACCGAAGGCACGGGAGAACTCTTCCCCGGGCCACTCAGCATCCGCGGGCGTAATAAGCCGAGCGCCTTGCGCTTCTGCTACAGCCAGGTCTTCATCTTGCCGCAGCCACTCACGCCGCGAAGCCGTGGCTTGCCTCAGGGGCCCAATCCAATCCTCTCCTTTGTAGATTCCCCGAGCAATCTCCTCAGCCGAGTATTGGGTCAACAGCCCGTGAAGAGTTGGTGAAGGACCCTCCACCACGCGATTGAGATAGGCCCACGTATGCCGGCTACTCGATAGATTGAGCTCACTCATGCCGCCAGCCTTTCGATCGTCCCAGCCCCGCGGAGATCCAGCGCCCGGCTGACATGCTCGAGCTCAGGGCGAGATGAGCCATCGAGGTCTGCCAGCGTCCAGGCTAGGCGCAGAACACGGTCGACCCCGCGCTGGCTCAGCTCCCCTTCCGCCAGGTAGGCGGCGAGCATGATCATCGCAGACTCCGCTGCTGGGCGGTGGCGCCGCAAATATGAAGCCGGAACTGCTCCATTGACCACGCTTCCCAACCCGTCGCCCTCCCAGCGCGCCTTCATGCGTTCCCGGGCTGCGGCCACGCGCTGGGCGATGACCTCAGAGGTCTCTTCACCTTCCGCTTGGAGCACCGCTGATTGCCCCGACAGGGACACGATGATGTCGAGGCGGTCCCGCAGCGGCCCCGACAGATTGGATAAGTAATTCATCCTGTCTGATACTCGGCACTCGCAACGCGCCGGTTCTTCGGCTCCACACCGGCAGGGATTTGCAGCCAGCACTAGTTGGAATTGGGCGGGGAAGATAACCTCCCGGCTCGCCCGCGTCAGGCGCACCTGTCCCTCTTCCAAGGGGGCGCGCAAACTATCGAGTACCTGCGCACGCACCTCACTGACCTCATCGAGGAAGAGCACGCCATGGTGCGCCAAGCTCACTGCTCCTGGCCGTGGGCGCCCTGAGCCGCCACCGATCAGCGCGGCCCTCGTTACCGAAGCGTGCGGCGCAATGAACGGAGCCCGTGAGATAGCGGTGCCGACGGCTCCCGCCACCGAGTGGATGGCCGTGGCTTCCACTGCTTGCTCTGTGCTCAGGCGCGGCAGAATCCCCGGCAAGCGCGAGGCAATCATCGACTTACCGGAGCCGGGTGGCCCCACCATCATCACGTGGTGGCCGCCGGCAGCAGCAACTTCCGCCGCCCACTTGGCTTCCTTCTGGCCTGCCACCTCGCTGAAATCGGCGACTTGCTCGCACGCAGGCGCTGCCGCATGCGCAATGAGGTGCGCGTCCGGCAGGCAGTCACTCCCACACGCCCACGCAAAGGCATCCCACAGGGTTTCGGCCACGAGTACCGTGATGCCGGACACCAATGCTGCTTCCGCAGCGTTTCCCACCGGAATGATCAGGGTGTCATAGCCCTGTGAACGCGCAGCCAGAATGGCTGGGATGATGCCGGAGACCGGGCGTACCTGCCCGTCCAGACCCAGCTCGCCAAGGACTAGCGCCCCGCTAAGACGACTTTTCTCCGCCTGGCCCGCACCTAGAATTGCCAAGGCCATCGGGAGATCAAAGTGCGCCCCTGCTTTAGGCAGCGAGGCCGGCGACATGGACACCACCACCTTCGTCTTGGGCCACGGCAAGTGCGAATTGCTCACCGCAGTACGGATGCGATCCCGCGACTCTGAGATTGCGGCATCCCCCAGCCCCACCACGTGAACCCCCGGCAGCCCGGGGCCAACGTTCGCTTCCACCGTGACCACCCGGGCCAGGACCCCGTCCAACGCTATCGTGTCGCACCTACCGAGAGCCATGATCGACTCCCTGGAAGTAGTCCACCTCAAACGCTTCCCCCGACTTCGCCCCGGTGGCTACCAGTCCGAGGACGTCGAAACGGACCTTGTTCAACACCTGCCCTTCACTCCGCGCGGCGCTCAGCCATTGCGCGGCCGCCTTGCGCAGGCGCGCTAACTTGCGTGGGGTTACCGCTTCCGCGACGCCGAAGTTGCGGTTTGCCCGAGTCTTTACTTCGCAAAAGACAATGGTCCCATCGGGTTCACGCACGACGAGATCGAGCTCGCCCACACGGTAGTGGACGTTCGCAGCGATGACCTGCGCCCCGCGCGCACGATAAAAGTCAGCGGCGAATTTCTCCCCCGCTTTCCCCAGTGCTTCCGCCGGGCGGATGGTCTGGCCCACTGTCGGTGACTGCAAAGTGGTTGCTAGATTTCTTGTCACTATGGTGCTCCTTGGAATTGAACGTGTACACAACACGCCGCAAGCACGACACAAGACAACTCCCGTGCCGCACACCCCCTTACGGCACTTCCAGAACACCCCATTAACTGCGTTGTGGCGAGGGCTTAATGCCTCGCCACCGCAAATCTGTGGATAACTAGTCCGGGGTCACCAACGTGGCGTCCCCCGCCCACTTTTATCTAGATCACTTACCTAAGGCTCTATTCCGGTAGGACAAAATCCGGCTTGTCCAACTCCTCAATATTGACGTCCTTGTAGGTGATTACACGGACGTAGCGCACAAAACGCGCCGAGCGGTACATATCCCAGACCCAAGCATCAGACATGCGGACCTCGTAGTAGACGTCCGGACCCGACGTATGCGGAATAAGCTCCACAGCGTTGGCCAGATAAAACCTACGTTCAGTCTCCACTACATAGGAGAATTGGCTGACCACATCGCGGTATTCGCGGTACAGCGACAGCTCGACTTCAGCCTCGTAGTTATCGAGTTCCTCAGCGCTCACGGTGTGCTTCTCCTTCGCTCACAATTACCCGGATTCACGGTGTCACAGAATCAGCACCAGCTTAGTTCCCGCGTCCTGAATAAGGCTTCAGGCGCGCGCGAGGAATCGCGCATGTGCGTCAGCAACATTGCGATAGCTCATGCGGTGCTCCGGCGTCGCCCCCAGCCGGGCGATAGCTTCCTGATGTACTGCCGTGCCATAGCCCTTATGGCTTTCCAGGGCATATCCCGGGTACTGCTTGGCCAGCTCCATCATCAGGTGATCACGGGACACCTTGGCCAGGACACTTGCCGCGGCGATGCATCGCGCGGCGGCATCACCACCGATGATCGGCAGCTGCGGGGCGGGCAGACCGGGGACGAAGAGGGCGTCGCTTAGCACGTAACCCGGGCGGACCCCCAGTCGTGCCACCGCCCGGCGCATCCCTGAGACATTCGCGTGTTGGATGCCAAAGGTATCGATGTCCTTCGCGCCCACGTGCACCACCGACCACGCTAGCGCGCGGCGTTTAATCAGCGGCTCCAGCTTTTCCCGGGCCGCCGGCGTGAGTTTCTTCGAATCATCAAGCCGTTCCAAGCCGGGCAGGATGCGCTCCGGCAAGATGCACGCGGCAATGGTCACTGGCCCGCAGCATGCCCCGCGCCCAGCTTCATCCACCCCTGCAACTGGACCGAGCCCTGCCTTGGAGAGCGCGACCTCATAGGTTCTCTTCTGTTTCAGTCGGCGCATAGCGTTTATAACGGCATGTCATCGATAGTTTGCGCACGGCTAACCGGAACCACCACGGCGGCGACCTTTCCGCGCACGTTCTCAACAGGAACTGTGCCCTGCAGGTTATCCCCGAGGTGCGCGCGCGAATCCAAGGAGTTCGTGCGGTTATCCCCCATCACCCACAGATGGCCTTCCGGGACCGTAACCGGGCCGAAGTAGGCGCCGCCACAAGCTTGCGATCCCACGCGTTCATCAATCGGAATCTCCGGCGGATCCAGAACGAAGTCCTGGTTAGTGGGCTTGCCATCCACCATGACGGCCGGATCCCCTTCCTGACACGACACGGTCTGGCCACCTGTAGCGATGACGCGTTTGACCAGGATGTTGTCGCCATTAGGCACCAACCCGACAACGGCGCCAATGTTTTGCAGTCCGCGCACCACTACGTTGCGGGACCGCTTGACCTCAAAAGACGTGTTCCACGAGTCAGGACCGGCAAAGACTACAACCTCTCCGGGGTGCGGATCGTTGAAGTAATAGCTCACCTTCTGCACGGCGATGCGGTCATTCGTGCACCCCGGGCAGCCATGCAGGGTGGGTTCCATGGAGGAAGACGGGATAAGGTACAGCCTTCCCACGAAAGCTTGAATCAGCGCCAGCGCCACGAAGGTGACTGCTAGCGCCGACAGAATATCGCGGACTCTAGGACTGGATGTCCGGGTCATCGACTCCACCAATGCGGTTGAAGGGGAAGAAGATGAACATGACCTTACCGCGAACGTTCTCCAGCGGGATCGTTCCTTGGAACTCATCCTGCATGTGATAGCGCGAGTCCGCGGAGGCAGTGCGGTTATCTCCCATCACCCAGATATTGCCCTCTGGCACGGTCACGGGGCCAAAATACGCGCCGCCACAGGCGTAAGAACCGGTGGTCTCATCAACGCGATACGTCGGCGGGTCCTGCACATAATCCTGTTCGATGGGCTTGCCATCCACCATGACCGCAGGATCGCCCTCCTGGCAGGACACAGTCTGGCCACCGGTGGCAACAACGCGCTTGACCAGGGTGTTCTCATCTGGCGGGGTGAGCGAAACGTAGCTCAGCGCGTCCTGAATGCGGTGGATGACCGGGTTGTCGGAACGCGGCGATACCCAATTCCTGTCCCAGTCCGGCGTTCCTTTGAACACCACGACATCACCGGGCTCTGGGTTCTTGTCGCCGTAATAGGAGACCTTCTCGGTAAAAATCCGGTCATTATTGCAGCCTTCACAGCCATGCAAGGTCGGCTCCATCGACCCTGATGGAATGACGTACTGCCGGCCCACAAAGTTTTGGAAAACACCAACGACCGCAAGCACGGAAACCACCACCAGTGCGGTCTCCAGCAACCAAGGCATCTGCTTCTTTTCCTCAGCTGGGGGTGCTGCGCTTTCCGACGCCTCTTTCCCCACGCCCTGGGAACCTTCAGTAATGTCGTTTTCTTTTTCCACGGGCTAAATCCTAGCAATGCGCGCCGACATCCCGGTATGCGGCTCGGCCGGAGGCTGCTGAAAGCACAAAGCCCTCCGCCTTACCCACAAGAATCGGTGTGGAAGCGAAGGGCTGAGGGCTACAGAGCAGCTAGAACTAGCGGCGCTCCTTGATGCGGGCCTTCTTGCCGCGCAGGTCGCGCAGGTAGTACAGCTTGGCGCGGCGAACGCGGCCGCGGCGGACTACCTCGATGGAGGCAATGTTCGGGGAGTGAACCGGGAAGGTACGCTCAACGCCGATGCCGAAGGAAACCTTACGCACGGTGAAGGTCTCGCGGATGCCAGCGCCCTGACGGCGGATGCAGACACCCTTGAAGAGCTGGGTACGCTCGGTGGAGCCCTCGATCACCTTGACGTTGACGTCAAGGGTATCGCCCGGGCGGAAGGACGGGATATCGTCGCGCAGCGAAGCTGCATCAACCTTGTCAATGAGGTTTGCCATTGGTGTTTTCCTTTTCAGTTTAAGACAGAGGACCCTGGCGCCACCTCGCGGCGGCTGACCGGTTCGTGCCTATTACACAGAACATCGCTATCTTTCCACACCCCACCCCCGCAGAACAAATTGTGCCAAACGCCTGACATCTCCTCGTTGCGGGCTCTAAGGTGGGTGGCGCACTGATACCCCACGGGTGCCCACGGGAAGTGGGCTGAGAGTGGCGCTGATACCGCGCCTGCACCGTTTGAACCTGTCTGGTTAGCACCAGCGAAGGAAGAGAGGAGCAGCCATGACGGCTACCCATACCCCCATTCACAATTCTGACTCCGGCGAGATCCACCCCAAGCACTCCTACTCCCCCATCCGGGAGCACGGCCTCGAGGTACCCGAGACCGAGATTCAGTTGGATGATTCCCCTTCCGGCCCGAATGAACCTTTCCGCGTCTACCGCACCCGGGGCCCAGAGTGTGAGCCAGAGGTAGGTCTGCCGGCGCTACGCGCTGAGTGGATTGCGGAGCGCGGGGACGTCGACGAGTATGAGGGCCGCGCCCGCAACCTCGCCGATGATGGCCGCTCCGCCGAGCGCCGCGGTGCCGCTTCCCAGGAATGGAAGGGGGAGCGTCGCCAGCCGCTGCGCGCGAAGGAGGGCAAGCGCGTCACCCAGATGCATTACGCGCGCCAGGGCATCATCACCAAGGAGATGGAGTTCGTGGCCCTGCGCGAGCACTGCGATCCGGAGTTTGTGCGCTCCGAAATCGCGCGCGGCCGCGCCATCCTGCCCAATAACGTGAATCACCCGGAGTCGGAGCCGATGATCATCGGGCGGAAGTTTCTCACCAAGATCAACGCCAATATCGGCAACTCAGCGGTGACCTCCTCCATTGCGGAAGAGGTGTCGAAGCTGCGCTGGGCCACGCGCTGGGGCGCGGATACCGTCATGGATCTCTCCACCGGCGATGACATCCACACCACGCGCGAGTGGATCCTGCGCAACTCGCCGGTGCCCATCGGCACCGTGCCCATCTATCAGGCGTTGGAAAAGGTAAACGGCGTGGCTGAGGACCTGACGTGGGAGATCTTCCGAGACACCGTCATCGAGCAGTGCGAGCAGGGCGTGGACTACATGACCGTGCATGCCGGCGTGCTTTTGCCCTACGTGCCGCTGACCACGGACCGCGTCACCGGCATTGTTTCCCGCGGCGGCTCTATCATGGCGGGCTGGTGCCTGGCGCACCACAAGGAGTCCTTCCTCTACGAGAACTTCGATGAGCTGTGTGAGATCTTCGCGCGCTACGACGTCGCCTTCTCCCTGGGCGATGGCCTGCGCCCCGGCTCGCTGGCGGATGCCAACGACACCGCCCAATTCGCTGAGCTCAAGACCATCGGTGAGCTCACCCGGCGCGCCTGGGAGTATGACGTCCAGGTCATGGTGGAGGGCCCGGGCCACGTCCCGCTCAACATGGTTCAGGAAAACAATGAGCTGGAGCAGGACTGGGCTTCGGACGCTCCCTTCTACACGCTAGGCCCACTGGTCACCGATATTGCCCCGGGCTATGACCACATCACCTCCGCCATTGGCGCGGCGCACATCGCCATGGGAGGAACGGCCATGTTGTGCTACGTCACCCCGAAGGAGCACTTGGGTCTGCCCAACCGCGATGATGTCAAGACCGGCGTGATTACCTATAAGCTCGCCGCCCATGCGGCCGATGTGGCCAAGGGCCACCCAGGGGCACGCGCCTGGGATGATGCGATGAGCAAGGCCCGCTTCGAGTTCCGCTGGCACGATCAGTTCGCGCTTTCCCTCGACCCGGACACCGCGCAGGCCTACCACGATGAGACCCTGCCCGCCGAACCGGCGAAGACCGCACATTTCTGTTCCATGTGCGGGCCGAAGTTCTGTTCCATGCGCATCAGCCAGGACATCCGGGATACCTTCTCCGATTCGCTAGGGATGCCAAGCTTCCCGGGTAAGGGAGCTATCGCCCCGGAAGTCGTGGCCGCGGCCCGCGCGGGCGAGAAGCAGATGTCGGAGGAGTTCAAGGCCCAGGGCTCACAGCTCTATCAGGAAGAAGAGACCGCACATGCCTGATCTTCGCTGCTACTTCGTCACGGGCGCGGGCTCGCATGAGGACGTCGTGCGCATCGCTGCCGCAGCGGCGCGCGGCGGCGCCGGGGTGGTACAGGTGCGCTCCAAGCCGATTACGGCCCGCGACCTCTTCCATTTAGGCCGCGACGTAGCCCGCGCGGTGGCGCAAGCCAACCCAGAAACGCGCGTGCTTATCGACGACCGCGTCGACGTCGCCGCCGCCCTCCGCCACGCCGGCGAGCCGGTGCACGGCGTGCATATCGGCCAGGATGATCTGCCCGTGGCCGCTACCCGCGCGCTCCTCGGGCCGGACGCGATTATCGGGCTGACCACCGGCACGCGCGAGTTAGTCGAGGCCGCCAATGAGGTAGCAGACCTGATTGATTACATCGGCTGCGGCCCGTTCCGCGCCACGCCGACGAAGGACTCCGGCCGCACCCCGTTGGGACTTGATGCCTACCCGGATTTGGTGAAGCTCTCCCGCGTACCGCTCGTGGCCATCGGGGATGTCACCGCCGAGGATGCTGCCGATCTTGCGGCAACCGGCGTGGCCGGCCTAGCTGTCGTGCGCGGCATCATGCATGCCGATGACCCGGAAGCCTACTGCCGCAAGCTGCTGTCCGGCTTCGATGAAGGTGCGCGATGAGTACTAGCTCTGATTCCTCAGTCATCGTCGTCGGTGCGGGTGTCATCGGCCTGGCCACCGCGGTGGAACTGGCCGCGCGGGGCCACGAGGTCACGGTGCTAGATCCGGCGCCAGCCTCCGGGGCTACCCACTTCGCCGGAGGCATGCTCGCCCCCGCCGCGGAGGTGGTCTACCAGCAGGATCCGCTCTTCCCGCTCATGCGCGCCTCCGGCGCGTGGTATCCGGGGCTCATCGATCTGGTCGCCGCATACACAGAGGTGCCCACCGGCTACCGTGCCGAGGGAACGCTCGTCGTCGCCGCCGATCGCGCGGATGCCCAGCACCTCACCGAGCTGGCCGAGTATCAATCCCTCCACGGCATGGAGGTCGAGCGCATCACCGTGCGTGAAGCCCGGCGCGCGGAACCATTGCTGTCCCCGCGTCTGGCCGGTGCCGTCAGCATCCCGGGCGACACGCAGGTCTTTCCCCGCCAATGGGCGGCTGCACTGCTGAGCGCGGCCCAAGGACTCGGCGTGCGTTTCTTCCGTACGGCGGCCCAATCGATTGATGTTGCAACGGGAGTGGTCACCACGGCCGTCGGCGACTTCGAAGCAGAACAGGTTGTGCTCGCAGCCGGACTAGGCGCGCGCGACATCGAGTGGGCTGACTCTGCGGGGCTTGAACAGTCCCCGCTGCACCTGCGCCCGGTGTACGGCGATATCCTGCGCCTGCGGGTTCCGGATCACCTGCAGCCGCTGCTGACCCGCGTGGTGCGCGGCTTCGTGGAGGACCGCCCCATCTACCTCATCCCGCGCGGCGATGGCACCCTCGCCGTCGGCGCTACGACCCGCGAGGATTCTCTGTCCTCAGCGCAGGCCGGAGGCGTCTACGCGCTGCTTCGCGACGCCATCCGCGTCCTCCCCGCCGTCGAAGAATGCGAGTTCCTCGAGGCCAGCGCGGGGGCTCGCCCCGGCACCCCGGATGACCTTCCTTATCTTGGCCGCGTCAGCGAGCGGCTCGTCATCTCTACCGGCTTTTTCCGCCATGGCATCCTGCTCACGGCCCTGGCCGCGCGCTGTGCCCGCGAGCTCATCGAAGGAACCGATCCCAGCATCGATCTCGCGGTCTGTAACCCATTGCGACACCTCAAGGAGCAACAATGATCCTCATCCTCAACGGCCAGCCTTATGACACGGCGGCCGATACCGTCGCCCAGCTGCTAGAAGAAAAAGGCATCGCTCCTGACGGCACTGCGGTGGCCGTGGCCGAACAGGTCATCCCCCGCTCACAATGGGAAACCACCCCACTCAACGAAGGCGCGGCCGTGGAAATCCTCACCGCAGTCCAAGGAGGCTAAATGCTCACCATCGCCGATACCACCTTTTCCTCCCACCTCATCATGGGCACCGGTGGCGCCACGAGCCACGAAGCCTTGGAACGCACGCTCGTTGCCTCCGGGACCGAGCTGACCACCGTGGCCATGCGCCGCCACGCTGGCACCCGTGACGGTGAGAGCATCTTCGATCTGCTGCGCCGCCTGGACATCGCTCCACTGCCCAACACCGCCGGCTGCCGCACGGCCCGCGAGGCCGTCCTCACCGCCCGCATGGCCCGCGAGGCACTGGGCACAACGTGGGTCAAGGTCGAGGTCATCGCCGACGAACACACGCTGCTTCCCGACGTCCTCGAAACCCTCGACGCCACCGAACTGCTTGCCGCCGAGGGGTTTACCGTGCTGGCCTATACCAGCGACGATCCCGTGGCCGCCCAACGCCTCGAGGATGCTGGCGCTGCGGCCGTCATGCCGCTCGGCGCCCCCATCGGCACCGGCCTGGGCATCCTCAACCCGCACAACCTCGAGCTCATTTGTTCGCGCGCCTCGGTGCCCGTGCTTGTCGACGCCGGCATCGGCACCGCCTCCGACGCCGCCCTCGCCATGGAGCTTGGCTGCTCCGGCGTGCTGCTGGCCAGCGCGGTCAACCGCTGCCAGAACCCGGAAGCCATGGCCACCGCCATGCGCCACGCCGTCGAAGCCGGCCGCCTTGCCCGAAGTGCAGGGCGCATCCCGCAGCGCGAGCACGCCCAGGCTTCCTCCACCTTCGAAGGCCTGGCCAGCTGGGCGGACCAGGTCCTGTAGCCCACTTCCTAAAAGGACTGCCATCATGCTCAGTGAGACCGAACTTGCCCGGACCGCGCGCCAACGCCTTCTACCCGGCTTCGGTGACGCGGCCCAGGAGCGGCTTCATGCCGCGCACGTTCTCGTCGTGGGCGCCGGCGGGCTGGGCTGCCCGGCTATCCAACAACTCGCCGCAGGAGGCATCGGGCGCATCACTCTTATTGATTCCGATTGCGTCGATATCAGCAACCTGCACAGGCAGGTGCTGTTTGGTGCGGGGGACGTCGGCAAGCCCAAGGCGGAAGTAGCCGCCGCGCGCGCCCGCGAGATTTCCCCCGAGCTCACCATCACCGCTCTTAAGGAACGCCTCGATTCCTCCAACGTTCTCGACCTGTGTTCCGAGGCTGACCTCGTCCTCGACGGCTCCGATACCTTCGACACGAAATACCTCGTCGCCGATGCCTGCGAGCTCACCTCTACCCCGCTGGCCTGGGGTACCGTGCTGCGCTACGGCGGGCAAGCCGCGCTGTGGCACTCCGGGAAAGACTCCGCCGACGGGCGCGGGGTGGGCTTGCGCGATCTCTTCCCCGCCCCGCCCAGCGGCGAGGCGCTCAAGTGCTCGACGGCCGGGGTGCTGGGTGCAACGACATCGGTGATCGCAGGGCTCATGGTCACCGCGGCGGTCGCCACGCTCGGCGCACTCCCGGATCATCGGGAAATGGTCGGGCGCGTAACCTCCTACGACGCGCTCCCCGGAAGCTTCCGCACGCTGCGGGTAGGTGCCGATCCCGACCGCCCCCTCGTTACTGCCCTACCTGCCCGGCATATCCTGCCGCCGGAACTTGTCACCGGCCACGCTGCCCTCCTTGATATCTCCGAGGACCCCGCCTTTCCTCGTGCCACGGTGTCAATGCCCTGGCATACCGTTACCGATGATGATTCCGTTCGCCGTGCGCTAACTTCATGCTCTTCCGAACTGGTCTACGTGGCCTGCCCCTCCGGTGGGCGCAGCGCTGGCTTTGTCCTGCGCTACGCCGATCTGGCCGCGGACATGGGCATCGAGCTGCGCAACCTCCCCGGTGGGCTCGCAACACACGACTTCTAGGCGCCGGCCACCGCCGGCGCGCGGAAGAGGTGCTCGTCGAGGATGCGCGCCGTGCCGTGGTGGCGGGCGCGGAACACCACGCAGGAGGCCACCAACGCCAGGGCGGTCACGATGAAGAGCACCGCAATGCCCGCCCAGAAGGTGCCATCGTGGATACCGTCGGTAGCGCGGGTAAAGGCATTCTTTGCATAGGACATCGGGTGGAAAGGATGCAACAAACTCAGCGGCCGCGGAATCGCCGCCACCGGCCACACGCCGCCGAAAACCATGACGCCTAAGGCAAAAGCACCGACGGCGAAGACGGCACCAATCTTACGGCCGAAGGTTACGAGGAAGAACTGGTAGGTCGCCGCGCCGACGGCGGCAATCGCTGCGATGACAAGCAACATCATCGGCCAGCTGGCGGGGCTCCAGCCCATGGTGGAGGACATCAGACCCATGAAGGCCAAGACAAGGAAGTTCAGCCCCGCCACCACGCCGAAGGCCGCGAGGATGCCGCGCACCGGGCTAGTGGCTGCCTCTCCGCGGCGGCCCAGGTAATACGGCAGCGTCATCGCCAGAAGCAGCATGACGAGGAACCCAAAGACCAGCACGAAGAGCAGTGAGGCACCGCCCGTGATGTTTTTCTCGGTCGGGTCGACCGGGCTGACCACCGTCTGTACAGGGTGGAGGTTGGAGGAGGTGAAGTTGATGGGCACGGCCATGTTCTGCGCCGACGTATCCGGCTGGGTGATGGAGGGGGCTTTGGCGGCACCATCGGCAAGCTTGGTGGCCAATTCATTGGAGCCGGCCTTGAGCTGGTTCATACCGTCCTTGAGCTCCGTGCCGCCGGCGGCCAGCTGGCCCGTGCCGTCCTTCAACGTGCCGGTTCCCTCATGCAGGCGGGATGCTCCGTCCTGCAGCTGGGCGGCACCGTTACTCAGCTCGCCAACTCCTGCCCGCAACTGCTGCGAGCCATCGGACAAGCGGTGCGCGCCGTCATTGAGCGCCATCATGCCGCCCAGGTACTCCGAATTGGGATCGGACAGGTTGTAGTAGAGCTGGCCGGTGCCGGCGGAGAGCTTCTCCAGTTGCGCCACCATGTTTCCGCTGGCTGCTGGGTCCAACTTGGAGACCAAGGAATAGAGTTGATCGGCTTGTTGGTGCATGCCGAGACCGCGGAGGACGTCGACAAGCTGCAGCAGCGCCGGGGCCACAGCTTGCGCCTGTTTGAGCAGCGGGATGAGCATCCCGGTGAGCTGGTTGACGCCCCCATCGATTTGGCCCGCGCCATCCGCCAGGCGGCCGGTGCCGGCGAGCAGTTTGTCGGAGCCGTCGGCAAGCTGGGCGGCGCCATCATCCAGCTGCGCGGCACCGCCGCTCAAGCGCCCCACGCCCTCGTTGAGACGGGTCGTGCCGTCGAGCAGCTGACCAGTACCGTTGTTGAGATCGCCCGCGCCGGCGTCCAGCTTGGCAATTCCCTCGACCGCTCGCCCGCCGCCTTCCTGCAGCCGCCCAGCGCCCTCGTCGAGCCGGCCCGCGCCCTCGGCTGCGGTTCCCAGGCCATCGCTGAGTTTATTCAGCCCCTCGATGACCTGATCGGCATATTTCTTGGAAATCGCGTTCTCCACGCTGGTCTGCACCTGCGGGATGAGGCTGGAGGAAATCACCGAGCCATTCGTGCCGTAGTAATCATTGGTGGCGAAGTGAATCTCCGGCTTGACCGGTTTATCGCTGATGATGGTGACGGCCTGCTCGGAGAAATTCTTCGGGATGGTCACGACCATGAGGTACTTGCCCTTGAGCAGGCCCTCATCACCGTCCGCCTTGTTGACCTCGGCAAAGTTCAGGTACTGCGTCTCCATCAGGCCTTCCACGACCTGATCACCGTAGTTGGTGTAGGTGCCCTGCTTCTCGACGCCCGCGTCCTCATTCACCACCGCCAAGTCAATGTTGCGCATGTACTTGGAGGGGTCCCACATGGCCCACATCATGGTGCCCGCGATGACGATGGGTGCTACGAGAAGGAAGACGATGAGCACGCGCGACAAGGTACTCGTGGGGCGCCAATCGAGGACGCGGTGCCATCCCATGGCCTCGCTGTCGTGGCCTGCCGCGCTCTGGGTAGCAGCACTCCCCTCATTTACCAGACTGGGCGAAGCGCTATTCGCGTCTGCTTCCCGGTTGGATTCAGCCTCACGGCTCATGTCCGCCTCCTTAGCGCGATGGTTGAGGTCCGCTTTTATTCGTTTATCCAGCCTTTTAAGCTAGACACGCAAACGTGAGCGAGGCCACTAGGTCATTTGTTTCAACAAACATACCACCGAATAAGTTGACATTGTGAACTTATAGCTATTCGTCGCGTTGCGCCGCGCTGCGCACCACCTGAATTACATCACCCCGCACTCCCTTGTGACGGGCAAGCGAGTGCATTCGAATCGGGCTTTCATCCGGCAAGCCCCTGTCCTTTACTGTCTGTAGGCAGGGCGTTTCCTTCTCCGGTTGCGGGATGGGCTAACCCGCTTTATTCTCTGTGCACATGGGGGATATAGAAACCTACATCCGCCTTCGCAACTCGGGGATTGCGCTGGTGGAAGCAGCAAGCAGCACGCCCGAAAGCCTGCGCGCGCTGGGCGCCTCACACGGCGATGCGGCGGAGCTGGCGTCGCTTCATGCCATCTATTTCGGCGAAACCCGCTTCACCGGCAAGCAGCGCACCGCCCGCCAGGCGGCCCAACGCCAAGGCCACGACCTGGCCACGCTGAGCCTGATTGAGTCTTACACCGCGAAGCTGAAGAAGCAGGTTGACGTCTGGAATTTGCGCGTCGCGCTCGCATCCACGCCTTCAGAGCGAGTGCCTTCAGTGGCGGCGCAGCGTTTGAAGGAACTCAAACCGAAACGCGTGCCGTCGCCAGGGGTGCGGCTGACCTACCGCAAGAACGGCCCGCACTCGCTCACGGTGACTGATTCTGCGCTCAACATCTCCACCATGCGCAGCACCCTGGAATCAATTAACCCCACCGACCTCCTAGACGCCACCCGCCAGGTCTTCTTCAAAGAGGGCGTAGGCTCCCGGCCGGCGGTGGGAACAAACGTGGTGGTGACACTCGACGAACTCGACAAGATCATCCGCCACGACGGCGATGACATCGAACTCGAGCTCACCAACGGCGGGCGCATGAGCGGCGCGGAGTTTCTGACCTACAAATTCGCCGAGACAGGCTACGCCACACTGGTCCACCCCACCATCGGCCCGGTGTGGCTGCACCGGCTTTCGCGCTTTGCCAGCCTCGAGCAGCGCATCATGGCCAGTGCGGAGCACCCCACCTGCGCGATCGAAGACTGCAACAAGCCAGCCGATTACTGCCAAGTCCACCACATCATCCCATGGCAAGCGGGCGGAGAAACCAATCCTCCCAACCTCACCATGCTGTGTGCCTACCACAATGGCATTAACGACGATGACCCTACAAGCCCAACCGGCAGAGGTTATGTCTTTCGGCTGAAGGGACCGGTTGACTACATCCCGCCCTGGGGAACGCCGATTACCGCGCAGCCGGCCTACCAAGAGGCCTTGAACCGACAGGCCACGAGCCCGACGCGAACCCCTCCAAGCCAACCACCCGTTCCACCGGACATACACCCATCGCCACCCAGCACTGCGCCGCCCGGATAATCTTCGCGGCAGCGTAGCCGTGCACGTCCACACGCCGGACTCAGCTCGGCGCCACGCGGAAACCTCAACGTTCATGAGGCCTTCCGCGCCTTCGGCGATCGCTCCACTCCACGGGCTTGTCCAACCCACTGTCCGTACAGAAGAAGCCACTGAAAACTCACGAACCCCCAACCGTTTGAACAGTCAGGGGTTTGTGGCGCACAACTAGGCGAGCTTTAGAAGCCGGCCTTCTTGAGGGCATCGGCCATCGAACCACCGCCGCCGCGGTCCGAGCGGCCACGCCCACCGTCGCGGCGGGAGTTGCGACGGTCGGAGCGGCCGCCGCGGCCCTCGGAACGCCCACCGCCGTTGCGGCGCTTGGGGGCGGGCTGGCCGGGCTCGTCGTCAAGCCGCAGCGACAAGCCAATGCGCTGGCGCTCCACGTCTACCTCCATGACCTTCACCTTCACCATCTGGCCCGAGCGGACCACATCGTGCGGATCAGAGACGAACTTGTGGCTCATGGCGGAGACGTGGACGAGGCCATCCTGGTGCACGCCCACGTCGATGAACGCGCCAAAGGCCGCAACATTGGTCACGGTGCCCTCCAGAATCATCCCCGGCTTCAAGTCCGAGACCTTGTCCACACCTTCCTTGAAGGTAGCCGTCTTGAACTCCGGGCGCGGGTCGCGGCCCGGCTTATCCAGCTCCGCGATGATATCCGTCACCGTCGGCACACCGAAGGTATCGTCAGCAAAGTCCGCCGGCGACAGCTTCGACAACACGCGCGAATTACCAATGAGCGCTGAGACCTCGAGGCCGGTCTTCTCCGCAATGCGCGCCACCACCGGGTAGGCCTCCGGGTGCACTGCCGAAGCATCGAGCGGATCCTTGCCACCATTGATGCGCAAGAAGCCCGCGGACTGCTCAAAAGCCTTCGGCCCCAAGCGCGGCACCTTCTTCAGCTCCTTGCGCGAGGCAAACGTGCCGTTCTCATCGCGATATGCCACGATGTTGGCCGCAATCGTGGAGTTCACTCCGGCCACGCGCTCCAGCAGCGGGGCGGACGCCGTGTTCAGGTCCACGCCGACGCCGTTGACGGCATCTTCCACCACGCCATCGAGGGTGCGGGCGAGCGCGACCTGGTTGACGTCGTGCTGGTACTGCCCCACGCCAATCGCCTTCGGGTCAATCTTCACCAGCTCCGCCAGCGGGTCCTGGAGGCGGCGCGCGATCGAGACCGCACCACGTAGGGAAACGTCCATGTCGGGGAATTCATCGGCCGCCAACTGGGAGGCCGAATACACCGACGCGCCAGCCTCGGAGACCACCACCGGCGTGGGGCGAGCACCGCCGGCCTGCGCGATGAGGTCGGCGACCTCACCCGCCAGCTTCTCCGTCTCACGCGATGCGGTTCCGTTGCCGATCGCCATGAGGTCCACCGAATGGGCAGCGCTTAGCGACGCCAACTCCCTCACCGCCTCAGCCCACTTCTGCTGCGGCTGGTGCGGGTAGACAATCGTGGTGGCCAGGACCTTGCCAGTCGGGTCAACGACCGCGCACTTGACGCCATTGCGGTATCCCGGGTCTAGGCCCAGCGTCGCGCGCTGGCCGGCCGGGGCGGCCAGAAGAACGTCGCGCAGGTTGGTGGCAAAGACCTTGAGCGCGCCTTCCTCTGCCTTCTCTTTCAGGCGCATGCGCACGTCCAAACCGGAGGAGATGGAAAGCTTGGTGCGCCAGCCCCAGTGGACGGCGTCGGCAAGCCAGCGGGAGGTAGACACGTCCAAGTCGAAGCGGTCTGCGATCATTCCCTCGTACATGGCGTCATCGCCGGCGTCGAGGTTGAGGTGCAGAACGCCCTCGCTTTCGCCGCGCAGCAGCGCCAAAATGCGGTGCGAGGGGAGCTTCTCGAAAGGCTCAGAGAACTCGAAGTAGTCCTTGAACTTCGCGCCCTCGGTTTCCTTGCCCTCGACCACGCTGGCGTTCATGGAACCGCTGGTGTACATGCGCTCGCGCACCTCGCCCACCAGATCCGCATCCAGTGCGAAGCGGTCCACCAGAATGGCGCGGGCACCGTCGAGGGCTTTCTTGGTTTCCTCGAAACCTTCGGTGAGGTACTCCCCTGCCAGCTCGGCCGGGTCCGCCGAGGGGTCCTCGATGAGCTTGTCCGTCAGCGGCTCCAGTCCTGCCTCGCGCGCAATATCCGCCTTGGTCTTGCGGCGCTTCTTATACGGCAGGTACAGATCCTCCAGGCGCGCCTTGGTCTCGCAGCCCTGGATCAGTGCGCGCAGCTCATCGGTGAGCTTGCCCTGTTCCTCAATCGCGGCGAGCACCGTTTCCTTGCGCTCTTCCAGCTCGCGCAGGTACGTCGAGCGTTCCTCGATGATACGCAGCTGGGAGTCATCCAGCCCGCCGGTGGCTTCCTTGCGGTAACGGGCAATAAACGGGACGGTATTGCCCTCCGCCATGAGTTTCAGGGCGGCGTCAACGTGTGCTTCTTTAACACCCAGCTCTCCGGCGATGGTGGCTGCGATATTCACAAAACCTCTTTTTGGTCGGGGACTAAAAGACCTCCCTACCCTATACCCCGCCCTGCCACGCGCAGGAAGTACCCAACCCAAACTCGGTGTGGCCGATTTCAGAGGTGCCGTACCACAGCGTGTGCGGCGGCAAGCAGTCCGCGACGGCCGCGGTGACTTTGGTCAACGGCAGCTCAGAGGAGCCGTTGACGATGACCCTCCACACATGCTCACCCACCGGCGGCTGGCCGTGTTTATCCATGTACTCGTTGACCAGGATATTGTCGGGCTCGCAGGTAAAGGAGATGATCTCTGCGTTGATATCGAGCGGCTCGACGCCGCCTTCGCGCAGGCGCTGCGGCATATCTTTGAGAACCTTATCCCATTCGGCTTCGGTCATAAGTATTGACAAGTCAGTGCTGATGTCCATCTCATTCCTCCTTCAAGGATTCCACGTACGCGCGGTCGGCATCGCTCAGGTCCGCCGCGTCCAGCAGCTCCGGGCGGCGCTTCCATGTCCGAGCCAGCGACTGCTCGCGACGCCACCGGTCCACCTTGGCATGATCCCCGGAAGTCAGTACATCCGGAACCGCCAGGCCGCGCCACTCCCGCGGTTTGGTGTAACTCGGCCCTTCCAGCAAGCCATCGGAAAAGGAGTCCTCCTCGTGCGAGCGCCGGTTCCCCAACACCCCGGGGATAAGGCGCACCACAGCTTCAGCAATGACCAGCACGGCTACCTCGCCGCCGATGAGCACGTAATCGCCGATGGACACCTCGCGCACGCGGTAGCGCTGCGCGGCATCCTCGACGACGCGCTGGTCGATGCCCTCGTAGCGCCCACACGCGAACACGATGTGTTCCTCGGTAGACCACGCCCGGGCATCGGCCTGAGTAAAGGGCGTTCCGGCAGGTGTCGGCACGATGAGCAGCGGCTTATCCGAACCCTCGCTTTCACCATAGGAGCGCGCCTCGACGCCATGGATATCGTCGTGGCGCGGCTTGCTCAGGTGCGGCAGCGCGCTTTGGAGGTCCTGGGTGGAGGCGGTGCCGGAGGAGACGTCGTCAAGCGCCGGCCCCCACACCTCAGGCTTCATGACCATTCCTGGGCCGCCCCCGTAGGGTGAGTCATCGACGGATTTGTGCACGTCGGTGGCCCACTGGCGCAGATCATGCACCCCCACCGCGAGCTTTCCCTGCTCGATGGCCTTGCCCAGCAGCGCGTGGCGCAGCGGGTCGAGGTACTCCGGAAAAATGGTGAGAACGTCTATCCTCATAGGTCGAGCAACCCCTCCGGCGGGGTGATGGTGCAGGTCCCGGCCTCCAGATCGACTTCGGGCACGATCTGCTCAACGAAGGGGACCAACGCCTCTTTGCCATCGGTGAGCGTGACCTCCAGAAGGGACTGCGTGGGACCGTGCGTCACGCCGGTCACCTCGCCCACGTCTGAGCCGTCGAGAATGACGCGCAGACCTTCCAGTTCGTGGTCATAGAAGCCGTCATCCTCGGGATCATCCAAAGGTTCGGCGAAGAACTGGGTGCCGCGCAGGGAATCCGCGGCCGTGCGGTCTGGGATTTCCTTGAAGGTGATGAGCAGGCGCCCTTTATGAGCGCGCACCGCCGCGATGGTGAGCTCGTGTTCTTTCTTGCCTTGTTTGCCGTGGAGAACCTCGCCGACGGCGAAACGGGTCTCGGGGGAATCGGTGGTCACCTCGACGGAGACCTCGCCTTTAATGCCGTGGGATTTCACCACGCGACCAATGAGTAGTTCCATGACTGCTAGCTTAACGGGCTACGCTGGAGTGGCATGACTGAGCTTCCGATCAATGATGCAGCCACCTTTGGTGCCGCCACCCATGACAGCGCCGCGCTCACAACGCTAAATTTGCTCGATGAGGCCCCTAAGCCGAGCCCATCGCGCCCGAGACCAGCCGTTAAGCGAGTCCTCAGTGCCGACGGAGCGAACCTCATCCTCTTTTCATTCTTGCCCGGGCAGGTCCTGCCCGATCACAAAGCCGCGCACCCCATCACCGTCCAGGTGCTACAGGGCGCGGTGACTTTTAGTTGCGGAGATGAAGATTACGTGCTCGTTCCCGGGCGCATCGTACACCTTCCAGCGTATGTCCCACATGCGGTGTCCTGCAGCGATCAACCTGCGCTAATGCTGCTCACAATGTTGACGCCAAACACTGGCGTGAATGTCTAGACTTTTAGTATTATTCTTGGATTGTGAGTAGTTCTAAGCCTTACCACCATGGAAATTTGCATGAAGAGATCCTCCAGGAGGCCATCAAGCTCGGCCGGGAGGGTGGACCAGAGGCAGTAACGATTCGCGCGGCAACGCGCGCGGTCGGCGTTTCCCCCACCGCCGCGTACCGCCACTTCAAGGATCAGGCCGCGCTTCTCGACGCCGTCGCAGACGTCGCCACCTTCGAACTCATTACCAAGCTGAGTGAGGCCTTCGAGAATACCGAGGGAAGCATTGTCGACAAGATGATGGCGGCTGGCTTTGCCTACTACCACTATGCCTTGGAGGAGCAAAGCTTCTTTGAGTGCATGATGGCCACGAGCGGCTTTGACATCCCTGGTGCGCTGGCCGCCGCCGCAGAGGGACCGGGAGAGGATCCGCGGGTCCAGGCCACGTTCAACTTCTATGACTACATGGAGCAGTACGCACGCTACATTGGGCAGGAGCCTAACCGGCAATTCATGATGCAAAATTGTCTTGCTGGCTGGTCCACGGTGCACGGCTTTACGGTGTTGTGTTTGAGCGGCCACTTGGCATCAGTATCGGAAGAAGCGATGGAAAGGATTGCGCAGTCAGTCATCGCTTCTGCTATCCGCGGTTTGGATTTCGAGAACTCCTTGGAAGCACGCCCCACTGCCCCGCAAAACTAGAAAATCCCCGCACCAGCGGGGATTTTCTGTTAGGCGAGCAGTTTACTCTGCGGACTCCTCAGCGGAGTCAGCCTCAGCAGCCTCTTCCTCTGCCTTTGCAGCCTCAGCGGCAGCGGCTTCCTCAGCAGCCTTCTCAGCGGCAGCCTTTGCCTCAGCCTCTTCCTTGGCCTTGCGCTTCTTCTCGGTGATGGCCTCGATAGTCGGACCATTGTTGGCCTCAGCCAGAGCGGCGTTGAAGAGATCCAGCTTGGACGGCTTCGGCTCAGCAACCTTCAGGGTGCCCTCTGCGCCCGGCAGGCCCTTGAACTTCTGCCAGTCACCGGTCACCTTGAGCAGTGCGAGAACCGGCTCGGTCGGCTGCGCGCCGACACCCAGCCAGTACTGAGCGCGCTCGGAATCGATCTGGATCAGGGACGGCTCCTGCTTCGGCTGGTAGATACCGATGTTCTCGATAGCCTTGCCGGAGCGGCGGGTGCGTGCATCAGCAACAATGATGCGGTACTCAGCGTTGCGGATCTTACCCATACGCTGCAGCTTGATCTTAACGGCCATGATTGGCTCCTTTTCTAGTCACCGGGCAGTTCAGACACGCGCCGCTTGGTGGCGCGCCGGTTCAACCCTTGGATTTATCCTGCGCGTGACATGCCGGCCGTCCGTGGGCGGTACCGGCGTTACGCAGAAATGAAGTTTTAGGTGTCCTCCATGCTGCACATGGACAACCCCAATGATTTTAGCGGTACGCACGCAAAATAGGAAATCCCCCCTACCGCTTGCATGGTTAGGCCTTACCCCGCGAAAGGGGTAGCCTGTAATGCGGTTATTTCGCTGCCACACAAACCTCTTTTTATGAATAAACAAGCCCCATCTACATTCCGCTACCGCTACGACCTCGATGGCCTCCGCGGCATCGCGATCACTTTAGTTGTTTTATACCACGTCTTCGTCGGTCGTGTTTCCGGTGGCGTCGATGTCTTCCTCCTCCTGTCCGGGTACTTCTTCCTGGGCTCGCAGCTGCGCTATGCCGCGCGGCCGAACGCCTCCCTGAACCCGTGGTGGCCCATCTGGCGCACGCTGCGTAGGTTGGTACCTGCCCTCGTGCTCGTCATCGGTGTGAGCTACGTGCTTGTTCGGGTATTCACCCCGAAGCTCATGAACACCGAGCTCACCAAGCAAATCACGGCTACAGTCTTTTACTACCAAAACTGGGAGCTAGCACGGCAAAACGCCGACTACGCTGCCGCCTCCGCAACCACGTCGCCGCTGCAGCACATGTGGTCCATGGCGGTCCAGGGGCAGTTCTATCTCCTGGGCATCTTTTTTGCCCTGGGCCTGGCCGCTTTTATGCGGTTGCGCCCGAAGAAGTCGGGGCTTAAGGCGCAGCGCTTCCCCTCCGTAAATTCTATCGCCGGCCCGATCCTCCTTGTGGTCACCGTCGCCTCTTTTGCCTACGCCTCGCGCGACGGTCTCTACGGGACCCCTGAGAATTACTACTCCACGTGGTCTCGCGCGTGGGAGCTAACCCTGGGCGCGGTTCTCGTCATCTACGGCTCGCGCCTAAAGATGCCGCAGCATTTGTCCAACGTCGCCACCGCCCTCGGCCTAGCCGCCCTGGCTGGCACCGGCATGCTCATCTCCGACAGCTTGGCTTTCCCGGGCCCGCTGTCACTTCTGCCCATCGGCGGCGCGGTGCTCATCATTATTGGTTCCGGTGGTTCCTTCTCGCGGGTACTGACGGTTCGCCCTTCCCGCTGGCTCGGTGATATCGCCTACCCGCTCTACCTGTGGCACTGGCCGCTCCTCATCATCTCCACCGCCGCGCTCGGCTTTGAAACCCCGCCATGGTGGCTCGGTGCCATCATCATCGCGGTGTCGCTGGGCTTGGCGGATGTGACGCACAGATTCGTCGAGAAGCCCCTGCGCCAGCACCGCAAGCGCCCGCTTGCCGACGACCTCCCCGTCCACCGCGGCCTCGCCGACCTCCGCACCCGGACTGGTGCCCTCCGCGGCGTCGGTGGAGTTGTCGTCGCGGCGTGCACCGTTGCGCTCGTGGCCGTTCAGCCGCTGTGGCAGCGCAGCCTCCAGGAGGCAAACCAAGAGATTCTTGATCCGCAGCTCTACCCTGGGGCAACGACCTTCGTGGAGAACATCACCCCGCCTGAGAACGTGGAGATTAAGCCAGATCCGATTCTCGCGCGCGGCATCCAGCCACCGGTTGCCGATAACTGGTGCTTCATTCCAGAGCAGGAGCCGTCGGACTATTTCATCGAGACGCAAAAGGACGGCGTAACGCCGTGTGTCTTCGGCGACGTCAACTCCGACGTTGAGGTCTACTTGGTGGGCGGTTCGCACGCGGAGCAGTATTCCTCAGCCCTGGATCACTTGGGCCGCGAGATGGGATTCAAGCTGGTGCCGCTCACCCGCGTGGGTTGCCCCATCGAGTTGGGCGATGAGCTCAGCGTCAAGCCATCTTGCGCCGAGTGGAGCAAGGAAGTGGTCAAGCGCATCATCGACGCGGACCCAGCCCTCGTGGTGTCGAATTCGACGCGCCCCGGGCAGGCCTTGGGCCACGGCCCGGACGCCGTCCCGCCGGGATATCAGGCTTTCTGGGACGAGCTGGCCAAGCACGATATTCCTTTCCTCGGCTTCCGCGATAACCCGTGGGGATTCGACGAGCACGGCAATGGCCGCCAGTTTGATGAGTGTTACGTGGCCACCCAGGATTCCCTCGGGTGCGGTATGCGTTTCGAGGAGGTTTATGCGCCCTACGATCCGGGCGCAGAGGTCCTCTCCCAGTACAAGAACATGCTGGCCGTAGACACCTCGAAGTGGTTCTGCGATGCCAACGGCGATTGCCCGGTCATCATCGGCAATATCATGGTGTATCGCGATATGCACCACTTCACCACGGCATTCGCGGATTCGGCCATCCCGCTCATCCGTGAAGCGATCACCCCGTTCCTCAATGGCGAGACCGTCCAACAGCAGCCCCCGGAAACCGCCACGTCTACCTCCACGACGAAGGCGGGCCCAGCACCGTCCACCCCGGCGGCGCCGACTCCCGCCAACCCGGTCCCCTACCCTGCCTTCCCTGCGGGCGAGGCCATCTAGTAGCCGCCGCTAGCGCAGGGCTTCGGGCACGTAGGCGCAGGTGGGGTCCGACGCGAGCGGGTCGCCCGTCATGGCAAAAGCCGTGGACCGCGAGCCGCCACACACAGAAGCAAACTCACACACGGAGCACTTGCCGCTCCACGCATTGGGATCCCTAAGCTTCTTAAACACTGGCGAGTTGGCGTAGATGTCCGGCAGTAGGTGACTCTTGACGTTGCCGCAGTGCAGCGGCAGGAAGCCGTTCGGGTAGACGTCCCCCACGTGGTCGATGAAGACGAAGCCGGAACCCGCGTTGATGGCCATCGGCGGCCGCGGGCGGCGCGTATGGGGATCGGGGCCCAAAATCCGCTCGGTCTCCGCGGTAAGGAAGCGGTACAGTTCGCCGCCCTCGTACTTCTCTCCCCGCTGGGCTTGCAGGACGATGCGCCGATATTGCGGCCCCTCCGTGGTCTTGATGGCAATCCGCGTGGACACGCTGTGCAGCCACTGCATCGCGTCCTCGCGCTCCTGCGGGGTCAGCGCCTCCAAGCCCGTACCGCGGCCGGTGGGTACGAGGAAGAACACGCTCCAGAGCTTGGCACCCATCTCGATAACCCGCGCCAACAGCTGCGGGGCCTCATGGACGTTGTTCTTCGTGATGGTGGAGTTGATTTGGAGGCGGAAGCCCACGTCGGTGACCACGCTGGCCATCTCAATCGTGCGGTCGAAGATGCCGGAGAAGCCGCGGAAGTAGTCGTGGGTTGCAGCGCTCGCGCCGTCGAGAGACAGCGACAGCGCGGACCCTCCCGCCGCGCGCAGGCCCTCGAGGCGCTCGCGCGTCAAACGGGGCGTGACCGACGGCGAAAGCGACACGTTGAGTCCCAGGGACGTGCCGTAGGCGGTGAGCTCTTCCAGGTCGCCGCGCTCAAACGGATCCCCTCCCGTGAGCACCACGAGCGGGCGTGGCTTGTCGTAGCTGGCCAGGGAATCCAGCAGCACCTTGCCTTCAGCGGTAGTGAGCTGGCCCGGTGCGGGGTCGTGCTGGGCGTCGGCCCGGCAGTGCTGGCACACCAGCTGGCAGGCACGGGTGACCTCCCAGATGGCGATGAACGGTTTGGTAGTGATGTCGTGGCGCATCTGGCGCACCACAGGGCTGGCCTTCACAGTGAGGACCTTTCCACGCGAGAACAGTTTTATCCAACTTTAGTCGGACATATTATCGCGTGGGTAATCGCCTACTTCTTCTTGCCTTGGCCAAAGTCCAGGTTGTTGAGGTCGATATTCTCCATGCCCTTGGGCATCTTGATATCGCCTAGCCCGGGCATGCCGCCGCCGAGCTGCTCCTGCATCTTCTGCAGCTCCTGCATCGACGGCATACCGCCGCCCATGCCTGGCATGCCGCCGCCACCGCGACGCTTCGGCGGCTTGCGCTTGCCGTTCTTGCCCTTGCGGCCCTTCGGCTTCTTCTTAGTAGCCGAGCGCCCGCCGCCCATGCCCGGCATGCCGAAACGGCCGGCCATCTGGGACATCATCTTCTTGGCTTCGGTAAAACGCTCGATGAGCTGGTTGACGTCAGAGACAGCTACACCAGAGCCCAGCGCAATACGCTTGCGGCGCGAAGCGTTGAGAATCTTCGGGTTCTCGCGCTCCTCCGGGGTCATACCGCGGATGATGGCCTGGATGCGGTCGAGCTGCTTCTCGTCGACCATGTCGGCGATCTGGTTCATCTTGTTACCGCCCGGCATCATCTTGAGCAGGTTGCCCATCGGCCCCAGGTTGCGGACCATGAGCATCATGTCCAAGAAGTCATTGAGCGTCATCTCGCCGGAGCCCATCTTCTTGGCGGCTTCCTCCGCCTTGGACTGATCCAGTTTGGACTCCGCCTGCTCGATAAGCGTCAGCAGGTCACCCATGCCCAGGATGCGCGAGGACATGCGCTCCGGGTGGAAGACGTCGAAGTCATCGAGCTTCTCACCTGTGGAGGCGAACATGATGGGCTTGCCGGTCACCTCACGGATGGACAGGGCTGCACCACCGCGGGCGTCGCCGTCCAGCTTGGTCAGAACGACGCCGGTGAAGTCGACGCCGTCGCGGAAGGCCTCGGCGGTCTGCACGGCATCCTGGCCGATCATCGAGTCGATGACGAAGAGGACTTCGTCCGGGTTGACGGCGTCGCGGATGTTGCGGGCCTGCGTCATCAGGGTTTCATCGATGCCGAGGCGGCCGGCGGTATCGA
This sequence comes from Corynebacterium aurimucosum ATCC 700975, assembly GCF_007672725.1. Taxonomy (GTDB): domain Bacteria; phylum Actinomycetota; class Actinomycetes; order Mycobacteriales; family Mycobacteriaceae; genus Corynebacterium; species Corynebacterium hesseae. The sequence goes on from NZ_VDTC01000002.1 coordinate 262,926, forward strand.
TGATGACGATATCGTGCTGCGTGCGCTTGGCTTCCTCAATGCCGCGCTTGGCGACGTCCACCGGATCCCCGTGCGAGGTACCCATCTCATGCTCGTGGGAATCCAGGGAGGTGCCCGGATCCGGAGCGTAGACATCGACCCCGGCGCGCTCGCCGACGATCTGCAGCTGTTGCACCGCACCCGGGCGCTGGAGGTCACAGGCCACCAGCATCGGGGTGTGCCCCTTGGAAGCCAGGTGCTTGGACAGCTTGCCCGCCAAGGTGGTCTTACCAGCACCTTGGAGGCCGGCGAGCATGATGACCGTCGGCGGATTCTTGGCTAGGTTCAGGCGGCGGGTCTCGCCGCCGAGGATCTCGATGAGTTCCTCGTTGACGATCTTGACCACTTGCTGCGCAGGGTTGAGCGCCTCGGAGACCTCGGCGCCTGCCGCGCGCTCCTTAATGCGCTTGATGAAGCCGCGCACGACGTTGAGCGAGACGTCCGCCTCCAGCAACGCAAGGCGGATTTCGCGCGCTGTGGCGTTGATGTCCGCCTCGGTCAGCTTGCCCTTGCCGCGCAGGCCGGACAGGGCTGATTGCAAGCGGTCAGACAAAGACTCAAACACGTTAGAGTGCTCCCTCAACTATCGTGGATAAATTTATAACTTCCCCAGCTTAGCCGTTGACCAGTGCTTGGGTCACATTCCGGACGAGGGTGGCACGGGGGACGTCGCCAAGCGGCACGGCGTGAAGCACCATCGTGGCGCCCGGTGTGGTGGTGGATAGCCACTCGCACTCCGGAAGCAGCGCGAGCACGTGTCCGAGGGTACCCGGATAGTCATCGATTCTGAGTTCGAAGACGCCTCTGGTCCACATGGCGGTTGCAGGTCCCGGTACGAAATCGGGCAGCACGGTATAGGTTCCGGACTTATAAGACTGCACCAAGCGCTCCTCCACCGTCGCGAGATCGATGGCGCCGTGGAGCGCGCGGATGTCGAACTCGCCGGCATAGCCCTCCTCCGTGCGCACCAAACGCGAGGACAGAATGTTCCATCCCAAGGCAGCGATAAGCGCTAGTGGACGCACGGCCTCCCGCTGGTAGCTGCCGCGCCACAGGACGGTGAAGCTATCATCCTCCGGGTTGTGGCGCAGGCCGATGTCGCGGTCAACGGCCACCAGCGGCCGCACCGGACTCAGGGCCTCCAGCTGCGCAAAAGCGCGAGCGCTGACCGCCTCGATTCCGTTCTCGAGTCTGCGGTTCCACACGCCTGGGCCGGTGGATTCGGCATCGGTGCGGGCGAGCACGACGAGGAGCGCCAGGGTCAGGTAGTCATAACGCACGGCTTCGAGAAGCTCATCGCGGGCTTCGTCGGAGAAAGGATCGGTGCGGGAGACGATGCGCGCCAGAGTCGTGTGCTCGGCCACCACGGTTTGCACGCGGGAGCGATCCGCTAGGTCGAGGCCGAGCTTGGCGGCTGCGCGCGCCACCATCTCCGCTCCCACGAGTTCGTGCGGGCGGCCGTAGCCTTTGCCGATGTCGTGGTAGAGCCCCACCAAGAGCAGCAGATCGGGCCTCGCTACGGACGTGCGGGCTTCAGCGCACCGAGCGACGGTAAGGATGGAGTGATAGTCCACGGTATGAGAGTGTGTGCGCTCCCGCGGCAACAAGCCTCGGATGTGCTCCCACTCCGGAACAACTCGCTCCCACAAACCATGGGCGTCCATCTCTTGGATAAGGCGCGGGGTATTGAGTGGTGAGGACAACAGGCTGAAGAAGGCATCCGTTGCTCCCGCGGGCCAGCGCTGCGGCAGGTCTGGCAGCTCGCGTAGTTGTTCCCAAACGTGGGCGGGCACGCTCCTGCCCGAGCGTGCTGCTGCGGCGGCGACGCGCAGGAGTAGCCACGGCTCGTCGAGGTCTGCGGTGCGGGCGAGCCGGATTTCGCCGCCCACATCCACGACACCGATGTCGAGTGGCTTGCGAGTGCGGTTGTGACTGCGCTTGGCCACCACTCCCCTAGCCGTCGCGAGCGCCCTCTCAACGGCCCTATCCACCGCCGCGGCGGCGGTGACGACGGCCGCTGATAATTCATAACGGTCGGCAAAGCCCATCTCGTGTGCAATCTCCGCGGCGAATTCTGGGTCGAGGATGTCGCGGTGGCGGCGGGCGGTGACGTGGAGGAGCGTGCGGACGTCGAGAAGCAGAGCCTGCTCCTCTTCGAGCGCTGGGGCGTCCGCGAGGTTTCCTAAAGCGAGGGCCCGGAGGAATTGGATATCGCGCAGACCGCCGCGCCCATTCTTGATATCCGGGTGGGTCATCGTGGCCAAGGTGCCGGAACGGCGCCAGCGCGCGATGGCTAGATCAACGAAGGCGTCGAAATTGCTCTGCAACAGGCGGCGCCACGAGGCATAGACCTGGGCGCGGGTGGAATCCACCAGCTGCTTGTCTCCGGCAACGAAGGCCAGATCGAGTTGCGCGAAGCCGGCGGCGGGATCGGAACCGGCGATGGCGCCGAATTCGCGCGGGGTGCGCACTGCATAATCGAGCCGATACTTGGCGTCCCAGATGGGATACCAGACCTCGGAAACGACTTCCTCGGGCAACTCCGTGTCATCCGGGTGAAGGAGAATGAGGTCAAGATCCGAAAAAGGGGTCATCGCGCGGCGCGCGAAGGAACCGGTAGCGGCAAGCGCGCAGCCGGGCGGGAGCTGCAGGGACTGCGTAAGGCGCATCGCCGAGGCATAAGCGTCCTCACGCAGTTGAGCGGCCGTAGACACGTGTTACAGGGCCGCCTCGCCGCGCTCACCGGTGCGCACGCGGATGACGTCCTCAACAGGAGTGATCCAGATCTTGCCGTCACCGATTTTGCCGGTGTAGGCGGCGTCCACGATGGTGGATACGATGTCCTCCACCTGTTCGTCAGAGGTCACCACCTCGAGCTTGACCTTGGGCACGAAATCGGTGGCGTACTCGGCGCCGCGGTAGACCTCACTGTGGCCGCGCTGCTGGCCGAATCCTTGGGTCTCGGTCACCGTCAGGCCGTGTACGTCATGCTGTTCGAGGGCCTCGCGAATGTCCGGCAGCGTGAACGGTTTGACGATGGCAGTGATGAGCTTCATCTGTTACTCCTTAGCTCCGGCGGTGTCGACCCGCGGCTGGACGGTTGGTGCAGGACTAATCCTAGCGTCGTGAGCGTGGCGGCGGTGCGACGCCACGGATTCGCGGAAATCATATGCGGTCTCGCGGTGCTCGCCCAGGTCGATCCCCTGCGCTTCATCCTCGATTCGCCAGCCCATGGTGGCGCGGATGAGGAGCGCCGCAAGCAAGGTGACGAGCCCCGACACCAGCATCGCCACAACCGCAATCAGCGTTTGAACGACGAGCAGCTTGAGCCCTTCAGTGAAGTGACCGGTGAGGATGCCGTTATCCGTAGCGAAGAAGGCTAGGCCAATCGTGCCCCACAGTCCTGCGCACAGGTGCACGCCGACGACGTCCAGGGAATCATCGAAGCCCCAGCGGTACTTCAGGCTGATGCACAAGCAGGCGATAATCCCGCCGAGGAAGCCGAGGGCGATGGAACCGAGCGGAGTCAGCGCTCCTGCCGCCGGGGTAATGGCGACGAGGCCTGCGATAGCTCCGGATGCAGCGCCGAGTGAAGTGGCGGCACGGTCACGAATTCGCTCCACCAACATCCAGCCGAGCATCGCGGCGGCCGCAGCAACGGTGGTATTCAACCACGCCACACCTGCAAGGCCATCCGCAGCGAAGGCAGAACCGCCATTGAAACCGAACCAGCCGAACCACAGCAACGCGGCGCCGAGCATCACCATCGGGAGGTTGTGCGGCCTATCGACGTGCTTCGGGAAGCCCGCGCGCGGGCCCACGACGATGGCCAGAACTAGGGCAGCTGCGCCGGCAGAAATGTGCACGACGGTACCGCCCGCGAAGTCGATGGAAGCGATGAGCGCCTCACCTTTCGAGACACCGAAGAGCCACGCCGCGAGCGAGCGCGGGGCGTGGGAGAGAATTCCCCCGCCCCACACCATGTGGGCGAGCGGGAAGTAGGCGAAGGTTACCCAGATACCCGCGAAGGTTAACCAGGCCGAAAACTTCACGCGGCCGGCGATAGCACCGGAGATAATTGCCGTCGAAATAATGGCGAAGGTGGCTTGGAAGCCGATATCGATGACGGCGGGGTAACCAGAACTACCGAGGAGATACTCGTTGGAAGGTCCTGTGATCTGGCCACGCAAGCCCCACGCTTCAAACGGGTTGCCCACGATGCCGGCAAAAGAACTTCCCGCATAGGACATGGACCAGCCCCACAAGACATAGAGCACAGGCACAAGCGCGAGCGCGCCGAAGGACATTATCATCATGTTAAGGACATGGCGATTGCCCGCCATTCCACCATAAAACAACGCCAATCCCGGGGTCATGAGCAACACCAATGATGCGCTGACCAGCATCCACGCTGCATCACCGGAAGAGAATGCATCAGGAGTCATACTTCAACTAACTTCTTTTCTATAGCTTGATAGGTACAATTCCCAAAATACCTGTAGCTCTATAGAGTTAGGAAGGAGGATGAGTCCTAGATCACATTTGAGATCCAAAAAGCGGCGAGAGCATTGTTGCCCTCGCCGCTCACTTAAACGTGCGCCCTAGATTTCCTCCTCGGACGCTTCCACGGTCTGTGCTTGCTGGCGCATACGTTTGGCGTACTTCACGTCGGTGACGGTCACGCCGTAGATGGAACGGCCCATGTAAAAAGAGCCCACCGAACCGATGATCCACACGCCGAAACAAGCAATGAGGACACGGACCAGCGACCACAGCGAGAACCCGTTCTCGGCAAAGTCAACGACCAGCTTCGCCACGAGCAGAAGAGGAACGGCCAAACCGACCGTCGGCCCCAGCAGGTTAACGCGGGTCAAGGCATCGGGCGCGCGCCACAAAGCGATGGCCGTCGCGATAACCAGGACCGTGGCCACAACCAGCAGAACCGAAGCAATAATCTCCGCGATAGTCATGGTTTTACCTCCTGCCCTTCGAGATGATGCGGGCCATCGACAACGTCGGCAGCACGCCCGCCGCGATGCCCGCGAGCATCGCGATGTCGTAGACGATGGACGCGTGATTGGTCATGGCCCATGCAAAGTACATGCACATCATGCCGTAGAAGACCATGTCACTCATCACGGTACGGGTGAGCTCATCGCGGGAGCGCAACGCCAGCACCAACGCCGAGCACACCGATGCGCCAATGAGGAACACACAGACAAAGACAACCCATTGAAAGGCGCTCATCGAGGAAAAATCAATCACTTCTTATCATCCTTTCGGGCGTCCTTGCCCGGCACGACCTGACGCAGCGGCCACACGGAATACTTCTCCACGTCGTTCGCTGCCAGCGGGGTATCGTCCGCCTTCGCGATATCGGGGGCGCGCATATGACGGCCCAGCGTATCCAGCGGATACTCGTAGAACGTCGGGGCCAGCTCCTCCGTCGGGCCCTGGCCAGGCACGCCATAATCGATGCCCTTCACTCGTGGCGCGAGGCGCTCCTCCATGTCCGCGAGGTCCGCCATGACGCTGGCCGGGTCATCCCCCATCACGGCTTGGACCAGCACGATGCGCGGAAGGCCTTCGGCAACCGGCTCGCGCAAGCCCAACGACAAGGTGCCCGGCGTTGCGGTAATGGACGAGGTGAACCAGAAGATCTCCCAGGCGCTCGTCACACGCAAGGGGTACCGAAGCACCACTGGGCGATAGTTGTTATGCGGCTTGAAGGATTCCATGGCGAGCGAAAAGCCCGCGACGAAGATCTCCTTAATGAGCCACAGAGCGTAGACAACTGCATGCACAGCACTCTTCATTTAACGGCCCTCCTGAAGGGAGTCGATATCGGGTAGGGCTACGGGGTCGTCGCCAAGCACTGCGTGTGCGTAGGCCTCCGTGTCCAACAAATCCTCCGATGCCTCCATGGTGACACTAATGACCGGCCCGGACAGGATGAACATGGTCAGCGAGCCCAAGATCAACGCCGCCGAGGGAGCCATCAGCTTCTTGCGAATCACAAGTTCATCGGGCACCTTCTCCTTGGGCAGGTCCTTGCCCCAGAAGACGCGGCGCCACACGCGCAACATGGCCAGGAACGCTGCGAAGGAGGCGATGATAATCACCGCGATAACGGTCCAGGCCCATCCCCCGCCGGTACGGGCGATTTCCGCGACGATGAGGACCTTGCCCCACATACCGGAGAAAGGCGGGAAGCCCACGACGGAGAAGGCACCGGCGGCGAAGATCCACGCGATAATCGGATCACGGCGCGCCAAGCCAGAAAGCTTGTTGAGCCTGCCCGTACCGTACGTCTCCTCGATGGCACCGGAGGCCAAGATGAGGGAGCCCACCGTGAGCATGTGGTGAATCGTGTAGAGAATGCCGGCAGCCAACGCGCGCTGCGCATCGTGGGTAGTGAAGGCCATCATCACGAGGATGAAGGGCATACCGTTGAGCATCTGGTAGCCCAGCACGCGGCGGATGGAGTTTTCAGCCAAGCCGCCGAAAGCACCAACCAGCATGGAGATGATCATGATGACGATGATGAGTGTCCCCCACCGCTGGTCCATATCAAAGAGCTGCACCCACAGGCGGTAGAGCATGTACACCGCGACCTTGGTATGCAGGCCAGAGAACAGGCCCATGACGGCAGCCGACGTGCCCGGGTAGGTGCGCGGCAGCCACGACTGCACGGGGAATACGCCGGCCTTCGCGGCGATGGCGATAACGATGATTCCGGAGGCCACCGTCACCGGACCGTTGCCGGCAGCAGCGCCCGTCAGCGCCGCCAAGTTGACCACGCCCGTAACCGAATAGATGTAGCCCACGCCCACCACAAGCAGCGTGGAGGCGAACAGATTGACCAGCACGAAAGCGCGTCCTGCGGCTAGGCGCGACCACGTACCCGACATCGTGATGAGGCCGTAGGACGGCAGCAACATGACCTCAATGAACACGAAGAAGTTAAAGAGGTCAGCGGTGAGCAGAGCGCCGCACACACCGGTGATCAGGATAAGGGTCAGCGACGGGTAATAGCGCGACTTGGTCTCACCGCCAACGATGGCGAACCAGTTGGCGCCGAAGGCCACGATCATCGTCGTGATGAGCATGAGAGCCGAGAAGGTGTCGGCAGCAAAAGCGATACCCGCGTTGCCCACGTAATTGCCCACCGTGTGCGCCACCACGCCATTGTTCATGGTGTAGAGCAGCAGCGCGAAGGAGGCGAAGATGCCTACGCCCGGCACGATGAGCATGATGGCATCGCGCACACGGTGCCACGGCGCGAGCAGCGCCAGCGCCGCCGATACCAGTGGAACCGCTGGGAAGAGCGGAAGAAGAGCGCTTACAGTGTCATACATTTACTTCTCCCCCTCGTGGTCAAGTTCCTTCAGACGGTCCATCTTGTTGGCCGAACGCTGCAGAATCTCCCGGTTTTGGGTATCGCGGCCCAGCGTGGAGAAGGCGTGGTCAATGGTGTTGTCATCAACGGGCTCCACGACATCCGTGTCATCGTTGGCGCCCATCGCCGCCATGGTCAGCAGAATCGTGGAGGTGGCCATGGAGATCACCACGGCGGTCAGAACGAATGCCTGCGGCAGCGGGTCCGCCATTTGGTCTGCCGGTACCTGTGACGGGAAGGACTCTCCGCGGTAGGAGTACACGCCGGTGGCCAAGAGCATGAGGTTGGCACCGTGGCCAAAGGCCATCATGCCCAACACAATGTGGACCAAGCCGCGCTGCTGAATGAGGTAGACAGCGCTACCGATGAGCAGTGCAATAGTCAGTGCGAGGATCATGAATTCTTCTCCTCTGTAGCCGGAGTGTGGTGGGGCGAAGACGCGCGGTGGCGCGCCTCGGCTTCATTGAGCAAGGCCAGTGGATCCGAGGATGGGTTGATGGATTCGGGGTACGGATCATCGACGTCCTCCATCACCACGCGCGGCGTATTCGGCAGCGCCGAGTCATCATCGTGGACCCACGGCAGGAAGTCCCGCTCAGTGCCCGGGCGCAAGTAGCCGCCCAAGGCGTTGATGGCCATGGTGAGCATGCCCAGGACCGCCAGGTAGATACCCAGGTCAAAGATGAGCGACGTGGTCCAGTGCTGCCCCAGGGCGTGGCCGTGGATGGCAGTCAAGAAACCACCGGAGCCGTGCGAAGTCGGAATGTAGCCGATGAATCCAGCCGTCAGCGCAACGATGATGCCCACGCCGGTGAGGTGAATTGGGGTCATGCGGCCGAAGACAATCTCATCGGTGCCGCGTGAGAGATACGTCAGGCCGATGGCCGCGCCCATGATGAGAGCAGCCGGGAAGCCGCCGCCGGAAGCCTGGTGCCCGCGGTAGAACACGATGAAGGACATGACCACCAGAATCGGGATGGCAATGGAAATTCCCTTACGCAGCGGAACCGAGTTGAGCTGCGACTGACCGAACGGCGCCGGACGCGTACCGGAGGTAAACGGGAAGCGAGGCAGCGTCGAGGTGACCGCGGCGATCACCACGGCGGCCATGCCGAGCACCGACAGCTCGCCCAAGGTATCAAGCGCACGGAATTCCACGATGATGGTGGCCACGACGTTATCGCCGCCAGTGATGTCTGGGGCGTTATTGAGGTACCACATGGACAAGTCGGAGCGCTCGTGGCGGCCCATCAGCGCCCACACACCAAGGAATGCGGTGATACCCGCGAGCACCGCCACCACGATGGAGCCAACCTTGCGGTTGGTGTTCTGTACTGGGTGGAATTTCTCCGGCAGGTAGCGCAGGACCATCATCATGACGATGACGGACAGCGCCTCCACCGTGAACTGAGTCAAGGCAACGTCCGGTGCACCCAGCAGGAACATCTGCAAGGTCACGCCGGTACCCGCGGTACCAATCATGACCGCACCCGTGAGGCGGTTGCGGGTACGAACCAAGCCAAACATCGACAGCGCCACGATGCCCAGCGGCAGCAGATCCCACGGGTTGTCCAGGCCATCCACGCGCGGGTTCAAGGCCACGCCGTCGACACCCGTCGACACCAGAGTGGAGCCCGCAAGAATGATGACGAGGAGGACAATCGGCAGGATGAGCTTCGACGGGTTGTGGGTATCCGACATGCGGCCGACGAAACGTCCGAAGGCTGCGCACTCGTCCTGAATCCACTTCAGGATTTGGTTACCAGTGCGCGGCAACAGTTGGCGCTCCTCCATCGCGGTCCACAGCGGCGTGCGGAAGAACAAACCGACGACGCCAGAGATGAGAACCACGACAGAAATAAGCAGCGGGACGTTCAGGCCGTGCCACAGCGCAAGGTGAGTATGCCCCTCCATGCCGATGGCCGCCACGACGTCATCAAGCGGCCCATCGAGCGCGCCCATGACGAAGATGATCGGCACCGACATCACGCCGGGAAGAGCCGCGGGCAGCCACAACCGCACCGGCGCCTCATGGACCTTGGACATATCGCGCGGGCCGTCGAAGAAAGCACCAAAGACGATCTTGGCGGAGTAGGTAAACGTGAAGAACGCACCCACGCCCGCAACGATGAGCAAGAGCACCTGTCCGGCCGATCCGATGGGCGCGTCCTCGAAAGCGGTCAGCATGCCTTCCTTCGACACGAAACCGAAGAGCGGCGGGACCGCAGCCATGGAGGCAGCGCCGATGAGCATGGAGCCAAAGGTCCACGGCATCTTGTTCCACAGCACGCCGAGGCGGCGGATGTCACGTGAACCAGCCTCATGGTCAATCACGCCGATGAGCATGAAGATGGAGGACTTAAACAGCGCGTGTGCCAGCGTGTGCACGAGGGCCGCTGCGATGGCGAAGGGCGTGCCAACACCAATCGTGGCCACGATCCATCCCAGGTGGGACACGGTGGAATACGCGGTCAGCTTCTTCAGGTCCGTCTTCTGCACGGCGAAGACCGCCGACATGACGGCGGTACCCATGCCGACCACGATGAGCAGCCAGTTCCACGCTGCAACATCATGGAAGATAGTAGAGAAACGAATCAACAGGTACACGCCGGCCTTGACTACGGCCGCCGCGTGCAGGAAGGCCGAGACCGGCGTGGCAGCCGCCATGGCCTCCGGCAGCCAGAAGTGGAAGGGGAACTGCGCGGACTTGGTGAATGCCGAGGCCGCGATGAGAATGGCAACCCCGGTGGTCAGGCCTGGGCGCTCGGCCCATACATCGGAGGCGAGGATGTCTTCCAGGTTCGTCGTCCCCGCTGCCGTCGCGGCAATCGCCACACCTGTCAACAAGGTGAGGCCGCCGATGAAGGTCAGGATGAGTGTGCGCTGCGAACCGGCCTCACCGGACTTGCCGCTGCGTGCGATCAACATGAACGACGCCAGCGATACCAGCTCCCACGCCAGGAAGAGCACGACGACGTCATTAGCCAGCACGAGCAAGAGGATCGACAGCGTAAACGCGGTCATCAGCACATAAAAGCTGACGTTGCCTTTCCCCTTGGGCAGGTAGGCAGCGGAATAGGTAAAAACCACCGCGCCGATGATGAGAGCCAACATCGCAAAGAAAACGCCCAGCGCATCGCCGCGGAAGGCGAGGTTAACGTCGACGCCTGGTGCGATGACATCACGCACCCACGTCACGGAATAGGACAGTTCTTCGCCACGGGCCAGTGCCGGAAATTCTTTAGCCAACAGTGCCGCTGCGATAATAAAAATGCCGGCTAGCGGGTAGCCGGCTGCGCGATCAGCAACCTTGACGGCTACCGGTGCTAGCGCCACTGCGACAGCTGCGAGGAGGACGACATACAAGAGTGTCACGAAAGAGTAGCCTCACGAACCGTTGTTAGGGCTGAAAACTCAGCCTCACATAGACAGGACTGTCCTAGACTACCATTGTGGCCTCCCCCAAAGCACATCTTTAATGGGATGGAGACGACGAAAGCGCCTCACAAAGGAGGCGCTGCGTCTCGAAAGAACTTAGGTATAGCCCAGGGATCTATAAGGTCTTACTTCTCCCCCAGCAAGGCATCGACGAATCCCTCAACCTCAAACGGCGCGAGGTCATCGGCTCCTTCGCCGAGGCCCACGAGCTTGACCGGCACACCCAGTTCTTCCTGAACTTGGAAGACGATGCCGCCCTTTGCCGTGCCATCGAGCTTGGTCAGGACAACACCAGTGATGTCGACGACATCGCGGAAAATGCGCGCCTGCGTCAGGCCGTTCTGCCCCACCGTCGCGTCCAGGACAAGCAGGACCTCGTCGACCTCGGTCTTCTTCTCCACCACGCGCTTGACCTTGCCCAGCTGGTCCATGAGGTCAACGGAGGTGTGCAGACGCCCAGCAGTATCGATGAGGACCACGTCCACGCCCTGGTCCACACCAGCGGCGACGGCATCGAAGGCCACGGAAGCCGGGTCCGCGCCTTCCTTGCCGCGCACCGTCGATGCGCCTACGCGGCGACCCCAGGTCTCGAGCTGATCAGCTGCCGCTGCACGGAAGGTATCCGCCGCGCCGAGCAAAACGTTGTGGCCCATCGCCACGAGCACGCGCGCGAGCTTGCCCGTCGTAGTGGTCTTGCCGGTGCCGTTGACGCCAACGACCATGATGACGGCAGGCTTGCCGTCGTTCGGCATGGCCTTGATGGAGCGGTCCATCTCCGGATGGCCAACCTCGATGAGTGCCTCGCGCAGCATGGCGCGTGCTTCCGCCTCGGAGCTCACGCCGCGTTCAGCGATCTTCTCGCGCAGGGAGTCGGTGACTTTCATCGTGGACTTGGTGCCCAGATCAGCCATGATGAGGGTGTCTTCAATCTCTTCCCAGGCATCATCATCCAGATCACCAGCGGAAAGAATACCCATGAGGCCTTGGCCGATGGCGTTCTGCGAGCGGGACAGGCGCCCACGCAGCTTGCCCAAGCGGCCGGCGGCCGGTGCGATATCCTCCTGCGGCTGGGCTGCCGGGGCCTCAACGACCTCGGCGTCCTCGGAAACTTCCAGCTCCTCGGGCTCAGCCTCGAGCGCCGCGCTTGCCGACGCCGCCTGCGCCCCCGCCGCCGCAGCGGCTTCCTCTGCCGCTGCATCCGTTCCAGCTTCTGTATCGGCTTCTACTTCTTCTGCCTCTGCCGCTGTCTCTTCTTCGGCCTCAGACTGAGCAGAAGCCACCTCCTCAGCCGGAACCTCAGGTTCTTCCGGGGCCTCCCCTTCTACCTTCGGGGCTTCGACTACCGGCTCCGGTTCAGCAATCTCCGATTCGGTGGCCGGGACAGCTTCCTCTGTGTCCTCTTCGTCCTTCTCAACGGCAGCGGCGCCGGAAGCAGCAGTACCAGCGGCAGCAACGCCCGCAGCTCCTGCAGCGGCTAGGCCAGCGGAAGAATCTTTCTCTTCTTCTTCCTTTGCCGGCTCCTTCTGTGCAGCCGGTTCCGGCGCGCTCACCGGCTTCGCGTCTGCAACAGGTTCCGGCTTGGTTTCTGCCTTAGGTGTCGGTTCCGCCGCAGGCTTCGCTGCCTTCGGTGTCTCCTCTTCACCCTTGAGCTGAGCGTTCGCTAACTCGGTGGCATCACGCTGCTCAGACTTCTTCTCCGCTTGCGGCTGAGCTTTGGGCTCAGCCGGTGCGGGCTTCTCAGTCTTAGCCGCAGGCACGGGTTCCTTGGTAGCGCCGCCGCCGGCCGGGGCAAAATTAAAACCAGACTTGGCCTGGTAGTTGCCGGACTTCTGCTGTTGGGTCAGCTCCTTCGGCTCCTCCGCGGGCTTTTCGAAGGAGACCTTCTTCGACTCGCCGCGCTTCTTGCCCAGGACGATGAACAAGACCACCAGCAGAATCAGGACGATGACTGCTATCGCAATCCACAGAAAAGTAGTATTCATGCCCTCCATAGTGCCAGGGTTGTTCGCGCCCGGCACGATGAGGAGGGCGAAAGCCTCGGTCTGGCACCGCGCCGTTAGCGCGGAGCATCCACGCCAAGGCGCGTGGCGTCCTCCGCCGCCTGAGCCGTGCCCGGCGCCTCACCCGCACGGGTCATGCGCTGTGAAATCACGCGTGTGACACCATCACCACGCATCGTCACGCCGTAAAGGACGTTGGCCACGTCCATCGTCGGCTTCTGGTGAGTGATGACGATGAGTTGAGAATCCTTGCGCAATTCCTCGAAGAGGGCGATGAGGCGGCGCAGGTTGACGTCGTCCAGCGCGGCCTCCACCTCATCCATGACGTAGAACGGTGAGGGGCGCGCGCGGAAAATAGCCACGAGCATCGCCAGCGCGGTCAGTGACTTCTCGCCGCCCGACAGCAGCGTCAGGCGCTTGACCTTCTTGCCCGGCGGGCGAGCCTCCACCTCGATGCCGGTGGCCAGCATGTCATCCGGCTCAGTGAGGATGAGTCGGCCCTCGCCGCCGGGGAAGAGTGTTTGGAAAACCTTGGGGAACTCCGCCTCCACGTCGTGCCAGGCATCCGTGAACAGCTGCAAGATCTGCGCGTCAACGTCCTCAATGACTCCGGCCAAATCCTTGCGCGCATGAATCACGTCATCGAGCTGCGTGGACAGGAAGCTATAGCGCTCCTCCAGAGCCTTGTACTCCTCCAAGGCCAGCGGGTTCACCTTGCCCAAGGAGTTGAGGTCCTTCTCGGCCTGCTTCAACCGCTTGGTCTCGGCGGAGCGATCGAAGTCCTCGCCCGGCGTGTAGTCCTTGAGCAAATCCGGGATAGATATGCCCAGCTGCTCCACGATCTTGCCCTCAGCCTCATCCACGCGCACCTGCGCCTGGCTGCGGGCAATCTCCGAGTTGTGCGCGGAATCGGTCAGGCGATCAAGCTGCTGACGGGTCGCGGAGACCGCCTGCTTCGCCGACTGCGCACGCCCCTGCAGCACGCCGCGCTGGGTCACTAGCTCATCGCGTTCCTCAGCTGCGCGCTCGAGTGCCTGAGTGGTGCGGGCGGCTAGGTCCTGGGCATGCTTGTCGACGGCCCCCGCCAACCGCGCCTGCGCCTGCCGGCGGGCCATCGCCTGATCGTGGCGTGCCTTGGCCTGGCGCTCATGTTGGGCTTGGCGCCGCAGGGCCTCTCCCTTGCCAGCTGCCTGGCCTACTTTTTCCTCCGCGCTGCGGGCCGCCAGTTGAGCCTCTACCTCCATGGCCTTGACCTGTTCAAGGGCGGCCGAGGCTGCATCGCGTTCCACCGAGGAAGGTTCATCCGCTTGCTCATCAGCGTCCACGCGCGACAAGCGGTCACGAGCCTCCGCCAGTTCTTCGCGCAGGCGGGCCAACTGCACCTCGATATCCGTGGCGCGGGCGGCAGCCTTTTCGTGCTCCGCCTTGTTCGCCTCATACTGCTTGAGCAAGCGCTGGTGGTCGCGCTTCCACGCCTCGAGCTCGTGATCGTGCTCGCGCAGCGCGGCCTTAGCGCTCGCCCCGCCTACCCGGGCATCATCGGCGGCTAGCTTCGCGCCTTCCAGCGTGCCTGATAGCTCCTCCAGCTCGTGGGTGGCGGTTTCCAACTGTTGCTCGGCTTCTGTAATCTGGCCGCTCACCTCGACCGTGGAGACGGCACCAGTTCCGGCCTCGACCCAGCCTTCACCAACCAGCAAGCCCTCGGCGGTGACGGCCCGCAGGCGCGGATCTTCAGCAATGAGCTCGCGGGCCGCGGCATAGTCATCCACCAGAACGACGTCGGAGAGCAACCGTGTCACCGCCGCCGATACTTCCGGGACCAAGACCATCTGGTCGAGCAACCAGCTAGCACCGGAGGGCAAGTCCGCATCAAGGCGCCAGGCTGAACCGGTAGGTTCCGTGGAGACGTCGATCAACGGAGTGCGGCTCGCCTCAGCGAGATCACCCACGATGTCCCCACTCACCGCGCCGGCCTGCGCCTCCGCGAAGGAACCGAGTGCCGCCGCGACGGCCGTTTCATAACGCGTAGAGATGAACTCCGCGAGAGGCTTAAAACCCTCCCCCAGCTCGAGCGCTTCCGGAGCGGTCTGGCCCAGCGTATCGATCCTGGCTCGCAGGCTGTACACGGTGCGCTCGCGCTCCCGCTGGGCATCGCGCAGCTGCTCCAAGCGTTTATCGGCCGCGGCGGACTCGCTGGCCGCGCGCACGTGCGCTTCTTCCAGCGGCTCACGCTCGGCAGCCAGGTGCTCTAGTTTGTCCGCTACCTCATCGGCCTCCGCCTGCGCTCCCCTGGTGCGCGCTTTCGTGTTCGCCAGGGTTTCTTCCTGGCGCGCCAACTCAGATTCCGCGGAGCTTACCTGACCCGCCAGGTTTTCCTCGGCCGCGATGAGGCGGACCACGCCTTCGCGGCGATCCGCAATGGCGCGCAGCTGCGCCATGTGCTCCTTGTCCGCGGCCTCGAAGGCTTCCCGGCGCTCAGCCACTTCCTCCCGGATCGATTCCAAGCGCTCCGCCGCTTCTTCGGCAGCGGCCAGCAGCTCGTCGTGCTCCTCGTCGGCACGCCGGGCGCGCGCCTCCAGCTCCTCCGGATCCTGGCCGGCATAGGCCACCTGGGATCCGACGTTGCTGGCGCGCTCGGCCGCAATACGCTGCGTGGCAGAGATGCGTTCGCTCAGCGTCGATAGCTCGAACCACAACTTCTGCGCGGCCTCCGCGCGCGGAGTGACATCCCCCAACTCGGCCTCTACCTCGAGCTGAATTTCCGTGGCCTCTTCCAGCTGCGCCGTGACTACCTCGACCTGCTCGGCGAGCACCACAGCGCGTTTCTCGGCATCCTCGAACGTGGCACGCAACCTGACCACACGGTCACCGGCGAGGCGCAGGCGAGCATCGCGCAAATCCGCTTGCACAGTGGCTGCGCGTTGGGCGGCCTCCGCCTGGCGGGCCAGCGGCTTGAGCTGTTTTCCCAGCTCATCGGTCAGGTCTTGCAGGCGGTCCAGGTTGGCCTGCATGCCCGTGAGCTTGCGCTGCGCCTTTTCCTTGCGGCGGCGGTGCTTGAGCACGCCCGCAGCTTCCTCAATATAAGCGCGACGATCTTCTGGTCGGGACTCCAGGATCTCCGCCAGTTTTCCTTGGCCCACGATGATGTGCATCTCGCGGCCAATGCCGGAATCCGACAGCAGCTCTTGGATATCCATGAGGCGGGCCTTTGACCCATTGATCTCATACTCGCTCGCGCCATCCCGGTACATGCGGCGGGTGACGGAGACCTCCGAGTACTCGATGGGCAATGCGCCATCGGAGTTATCGATGGTCAGTGTGACCTCAGCGCGGCCAAGGGCCTTGCGCTCACCGGCGCCAGCAAAGATGACGTCCTGCATCTTGCCGCCGCGCAGCGTCTTGGCGCTGCCTTCACCCATGACCCACGCCAGTGCGTCGACGACGTTAGATTTGCCCGAGCCATTCGGGCCCACCACGGCGCAGATACCGGGCTCGAATTTCAGGTTCGTCGCGGACGCAAAAGACTTGAATCCCTTGAGCGTGAGCGATTTGAGGTGCATTCGACTTAGTCTAGCGCTCGATGAAACCCGACTCACCGCGCGGTGCGGCCCACTGCTCCACCACGGCGTTCACAACGCCCGGGCGGCGCGTGGTTGACGGCTCTTCGCGCAGCAAGGACAGCAGCTTCTCGCAATCAGCTCGCGGGCCTTCAGCAACCACCTGGACACGTCCGTCCTGAAGGTTCGTCGCGTGCCCAGCCAGCCCTAGTTCGAGGGCCCGGGAACGCGTCCACCAGCGAAAGCCCACGCCTTGGACGTGGCCAAGTACGAAAGCTGTGAGGCGTTCATGTCCCGCAGAGGCTGCTGCTGTGCCTGCCATCTAGTACTCCCTCAAGTTTGTGCGGTCGCTCAAGTCGAATTCGTGATCGAGACGGCGGCGGTCCTCCGCGCTGCGGCGCGTCACAGGATCGGTACCATCCCAGCACTCGACGTTCTGCAGTTCCGGCAGCATATCACGGTGGAAGACGGGATCCAGGCCCTTGCGGCGCTGCTCGTTGTAGTTCTTCAGCAGCTTGATGGCCACGCCGCACAGCGGCACGATGGCGCACACGTTGAGCAACACCATGATGGCGGCACCCGTATCCGCCAGGTCGAACACGGTGCCCAGCGGGGCCACCGCACCGTAGAAGACGAAAGCCAACACGATGAGGCGGAAGGTCCACAGCACCCACTTCTTCCCGGAGAGGTACTCCACGTTGGACTCGGCAAGGTAGTAGTTACCCAGAATCGAGGAGAATGCCAAGAAGAACAGGATGAACGTGACGAAGTGGATACCCCACTCGCCGACCACATTGGACAGCGCGTTCTGGGTGAGGGTCACGCCCTCAATCGCGTCGGAGCCAAAGGTCTCGAACTCGGTGCCCAGCAGAATGATGAAGGCGGTAATCGTACACACCACCAGGGTGTCGAAGTACACGCCGAGGGTCTGCACAAGGGCCTGCTTCACAGGGTGGGAGACCGTCGCCGTTGCTGCCGCGTTCGGCGCCGAGCCTTCGCCGGCCTCGTTGGAGAACAGGCCGCGCTGGATGCCCTTCAGCATGGCCATGCCCAGTGTCGCGCCAGCAGCCTCACGGAAGCCGAAGGCAGAGCCGACGATGGAGACGAACATGTCCGGCACCTTGTCAAAGTTAAGCACCACCACGATGAAGCCCATGATGAGGTACGCACCGGCCATAAACGGCACGATGAACTGAGTCATCGAGGCGATGCGCTGAACACCACCGATAATGATGAGGCCAGCTACGGCGACGACGGCAATACCCACGCCCGCCTTGAAGGCACCGGAATCCTGTCCGAAGGAGGCCGCCAAGGAATCAGAGATAGCGTTGGTCTGGAAAGCGTTGTAGAACCAACCAAAAGTAATGGCGATGGCGACGGAGAAAATGGTTGCCAAGGGCTTCCAGCCCAGACCGCGGGACATGTAGTAGGCCGGGCCGCCGCGGTAGGTATCCCCCTCGCGGACCTTCCACAACTGGGCCAGCGTGGACTCCACGAACGCAGTTGCGCCACCCAGGATGGCGATGAGCCACATCCAGAACACAGCGCCGGGCCCGCCCACAGAAATTGCTACGGCCACACCCGCGACGTTGCCGGTGCCCACACGCGACGCCGCCGAGATGGTGAACGCCTTGAAGGCAGAAATACCGCCGTAATCGGCGTCCTCATCGACGCCGACCCCCTTGGGCTTTTCGACGACCGCTTTGAACATATCCGGCACCATGCGGACCTGCACCAAAGCGGTGCGGATACCGAAGTAAAGGCCAGCAGCGATAAGCAGCCATGGCAGGACATAGGACCACAGGCTGTCGTTAATGACACCGATCACGGTGCTGAAGATTTCTTGCATACGTTACACACTAGTGACAACCCCCGCCATCAGCCTAGTTGGAGCCTGACTACTTCCCCACCCCACGGCGCTGACAGGACGGACAATAGTGGGTACCGCGCCCGCCCAACACGGTTTTCACGATGTCTTCGCCGCAGCGATCACAGGGCTGCCCGCCCCGCCCATAGGCATGCAAGGAACGATCAAAGTACCCGGATTCGCCGTTGACGTTGACGTACAGCGCGTCAAAGCTGGTCCCGCCAACATCGAGGGCGGAGCGCATGACGTCGGTGGCCGCGGAAATCACCGCGACGGCATCGCGCTGCCGCAGGGCGCTGGCCTTCTTCAACGGAGAAATCTGAGCCGCCCACAGCGCCTCATCCGCATAGATATTGCCCACTCCGCTGAGCACAGTTTGATCCAGCAGGGCAACTTTCACCGCCGTACGTTTTGCGCGCAGGCGCCTGCCCGCCGCAGTAAGGTCGAAGTCTGCTTCGAGGGGATCGGGCGCGATATGCGCCATGGTGAGCCACGGGCCGAGCTGCCAATAGCCAAAAGTGCGCTGGTCGACGAAGCTGATGCGGGTGGCGTCGTCAAGCACGGCGGCGATGCGCACGTGGGGTGAATCCACCTCACCGATCCGCACCTGCCCCGACATTCCGAGGTGGATAAAGAGCACATCGCGGGCAGGATCAGTGCGGTCCTCATCGGCAAACTCCAGCCACATGAACTTGCCGCGGCGCGCCACCGCGGCGATCCTCCTGCCCACGAGCAGCGCGGACAGCGGTGCCTCCTGCTTGCGATTGGCGCGCGGGTGAAGGACATCGACCGCCGCGAAGGATCGCCCCACGACGTAGGGCTCGAGCCCGCGGCGGACGGACTCAACTTCAGGCAGCTCTGGCATCGAGTCCTCGTGGGTTAGTTCTCTTTGCCGGCGGTGCCCTGCACCAGCAACGGGGTCTCACGCAGCGCCTGGCAGGCTTCTTCCGCCGCCTGCTGCTCCGCAAGCTTCTTGTTGTGTCCCGTTCCCCTACCCACGGTCAAACCGGCCACCGTGGCAACGGCATTAAAGGTCTGATCGTGCTCGGGGCCGGTCGAGGTGGCCGAATACACGGGCATCGCTGCCTTCAGCTCGGCGCACAGCTCCTGCAAGGTCGTCTTCCAGTCCATGTGGCGGCCGGATACCACGGCGTTCTCAACCTTGGCGGCAAACAGCCGCAGCACCACCCCGCGGGCGACTTCGAAACCATGCTGGCGGTAGATGGCCCCCAAGATGGCCTCGGTGGTATCGGCCAAGATGGAGTCCTTGTCACGGCCGCCGGTAGATTGTTCACCCTTGCCCAACAGGACGTGTTGGCCCACCCCGATTTCACGGGCTACGTCAGACAAGCCGTAGCGCGAAACAATGGAAGCGCGCATCTTCGAGATGTCCGATTCGGGGCGCGATGGGAACTTTTCGTAGAGCTTGGCCGCGATGGACAAGCCCAAGACCGCGTCCCCGAGGAACTCCAGACGCTCATTGTTGGGCAGGTGACCGTTCTCGTTGGCAAAGGAACGGTGCGTCAGCGCCAAACACAGCAGCTCATCGTTGAGTTCCACGCCGAGTGCCTTGAGCAGCGGACCGTGGTCTACCTCCGCGAATGCTACGGCAAGTGCCTGCTCGCCGGTGAGTTTCTTCTTCTTGCTCATAGGAATTTCTCCAACCCAGACCACCGCGGATCGACGCGCTCTTCTTCCCCGGAGACCCCCGTGGTCACGCCTTCGGGAACATCTACTTCACAGCCATCCTCACACGTCGGCGCGAAAGGAAGCACCAAACCTGCCTCATCGATCACGGTCTGCAGGAGGTCAAGGACACCGTCCTCAATCTCGGGGATCTCATCGCCGGAACCGCGATCCTCTTCCTCTGTTTCATCTCCGCTGATGAAGGACTCATCCGCGGAGAAAACCTGGGATACGTGGAGATCTAGTGCTGGATGTAGCTCAGCTAAGCAGCGTGCGCATTCGCCGCTGAGGGTGCCGGTGATATCAGCGTCCACCAACACGCCGGAGCCCAACGGCGTCAAGGTGGCGTCCACCTTAACCTCAGCACCTTCCGGGATGCCGATCATTTCCACGCCGATGCGCTCGGGGGCGGGTCCGGTTTGCACGCGGTGCTCAGGCAGCGCTTCAGCTCCTTGGCTGCGGAGCAATTCCGTCACGTCGAACTTCAATGGTGATTTCATAACGCCCACCAGCTTACCCTGTGCTGACCCACGCGCCCTAGACTGGCAAGGGCCTGAATGTTGGGTCATAGCCGCTTAAGCGCTTGCCCACAAGGCTCGATTCTTTCGCCTGTGGCTTTTAGCCTAAAACTCCATGAGCTACACCGCGACCGACACGGCGTCTCTGGGCGCCACGGCACGTGAACTCGCGCTCAGCTTTCCCTTGCAGTGCCTTGTCCCCGCCGTGGTCCTGACCGTCGTAGGAGTGACCTGCCGCCACCTCATCACGCGAGTCCGCCCCAGCATTTTCGGCGATGCCGGCCTCTCCCTGCACCGCGCGGCCCTCGCCAGCGCCCTTGCGGGATTGGCCGTGGGCGCGGTGTCCTTTCTTCCCCTGCATTTTGGGCCTATCGTCATACTCTCATCGGCGCTGTTCTCGCTGTGTGCCGCGCTCATCGCGTGGAGCGCGCGCGAGTCCTTTTCTGCCTCCGGCATGGGGATTGGTGTGATGATGCTGACCGTCGGTGCGGTCGATGTGGTGCTGTTGCTTGTCGACGCCGCCTGGGGCCCCATCCCCGAGCCTCACACCACGGGCACGGACTTCGGCATTATGTGGGTGCTTTATGCACTGCCGGGCCTCGTCGCCGCGGGATTGGCCGCAGCCTTAAGCACCATGCCGGCCAAGGAAGCCGCCCGGATTCGCCGCGCGGAACAGGCGCGCGCTGCGGCGCAGGACTCTACCTCGCTTCACTCGACCTCGCTTCAGCTACGCCGAAGCGTCACCACTAGGTAGTTGCCCGCACCTTAATTCAACAATTCGGCTTAGTAATCACGGGGCGCACGCGGCGCACGGCGCACAGGCTCCCGGGTCTCGCGCACAGCGCTTCGTCCCTCACCATGTGATTCACCGCGGGAACGCACGCCGGCGCCCCGCCGCAGCGCGGAGCGATCGTTGTTGACGGTACGCAAGAGATCGGACAAGGTGGTCTCGAACTCCCCGAGCTTGGCGTCAACGAATTCATCGCACTCGGTGCGCAGGCGGTTGGACTCAGAGTGCGCGGTCTCCACAATGCGGTGCGCCTCATCGTCGGCGCGGCGCACAACCTCGGATTCGGAGACCAAACGGTCCTGCTCGGCTTGGCCTGCTGCGACGGCGCGCTGGTACTCCTCATCCGCCTGGGCGCGGGTGCGCTCGGCGTCGGAGCGTGCGTTCTCTACGAGGTTGGTGGCCTCATCTTCCGCCTGGGCTACCAAGGTGGTGGCGCGGTGTTGAGCGTCGGCAAGCATGGCGTCTGAGTCCTCACGCGCACGGGCAACGGTGTCATCGGCCTCGGCGGTGGCCTCAGAAATAATCTGCTCCGCGCGCTCCTCAGCACCCTGGAGGATCTCGTCCTGCTTGTCTAGGACGTCCTGGGCGTCATCCATTTCAACGGGGAGGGCGTTGCGGAGATCGTCGAGAAGCGCCAGCATTTCGTGGCGCGGAACCATGCAGTTGGAGGTCATGGGAACGGCATAGGCCTGTTCCAGATTGCGAACAAGTTCATCGAGGGACTCAAATACGCGGTACATGGCACCAGCCTATCCAAGCGCACGCACACTGCGACGTATCCCACGCGGGAAGAAATGGCGAAAACCTCCCCGGCAAGCGAGGAGGTTAAGCGCGGATACAGAGATAAGGAAACGGCTAGATTACGCCTTGGGCCAGCATGGCGTCGGCCACCTTCTTGAAGCCGGCAA
Source organism: Corynebacterium aurimucosum ATCC 700975 (assembly GCF_007672725.1). Classification (GTDB taxonomy): domain Bacteria; phylum Actinomycetota; class Actinomycetes; order Mycobacteriales; family Mycobacteriaceae; genus Corynebacterium; species Corynebacterium hesseae. The sequence continues at coordinate 285,128 of NZ_VDTC01000002.1, forward strand.
TGTTGGCGCCCGCCACGTAGTCACCTTCCAGGCCGTATTCCTTGGAGGTCTTGTCGATGTTGCGGAAGATATTGGACATGATCTCATGCAGGCGCTGGTCGGTGTACTCGAAGGACCAGGAGTCGCGGGATGCGTTCTGCTGCATCTCCAGCGCGGAGGTTGCCACACCGCCCGCATTCGCGGCCTTGCCCGGCGCAAAGGCGATTCCGCTCTCCCCGAAGTAGTGCGCGGCTTCCGGGGTACACGGCATGTTTGCACCCTCAGCAACGTAGCGGATGTGGTTCTTTACTAGGAGCTTGGCGTCATCGCCGTCGAGCTCGTTTTGGGTCGCACACGGCAGGGCAACGTCGGCGCTGATCTCCCATACGTTGCCGCCCTCGTGGTACTCCACGCCCGCGCCAGCCTCGCCGGCGTAGGTGGAAATGCGCTCGCGGCGTACTTCCTTGATGTCTTTGAGCAGCTCCAAGTCCACGCCGTTCGGCGTCGTGATGTAGCCGGAGGAATCGGACATCGCCACGACGGTTCCGCCGAGCTGCTGAACCTTCTCGGCGGCGTAGATAGCAACGTTGCCGGAGCCGGAAACAATGACTTTGGCGCCGTCGAAGGACTCGCCGTGGGTCTTCATCATCTCCGAGGTCAGATACACCAGGCCGTAACCGGTGGCCTCAGTGCGCACGAGGGAGCCACCCCAGGTCAGCCCCTTGCCCGTGAGGACCCCGGACTCGTGCTTGTTTTCTAAGCGGCGGTACTGGCCAAACAGGAATCCGATTTCGCGGCCGCCCACGCCGATATCGCCGGCCGGCACATCGCGGTACTCACCGATGTGGTTGTGCAGCTCCGTCATGAAGGACTGGCAAAAGCGCATGACCTCGGCTTCGGACTTGCCCTTCGGGTCGAAGTCAGAACCGCCTTTGCCGCCGCCGATGGGAAGGCCGGTCAGCGAGTTCTTAAAAATCTGCTCGAAGCCAAGGAACTTGATGATGCCCAGGTTCACGCTCGGGTGGAAGCGCAGGCCGCCCTTGTACGGGCCGAGGGCCGAGTTGAATTGCACGCGGAAGCCGCGGTTGACCTGAATCTGGCCGTTGTCATCCACCCACGGGACACGGAAGATGAGCTGGCGCTCGGGTTCGCACAGCCGCTCGACCAAGCCATAATCAGCGTAGTGAGGGTCCTTGTTGAGGACGATCTTGAGGGAATCCAGGACCTCAGCGAGCGCCTGGTGGAATTCCGGTTCACCAGCATTGCGCTTGAGAAGCTTGCTGTAATAGTCGGAGATTTGCTGGTCGATGGACATGGCAATCCTTTCATTCGGCACCGTGTTTAGCTGCTGGTGCGTCCTCCGTTGAACAACCGCTAGTTTTCTATCAATCGACCTAAATTGCAAGACGAGCGTACGGGGAAATTTATTAAAGGCAGGTCAGAGGGCGAAAATTTTTTCCCGTTTCCGCTTCCATATACTCATGTGCATGCGCATACTTGTTGCCCCCGACTCTTTTAAAGGCACCGCCACTGCCGCCGAAGCCGCTGCCGCCATTGCTTTGGGCGCGCGCCGCGCCCTCGGCTCCTCCCCGCACGCCGCTACGGCACAGGTAACCACTCTCCCTATGGCCGATGGTGGCGAGGGCACCGCGGAGGTACTCGCCAGCGCTGCCGTTCACCGCGACGGTACGGCGGGCCAGACCATTACGCTGCCCACCACCGATGCCATCGGGCGCCTCACCGAGGCCAGCTACCAGCTCGTGGGTGACACGGCCTTCATCGACGTCGCGGCGGCCACCGGCCTGCCCGCTGTCTCCGACGCCCTCGATCCGCTCCACGCGGATTCCTATGGCACGGGAGTGCTGCTTGCCGACGCCGAATCGCGCGGCGCCAAGCACATCGTCTTGGGGCTTGGCGGCAGCGCCAGCATCGACGGCGGGCTCGGCATCCTCGCCGCGCTCGGCGCCGCCGCCCACGATTCCCGCGGCTACGCCCTGCCCAAAGGCGGCGCCCCGCTGGTCAACCTCGATCACATTGACACCGCACAGCTCAACATGAAGGCGGCCATGCTGGACTACACCTTGGTCACCGACACGCGCGCCGTTCCCATCCAGGCCGCGACGATGTACGGCCCTCAAAAGGGCGCCGAGGGCGAACAGGTGGCGCTGCTCGCCGGCGCGATGCTGAAGCTATGCGAGGTCACGGATACCGACCTGCAAGCGGAGTTCTTGGGTGCCGCCGGCGGCATCCCCATCGCCTTAAGCTGGCTCTCACGCACACTGTGGGGCACGGCGGAGCACTGCCGCATCGTTCCCGGCGGGCGCTATGTGGCCGAGGCGCTCGACCTGCCCGCGCGCATCGCCGAGGCTGATCTCGTCCTCACCGGTGAGGGGCGCTTCGACGATCAATCGCTCACCGGAAAAGTCGTGGGCACGCTGGCGGAGATGACCGGGCCGCCGACGCTGGGCATCATCGCTGGCTCCGCTACGGCACCGGCGCCGCAAGGCGCGCTCCTAGAGGAGCTCGACGGGGATGAACGCGGGGACGTCGCCCAGCGCTTGAGCGCCGCAGCCGAACGCCTCGTCCGCAGCTTTCTACAGAGCTAGCTCTCTTCGGGGCTAAACCTTCTCTGCAGGACTAAGGGGTTACCTGCACCGCCCACGGGAAGATGGCCGGGCGCTCGTGGGCGAGCTCATCCTCCAGCAACACGTGATCCTTCGGCAAGACCGAATGCGGAGTTAACAGGCGCGCGAGGACCATGGTCAGCTGGTTAACGGACCCCTTCACGCCATCGACGTCGATGGCGTAGCGGTAAACATTTGCGTCTTCGAGGTCACGTTCTTCATGCTCCTCCCGGTAGGTTTGGCGCAGCTGCTCTTCCAGCCCCTCCGGGAGTGCGGGCTCGTGCACGCGAGTAACCTCAGCAGAGGCCAGCGAGTTATTGTCCACCAGCTTGTGGGTGGCAGTACTAAAGATTTCGGCCACACGCTCGGCTTGGGCATCCGGCACCAGAACATCAAAGTGAATCAATGGCATGTAGGTAACCCTACCCAAACTTGGAGGACAGTAACTATGGCAGATCCCACACTTTCGCGTCTGACCGAGCTCTTAGTGGACGATTCCGTCGATCTCAGCTGGCAACGGGCCTTCTACGAGGATCTGCATGCCCACCCTGAGCTTTCCCATGAAGAGGAACGCACCGCCGGGCGGATTCTGGAACAACTAGAAAACTACGATTGTGAACTCGTCACCGGCATCGGCGGACACGGTATCGTCGCTATCTTCCGCAATGGGGATGGCCCCACCGCGCTGATGCGGGCCGATTTCGATGCCCTCCCTGTAGCCGAGGAAACCGGCGTCCCCTTCGCCTCGACCAACGGCGCGATGCATGCCTGCGGGCACGATGTGCACGCCACCGCGTTGCTCGGCGCGTGCGCGATTCTCGACGCCCACCGCAACACCTGGCGCGGCACCTTCCTAGCACTGTTCCAGCCCGCCGAAGAATCGTCCATGGGTGCCAAATACATGATCGCCGACGGGCTCACCGAGCGCGTCCCTGCACCGGATGTGTGCTTCGGCCAGCACGTCATGCCGGGCCCCGCCGGGCAAGTCCAATCCACCGCCGGCCCCATCCTGGCCGGCTGCGACTCCCTTCGCATTCGCATCACGGGGCGCTCGGCGCACGCCTCCATGCCGCACGAAGCCATCGACCCCTCCTATGTGGCCGCCATGGTGGTCACGCGTCTGCAGGCCATCGTCGGCCGCGAAGTTCCTCCCCATGACTTCTTCGTCATCTCGGTGGGCGAGCTACATTCGGGTGATAAGAACAACATCATTCCAGGTGGCGCCGAGCTAGTGCTCAACACGCGTTATTACAAACCGGAATTGGCCGAGCGCGTCTACGCCTCCCTCGAGCGCATGGTGCGCGCCGAATGCGAGGCGTCCGGGTGCCCGGCAGCACCGACCTTCGAATACTTCGCTCACGGCGAGGTCACCGATAACGACGCTGCCACCCACCAGGCTGTTCGCGCCGCCTTCGACGAGGTCTTCGGCAAGCTCTCCGTCACCGCCGCGCCCTCCACCGTCTCCGAGGACTTTTGCTATCTCCCGCAGGCCTGGGGCGTGCCTTATTACTTCTGGTTCATCGGCTCCACACCGGAAAACCTCCTCGACAACCCGCCCGTTAACCACCAGGCCACCTTCCTACCGGACTATGAGCCCACGATGCGCTCGGCCACTCGCGCTGGGGCCGCCGCCGTTCTGTCTTTCCTTGGACGCTAAGCCTCTGTGCCCAACGCCACTCGGCATCACGGTCTGCGTGAAACGTTGGTCAGTGTCCTGGTCTGCAGGTGCATACAGAACTGGTTAAGCTTGGGAGTTGGTATTTTTTCCGCATTTATATGCCTCAAGTGAAGGGATTCTCATGAGTCAACCCCAGCACTCCGATTTCCAATCCGCAGTTCCTGGACACGTTCGCGCCGCAGCCGGCGTCTCCCCCTCTCGTGCGACCGACCGCAAGTTTTGGTCCGGTCTGTCTTCCTCGGTGATGGAGCAGATTGCAGACAATTGGGAGGCCACCCGCAGCGCCTACGCTGCCACTCGTCAGCAGCACTACTTCTCCGCTGAGTTCCTGCAGGGTCGTGCCCTGCTCAACAACCTCACCAACGTCGGTCTCGTCGATGAGGCCCGCGCCGCTACTAAGGCTGCGGGCCACGAGTTGGCTGATGTCCTCGAAGCCGAGCACGATGCCGCACTCGGCAACGGCGGCTTGGGCCGCCTCGCCGCCTGCTTCCTCGACTCCGCCGTCACCCAGGACTACCCGGTGACCGGCTATGGTCTCTTGTACCGCTATGGCTTGTTCCGCCAGTCCTTCGACAACGGTTTCCAGCGCGAGGAGCCGGATGCATGGATGGAAAACGGCTACGACTTCATCATTCGCCGCGCTTCCGAGCAGCGCCTAGTCCACTTCAACGACATGGACGTGCGCGCCATCCCCTATGACATGCCGATCACCGGTTATGGCACCGATAACGTGGGCACCCTGCGCCTGTGGAAGTCCGAACCCATCGATGAATTCGATTACGATGCCTTCAACTCGCAGCGGTTCACCGAGGCCATCGTGGAGCGCGAGCGCGTCATGGACATCTGCCGCGTGCTCTACCCCAACGACACCACCTACGAGGGCAAGGTCCTGCGCGTCCGTCAGCAGTACTTCTTCGTATCGGCCTCGCTGCAGCAGATGATCGATAACTACATCGAGCACCACGGCGAGGACCTCACCGGCTTCGCTGAGTACAACTGCATCCAGCTCAATGACACCCACCCGGTGCTGGCCATCCCGGAATTGCTCCGCCTGCTTCTCGACGAACACGGGATGGGCTGGGATGAAGCCTGGAAGGTCGTCACCGAGACCTTCGCCTACACCAACCACACGGTGCTGGCTGAGGCCCTGGAGAGCTGGGAAGTGTCCATCTTCCAGAAGCTGTTCTGGCGCATCTGGGAACTGGTGGAAGAGATCGACCGCCGCTTCCGCGAGGACATGGCCCAACGCGGCTTGGATCGGGGCCGCATCGACTACATGGCCCCGGTATCCGACGGCCACGTCCACATGGCGTGGATCGCCTGCTATGCCGCGTACTCCATCAACGGCGTCGCTGCCCTGCACACCGAAATCATCAAGGCGGACACGCTCTCCGAGTGGCACGAGCTGTGGCCGGAGAAGTTCAACAACAAGACCAACGGTGTGACCCCGCGCCGCTGGCTGCGCATGTGCAACCCGCGCCTGTCCGACCTGCTCACAGAACAAGCTGGCTCCGATGCCTGGGTCACCGATCTGACTGAGCTGGCGAAGCTGGCTCCTTTGGCAGAGGATGAGAAGGTACTGCGCCAACTCATCAATATCAAGCGCGCCAACAAGCAGGATTTCGCCGCCTGGATTGACGCGCACCAGGGCGCAACCGTGGACCCGGATTCCATCTTCGACGTCCAGATTAAGCGCCTGCACGAGTACAAGCGCCAGCTGATGAACGCGCTCTACATCCTGGACCTGTACTTCCGCATCAAGGTCGACGGCGAGACCGTCCCGAAGCGCACCTTCATCTTCGGCGCGAAGGCCGCCCCGGGCTATGTCCGCGCCAAGGCCATCATCAAGCTCATCAACGCCATCGGTGACTTGGTCAACAACGACCCAGCCACCAAGGACGTACTCAACGTGGTCTTCGTTGAGAACTACAACGTCTCCCCCGCCGAGCACATCATCCCGGCCGCTGACGTCTCCGAGCAGATTTCCGTCGCTGGCAAGGAAGCTTCCGGTACCTCCAACATGAAGTTCATGATGAACGGTGCCCTGACCTTGGGCACCATGGACGGCGCCAACGTGGAGATCGTCGAGGCAGTGGGCGAAGAAAACGCCTACATCTTCGGCGCCCGCAACGAGGAGATCCCGCAGCTGCGCGCCGAGTACAACCCGGGTGAGCTCTACAACACGGTTCCGGGCTTGGCACGCGTCCTCGACGCCTTCACCGATGGCACGCTGGGCTCTGAAAATGCGGGCATGTTTGGGGATCTTCGCTCCTCGTTACTCGATGGATTTGGCGAGCACGCCCAGGACACCTACTACGTTCTTGGGGACTTTGCCGACTACCGCGAGACCCGCGACCGCATGGCAGCCGACTATGACGCTGATGAGCTGGCATGGGCCAAGAAGGCATGGCTTAATATCTGCTACTCCGGCCGCTTCTCCTCCGACCGCACAATCGCCGACTACGCCAACGAGGTGTGGAAGCTGGCCCCGACTCCCATCGCCAACGTCTAGGTAGATGGGGTTAATAGGCGCGCTAGTGCCTATTAACCCTTAGATGGGTAGTCCTTCAAGACTCCTTCAAGGCAAAAGCGCCGCCCCACTCAATTACCCCCTTCCGCCATTGCGGGAAAGAGGCCGAGTGAGGCGGCGTTGCCTTACTGCGCGAGAGCCCTACTTATCGCGCAGCGTCTGACCCAGCTCGTGGACCTGAATCATGTTGGTGTTACCGGAGATTCCAGGAGGCGTACCGGCGATGACGACGATCATGTCGCCTTCCTTGTACTTATCCATCCCCAGCAGCGCCTCATCGATGGCTTCCATCATGTTATCGGTGGACTCCACCGATTCACTCAGGAAGGTCTCGGCGCCCCAGGTCAAAGCCAACTGCGAGCGCACGGCCGGATGCGGGGTAAAGGCAAGCAGCGGCAGCGGCGAGTGCAAACGAGCCACGCGCTTTGCGGTATCACCGGAGGTGGTGAACGCCACGATTGCCTTCGCGTTAAGGCGCTCAGCGATATCGCGTGCGGAGTAGGACACGACACCGCGCTTGGTGCGCGGAACGTGCGTCAGCGGAGGAACGCGGCCACCCTGCTCGGCATTCGCGACGATCTTGGACATGGTGCGCACGACATTCTGTGGGTCGATGCCCACGGACGTCTCGCCGGAGAGCATGACTGCATCGGCGCCGTCGAGCACTGCGTTGGCAACGTCGGACGCCTCCGCGCGGGTCGGCCGCAGATTGGAAATCATGGAATCGAGCATCTGTGTTGCCACGATTACCGGCTTGGCGTTCTCACGCGCAATCTGGATGGCGCGCTTCTGGAACAGCGGAACCTGCTCCAGCGGCACCTCGACGCCGAGGTCACCGCGGGCAATCATGATGGCATCGAATGCCAGCACGATGGATTCGAGGGCATCGACAGCTTCCGGCTTCTCCAGCTTGGCGATGACCGGAACGCGGCGGCCTTCCTCATCCATAATCTCGTGGACCTTGTCCACGTCGGCCGGGGAACGCACGAAGGACAGAGCAATCAGGTCGACACCAAGCTTCAAGGCGAAGCGGAGATCTGCGATGTCCTTTTCCGACAGGGCCGGGACGGAAATGTCCATGCCCGGCAGGGACACGCCCTTGTTGTTCGAGACCGGACCGCCTTCGGTGACCTCACAGACGACGTCGTTGCCATCGACTTCCTTGCACACGACGGCGACCTTGCCATCGTCGATAAGCAGGCGGTCACCCGGCTTCGCGTCCTTCGCCAGGTTCTTGTATGTGGTGGACACGCGGTCGTGCGTGCCTTCCACGTCCTCAACAGTGATGCGGACGATCTCGCCGTCCTTCCACATCTCTTCACCGTTGATGAAGCGACCCAGACGGATCTTCGGACCCTGCAAGTCCGCCAACACACCGACGGCGTGGCCGGTCTCATCGGTGGCCTCGCGGACCCAGCGATAGTTCGCTTCATGATCCGCGTGCTCGCCGTGAGACATGTTCAGACGCGCCACGTCCATGCCCGCTTCAACGAGGCCAAGGATTCCTTCCTTGCTTGCTACCGCGGGACCCAACGTACAAACGATTTTGGTTCTTCTATCCAACATGGAATGCCTTACTCACATCGGGAGCTTCTAACGGTTCCCAAACTACCCCGGTTTACTGGTCTCGGCCACTACGAATGACGCTCATAGCGCGTTTTCAAGCCTCGTCCCGAGTGCTCTCCAGGACTGAGCAAAGCCCCAAATATTCGGCAACAAACGGGAATACCCGGGCACATCTGGGCATTTCGTACTCATCATTCGGAACCTCAGGCTTCCGAATAAGAGCTCAAAAACACCGTGTGTGATCCCGGCTACTTTTTCTGTTTTCAGCGCCTAAAACAGGCAGACGCTACGAAAGCCGTACCTAATTAAAGCCTGCGGAGCCACCATTCTTGTCAACTTCCGCGGAACGAGCGGGATCCACTTCCTCCGGTGACTCCTGCCCACGTGGCAACCGGAAGTACACGATGAGCGCAACAACGAAGCAGACCACCGAAACGATGACGTTGACGCGCAACCCGAAGATGTGCGTGGCCTCATCAGCGCGCATGTTTTCTACAACGAACCGCCCCGCCGTGTATCCGGCAACGTACAGCGCGAACACACGCCCATGGCCGAGTTTGAACGCCTTGTGCGCCCACAGCAGGAACACACACACCGCCACATTCCACAGCAGTTCATAGAGGAAGGTCGGATGCACTGAGGTCACTACTTCCCCGGTCGAGCGTCCGCTGATTGGTGCGTACGCGCCGCTGTCATTTACTCGGTAGTAGATGTCCAAGGCCCACGGAACCGTGGTTTCACGGCCGTAGAGCTCCTGATTGAACCAATTACCCAAGCGCCCGATAGCTTGGGCCAAGACAAGTCCGGGCGCGACGGCGTCCGCAAATGGCCCCAATGGGATGCCTTTAACCTTGAACATGATCCACACCGCTATTGCGCCCAGCGCCACTGCGCCCCAAATGCCGAGGCCGCCGTTGGTAATCTTCAGCGCATCAACTGGATTGCACGTGGAACAGAAGTACTTTTCGTTATCCGTAATCACGTGGTAGAGGCGCCCACCAATAATTCCGGCCGGTATCACCACCAAGGCCGCATCCCACACCACATCCGGGTTTCCACCGCGGGCAGTATAGCGGCGCAGCGTCATCCACATCGCAACGAGGATGCCGACGATGATGCACATGGCATAAGCGCGAATTGGGACCGGACCTAGATGCCACACGCCTTGCGGCGGAGAGGGAATGTTGGCGAGATTGTAAATTTGCACGGGAAACAGTGTGCCTGAAAATAACGCCCACTACAACGCGTCTAGGTCCTGCGCGAAGGGCACGCCGGATGCTGGCCGGTAGCCACCAAAGAACGCGCCAAGGCCATGGGGTCTTGGGCAGCCATGATGGACTCACCGACCAAGATGGCATCAGCGCCCTGAGAAGCATAAGACAACACGTTTCGCGGGCTATTGACCCCACCCACCGCGATGCGCGTCATGCTCTCAGGAAGACCCGGCGAAATAGTAGAAAAGGCCTCCCGATTAATAGCATCGGAGGCCAAAGACCACGCGTTGATCGCCACGACAGTTCCCCCTGCCTTAATGACGCGATCCACCTCAGCGCACGTACGAACTTCCAGGATGGCGGTCATGCCGAGAGATTCCACGCGGTCTAGGAGAGACTCGAGGCGAGCCTGGTCGAGCAGCTCCACTTGCAGGGGAATCGCATCCGCCCCATAGCACCGCGCCTCATGGATCTGATAGGGGTCGACGATGGTGTCGCGGCATAGCATCGGTATGTCAACGGCGGACCGGGCCGCCCGCATGTCTTCGAGGGAACCGTGGAAGCGGCGGCGATCCGTTTGACACGCCATCACATGCACTCCGGCTTCCTCCAGGCTATGCGCCAACGCTGCCACGGACTGCGGGCTCTCCAAATGCGCAATTTCACCGCCATAAGGTACGGCGCGCTTTATTTCGGTAATGATAGAGCATCCCGGACGCAGCAAAGCCTGTGCAGCATCGCGCGGGGCATCCATGTCTCGGGAACGCGCCTTTACTTCCTTGAAGGGAACGCGGGCCTCCCGCGCGGCGACATCAGCTAGTACGCCGGCCACGAGGTGATCGACGGCAATCGGGGTAGGCATGGAGCACCTCCCTTCCCCGAAGGAAACTCAATGAAAGAAACAGGATGGAGTTCGAGATCACACTTAGGCTAGCGCGCTCTTACCTCCAACCAGAAATCCGGGGTCCCCTTCTATCAGCGCAACACCCCGTGGTGGAGATGAGACGAGCCGGTGGCTCGTGCCGCCACCTCCCCTAGGTGGTGCGAGGATCTGTGGGGTCGATATCGGCGTCCAAAGCGTCCCACATCACGCGGCCAGAATCCTGGGAGGTTTCTAGATCTTCCTGCAGGCGCTCCTGCCGTACAGCTGGTGTCTCATATTTGGCGGAGCGGGGCTTATCGCCTCCCGGATTGCTGGCCACCATGACCGCACCAAAGAGCGCGAGTGCAGCGCCGACGAGGGCGAGGACAGGGCCGGCAGTCGAGGCATCCGCGGAGAGCACCGTGGCCCAGTCAGAAATGGTCGTGGACTCCACGGAGGTATCATTCGTGCCTCCCTGCAGCAGTTCCTCGGCGCGCTCCGCCTCCGGGCCGGCGGTCAGCAACGCAACAGGCCGCCATCCCGCAGCCGCCGCGGCAAGTGCTGTGAGGCCAGATACGATTCGGCGGCCGGTGCGCCGTAGCGCGAAGGCCGCAACACCGCCAGCGAGGACCACAACGCTCAACGCGATGAGCTCGAGGGACCACAAGGAACCCGATAGCTCCGCAACGCTGGAGCCGGCCTTATCATCCTCAACCGCAGCCTTTACCCACGTCATGCGGGAAGACAGCCACAATAGGATGGCACCGACAAACATCAACAAGGGCCCAATGCGCTTAGCCATCATTCTCCTCCCCTAAGAGATCACGTGCATCGAAACAGGTCCGGTCACCGGTATGGCATGCCCCGCCGCGCTGACGAACGGTGAGCAGGATGGTGTCACCATCGCAATCCAAGCGCGCGCCGACCACCTCTTGGGTGTTGCCGGATGTTAGGCCTTTGATCCAATACTCGCGGCGGGAACGTGAATAGTAGGTTCCGCGGCGCGTCGCCAACGTGTAGGCCAAGGCATGGTCATCCATCCACGCCAACATGAGCACCTCACCGCGCTCCGACTGCACGATGGCTGGAACAAGCCCCAACTCGTTGCGCTTAAGTTGCTGAGCAATCTCATCACTCAGCTCATAAGCCCCGACAGCCGTTGGGTCGGTGGTGGGGTTGTCGCTGTTCCTCGTCACTGTCGCACCTCCTTGCCTGCCGCAGCTAGCGCCTGCTTGACCTCGGAGATCCCCACTTCTCCGAAGTGGAAAATGCTGGCGGCCAGCACCGCATCTGCCCCAGCGTCGACAGCCGGTGGGAAGTCCTCGGCCTTTCCCGCACCGCCGGAGGCGATGATCGGAACGGAAACTTTCTCGCGCACTGCCTCGATCAATTCGATATCAAAGCCCGCCTTGGTTCCGTCGCCGTCCATGGAGTTCAGCAAGATTTCGCCGACACCCAATTCCTCACCGCGCTTGGCCCATTCCACGGCATCGAGGCCCGCAGAACGCGTTCCGCCATGCGTGGTGACCTCGAATCCGCTAGGGAAATCTGCAGCACGGCGCGCATCCACCGACAACACGATGCACTGCGAGCCAAACACATCCGCAAGCTCACGCAGTAGCTCCGGGCGCGCGATGGCAGAGGAGTTGACGGAGACCTTATCGGCGCCGGCACGCAGCAGTTCACGGACGTCGTCGACAGACCGCACTCCACCGCCAACGGTCAGCGGAATAAAGACCTGATCGGCGGTGCGGCGTACGACGTCAAGCATGGTACCGCGGCCGTCCTTCGACGCTGACACATCGAGAAAAGTCAGCTCATCAGCACCCACGCGGTCGTAATGGGCGGCCAACTCAACTGGGTCGCCGGCATCACGCAAGTTTTCAAAGTTAATGCCTTTGACCACGCGGCCATTATCAACGTCAAGGCACGGGATCACTCGCACGGCAAGAGCCATGGTGACAATCCTCCTAAAGCTCAAAGCGAAATGAAAGGCAGCTCGAATCGAACTGCCGATTGGTGAAATTCAAGTCCGGTATGCGGCGCCAGCGACGAGCGCTAGCGTCCTAGGCAAGCCAAACGCGTATCAACGGCTTCCGCGGGGGTTTCGGGCGATGGCATCCAAGATCGTGGCATGCACCTGCGGGGTACCGCCCACGAATCCCTGTGAATGCGCGGTCCACTCGTTGCCTTCTGGATCACTCACGCGGCCACCGGCAGCCTTGATCATGAGAGCACCCGCCGCGTTATCCCACGGGTGCGGCGAGAAATTCACCGCGCCGTCAAACACGCCTTGAGCCACAAATGCATTATCCAGACCCACCGACCCGGTCATGCGGGGACGCAGCCCGGTCTCCCGGAGATCATTGAACAGGCCCGTCGGCAGGTGCGAGGAGCAGCCCACGTGGCCACGAGCCTCGTCGAATCCCTGGGCTTCTTCGCCACCACCGAATCCAGAGGAGGGGCCGCCGCTGGTTCGCAGCTGCATGCCCTGCGCCGCAACCACGCGCCGGTGTAGCAGGGGGAAATCCGCTACTGCAACAACCGGCTTTGCTTCGTGGATAAGCGTGACAAGAATGCCGCAGCATGGATTTCCGGCCGAGTAGTTCGCGGTTCCATCCACGGGATCCACAACCCACACCGTTTCTTCAAGGCTGCCGCCTGATTCTTCACCGAGTACCGGGATACCGGTGAGCTGGTTCAGCGTCAGTCGCAGCTGCTGTTCAATCAGCAAATCCACCTCGGTGGCAAAGTCCCCTTCGCCCTTGAAACGCGCGGGCGCTGCACCGAGGCCCCGGCGGAAGAGATCATCAACCTGGTCCACCGCTGCTTCTGCAAAGGCCACGAGTTCGCGCGGATCCGACGCGGAGGTTCCTGACATCGGGGCCATTGGCCTACCTCTCCTCGATCGGGTCAATGTATTCTTCACCCGGCAACGGCGTAACTTCCGCAACCGCCGCAAGCGCCTCCTCCAGTGTGAAGCGCTCCTCATAGAGAGCCTTGCCGATGATGGCGGAATCAATTCCCTCATTTTCGTAGAGGGCCAATTCACGCAGATCATCAAGGGTGGAAATCCCACCGGAGGCTGTTACCTTTGCCTCCGTGGCGGCCGCAACCTCACGCAGCAGTTCGATGTTGGGGCCTTGCAGCGTCCCGTCCTTGGACACGTCCGTCACCACGAAGCGAGTGCAACCAGCGGCGTCAAGGCGCTCGAGCACCTCCCAGAGGTCGCCACCATCGGAAACCCAGCCGTTACCGCGCGTGCGCCACTCGCCGTCCACCATCCGGACTGCGAGATCGACCGCGATGCGGTCACCATGCTCTGCCAAGACCTTGGCAATCCATTCGGGGTTTTCCAAAGCCGCGGTACCAATATTGACGCGGCGGGCTCCGGTGGCGAGTGCACGGGCCAAGGAGTCATCATCCCGGATACCTCCGGTCAGCTCCACGTTAAGGTCCACGCTCGTGGTGATCTCAGCGAGCAGCTCGTGGTTGGAGCCGCGGCCAAAGGCTGCGTCCAGATCTACTGCGTGCAGCCACTGCGCGCCTTGGGCCTGCCACTTAAGGGCGGCCTCACGCGGCGAGCCATAGGGCTTTTCAGTTCCGGCCTCTCCCTGATCAAGGCGAACCGCCTGACCGTCGACGACATCAACCGCGGGCAACAGTGTAAAGCTCATGGTGGGTAGTCTACCTTTCGAGTGGGCTCTTTAAAGCGTTCCAATCCAGTTCTTTAGCAGCTGCGAGCCGACGTCACCCGACTTCTCCGGATGAAATTGCGTGGCCCATAGCGCACCGTTTTCTACCGCGGCGACAAAACGGTCACCGCCATATTCGGACCACGCCACCTTCGGCGGCTCAGTGATTTCAGTCTCGAGCTCCCAGCTCCGCGCGGCATAGGAGTGCACGAAGTAGAAGCGATCCTGCGCGCTCACGCCATGGAACATAAGGCTATCGTCGGGAAGCTCAACGGTGTTCCAGCCCATGTGGGGCAGAACTGGCGACTGCAAGCGGGTCACCTCCCCCGGCCACTCACCACAGCCTTCCGTAAAAACGCCGTGTTCTGTACCGGACTCAAAGAGAATCTGCATACCTACGCAGATACCGAGAACTGGGCGGCCGCCAGCTAGGCGTTGGCCAATGATCCGTGGGCCCTGGGCCGCACGCAGGCCTTCCATGCAGGCGGCGAAGGCGCCTACGCCGGGCACCAACAGGCCATCGGCTTCCACCGCCAGCTTCGGGTCTGCGGTCACCGTCACGGTGGCACCGACCCGTTCCAGTGCGCGCACAGCCGAGCGGACGTTGCCGGCACCATAATCAAGGACAACTACGTCGTGTGAGCTCATCGTGGCTCCTTTCCGGGCCTCCTCGGCCTTCTAATCCTGCGCAAGCGCGTTTGGATGTCATTGAGTTCGCTCACGCGGGTCTTACCCAAAGCTAGGTCAGCAGCAGTCATGAGCAAGCCCACCGCAATGATGGCGGCACCTGCGGCAAAAGCGCCTTTGTATCCTGACATCGCCACGACGGCGCCAAGGACCGTCGAACCAAGGCCAGTACCACCGTCGTAGAAGATGTTCCACACCGCGGAACCCTCGGAGAGCCGCTCGCGTGGGAGGCGGTCAAACATCGACAACAGCGCCTCATTTTGAACGATGCCGAAGCCAGCACCGTAAATGACCGTACCGAACACGAGCAGCCATACCGACCACTCTTGCCACAGCACGGCGGCGATGAGTCCCACACCCACAACCGAGGAAGCCTGGGCCGGAATCATGAGTGTGCCAGGCTTGCCCACCCGGTCCGCCACGACACCGGCGACGTAGCGCGCAATCATGCCCGCGCCACCAATCACGGACAGCATGAAGCCGCCCAAAACCGCTCCGCGTTCAGGATCCAATTCGCGCACGGCCGGCGAAATGAAATTCGAAGCCACGCCGTAGCTCACGGAGAAGCTCATCAACGCCAGTGCGGGCACGAGCACAAGCTTCCACATTGGGGCACGCGGAGTGGTATCCGATGGGTCCGGCACTCCCACTGGGGCAGCCTTGATCTGCGGTACCAAGATGCAGGTGAAGAAACCCAGCAGGCCGAGGCCGGCGGCCAAGAGGTACACCACGTTATAGTTGTACGCTGCGGCGACGGCAAGGCCGACGGGCAGGAAGGCCATCTGTGCCGCGCCGATAAAAAGGCCGAAGATTCCAGTGGCCTTGCCCAACAAGCGCCGCGGCGTGATTTCCGCGATGAGCGCGTTTTCTGACACCGTCAGGGCACCGAAGCCAATACCGCGCAGTGCGGAAAAGCCTAGGGCGATTGGGGCGGCGTCGCCCAGCATGTGGCCCAACGCCGGCACGCCCAAGAGCAGCGCCGACGCCGCCATGATCGGCCGGTAGCCAAAGATGCGCAGCAGCATCGGAGTCGCCATTTGGGTAAGCACGGTGGCCAGCATGAACACGCCGGTTGTGGCACCAGCCAGCGTGGCCGATCCGCCGGAATCCAACACAGCCAACGGCACCACGGGTAGCAAGACTGACCACGCGCCGAAGGCGGAAACCACCGCGATCATGGTTTCCTTGAAGCCGGCAACCTTCCACACACTCTGAGGGGCGTTATCTGTCACTTTGCCGCCAATCCTGCCGAAAAGATGTCGAGGAACCAGACCAACGCGGCGGTCACGGCGACCGCCGCGAGCGCGCCCGCGACCACAGTCAGCAATACTGAACCGTTCTGATACGCCGCCCACGCGCCACCGACGAGCAGACCGGCGACGAGAAAGAGAATGAGAACCATGACATTCATAGCGTCTTAGAGTGCTCCCTTCGTCGAAGGAACTCCGGTTACTCGCGGATCCCGCTCGGTTGCCTGGCGCAGGGCGCGGGCCACTGCCTTGTACTCGGCTTCCGTGATGTGGTGCGGATCGCGCCCATAGCGCACGTTGACGTGCAGAGTCGTCGCCGAGTGTGTGGCAAAGGTTTCGAAGAAGTGCCGGTTGATCACCGTGGCGTAGTGCCCGCCAATAACCTGCCACTCCAAGTTCTCCGGCTCGCCATTCATGACAAAGTAGGGCCGCCCAGAAATGTCAACGACGGCCTCCACCAGCGTTTCATCCATGGGCAGAAGCTGGGAACCGAAACGGCGGATGCCGGACTTATCCCCCAGTGCTTCGAGGAAAGCGCGGCCAAGAACAATCGCGGTGTCTTCCACCGTGTGGTGGGCATCGATATCGATATCGCCCTCGGCATGGACCTTAAGGTCGAAGGAGCCGTGAGTGCACACAGCGTTGAGCATGTGGTCAAAGAACGGCAGCCCCGTTGAAATATCCGCCTGGCCGGTGCCATCGAGATTGATTTCAACGGAGATCTTTGTCTCCCCAGTCACGCGCTCTGCGCGGCCAATGCGGTCGCCTAAGTCGTGGCGTGTAGCTTCACCAGCGCTCATTGTCCCACGCTCCTTCTTTTCATCATGAGCCTTTGTCTGGGCTCAAGTTTCAGTTCTCAGTTAGTCATCTCTACTGTATCTGCCAAGTCCGCCGCGGCCGAAAGGAAGGCGTCATTCTCTTCGGGCAGCCCAATCGTGGCGCGCAGGAGGCCCGGCACGCCGTTGTCTCGGATCAGCACATCGCGGTCGAGGAATCCCTGCCACACCGCGTGTTGGTCGGCAAAGCGTCCAAAGGAGACGAAGTTGGATTCGCTCGGCACCACGTAATAGCCAAGCTCCTGAAGGCGGGCGACAACCCGATCCCGCTCCGCCGAAAGCTTCGCCACGGTGCCCAAGGTCTCCTCCTTGTGAGCAAGAGCCACGGTGGCCGCGATCTGGGATAGCACGGAGAGGTGGTACGGCAAGCGGACGAGCATCACGGCTTCCACGAAAGCGGGATCCGCCACGAAGTAGCCCAAGCGCCCGCCGGCGAAATCGAATGCCTTGGACATCGTGCGCGAGACCACGAGCTTGGTCGGGTACTTCGCCAGCAGTGTTGTAGCTGACGGCGAGGGCGAGAATTCCATGTAGGCCTCGTCCACGATGACGATGCCCGGCGCGGCCTGCACGATCTTCTCCACTAGTTCGATCGGGGTGACGTCACCGGTGGGGTTGTTCGGGGTGGTGATGAAGACGACGTCGGGGCTGTGCTTGGCGACGGCCCCCAGAGCCGCCTCCTCATCGATGCGGAAGTCCTCATCGCGCGGGCAGGAAATGAATTCGGTCTGCGTACCTGCGCACAGGATCGGATGCATGGAGTAGCTCGGCGTAAATCCCAGCGCGCTGCGGCCCGGCCCACCGAAGGCCTGCAGCAGCTGCTGGAGCACCTCGTTGGAACCGTTGGCTGCCCACACGTTCTCCACGCCCACGGTGACACCGGTCTGCTCGCTGATGTATTCCGCCAGCGCCGTGCGCAGCTCGACGGCATCGCGCTCCGGGTAGCGGTTGAGTTGGCGTGCGTGCTTCTCGACGGCCTCCACCATGTCCTTCACCAGCGCCTCCGACGGCGGATAAGGATTCTCGTTGGTGTTGAGTTGGTTGGTTACCGTCAGCTGCGGGGCGCCATAGGCGCTGGAGCCACGCAATTCTTCACGAAGGGGAAGATCCTTCAGCTCAGCCATGGTTTAAGCCTCTCCTTTCTGGGCATCTGTGTCTTCGGCGAATCGTGCGGCGATTGCTTCACCGTGGGCGGGCAGCGCCTCCGCTGTGGCGAAGGCGATAACGTTCTCTGCTACCTCGCCGAGTGCCGCGCGGTCATACTCGATGAGGTTTACTGGGCGAAGGAAGGTATGCGTCGACAAGCCGGCGCTAAACCGCGCGGTTCCAGAGGTTGGCAAAACGTGGTTGGAACCCGCGGTGTAATCACCAAGAGGTACGGGCGAATAGTCGCCAACGAAGATGGCACCGGCGTGGCGAATGCGCTCCGCAACTGCCCGGGCGTTCTTCGTGTGCACCTCCAAGTGCTCGGCGGCATAGGCATCCGCGACGGCGATTCCCGCCTCAAGGTCCTCAACCACGACAATGCCCGACTGCTCACCGCGCAGCGCCTCGGCGGCGCGTTCGGCATTGGCGGTGGCGGTATAACGCTGCGCTACCTCCGCGTTCACGGCGGCGGCAAACTCCTCTGAATCAGTAATGAGCACGGAAGCAGCCATGGGATCATGCTCTGCCTGGGAGATGAGGTCATAGGCCACGTAGACGGGGTTGGCGCTATCGTCTGCCAAAATGGCGATCTCCGTGGGCCCGGCCTCCGCATCAATGCCCACCACGCCCTGCACTGCGCGTTTAGCGGCGACAACAAACACGTTGCCTGGGCCGGTAATGATATCGACAGGCTCCAGTGCTTCCTCACCGGTAACCGGTTCATCATCGCCATAGGCCAGAAGGGCAATGGCTTGCCCGCCGCCTACTGCCCACACCTCGTCCACGCCGAGCATGTGGCACGTGGCCAGCACCGTCGGGTGCGGCAGACCGCCAAACTCCTTTTGTGGCGGGGAGGCCACGACCATCGCCTCAGCGCCCGCTTCCTGGGCGGGGACGGCGTTCATAATGACGGAAGACGGATACACCGCCTTGCCGCCCGGGACGTACAGCCCCACCCGCTCGATGGGGTGAAAGACCTCGGTGACCGTTGCCCCCGGTGCCAGGGTGGTCGTGTGCGAATCCGGCCTCTGGTCAGCATGGACAGCACGCACGCGCGCGATGGATTCCTCGATGGCTGCCCGCACTTTCGGGTCCAGCTCATCGGCTGCTTTCTTCAGCTCCTCCTGAGGAACACGCACCGCGGCCGGGCGAATACCGTCAAATTTTTCGCCGAAGTCGAGGGCGGCCGCCGCTCCGCCGTCACGGACCTTCTCCACCATGGGGATAACAGTGCCCATCACCGAGGACACGTCCGTGCCCCCTCGCGGCAATACTCGGCGCAAACGGGAGGTAGTAAGTGCCTCTCCACGCAGGTCGATGGTTCGTAGCATGCTGGGACCTCTTTTTATAATATGCAGTGGTTTCTATACCTTCCCATTACTATACCCGGACCGAAAAGCCAGCGAACCGGCAGGTGCGGGTTATAGAATGTGCCACTAGTAACACATTCCGGCATCCCGTATCGGTAGAGGGAGGTGGCGAAATGAGCAACGGCGCCGACGGCCTGGACCGCCAGTCCCCGTCAGACTTGCTTGCCCGCGTCGAACGCCTCACGCGCCGGGAAAACCTTGACTGCATACGGGTAACCGCACACGAGCTCCTCTTCCCGCACTCGCCACTCGGGGAAACCCGCGCTTTCATGGACACTGAGGGCGAGCCGATCCTGCGTTTCTACACCACCCACCATGGCATTCTTGGTTTCGGCGATATCCCCAGTCTCAGCGAGTTCGTCAACGACTGGAACCACGACTGCCTCTCGCCGCACCTCGTGCTCAACTATTCCTCCCCTACCGAAGTCGAAGTGTGGGGCCACTCCTTCCTCGTGGTGCACCAGAAACCCACGAGCGCCCAACTCTCCGCTTCGGTAGTGCCAGCGCTCCACAACGCCGCGGCCTGCCTCGAAGAACTGGCTAAACATTTCCCCGTTCTCACGCTTCCCCGCCCGGCAGTCCCGGAAGAACAGACAGAACTCGACGGCCCCGTCGCCAGCGTCGATACGGCCCGCCTCGAAGCTCTCTTACCCGCCCTGGGAATTTCGCGCTTCCAATCAGATGGCGATGAAGCCGTTTATGCCTGGATCAATGACGTCCTCTTTGCCTTCGCCATTGACTCCGGCCCAAGCCTCATCATCAAAGGCCATTGGGACCCGAACCTACAGGGCAGCGAGTTCTCCAGGATTTTCCTTATTTGCAATGATTGGAACCGGAACAATCACTCGGCCTCAGCCTTCTGCCACTCCAACGTTGACGGGCTGCAGGTGCGCATTGATTACGCGGTCATGACGGGCGCCGGGCTTTCCGACGCCCAACTGATAACCGCCCTCGGCCGCGGCATCAAGCACGTCCTCCACGGCATCGATGACATTTCACGCGATGCCGTGGGCTCCTCCCCCGTCGCCTGGCCCTAGTGCACGTCGACCGCTGCCTCGTTTTCTTCCGCTTCACTTTCGAGCGCCACGCTGGGCGGCTCAAAGAACAGCGCAGACCAGTAGACAAACATGGCCATAAATGGTCCCACAAGCCACGCGATGCCGGGCGAAAACTTCGGCACGAACTCCACGAATTCCCCAGGGTTCTCCGGAACATCAGTGGCCGTCGCCCCGCCGAAGACATAGAAGGACGCCGCACCGGCCAAAGCCGCCAGCGCCACCCACAGCAGCACACCGACGCCACGGTAGCGCTCTCCCCAACGGTGGGCGATTGCTCCCAAGGCCATACCGAGGACTCCGGTGATCAGCACGAAGGTGATATAAGAATCGAATTGCACGTCGGCAACGTTGCGCAGGACATAGCCGCCATCCTCCATGCGATGGCCCTCCAGAGTAGGCCGCCACAGCCCCCAGACAGCGCCAACAGCGGAGAAACCAAGGAGCGCTAACGCGAGCAACCCCGCGCCGAATCCAATGGCGCGGGGTATATGAAAGCTAGGTGCACGCAGTGCAGGCACGATAATCTCTAGCCGCAGAAGGTCCAGTTACCGTTCTCGCGCTTGAAGCGCATGGTGGAGCTATCCATGCCCTGGCTGGTGTTGACGTTCACGGTCGCGGAGGCGTCATCGCCGTTAACCACGACATCATTGATGGACTCAACGCCGGTCTTGGACCAGTCGAAGCCCTCCATCTGGGAGGTGTCCTGGCCAGCTGCGGCCATCATGTCCTTGAGCTGGTTCATCGGCACATCCGGGACCTGGTTGTAGTCCACCTGGTCGAGGCCGGAGTTTGGATCATTACGCACGGCCGCGCAGGTGTGTTCCGGAAGGTACTTCACAAAGGAGCGCATGGTCTGCTGCTCATACATGCCACGTACCAGGGTGTTGATACCGTCGATATCCTCCTGGCTTGCGGCCTCGCCCTGAACCGGTTCAACCTTTGGCATGTTCTGGAACGGGTCCGCGCCCTCTTCGAAGGGGTTGGCCACGGCCTGGTCGCCGCCCTCAGGGTTCTCTCCCTCCGGCTTCGGAGCAGCGCTCTCGCCGTCCTTATTCTCTTCCCCCTCCTTCTTATCCTCAGAAGTCTTCTCTTCCGTCTTCTTCTCAGACGTCTTTTCCTTGGACTTCGTCGTCGTGGTGGTCTTTGCCGCAGAGGAAGCGGTGTCGCCTGCGTTCTCGTCATCGGAACCACAAGCAGCCAAGGAAAGCGGTGCAACGAGTGCAACAGCGATGAGGGACTTCTTGGCAGGTGTCAAAAAGGACAAGGGATAACTCCTCAAATTAAATAGAGAGCGATAGGTGAATCCACGCTAGGCGTGGTGGTTGCTCTTGGGCATCTCCGACAACCCTAACAAGGGCTGTTTGAAGAAATCATATTTTACACCTTGAAGCTTCCTGTGAGCCCCACTAGGGGTTTCTTGCGCCGCGTAGAGTTGGTCGTGTGCATCTATCTCGCGACGCTATCGTTTCCACTGCCCTCGAACTCTTGACCCGCTACGGGCTTGCCGACGTCACCATGCGTCGCGTCGCTACCAACCTCGACGTGGCCCCCGGCGCCTTGTACTGGCATGTAGCTAACAAGCAATCGCTCATCGCCGCCATGACCGCTGAGATCCTCTCCCCCGTCGCGGGTGAAACCACGGCGGAGTTGGTCAGCTCGCTACACCGGGAGCTGCGCCGCTGGCGCGATGGCGCCGAGGTAGCCATTGCTGGCGCCGCTTTCCCAGAGTCTTCAGTCAGCGCTGACTTAGAAGAGCTATTCACTACGGCACTGCAGAAAGAAGCCCCCGATGCATCGAAGGAAGATAGTGCCGTCGCCGCCCGCACGCTGATCCACTACACACTGGGCGCTACTTTCATGGAGCAATCCCGCGAGCAGCTCAGTGGGGCGTCGTCCAGCGAGGCGTCGCCAAGCACGGTCTTTCCCTCTCCAAGTATCTCAAGCACCGCGCCCGTGGACGCCACCTCTGTGCGTGCCGCGGAACTCATGGTTGCCGGTTTAAAGTCACTGCGAACCGATCGCTGCGAATAGAATTGACTAAGCTGAGCCTCATGACTGAGACCCGTGCTGATCTAACGCCATCTCGCCAGGTGTGGCCTGGTTCCCCCTCCCCGCTCGGCTCCACCTTCGATGGAGCCGGAACTAATTTTGCTATCTTTTCCGAAATCGCGGAAAAGGTTGAGCTCTGCCTCATCGACCACGATGGCAGCGAAGAGCGCATTGAGTTGACTGAAGTCACCGCCCATGTCTGGCACGCCTACCTCCCCAACGTCAGCCCCGGACAGCGCTACGGTTACCGCATCCACGGCCCTTATGAACCGGAGCACGGCCTGCGCTGCGATCCCTCGAAGCTACTTGTCGATCCTTATGCCCGCGCCTTCGACGGTGATTTTGACGGCGATGCCTCGCTGTACTCCTACGATATCTTCGCTGAAGAGCCCGGTACCGGGCGCAACGAGGATGATTCCTTGGGCCACACGATGCTGTCGGTGGTCATCAACCCCTTCTTCGAGTGGCACGGCGACAACCGGCCGCATACCCCGGATAACGAAACCATCATCTACGAAGCCCACGTCAAGGGCATGACGATGACACACCCGGATGTGCCAGAGGAGCTGCGCGGCACCTACGCCGGCATGGCGCACCCGGCGATCATCAACTACTTCAAGGACTTGGGTGTGACGGCCGTCGAGCTGCTGCCGGTCCACCAGTTCCTCCAGGATGATCGTCTGCGCCAGCTGGACCTGCGCAACTACTGGGGCTATAACACCTTCGGCTTCTTCGCTCCGCATGCGGACTACGCCTACGCCAAGAAGCCAGGCGAGGCAGTGGCTGAGTTCAAGGCTATGGTTCGCGCTTACCACGAGGCAGGGATTGAGATCATCCTCGATGTCGTCTACAACCACACCGCCGAAGGCAACCACATGGGGCCAACCATTGCCTTCCGCGGTATTGATAACCATGCCTACTACCGCTTGGTCGATGACAATCCCGAGCACTACATGGACTACACCGGCACCGGTAACTCCCTCAATGTCCGCCACCCGCACTCCCTCCAGCTGATTATGGATTCGTTGCGTTATTGGGTGACGGAGATGCGCGTGGATGGCTTCCGTTTCGATCTCGCGTCTACTCTGGCGCGCGAGCTGGATGACGTCGACAAGCTCGCCACCTTCTTCGATCTGGTGCAGCAGGACCCGGTGGTCTCCAAGGTCAAGCTCATCGCCGAGCCCTGGGACGTGGGCCATAACGGCTACCAGGTTGGTAACTTCCCGCCCATTTGGAGCGAATGGAACGGTAAGTACCGCGATACCGTCCGTGATTTCTGGCGCGGGGAACCGTCGAAGATGGGTGAGTTTGCCTCACGCTTGACCGGCTCTTCCGACTTGTATGCCAACAACGGCCGCCGCCCCACCGCATCCATTAACTTCATCACCGCTCACGACGGCTTCACGCTGCGTGATTTGGTGTCCTACAACGAAAAGCACAATGCGGACAACGGGGAGGACAACCGCGACGGTGAATCCCACAACCGCTCGTGGAACCACGGCGTGGAGGGCCCGACTGACGACGAAGAAATTAAGAAGCTTCGCCGCCGCCAGGTCCGCAACTTCCTCACTACCCTTCTGCTCTCCCAGGGCACCCCGATGCTGTGTCACGGCGATGAACTAGGCCGCACCCAGGGCGGCAACAACAACGTGTACTGCCAGGACAACGAGATTTCCTGGATCGATTGGTCGATGTTGGAGCAGGAAAAGAACATCGCCATGCACGGTTTTACTAAGCGCCTGATTAACATCCGCAAGAACCACCCGGTGTTCCGTCGCCAGCGTTTCTTGGCCGGTGGCCCCTTTGGTTCTGAGGTGAAAGACCGCGATATTGCATGGCTCGTGCCCTCCGGCAAGCTGATGACTCCGGAGGACTGGGATTTTGAATTCGGCAAGGCCCTCATGGTCTACCTCAATGGCAACGCCATCACGGAAACGACGGCCCGCGGCGAACGCATCACGGATGATTCCTTCATCATGATTTTCAACGCCCACCACGAGGACATTGAGTTCACCCTGCCGAAGAAGGACTTGGGTGCTAGCTGGCGGCTCATCGTCGATACTTCTGATTCCGGCGGATACCCGGACGAGGAAAAGCTGATCGCTGCCGAAGGAACCATCATGGTGCAGCCGCGCTCCACGCTGATCTTGCGCCAGACCGAGCCCCCGGTCTTCGACGACAACGACGAATCTGCATAATCGGTTGCTTCGGCAAGAAGCAGCTGAAGCTTTGGCTGCTTCTTCACCGCTTGCTCTCCACCACCAACACCATGCTTTGAAAGGAATCCGTGTCCTACACTGCCCACGGTGCCGTCATTGATGTCACCGCCGAAGCCCTTGTCTTCCGCCGCTCTTTGCTTGCTTCTTCCCTCGGCGCACCAGCCCACGAGAGTCTCTCCCTCGCTGGAGCCACGGGCGTGGAATGCACGGAGCCGACGGCAACTGGTTTTGGTCAAGTCATCGTTCACGGCACCAGCGGTTCCGGAGGTGGTGCTGGTGACACGGTCATCCGTTTTGCACCCGGCCAGGACGCCACGGCTTTCGCGCAGGCGGTGGAGGCTGCCTTGCGCGGCGAAGCACCGGCCGCCAGCACTCGTGTTCAGGGATTGAACTTCACCGCCGTCGATGTGGAAACGGCCAATGACAACTGGGGTTCGGTGTGCCAGATCGGCGCGGTCCGCTTCCGCGATGGCGAAGAGACCGAGTCCCGTACGTGGTTGTGCACTCCCCCGCCGGGCCTAGAGCACTTCGACGACGTCAACATCAGTATCCACGGCATCACGCCAGATGACGTCGCTGATGCTTCGCCCTTTGCGGATGCTGCTGCCGAGCTCTTCGACTTCCTCGGCTCTGACACGATGGTGGCCCACAACGCACAGTTCGATTCCACGGCCTTGCGCAGCGGCCTTAAGAAGTCTGCGGCGCCGGTTCCGGAGATTCGCTTGGCGTGCTCGCTGGCCCTGGCTCGCGATGCCTCCCGCGCCGGTGTCATCGACGTGGCCAACCATAAGCTTCCGACCGTTGCCTCCTACATCGGGGCCGAGGACTTCCACCACCACGAAGCCACAGCGGATGCCCGGGCAGCCGGCGAAATTGTTAGCGCCCTGGCCCAGCGCTTTGGTCACTCTGGTTCTATCGAGGACTTATTCACCACCCGGGACTTTGCCCTGGGCACCTTGAGCGAGGAGTCCGTCATCCCAGTTCTGCGCGCCAACACTGCTCCGTTGTCTGCAGCGGACTTAGGCGCCGGCACGGATTTCCGCGACAAGAC
Organism: Corynebacterium aurimucosum ATCC 700975; assembly: GCF_007672725.1. GTDB lineage: Bacteria > Actinomycetota > Actinomycetes > Mycobacteriales > Mycobacteriaceae > Corynebacterium > Corynebacterium hesseae. The sequence continues at coordinate 310,942 of NZ_VDTC01000002.1, forward strand.
GCGCATGGCGGGGACGACCTCGGGTGCGAAAAAGAAGAGCTCCGGGTCCGCACAGCGCCGCGGGCCGGCCCCATGGCAGTCCGTATCCACGCCGGACACCATCCCGGATCCGAACCCCGACGCCGATCCAGAAGGCGCATTGTTTGGCCAGAATGTCACCCTCACCGGTGACTTCGAACCTTTTGATAAAGGTCTGTTGTGGTCCAAGATTGCTGAGCGCGGTGGAAAGGTGGGCAAGAACGTCACGAAGAAAACCACCATCCTCGTCGTGGGCCAGTGGGCCACCAAGACGTCGAAGGAAAAGCGCGCCGAAGAGCTACAAGGCAAGGGCCAGAATATTGAGATCTGGCAGACAGACAAGCTCCTCGAGGAACTTCAGCTCGATGAAGCCCCTCCGTTTTAACCCGCGATTGGCCTCAAGGCACCCGCGATAAGCCCAATCCAAAGGAATTCTCCTCTTCGCTGGGAACCGGTGGGCACGGAGCGCAGTCCAATAAGCATAAGGAATCTGCACCTGCCCAACCGTTACGGAGATAAATCCTTATGACCATCGCGCTGTCCACTTCCCTCCACGTCGATCGCCTTCTCCCCTCGCTCTGCCCGAGCGAAGAGCTGACCGGAATTAAGCTGTGCGATGATGGTTTTGGGGACTCACCTGCTAGCCTCCAGTTATCGCGCACGCTATCGATGTCCATAGTACGCGGCACGGGTACGGAGGCCAAGCGTGTGAGCCAGCGCGCTCTGGATGATATGGGCTTGACCGTACGCCAGGCATGGGATTCCGCAGCGTTGAATCTGCAGCGGCGAGCGTTGACGGAGCAGGGACTGCGGTTCTTCACCCGCCCTGCCGAACTCGGCTTCATGGGGGCCGAGGCAGGCCTCGAGGTGCGAGCTCATCGCTGCACGATATCGTCCTGGTTGGCCCATCCGCAGGCTTTCGTTATCCTAGACAATCATCTTCAGAGGCTCAGCCAGGCTCGAAGCATCACGTACCTCGTGCCTGATGCGCACACTCTTTATGCGTTGCTCAACGTCTCCCCGCATCGCGCCACGGAGTTAGCGTGGCGCGCTGCTGAATTGCGTCCGCGCCATCGAGCCCCGCTCAGCATGCAACCGCTAGTATTAGCTAACGGCTTCCCGTTGGAGGTGTAGACGCACCCCCGCACTTTTCCGCCGTGGCCGAAAGGAGTCACGTTTCACGATGGCTGAATCATCCATGTCCCGCTTGAGCAACCAGTACCATTCCTGGGTGCACGCGCATCCCACTGCGGCGCAGGACTTCCGCGATGCCATCGAGGACTTGCTTAACGACGCCGGAATTATCTTCGACCGCGTAGCTACCCGTGTGAAGCAATGGCCGTCTCTGAAGGCCAAGGCAAAGAAGCGTCGCGGCAACGGCGAGCTCATGTACCCCACTCCGTGGGAGGATATCCACGATGTCTTGGGCGTGCGGATTACCGTCTTCCACTCCACGGTTATTCCGGAGGCCCTCGAAGTTCTGGGGGAAACCTTCACAGTGCTTCGCTCGGTGGACAAGGCAGCAGAAACGCGGATTTCCGGCGGCTTTGGCTATGGCTCACACCACCTAGTGCTCAAGGTTTCTGAAGATAGTGCCGCTGCCCTTGAGGAACTTGAAGCCTATGTTGGCTGGACCTTTGAGATTCAAATCCGCACTGTGCTGCAGCACGCCTGGGCGGAATTTGAGCACGATATCCGGTACAAGCAGGGACCAAACCCGCCATCCCCACAGGTGGATCGCCTCTTCACGCTCGCTGCGGGCCTCATTGAGTTGGCGGACCAGCAGTTCGATGAGATTGCGGCGCTTAAGGCCCCCAGCTCCGAGGCGGACGATGACGTGGAAATCACGGCAGAGACCCTCCCCGGCGTCCTCGCCATCATTCTGGGTAACCGCTTTCCGCGTTCACGCTCGGAGCACTATCGCTTCCTAGCGGAGCTTTTAGAAAACAACGGCATCAATCGTCTAAGCCAGCTCAAGCAGCTCCTCGATGAAGACGCTATCGCCCACGTGCATGACGCCATGCGCTACCGCTTCCGCCCGGGCCAGGTCAGGCTTATCGACGATTTGCTGCTCAACAAGTTCGGCGCCCAGCACATCGAGGCCACCGCCCAAGCCGGCGACCGCAAGGATCGCAAGCGTCGCCTGAACGCGCGCCTGAAGGCCTTAAAAAACTTCCGGAATAATTAGCGGAATCCGCCGCGGAACTTGTCCATCTGCCGACGCTCCTTCTTCGTGGGGCGGCCGGCACCGCGCGGGCGAACCGGAACCGAGGGTAAAAACTCCTTCGGCGGTGGCGGCGGTGCGTGGTCGATGTAGCAGGTCCGCGCGATGGGAGCGCCCACGCGCTTGGACACGGTGGCGAGCACCTCGAGATCATGTTCGTGGTGGTTGCGCCACACGCGCACGCGGTCGCCGGGGACAACCTGCTGCGCGGGCTTGGTGGCGTTGCCGTTGAGCTTGACGTGCCCGGCGCGCACCGCCGTGGCAGCTTCTGACCGGGTCTTGAACATGCGCACGGACCAGACCCAGACGTCAATGCGGACGGGCCGCCCGTCGGGCTGATTCACCATAGGCGCTTAAAGGTTGTGGTTTTCGTTGACGATCTTCTGGATCTTGACCCAGTTGTACACGCCACCCACCACGGCGACGATGAGGCCAATGGCCATACAGGTCCAGAAACCAGTCAATGCCCAACCCAGGAGGATGCCGCCGGCGACGCCTCCCACGACACACACAGCGCCGTTGCGTGCGTGGGTGCGTACGGCTTGTTTGCGTTGCTCAATGGGATTGTTGGGGCGTCGCTGCATAGTCATGGGGCTTATTTTACATGGCCAGAAGCCCGCAACCTTAAAGCTCCACCCAGGCTGTTCCGGCTTCCTTCGGCTCTACCCCACCCTGAGTCAGTGCCGCGAGCGTTGCAGCGAGTTTCTCCTCACCGCCGGGCTCAACGGACACGATGAAAGTCACTGCCTGGCCATAAGCGGTATCCACCATGTCGACGCCGCGGTTGCGCAGCTCCGCTTCCAGCCGGCCGGCCTCCGCGTGGGAAACCTCGACGGTATAGAGCTCGCGCAAGGCGCGCGTGACATGCTCAACCTGCTCCATCGTCTCGCTCACAGCGCCACCATAAGCGTGAACGAGCCCGCCCGCGCCCAACTTGATACCGCCGAAATAGCGCACGACCACTGCACAGATATCAAGCAGCCCCGAGCCTTTCAAAACATCGAGCATCGGTTTACCGGCGGTGCCGGAAGGCTCGCCATCATCGGAGGAGCGCTCCACTGGATTCGAGCCATCGACGTGATAGATATACGCCGAGCAGTGGTGGCGGGCGTCGGGGTAGCGGTCGCGGGCGGCGTCGATAAGCGCGCGTGCTTCCGCCTCGTTCGTGGCGCGGCCGATGAGGGTGATAAATCGCGAGCGTTTGATCTCAATCTCGTGCTCGACGACGTCACCTGCGACCGGGCGCTGATAACTCTCCAGCATTATGCGACGAGGAAGTCGTACTCAGGGGTGCCCGGCTGAAGCTGCTGGCAATTCAGCTTCGACTTCTCCATGCGCTCCAGCAGGCCATCGATGCCCGCTGCGCTGCCCAGTTCGATGCCTACCAGCGCCGCGCCGGTCTCGCGGTTGTTGCGCTTGAGGTACTCGAACAACGTGATGTCATCTTCAGGGCCGAGAACATCCTGCAGGAAATGGCGCAGCTGGCCTGGCTCCTGCGGGAAGTTCACCAAGAAGTAGTGCTTGAGGCCGCGGTGCACTAGGGAGCGCTCCATGATTTCGGCGTAGCGCAGCACGTCATTGTTGCCGCCGGAAATAACGCAGACCACTGTTGAGCCCGGCTGCAGGTTCAGCGTGCGCAGGCCGGTCACGCTCAGCGCGCCGGCGGGCTCGGCGATGATGCCTTCGTTCTGGTACAGGGCCAACTGCTCAGTGCACACAGCGCCTTCGGAGACGACATCCCAGTGCAAGCGGCCTTGATTGGCTTCCAGGATTTTGAAGGGAAGCTCACCAATGCGCTTGACCGCAGCCCCATCGACGAAAGGATCCACGGTGTCGAGCGTTACCGGCTCGCCGGCAGCGAATGCAGCGCTGAGCGACGCCGCCCCAGCCGGCTCAATGCCAACCACCGCGGTGCGCGGGGCCATGTCAGCGAGGTAGGAGGTGATGCCGGAGATCAGGCCACCGCCGCCCACGGGGACAACCACGGTGTCGAGGGATTTACCAATGGACGAGAGTTGGGACACGATTTCCGCGGCGACGGTTCCCTGGCCGGTAACGGTATCGCGTGCGTCGAAAGGCTCGATAAAGAAGGCACCGCGCTCCGCAGCATCCGCGTGTGCGGCGGCTGCTGCTTCATCGAAGTTGGCGCCGGTGACCACGAGTTCCACGACGTCACCGCCATGGACCAGGATGCGGTCGCGCTTTTGCTTCGGGGTCGGCTCCGGCACGAAGATCTTGCCGTGGATCCCCATGGTGCGGCAGGCATAGGCCACTCCCTGGGCGTGATTGCCGGCAGAGGCTGTAACAATCCCCTGCTTCCGCTGTTCTTCGCTTAAGTTCGACATGCCGTACAGAGCGCCGCGAATCTTGTAGGAGCGCACGTCCTGCAGATCTTCGCGCTTTAAGTACACCTCATTACCGGTTTCTTGGGACAGGCGCGGGCAATACTGCAGCGGAGTCGGGGCAATCTCCGAGCTAATTCGCGATTGTGCCAGTTGGATATCAGAGGCGTGGATTGGCTCGAAGTCTTGCGGGGTGCTTGTCATGGTGGCTCATTTTAGCGCCCCAGCTCTCTCCCGTCGCACATTACCTAGCATTCGACCGATTCACCCAACGTTTACCTAGATATCGATTGTTTGCAACGCTGCGTTCCCCAAAAGCACCATGGGTGCAACGTACGGTGGTTCGGAAACTTTTTCGTTCCGCTTCAAGGAGTCTTTCTCAATGTCTCGCCCTTTCTCCCGCCGCGCTCTCGCGCTGTGTGCTGCGACTGCGACTAGCCTTAGCCTGACCGTTCCGGCATCCTCGGCCGCGATTGTGGACAACGTCATCGAGCATTCCACCGCTGACGCCAGCCTCAAGGTGACCCCGATCGGCACCTATGAGTCCGGCGTGTACGCAGAGTCAGCCGCGGAAATCGTGGCCTTCCACCCAGCCTCCAAGCGCATCCTTACGGTTAACGCGCACGCGGGCCAGATCGACGTCCTCGACGCCGCCGACCCGGCCAAGCCCACCTTGATCGGCTCCATTTCTGCCGGTGAAGGCAAGGAGATCAACTCCGTAGCCGTGCGCCCTGATGGCCTAGCTGTGGCCGCCGTCCAGCAGGCGGACAAGACCGAGAACGGCGAGGCGCTTTTCTTCAACGCCGCGGCCGAGGACTTGTCCACCGCCGAGCTGGGGCGCGTGGTGGTGGGCGCTTTGCCGGATAACGTCCACCTCACTGCGGACGGAAGCTACGCTCTCGTGGCCAACGAGGGCGAGCCGTCGAACGAGCTCAACGCCGAGGGCACCGATTACGTCGCCGACCCAGAAGGTTCCGTCTCCGTTATCAAGCTGCCGGCGGGAGTTGCGGCGCCGACTCAGGCGGATGCCCGCATCGCTGATTTCACGGCTTTCGACGGCAAGCCACTGCCTGAGGGCGTGCGCGTCTTTGGTCCCTCCGGGCACGAGGCGAAGCCCTCCATTGACTTCGAACCGGAGTACATCTCCTCCCAGGCGGGCAAGGCATACGTGACGCTGCAGGAGGCCAATGCCATTGGGGTCATCGATATTGAATCCGCCACCGTGGAGAAGATCCTGCCGGCTCACATTGCGGATCACTCGCAGGTAGCACTCGACTCCTCCAACAAGGATGACGCCGCCGAGCTGCGCACCATCCCGGTCAAGGGCCTGTCCATGCCGGACTCCATCGGTGCTTTCACCGCCGGCGACCAGACCTACTTCGCCACCGCGAATGAGGGCGATGCCCGCGAGTGGGGTGTCAAGGAAAAGGACGGTGGTTCCGGCGTCTATGCCGAGGAAGCAGAGCTTAAAGACCTCATCGAGGAAGGCAAGGTGTGCGAGGGCGCGCTGGGCGCCGTCAACCTAGACGAGCTCGCAGATAAGAAGCAGGCCGGTAACCTGAAGCTGAGCACTGCTTCCGGCTGGAATGAAGAGAAGGGCTGCTTCGATGAGCTCTATTCCTTCGGCTCTCGCTCCTTCAGCATTTACGATGCCAACGGCACGGTCGTCTTCGACTCCGGTAGCGATTTTGAAAAGATCACCGCTGAGCTGAATGAACCGGGAGTGTTCCACCACAACGCCGACAACGAAGCGGCCGAGTTTGATGACCGATCTGACAACAAGGGCCCTGAACCGGAGGCCCTGACAATCGGCAAGGTTGGGGATCGCACCTATGCTTTCGTTGGCGCCGAGCGCGTCGGCGGCGTTTTCGTCTATGACGTCACCGACCCGGCCAACGCCTCCTTCGTCACCTACGTCAACAACCGCGACTTCTCCACCGATGAGTTCGCCGCTGCCGGTGACTTGGGCCCGGAGGGCTTCGCCTTCGTCGATAAAGCCGACTCCCCCAACGGCGAGCACCTGCTCATCGTGGGCAACGAAGTCTCCGGAACCACCACTGTCTACTCTGTTGAAGATTTGCTTGACGACGAGGACTCTACCGGTGACAAGGACGACGAGGACAAGAATACCCACAGCTCCCACTCATCCACTGCGGGCATCATCGCCGGTTCTGTCATCGGTGTCATCGCTGCGGTGGCTGCCGCAGTCGGCCTGCTAAACGCTCCGGGTGTCCGCGAAACAGTCCTCAGCTTTGCCCCAGCACCGCTGCGCGAGCAGCTGGAGAAGTTCCTATAATCCCTACCTTCCCTCGGGGCGGGCTGCTACATTGAAGTGGGCTTAGGACAAGCTAGCCCACCCCTTTTTCTCGCACCCCCTTCGCACCTTCTTTCAAGGAGAACTCCTGATTATGCGCCTTTCCACCTCCCTTATCGCAGTGTGCGCGACGACGATGGCTTTGGTCACCCCGTTGGCCACAGCCGCAGAATCCGCTGAGAGCAGCCAGTCCCCCGCTTCCTCCCAGAGCCAAAGCTCTAGTGGCGGAAGCTCTCAGGGCCCCAACGGTGGAAGCTCGATGAACGTCGGTCACATCGACACCTCCGATCTCTCCAAGGAATGTGCGGACGCTGTGCACAAGGCGCGTGAGGAGCACGAGCAGGCGGTGGCTGATGGCACCGCAGGTTCTTCCTTCATGGGGCCGCAGGAGCTGGGGCTCGGCATCCTTAACGGTTATGGTTCCTCTGGCATGCCAGCAGAGCCAGACTGCGTCCAAGCGGAAAAGGACGCCGAGTTGGAGAAGGAATGGGACGAGATGCCCGAATGGGTACAGTCCGCCCGCCCCAATGACACAGCCGAAGAGGTCTTTGCGTGGGTCGGCGGCATTATCGCTCTGGTCGCCGTCGCTATTAATGCGCTGACCGTGGTCGCACAATTCGACCCATCCGTTCTCGATGGTCTGCGCGCCTTCCTCAAGAGCCACGGCTTTTACTGGGATAACTCCCAGAAGAAGGAAGGCGAGAAAGCGGCTGCGAAGTAACCGCCTCCCCACCAAAAATTAAACGCGCGAACCAAGGAGGTTCGCGCGTTTATTTAGTTTGCTCACTGGTTCATGGCCGCTCGCTGATTAGAAAAGCTCCTCGGAGGCGATCTGCGCGCCTTCTACGAGGGATTCCAGCTTGGCCCACGCGATCTGGTGGTGCAGGCGGCCACCGAGGCCACAGTCAGTCGACGCAATCACGTTTTCAGGGCCCACCAGCTCAGCGAACTGAATGATGCGGTCCGCCACCAGACGCGGATGCTCCACAGCATTGGTGGAGTGCGAGACCACGCCCGGGTAGATGACGGTGCCCTCCGGCAGCTTATGGTCCTTCCACACGCGCCACTCGTGCGCGTGGCGCGGCGAGGCCCCCTCAAAGGAGAAGCCGCCAACCTTGGCCTGCAGAATCTCCTCAATGATGTCCTCGAACGGAATATCCGTCACGTGCGGGCCGTGCCAGGAACCCCAGCAAATGTGCAGGCGGGTCTGCTCGCGCGGGATGTCCTTGATGGACTCGTTGAGCACATCGATTCGCTCATGCAGGAATGCCTGGAAGTCCTCAACCGTCGGCTCCGGCACCACCGAGTCCCAGGCTTCAGCCAGGTCCGGGGCGTCAAACTGCACGGTCAGGCCGGCATCCGTAATCGCCTTGTACTCCACCTTGAGCGCCTCACCGCAGGCACGCAGGAGGTCAGACTCGTCCTCGTAAAACTTGTTAGGAAGGCGTGCCGCCGCACCCGGGGATAGGGCGGCGACGAAGCCTTCGGTGCCATCAGGCAGGGCGTCGGCAAGCAGCTTGACGTCCGCTTCCACCTGATCGTGGCCGATGTAGGTAACCGGGCCGGTGAACTCCGGGTTGGCAACCTTCTTTCGGCCGGTAAAGATACCCGAATCCGGGTCGTTGTAGGCCTCGGCGAACAGAGCGCGGTCGCGGCGATCCTTCATCGAAGAGAGACGAATCTTGCCTGGCTCGGAACGGATCTTGTCACCGATTTCCCAACGGTCCTTATCCGTCATGGTCAGGCCGCCTAGGCGGGTAAAGGAATAGTTCCACCACGCGCCGTAGTCCACGGCGCCGGAGGTGATGTGGCCGTACTCACCCTCGTTGATGATATCGACGCCAAGGTCGACCTGCCGCTTGACGACGTCCGCGACGGATCGCTGAAGAATCTCGTGGAACTTCTCATCGGAAATGGTGCCTGCAGAGCGCTCGAGGTTTGCTTCCAGCAGCTCCTTCGTGCGCGGCAGCGAGCCAACGTGGGTGGTGCGAATCTTATTGACCATGGGAAACGGGGTTCCTTTCTTCTAGACTGTGCTGTCTAGCCTAGCTGGCAAGGCCCGTATGCCCATAGCGAAAGCGAAGATAAATTCACCCGAGGATGCCGGCGCCCATTGTCGCTTTGAGATCACCCATGAGATTGCTGGAGCGCTCCACGCGCAAGTGATCACCAAGGACCATCATGGTGGACTCTTCGCCGTCGACAAGCGTGAGGTACACATCCGACTCGCCCTTGTTGTTGACCAGGACCTGCTTAAGGCGCGCAATGTTGTCCATCGTGCACTGATCCGTGCGCATGGTCAGGCGCAGCGGCAGGCCGGCACCGTTGCCGGGACCAAGATCGGGGATGCGGATATCGGAGCAGAACAGGGACATGCGCTCATCGCGAATCTTCACCTGTACCTTGGCCAGGATGATGTTATCTTCCGCGATTTGCGCGGCCACCAGCGAATATACCTGGTTAAACACGAGGATGTCCACCTGTGCACCGTTGTGGTCCTCCATGCTGACGATGGCCCAGGGCGAGCCATCACGCTTGGAAAAGCGCCTGTCAACACCCGAGATGATGCCGCCAATCACCAGCTCTTGGCCATTGCCCACCTCACCGTTGAGAATCTTCGTAATCGGGGTATCAGTCTGCGCGTTGAGGGCTTCTTCGAATCCGTCGAGCGGGTGGCCGGAGACATACAGTCCCAGCATTTCCCTCTCCAGGGCCAGCTCGTGCTTGCGGTCCCAGTTCTCGTCCGGAATATCGATGGCGAAGGCGGAAACGGACTCGCCTTGCCCTTCCTCCCCGCCAAAGCCGGCGAAGAGATCGAATTGGCCCTTGTCGGCCGCCTTCTTCGTCGTCTGCACCGAATCCACGGCATCTTCGTGAATGAGCATGAGTCCCTTGCGCGGATGCCCCAAAGAATCGAAGGCACCGGCCTTGATCAGGGATTCGGTGACGCGCTTCGAGCAGGCCGCCAGCTCAATCTTGTCCAGGTAGTCGGAGAAGGACGTATAGGCGCCTTTCTCCCGCCTGGTCTTCACGATGGAATCCACCACGTCCCCACCGACGTTGCGGATAGCGCCCATGCCAAAGCGGATATCATCTCCAACGGCCTGGAAAGTCTCCACCGATTCGTTGACATCCGGGGAGAGCACGCGGATGCCCAGATGGCGGCAGTCAGCAAGGTAGATGGCGGACTTATCCTTTTTGTCACCCACCGAGGTCAGCAGCGCGGCCATGTATTCCGGCGCATAGTAGGCCTTGAGGTAGGCCGTCCAGAAGGACACCAAACCGTAACCGGCGGCGTGGGACTTGTTGAACGCGTAGGAGGCGAAAGGCTCGATGGTGCCCCACAGAGCGTCCATCGCTTCCTTGGAGTAGCCGTTGTCCTTCATGCCGCCCCAGAACTTGTCGTACTGCTGCGCCAAGACTTCGGGCTTCTTCTTACCCATGGCCTTACGGAAGCCGTCTGCCTCGCCGGCGGTGTAGTTCGCCACCTTCTGCGAGATACGCATGATCTGCTCTTGGTACACGATGAGACCGTACGTCTCATCGAGGATTTCCTTGAGCGGCTCCTCCAGTTCGGGGTGGATCGGAGTGATTTCCTTGCGCCCATTCTTGCGGTCCGCGTAATCCCAGTGCGCGTTCACGCCCATCGGGCCCGGGCGGTAGAGCGCCAGCGAGGCCACAATATCCTTGAAGCCCGTCGGCTTCATGCGCTTGAGCAGCTCCTGCATGCCGCCCGAGTCCAGCTGGAACACGCCCAGGGTATCGCCGCGCGAGAGCAGGTCATAGACCTTCGAGGCTTTCGGGTCGTCGGCGTGAAGGTCTTCGAGGTGGACTTCCTCGCCACGGTTCTTCTTGATGTTTTCCAGGCAGTCACCGATCACGGTGAGGTTGCGCAGACCCAGGAAGTCCATCTTCAGCAGGCCGATGGCCTCGCAGGCCGGGTAGTCCCAGCCGGTGATGTAGGCGCCGTCGGCTGGGCGCTTCCACATCGGAATGTGGTCCATGAGGCGCACCGAAGCCATAATCACGGCACACGCGTGCACGCCGGCTTGGCGGACCACGCCCTCAAGACCACGGGCGGTCTCGTAGATCTTCTTGACGTCCGGGTCGGTCTCAATCATCTGCCGGACCTCGGCCGCCTCCGAATAGCGCTCGTGCTCCGGGTCCATGATGCCAGCGAGCGGGATGTCCTTGGCCATGATGGCCGGTGGCAGAGCGCCGTTAATGCGGTCGGCCATCTGGAAGCCGGGCTGGCCAAAGTGCACCTTCGCGGAGTCCTTAATAGCCTGCTTCGTCTTCACGGTGCCGAAGGTGATCACCTGCGCTACCTTGTCCTCGCCCCACCTCTCGGCGGCGTAGGTAATCATCTCGCCGCGGCGGCGATCATCGAAGTCGATATCGATATCCGGCGCGGAGGGGCGCTCCGGGTTCAGGAATCGCTCGAAGAGGAGATCGTGCTCGATCGGGTCAATGTTGGTAATCGTCAGCGCGTAGGCCACGAGTGCACCGGCCGCCGAACCACGGCCCGGCCCGACGCGGATGCCGACAGAGCGCGCGTGCTTAATAAGCTCGGCCACGATAAGGAAGTAGGACGGGTAGCCCTTCATCTCAATGACGCTGATTTCGTACTCAGCACGGTCGATGTACTCCTGCGGAACATCCCCACCGGGGAAGCGATCCTTGAGTCCTTCCATAACCTCATGGGTCAGCCAGGAGGTTGGGGTGTGGCCTTCGGGGACGTCGGCAATCGGCATGCGGTCGTGGGTGTGCTCCTCCCAAATCGCGCCATAGTCCTGCACGCGCTCGGCAATCCACAGGGTATTATCGCAAGCCTCCGGCACCATATGGTCCCACAGCTCACGCATCTGGGCGGCAGATTTGATGTAGTAGCCGGTGCCGTCGAACTTGAAGCGGTCCGGATCCATGAAGGTCTTGCCGGTTTGCACACAGAGCATCGCCTCGTGCGCGGGGGCTTGGGTTTCCAGCACGTAGTGGCAGTCATTGGTCACCAGCGGCGGCAGGTCCAGCTTGCGGCCGATCTCCAACAGGCCATCGCGCGTGCGCTTCTCGATGTCCAGCCCATGGTCCATGAGCTCCAAGAAGAAGTTGTCCTTGCCGTAGATGTCTTGCCACATAGCGGCAGCCTCTAGCGCCTCATTGAACTGGCCCAGGCGCAGGCGGGTCTGCACGTCCCCCGATGGACAGCCGGTGGTGGCGATGATGCCCTCGGCATGCTCGGCAATCAATTCCGCGTCCATGCGCGGCCACTTGCCCAATTGGCCTTCATAGGAGGCCAGGGAGGACAGCGTGAACAGGTTGCGCAGGCCGGTCTCATTTTCCGCCAGCATGGTCTGGTGCAGGTAGGCACCGGAAGCGGAGACGTCATCGCGCTTCTGGTCCGGGGTTCCCCACAGCACGCGCTTCTTGTTGAAGCGTGACTCGGGCGCAAGATAGGCCTCGATGCCGATGATGGGCTTCACCCCGGCGCTCGTCATTCTTTGATAGAAGGCATTGGAGCCATACATGTTGCCGTGGTCTGTCATGCCGACGGCAGGCATTCCTTGGCGAACCACCTCATCCGCCAACATATCCACCTTGGCCATGCCATCCAGCATGGAGAACTCGGTGTGGTTGTGCAGGTGGACGAAGGAGGAGTTTTTGGCCATGCGGCTCATCTTAGCGGGGACGTCAAACTTCGCCCGTAGGTCCTCGCTGAGGTACATTTTCTTAAATGTTCTACACCATTGCTGCCTATCTCATGTGGGGCTTCTTCCCGGCGTTTTTCCCGCTGCTGCGCCCCGCCAGCCCTTTCGAGATCTTGGCCCACCGCATCGTGTGGACCGCGGTTCTTGTCACCGCAATGCTCTTGGTAACCGGCGGCTGGCGCGAGTTACGAGCGTTCAGCTTGCGCACCTGGGGGTGGATGCTCGCCTGCGGCGTGGCCATCACCATCAACTGGGGAACCTACGTCATCGCCATCAACAGCGACCACGTGGCCGATGCCGCACTGGGCTACTTCATCAACCCGCTTGTCTCCGTGGCCCTAGGAATCATCTTCCTCAAGGAAAAGCTGACGAAGGCGCAGGTGGCGTCGGTCAGCATCGCCTTCATCGCAGTGTTGTGGCTGACCTTCATGACCGGTCAGGCCCCCTACTACTCACTGGCCCTAGCCTTCAGTTTCGGTATCTACGGCCTGCTTAAAAAGCGCATCACGGTCTCCTCCATGGGGTCGGTCGCCGCGGAAACGATTGTCATGCTCCCCTTCGCGCTCATCTATCTGGGCTACCTGCAGGCACAGGGCGAATCCACCTTCACTACCGAAGGCCCCGGGCACGTCGCGCTGCTGATTACCTCCGGCCTCGTCACCGCCCTACCGCTGCTGTGTTTCGCGCAGGGTGCTAAGCACCTGCGCCTGTCTACCCTCGGCATGCTGCAGTACATGACCCCCATCATGCAGATGCTGTGGGCGCTGTTCGTGACCCAGGAGCACATGTCCACCGAACGCTGGATTGGCTTTGCCATCATCTGGGTTGCGGTGATCATCTACCTTGCAGACTTGGTGCGCATGGGCCGCGCTTCTCGACGCCGCGCCCGCCTCCACCCCGCCGGCGAGTCACGCGCCACCGCAGAGGGCTAGCGGCGCTTCAGCTCCTCGCGCGCCTGCTTAGCCTGGGCGCGCCGGGCGGATTCCTCGCGCGCGTTCAGCGCCCACCGCGGCATGAGGACGGCCATGGCGATGCAGTAGATGGCCACCACGATGAGAATGCCGAGGGCGAGCTTGTCCGCACCCCAGATCCCTTGCGCGATGGCAGCCCCAGAGGCGATGAAAGCGCCCGCCCACATCAAGAGGTAAGCAAAGCGGTAGTTCGGCGGCCACGTAGAGGTGTTCGGAAACAAGCGCATGTCTTCTCCTTGACTGTTTTAGCGGTTCTCGTTCTGTCCGACGTTAGCGGGCGGGCGCACGCCGAAGGATCCCCAGGCGGCATCGTCGGGGGCAACCTCCACGGTATCGACCCGCGGGTCGGAGGCGAGTGCGCGCAGTTGGGTGCCCGCAGAATAGACCACCACCGCATCAACGTGCGTGGGGACTTCCTCGCCCATGCCATTGGCTTGCGCAGCCACGCGGGCGAACACCGCCTCGATGACGTCGGCGCGCTCGGCCGCTGTGACGGGCTCGGGAACAGCGATGGGCGCAGCCAAGCCGATCACGATGGCATCCATCCGCTGGATTGGTTGCAGGGCCTCAGCGACGTCGTGCGGACTCAGCGGCTTATTAAAACCCACCAGCGCATAGGCTGGCTTATCCGCCTGCGCTAGCGAGGCCTCCGCGCGCTCACGGTATTCGGCGGCAGTCTCGGTTCCATCCGGGCCCAGCTGATCTCCCTGCAACGCCGAGCGAGGCTGCGTGCCAAGTAGACCGAAGGCGAGAACCACCACCAGCGCCAGCACGGCCAGCAGCACCAACGCCGCGGTGCGGCGGCGCCGATAGATGCGCTGGCGTGTGCTCCGCTGCGGGCTCATCCGCGCAATACCTCCACGGCGTGCTTGAGATCGTCCGGGTAGGGTGCGGTGCATTCGAACCACTTGCCGGTGCCCGGGTGGGTAAAACCGAGCTCGACCGCGTGCAACCACTGGCGGTTAAGCCCCACGCGCTTCGCCAGATTCGGATCACAGCCATACATCGGGTCGCCCACGCAGGGATGCCCGGTGGCGGACATGTGCACGCGGATCTGGTGGGTGCGTCCGGTCTCCAGGTGGACTTCGAGGAGGCTGGCCTCGCGGAAGGCCTCGAGCAGCGTGTAGTGCGTCACCGCCGGCTTGCCGTCATCAATGACCCCAAACTTCCAGCCCGCGGAAGGATGACGCCCGATAGGCGCATCAATGGTGCCGACGATGGGATCGGGCAGGCCCTGGACCACGGCGTGATAGGTCTTTTTCACGGTGCGCTCGCGGAAGGCGTTCTTGAGCTGCGAGTAGGCCCGCTCACTAGCGGCGACCACCATGACGCCTGAGGTTCCCACGTCGAGGCGGTGGACGATGCCCTTGCGTTCGGTAGGGCCGGCGTCGGCAAGCGCATAGCCCGCCGCCCGCAGCCCGCCGATGACGGTGGGCCCATCCCAGCCCAAAGTCGGGTGGGCGGCCACGCCCACGGGCTTGAACACGCAGATGACATCCTCGTCCGCGTAGAGGACATCCATGCCCTCCACCAGCTCTTCCTTAGGAATGAGCGGCTCCTCGGGCGCTGGCATCATGACGTCGATCCAGCCACCGGCGCTTAAGCGCTCGGACTTGCCCACGGCCGCACCGTCGATTTCCACATCACCCGCCGTGCACAGCTGGGCCACGCGGGCGCGGGAAATGCCCAGGAGCTTGGCCAAGGCGGCATCCACACGCATGCCATCGAGCCCTTCGGGCACCGGCAACCTACGGCTTTCGCGCATTACTCTCCCCCCGTTTCCTTTTCTTCAGCTTTCTCGTGCATCTCCGCCCAAAACATCGCAATGATGAATACCACGACGCCACAGGTAATGGCCGCATCCGCGATATTGAAAACAGCGAAGCTGCCCACGGAGATGTAATCCACCACGTGGCCGAACCAAAACCCTGGCTCGCGCACGAGGCGGTCGATGAGGTTGCCCAGAGCACCGCCGGCGATCATCGCCAGCCCGATGGCCTGCCACTTGTCATGAATGCGCGGGGCGGCGATTGCTACACCAACAACGAAGGCGAGTTGGATAGTGGTAAACAGCCACGTCGAGCCTTCCCCTCCCATGGAGAAGGCGGCGCCGGGGTTAAAGAGAAGGTAGAAGCGGAACCAGTCACCGATTACCGGTAGGGCTTCGCCTTCCGTGAGGATGGACAGCATCAGTGCCTTCACGGCTTGGTCAACGGCGGCCACACCGAGCACCACCGCAACCATCACTCCGATATAACTCCTTGCTTTCACCCGTTCCATTCTAAACAGGCTCATCCGGTAATTTGGAATGCGTGTTTCGTGTGAGAGCTCTAGCAGTCCTGTCCGCCACCGTCTTGGGAGTCAGCGGCGCGCTCGCCGGCTGTTCCTATTCCCAGCCGGCCAAGCCAGTAGAGGAGCCAGTGGGCTTAGCCCTCGATGCCCCGCGCGTCACCCTCCTAGAACCCGGTGACGACGCAAGCCGCGTTGTGGCTTATAAGGATCTCGATGCTACTCAGGAGCTGACCTATGAGGTCGCCACGGGTTTTGACCAGCAATTACGCAAGGACGGCAGCTCGGCTCCTGCACCAGCGGCCAAGGACAAGGTCACCCTTCCCCTACAGGCCTCAGTGGAGGCTGCCACCGAGGATGTTGAGGGCCAGTTGCCGGCCAGCCGCAACGCCTTCGTTACCGTGGGCAAGCCTAAGGCCGAAGGCGCGGACGTCTCCTCCGCCGAGGGCTTCCAGTTTGGGTGGCGCGGCACGGATAGCGGGCAAATGAACTCGCTGCGCCTTGCCGCCCCGCAGGCCGCAACCGACGAGGCCCGCAGCACTGTAGAGCGCGCCATCACCAGCCTGACCTCGCTGCCCATCGTCTTCCCGGATGAGGAAATTGGCTCCGGCGCTCAGTGGGTCGTGGAATCGCGCGTTACCGGCGAGTCCACGCTGCTGCAAACCACGACCTATACCTTGGACAAGCTCGACGGGGATATCGCCACGCTCAACGTCGAGGTTGAGCAACGGCCGTCCCTGGGCGCGCTCTCCTTCGACGGCGCTGACGCCCCCGAGGAGCTGCGGGGCAAAGAGCTCAAGGTCATGGACACAACGTCGACGTCGAAGGGCACGGTCACCGTTGATCTGACCAAACCGCTTCCCACCGCCGGCGACGTCTCCGTGACTACTGCCATTGCTTATGGTGCGGACAGCTCCGATCTCCGCGTGGTGCAAACCAGCGCCACCGATATGACGTTCACCACCGACTAGTCCGCTGCGCGCCGCGCCTGCCCCGCATCAGGCAACCGCGCGCCGACCTTCGGACAGCACAGCGCCCGCCACCCACTGGCTCTCAATCCAGTGTGGTGGCGGGCGCTGAAGCTTGAATCCCAGTCTTACTGAGCCGGGGCGTCGGCTGGGGCCTCAGCGCCTTCTGCCGGGGCGTCGGCAGGAGCTTCGGCGCCTTCAGCGGGGGCGTCGGCAGGCGCCTCTGCGCCTTCCGGTACGGAATCAGCACACATCTCCGGCACCTCTTCCGGCGGGACGATGTTGGTGACCAGGACACAGGCCCACGTCTTGGACAGCTTCCACGTGCCGCCCTCGTTGATGAACTCCACCTGGTCGGCGGTCTGCTGTTGGCCGTCCGGGGTATTGATGTGGACGGTGGCCAGCGCGGAATCCGGCACGAGGCCCGGGATGACCGGGGCAACGACCTCGAAGGTGGCACCGGACTCGGCCTGGGACTGCGACATGACGTCGAAAAGCTCCGGCGCCGTCTCGCTGCCCTGGACCAGCTGGACCTTCTCTTCCTGCGGAAGGTTCGGGTCGGCGGCCTTGGTCAGGATCTCATTGAGCTGCTCCACGGTAGGCATCTCGGTGGAGGCCACCTGCGATGCGGAGGTTTCGCCCGAAGGCTTAGCGGCGGTGCTGTTCTCGGTGTCTGCATCCTCGGAAGACGAGCAGGCAGCCAGGGCAGTCGCGGCGCCCAGGGCCACAACGGCGGCGCTCAGCTTGAAGGATTTCACAAATACTCCTCACGTAGGGGATCGTGGTTTATCCCTTTTACTTTAGCGTCCACGACCGCCGCCCTGGGGTTCCCGCGCAGGTGCGTTCCTGTAGTAGCCTGCTGTCATGACTTTCGCCCTCATCGCCACCGGTGGCACCATCGCCTGCACGACGGTCCGTGACGGATCCCTGGTCCCCACCGTCAGTGGGCAACAGCTAGCCCAATTCCTCGACGCTGAAGTCGGAACACACGACATTGAGGTGGTGGAATTCCGCGCGCTGGATTCCAGCTCGATTACTTTGGCAGACCTCGATGAGCTACTGCTGTGTGTGCGCCAGCACCTTGCGCGCCCAGAGATTGATGGCGTCCTCATCACGCACGGCACCGATTCCATGGAGGAAACCGCGCTGGCGTTATCCCTCTTCGACCTCGGCGAGGGGCCCATCGTGCTCACTGGTGCGCAGCGCGCCTTCGACCACCCGGCTGGTGATGGCCCGCGCAATCTGCGCGATTCCTATGAGCTCCTGTGTTCCGGAAAGGCCGGCGTGTGGGTGCAATTCGGCGGCAAGACCATTCCCGGACGCGGCGCGCGCAAGTGGCATACTTCGCAGCTCAACGGCTTTGAGGAGCTACCGGTGGGTGACTCCGCTCTGGCGCCGTTGCCGCTCTCCCCCATGGCGCAACACCCCGTTGAAATCATCGCCGCCTACCCGGGTGCCGGCGCCGCGCTTGTCGACGCCTCCCTCAACCACACCCATGGCCTCGTCATCGAAGCCATGGGCTCGGGGAACATGGGTGAAGAGATGGGCGCCGGGGTTGCCCGCGCGCTGCAAGCGGGTGTGCCCGTGGTGATTAGCACCCGCACGCCCTACGGAGCTACCAAGCTGGCCTATGGCGGCGCAGGTGGCGGTGCCACCTTGGGCGAGATGGGCGCGGTGGCCTCCGGCGGATTCCGAGCCGGCCAAGCCCGCATTATGCTCGCCGCGGCACTCGCTACCGACACACCGGTGGCAGAGATGTTTAGCACTGCCCCCTCCGCCACTGCTTATACCGCGGGCTAGCTATCCTCGCGTGGCGGTTCCTCCCCAGCGGTGTCAGTCACAGGGTCATCGGCCTCGGTGGCGTCGCCTGGCAGCGCCCCCTCCCACGCCAGTGAGTCCAATGGATCGGCCGGGTGGAGATCTTCATCCTCAGCCGCAAAAGAGCGCACGAACCCTGGACCTGTTGCGCGGGTTTCAAAGCGTACGCTAACCACCCCGTGGCCGGCGCCTTGAATCCAGCCGTGGCCAAACTCGGAGTGGTAGACGTCCTGGGTAGCGTGCCAGCGGCGCATCGAATCCGATCCCGCTTCTCCCAGCGATTCCGACTCTACTCCGGGCTC
Source organism: Corynebacterium aurimucosum ATCC 700975 (assembly GCF_007672725.1). GTDB lineage: Bacteria > Actinomycetota > Actinomycetes > Mycobacteriales > Mycobacteriaceae > Corynebacterium > Corynebacterium hesseae. The sequence goes on from NZ_VDTC01000002.1 coordinate 329,893, forward strand.
CGTCTCCGTTTCCGGCGCGCCGGGCAGGTGGTCGCTGACGCCAGTCTCGTAATCCGTATCCGGAGCTGGACGCACGACCTCGCGGTCGAGCTCAGGAAATAGCACGTCTTGGCGGGCCTCCTCCAAACCCGAGTAGCTCACCCCGACCAGCCTGATGGGCCCGAGCTCCTCCGGGTAGCGCGCCAAACTCAAGGCCTTAGCCTCGAGGACCTTCAGGTCATCCGTGGCATAGGGCAACGTGGCCGAGCGGGATTCGATGTGGAAATCCGCCATCCGCAGCTTCACCGTCACCGTGCGCGCGCCGCGGCCGTCCTTGAGCAGGCGGGAATGCGCGCCCTGCGCCGCGCGGATTAGTGCCGCATCCACCTCCGCCGCCGTGCGAAGGTCCGTGGGGTAGGTGAACTCGGTGGAGATTTGTTTGGCAATCGCGCGCGGGGCAACCGGGCGCTCATCAATCCCTTGGGCGAGCTCCCACAGCTGCACGCCCACCACGTTCCCCAGTGAGATCTCGACTTCCTTGCGGCTCATCGCCGCCAGCTGGCCGATAGTCTCCACGCCGATAGCTGCGAGCTTCTGCTGGGTGACTGGGCCCGCTCCCCAAAGCTTGCCCACCGGCAGCGGGTGGATGAGCTCATCGAAGCGCTCCTGGGGCACGATAAAAGTCCCGTCCGGTTTGGCCTCCCCTGACGCAATCTTCGCGCTTTGCTTTCCTGCACCGGCGCCAATGGAGCTGGGAAGGCCCGTCTCGGCTCGAATCACTCGGCGCAGATTCTCCGACCACTCACGGACTTCGGTGGGCGTGGCTCCGGCGAGTGCGGCCGGTTCCATGAAGGCCTCGTCGATGGAGAGCTGTTCGATGACCCCCGCATGCTGCGCAATAATTCCAAATACCCGGCGCGAGGCCGCCACATACACCGCCCGGCGCGGCTGCACCACCACGGCTTTATAACCCACGAGCTGCTGCGCGCGGAACATGGGCATTGCGGAATGAGCTCCATATGCGCGGGCCTCATAGGAAGCACCGGCGACGACGCCGCGTCCGCTCGTTCCTCCCACCAGCACAGGCCGGCCGCGCAAGGTAGGGCGGGTGAGCTGCTCCACCGACGCAAAGAACGCGTCCATGTCGATGTGAAGAACCCAGCGTTGCATGTGCTCCAGTTTAAACACCGCGTATCCGTCACCCATTATTCATGTTTCTTTACCACCTTCGTAACCCCAACGCCCCCATCCGCTTACTTTACCGCCCTAACCTTTTTCGCCGTGACTTCTCAACTCTCGCCCCAACAACCCGCCTCCCAGGCCCACGTGGTCGTTACCGGCATTAAGCGCGAGTTCGCGGACAACACTGGTCTCCATGCCACTGACCTCGTCATTAACTCCGGCGAGTTCATCTCCATCCTCGGCCCCTCCGGTTGCGGTAAGTCCACGCTTCTGCGCTGCATCGCAGGCCTGGAAACCCCTGATACTGGAACCATTACCTTCTCCGATAAAGAAGTGTTCGGCCCACACACGAACGTTCCCGTTAATAAGCGCAACCTGTCCATGGTGTTTCAAGATCTGGCGCTGTGGCCGCACATGACTGTGGAGAAAAACATCGAGTTTCCCCTCACCACCGCGGGTAACAAGCTGTCTTCTGTGGAACGCACAGAACGTGTGCGCGCGTGCATGGACATGGTCGGAATTACCCCGAAGGCACAAGCTCGCCCCAATCAACTCTCCGGTGGCCAGCAGCAGCGCGTAGCCATCGCCCGCGCGCTTGTGTCCAACCCGCAGTTGCTACTAATGGATGAACCTCTCTCTGCGCTCGATGCTGCCCTGCGTGTTCAGATACGTGCCGAGCTCACTGCCTTGGTCCACGACTTAGGACTCACGGTCATCTACGTCACCCACGATCAATCCGAGGCTCTGTCCATGTCGGACCGCGTCGTCGTCATGAAGGACGGCGTCATCGAACAGTTCGCCGATCCTGTCACCCTCTACGACTCCCCTGCCACCCCCTTCGTCGGTGGCTTCGTGGGTACTATGAACCGCCGCGCTGGGCTTCCCGACGTCCGCCCGGAAAACCTCACCGTCCTTGACGCGGAGGAAGACATCGGGTCTTTCCCGCACCACGTGGACGGAATCGTCCGCACCGCTCAGTACATCGGCGGACGCTACGAGCTGCACTGCGATGTCGAAGGCGCTGACGAGCCTTGGGTGGCTTACAGCCGCTCTCGAGTCGATCGTGGTTCGACGGTACGTCTTGCGTACTAGTCACATCCGTTTTCTACTTTAAGGATTCTCCATGCTGTATAAGAAACTTTCTCTCGCCCTCGCTGCCGCCGCTGCTTCTGCCCTGGCTCTGACTGGCTGCGGTTCTGTTGATTCCGCTGACTCCACCGACGCATCCTCCGCCGACAACACCGGTGCTGAAACCAGCGCCGAGGCCTGGGAAGCCCCGGAGGGACTGTCCGGCGAGCTGGACTACTACTCCGCGAACCCGCAGGGCCTTACCGACGCCCTCGTCGAAGCCTTCGAGGAAAAGACCGATGTCAAGGTCAACGTCTTCGCCGACACCACCGGCAAGATCACCGCCAAGCTCAAGGCGGAAGAGGCTAACCCGCAGGCAGACGTGGTCTACTTGGCTTCTTGGTCCGCTGCTTCCAAGCAGGACAAGGCCGGCGCTCTGGCGGAGTACACCCCGGAAGGTGCTGACAAGATCACTTCCAGCTGGGTATCCAAGAACGGCACATTCACCGGCCGCGATGGCTCCGCCTTGGCACTGGTGACCAACACCAACGTGGTGGACTCCGCTCCTCAGGACTGGGAGGACCTCGCTGACGAAAAATACAAGGATCAGGTCATTATGCCGGATCCGCGCGAGTCCGGCACCGCCGCTGACCTCATTGCCGCCATGGTGGATCAGTGGGGCGAGGACAAGACCTGGGAGCTCTTTGACAAACTCTTCGACAACGGCATGATTGTCCAGGGCGCTAACGGTCCGGCCCTGGACCAGGTCACCTCCGGTTCTCGAGGCATCGTCATGGGTGGTGTGGACTACTCCGCATACTCCGCTCAGGCCAAGGGAGAGCCGCTTGAGGTTGTTATCCCCTCCTCCGGCACTACCGTCACCCCGCGACCGGTCATGATCCTCAAGACCACCGACAACAAGGACGCTGCCGAAGCTTTTGTCGACTTCATGTTCTCCGATGAAGCACAGGAGATTTCTGCTTCCAAGAACATGATCCCGGCCAACACCGAGATCACCCCGAAGAACGGCCCGAAGCTGGAGGAGATTGAAACCCTCAACGAGGATCTCGATGGCATCGCCTCCTCCTCCAAGGACATCAAGGAAAAGTTCGCTGAGCGCTACCTGAAGTAGCCTCTACTATCTCACCACGGAGCAACCCCACCTTATGAGCACCACCACCCGCAGCCCTCAGCGCACTCTCGGCATTTATGCAGTACTCTTCGTGCTGCTCGTGCTTGTCGCTGCGCCGTTGGCATCGGTGCTCATCAGCGCTGTGGTGGGGTACCGCGATGAGCCTTCTTCTCTCCACAAGATTGTGGAGCCGGGCATGGGAGAGGTGCTACTCAATACGGTCGTCCTCTCCCTCCTCGTGGTGGTCTTTTCTACTCTGTTCGCCGCCCCGCTAGCTTTCCTGCGCGCGTGGACGTCTTTTTCTAAGGCGAACTGGATAGAAATCGCCATCATGATTCCTTTCATGACCCCGCCTTTTGCCGCAGCAATGGCGTGGATGGATTTCACCCGCCGCGGTGGAGTCTCCGAATTGCTCTTCGGGCATACCGTCGGCAAGCTCGCGCATGACGCCATTTACTCGGTTCCTGGCATGGCTTTCATCATGGCGTGCGAGCTCTTCCCCTTCCTCTATCTCATCCTGCGCAACTGTCTGACCTCAATTCCTGCATCCTCTCTGGAAATGGCTCAAGTCGCAGGCGCCAGCCGGTGGCAACAGATTAGTCGCATCATCCTCCCCACCGTCGTGGGCCCCTATTCACTGGGCGCACTGATCATTTTCATCAAGGCTGCCGGCGAGTTCGGCACCCCAGTTACCTTGGGAAACGCCATCGGTTTCACGGTCCTCGTCTCCTCCATCTACCAAGACGTCACCATCGACCCGTTGAGTTTCTCCGATGCAGCAGCCTCCTCATCGGTGTTGTTTGCACTTGGTGTGGGCGCATGGGCATTCCAGCAATGGGTCTCGCGGCGCGACCTTACCGGTGGTGGACGAGTATCCCGCCAAGTCTCGCTCCGCATCGGCACCGCAGGCAAGGTCCTTGGCAGCTTAGTTGCTTTCCTCATCATCGCCTGCTCGGTGCTCATCCCGTATATTTCCATCACCCTGGCAGCCATGACCATTCTGCGATCCGCGCCCCCAACGCCTCAAAACCTCACCTTCGACTATTTCGCCATCGTCCTGCAGATGCCTTCCGCTCAAGAAGCTTTGCTGCGTTCCATCGCCCTCGGTGCAATTGGCGCCACAACGGCGGTCATCCTCGGCATCGCGGTCACCTTGCTCACCCAGCGAACCAGGCAGATCAGCGCCCGTGTTGTCGACTTCCTTGCTGTAGCACCGGATACCGTCCCCGGAATCGTTCTCGCCATTGGCTTCATTCTCCTATGGAACGCTCCCTGGCTGCCATGGACACCTTATGGCTCCATGATCATCCTCGTCATGGCTTTTACTGTTCTCTTCCTGCCGATGGCGGTGCAGAACATCAAGACCTCCGCTGGCGCGGTTTCCCCTTCGGTCTACGAGGCAGCCGCCGTGTCCGGTGCCTCCGCCTCCCACACGTTGCGCAGCATCACCTTGCCGCTGCTTGCCCCGGGTATCTTTGCCGGTTGGCTGCTGGCGTTCTTTGTGGGCTTCCGCGAGCTCGTCATGTCCTCCCTGATCCGCCCGAGCCAGCTCAATCTCCTTGCGCCGTGGATCATGAACCAATTTGACCAGGGCCACCGCGCTGAAGCCATGGCTATGACGCTCATCGGTGTAGGAACCTCCACTGTCGTGCTAGTCCTAATCACTTGGTGGCAAGGAAGGAGGGCGCGTGGCTAGTATCCTCATTTTCGCGGACCTTCACCTTGGCCGCCCCGACGCGCCAGGCATGGAGTGGGTGCTAAACGTACTGGAGGTCACGACTGCGGATGCATGTATCTGCCTCGGTGACATCATTGACCGCAAAGCCGACGCAGCCACCTACGTACCCCAAGCACAGAAAGTCATGGCTCGCGCATGCGAGCTTTTCAGCGACGTCCATTTCATCTCCGGGAATCACGACGTCCACCACGAACTCAGTCTCTCTTCGCCTGTAACGGTTCATTCCGCCGACGTTCACTCCTTTCACTGCGCCGGCGCTACCGTTGTCACCGCCGCGGTAGCTGCCGATCCCGATCCCCGCACACTCACCTTTCCAACGCGCCAGAGCAACGAGCCGCATCTGGGATTACTGCACTCATCAGTGACCGGTGAATTCTCTAAAGGCATATGCTTGCCCACGACACCCGAACAGCTACAGGCCTGTGGCTTCGACGCATGGATTCTTGGCCACGTCCACACTCCACAAGTGCTTCAGGACAATCCCTTTATCGGTTGGGTCGGTATGGGAGAGGCAGTGCTTTACGACGTCCCCACTTCCTCCCTCACTCGCCTCTAACACGTCTCCTACCTGACCACACGCGCCGCTCAGAGAACTAGCTCTCACTTGCCCACCGCGTGATCAATGTCTCACGAATTGGCGTTTGCGCTAGACCGAAAGCACCGCATGCATGCATCATGTATACATGCAAAAAGACAAGGTACCCGCCGCGGAACGGGCCTACGATCACCTCAAGCGCCGCATCATCGATGACGACATCGATGACTCGGAGATGCTCTCCGAGGCCGCCCTTGCCGCCGAGCTGGGAATGAGTAGAACCCCGGTGCGCGAGGCTTTCCTCCGCTTGGAGGTGGAGGGATTCTTGAAGCTCTACCCCAAGCGCGGTGCACTGGTCGTACCGATTAGCCCCCGCGAAATCCGTGAGGTCTACGAGGCGCGCCTCCTCGTGGATGAGAACTCTGCCCGCCATATTTGTGGACTGTCCGCAGAGGAGCGCGGCCTCATCGCCGATGTCCTCGTCGCCACCATCGATGAGCAAAAGGCCGCCCTCGACGCTGGCGATCTGGGCACCTATACCCAACTGGATGCGAAGTTCCACCAAACCATCATGGACAACGGCGGCAACCGCCTCCTCGCCCACCTCGGCCACACCTTGCGCGAGCGCCAACAGCGCTTTACCGCAACTGCCATCGGCCGCAGCGTCGAGAAGGCACGCGGCTTCGTGGCCCAGCACGCCTTGCTTGCCGACGCCCTCCGCACCGGCGACATCGACACCTACCTGACCGAACTCCATTCCCACCTCAACTCCTCAAGGAAGCAACTGTGACTGTCTCTGCGCATTCGAACCCGCTTGTCGAGGCGCCCACTCCCCAACCCGACGCCCCCACAGACGCCGACACCACCGAAAGCACTGAAAGCGCTGCCACCCCAGGCTTGCCCAGCCGCTCCGCCGAAGCGCCGCTGCCTAAGCGCGCGTGGTTCCCCGTCGCCGGTTCGATGATCGCCGTGGCGTGGGGAGGAAACGAGTTCACCCCGCTGCTGGTGATGTACCGCGAGACCTCGAATTTTTCCCAGGTGACGGTCAACGGGCTCTTAGCCGCCTACGTGGTTGGCATCATCCCCGCACTGCTCATCGGCGGCCCACTGTCCGATCTGCTCGGCCGCCGCCCATTGTTGCTCCCCGCGGCACCGCTGTCCTTGGCGGGATCTTTCTTGCTCTCCATCGCCCCCAACGAACCACTCATCATCGCGTTGGGACGCGTCTTGTGCGGTATGGCATTAGGCCTAGTCATGGCGGTGGGTTCAACGTGGATTACGGAGCTCATCACGCGCGCCGGCGGCGACCCAGCGTCCGGCGCTCGTAAGGCTTCGTTGTGTTTGACCGCCGGCTTCCTCGTCGGCGCGGGTATCGCTTCGGTGCTGGCCCAGTGGGGGCCATGGCCGACTCACACGGCCTATATCCTCCACATGCTGCTCACGCTGTTGACTGCCGTGTGGATCCTGCATACGCCTGAGACCCGCCAGCCCAGCCGAGGCGATGTCAAGACCACCATCCTGGAGCTCAGGGTGCGTGACATGCTGGAGATGCTCCACATCCCCGCCGCTGCGCACAAGCGTTTCCTGCGTGTCGTCGTGCCCGTGGCCCCCTGGGTCTTTGGCTGCGCGGGAGCGGCCTATGCGCTCCTTCCACAGCTGCTATCCGAATCCGCTGGAAACGCCCCCATCGCTTTCTCCGGTCTGATGACCGTCATCACCCTGGGCTGCGGCGTGGCCGTCCAGATGCTGGGCCGCCTGGTTGATACCCACAAGTCCGCGCGAGCCTCGGCCCTGTCGATGTTCGTCATCACCGTCGGCGCAATCCTCGGAGCGTTTGCCGCTCACTCACTGTCCCTGCCGCTCGGCATCGCGGCCGCCGCCACGATGGGCGCGGGATACGGTTTGGCGCTGGTCGCTGGATTGTCCGAGGTCCAGCGCATCGCGGGCGAGCGAGAGCTCGCCGGCTTGACCGCCGTGTACTACTCCATTTCTTACACTGGCTTCTTCATCCCGATGGCCTTTAGCGCGCTTGCGCCCTACATCGGCTTCACGGCGTTGTTCAGCGTCGGCAGCTTCTTGGCGCTGGTGTGCCTCATCAACGTCATCCTTGCGTGGCGCGCACACCTGCCCGGCACCCGCCGCTAGCGCACACGCCCCGTCATCGCGGCCCCTCCGGGCCGCCCTGCGCCACCAGTGCGCAAATGCTCAAAGCTCCGCCTCCCACTCGAGGGAAGCGGAGCTTTTCGCTGCGGATTTAGGCCTTGGCCACGGTAGCCGTCACGCCCTTGAGGACATCATGGATGTTCTGTCCATCGCTTGGCTCGAGAGCCTGGGTCGTCACAGTGAAGTCGACGGCAAGCACCTCCGCCGCGATGTGCTCGCTGTGGCGATGAGCCCACTCTTCCTTCTCCGCCGGGACGGAGAGAACCACGGTGATGCGGTCAGTCACCACGAAATCCTCGGCCTTACGCGCATCCTGCAAACCACGGATGACGTCCGCAGCCCAGCCCTCTGCCTCGAGCTCCTCCGTCACCTCGGTATCCACGGCGACGAGGCCATCGAGCCCTTCCACACGAGCCGTCGACTTCGCATTCGCCGCCTTGAGGCGCTCGGTGTACTCGTCCGGGGATAGGCGGATATCGCCGTCGACCACGACGTCCTCGCCCTCGCGCATGTAGTTGCCCGCCTTGAGGTTCTTGATGGCTCGCTGAACATCCTTGCCCAAGCGCGGACCGGCTACCTTGGCGTTGCACACGACCTCGAAGGTGCCCACCGCGTCGACATCGTCGGTAAGCTCAACGTCCTTAACGTTGACCTCATCCCGGATGATGTCCTTGAAATCCGCCAGGCGCGCCGAATCTTTCATCGCCACCGTCAGCTTCGGCAGCGGCAGGCGGTTGCGCAGCTTGTTGGACTTACGCACCGAGGACGCCGCGGAGGCCACCGCGCGGGTGGCATCCATGGCGGCCACGAGGGCATCGTCAGCCGGGTAATCCTCGGCCTTTGGGTAGGAAGCCAAATGCACGGATCGCTCACCGGTCAGGCCGCGGTAGATGACCTCAGCCACATGCGGCAGCAGCGGCGCGACCACGCGGGAGACCGTCTCCAGGACCGTGTAGAGCGTATTGAAGGCCTCCGGATGGGTTTCCTCGCCCTCCCAGAAGCGGTCACGGGAGCGGCGCACGTACCAGTTGGTCAGCGCATCCGCGAAGAGGCGGACCTCCTCCGTTGCCGAAGCAATATCGGTATTCGCCAGCGCGTCGTTGGTGTTCTTCACCAAGTCATGGGTCTTGGCCAAGATGTAGCGGTCCAGCACGTTGGTGGAGCTCACGTCGAACTTTGCGTCCTGGGAGGCGTAGAGCTGCAGGAAGGTGTACGAGTTCCAGATCGGCAGGATGGCCTGGCGCACGCCCTCGCGGATGCCCTGCTCGGTGACGATGAGGTTGCCGCCACGCAAGATCGGCGAAGACATGAGGAACCAGCGCATCGCATCCGAGCCATCGCGGTCGAAGACCTCATTCACATTCGGATAGTTGCCCTTGGACTTCGACATCTTCAGGCCATCATTGCCCAACACGATGCCGTGGGCGACAACCTTCTTGAACGCCGGGCGGTCGAACAGGGCGGTGGACAACACGTGCAGGAGGTAGAACCAGCCGCGCGTTTGGCCGGAATACTCCACGATGAAGTCCGCCGGGGAATGCGTCTCAAACCATTCCTTGTTCTCAAACGGGTAGTGCTTCTGAGCGAACGGCATCGAGCCGGACTCAAACCAGCAATCCAGCACGTCCGGCACGCGGCGCATCGTGGACTTGCCCGTCGGATCATCCGGGTTCGGACGAGTCAGCTCATCAATGTACGGGCGGTGCAGGCTCGTCGGACGCACGCCAAAGTCACGCTCCAGCTCATCCAGCGAGCCATAGACATCGACGCGCGGGTACTCCGGGTTATCGGAGATCCACGCCGGGATCGGAGCGCCCCAGTAGCGGGTGCGGGAGATGTTCCAGTCGCGAGCACCCTCCAGCCACTTGCCGAACTGACCATCGCGGATGTGCTCCGGCAGCCACTCGATCTCATTGTGGTTGAGCTCGACCATGCGGTCACGGAACTCCGTCACCTTGACGAACCATGCAGGCAGCGCCATGTAGATGAGCGGCTCGCCGGAGCGCCAGGAGTGCGGGTAGGAGTGCTCGATGGTCACGTGGCGCACCACGCGGCCAGCGGCCTTGAGGTCCTTGATGATGGCCTTGTTGGCATCGAAGACGAGCTGGCCCTCATACGGCGGTACCTGGGAGGTGAACTTACCGTCCTCATCCACCGGGATGACCAGGCCCACTCCGTACTTCTGGCAGGTGAGCATATCGTCCTCACCGAAGGCCGGGGCCTGGTGGACCACGCCCGTGCCGTCCTCAGTGGTGACGTAGTCAGCAAGCAAGACCTGGTACGCATTCTCGACATCCGGGAAGAAGCCGAAGATGGGCTCGTACTTGAAGCCCTCCAGCTCCGCGCCCTTGAACGTCTTGAGGACTTCCACCTCACCCAGCTCCTTCGCCAGGGTGCCGGTGAGCGCCTCGGCCATGATGAAGGTGCGGCCAGCAAAGTCGCCCTCGGTGGCCTTGAACAGGACGTAATCAACCTCCGGGTGGACCGCCAAAGCCAGGTTGGACGGCAGGGTCCACGGGGTGGTGGTCCAGGCGAGGAAGGAGGCATCGGCAAGCTCGGCGTTCTCCGCCAACGTCTTCTCCGCCGCACTTCCCTCCACGGCACCAGCCACCGGGAACGTCACCGTCAGGGTCGGGTCCTGGCGCATCTTGTAGGAGTCATCCAGGCGGGTCTCCTGGTTCGACAGGGAGGTGTGCTCCGCCCAGGAATACGGCAAAACCCTAAAGCCCTGGTAGATCAGGCCTTTGTCATAGAGCTCCTTAAACGCCCACATCACGGACTCCATGTACTCCAAGTCCATGGTCTTGTAGCCGTTCTCGAAATCCACCCAGCGAGCCTGGCGGTTGACATACTCTTCCCACTCATCGGTGTACTCGAGGACGGACTTGGCGCAGTACTCGTTGAACTTCTCCAGGCCCATCTCCTCGATCTGGCCCTTGTCGGTGATGCCGAGCTGCTTTTCTGCCTCCAGCTCCGCCGGCAAGCCGTGCGTATCCCAGCCAAAGACGCGCGGGACGTGATTGCCGGCCATGGTGCGGTAGCGCGGGACGATGTCCTTGACGTAACCGGTCAGCAGGTGGCCGTAGTGCGGCAGACCGTTGGCAAAGGGAGGGCCATCATAAAAGACATACTCGGGGCAGCCCTCTGTCTGCTCGAGGCTGGCTTTAAAGGTGTCGTCGACCTTCCAGTACTTCTGGACTTCCTGCTCCATATCGGGGAACCGGGAAGACCCAGCAGTCATATCGACTTTGGGATAAACACTGCCGACGTTCGCGGGGTTATTACTCATCTAAAAATTCCTTCACTCGTTCGCTGTGACGGGGACGCGCCATACGGCTCGCGGTACCACCCCGCTTGGGCGCCGAGGCGCCCCGCTTCGTTGATGTGAAGGAGATGACGGTCCCTACCCGCCCGGTTCTAATGATGCGACGCTCACGCGCCTCACGTTCTTCCGGAATGCTCCCCGGTGATAGCCGGCTCACTGCATATAGCTCCAAAGTATAACCGAGGGGTCAAGTTTTCACAGGCGCAGGTTCCCGTGAACCCCAAAATAGAAACGACAGTGCACAAAAGAGGTGTCTGAGAAACGGTTTTCCACAGGAACATTTTTTCTAATGCGCGCAGCTCAGAGGGTGTTTTATGCTCCACAGATATGAACGCGCTACAGACTTTCCTCAAAGCACTCGGGGCCGGCATCGATGTCATCGCCGAGTGCGAAGGCATGTCTGAAGCAGACCTCATCGCCGCCGGTTCCCCAGACAAAACTGCCGCGCAGTTGGTGCGGATGCACACGAGCTTCTTTGGCAAGACCGCCATGACCAAGATGCAACGTGATGCGGTGAAGGCTGCGCGCCAGCGCGGCCACTCATTGCCCACCCTGGAAGTCATTGACCGCTATGCCCGCAAAGCCAAGACACAGGCATTGGGCTGGAAGCTGCGCCTAGAGTTGTGCCGGACCAGCGCCGATACCCTCGCGATGGAAACACTGGCGAAGAAGAAGCTCAAGGAGCACTCGGCCCCGCCCGCACCGAAGGAGGGCGTGACCATCTACCGCCGCCGCAATGCACCGTGGACGATGGCAATCACAGGCCCCGCGCAAATGATTGCAGAGCTTAGCGACGCCGTCGACCGCGAACGTCCCCTCGAATCCATCCGCGAAGCCTTCTTCAAAGGCGCCGCCCCGCGCCGCGGTTTGCAAACCAATATCTTGGTCCCGCTGGATGCAATGATGAAGATTCTCAACGGCGACGGCGAGGAAATCACGCTGCAGATGACCAACGGCGCAACGATGACCGGCGCGGAATACCTCAACAAGGTCATAGCCGAAGAGATCGACCTCGATGGCGCGCTGGCGACTCTCTTCCACCCCTATCACGGGCCGGTCAACCTCTACTATGAGGAGCGCTCCGCCAGCATCAAGCAGCGCATCATGGCCATGGCTGAGTTCCCGGTCTGTGCTTGGGGCTCCTGCATGAAGCCCGCCGATGAATGCCAAGTTCACCATCTCATCGCGTGGAAGAACGGCGGGTATACCAACCAGGAAAACCTGGTGATGCTGTGCCCGTATCACAATGGCGTGAACCAGGACGATCCGAACGCGCCACCGGGACGCGGCCGCATGGCCCGGGTCAACGGAACGGCCACAAAGACGTACGGTCCCCTCCCGCCGCCCACGCCTCTGCAAGCGCCTCCCGGGCTATTCGACGCCCCGGAAAGAGACGACTAGGAGCGACACAACTAGGTGTCTTCGCAGAAAAAGCCCTCCACCCAGAACTCCTGGGGGCGAGGGCTACTCGTCGTGCTTGCGGCGCAGTTTAATCACGGTATCTGCGATAAACAGAACAATGCCTACCCCCGCAGAAGCAAAGAGCAGGTACAGAGACCACTCAGCGGCGGAGAGGATGTAATTCACGAACGCCAAGAAAGCCACAAAGGCCAAAAGCAATGCACCAATAAGCATGCGCGCTCTCCTTCCCCGCCACGCCTGAAAAATCAATACCTACTGAGAATACATACCCACAGAAAAGAATAACGGCGCCCCCGCAGGGACGCCGCTGATTCAGTGATTAATTGTTGGACTTGCCGGCTTCACCGTTGGGAGCAGCGGTACCGCGGGACTCCAGCTCCTCAAGCTGAGACTGCAGCAGCGTCTTGAGGCGGGTACGGTACTCGCGCTCGAAGGTACGCAGCTCGGAGATGCGGGCCTCCAGAGCGGTCTGCTGCTGCTTGACCGTGTTCATGACCTCGGTGTGCTTCTTCTCGGCATCGGCCTGCAGCGCGGCAGCCTTCTCCTCTGCCTGGCGAATCTGCGCCTCGGCGCGGGACGTAGCGTCGGACTCAGTCTGCTTTGCCTTGTTCTCAGCGTCCGCCACCAGCTTCTTGGAGCGGGTATCGGCCTCCTGCAGCTGAGCGTCATAGCGCTTCTGGGCGTCCGCGAGCTGGGCCTTGGAGTGGGAGTCAGCATCGGCAAGCTGCTTCTCTGCCGCCGTGCGGGCCTCAGCCAGCATGGACTCGGAATCAGCCTTGGCCTCGCTGGTGAGACGGTCCGCCATCTCCTGAGCCAAGCCCAGCACGCGGGCTGCCTGCATGTGGGTATCCGGGGTAGCCAGACCCTGTGCGTTGGACTGGGCAGCGCCCGCACCAGCCACGGCAGCGGCGGAAGAGGCGGTGGTGGAGGCTGCGGAGTTCTTCTTTGCGGACTCCAGCTCCTTCTTCGTGTTCGCCAGTTCCTTCTTGGAAGCCTCGAGCTCGCGCTTGGCGGCGGCAGCTTCCTCGCGAGCTGCCTTGAGCTCGGCGGAGTTGTCCTTTGCCTGAGCAGCCGACGCCTGGGAAGACTGTGCCTGAGCAGCCTTTGCCTGCTCCTGCGCACGCTTCGTCTCTTCCTTGGCCTTGGCAATCTCATTCTTGGAGTCAGCCAGCTTTGCCTCGTACTCGGCGCGAAGCTTGGATTCAACTTCCTTGCGCACAGCGGCCTCGTCGACCTTAGCGGCAGTAGCGCCGCCAGCGGCGCCGGCCGAAGTCTGAGACTTCAGTTCCTCAACCTGGGCGTGGAGATCATCGTTCTCGTCCTGCAGCTGAGCAAGAGCATCCTCAACGAGGTCGAGGAACTGATCTACCTCATCCTCGTTGTAGCCACGCTTGCCAATTGGCGGCTTGCTGAAAGCGACGTTGTGTACATCAGCGGGTGACAGTGGCATTGACTTCTCTTCCCCTTACGAATCGGTCAAACCTCTAGAGGTTCCAGAGGCCGGGTACATATGCGGTTAATAATACGGATTTTGCTAACTCATTGTATCCGAATCAACACATTATCTAACGCTGGCACGAGTCTCAACGTTAACAGGAGGGTTTAATACACCCGTTAGTTACACAGCAAGTCCGCTGGGGCCGAAAAATAGCCACGAAATCAGTTGCGAAAGAATGGACAAAAGCAGGAACAAAACAATGATGGAAACGTCGAGCGCAACGCCTCCCAACTGCAGCGGAGGAATCACCTTTCGCAGCGCCTTAACCGGCGGGTCAGTGACTACGAAAAGCACCTCTGCAACCATCATGAACCAGCGGGGCGGATTGAATTGGCGCGAAAAAGATTGAATCATTTCGATGACGATTCGCGCTAACAAAATCCACGAGTAAAGACTCACGGCAACGAGGAGAATTGAACCTAAAGCATTCACAGTGCCCGAGCCTATCCGAACCACCCCCACTAACGGTATTCCCCTGCCCTCCGGTTCGCGCTCGGCGAACATGAACGGCTAATCGTCGGCTGAACTATCCCCGAACTCAGTTCGCCGCCGGCCTCATAAATACGAAACCGCCCCATCGCTTCCCCTCCCCTAAGCCAACACGGGAGAAAAGAAATCGATGAGGCGGTAGAACGCGACGTACTTAGCGCAGATGCGCTGCGCGCTCCAGCTCAACAGTGGAGATATCGGCGCCCTTCGGCACGATGGCAAACACCTTACGGCTGGTGTCCACGCCCTTGGTCAGGTTCTTCATGCGGCCCTCCAGTGCAAAGCAGAGGCCAGCGGCAAAGTCGACGAAGCGCTTTGCGGAGCCACGGTCAGCGTCAGTGAGCTCGAAGACCACTGCGTCACCGTCACGGAAAGGGCCACCGACCTTCGCTGCATCGTCGAAAGAGACGAGCGACAGCGCCACGATGGTCGGGACAAATTCCTCTTCCGGCTTCTCGTAGGAAGGTGCGTACGCCGGAGCGCTATAGCTGCGCTCGTCAGCGTAGTAAGCATCGTCGGTGTCCATGTCCATCGGGCCCAGCCCGAAGAACTCTTTAGTCCTATCAATCAGTGACATTCTGGGTCTCCCTCTGACCTAGTGTGTGCTGTTCATTTGCTGTCTTGTAATGCACTTTTGCAATGTCAATTAACCTAGCGGGCGCGCTCCCATGATTCCGGTTCCGACACGCACGATATCCGTTCCAGATGCAATCGCCGCCTCCAAATCTGCGCTCATTCCGGCAGACATTTTTAAAGCCCGTCCGAGCTTCGCCGCGACCTCGTCGGTCAGCGCCCTTACCCGAGCGAATACCTCCGCAGGCTCGCTCTCCAGCGGAGGAACCACCATGAATCCCTGCAGCTGCACATTCTCCAGCTCTTCAACGACATCCACCAGAGCGGGGACGCCCTCCAACGGACATCCGCCGCGTGCGGTATCGCCATCGGCGGAAACCTGAATAAATGCCGGAAGGGTGTCCTCGCGTTGCCCGCGTTCTTGTGCAAGCGCCACTCCTCGGTCCAGCGCCCGGGCAAGCTTCTCTGAGTCAAGGGAGTGCACGCTGTGCGCCCAGCGGGCGACGTGGTTCGCCTTTTTGGTTTGAATCTGGCCGATCATGTGGAAGCGAATCTCGGGCAGCGCCTCTGCTTTGGCGCGCGCCTCCTGCTCACGGTTTTCTGCTACATCCGCAATTCCCAGCTCCCCCAGCAGCGCTATGTCCTCTGTCGGGTGAAATTTCGTCACCGGCAGCAGCTGTGGCACGGGACGGTCATACGTGGCGGCGAAGCCTCGAATCTCAGCGCGGGTGCGCTCCAAACCGGCCCGTAGTTCTTCGCGACGCTCAGCGGGGTCCTTGCTAGTCATTTAATCCTCCAACCAAATCACACCGGATTGACGCCCGGTGACGCCCTCGCGGCGATAAGAAAAGAATTCAGTGTCTTCGATCGTGCAGCGCGGATCCGACTCAATGGCCGTAACTCCCATCCCCATCAGCTGGCGAATCAGGCCGGCGCGCACGTCAACTCCCCACGTACCAGACGAGGTGCGAGTCTTGGAGCCGGGCAGGTGCTTCTCGACGTCTTCCGCCATCTCCTCCGGCACCTCATAGTTGCGTCCAGAAGCAGCAGGCCCCATAAGTACCTGGATCGACGCGGGAGTCGCCCCCAGCTCAACCATTGCGTTCACGGTGTTCCGGACGATTCCGTTGCGCGCGCCTAGGCGTCCGGCGTGGGCGGCGGCGATGACGCCCGCGGAGACGTCGACAAGCAGCACCGGTGTGCAATCAGCAACGAGCACGCCTAGCCCCAAGCGCTTTTCGGTGGTTACTACGGCATCGGTGGCGGGGACGGGTTCGCGGACACCGCGGCGTTCGGCCCCCACCACCGTGACCGTGTTGGTGTGGAGCTGTTCCATCCACACGATGTCCTCTAGACCCGTGGCGCGGAGAAGCCGCTCACGGTTGGCGGTCACGGCCTCGGGCTCATCACCAACGTGATCGCCCAAGTTGAAAGAGTTATAAGGGGACGACGACGCCCCGCCGGCACGGCTGGTGAAAACCATGCGGACGGGGCGTTGTGCTACGTGTGCTTCCTCGTTTACTGGCATGCACTCCAGAGTAGCGGGCTGGGACTAACGCATGAAGGACGGCACGTCGAGATCGTCGTCGCCATCATCATCGAAGTCGCGGCCACGGCGCTCAGCGGGGCGCGAGAGGCGGTACTCGTCATCGGCGCCGCGGCGGTACTCCTCACCGCGGAAGCGATCCGAGGTAGTAAACAGTCCGCTGGACGGGGCCGGCTCGGCCGGCTGCTCGCGCTCGTAGGAGTGGCGCGGGGTGTACTCTTCGCGCTCGATACGCTGGGCGTCGACACGCTGCGGCTCGGCGCGGGTGTAGTCCTCACGCGGGGCCTCGGCGCGGGATGCGGCGGGGCTTTCCGCCTGTGCCTCGGCGCGGTTCTCAAAGAGGGAACCCGGGCGGGCAGCCGGGGTGGCCTGCTGGCTCTGCGGTGCAGCCTGACCGGGCTGCGCCGGCTGCGTAGTCATGTTGGCCTGTGCGTCGAAGCCGGTGGCGATGATAGTGACGCGAACCTCATCACCGAGGTTATCATCGATGATGGTGCCGAAGATGATGTTGGCGTCTTCGTCGGCGCGCTCCTCCACCATGGAGGCGGCTGCGTTGACCTCGTGGAGGCCCAGGTCGGAGCCACCAGCGATGGACAGTAGAACGCCCTTGGCGCCTTCCATGGTCGACTCCAACAGCGGGGAGTTGATGGCCTGCTCGGCGGCGTTGAGCGCGCGGTTGTCACCGCGGGCGAAGCCGATACCCATGAGGGCGGAGCCGGCGTCGGACATGACGGAGCGAACGTCCGCGAAGTCGACGTTGATCATGCCCGGGATAGTGATGAGGTTGGTAATACCCTGAACACCATTGTGCAGAACTTCATCGGCGGCGCGGAAGGCCTCGACGATGGACAGCTCCTCGCCACCCAGCTGCATGAGGCGGTCATTCGGGATAACAATGAGGGTATCGCAGACCTCGCGCAGCTCTTCGATGCCGGCCATGGCCTGACGGGTACGGCGCGCGCCCTCAAACTTGAATGGGCGGGTAACGACGCCAACGGTCAAAGCACCCATCTTCTTTGCGATGGACGCCACGACGGGGGCCGCGCCGGTGCCGGTTCCGCCGCCTTCGCCGGCCGTCACGAAGACCATATCGGAGCCTTGGAGGGCGTCTTCGATTTCGGTCTTGTGATCCTCCGCGGAGGTCTTGCCAACCTCCGGGTTAGCGCCGGCGCCGAGGCCGCGGGTGGCCTCGCGGCCGATGTCGAGCTTGGTGTCCGCATCGGAGAAAATCAGCGCCTGGGAATCGGTGTTGATGGCGACGAACTGGACTCCCTTGAGCCCTTCTTCGATCATGCGGTTGACAGCGTTGACACCGCCGCCGCCGACGCCGACGACCTTGATGTCCGCGAGGTTGTTGCTAGATGAGATCATACGAGGGTCTCTTGCCTTTCGAATAAGCTTTTAATGTAAACGAGGAGGCGCCTCTTTTCGCGAGAGGCGGTTACATCCATCTTTAACGACAACGGGGTAATTTCGGCGCACATTTTGCCGCGTGTCGGTACCCTCAACCTCTACTTTAGGGTTGCTGACATGCGGTTTTCTTAACAAGCGCCACACCCGTCCCACTCGCGACGGACCTAGCGGCGAGTCACCAGCGACGGGTTGGAAATGTTCCAGGATTCACCCTCGAGTTTGAGCACATCCTCGAAAGCGATTGCCTTGTTCTTATTGTCTTCCGAGGCACCCCAAAAGATGGTCTTGTTGTCCTTGGTTCGGAACGTCAGCGAGTACCTATCCTTGACCTCGAGGGCCGATACCTTTTCCCGGATTGGAGCGGGAAGGGCCGCAACGGCATCGACGGCCGCTTGCATTTCCGGGGAACCGGAGTCGGTGTGCCCGGTGATTTCCACGGCTTCGGGCGGCGCCTCGGCTTCCACGAATTCCTTGCCGTGGTTATCCACTAGGACGGTGCTGTCACCGTCGCGCACGAAGGCCACTGCCTCGTGCTCGACGATTTCAATGTGCACCGTCGAGGGAAAAGCCCGCGACACCGTTGCGCTTTCCACCCAGGGGATCTCCGCCACGCCCTGCGCGGCCTCGCGAGCGTCCAGGCGCGCGAGGTTCGCGCCCTTAGGCACGCCACTGGCCTGTTCCACGTCCGCAGCCGTGACATGGTCATTTCCCACTACCTCGAAGGACTTCACCGTGAGGATCGGGAAAAGCCACACCGCTGCGGCAGCGATCACCGCTACGAGAAGGACCGCGCCCACCACGAGCGCCCCAGCCTTTTTAGACATTCGGTTCCTTCGGCTCCTCCGCCTCGTCCTTATTGCCCAGCTCGGACAGAATCTCGCCAGCCACGTAGGTAATCGTGCCCGCGCCGATGGTCAGGACGATATCGCCGGACTGTGCCAAGGAGATGACGTCGCTGGCGGCTTCGGAGAAATCGGGCTCGAAGATAACCGGCATGTCTTCCGGCATCTTGTCGGTGATGATGCGGGAGGTAATGCCTTCAACCGGTTGCTCGCGAGCACCGTAGATGTCGAGGACGACGGCGGCGTCGGCAAGCGCCAGCGCCTGGGCAAACTCGGCGTCGAATTTCATCGTCCGGGAGTACAGGTGTGGCTGGAAGCAGGCGATGACGCGCGCGCCCTCGCCCTCCGCATCCGCCTTTGCGCGGGCCGCACCGAGAACTGCGGAAACCTCCGTGGGGTGGTGCGCATAATCGTCGAAGACGCGGATGCCGCGCTCGCTTCCGCGGTACTCAAAGCGACGGCGCACGCCCGTAAAATCGGTCAAGCCCGCGGCGAGCTCCGCTGGATCCCCGCCAGCGAGCGCACCGGCCAACAGGGCAGCAGCCGAATTGAGCACCATGTGGTGGCCGGGAACGTGCAGGTCATAGCTCAGCTCCTGCGGTGCCTGGCCCGGCAGGGTCAGGCGAACGCGGACGTGCGCGCCGACGGCGGAGACGGTTTCTTCTAGGATCTCCGCTGCGAGGGGCACAGCAGAATCTTCACCTACCGCACTGCGTGCGCCGTATCCCAGCACCTGAATACCGCGCTCAGCGGCGCGCTCACCGGTGGCGGCCGCCTGCGCATCCTCGAGGCAGACGACAAGGTAGCCGCCGTCGACAACGCGGTCGGCGAAGTCATCGAAGACCTGGAAGTAGCTCTCCGCGGTGCCGAAATAATCGAGGTGATCGGGCTCGATGTTCGTAATCACGGCCACGGATGGGCTGTAGCGCAAGAGCGAAGCATCGGACTCATCGGCCTCCGCCACGAAGGCATCGCCCGTACCGCCGTGTGCGTTCGTACCAGCACGGTTCAGCTGTCCACCGATAGCGAAGGAAGGATCCAGCCCCGCCTGTTGGAGCGCGGATACCGCCATAGACGTGGTCGAGGTCTTTCCATGGGTTCCGGCAAGCAGCACCTGGCGGTGCCCTTCCATCAACTCGGCCAATAGATCGGAACGGCGAATAACCGGAATATCGGCGGCACGCGCGGCAGCGAGCTCAGGATTATCCTGCGGAATGGCGGCGAAGGAAGTCACGACAACCGTCGGCTTATCGCCGGCCAACTCAAGGTTCTCGGCCGCATGCCCAATGGCAATGTGTGCGCCCATTGTGCGGAGGACGTCGACAGCCGTCGACTTCTTCACGTCCGAGCCGGTCACGACCGCGCCCCGGCTGACCAGAATGCGCGCGAGACCGGACATGCCGGAGCCTCCGATTCCGACAAAGTGAACGCGGGACAGGTCCGTGGTGGAGGGGGTGTCAGTCATAGTGAAAAATTCCTTCTTTAATAAACCTGTACTGTGCGCCTAATCGCAGGCGCCGACGGCGACGCGTCGCGCGATGCGGTCAGCGATGACAGCCGCAACGTCGCCGGCCTCGCTGGCATCGGCAGCGGCACGCATGGCTGCCAGGGCCTCGGGGTGGTCAAGAATAGCGCGAACTTCTCTGATAAGGCGCTCCGAGGTCAACTCGGCGTCCGGAATCTGGACCGCGGCCCCCGCCTCCACCAATGCCCGCGAGTTCAGCGCTTGCTCGCCATTGCCGTGCGGCAGCGGCACGTAGAGCGCGGGTAGACCGGCGGCGGAAACCTCGGCCACGGTCATTGCACCGGAGCGGCACACCATGAGGTCAGCAACCGCGAGCGCGCCAGCCATGTCATCGATATAAGGCACCGCCGTGTAGTGTTCGCGCCCAGCCGGCGCCTCGTTCTTCTTGCCATAAGCATGCAGCACTTGAAAATCCCGGCACAGGTCTTCGAGTGCGCCGGCCACGGCAGTGTTGATGCTCACCGCGCCCTGCGAACCGCCGGTCACCACGATCGTCGGGCGATGTGCGTCCAGGTTCCAGTTCTGGCGAGCAGCTGCCGCCTTTGCGCCGTCGGGGTCCTCCCCCATGCCCGGCCGCACGGGGATGCCCAAGACATCCCCGGGCATCCCAGAACCTTCTTGCGCGTTAATGCCCGTGCCGCCCAAACGCACGCCTAACTTGTTCGCCATGCCGGCCAGGGCATTGGTTTCGAGAACGAAGAACGGAATGCCTAAGGACTTGGCCGCCAAATAGGCCGGGGCGGCGACATAGCCGCCGGTTCCAAACACAACGTTGGCCCCAACGTCTTTGAGTACCGCGCGGGTTTCGCGCACGGACGTGAGGATTCGCCAGGGCAGCTTCACAGCGTCAGCGTTGATCTTGCGCGGGACCGGGACGGGGGTAATCATGCGCAAATCGACTCCACGCGCCGGCACAATATCGCGCTCCAATCCGCGTGGGGTTCCCAATGCGGTCACCCGCGCGCCGTGGCGCAAGCGGAGCTCCTCCCCCACCGCGAGCGCGGGTTCAATGTGACCGGCAGTGCCGCCACCTGCGATAACGACGGAAATCGGCGTGTCATTCATGCTCTACACGCTACCAGCGCGACCCCGCCCTACCGACGCTCGCCGCGCCGACGCTCTCGGCGGTACTCCCGCCGCTGCTCCTCACGCGGTACCTGCGCACGCGGCGAGCGCCCCGTCACAGCGCGGCCAAACCTTTCCTCGCGGCTGCGCTCCACCTGTCGTTGGGAGTGCTCGCGGCGCACGCGCTGAGGGTGCTTGCCCTGCGCGCGTTCGCGCGGGGCTCGGTGGGCTCCGCCGCGGCGCTCGTTGGGCGGCGTCGGCTCGGGGATGAAGAAAATGCGGTCGAAGAGCGGGCGGCCAAAGTTCTGCATCGCGGACACTTGGAGCGGCTCATGGCGCGCCACGTTGCACAGCAGCCCCATCGAACCGATCGTAATCACCGCAGCTGTACCGCCCGCGGAAATCATCGGCAACTGAATACCCGTCACCGGCAGCACGCCGATGACGTAGCCAATGTTGATGAATGCCTGCACGACAACACCGACCGCCAATGTGGCGGCCAGCAGGGACTGGAATTGATCCTGCGCGCGGGTTGCGGTACGCAGTCCAAAATAGCCCAGCACGGCAAAAAGCCCGATGACCATGGCACCGCCCCACAGCCCCAGTTCCTCACCGATGATGGCGAAGACGAAGTCATTTTTCGCTTCTGGGAGGTAGAACCACTTGGCGCGCGATTGGCCGAGGCCCACGCCCCAGAAGCCGCCGTCGGCAAGCGAAAGGAAGCCCTGGTAAGCCTGGAAACCTGTACCTTGCGTGTCCTCAATGTTTCCGCGCAAGGCATCGAAGTAGGTGTGGAAGCGGTGCGAGCGGAAGCCACCGGCTAGGAAAACGGTGATCATGCCGATAGCGCCGAAGATGCCGACGACGGTAGGAACGCGCCAATCCACGCCTGCGAAAACCAGGGTGAAGACGACGATGAGGGCAAAGGATACGCCCATGCCCAAGTCACCCTGAGCAACGATAAGTACGAACATGATGCCGGCGATGATGGAGTACATCATGAATGGATCCGTCAGGCGCATCGAGCGATGCGTCTTATCCGCCAGCGCCGAGGCACCGTACATGCCCACAGCCACACGCGCGAACTCTGAAGGCTGGAAGGCCACGCCTCCCGGCAGCATGATCCATGACTGCGAACCGACCTCCGCGCGGCCAGTACCGATCCCGGGAACGAGGACGAGGATGAGAAGCAAGATGGACAGCCCCAAGAACCAGGGCACGAGCACCCGCAGCGTGCGTGGTGACATGCGCAGGCCAATCCAGAACACAATGAGGCCGGCGACGACGAGCACGCACTGACGCAGGGCGGCTGACCACGGGCTATCGCTTTCTGAAAGGGACGTCGCCATCGACGAGGAAAAGGCCATGAGCACGCCAATGCCAATGAGTGAAAAGATGGCAATACGCAGCACCAAGTAATCGAGCCCGGGATAAGCGCGCAGGCGCTCACGGAGATCACGCAGGTGGTGTCCCAGCGTGCGTGGTGGCTTCTGGGTGCTGGTGGCAGTCACGGCTTCTGGGTGCTCCTAGCTAGCGGGCGAGACGGCGGGCAGCGGCGGCAAAGATGTCGCCGCGCTGGCTCATTCCGGTGTACATGTCCAACGATGCCGCAGCGGGCGCCAAAAGTACGGTATCGCCGGCCTCGGCGTGTTGCACGGCGGCGGCAACTGCCTGCTCCATTGCTGCTTCTGGGTCGTGGCTATCCACGATCACGACGGGGACGTGCGGCGCTTCCTTTGCTAGGGCTTGCGCAAGCACATGCTTGTCGACGCCCACCAGAACCGCCGCCTTCAACCGCGCCGCGTGGGTGCGCAGTAGGTCCGAAACGTCGGCGCCTTTGAGCTGACCGCCGGCGACCCACACCACGGAATCCAGGCCGCGCAGAGCGACTTCCGCGGCGTGCGGGTTCGTGGCCTTGGAATTATCGATGTAGGTCACGCCAGAGTGGCGGTGAACGACCTCTCCGCGGTGCCCCGCCACCACATAGGAGGCGAGGCCTTCGGCGATGGACTCGGGGCGCGCACCGGCGAGAGCGGCAACTGCAGACGCAGCGGCAGCGTCCAGCACCCCGGCTAAGCCGGCGGGCTGGATGGTGGTGACGTCCTCGACGACGGCGGCCTTCATCCCAGCGACCTCGTTCACCACGAGGCTTCCAGCGCTAACTCCCACCTCACCCGCAGCGGGCTCGGCGTGGCTAAAGGCAGTCGCTTCCGGAATCGAGGAAGCGAGAGCTACAACGTGCTCGTCATCTTTGCCGTAGACGGCGTGCTGCCCGCGCAGGATCTTGGCTTTGTCGGCGGCGTAGGCGTCGAAGGAACCGTGCCAATCCAGGTGGTCATCGGCGAGGTTGAGCAGCGCTCCCACCTCCGGGCGCAGCTGGGAGGACCAGTGCAGTTGGAAAGAGGACAGCTCCGCCACGAGGATGTCCACGCGGGGCTCAGCGGCCAGGGCATCAAAGGACGAGACGCCGATATTGCCTACCGCTAGTGCGCGCTGGTCGGAGCGCTGCTCGTCGGCAGCCATGATGGCGGCGAGCATGCCGGTCGTCGTGGTCTTGCCGTTCGTACCGGTTATCGCGAGCCAGCGGCGAGGGGCGCCGAAGACCTCTGCGCGGTCGAGGCGGTAAGCCAGCTCAACATCGCCGATGACCTCAAGTCCTTGGGAAGCGGCCGCGACGAGCAACGGCGAGTCGGGGCGCCATCCTGGTGAAGTCACGACGAGCGAGTACTCCGAAAGGTCGGCCGCAGCCGTGTCTACGGCAGCGACGCCCAGCTCGGAGGCGATGCGGTTGCGGGATTCCGCATTGCCGTCAGCCACCGTGAGGTCCACGCCTAAGCTGGCCAAGACCGCCGCGCAACCGCGACCAGATACGCCTGCGCCGGCGATAAGGACACGGCCGGAAAGAAATCCTGGACGCGTCATGCTCCAACTCCAATGCCCGCAGCGGTCAGCCAATCACCGTAGAAGATGGCGACGCCGGCCATAGCCGCCATGGCGGCCAGCAACCAGAAACGGACGACGACGGCTGTTTCTGCCCAGCCACCATTCTCGAAGTGGTGGTGGATCGGAGCCATACGGAAGAAACGCTTGCCGGTGGAGTGGAAGACCACGATTTGGATGACAACGGACACCGTCTCGATGACGAAGAGCGCGCCGATGATGATCATGAGCAGCTCGGTGCGGCTGGTGACGGAGATGCCGGCGACCAGACCACCCAGCGCCAGGGAGCCGGTGTCTCCCATGAAGATCTTTGCCGGGGCGGCGTTCCACCACAGGAATCCGAGGCAACCGCCCAAGCCCGCAGCCGCGAGTACGGCCAGATCGAGGGGATCGCGCACTTGGTAGCAACCAGCGGCGAAGTTGGTGGCACAGGAGTACCGGAATTGCCAGAAAGTCATCAGCGAGTAGGAGCCCATGACGATGGCCGTGACACCGGCCGCAAGCCCGTCGAGGCCATCGGTGAGGTTGACGGCGTTCGACCACGCCGCGATGAGGATGTACATGAAGATCAAGAACACGATGGTTCCGATCACGGTGCCGCCGACGGCGAGGTCAAAAGTCTTCAGGTCACGGATAAAGGACAGCTTCGTGGAGCCGGGGGTCAGGCCATCATCATTGGGGAAGCGCAGAACAAAGAAGCCGAAGAGCAGCGCCAGCACGAGCTGGCTGACGAGCTTTGCGGTCTTGTTGAGGCCGAGATTGCGGTGCCGGAAGAGCTTGATGAAGTCATCCGCAAACCCCACTGCGCCAAGTCCCAGCGTCAAACCAAGAACGAGGAGACCCGACGCGGTGAAGCCCTCATGCCCCGTCAGGAGCCCGTAGATGCTGGCAACGAGATAGGCCACAAGGATGCCGGCCAGGATGGCGAGTCCACCCATCGTCGGCGTACCGCGCTTGCGCAGGTGGGACTTGGGACCGTCTTCACGGATCTCCTGTCCGCGGCCAGTGTCGGAAAAGTACCGGATAAGAACCGGGGTGGTAAAGATCGCCACGAGGAAGCTAACCGCACCAGCGATGATGATCTGAGTCACGAGCTTGAAGTCCTTTCTAGCGGCTAGCTGTTGTTCAGCTGTTCCGCGACCAACCAAAGACGTTGGGCATTGGAGGCCTTAATCAAGACCACGTCCTTAACGCTACGGCTAGCCCAATCATCGACCCCTGCCGGGGCCACGCGCAGAATGCCGTCGACAGCCTTTGCAGCCGCCGCGGCATCGGCGCACACCACTGTATTTATACCCTGCTGCATGGCAGCCTTGGCCATTGCCCGGCAGTTGGGATTCTCCCCGACTGCTACTAAGTGCTCCACGTGGTATTTGGCCAAAATCTCACCGAGCTGGCGGTGAGATTTTTCCGCATCGCCGCCGAGTTCTCCCATCTCCCCCAGCACCGCGATGGCACGAGCATCGGGGCGCGCGGCGGCGGTATAGGCCAAGGCGGCGATCGCCGCGCGCATCGAGTCCGGGTTAGCGTTATAGGAGTCATCGATGACAGTGACGCCATCGCGGCGTGTACGCACGTCCATGCGGTGCTCGGAGGCGAGGCGATGCCCAGACAACGCAGCAGCCACGGTGGCGGCCGATACCCCGAGCTCGATCGCTGCGGCCGCAGCGGCAAGCGCGTTGGATACCTGGTGGGAGCCAAAGACCTGCAGCTTCACGGCAACGGGCTCGGCATCCGGGCTATGCAAGGTAAAGGAGGGACGGGCGACGTCATCGAGTTCGATATCGGTGGCGTAATACTGCGCTGCCGGTGCGCCTCCGCGGCGGTTTTCCGTGGAGTAGTACACCACCTTGGCCGCCGTGCGGGGAGCCATCGCAGCGACGAAAGGATCATCGGCGTTGAGAACGGCCACGCCGCCGTCTTCGGCCTTCGGCAGTGCTTCTACGAGTTCTCCTTTGGCCTTCGCGATGTTTTCACGCGACCCAAACTCACCAAGGTGTGCTGTGCCGACGTTGAGAACAACGCCGACGCGCGGCGCGGTGATGTTGGTCAGGTGCCGGATGTGTCCAATGCCGCGGGCCGACATCTCCGCCACGAGGTAGCGCGTGTGCTCATCGCAGCGCAGGGCCGTATAAGGCAGACCAATTTCATTGTTGAAGGAGCCTGGCGGGGCAACGGTCTCCCCCACCTCACGGAAGATAGTGGCTATCAGGTCTTTGGTGGACGTCTTTCCTGCCGAACCAGTAACGCCCACAATGGTGAGCTCCTGTTCGGCTGCAAGCCGCTGGGTTACTGCTCGGGCGAGCGCGGAGAGTGCTTCAACGACGGCCGCGGCGGAGCCATCGGCATCATTGGCATAAATGTCCGCATTGGCACCGTCGCCTTCGATGCGCCCGTGCGGCTCGACGACGATGGCCGGAACGCCCACCGGGCGCGCCGCCAAAACAGCCGCGGCTCCTTTGTCAATCGCGGTATTGGCAAAGTCGTGCCCATCTACCCGAGCGCCGGGCAGCGCCACAAAGAGACCGCCCGGGGTGACCTTACGAGAATCGAATTCGACGAAACCAGTCACTCGGGTATCTGGATCGTTGACATTATCCAGGCGGCCGCCCGTGATCTGAGCGATCTCAGCGAGGCTTAACGCAATCATGCTTGCTCCTTGGATTCTTCGTTACTCAGGGTAGTCGCAGTGGCCATGGCATCAAGGGCGCGAGCCATCTCCTCGCGGTCATCGAAGTGATGAACGGTATCGCCAATCAACTGTCCTACCTCATGGCCCTTGCCGACGACGATGACAGCATCACCCGGCTGCGCCCACGCCACGACCTCGTCGATGGCCTCGGCGCGGGAGCCAACTTCTCGAATGTCGGCCGACGGGTTCGCCTCGCGGGCTCCCGCCAGCACGGCAGCGCGGATGGCGGCCGGGTCTTCGGTTCGGGGATTGTCGTCGGTGACGACAACAAGGTCGGCGCCCTTCGCGGCCGCCGCGCCCATAAGCGGGCGCTTGGAAGAGTCACGGTCGCCACCTGCGCCAACGACGATGCCGATGCGGCCCGCGCTGCCGTCCGACTGCGTACGCAGGGTGTCCAGCACGGCCGCGATTGCAGCCGGCTTGTGTGCGTAGTCAACCACGGCGACAAAGTCTTGGCCGCGGTCGATGCGCTCCATGCGGCCTGGGACCGCCACCTTTTCGACTCCTTCGAGGAAAACTCGTGGCTCGACTCCCACAGCGGCGGCCATTCCCGTCGCGAGTGCCGCATTGGCAATGTTGAAGGTGCCCGGCATGGGCAAGCGGAATTCATAAGTACCGGCCTGCTCACCAGAGGCGACCTTGAGTTCCACCTGCTGCGCACCGGTAACCTCGGTGCGCAGCTGGCGGCCGGTGATATCAGCCTCGCGCGCCTCCGAGCCCGTCGACACCTGAATCACCGGGCGTGCAGCTGCTCGGTGCGCTATGCGACGCCCCCATTCGTCATCGACACAGATGACGGAGCGGTCGGCGGCTTGGGGCCCGTCGAAAAGCATGGCCTTGGCCTCGAAATAGTCCTCCATTGTCGGATGGAAGTCCAGGTGGTCCTGGCTCAGGTTGGTAAATCCGCCCACGTTGAAGTGCGTGCCTTGGACTCGCCCCAAAGAAAGCGCGTGGGAGGACACCTCCATCACGACGTGCGTGACGCCCTCGGAGACCATTCGCGCAAAAAGCTCCTGCAAGGTCGGCGCCTCCGGAGTGGTCAAGGACGTAGGTACCGGCTCGCGGTTGATGCGAGTGCCCGTCGTGCCGATGAGGCCGACTGAATAGCCTGCGTGCAACAGCCCCGCCTCAAGGAGGTAGCTCGTCGTGGTTTTACCGGAGGTGCCCGTCACGCCGAGGATGGTGAGCTTTTGCGTGGGATGACCATAAATCTCGGCAGAGACGGTACCGAGGATGGCGCGGATATCCTCCACCACGAGAATCGGCCGCGACTCCCCTGCTTCGACGAGAATACGCTGGCCTTCGGCATCCGTAAGAATGGCAGCCGCCGCGGTATCTGCGGCGAACTTCGCGCCATGTACGCGTGTTCCAGGAAGCGCCGCGAACAGGCCGCCGGGCGGCAGCGTCGCAGAATTCAATCCACAGGCCCCCACGGTGATCGAGGCATCCCCGATCACCGTGCCCCCAGAAATCTCTGCTAGGCGCTCAAGGCTGGTGCTGCTTGTCACGATGCTTCCTCTTCTCTGTTGTTCTGTGCTCTAGGTGTATTTATCGGCGCTGTTGCTTTTACTCGGCACGCAAGGTCAGTTTCGGTGCTGGCGGAGAGGGCGGGATATTGTCGCGGTCTAGCAACCAGGATGCAATATCGCTGAATACGGGGGCCGCGGATTGACCGCCGGATCCGTCGTCGTTGACACCGGATTCAGGTTCATCAAGCATGACGGCGACGACGAAGCGGGGGTCGTCGGCAGGCGCAATGCCCGCGAACGTGATCCAGTACTTGGAGTTGGAATAGGCCCCAGTTTCCTCATCGACTTTCTGCGCGGTACCGGTCTTGCCGGAGAGCTGATAGCCCTCGATATTGGCGTTTCCGGCGGTACCGTTGTTAATGCCCTGCGGGTCATCCTGGAAAACGGCGCGGAACATATCCACGACTGTGCGCGCGGTTTCGGCGCTGACCACGCGGGTGGTCTCGGGCTCCTCCAGTTCTTCCTTCGTCCCGTCCGGCGCTGTAATCGAGTCAATGATGCGCGGCTCGATGCGCTCACCATCATTGGCCAGGGCCTGGTAAATAGATGCCAATTGCAAGGCTGTCCATGATTGGCCTTGGCCAATGGGCAGGTTAGCGAACGTTCCGCCCGACCACTGCGAGCGATCGGGAACAAGTCCCGGGGACTCGTTGGGCAGCTCGATGCCGGTAGTCTGGCCGAGGCCGAACTTCTTCAGGTAGTCGGCATACTTATCTTGGCCGAGTCGATCTGCCAACATCAGCGTTCCCACGTTCGATGACTTACCGAAGACGCCGGTCGTGGTGTAGGGCTCGACGCCGTGCGGCCAGGCATCGTTCACAGTCACGCCGGCCATGTCGATGGAACCGGGCACCTGCAGAACCTCATTAGGGTCAGTAAGCCCCTCTTCAATGGCTGCTGCGGCGGTGATGATCTTTGCCACCGAGCCTGGCTCGAAGGGGTGCGAGACAGCGAGGTTGTCGAAGGTCTTATCCTTGTCCAGCTGCTTTTCGATGTCCTTGTTCGGATCAACCGTTCCAGTATTTGCCATCGCCAAAACCTGGCCGGTAGCTGCGTCCAAGACGACTGCCTCGGCGCTCTTCGCCTTCGAGTTGGCCTTCGCCTTCTCCAGCTTTTGTTGCACGTAAGTCTGCAAGTCGAGGTCCAGCGTCAGCGTCACGTTCTTGCCGTCGGTGGTGGGCACCTGATCGCGGAGAGTACCTGGGATGACCTGGCCGCTGGCGGAAACGTCTTCCGTCGAGCTGCCATCGATTCCCGTGAGGGTGGTGTCTCCGGAAGCTTCGAAACCGAATTGTCCCTGGCCATCCATGGATACCTTGCCAATGACGTTCTCAGCGATCGATCCGTTGGGGTACTGGCGGATTTGCTGTTCATCGGCAGCCAGGCCGTGGTATTCCTCAGCGATGGCTACCGCGACATCCGGGTCGACGTTGCGCACGAGAACCTCGTACTGGGTATCGGCACGGAGCTTATCCATGATCTGCTCCGAATCCACGTCGCCAGCGTCGATGCCCGCTTCCTTCAGCTTGTCCGGGATTCCCTTCGACATGTCGGTGAGCCTCTCTGTCACCTTGTCGTCGAGGTAGGTCTTCTTTGCGTCGGGCGCTAGGGACGCAAACTCGGCCTCGTCGGAGGCCTTCTGCTCTTCCTGTTCACGAAGCTCATCGCGCAGGCGGGTCGGTGACACAGTCAAGGACCGAGCGCGCATGGTGTAGGCCAAACGCTGGCCATCGCGAGCAAGAATCTCGCCACGCCCAGCGGTATCCACATAAACACGAGTTCGCTGTTCTGCGGCCTTCGCTGCCAAGTCTGGGCCCCACACGATCTGCACCCATGCGAGGCGCCCCATCCACGCCAGCATGACGACGAGTAGTACCGCCGCAATGACATGAACGCGACGGTGCATCGTCTTTTGCTGGCTCATAAACGGCTTGCCGGTACGCGGGTTTCGGGAACGGGTCGCGGGAACGACGCGGTCGGCGTCGTAACGCTGCCGTGGTTGGTGAGAGGTACCGCGCGGTTGGGCGGCACGGGCGGCGGAAACGCGCCTCGGGCGCCGGCCACCTGAGTGTGGTGGGGTCACACGTCACCTTTCTATCTGCAGCGAGGATGGGTATTTGAACAGCTAAACATCGTGCCCCACTGGTGCGGGGGTGGAGATGAACTCATCCCGAATTGTGCCCTATGATCGCCGCCCGTCCACGCAGGCACGCGCGGAGCGGGAAGGGATTCTACCCCCGAGCGGCGTAAGGAGCCTGAGCTGGGATGTCCGGCAGCTCTACGTTTCCTTCACCCGACTGACCTCCCTCGGAGTTGTCTCCCGAACGTGAATCATTCGGGGAAGAGCTCTCACGCTCGCCCTGCCTTCCGTTGAGATTCGGGCGGGCGTTCAGGTTGTCGGACATGTTGGCGGTCGCGTTCGGGTCACTGGAAGCCTGTCCCGGGCGGACCGGCTCGCCGTTGACATCGATGACCGATTCCATATCCGGAGTTGCCTCACGCTTTTGTTCCACGTTGCCGTCCGGACCGACTTCCACAACGCCCGGCTGGACCGGGATACCCATCTTGGCTTCGTGGGCACGGCGGGCAACATCGGAGGCGGAGCGAACATTTTCCAAGTCTCGGTTGAGAGTTTCTAGCTGGTTATCCAGCGTGGATTCCTGGGCGGTAAGCTCCTGAATCTTGAAAGTCTGGGACGTCGACAAGCCCGAAAGCCACATGGCCGCAGCCACACCAGCGATAAGTAGGCCGATGGCAATGAAGGACAGGCGGGCGAAAAGACCAGTGACCCGAGTGGGCTGCACAACACGGCGCCCACGATTACTCACTACCTGCTTCGACCCAAGGCGGTTTCCCCGCAGGCTGGTTGCACCCCGTCGTGAGGGCACTGTGCCGCGATGCGGAGTGCGGCTGGGCAGCGGCGTGGTACGGCGACCCCGCTCAAGCAGTGCGGTCCCCTGCCCCGAGACGTCGGCTCCAGTAGTGAAATCGCGGCTAGCGCCCATGGTGTGGGTCCTCTCGTGGTCGCGGCGGTCGGTTGCCTGTGCAGTGCGGTCTCTCAACGTCATGGCCTACCTCCCGGTTCATGAAAAGACGGGGTCCCTTCAAGACGCTCGAGAGCGCGCACCCGGACGGATGCCGCCCGCGGGTTCTCCGCAATCTCTTCCTTGCTCGCCTTCTCGGCCCCACGCGTCACAATGGAGTAGTGCGCCGCGGTGCCCGGGAGATCCATGGGCAGGCCCGCCGGTGTGGTCGAGGTGCTGAGTTTGGTGAAGGCATGCTTGACGATGCGATCTTCGAGCGACTGGTAGCTCATGAACACCGCGCGCCCACCAACGGACAGGGCATCCGTGATTACGGGGATAACCTGCTCAATCGCTTCAAGCTCGCGGTTGACCTCGACGCGCAAAGCCTGGAAGGTTCGCTTCGCAGGGTGGCCGCCGGTGCGGCGAGTTGCCGCCGGGATAGCGGCGTACAACAGCTCAACTAATCGCGCGGAATTGCTGAAAGGTTCCTTTTCCCTTTCTTTGAGCACAGCGGACGCAATCTTGCCGGCGAAGCGCTCATCACCATAAGTTTTGAGGATGCGGGCAAGCTCGCCGTGACTATACGTATTCAGAATGTCGGCGGCCGTCATTTCCTGGCGTGGGTCCATGCGCATATCCAGCGGCGCGTCGGTCTTGTACGCAAATCCGCGGTCGACCTGATCGAGCTGCATGGATGACACACCAAGATCAAACAGCGCCCCGGCAATGCCGTGCTCCCGCGCGATAGAAAAAATTTCGTGCTCGCCCTGCGCAATGGCGCTGCCCACCTCGTCGAAGCGCGCGTTGACGGCGACGAAGCGGTCAGCGAAGGGACTGAGACGGCGAGAAGCATTGCTCAAGGAAGCGGAGTCACGATCCACACCAATGATGCGTGCGGCGGGAAAGCAGTTGAGGAAGTACTCACTGTGGCCGCCGGCGCCTAGGGTGCCGTCGACAATCACTGCGTTCTCCCCTGCCGCTTCAACCGCTGGGGCGAGCAGCTGAGCCATGCGCGCACGCATGACGGGGACATGGCCATGGTTGTCATTCACGTCGTAGGTAATAGTGCCATTGCGGTCCACAGCTGCTGTCCCCCTTTCCGTTCAGGCGCCTGAGGCTGCTGTCTGATGTGGTCGATAAAAAATCGAGTGCGTATAGGGCCCTGTCCGAGGAAGGGTTCTGATGTCGGGGAAGTACACCAGCTCATCCTCCTCGGGCAGAGTCCGTACACGCACTCTCGGTGCACCGGGCTAGCCCTAAAGCAGTCCGGCAAGTACGTCATCGGCGTCTGCCGCCGAGTAAGCGTCTTCAGTTTGCGCCTGGTATTCAGCCCATGCGGCTGCGTCCCAGATTTCGAGGAAGTCGACCGAGCCCACAACCACGCATTCCTTCGTCAGGTTTGCGTACTCACGGTGGCCTGCAGACAGCGTGATACGCCCGTGCCCATCGGGACGCTGCTCGTCCGCACTCGCTGCCAAGTTACGGATGAACGCACGTGCGTCCGGGTTGGTACGAGACACAGCCGCAGCCTTCCTGGCTCGTGCCGCGAACTCCTCGCGCGGGTACACCGCAAGCGAGTGATCCTGCCCCTTGGTGACCATGAGGCCACCGGCCAGTTCTTCGCGAAACTTCGCTGGAAGCGTAAGCCGCCCTTTGTCATCGAGCTTGGGAGTGTAGGTGCCGAGAAACATCCCCGGGTCCACCTTCCTGTCACTCGAAAACTCCGGATTCCTCTCGCGACAAGAGAACAACTCTCCTCCGCTGCGCCCCACTCTACCCCACTTTCCCCCACCACCAACACCTTTAGCACCCCACCCTCCCGCGTGTCACAATAAATCCCCAGATAAAAGGATGTTTTTCCGGTGGGAAGTTTTCCCGGCGCCCCCTTGACATACCGCTAAAGTAGGGACCCTCCCCGGGCAATCACCCACGCAACTTCCACCCCTTAGAAACTAAATCTCCTCACCAGCCCCAGAATCCTGCAACTTTGCCCGCCCCACCCCCAACAAAACCGCCAGCGGCACCCAGGCTCCAGCCCCCAGCCCACACGCAGTGGGTGAAAGTGGGGAATTGAGGGAAAGCGACCAAAAGCGCCGCCACCACCGCCTCCCTTTTTAGAAACGCCGCGTTCCTATGATAGAAACAGTGTGTTGCCATCTTGAGAACCACGGGATGGCGCTCCATTAGTTTTCTTCACCCACTAGGAAGATCCCCTATGTATCTAGCTTGGCGCGAGATGCTCTTCGCGCGTACCCGATTCATCCTCATGGGCGTTGTCCTTGCCCTCATGTCCATGCTCGTCGTCATCATCTCCGGCCTCACAGCAGGTTTGGTCAACGACGGCGTCTCCGGACTAAAAGCAATGGATGCCGACGTCGTCGCTTTCGCCGACGGCACCCAGAAAGACTCAGCTTTCACCCGCTCGGTTGTCGATGCCTCTGATAGCGAGTCCTTCGCTCAGCACGACGGCGTGGAAGAAGCCGCTCCTCTTGGCCTGACCATCGCCAATGCCCATAACCAAAACGGCACGGCAGTGGACCTGACCCTGCTGGGAGTAGAACCGGACTCCTTCGTGGCACCGGCAGGTTTGCCCGCACTTGACACCAACCGGGTCGACGGCCAGCCCAGCAACACCAAGCACGACATCATCGTCTCCTCCACCCTGCACGATGAGGGCATCGAGGTCGGCGACACCATCACGCTCGATCGCTTGGATATCCCGCTGAATGTCGTTGGGTTTACCGATAACCAACGCACCTTCGGACACGTGGACGTGGCCTACCTTCCGCTCGACATCTGGCAAGAGATCCACGCTGGCGGTCGCCACGGCGAAGCCGTGAACCCAGACGCTTATGACGAAGCCTCCGTCATCGTCGCCCGCACGTCAGACAAGCCGGACACCGAGGCCCTCTCGGAACAGTCCGGCCTGGATGTTCGAACCCTCAAGGAAAGCTTCGACTCCTCCCCCGGCTACACCGCCGAGATGATGACCTTATCCATGATCACGTGGTTCCTGTACGTCATCGCCGCACTCGTGACCGGCGCCTTCTTCCTCGTGTGGACCATTCAGCGGGCCGGCAATATCGCCACCCTCCGCGCGATGGGCGCGACCAAGGGTTTCTTGTTGCGCGATAGCCTCGGCCAGGCAGTCGACATCCTTGTCTTGTCCATCCTGGCGGGTGCGCTTGTCGCCGTCGGCCTGGGCAGCCTCCTGGAGCAGACTGCCATGCCTTATGCCACCGAATTCAGTTCCGTCATCAGTGGCGGACTCATCCTCTTCGTCGCTGGTCTGCTCGGCGCTTTCATCGCCGTTATCCGTGTCACCCGAACCAACCCCCTCGCAGCCCTAGGAGAAAACCGATGAGCCCAGCTTTAGAACTAAAAGACGTCACCGTCAGCTACACCGATGGCGATTCGCAGGTTAAGGCACTCGATTCCGTCAATCTCAGCATCGATCCCGGCGAATTCGTTGCCGTGGTCGGACCATCAGGTTCCGGCAAGTCCACGCTGCTCGCTGTTGCGGGCGCATTGACGACGCCCGATTCCGGCCAGGTCCTCGTTGCGGGCGAGGACATCGTGCAGCTTGGCGACGCCCAACTGGCACAGATCCGCCGCAACCACATCGGCTTCGTCTTCCAGTCCACCGGAAACCTTCCTTCCGCGTTGACTGCGGAGGAACAGCTCGAGCTGGCCAGCAAAGTCATTGGTAAGACTGGGCGCTATTCCAGCACTCAACTCCTCGACAAGGTTGGCATGAAACATCGCGCCAAGCACCGCCCGGGCGGCTTGTCCGGCGGTGAACGGCAGCGCGTTGGCATCGCGCGTGCACTCGTTGGCAACCCCCAGGTGCTGCTTGTCGACGAACCCACCGCAGCCCTAGATCGTGCACGCTCCCAGGAGATCGTTGCGCTCTTGGCAAAGGAATGCCACGACTTTAACGTCGCGGGCGTCATGGTCACTCACGACTACGAGGTTCTCGATCACTGCGACAAGGTCTATGAGATGGTCGACGGCCGCTTAACACCGGCCACCGCATCCGCCCAGCGATAAGCAAAGAATGCGCAGCTTAACGTAGACTCACACGCATGCCAAAGATCACTGAAACGACAGTAGCCGAGCACCGCGCCGTCCAGCACCGTGCGGTGCTCGAGGCTGCCGAAAAGCTGATCATCACTAGCCATGGTGCAGTCCCCACCTTGGCCGAAGTTGCCGCAGAAGTCGGGCTTGCCCGCCCCAGCATCTATCGATACGTATCATCCCAGCACGATCTACTGGTACAGCTGCTTATTCAGGCGACCCAATCGTGGAATGAGCAACTCGAGGCCGCCATGAAGGTAGCCTCCCCGGAGCCTAAGAAGCGCATCCACGCCTATGTCGACGCCACGCTCGATCTCTTCATTCATAGTGCACACGGCCATTTAATGACCGCCGCACAGCACTTCCCCCAGGCCTTTGCTGACGAGGCAGTACAGAAGTCTCATGGCGGCTTCGCCTCCATCGTTGACGAGTTCTGCCCCGGCGTTTCCCCAGTAGATATCTCGTTGCTCAATGCGGCCATCGTCCGCGCCTCTGAGCTGGCGGACGGCTCACCGGAAAAGCTCAACAGCGCAACGCAAACCCTCTACGCAATGGCCGAAGCCATCCTACCCTAGGCCACCACATCAAAAGAGCCCTCCGCGGATTAAAGCGGAGGGCTATTCGGGACCAGCTTTGGGACCGGTTCTAGACGCTTAGCGACCTTCGAAACGACGACGGAAATTGTCTTCGAGGCGGTTTCCAACGTCGCTACCGCCCTTCTTGGATTGCTTGCCGCGACCCCGAGTGGACGACTGCGCACCGACTGCAACCAGAGAATCCTCCGAGTTCCCGCGCAGCATCCAGACGCCGGATCCAAACATGACTAGGAAGCCGAGGACCGAGAGGCTCACAAACCACAGGGATTGCTGGGCCAACGCAATACCGCCCACCATCATGCAGAGACCGACAACAATCAAGGCAACTCCACGGAGGGTGATAGCGCCCGAGTTTGCGTCGAAAGAAGTTTCACCGGACACCGACGCACCAAAATCAGGATCATTGGCCAGCAACGACTGCTCAATTTCACGCAGCGCTTGCTGTTCGTGCTCAGAAAGGGCCACAGCGTCCTCCGTAGTGGGTTGGGTTTAGGTAGTGGAACTGGGAAATAGGATTACTACCTCTATAACGTCAAGGATAGCGAGATAGTTCCCGCAAAGACAGTCCACACGTTTTAAACGCGCTACGCCCCACTACTGTGGCCCCGCGCTCCGTATTAAGCCGCGAGACCACCGAAGCCCAGCTCAGACTCAGTCGCATCCACATAGCGGGCGGCAAGCGCCACATAGCGATAGACCGTATCAGGATCAGGGACCGGATCCAGTCCGGATGCCACTCGCGAACGCACACGCGAGTAGTCCTTAAACTCCGCTGCCCACTGCGCATCAGCCGGGCCGATGAGCGCCACTTGCTCCCAAGCGGAGGTAGGCAAGCGCCGGCGACGTGACACCGTGGACGCCGCTACCCGAGCCCCGGCAGCGCGCAGCGAGGCGCGATAGGCCATTTCCAAAGCGTCCGCGAATCGCCCCTCCGCTGCGCTCTGGCGCGCCTCCACCAACAAATCCAACGCTTGACCCACGAAACGATCGCGGCGTACGCACTGCAACGCCTCCCGGTTACGGCTCCGCGCCGCTGCTGTTGCTGAGATTACCTGTGCCATGACCTCTCCCCCTTGGGCTTCTTCCTGAGCTTGTCAATAGAGACTGTGTTGTTGATTTCCTGTCGTTGTTTGTTGACGCGATTCACCTTAAAGCCGCCTTCCTACATCCACCCCCAATGTTAGTCCACATGTTCGAATTTGACAATAGTTTTACCGAACTTCTCCACGTTTTTCGAACATGCACATCAAATTTGCCTGCGAAGGGTTCGTTGCCTGCTTTCACATACCGCAAGAATCTGTTGTTATTAGACATGTGAGTTACACGCTGCGCCGCCTAAGCCCCCAAGAGTTCGCCATTGCCCTCCCGCACTTGGTGGATATCTACATTGCAGCGATGAACTACGA
Organism: Corynebacterium aurimucosum ATCC 700975; assembly: GCF_007672725.1. Lineage (GTDB taxonomy): Bacteria > Actinomycetota > Actinomycetes > Mycobacteriales > Mycobacteriaceae > Corynebacterium > Corynebacterium hesseae. Next base: position 367,654 of record NZ_VDTC01000002.1, read on the forward strand.
CCCCTCAGTACGCAACAGCTCCATCATGCGGTGGCGCGGGGATCTCATACGCCCGGGGTTTTCCTGCGTGGCGGCCACCTCCGAAGACGGCATCACCGGCTTTGCCTACGGCTTTCTAGGCTCTCCTGATACCTGGTGGGATAGGCAACTCCGCCGAGCGCTCTCCAACAACGGCGGCGCAACCCCAGAGCAAGAAGAGGTTCTCCACAACTATTTTGAGTTGGCGGAAATCCACGTAGTGCCCGAGGCACAGGGCCACGGTCTGGGCCGTGCGCTGCTTGAAGCACTGGCCTGGAACCTCCCCGCCCGCTACATCCTGCTCTCCACACCTGAGGTTCCCAATGAAGCCAACTCCGCCTTCGGCCTCTACCGCAAAATGGGCTTTAGTGACTTCCTTCGCCAGCTCCATTACCCCGCCGATTCACGCCCCTTCGCCATCCTGCAATCAGCTGTGCCGCTAGCACCAGCCGGTACCGCTTAACCTGGCGTCTAATCCGTGAGCCTGCCCAGGTAGAGTGGCAGGCGTGACTACTCCGCAAATACCTTCCCTGGACGATATCCCCGTAGCCGTACGCGAGGAGCTCGAGCTTTTCCTAGATAGTCAGCGCGACGCCATCGCGTCCATCGGTTCCCCGGTGACTAACGCGATCTCCTATTTGGAATCCTTCGTGCTGGACGGCGGAAAACGTATCCGCCCTCTCTACGCGTGGGCAGGTTTTATCGGCGCACATGGGCTCGAGGGCACGGAGTCCCCGCAGGCGATGCTCCGCGCAGCTTCTTCCCTAGAATTCATCCAGGCTTGTGCTCTCATCCACGATGACATCGTGGATGCTTCCGATACCCGGCGCGGCAATCCCACCGTCCACCGTGGCGTAGCCGCTCGCCATCGGGAGCTCGGGCTCAGCGGTGACGCTGACTTCTTCGGGCAGTCTCTCGCCATCCTTGTGGGCGACATGGCCTTGGTCTGGGCCGAGGACATGCTCCAGGATTCCGGCCTGAGCCCCGAGGCGCTCGCGCGCGCTCGGGCGCCGTGGCGGGCGATGCGCCGCGAGGTTATCGGCGGGCAAATGCTGGATATTTGCCTCGAAGCGGAAGGCTCCGAGGATGCAACGTTGGCGGACTCAGTAAACCGTTTCAAGACCGCCGCGTACACCATCGAGCGCCCGTTGCATTTGGGCGCAGCCGTAGCAGGAGCACCCGAAAAGCTTGTTGCCGCTTTCCGCGGCTATGGACAAGACATCGGGGTCGCATTCCAGCTCCGCGATGATTTGTTGGGGGTCTTTGGTGACCCAGCAATTACTGGCAAGCCCGCCGGTGATGATCTGCGCGAGGGCAAGCGCACGGTCCTCTTGTCATTGGCTCTGCAACGTGCGGATACCACTGATCCCGCTGCTGCCGCGGAGCTTCGCCGACTCATCGGCCAGACGGAGGATCCCGCAGATATTGCCCGCATGGCCCAGATCATTGCCGATTCCGGGGCACCGGATGTCGTCGAGCAGCGCATCAGCGATCTCACGCGCTCGGGCCTTGACCACCTTCATAATGCCCAGGTCGCCCCCGAAGTCACGGCAACGCTGGAAGAGCTTGCCCACAAATCCACCGCACGCCGGATGTAGCATGGCCCGCTCCGCATCCGCGCGCGTATCCCTGCGCATTCCCAACCCCCTTCCTTTGGGCATCGTCTCCGCGGCGATCCTTGCTCTCGCCTCCTTCTCTGGTGGCGCAACCCGGAACCGCGGCGGCTTTCTTGAGGCACTCAATATCGGATTTCTCGCGTATGGCCACGGCCGCAACATCGGCATAGTCCTCTATTGGGTTGGCCTCTTTGGATTGGTCGCCGCGTGGGTCCTGGCTGGGCGTTATCTCATCGCCCCACAGCTCAAGAACCCGCAACCCGACGGCGCGCTGTCTGACATCCGCCGAATGCTGATGTGCTGGGTTGCCCCGCTGTTGTGCGCGGCCCCACTGGCTTCGCGGGACGTGTACTCCTATCTCATGCAGGGAGCCATGGTGCGCGATGGTTTCGATCCTTATGTCGAAGGCGCGGCTGTTAACCCCGGCCCCTTCCTGCTGGAAGTCTCACACGACTGGCGAAACACCACTACGCCTTATGGTCCGCTGCACTTGTGGATGGGCAACGGGGTAACCAACCTCGTGGGGGACAATGTCGCCGCGGGCATCATCGTCTATAAGGCGATATCGGTCCTCGGCTTTGCCGCCATCGCTTGGTCGATTCCACGCCTTGCACGCAGCATCGGGGGCGATCCGGCGCTAGCACTGTGGTTGGGTGTAGCGAATCCAGTGATTCTATTGCACCTCATCGGCGGCATGCACAATGAATCGGTCATGGTGGGCTTGGTATCGCTGGGATTGCTCGCCGCGGTTCACAACAAGTTTCATCTCAGCCTCCTTCTTGTCGGCGTAGCGGTGTCGCTCAAAGCCACAGCTGTATTCGCCGCACCGTTTATCGTGTGGCTCATGCTGCACCACTGGGCGCCGAAAGGCACCACGCCACTCAAGCGCTTCGGGGTCTTTCTCCTGTCCGGCATCGTTGCCGTGGCGGAGGTCGCGCTGGCGGTGGCGGTGATTACGTGGGCGTCGGGAAGCTCGTGGGGCTGGTTGTCACAAATCAGCGGCAATTCCAAGGTGATCAATCCCCTGGCCGGCCCTACCTTGCTCGCCGACATTCTGGTACCGCTCATCCAGGTCTTCTCCCCCGATACCACCTATAACGGGGTGCTCAGCGTGTTGCGTTCAATTGCGATGATCCTCATGCTCCTCGGCCTCGTCATCGTGTGGTGGTGGGGGCGAACGGGCGTGCGCCGCGCGATTGCCGCTACGGCTGCTGCCTACCAGGTGGCGTTCGTCTTCAACTCTGTGACGCTTCCCTGGTATTACGCCTCCGTGCTCACGCTCATGGGAACCTTCCGCCCACCGCTGCCCTTGATCAAACTAACCACCGGCGTGGCCCTCTTTATCGGAGTGGCCTTCGCTGGCGACGGAAACCACCAGCTCTATAACTGGTTCTGGGACATCGCCATGGTGGTCGTGGCATGGTCAGCAACGCAGTGGATTTTCGATGGTGTTCCACGCACCACCGCGGCCATGGATGAGGCTGCTACTGCTAAAACGCCGAAGCCTGCGCGCGCCGAATAACCTCGCGCGCAAGGTGCCCGTGGAGCGCGTCAATGGGGCGGCCTGGCAAAGACTCATCTTCGGTAAACAGGTGCGCCAGAATCTCATTGTCGCCCCACCCGTTGTCCGAAAGAACTGTAATGACACCGGACACGTGCTTGGAAATGACGCCCTTGGAATTGAAGAATGCCTCCGGGACGAGGCGCTCCCCCTCGGCGTTTCGCCACACGATGAATTTACGCGCGTTGAGCAGGTCGAAGACGCGAGTGATGGGAAGATCGAGCTTTTCAGCAACCTCAGCGAGCGTCAGCAGCTTTTCGCCGGCGAGGAGCTGCGGTAGTTCCGGGTGCGGATTCTCGAAGTTGTTCTCAGAATTAGTCACGGACACAACTGTAGCCGGATCACACTTTGGGGCGCTGATCGGCCATACTGGAATCCATGACAAGGCTGAACGTGGGCGACATTCTTGAAGGACGCTACCGCATCGATCAGCCGATCGCTCGCGGCGGCATGTCCACCGTGTATCGCTGTGTCGACATGAGATTGGGCCGCGCGGTCGCCGCCAAGGTCATGGATGAGCGCTATCACGATGACCCTGTCTTCGTCACCCGCTTCGAGCGCGAGGCCCGCGCCATGGCGCAGCTAAGCCACCCCAACCTCGTCGCCGTGCATGATTTCTCCGCGGATGGGTTGCCCATCTATCTCATCATGGAGCTCATCACCGGCGGCACCTTGCGCGAGCTCCTTGCTGAACGCGGCCCCATGCCGCCACATGCCGCAGCCGGCGTCATGCACTCCGTGCTGGCCGGGCTCACCGAGGTCCACCACGCCGGCCTCGTGCACCGCGATATCAAGCCAGACAACGTTCTCATCACGGACAACCACCGCGTTAAGGTCGGCGATTTCGGCTTGGTGCGCTCCGCCAAAGCGGAGCACGATAGCTCGGGTCAAATCGTCGGCACCGTCAGCTACCTCTCCCCCGAGCAGGTTACGGGTGCGGATATCACCCCGGCTTCCGATGTCTATTCGGCCGGAATTGTCCTGTTTGAGCTCCTTACCGGCACGGTCCCCTTCCACGGCGAGACCCCACTGGCCCACGCCACAGCGCGCGTGCACGCGGATGTGGTGGCGCCGTCCTCACGCATCGAGGGGGTGCCCATGCTTTTCGACGCCCTCGTGGCCACCGCCACCGCGCGCCAGCCGGCCGAAAGGTTTGCGGATGCCGGCGAATTCCTCGATGCGCTGGATGATGTATCCCGTGAACTGCAGCTCCCGCAATTCACCGTCCCCGTCCCGCGGAACTCAGCTGCTGCACGAACAGCCGCTGTGCCCACGGATTTTTCAGGGGCAGGCAATACCCGGGTCTTCGAAGCCACCTCCACGATCCCGGCGCCTCAACCGCCCACGCGGGAAACCCGTGTAGAGCCTCGAAACGATGCTTTTCTCCCGCCGGCCGCACCGGTAAATCCCCCGGCACCGTCCCCTGCGGTAGCAGAACCTTCTGCGCCGCTTCCCCCGGCCGGTGCCGAGGAGGAGCCAGAAGAGCGCCCTTTGAGCAACCGCAGCGCCATCGCGCTTATAGGTTTCCTCATACTAGTCGGGCTTGCCACCTTGGCCGTCGCCGTGGCAGCCTGGTGGTTTGGCTCCGGAGAATACGGCACGTGGCCGATTCTCTGGAGGCCATATTAGCCTGCGCAACTTCTAGTTGCGCAGCATCTCCGCGATAAGGAAGGACAGCTCCAGCGATTGCTGGGTGTTCAGGCGCGGATCCACGGCGGACTCGTAGCGGCCCGGCAGATCCACGTCCGTGATGTCCTCAGCGCCGCCGAGGCACTCGGTGACGTCCTCGCCGGTGAACTCTAGGTGGACACCACCCGGGTGGGTACCCAGTTCACGGTGCACCTCGAAGAAGCCCTGAACCTCGTCGACGATCTTGTCGAAGTGGCGGGTCTTGTAGCCGTTCGATGCCGTGAAGGTATTCCCGTGCATCGGATCGGACTGCCACACAACCTTGTGGCCGGAGTCCTCCACTGCCTTGATGATCGGCGGCAGGACGGAGCGCACCTTGTCGTGGCCCATGCGGGCGATCATGGTGAGGCGGCCAGGCTCACGGTTCGGGTCCAGACGCTCTGCGTACTGCACAGCCTGCTCCGGGGTTACTCCTGGGCCAAGCTTGATGCCCACGGGGTTGCCGATGATGGAGGCGAAAGCGACGTGGAAATCGTCGAGGCCGCGGGTGCGCTCGCCGATCCACAGCTGGTGAGCGGACAGGTCGTAGAGCTTGGTCTCGCCGTTAGAGTCCGTACCCAAGCGCAACATGGAACGCTCGTAATCCTTCAGCAAGGCCTCGTGGGAGCAGTAGATCTGTGCCGAACGCAGGGTCTCGTCTGAGACTCCGCAGGCGTTCATGAAGGCCAGGCCGTTCTCAATTTCATTTGCCAGGGCCTGGTAGCGAGCGCCTGCCGGAGAGTTGGCCACAAACTCGCGATTCCACTCGTGGAGTCGGTAAAGGTCAGCAGTACCGGATTGGGTCAGTGCGCGGACCAGGTTCATGGCCGCCGAGGAGTTCGCGTAGGCACGGATCATGCGGGCGGGATCGTGGCGGCGGGATTCCTCGTTGGCTTCTACGCCGTTGACGATGTCACCGCGGTAGTTGTACAAGCCGTTTGCGTCCAGATCAGAGGAGCGCGGCTTCGCGTACTGGCCGGCGATGCGACCGAGCTTAACCACCGGGGTGGACGCGCCATACGTCAAAACTACGGCCATTTGAAGCAGCGTCTTGATGTTGCCGCGGATGTGCGGCTCCGTATTGGACTCGAAGGTTTCCGCGCAGTCGCCTCCCTGGAGGAGGAAGGCGTTGCCCAGGGCGACGTCGGCAAGCTTGCGCTTGAGGTCCTCAATCTCTGGAGCCACGACGATAGGTGGGACGGATTCCAGGATCTTGCGCACGTTATCGGCTTGCAGCTGATCCCAGCTGGGTTGCTGCTTTGCCTCGCGGGCAATCGCATCTTGAAACTTCTCGTTGATCCCCTCCGGCAGCGGTGGCAGATCAGGGAGCACTTCTTTGGGAATATCTACTGTCCAACTCACACCCAGTATTTAACCATCTTGGGTCTATCGCGCGTTAGTTAATGGCATTTCGGCCACGGTATTAATTCACGCTTTATTAACGCGGTTGCCCCTAGTCAACGGCAAGTGCTGTTCACAAACCCGAAATTTGGCCAGATTATGGCGGGCGTCGACCAACGCGTCATGGTTGCCGTTCGGGACTGGAGGCAGCTTGGGGCGGCCGGCGAATTCCCAATACTGCTTAAGCTCCCGGGTATAGCGCGGCAGGCCCTTGGGCAGACTCGCCATATCGCCCCAGAGTTGCGCAACAACCACGTGGTCATAAGCGCCCACCCAGGCCCACAACTCGATGGGAGTGGAGTGCCGGCCGAGGAATTTCAGGAGATCTTCGCGGATGGTTTCGCGCGATTTCCAGACCGGATCTGCTGGACTCGGCAGCTTATCCAAAACATTCTCACGCACCCATGCGTTTGCCTTGGCCGGATCGAAGTCTGTGGATACCGCGTAGTATTCGTTACCGTCTTCCCCGACAATTCCGATGGAGACCAATTCAATGGTCGATCCGTCCTCGATAAATTCGGTGTCGTAGAAGTAGCGCACGCCCCGTATCCTAGTCTCCCGCCCACATAGGCCTGCCCACTGGGGTCTATACTCAACTGCGTGAAGAAAGCTCTCTCCTCCCCTCTTCTCCCCTTGTTCATAGCAGGGCTGGCCTCCCTAGCGTGGATTATCCAGCTTCCGGCATTATTCAGCAGCGGCAGCATTGCACCTTATTACCACATTGACCTCGATGTCTATCGCGAGGGAGGACGCGCGCTTCTACGCGGAGAGAATCTTTACGCACAGAGCTATGTGCTCGACAACGGTTTTTCGCTGCCTTTTACCTACCCGCCTTTTGCTGCAGCGCTTTTCGCCATGGTGTCATGGCTCCCGTTGTGGCCGCTGTCCGTTCTTCTTACCGCAGCATCGCTCGGGGCGCTGTGGGTTTGCCTGTATGCCGTGATTTCTCGGAGCTGTGCTACTGAGCGACCTGGTTGGTGGTCCTCGTGGGCATTGTGCGCCTGCATGCTGATGGAACCGGTTACTGAGACGCTCAGCTTCGGCCAAGTGAACCTTTTGTTGACCGCGGCGGTCGTTGTAGATTGCTTACTGCTGAGCCCACGAAGCTCGTGGCGTGGTGTGCTTACGGGCATTGCAATAGCCATCAAGCTCACCCCAGCGGTGTTCCTCGCCGTGTTTTTCGTTCGCCGCGACTGGCGCGCTCTTGCCACTGCGGTGGGGTCCTTCGTCACATGTGGCGTGGTGGGGCACCTCGCCTCCCCGGCAAGCTCCGCGGTGTATTGGACCGATACCCTTCGTGATTCCTCGCGCATCGGCGGGCTGGCCTACTCCGGCAACCAATCACTCCGCGGCCTGCTAAGCCGCATTGTCCCCGAGCAAGCATCAGCTCTTTGGATTCTCGGATGCATCGCCATCGTCGCGCTTCTGTGGTGGCTTATGGAGCATACATCATCGCAGGTCGAGCTCGTGCTGCTCGCTTCCTCGGCGGCGCTGCTGTGCTCCCCGGTCTCGTGGTCTCACCATTTCACGTGGCTCTGCTTAGCAGCGGTATATCTGACCGCCCGCCGACACTGGTTCCTAGCTGCCCTCACATGGCTGACGTTGCTGGCCCGCGGCCACTGGCTCGTCCCGCACAATGAGCAGCTGGAGCTGACGTGGTCGTGGTGGCAGCAGATTCCGGGCAACGACTATTTCTTGCTCGTCGTGTTTCTTGTCGCGGTGAGCTGCTGGCTCAGGCTTGAGCCTACAGACGACGGTTCCGTTTTTCGCCGACTCGCACCGATCGGCGGCGGTTTAAGCGTCCAGCCCACGACGGGCACCTTGCCCAAAGCCCACAGTGCTAGCGACGCGACAGCGCAATAAAGAACGCACATGCTAAGCCAGAACCACGTGTTTTCCAGCGGCCACTGGCCCGCCAGGCTAACCTCCCGAGGATGGAGCGCCATGGGGTAGCCATAAAGAATGGTGAGGCCGATGGGATGCCCAAGATAGATAGGCAGCGTGTGAGCACCGATGAAACGCAGTCCGGTGGACAGGGCCGGAATATAGGACACCACAACCGCCACCGCGATTCCCACTGGGACCTCGAAGAACTGCTCTACCATGCGAACAAGGATATGAACGTCATCCCTCACCAGCGCCTCCGCGCCCGGGAGCAACCACGTAACGTCAACTTCTCCGGAGAAGTTATCCCACGCGCGGCGAGTAAAAAAGCCGATGGCGTAGGCCACTGTCATCCCGGAATACGCCCAAAAACTGCGGTGATCCCATATGCCCTTAAACGGTGCCTCGATGGCTGCAGCGAAGGCGGAAATGGCATCACGGAAATAGGCGGCGCCGACAAAGACCGGGAGAAACATGATGGCCTTCGCAATCGAGGTGTATTGCGCCTGCCAAGCGATGAACAGAATCGGGCTAAAGCTCAGCGCCATCGCTGCCCACCCGGGGAGCTTGCGTACGCACCACAAGAAGATGTTGAACAGAATCAGCGAATGCAAAAACCATGCCATGGAATGGCCCACGAGCAGGCTGGCTGTCATTTGGCCAACATCGAAGATGGGATCTCCAAAGACCCAGTGGTACTCCACGCGTTTGGTTTGTTGCTCAACGAGCATCCAGACCACATAGGGAACGAGGAAGTACCACAGGCGGCGTGTGAAAAGCTCCGCGAAGCTAAAGCGAAAAACCTTCTGGGCAAAAAAGCCGCTCACCAAGAAGAACAGAGGTAAGCGAAGCGGATCCAGCCAGACGTTAAAGGCCGCCAGCCACGTCTCCCCTGATTCAGGAACGGTGAGCGTGATGTGCAGAAGCACGACGCCCAGGATGGAGATGCCTTTCGCTACATCGGGCCACGCCAGGCGTTTGGTTAGAGAAGAAGACACTGACTACCGTGCCTCCGAACCGGGCTCGGCCCCTTCCGGGTAGCCGTGTCCAGCTTGCAGAGAGGCCTTCACATCGGAGGCGTACACGTCGACATAGGGTTTACCCGCCAACTCAGCCAGCTGCTTCATCACGTAGTCCGTGAAGGCGCGCGCAGTAGCGTGGTCCTGAGGATCAAGGTTGCGTTCAGCGGCCCACGCCTGGGGGTCGATGGGCTCACCCACGCGCATGCCGACGCGAACCGGGCGCGGGATCCATGAACCGATCGGGTTTGCCTTCCGGGTATTAATCATGGCGATGGGAATTACCTGCTCACCAGTGGTCAACGCGATGCGCGCCATGCCGGTGCGCCCCTTGTAAATGCGTCCATCGGGCGAACGAGTTCCCTCCGGGTAGATTCCAAAGAGATCCCCGCGGCCGATAATGCGTTGCGCGCTCGCTAGCATGGCGTCGCTCGCGTCTTTATTGACGCGGTCAATCGGTACCTGCCCCACGGAGCTAAAGAACCACTTTTGCAGGCCGCCAACGAAACCGGGGGTGGTGAAATACTCGCTCTTAGCCAGAAAAGTAATCTGCCGCGGGCACAACAGGGGGAAGTAGAAAGAATCCATGACGGCTTGGTGAGAGGATGCCAAGATAGCCGAACCGGATTCCGGGATGCGATCCATTCCTTCGGACCATGGGCGGTTCCATACTCGAAGGGCCGGGCCAAAAAAGATGTGCTTAAAGGCCCAGTACCACTTGTTTCGCATCGCTTATAGTCCTATCTGTTTATGCCGAACAGGCCACGCTGTCCGTTGAAAGAAAAATGTGCGGTGTTAACCTCGGTGCTCCTGGCGGGCGAGATCAGCGACACCAATCATACCCGCCGCGGAACCCAGTTTCGCGGTTGCGACTCGGGCTAGAGGCCTGTGACCGGCCCCGACAATCTGGCTAGCCATAGCTTCCCGTGCCCGATCTAGGAACAGATCCGCGTCCTTGGATACCCCACCGCCGATGACGATCAGCTCGGGATCAAGGACATCCGCCACCATGGATAGTCCCTGCCCCAACCACTGTCCGAAGTTATCCATGACAGCCAAACCTAGGGGATCTCCCCGGCGAGCGGCCGCGGTGATCTCCTCGCCGGAGGGATTCTCCGGGAGGGTTGTTTCAAAGTCACCGCGCAGATCCGCGCAGGTGTCCGGCAGAGCGGTTCCGGACGCGTAGCGTTCGAGGCAGCCGCGCTTTCCGCACGAGCATTGGCGTCCGCCCGGTGAAACAACGAGGTGCCCAAACTCAGGGGCAGTGCCGAAAGCTCCGCGGTAGATCGTGCCGTCATTAAATAGCGTAGCTCCAATGCCGGTACCGACGGCAAAGAAAACCCATTCCTTCGCCCCGCGTCCTGCACCAAAGCGCCACTCCCCCCACGCGGCCGAGTTGGCGTCGTGCTCAAGCCGGACAGGAACGTCCAAGCGCTTGCTCAAGATTTCACGCACTGGGGCGTCCCGCCACGGCAAATGCGGAGCAAAACGCACAATTTCGCATTCGGGATCCAAGAACCCTGCGAGGGCAAGCCCAACGGCATCAATGTCATGAGAAGCTGCGAGGCTGTCGACGCAACGCACGATGTCATCTTCGAGCTCTCGCGCTTCCACGGCCGTAGGCACGCTCATCGAATCCACAATCTCTCCGGCGGGATCAATCACCGCGGCGCGCAGGTTTGTTCCACCAATATCGAACCCGATGGTGAGGCCACTGCGGCCGCCTTCAGCGGAGGGAGTGTGTTCAAGCATGACTAGTAGGATATACCCCGGCTTGCCCTCGATCACATTCGAGAATCTCGCGCAATCGTGCGCCCATGATTTCCCACGTCCAGCGCTCCTCCACGTGGCGGCGCCCGGCTGCCCCCATACGGTGGGCCCGGGGGGCATCGCCAAGCAACGTGCACAGCGCCTCCTCGAGCTCCGGTACCGAAGACCCGCGCACAACGAGCCCTGTTTCCGGAGTCACCGTTTCCGGCGCTCCGCCGGAATCTCCAGCAACCACTGGCAGCCCCGCCGCCTGCGCCTCAAGGTAAACAATGCCGAGTCCCTCGACGTCGAGTCCGCCGCCTCGTGTGCGTGCAGGCATGGCGAATACATCGGCTGCATGGAGGGCCAAACGCAATTCCGCCGTATCCCGCGCCTCCTGAATCACGGCGTCTGGGCAGTACAGATGCGCAAGTTCACGCAAGGTCGGCTCGTAGCGGCCGCGACCGATAATGAGTAATTGCGCATCCGGGATCCGCACACGCACCGCTGGCATAGCGCGCAAGAGTTGATCCTGCCCTTTACGCGGGACCAGGCGGGAGATGCAGACAATTACTGGGCCGGAACCCAACCCGAAATGCGCGCGGGCCGCCTGCTTCTCATCTGCGGTTGGTGGAGTGAAATCCTCCAGGTTGACCGCCGAGGGCAAATGAACCCACCGCGCACCCGAGCCGAACGCGGGCTCCAACCTGTTGCGCGTGTAGTCCGAGATATACGTGAGGACATCCGAAGACTTGCCGATCCTGCGCAAGGCTTGCCGTGCCCCAGGAAGCATGGACCACCCCACCTCATGCCCGTGCGTTGTGGCTACGATGCGGCGCGCGCCCGCTGCACGCGCTGCCGGCGCCATGAGCGCGAGTGGGGCCGCAGCACCAAACCACACGGCCTCGATATCGTGTTCTCGGATGAGGCGCTGCATCTGGCGGGCCGTAGCAGGCGTTGGCAGCATGATGGAGCGCGGCCAGCGGACCACGGTATAGGGCAGCGTCGAGTCATACTCCGCAGCGGCGTCCCCGTCTTGAGTCGAGGCGAAAACCACGACATCCTGCGGGTTGAGGGTCGCCAGAAAATCTCGAAGATAGGACTGGATCCCGCCGATGGTGGGCGGGAAGTCATTGGTGACGAGGAGTGTGCGCGCCATGTCCTAATAGCGTACGGCACCTTCCACCGGCATGGAATTCAGCGGCACCACGGCCACGGGGACGCCATAGGTGGAGGCATGAACAATCTGGCCATCACCGATATACATTCCCACGTGGGTAACGCCGGGGTAATAGCCCACAATATCGCCGGGCTGGAGTTGGTCCAGCGGCACCGGCGTACCACCGGCGAGCTGCGCCTGCGAGGTGCGCGGAATGCTCTTGCCCATCTGCTGATAGCTCCACACCATCAGGCCAGAACAGTCAAAAACATCAGGACCCGTTGCGCCCCAGCCATACGGGGCGCCAATACGGCTGAGAGCGGCTTCCACAGCGGCAGACCCGGAGCCATCGGCCAGCGCAGCCAAGTCAAGGTCGGAGGATCCACCGAAGTGCTGGACCCATGCCTCACGCGCTTCTGGGCTTAAGCCATCAACGGTGGCCTCAAGTTCCTTCTGTTGTTCTTCCAGCTCGGCCTTTTCTTTCAGCACTGAGTCACGCTTTACCTGCAGCTCGTCACGCTTATGGCGTGCCTCCTCGGCGGCATCAACTGCCTCTTGATGCGCGTCGTCGGCCGCTGCGGAAGCCGCGACCATTGCGTCTTCCTCACGCTTCGCGGCCTTGGATAGGGCACCTAGATAGCCCATCCGTTCTACCGCACTGGCCACGTCATTTGCATTGAGGGCGGCGGAGACCGACGTTGCAGCGGCATTCCTGCGGTAGCGCTTCTGCGCTAGAGCATCGATGCGTTCCTGTTGTTCGGCCACGGCGGCTGAGGCGTCCTCGGAAGTGCGCTGCGCCTCCTCGGCCTTCAATTCCAGCTCGCCGATCTCTTTCTCCGACTCAGCGAGCTCATCCTCGAGCCCCTTGACTTCCTCACCCTTGGCAGACACGCGCTGGGCGACGTCCGCCATGCGCTCAATGAGGCCGGGCAGGTCTTCAGGATCCTCCGCTTGCGGAGCGCCTTCCTGCTGCTGCTCCGGAGAAACCTCCTGGGACACAGCCGACGGTGAAAGGACGGCAACTGGAACCGTGCTCAAGGCAAGTGCAGCGACCGCACACGCAAGGCCACGACGCGACATGGATACCCCCGAAACTTAGAGAAGGTTAATAGATAACTGAATTATACCCTCAGTCGAGCAAAAACATAACGGCTACAAGAATAACCGAACCCCTTCCCCACCCTCACCATCAACATGGCAAGAGCGGCGGAAGGGGTTAGGACGATTACCGAGTGCGCTTAGAAGCGAACTGCGGAGTGAATCGGCATGTAGTTCAGGGAACGCTCACCCACCGGGGTACCGGAGTTCAGAGCGTCAATGATGGTGCCATGGCCGGTGTAGATGCCAACGTGAGATGCACCGGAGTAGTACACGATGATGTCACCCGGCTGCAGGGCGTCGAGAGACACCGGGGTGCCAGCGGAAGCCTGCGCCTGAGACGTACGCGGGATGGACACGCCAGCCTGCTGGTAAGCCCAGGAGGTCAGGCCAGAGCAATCGAAGGCGCTCGGGCCGTTAGCGCCGTAGACGTACGGGGAACCGATGGCGGAACGAGCGGCTTCAAGAACCTTCTCGCCCACGGACTGGGTCGGCGCCGGGGCCGGTGTCGCCGGGGACTCAACAGCAGCGGCGTAGCCGCCACCCTGGTTTGCCTTGAAGGCAGGGATGTAGCGATCAACGTTGGGCAGCTGCTGAATGTTAGGAACATTCTCCAGGCCGGCGACCTCAAAGCGGATGTCGGTGTCCGGAACAACGACCTCGGCAGCGTTGGCGGCAGCCGGTACGGTAACAGCTGCGGTTGCTGCGATAGCAGCGGTAGATGCGATGCGACGGGTGTTCACGTTGCCCTGACGACGGTGCTTAGCCACGAATTTAAACTCCAAATCTTCCTATGCGCCTACTTCGCCCGCCAAGACGGCGAATCATTCATTCACCTTCTTGATGACGCGGGCAAAAGCTCTGACCCAAGGGGCGGGCCTAGCGTTCGACGATGACCCATTCCTGTAGAGCCATCTCCGCTCGGCCCCCGGTTTTAGGAGGGGCCAGACGCGGCGCTTAAATCTTCAGTTCGTATTGAGCACCGGTGATGTGTACACCGTGTCGGTAACTCAATGTCTCGAATAGGTTACGAAATCATCACAAGCGATGTCGAGTCAGAAACGCAAAACCGGCTTCGTTACCGTCCTGTTATCAAACGGAAACCTAAAAGACATCCCCCGCGCAGCCCCGACTCCAATACACACTACCCGCCAGAAGATACGGGCAACAACCTGCCACAACAGGGTCGCCAGCCAACGCGAGACCGCTAGACCAATAGCGCATGACCGGAATCAGAATCCGCCATAAAATTAGTGATGTAACCTTCGTCACACACCGGTAATGCCGGGCATCAAATGCCCCAACCTACCCACAGTGCACTCCTAAAACACCACCAAAGAATCAAGAAATGCTGTGGATTTTTAGCAGATTCCTCCACCGACCCCCAGTACTATTCCTCACCCCACCAGAGATCAGCCACCTTGCGTGACATTAAGGAGCAAAGTTGACTCACCGTTAACGGAAAGTTAACTGCAGCCGCTCTACCCAACCATGGCAGAGCCATGAAGCGCTTATCCGAGTCAGGGCCCACCAGTGCGCCCTGAAGTCCGCCACAGCGCTACGAAGCGGATACAGAAACGCTGAGAGCCCGTGCTCCTTTCCTCGTATTGGGAAGGAACACGGGCTCTTGTGAGCGTGTTTCAGCGAGTGAAGGCGCTAGATGCGGCCGTTCTCCTCGTCTTCGCGGCGATTAGCCTCGTTGAGCTGACGGAACATCTCCGCTTCCTCAGCGTGGTTCTCGTGGCGAATCTCATTGACGCGGGAGACGATGGACGGGTCATCGGAAGAGAAGATGCCCTGCGTCTCGGAGTCAGCCAGACCAAGCTGGTTGAGCTGCTTCGGAACCGCGGCACCGGAGTACTCGAGCGGAATCGGGTGGCCATGGTCATCCACCGGGCCAAGCGGCTGGTGGACCTCAATGAAGGCACCATTCGGCAGCTGCTTAATAACGCCAGTCTCAATACCGTGCTCCAGGACCTCACGGTCGGAGCGCTGCAGACCAACGCAGATGCGGTAGGTCATGAAGTAAGCGATCGGCGGCAGGACGATGAGGCCGATACGGCCAACCCAGGTCATCGCGTTCAGGGAGATCTGGAAGAAGTGAGCCACGTGGTCGTTACCACCGGACAGCGTCACCAGAAGGAAGAACGTGATGGCAGCCGCGCCGATAGCGGAGCGAACCGGGACATCGCGCGGGCGCTGCAAGAGATTGTGGTGGGCGTCGTCACCAGTCAGCTTCTTTTCGATGAACGGGTAAGCAAACAGCAACACAACCATCAAGCCACAGAGCAGTGCAACCCAGAAGGCGGACGGAATCGTGTAGTTGCCGATGTAAAGCTCCCATGCCGGCATGACACGAGCAACACCGTCAGTCCACAGCATGTAAATATCCGGCTGGGAACCAGCGGAAACCTGAGACGGGTTGTACGGGCCAAGGTTCCAGATGGAGTTAATCGTCATCAGACCGGAGATGAGTGCCAGCACGCCGGCAACCATCATGCCCATGCCAATGGCCTTGGTGGCGAAGACCGGCATAATGCGGACGCCAACAACATTGTTCTCAGCGCGGCCCGGTCCAGGGAACTGGGTGTGCTTCTGGAACCAGACCATGATGAGGTGAGCTGCAATCAGGCCCAGAATGATGCCCGGGATAACCAGCACGTGCAGGATGTAGAAACGATCCAGCATCAGGTCGGACGGGAAGTCGCCACCGAAGATGGCCCAGTGCAGCCAGGTGCCGATGATCGGCAGGCCCAGGATAATGGCGGACATGATTCGCAGACCGACACCGGAGAGGAGGTCGTCCGGAAGGGAGTAACCGAGGAAGCCCTCGATCATGCCCAAGAGAATCAAGGCGCAACCGATAATCCAGTTAGCCTCACGCGGGCGACGGAACGCACCGGTGAAGAAGATGCGAAGCATGTGGGCAATCATGGACATCATGAACATGAGTGCTGCCCAGTGGTGCATCTGGCGCACGAACAGACCACCGCGGACCTCGAAGGAGAGGTCAAGCGCAGTTGCATAGGCGCGCGACATCTCCACACCGTTGAGCGGGGTGTAAGCGCCGTCGTAAATGACCTTCGTAATGGAAGGGTCGAAGAACAGCGCCAAGTAGATGCCGGTCAACACCAAGATGATGAAGCTGTACAGTGCCATCTCACCGAGCATGAAGGACCAGTGAGTGGGAAAGACTTTGTTGAGCTGGGTACGCAGGACGCCAGCAGCGGAGTACCGCTCGTCCATGTTGTTACCCATCTGTGCAAGTTTGTTACTCATTATGACTTACGCTCCCAGAATGCAGGTCCGACGGGCTCGATGAAGTTGCCCTTAGCAATGAGGTAGCCCTCTTCGTCCACGTCAATCGGCAGCTGCGGAAGTGCACGGGCGGCCGGACCGAAGACCGGCTTGCCGTAGTGCAGAGCATCGAACTGCGACTGGTGGCACGGGCAGAGAATGCGGTTGGTCTGAGCCTCATACAACGAGGTCGGGCAACCAATGTGGGTACAAATCTTGGAGTAGGCGTAGTAATCGCCGTAGTGGAAGTCCTCCTGGCCCTTGCGCTCGATGGCCTTCTTGGCGTCATCGTTGCGCAGGCGGATGAGCATCACGGCGTTACGGTTGCCATGGATGGAGTGCATGTGGTTCTCGTAGACGTCCTTGTCCTCGGAGTACTCAGCACCATCGTTGACATCCTCAGCAGCCAGCGGGAAGACAGTCTCCATGCCGCCGGCGGCAAGGTCCTCCGGGCGTACACGAACCAGGCGGGTAACACCGCGGGTGGTGTAGTGAGTGCCGGATTCACCTTCGTGCTTCTCGGCGATAGTACCGGTGTCGCGAGCAAGGTAGAGCTTGACGCCCTTTTCATGCATGGTCCAACCGGAGGTCCACAACGTGCCGTCGCCGGCATAGTTCAGATCGTGGCGCTTCTTCCACGGGTTATTGATGGCGCCACCCAGCGGCGCAATAACCGTCAGGCCGAACAGAACGCCGGCGCCGCCGAGCAGACCCTTGATGGTGGAACGACGACCCAGAGTCGACGTGTTCCAAGAATCATTAAGCAGCGCGGTCAGCGTGCGGCGGTCAACCTCTTCGGAAGGACCGTCGTGGCGACGCTGAACTGAGATCTCCTCCGGGAGAATCTTCTTGACGTACTGAACAATGGCGAAGCCCAGGCCCAGAATGCACAGGCCGGAAGTCAGGCCCAGCAGCGGGGTGTAGAGCGTGTGCCACCATAGGCCGTCCTCCCCCAGCATCTTGTACTGCCACGGCCAGAAGAGATAAACGCCAAGGAAGGCGATGCCCATCAGTACAGAAATGAACAGCCAGAAGGTGACATTGCCGGCGGCGCGCTTCTCAGCGGGGTCACCCTCGACCGGGAAGCGTTCCTTGCGGAATGCGACGGTGACGTCGTCAAGCTCGGTGCCGAGCGCTGCGAGCTCGTCGTTGCTCATAGCATCGAGCTCTTTGCGAGAGTAATTCTTCTTTACGTTGCTCATGAGCGAGATCCAATCCACATAGCGGCAACGCACAGAAGGCTGATGCCGATGATCCACATTGCCAGGCCCTCAGCCACTGGGCCGAGACCGCCGAGCGACCAGCCGACTGGCGACGGGGTTTCCTTTGCAGACTTGAGGTAGGCGATGATGTCCTTCTTCTCGTCTGCGGTCAGCTGACGGTCAGAGAACTTCGGCATGTTCTGCGGGCCGGTCAGCATTGCCTGGTAGATCTCCTGCTCGTTGGCCGGAGCCAGCGGCGGGGCAAACTTACCGGAGGACAGCGCGCCGCCCTTGCCGGTGAAGTTGTGGCAGGACGCGCAGTTCATGCGGAAGAGCTCAGAACCCTTAGCTACGTCTTCTGCCTGAATCTGCCCGTTGTAGTTAGCGCCGCGCAGAGATTCCTGCGCAACGGAGCCGTCCTCGTTGTAGACGATATCGGCACCGCCACCGTTGGCAGCAACATAAGCGGCAAGCGCCAGGGTTTGCTGCTCGGTGTAGCGCGGGGTCTTGCGCTCAGCCTGAGCGTCGTTAGACATCATCGGCATGCGGCCGGAGTGAACCTGGAAGTACACGGAGCCGGCGCCAATGCCAACGAGGGACGGGCCGCGGTCCTGGATGCCCTGCAGGTTAGCGCCGTGGCAGGTAATACAAGCGACTTCGTAGATGTCCTTGCCCTCTTGAACGAGTGCCTGGTCATCCTTTGCGGCTGTAGCCACCTGCGCGTCAGGGGTCAAGGCAGAAGCCAAGACGCCAGCGCCGGTAAGGCCGATGCTCAGCGCAAAGACGCCAGCCAGCGTGCGCTTCGCCTTGCGGCGACGGCGGGTCTTCTTAGCCGCGGCAGTGGTGTCTTCCACTGCGGCGGGCTGCTGGATGTTATCCATCATTTTCCTTTAGATAACTCGTACATGGAAATGAATGGCTGTAGGCCGGTTGCTCCCCGGCGACTACGGCCTACTGAACTAGGTAGATGACTACGAACACGCCGATCCACACAACGTCAACGAAGTGCCAGTAGTAGGACACTGCCATTGCCGCGGTGGCCTGTGCAGGCGTGAACTTGGAGCGGGCGATGCGCGCCAAGATGATTCCGAAGGAAATCAGACCCGCAGTCACGTGAGCCGCGTGGAAGCCGGTCAGAATGTAGAAGACCGAACCGAACACGCTGGACTGAACAGTGACACCAGCCATGATCAACTCTGTCCACTCGAACGCCATGATGCCTAGGAAGACAACACCCAACGCGATGGTCACCGAGTACCAGAGTCGGAGCTTGTATACGTCACCCCTTTCTGCTGCAAACACGCCGAACTGAGAGGTCACGGAGGAAAGAACCAGGACTGTCGTAATGATGAAGCCCATCGGCACGTTGATGTGCGCGGTGTGCTCAGCCCAGTCACCCTCCTGGCCGTTCGCACGCGAGGTGAACCACATCGCGAACAGTCCAGCAAAGAACATCAATTCCTGAGACAGGAACACGATGGTGCCAACGCTGACCATGTTGGGTCGGTTCAGCGCGGCAACACGTGGTGCTGCCATACCTTGGTTAGAAACTACGCTCGTCACGCATAACAGTATGGCTGGTCTAGCCGCATAAGTCATCTCATTTCCCCCCGATTTTTTTGAGGCCAGAGCATAGACCTTCACTATCTTCAGCGCGTCCGGAGTCCCCAAATCATTCAGGAAATAGTTGGGAACTTTTCACCGCGCTTTACGACGCCCCATCCCTGCAGGTAGTGCAACGTGCTAACGAAGACGGCAAGCATTCAAAACACGTCAACTACCCGAAGCCCGTCCGCCAGAGCTACTTCCCCATGACGTGCCCCAATGAGATAAATCACACCCCCATTCGCCCGCGTAAGTGCAGGACTGCAACTTTCGGATGACCCCCGTAAAAACGCACGTTAACGTGCTGGAATTCCTACGGCCGACCTGCTCCCAGCCATCCTGGTGCCCCAACCCCTCCCCCAGCCCGCCGACCTACACGAAGTTTTTTGGGGCCTCCGGGAACTTTTTGCAACGCTTCGCGACGCCTTGAAGATCGACAAGGCCCCCGCCACGTTGCGTGGCAGGGGCGTGAGAAGTCGTGGCGCTAAATCGCGCGGCAGATGTGGCTTTAGCCTTAGTGCTTTTCCTTCGGAATACCGTACTGCAGGGACAGGCCGGTAACGGACGTCACGAGCAGGACAGCACCCAGAATGATCATCCAGAAGTAGAGGTAGATGATACCAAGACCCAGCACCGCAATGGAGCCGGTCATGCACAGCGGCCAAATGGAGCTCGGAGAGAAGAAGCCGAGGATACCGGCTCCATCTTCAGTCTCCGCCTCCTCCCAATCTTCCGGCGTAACGTCAACGCGGTTATCGGTGAAGTGGAGGTAGCCGCCCAGCATGATGCAGAGAAGCATGGCAAGGACCATGCCGACGATGCCGACCCACTCGGTGCCGTATAGGTAGCCATCATCCTTGACGTAGTTAACACCAATGATGTAGACGATGAGCGACACGAAGAGGTAGGTCGCAATTGCGTAAAAGACCTTAGATGTTGCACGCATTGTGTATCAGTTCCTTTTCTTATGCCGCAGACGAGGTGTCAACGAAGTTGTCGGCATCGCGGGTATCGCGCAGCGAGTTGAACGGAGTAGTGGTAACTGCGTAAGGCTCTTCACCAATGTGCTCAAGGGCCTCGGCGTTGGTTGCCTGCGGATTCTCCTCACGGAACTTGAGGTACTCGTTAAAGTCCGCGCGGTCAACGGTGCGGATCTCGAAGTTCATCATGGAGTGGTAGGTACCGCACATCTCAGCACAGCGGCCGACGAAGGCACCCTTTTCCTCAATCTTCTCAACCTGGAAGCGACGCTCCTGGGAGTTCTTCTCCGGGTGTGCGTAGGCATCGCGCTTAAACAGGAACTCCGGAACCCAGAATGCGTGGGAAACGTCACCGGAGGCAAGACGGAACTCAATCGGAGTGTCTACCGGGAGAACCAGAACCGGAACCTCTTCGGTGGTACCGACGGTCTCAATCTTGTTGAAGTTGAGGTAGGAAATGTCGCCCATGGACTTACCGTGAATCGGGTTGGGGTTCGCAGTACCCTCTGGATCCACAGCAGATTCCTCAGCGAGCTTCTGGCGCTCAGTATCGGCGCCATTGTAATTCTCGCCATCAACCTTGTTCTCGGCGTAACCAAACTTCCAGTTCCACTGGAAGGCAGTCACGTCAACGGTGACCTCAGGGTTCTTATCCAAGGCCGTAACCTTCTGCTGTGCCTGAACGGTGAAGAAGAACAGGCCCATAATGATAAGGATCGGAATGATGGTCAAAGCCATCTCCAGCGGCACGTTGTACTGCAGCTGCTTCGGGAACTCGCCCTTGCCAGCCTTCTCAGCCTTCTTCGCGCTCCAACGGAAAATGGCGGTGAGGAAGAGACCCCACATAATAAAGCCGATGATCCATGCAGCAACCCAGACCCAGATCCAGAAGTTGTACATCGAGTGAGCCTCAGGGGTAACACCCTTCGGCCAACCCATACCTAGGAGATTTTCAACGGCCGTCGGCGCTGCGACGTCACAACCTGCCAGAGCTAGACCGCCCAGAGCGATAACGCCCGCCAAGCCTGCCTTACGGCCGAGGTTGCGTTGCTTACGCTGTCCCACGTGTGTTCTGCCTTTCTGTGCACACAAACTTCTCGAATACTCACAGAGCATTCCTACCCAATCAGGATAGAGGATCATGCCTGAATTTCAGACCCTTTCGCTGGACTGATCAGGTGTTAGTTCCGCTCTATAAATAGTGAACGTACGGGATGTTACCGGCCCACCTGCGCAAGGTCACACCAGCTACCCCACCCTCCCCCTTCCGCCTATGACTCAATTCACAAGGCATACTGCTGTGCATCATCCGAAAGTTCGCACCCTAACGGGGAGCGCGGCGCGGGGTTCGCAGATCGCCCAACTCCAGCCGTAAAGTGTGTCGAGGATAGACCTTGATATATAAGGAGAAGCAAGTTTATGTGCGGACTCTGCGCGCTACTCAGCGCCGATCGCAACGCCGCCCAACACGTGGAGGCACTCGAGCAGTCCCTCCAGTGCATGCGCCATCGCGGCCCCGACGCTGCTGGTACTTGGCATGACGATGATGCGGCTTTTGGCTTTAACCGCCTGTCCATCATCGACCTCGAGCACTCCCACCAGCCGCTGCGTTGGGGCCCCGAAGACAACCCACAGCGCTACGCTCTCACCTTCAACGGCGAGATTTATAACTACGTCGAGCTGCGCGAAGAGCTCATCGCCGCCGGCTACACCTTTAACACCGAGGGCGATGGTGAGCCCATCGTCGTCGGCTACCACCACTGGGGCAAGGACGTAGTAGAGCACCTACGTGGCATGTTTGGTTTCGTCATCTGGGACACCGAAACGCGCACGATGTTCGCCGCCCGAGACCAGTTCGGCATCAAGCCCCTCTATTACGCCACCACGGCTGCCGGCACGGTGTTCGCCTCCGAGATGAAGTGCATCCTCTCGATGGCCAATTCGCTAGGTCTAGATCTCAGCCTTGATAAGCGCGCCATCGAGCACTACACCGACCTGCAGTACGTGCCGGAACCGGAATCCCTCCACGCCAATATTCGGCGCGTCGAGTCGGGTTGCACCGTCACTCTTCGTCCCGGCGAAAAGGTCGTGTCCGAGCGCTACTTCAAGCCTCGCTTCCCCATTCAGCCCGTCAAGCAGGGGGAAGAGCAAAAGCTCTTCGACAAGATTGCACGGGCGTTGGAGGATAGCGTCGAGAAGCACATGCGTGCCGATGTAACCGTAGGTTCCTTCCTGTCCGGCGGCATTGACTCCACTGCCATTGCGGCCTTGGCCAAGCGCCACAATCCGAACCTGCTCACCTTCACTACTGGCTTCGAGCGGGAAGGCTATTCCGAGGTGGATGTCGCCGCCGAGTCTGCCGAGGCAATCGGTGTGGAGCATATCGTCAAAATTGTCTCCCCCGAGGAGTACGCCGACGCCGTCCCGAAGATCATGTGGTACCTGGACAATCCCGTTGCGGATCCTTCCCTCGTTCCGCTGTACTTCGTCGCCCAAGAGGCCCGCAAACACGTCAAGGTGGTACTTTCCGGCGAAGGCGCAGACGAGCTCTTTGGTGGCTACACCATTTATAAGGAACCACTCTCGCTGGCTCCGTTTGAGAAAATTCCTTCCCCACTGCGCCGCGGCTTGGGCAAGCTCTCGCAGGTGCTCCCCGAAGGAATGAAGGGCAAGTCCCTGCTCAACCGCGGTTCCATGACCATGGAGGAGCGCTACTACGGAAATGCTCGTTCCTTCAACTTCGAGCAGCTCCAGCGCGTCCTGCCCTGGGCTAAACAGGAATGGGACCACCGCGAGGTCACCGCGCCGATTTATGCGCAGTCTCAAGACTTCGACCCCGTAGCCCGCATGCAGCACCTCGACCTGTTTACGTGGATGCGCGGCGATATCCTGGTCAAGGCCGACAAGATGAACATGGCCAACTCGCTCGAGCTGCGCGTGCCCTTCCTTGACAAGGAAGTGTTTAAGGTCGCGGAGACCATCCCCTATGACCTTAAGATTTCGCACGGCACCACCAAGTACGCCCTGCGCAAAGCCATGGAGCAGATCGTCCCACCGCACGTGCTGCACCGCAAGAAGCTGGGCTTCCCGGTTCCCATGCGCCACTGGCTGGCAGGCGATGAACTCTACGGTTGGGCCCAGGACCAGATTACGGAATCCCAGACCGAGGACATCTTCAACAAGAAGGAAGTCCTGGAGATGCTCAAGGAGCATCGCGACGGAGTATCCGATCACTCGCGCCGCCTGTGGACGGTTCTGTCCTTCATGATCTGGCACGGCATCTTCGTGGAAGAGCGCATCGACCCCAAGATTGAGCAGCGCGATTATCCCGTGAAGCTCTAGAGTCACCCACCCTCTTCTGTCCAACTTCCAGAAGTAGGAAACGGTACCGGGGACCCGGTACCGAGAAGATTGAAGAATAAAAAGCGAAGCCCTCGCCACATGGCGAGGGCTTCGGCATATCGTCTATGTGACTTTAATTGAAGGAGTCACCGCAAGCGCAGGAACCGCCAGCGTTGGGGTTATCGATGGTAAACCCCTGTGCCTCAATGGTGTCGGAGAAATCAATCTTGGCACCGGTGAGGTACGGGATGGACATCTTGTCTACGACGAGGTTAACGCCGCCGATGGTGTCCACCTTGTCACCATCCAGAGTGCGGTCATCGAAGTAGAGCTGGTAGCGCAGGCCAGCGCAGCCACCCGGCTGGACGGCGATGCGCAGCGAGAGATCATCGCGGCCTTCCTGCTCAAGCAAGGACTTTGCCTTGGCAGCAGCGGCCTCGGTCAGGATAACTCCGGTTGCAGACGCGGGAGCGGTCATGGTTTCTCCTCTTATATTTACGGAATTTTCTGGAGCCCACCCTACCCCCTCACAGGAGAGGAAGAAAGGATGCCTCGCAGTCGAACAGTGTCGTGCTCCCTTTCCTCAACGCCGGCTCCCGCGGGCCTATTCCCAGTATGTCCGTGCGACCTTGTACGCTAAACAGCGTGAAACTTCCGTGGCAAAAAGATGACAAGACCTCTTCACCCGCCGAACAAACCCCGGCACCGCAAGAGCAACCCGCCGCCGAGAAACCGCACCGCAAGGGCTACACGCCGCCGAAGGGCCGGCCCACGCCCAAGCGCGATGCGCAAGAAATCGCCCGCGGCGTCAAGCGCGATCCCCGAGGAATGTCGGAGGCGCAGCGCTACCAGCACCGCAAGGAGCTTAAGGCTTCCATGTCCAAGGCGGAGTGGAAGGAATACAAGCGCAAGGAGCGCCAAGAATCCCGCGAGCGCAACAAGGTGGCACAGGAGCGCATGGCCGCTGGCGACGAGCGCTACCTACTCGCCCGCGATAAGGGCGAGGTCCGCCGCTACGTGCGTGATTGGGTAGATTCCCGCCGCTTCATCAACGAGTGGGTCATGCCTTTTGCCATCGTGCTGCTGGTGCTCATGTTCGTCAGCACCCGGGATCCGCGCCTGTCCCAGATCATTTCTATCGGCGCCATGGCGGTCATCGTGGTCTTCGCGGTCGAGGGCTTCTGGCTCGCGCGCAAGTGCAACAACGCAGTGCGCCTCAAGTTCCCCGGCACCACCGAGGCCGGTTTTGGCCTAGGCTTCTACGCGTACTCCCGCGCCTCCCAGCCGCGTAAGTGGCGCACCCCGCGCCCGCAGGTGGAGCGCGGAGCCACCGTCTAGACCGGAGGACACATGCCTGAATTCACCGCCGTTCCCCAGCTGCGCCCTGCAACCGCAGCACAACCAAACCGCGTGGCAGAGATTGCCGCGTGGTTGGCGGCAGCCCAGGATTCTCAGCAGGCTAAGCCCCTTCAGCGCCCTCGTGCGATTGTCTTTCTCAGCAATCCCGCTATCGCGACGCACACCACCGACGACGAGCTCACGCAGCACTCCCCTGCTGATGAGGAACGGTGGCGCGAGAACATCTTCAGCGCTGCGCAGCGCGCAGGGGCAGGCATAGACTTCGTCGAGTGCACCAGCGCAGAGTCCACCAGCCCTGAGCCTGGCGCCACCTCCGCCGCCATGACTCCCGCGGAGTTCGAGTCCTTCATCGATGTGGGCATGGCCACCGCAGATCGCGAGATCGATTCCGGTTCGGATCTACTCATAGCGTCGGCTCGTGGCATCGATGACGCGACCGTCGCCGCAAGCCTTATGGGCCGGATTACCCACACCGAACCGGTGGCCATCGTGGGGACGAATACGCTCGCCAGCGGTATTACGGATGCACAGTGGAAGACACGAGTGAGCATTGTCCGTGATTGCATGTTCCGCGCCCGCAACCTGGAGGGCTGGGAAGTTGTGCAGACCATCGGCATCCCGAGTGTGGCAGCACTAGTGGGTTTCATCGCCCAAGCCACGGCGCGGCGGACGCCGGTGCTTATCGACGGCCCCCTGGCCGCCACCGCCGCCGTCCTCGCCGAGCGCAGTGCCCCCGGCGTGAAAGGCTGGCTGCGCGCGGGAAGCACGACCCCCGAACCGGCGTATGCCCTCGCTCTCAAGGAGCTCGGGATTGAACCGCTGCTCGATTTGAATCTAAGTGAAGGTTTCCCCCTCGGCGCGCTCGCGGCCCTGCCGCTGGTGCAGCTGGCCGCCGAGCTTGCCTAAGCGAATTGCGCTCTAAGCCTCCACCAGCGTGTGCAGCCAGCCGTGGGTATCCTCAACGGACCCGCGCTGGATGCCGGTGAGGCGCTCACGCAAAGCCATCGTCGTGGCCCCTGCCTCATCGTTGTTGATGTGGAAGTCAGTATCGGTGCCCATGACGTGGCCCACCGGGGTAATGACGGCAGCGGTACCGCAGGCAAAGGCCTCCACCATCGCACCGGAGGCAACGTCCTGCTCCCACTCCTTGTAGGTGATGCGACGCTCTTCGACCTTCAAGCCCATGTCTTCGGCCACCTGCAGCAGGGACTTGCGGGTAATGCCCGGAAGCAGCGATCCCGACAACGCCGGAGTTACCAGGGTCTGGTTGCCCTCTTCGCCGTAGACGAAGGCCAAGTTCATGCCACCCATCTCCTCGATGTAGGTGCGGTCGATGGCGTCCAGCCACACCACCTGGTCGCAGCCCTTCTCCGCTGCCTGCGCCTGGGCGAGCAGGGAGGCCGCGTAGTTGCCGGCAAACTTGGCCGCACCCGTGCCGCCGGGGGCGGCGCGAACATAGTCGGTGGACAGCCAGACGGACACCGGCTTGATGCCGCCGGAGAAGTACGCGCCGGCCGGGGAGGCGATGACGACATAGCGATAGGAGTGTGCCGGGTGCACGCCTAGGGAGACATCGGTAGCGATCATGAAGGGGCGGAAGTACAGAGCTGCCTCGCCGCCGGCTTCGGGGACCCAGGCCTGATCGACGTCGACAAGCTGGCGCAGGGACTCAATGAACTCTTCCTCCGGGAGCTGCGGCATAGCCATGCGCTCCGCGGAAGCTTGCAGACGCTGCGCGTTCTGCTCCGGGCGGAAGGTGGCGATGCTGCCATCGGGCTGGCGGTAGGCCTTGATGCCCTCGAAGATAGCCTGGCCGTAATGGAATACGGTGGACGCCGGATCCATACTGAACGGCGCGTAGGGGCGCACCTGCGCGTCATGCCATCCCTTGTCCTCGGTCCAGTCAATCGTCACCATATGATCGGTGAAGTATTTGCCAAAGCCCGGGTTAGCCAAAATCTCCTGCAGGCGCTCCGGGGAGGTGGGGTTTTCAGTTCGCGTCACGGTGTAATTCAACATGTTTCATAGCGTACTCCCCCAACACCTATAGATATGCAGAAATGCCCTAGCCACGTAGTCACCCCTTGAGCGCATCGCCCATCCGCGTTCCACATCATGGACACGGGTAGGGTGTGAGGAGTATCCCATTGTCACTTTTCTCAAGGAGGACATCGTGGCTTCTACCACGTTCGAATTGCCCGCACGCGGCTCTTTCCCCACCGTTGAGCTGGCCAAGAAGGCCCCCAAGCAGGCGGACGCCCTGTTGATCGCAACCTTTGCTGGCGAGGATGGGCTCG
Source organism: Corynebacterium aurimucosum ATCC 700975 (assembly GCF_007672725.1). Classification (GTDB taxonomy): domain Bacteria; phylum Actinomycetota; class Actinomycetes; order Mycobacteriales; family Mycobacteriaceae; genus Corynebacterium; species Corynebacterium hesseae. The sequence goes on from NZ_VDTC01000002.1 coordinate 394,909, forward strand.
AGGTGCCGGGTACCTCCCTGCTCGGCTCCTCGGCGCTGCGCTCGACGTATGAGGCGCTCACCGCAGTGGGGGCGACGGGCAAGGCTGGGGAAATCGTGAAGGTCCCCGCCCCGCAGAAGGCGGGCGCTGCACAGGTCATCGCGTTGGGTTTGGGCGGCGTCGAGGAACTCGACGATGAAGCATTGCGCCGCGCTGCGGGCAGCGCCGCCCGTGCCACCACTGGCGTGGGCACCATCGTGACCACCCTCGCGGACTTCGGTGTGAGCGCCGCCGTCGAAGGCCTCATCCTTGGCGGCTACGCCTACCGCGGCATCCGCTCCACCGAGCTCACGGAAAAGGAACAGCCGGCAACCTTCGTCGTTGTGGCTGATAAGTCCGCCTCCGAGGAGTTCGAGGCCGCTCGCACCGTGGCAGAGTCTGTTTTGTTCACCCGTGACTTGGTGAATACCCCGGCGAACGAGCTCTACCCGGAGTCCTACGCCGCCATCCTTTCCAGCCAGGCCAAGGAAGCCGGGCTTGACGTCGAGGTGCTCGATGAAAAGCAGCTGGCAAAGCAGGGCTTCGGTGGTATCTTGGCTGTGGGTAAGGGCTCGGCCCGCCCGCCGCGCCTGGTGCGCCTGAGCTGGAAGCCCAAGAAGGCCAAGCAGCACGTGGCTCTTGTGGGCAAGGGCATCACCTTCGATACCGGCGGTATTTCCTTGAAGCCGGGCAACGGTATGTGGGACATGATTTCGGACATGGGTGGCTCGGCTGCCATGGCTGCCACCATTATCGCGGCTGCCAAGTTAAAGCTGCCGGTCCAGATCACCGCTACCCTGCCGCTGGCTGAGAACATGCCGGGCTCTGGCGCCACCCGCCCGGGCGATGTCATTACCCACTACGGTGGCCTGACCTCAGAGGTGCTCAACACCGACGCCGAGGGCCGCCTCGTGCTTTCCGACGCCATTGCGCGCGCCAGCGAGGACAAGCCCGACTACCTCATCGAGACCGCTACTCTTACCGGCGCGCAGATCGTGGCGCTGGGCTCTCGCACCGCGGGCGTTATGGGCTCCGAGGTCTTCCGCGATCGCATCGCCGAAATCGGCCGCGAGGTGGGCGAAAACGCGTGGGCCATGCCGCTGCTGGAGGAGCACGACGAGGAGATTAAGTCCCAGGCCGCGGACATCCGCAACATCAACGCCAAGCGCGAGGGCGGCATGGAGTTCGCCGGCACCTACCTAAAGCAGTTCGTAGGCGAAGGCATCGAGTGGGCACACATCGATATCGCCGGCCCCTCCTGGAACGGTTCCGCTCCGCGCGGCTACACCCCGAAGCGCGCCACCGGTGTGCCGGTGCGCACCGTGGTGGCAACGCTGCGCGAGATTGCCGAAGCCTAGATCAGAGCGGCTTCGACTAGGCCCGTCGTGTGAGCGGCTTCAGGCCGCTCACACCTCTTCGCCGGCGATGACGTAGTCCTCCTTGTCCGCCAGCGGGAGGACGGTGCCGTCGGACATCGCGCGGTCGGTGACGACCCCGTTATCGTCGACAAGCGCCACCTCGTTGCCGCCCTCACGCAGCCGGCGCAGGCCTTCCTTGAGCATGCGCCGGCCCACCGTGTGCAGGCCGGAAACCTGTGAGAAGTCCAGCGCTAGGCGCTTGCCAGAGAATTGGCGCTCCTCCAGCTCGTGGAGGATGGCTTCCGTAGCGGTGAAATTGATGTGGCCCTGCAGTCGGATGATGGCCGTCTCATCATCTTCATCAACACTGCGTACCGGATGCACGCCGAAGCGGTTCTCCGTGGACATCAGGTGCAGGCCCATGTCCGAGGAAAGCTCGCGGAAAATCGCGGTGCCACGCACGCTATTTCCCTGCTCGTCGAGGCGCGGCGAGAACGTCGCCACACCGATCTGCCCCGGCAGCGTACCAATGAGCCCGCCGGCCACACCCGACTTAGCGGGGATTCCCACTTCCGCCATCCACCGCCCCGCGCCGTCATACATGCCACACGAACTCATCACTGCCAAGGTCATGCGGCACACATCGGCGTCCAGAATCTTCTCCCCCGTCACCGGCTGGCGCCCACCATTGGCCAAAGTCGCGGTCATGACGGCGAGGTCGCGCACGTCGACCGACAGCGCGCACTGCGAGGTGTAGGACAGAACTGCGTCGTGGGCATCGTCCTGAATGATTTCATAGGAGCGCAGCATGTGCGCGAGCGAAAGGTTTCGTTCGGCGTGCTCGAGCTCGGAGTCACACAGGCGCTTATCGACGTCTACCTCGCGCCCCGCCAGCTGCGAGACGAAGCTACGTATCTTTTCCACGCGGTCCTCCACGGAGGAATCCACACCGTTGATGAGCTGGTTGACCACAATGGCGCCGGCGTTAATCATCGGGTTTACCGGACGGTGGTCTTTGGCTAGGGAAAGCTCGTTGAAAGCCTGCCCAGAGGGCTCGAGGCCGACGACATCACGCACCGCATCTAAGCCCAACTCACTCAAAGCAAGCGCGTAGACGAAGGGCTTTGAGATGGACTGGATGGTAAAGCGGTTCTCCGCATCGCCAGCGCTGTACAGGTGCCCCGTCACAGAGCACAGGGCTACGCCGAGTTGGTCAGGGTTTGCGCTGGCCAGCTCTGGGATATAGTCCGCGACCTCGCCGGAATCGTGGTCGTGAACGCGGTCGAGGATTTTTTGTAGATAAAAAGGAATCGGTGATTTCATCGGCATCCAGCCTATAGAATTACCGCGTATGAAGCCTGCACTCATCATCGTTGACGTCCAACATGACTTCTGCCCTGGCGGCGCACTTGCCACCAAAAAAGGCAACGAGGTGGCTGACCGTATCGGCGCCCTTCAGCCCAGCTATGACACCGTCGTGGCTACCCAGGACTGGCACATCGATCCGGGCAGCCACTTCTCCGAATCGCCCGACTTCGTCGATTCCTGGCCAGTGCACTGCGTTGCTGATTCATTTGGTGCCGCCATGCACGAATCCATCGGCGCCGCCCAAGCCTACTTCCGCAAAGGCGAATACACCGCTGCGTATTCCGGGTTCGAAGGCGCGGCCGATGGTGTGTCATTGGCAGACTGGTTGCGTGAGCACAACATCACCGCCGTGGACATCGTTGGCATCGCCACCGATCACTGCGTGCGGGCCACGGCGCTCGACGCAGTTAAGGAAGGCTTCGCCGTCCGCGTTCTGGCACACTACTGCGCGCCTGTCGATGAGTCCCGTGGCGCCGCCGCGCTTGCCGAGCTCGCGGATGCGGGCGCAACCATCGTGAAGGACTAGTCCTTATTCTGCTGCTGGCGCTGCTCAAAGCGCTCGCGGCGTTCACGTTGCTCTTCCCTCTTGCGCAGGATGCGTTCGCGTTCAATGCGCTCGCGCATGCGCTGCGGATAGCCGGTCTCCTCGACGTCATAGACATCGCATCGAAGCAGCTTGGCTACCGCATCGATCCCTTTCGGCCCGCCGATACGGCGGCGGATGAAGGCGCCGTTCTCATCAACTACGACCACGGACATCTCGTTGACCACGGTTTCCGGCTCAACGAAGGCCTCGATATATGCGCGTCCCTGTGCCCAGGTTTGAAGCTCGCGGGCATCTTCTGCGCGAATCGTCTCCCCCGGTGCGCGGGGCGGGCGCAGCTGGGACTTAGAGCTGTTGCGGCGGAAGGGGTTGAACATGGCTCTTTAGCCTACCGGAGGCATCCTTCATCCCCTTCGTGCGGAGGATGCCCTAATTCACCCCACCCGTGCGCGCCTTTTATAAACACGCTGTAGAATCGAACACTAGCGTTTCAATAATTCCAACTTTCGAGGAGTCTTAATACTTATGGCACACTCTGTTGTGATGCCCGAACTGGGCGAATCTGTAACCGAAGGCACGATTACCCAGTGGCTGAAGTCCGTCGGCGACACCGTTGAGGTCGACGAGCCTTTGCTCGAGGTCTCCACCGACAAGGTCGACACCGAAATCCCATCCCCGGTCGCCGGCACCATCCTCGAAATCAAGGCAGAGGAAGATGACACCGTAGACGTGGGCGAGGTCATCGCCATCATCGGTGACGAGGGCGAGTCCGCACCGGCTGCTGAGGAGTCGGAGGATTCCTCCGAGAAGGCCGAGGAGACTCCGGACAAGCCTGCTGAAGACGCTGAGTCCGAGGCCCCTGCTGCTTCTGGTGATGCCACCGACGTTGAGATGCCGGAACTCGGTGAGTCCGTCACCGAGGGCACCATCACCCAGTGGCTGAAGTCCGTCGGCGACACCGTCGAGGTCGACGAACCACTCCTCGAGGTCTCCACCGACAAGGTCGACACCGAAATCCCGTCCCCGGTCGCCGGCACCCTCGTTGAAATCCTCGCCGAGGAAGACGACACCGTCGACGTCGGCGCCGTCATCGCCCGCATCGGCGACGGCTCCGCCGCCGCTTCCGAGAAGCCTGCCGCCAAGGAAGAAAAGGCCGAGAAGAAGGAAGAGCCGAAGGCAGAGGAAAAGGCCGAGGAGAAGTCCGAGGCTCCAGCTGCTTCTGGTGACGCCACCGACGTAGAGATGCCGGAACTCGGTGAGTCCGTCACCGAGGGCACCATCACCCAGTGGCTGAAGTCCGTCGGCGACACCGTCGAGGTCGACGAACCACTCCTCGAGGTCTCCACCGACAAGGTCGACACCGAAATCCCGTCCCCAGTCGCCGGCACCCTCGTTGAAATCCTCGCCGAGGAAGACGACACCGTCGACGTCGGCGCCGTCATCGCCCGCATCGGCGACGGCTCCGCCGCCCCGGCCAAGGAAGAAAAGGCCGAGAAGAAGGAAGAGCCGAAGGCAGAGGAAAAGGCCGACAAGAAGGCCGAGGAGAAGTCCGAGGCCAAGGCTGAGAAGAAGGACGAGAAGCCGGCCGCGTCCGCTGAGCCGAAGGCTTCCGAGACCTCTACGAAGGTCAATAACGGTGACAACGTCCCGTACGTCACTCCGCTGGTACGCAAGCTGGCTGAGAAGCACGGCGTGGATCTCTCCACCGTCTCTGGCACCGGTGTTGGCGGCCGCATCCGCAAGCAGGACGTGCTGGCCGCTGCTGGCGAGGGTGAGGCACCGGCTTCCTCCGCTAAGGCAGCTTCCAGCAGCCCGCGTGCTCGCTGGTCCACCAAGTCCGTGGATCCGGAGAAGCAGGAGCTCATCGGCACCACCCAGAAGGTCAACCGTATCCGCGAGATCACGGCGTCCAAGATGGTTGAGGCCCTCCAGATCTCCGCTCAGCTGACCCACGTCCAGGAAGTCGATATGACCGCCATCTGGGATATGCGCAAGCAGTCCAAGCAGGCGTTCATTGACAAGTACGAGGCCAACCTCTCCTTCCTGCCGTTCATCGTGAAGGCAACCGTTGAGGCGCTGGTGTCCCACCCGAACGTCAACGCGTCCTACAACCCGGAGACCAAGGAGATGACCTACCACGCTGACGTCAACGTGGCCATCGCCGTAGATACCCCGAAGGGCCTGCTCACCCCGGTCATCCACAAGGCTCAGGAGCTGACGCTTCCGGAGATCGCTCAGAAGATCGCCGAGCTGGCTGACAAGGCACGCAACAACAAGCTCAAGCCGAACGATTTGACCGGTGCAACCTTCACCGTGACCAACATTGGCTCCGAGGGCGCCCTGCTGGATACCCCGATTCTGGTTCCGCCGCAGGCCGGCATCCTGGGCACCGCCGCTATTACCAAGCGCGCGGTTGTCGTCACCGAGGACGGCCAGGACGCCATCGCTATCCGCCAGATGTGCTACCTGCCGTTCACCTACGACCACCAGGTGGTCGACGGTGCCGACGCTGGTCGCTTCATCACGACCATCAAGGACCGCCTCGAAACTGCAGATTTCGAAGCCGACCTTGACCTCTAAGGCTTCGAAGCCCTCTAAGCCCTAGGCTTGCTCCCCCGCCACTGCGGCGGGGGAGCCTCGTCGTTTTCGCCCTGCTTTCCTCCATCCCACAAACACAGCTCGGTGACATCGCTCAGAGGAACCGCTACCCCTCCAAAACTGACGAAGTTTCCTTCAGATCCTCAGAGATCGGCGCCAACTTTGTCAGTTAGGCGCGTTTTCTTTATCCGTCTTGTCACCAAGACCCGACACCTGTGACTCAGCACACTAGACTGAGCCGCATGGTTTCTCAGAAGTGGTTTCGCGTCGTACTCGGTATGTTTCTCGTCGCCTGCGGCGCTAATCTCTTCGCCCCCATGGTCGTGGTCTACCAAACCACCACCTCCCTCGGGGTTCTGCAGACAACCTTCCTCTTTGGTATCTATGCCCTCGGCATCATGGTCGCTCTATTCATCGGTGGTCCGCTTTCGGATTCGCTAGGGCGCCGCGCCATCATGCGCCCAGCTGTCCTCACCACCACCGCCGGTTCCCTCGTTTTCCTCACAGGCGCAGGCGGCGCCTTCCTCCCCTTGTTGATCGGCCGCCTGTGCGCCGGTGCCGCCGTGGGCCTCGCCATGTCTTCCGGCGCGGCCTGGATCAAGGAGCTCAGCACACATCTGAGCGTTGGAGCCAAGCGTTCCTCCATAGCCCTGTCCGCCGGTTTCGCATCGGCGCCCGGCGTGGCTGGTATCGCCGCCGAGTTCCTCCCCTGGCCCACCGTTGTGCCTTATCTTTTGCACATCGGACTAGCACTCATCGTGGTCCCACTCGTGTGGACGGTGCCGGAACAGCGATCTGCACAGTCAGCTTCGAGGCGCCGTTCATTTGTCCCGACCAGCCTGATTACTCCCCACTACTTACCGGTAGTGGCCTACGCACCATGGGTCTTCGGCTCCGCCACCACCGCCTTCGTATTCCTGCCCGCGCAGCTCAGCGAGCACCTACGCCACCCAGTTCTTGTCGCCGGCCTGTGCGCGCTTCTCACCATGGGCAGCGGCGTGGTTATCCAGCAACTGGCTGGCCGCATCCGCGTGACCTCGTTCCACGGCATGGCGCTGGCCGCAGTAGGAATGGCACTGTGCCTCGCCGTCCTCGCTGCGGCTCATCATGGTTGGGCAGTTTTTCTCCTGCCTATCGCGGCCATCATCATGGGCAGCTCCTATGGAATCGGCATGCTCAGCGGACTCGCGGAGACCCAAGCCATCGCCGACGCAGAGGAGCTCGGCGCAGCGACGGGGGTGTTTTATTCACTGACCTATCTGGGTTTCTTTGCGCCTTTCATCCTGTCACTTTTGGGCCCTGCCGTTGGCTATTCCACGGCCTTCGTCATCGGCCTCACCGTCGCGGTAGCGACCGCCGTAGCGCTGCGCCTCCATGTCAGGGGTAACCGGGGCTAATGTCATGGCCTACGCCTTATACTTGGGGGCAGTTTAGGTCACACAAACTAACGCCACAAAGGAGATAAAACACATGGATTTCATCTCTCGCCACCTCGGGCCTGATGCGGCCGAGCGTGAGACGATGCTCAAGGCAGTGGGCTATGATAGCGTGGAGGCACTCGTCGATGCCGCCCTGCCCACCTCCATCCGCGCCACCGAGGCGCTGAACCTCCCGGAGGCTTTGAGCGAAGATGACGCGCAGGCGAAGCTGCGCGAGTACGCCTCCCAGAACGTCGTGCTGAAGTCCTTCTACGGCCAGGGTTATTCCGATACCCTCACCCCGGCGGTCATCCGCCGTGGGCTGCTGGAGGATGCCGGCTGGTACACCGCATACACTCCCTACCAGCCGGAAATTTCCCAGGGCCGCCTCGAGGCGCTGCTGAATTTCCAGACCATGATTGAGTCCCTGACCGGTCTTCCCATCGCGAACGCCTCGCTTCTCGACGAAGCCTCCGCCACCGCCGAAGCCGTCGGCCTCATGGCCCGCGCGGTGAAGAAGGGCCGCCGCGTGCTGCTCGATTCGCGCCTGCACCCGCAGGTTCTGGCCGTGGCCGCTGAGCGTGCCCGCGCCATCGAGCTGGAGGTCGAGATTGCTGATGTCCGCGATGGCATCGTCGGCGAAGACCTCGTTGGCGCAGTTCTGGCCTACACCGGAACCGAGGGCGATATCGTCGACCCCCGCGCTGCCATCGAGGAGCTGCACACCCGCGGCGCTCTTGCCGCCGTCGTGGCTGACCCCCTGTCGCTGCTTCTCTTGGAAGCCCCCGGTGAGATGGGCGCGGACGTGGTCCTCGGTTCCTCGCAGCGCTTCGGCGTGCCGCTCTTCTTCGGCGGCCCGCACGCGGCCTTCATGTCTGTTACGGACAAGCTCAAGCGCCAGCTGCCCGGCCGCATCGTGGGCGTATCGAAGGACGCCGCCGGCCGCCCCGCCTACCGCCTCGCATTGCAGACTCGTGAGCAGCACATCCGCCGCGAGCGCGCGACCTCCAACATCTGCACCGCCCAAGCACTTCTGGCCAACGTGGCCTCCATGTACGCGGTGTACCACGGGCCTGAGGGCCTCAAGGCCATCGCGCAACGCGTCCACGACCGCGCTTCTGCTTTCGCTGCGGCCGTCACCGACGCGGGCAAGGAGATTGTCTCCCGCGACTTCTTCGACACCGTGACCGTCACCGGCGTGGATGCCGCGGCCATCAAGACCCAGCTGCAGGAGCAGGGCTACCTGGTGCGCACCATCGGCTCGGACAAGGTCTCGGTCTCCTTCGGTGAGTCCGCCACCAACGAGGATGTCAACATCCTCGCCGCCGTCTTCGGCGCCGAGTCCTCCGCTAACTCCGAGCCAGCCGCGTCTGGCTCCTTCGAGATTCCGTCCTCCGTCCAGCGCGCCGAGGCCCCGCTGCAGCACGAGATCTTCAACTCCATCCACTCCGAGACCCAGATGCTGCGCTACCTGCGCACCTTGGCGGATAAGGACCTGGCCCTGGACCGCACGATGATCCCTCTGGGCTCGTGCACGATGAAGCTCAACCCCACCGCCGCGATGGAGCCCATCTCCTGGCCGGAATTCGCCGGCATCCACCCGTATGCCCCGGAGGAGACCACCGCGGGCTGGCGCGCGCTGATCGACGAACTCGAGTCCTGGCTCGCCGAGATTACCGGCTACGCCCAGGTCTCCATCCAGCCCAACGCCGGCTCCCAGGGCGAGCTGGCCGGCCTTCTGGCCATTCGCCACTACCACGTGGCCAACGGCGATCACGGCCGCGATGTCATCCTCATCCCGGCCTCCGCGCACGGCACCAATGCGGCCTCAGCCACCTTGGCCAACCTGCGCGTCGTCGTGGTCAAGACCGCCGACGATGGCTCGATTGACCTCGCCGACCTCGACGCCAAGATTGAGCAGCATGGCGAGCACATCGCCGGCATCATGATTACCTACCCCTCCACCCACGGCGTCTTCGACCCCGAGGTGCGCGAGGTCTGCGACAAGGTCCACGCGGCCGGCGGCCAGGTCTACATCGACGGCGCCAACATGAACGCGCTCGCCGGTTGGGCCCGTCCGGGTGCCTTCGGCGGCGATGTGTCCCACCTGAACCTGCACAAGACCTTCACCATCCCGCACGGCGGCGGTGGCCCGGGTGTGGGCCCGGTGGGCGTCGCCAAGCACTTAGTGCCCTTCCTGCCGTCGGATGCCAATGACCCCGAGCTGGATCCCTCGCAACCGACTGCGGAGACCACCGGTGTACCGTCCACCGCATCGCGCTACGGTTCCGCCGGCGTGCTGCCAATTTCCTGGTCCTACCTGGCCATGATTGGTGCCCAAGGACTCACGGAGGCCACGAGCCACGCCATCCTCGGCGCGAACTACCTGGCGCAGAGCCTGAAGGATTCCTTCCCTGTGCTCTACACGGGCAATGCCGGCCTGGTGGCTCACGAGTGCATCTTTGACCTGCGCGAGCTGACCGATGCCTCCGGCGTCACCGCCGCCGACGTGGCCAAGCGCCTCGTGGACTATGGCTTCCACGCGCCGACCCTGTCCTTCCCAGTGGCCGGCACCCTCATGGTGGAGCCCACCGAGTCTGAAGACCTGGGTGAGCTGGACCGCTTCATCGAGGCCATGCGCTCCATCCGCGCCGAAATCCAGGAGATCATCGACGGCCAGGTGGCCTACGAGGACTCCGTCATCCACCATGCTCCGTTCACCGCCGAATCCGTCGCGGCCGACGAGTGGGACTTCACCTTCACCCGCCAGCAGGCCGCCTACCCGGTGACCTCGCTGCGCGCCAACAAGTACTTCCCGCCGGTGCGCCGCATCGACGAGGCTTATGGTGACCGCAACCTGGTGTGCACCTGCCCGCCGCCAGAGGCTTTTGACTACTCCGACGACAACCAGGAGGTTTAATCAATGACTGACTACCTGCACTCCCCGCTGCACGCTGAGCACGAGAAGCTCGGCGCCACTTTCACGCCCTTCGGGCCGTGGGAGATGCCGCTGAAATATGACAACGAGCTTGAGGAGCACCGCGCGGTGCGCGGAGCCGCCGGCCTCTTCGACCTGTCCCACATGGGTGAAATCTGGGTCAACGGCCCGGACGCCGCCGAGTTCCTGTCCTACTGCTTCATCTCCAACCTGGTTCCCCTCAAGGTGGGCAAGGCAAAGTACTCCATGATCTGCGCCGAGGATGGCGGCATCATGGATGACCTCATCACCTACCGCTTGGAGGAGACCAAGTTCCTCGTCGTGCCGAATGCTGGCAACGCCGATACCGTGTGGGAGGCTCTCAACGAGCGCGCCGAGGGCTTCGACGTGGACCTGAAGAACGAGTCCCGCGATGTGGCCATGATTGCTGTCCAGGGCCCGAAGGCGCTGGAGATTCTCGTCCCGCTGGTGGAGGACACCAAGCAGCAGGCCGTGATGGACCTGCCCTACTACGCCGCAATGACCGGCAAGGTGGCGCGCAAGTACGCTTTCATCTGCCGTACCGGCTACACCGGCGAGGACGGCTTCGAGCTCATCGTCTACAACTCCGATGCCCCGGAGCTGTGGGAAGAGCTGCTCAAGGCCGGCGAAGAATACGGTATTAAGCCTTGCGGCCTGGCTGCGCGCGACTCGCTGCGCTTGGAGGCAGGCATGCCGCTCTACGGCAACGAGCTCACCCGCGACATCACTCCGGTCGAGGCCGGTATGTCCCGCGCCTTTGCCAAGAAGGAGCAGGACTTCGTGGGCGCAAAGGTGCTGCGCCAGCGCGCCGAAGAAGGCCCGCAGGCCGTTATTACCGGCCTGGTTTCCTCGCAGCGCCGCGCCGCCCGCGCCGGAGCGGAGGTCTTCGTTGGTGAGAACAAGGTGGGCACGGTAACCTCCGGCCAGCCCTCCCCCACCCTGGGCCACCCTGTCGCGCTCGCGCTCATCGATACCGCCGCAGGCTTGGAGGCTGGCGACGCCGTGGAGATCGACATCCGCGGCAAGCGCTACCCCTTCGAAGTGTCCGCGCTGCCCTTCTACAAGCGCGAGAAGTAAACTCCACTACTGAATCCATCTACCGAAAGGACATCCCTTCTCATGGCTAATCTTCCTTCCGATTTTTCTTACTCCGAGGACCACGAGTGGATTAACGCAGCTGCTAATTCCGTCGTCGGTTCCACCGTCCGCGTCGGCATCACCTCCGTGGCCACCGACCGCCTGGGGGAGGTCGTCTTCGCCGAGCTGCCGGCCGTGGGCGATACCGTCGAGCACGGCGAGACCTGTGGCGAGGTGGAGTCCACCAAGTCCGTGTCTGACCTCTACTCCCCGGTCACCGGTACCGTGACCGCCGTCAACGAGGGTGTGCACGATGACTACGCCGTCATCAACAACGATCCCTTCGGTGAGGGCTGGCTCTTCGAGGTCGAGGTCACCGAAGCCGGCGAGCTGATGACCGCTGAGGAGTACGCCTCCGCCAACGGCGTGGCCTAAATCTGCGCCTGAACAGCACGCATTCAGCCCTTGTCTGGCTGAATCTTCGCGGGGACTAGCATGGGTATCCATGACTGCTCCCCGCGAACCTTTCTTTCCCGCCAACCGCTCTATTCGCGCTTCCGACGAGCCACTGGAGATCCGCCGCTTGGGCCGCATGGGCTACCAAGAGGCCTGGGATCTCCAGGCCGAGCTCGCCGCAGCGCGGGCGGCGGGCACGCAGGGTGATGTCATCCTCGTGGTTGAGCACCCCAACGTCTACACCGCCGGCAAGCGCACGCAGCCGGAGGATATGCCCGATAACGGCCTGCCGGTCATTGACGTCGACCGCGGCGGGCGCATTACCTGGCACGGCGAGGGCCAGCTGGTGGTCTACCCCATTATCAAGCTGGCGGAACCGGTGGACGTCGTGGACTATGTTCGCCGCCTCGAGGAGGCCATCATCCAAGCCGTCCGCGAACTCGGAGTGAGCACCGCCGGGCGCATCGACGGCCGCTCTGGCGTGTGGGTTCCGTCCACCACCCGCGCCGCCGACCCGGCCGCTCCGAGGCGCGACCGCAAGCTGGGGGCGCTAGGCATCCGCGTTACCCGCGGTGTAACCATGCACGGCCTCGCCCTCAATTGCACCAATACCCTGGAATACTACGAGCACATCGTCGCCTGCGGCATCGACGATGCCGACGTGTCAACCCTCTCGCTAGAGCTTGGCCGCGAGGTCACCATTCAAGAAGCGGAAGCGCCGCTTCTCGACGCCCTCCTCAAAGCCCTCTCAGGCGAACTCACCGTGGCCGACCACACCTTCGCCTCGGCGCCTGATCCCATCAAGGTGGCCAACGAGAAGGCACGCCAAGCCCGCAAAGCAGCAGAGGGAAAGTAGAAGATACCCCTCGGTGGAATAAACCCGGCTCTCGCAGGACTTGTATTAGGAAGAGCTAACCCCAACGCGTAAAGTGAGGTTCCGTGACTGTTAAGCCTGAAGGACGCAAGATGCTCCGCATTGAGAAGAAAAATGCGGAGTCGCCCATCGAACAGAAGCCACGCTGGATCCGCAACCAGGTTCGCACCGGACCGGGTTATGAGGACATGAAATCCCGCGTATCCGGAGCTTCCCTGCACACCGTGTGCCAGGAGGCCGGCTGCCCCAATATTCACGAGTGCTGGGAATCGCGTGAGGCTACCTTCCTCATCGGCGGTGACAAGTGCACCCGCCGCTGCGATTTCTGCGATATCGCCACCGGCAAGCCGGAGGAATTGGACCGCGACGAGCCGCGCCGCGTGGCCGAGAACATCCAGGAGATGGATCTCAACTACACCACCATCACCGGCGTGACCCGCGATGATCTGCCCGACGAGGGCGCCTGGCTCTACGCCGAGGTTGTGCGCAAGATTCATGAGCTCAACCCCAATACCGGCGTGGAGAACCTCACCCCGGACTTCTCCGGTAAGCCGGATTTGCTCCAAGAGGTTTTTGAAGCCCGCCCTGAGGTCTTCGCCCACAACCTGGAGACGGTGCCGCGCATCTTCAAGCGCATCCGCCCGGCCTTCCGCTACGAGCGTTCCCTCGACGTCATCCGCCAGGCTCACGAGTTTGGTTTGATCACCAAGTCCAACCTCATCCTGGGCATGGGTGAAACCGCCGAGGAGATCGAGGAAGCCCTTCGCGATCTCCGCGAGGTCGGCTGCGACATCATCACGATTACCCAGTACCTGCGCCCCGGCCCGCGCTTCCACCCCATCGAGCGCTGGGTACGCCCAGAGGAGTTCGTGGAGCACTCCAAGCTGGCCAAGGAACTGGGCTTCGGCGGTGTCATGTCCGGCCCGCTGGTGCGCTCCTCCTACCGCGCTGGCCGCCTCTACGTGCAGGCCATGGAGGCCCGCGGCCTCGAGCTTCCGGAGAACCTCAAGCACTTGGCTGAGACTTCCCAGGGTGCTACCGCCCAGGAGGCCTCCACGCTTCTGGAGAAGTACGGCCCCTCCGAGGAGACTCCGGTGACCACGCGCATGGTCAAGTCCCCGGCCGGTGCAGCGAACCCGAACTCTGCGGCGTCCACTATTCGCTAGTTCGATTCTCTTTTTGACCCTCTGACCTCTAAAGTAGGAGCCATGGCTAACGACGACAAGGCATCGCTGAAGGAAGCGAAGAAGCAGGAGCGCGCGGCCAAGCGCGCCCAGCGCAAGCAAAACTGGTCACAAATGTGGCAAGCGTTCAACATGCAGCGCAAGCAGGACAAGGCGCTCATCCCCATCATGCTGGCTGCATTCTTGGGCATGGGCTTGCTCTTCTTCCTTATCGGCATGCTCTTCAACGGCGAGTGGTTCATGCTCATCCTGGGCTTGGGCATCGGCGCCATCCTGGCCATGTTCCTGTTTACCCGCCGCCTCGAGCGCGATATGTACAAGAAGGTGGAGGATCAGCCTGGCGCCGCCGGCTGGGCTTTGGAGCAGCAGCTGCGCAACACCGTCGGTGTGGTGTGGAAGGTCAAGACTGGTGTGGCCGCTACCCGCCAGCAGGACCTTATCCACCGCGTTATCGGCAACTCCGGCGTCATCTTCGTCGTCGAGGGTGACCGCAAGCGCGTCGGCCCTACTCTTAACCGCTTGAAGAAGCGCGTGGACCGTATGGCCGGCGGCGTGCCGGTGTACGAGGTCTTCGTGGGCAATGGCGAGGACGAGGTTCCCGTGTCTAAGCTGCGCAGCCACATTATGAAGCTGCCGCGCAACTACAACAAGAACGAAACCTACGACAACATTCGCCGTATCGAGGCCATGGATGATCTGCCGGGCACCACCCCTGGTCTACCCAAGGGCCCGATGCCCCGCCAGGCTCAGAACATGGCGGGCATGAACCGCCGTATGCGCCGCATGCAGGAGCGCAAGGGCGGCAAATAAGCCACTGGCTCCAAGCACAACAAAGGTCCCTTCCGAGAGTTCGGAAGGGACCTTTTTCGTTGGCTTCAAAGCGCCCTAAGCCTTGCTCCCCCAGTGGCCACAGCACGACCTTCTACATGGCATCTACCAAAAGGCGTCTTTAGCCCTGAAAACGCCATTCAACAGATGCTTTTTGCCAGGTGCCGTTTGCAAGATGCCATTTGCTGGACGCCATCTGGCCCATTCCACGTGTGGTGTGACGTGAATACGGCCAGGTAGGCACCGGACAAGACTTAGGCCATGATGACGGCGGTGCCGGTGGCGCGGTCGTGGAGGCCACGCCCGTCGGCATCGACCATCGCTGCGGGAAACAGCACGGCGGTCAGCAAGGTACGGACCACTGCACGCCACAGGCCGACGGACGTGCCTGGGACGTCGAGGCGCGCCACACCCATGCCGAGCAACGCCATGCCCGGGGTCCGAGCGAACAGCCAACCACACACGATGCCCATGACCACCCACACTGCATAACCCAAGAAGGCAGGGCCACCGAGATTGTCGGTGAAAAGCTCGAGAACGTTGGCAATGATCATGGCCAAAATCCAGTCAATGAGCACGCCGAACGTACGCCGCATTACCGAAGCCAGGGCACCTGGCCCTTCCTTGGGCAAGCCCAATGCCTGCCCAGGCCACTGCCCCGACCCGATGCCATCGTTGTTATCTGCCATGCCCACCAATCTAGCCGCCGTTCATCCCGAGCAGAAATTTTGCCTTCAGGTGCCCACGCGTTCCAGTGATGCAGCCAATACCTGTAAACTAGTCGGGAGTACTACACGTCAACCAACAGGAGACCACCGTGTCCTTTGAGACAATCCAGGACATCATCACATTCATCAAGGAAGAGGACGTCAAGTTCGTTGACATCCGGTTTACGGACGTCCCCGGCACCGAGCACCACTTCTCTATTCCGGCCGAGGAATTTACTGAAGACGCAGCCGCCGACGGCCTCGCCTTCGACGGTTCTTCCATCCGCGGATTCACCACCATCGATGAGTCCGACATGACGCTGCTGCCGGATCCGAAAACCGCCTTCGTGGATCCCTTCCGCACCGCGAAGACCCTGAACATCAAGTTCTTCGTCCACGACCCCTTCACCCTGGAGCCCTTTAGCCGCGACCCGCGCAACATCGCCCGCAAGGCTGAGGAATACCTCTCCTCCACCGGCATCGCGGATACCTGTAACTTCGGCGCTGAAGCTGAGTTCTACATCTTCGACTCCGTTCGCTACGGCACCGATGTCCACAACGGCTTCTACGAGGTTGATACCGACGAGGGCTGGTGGAACCGCGGTTCTGAGACCAACTTCGATGGCACCCCGAACACCGGCTTTAAGACTCGCGTGAAGGGCGGCTACTTCCCGACGGCACCCGTCGACAAGCATGGCGAGGTCCGTGATGCCATGGTCGAGCAGCTGCAGAAGGCTGGTTTCACCATCGAGCGCTTCCACCACGAGGTGGGCAGCGGTCAGAACGAGATTAACTACCGCTTCAACTCCCTGCTGCACGCGGCTGATGATATTCAGACCTTCAAGTACATCATCAAGAACACCGCGGAGCAGTTTGGTAAGACCGTAACCTTTATGCCCAAGCCGCTGGCTGGCGATAATGGTTCCGGTATGCACGCCCACATGTCCCTGTGGCAGGACGGCAAGCCGCTCTTCCACGATGAGGCTGGCTACGCCGGTCTGTCCGACATGGCTCGCTACTACATCGGCGGCATCCTGGCCCACGCACCGGCTGTGCTGGCGTTCACGAACCCCACCCTAAACTCCTACCACCGCCTGGTTCCGGGCTTCGAGGCGCCGATTAACCTGGTGTACTCGCAGCGCAACCGCTCGGCTGCCATCCGCATCCCGATTACCGGCTCCAACCCGAAGGCCAAGCGCATCGAGTTCCGCGCGCCGGATCCGTCGGGCAACCCCTACTTCGGTTTCGCCGCCATGATGATGGCAGGTCTCGACGGCATCAAGAACCGCATCGAGCCGCACGCTCCGGTGGATAAGGACCTCTACGAGCTGCCGCCGGCAGAGGCCGCCTCCATCCCGCAGGCACCGACCTCCCTGGAGGCCTCCATCGCAGCACTCGAGGAAGACAACGACTTCCTCACCGAGGGCGATGTCTTCTCCGAGGACCTCATCGAGACCTACATCAACTACAAGCGCGAGAACGAGATTGCGCCGGTCCGCCTGCGTCCGACTCCGCAGGAATTTGAGATGTACTACGACTGCTAGAGCCTAGCTCTACGCCAGCTCTGTATCCGATCCGGGCCCTGACGATTCACATGAACCGTCGGGGCCCGTCGTCGTATTACGCAGTGAGCATCGCTGCCGCCGGTGAAGTCAACCGCCCACGCACATCCTGTGTGCCCTCCCCTACTGCCGAGCGCAACAGGGTGCAATCTCACGGCCCAATTATGCGGATCAATTGGGCCGAAATGCAGTGGGATGGCTACCATTCCAGCTGTGACTGACAGATTCCGCCAACTGCCACCGCCCGGCCCCGCGTGGGGCGGCAGCCTCATGGGAACCTCCATCGTCTCTCGGCTGCTCGTTGAGGAGGGCATGCTGACAGGCTCCGCCGTTTTCGCAGCGCTATCCTGCATTATTCTCCTCGTGCTGACGGTTGGCTTTGCGCTATACCGCCAGCCCAGCTTCGCGCGAACCTCCATGGCTGAGTGGTCCATGTATTTCATCGGCATCCTGGCGCTCGGAGCAGCGCTGTCCGGGTTGACGGATATCGGAACTTTCCGCTTAGTGGGCTTTTGGATTGGCGGCCCGGTTACCGTCATCACGTGGGCTATTCAGCTCACCCGCTTCGACGGTGAACCGCGCTTTACCTGGGGCCTGCCGCTGGTTGGCCCTATGATTTCATCCTCCGTGGCTGGCTTCCTTGCCCTCGACTATGGGCATGCCTACCACGTCATGGGCACCATTCTTTTCATCATGTCGATCTCTACCGCGGTCCCCACCTTCATCCGCGTGTATTGGGCCGCTTGGCACGGCAAGGTAAATCTCTCCGGGGCCAACTCAGCTACCGCCTGGGTTCCGCTGGGCGTGGTGGGCCAATCCACCACCGCGATGCAGATCCTCTACCCCGGTCATGTTTCCGTCTATTACGGGCTGACCGCTATGGTGATCGCCGTCCCCCTCGCGCTCTATGCCATGATCACCTTCTACCCCAATGTGGCTCGCTGGGTGGACTACTCGCCCGCATGGTGGGCCTGCACCTTCCCGCCCGGGACGGTCAGCATGGGCGGGCACCAAGTAGCGCTGGTGAATGGCTCGGAGCTTCTCGACGTCATCGCGCTCAGCATCCCGTTGCTCCTCATCGCGCACTGGTCTGCTTGCTCCTGCCGCTTCATTAGCTGGCTCATCGAAGGACGGCGCGCACAGCGAAGCGGAGCTAGCCCAATCTCGAACTAGCTCCGCAGTGCACGCTGTCAGCGTGTTTATCAGGCTTTAGTTTTCAGCCTTGGTGAACTGGATGGCCTGGCCCTGGCTGCCCAGCGCGAAGGTGTTGCCCTCCACGGGGATAACGACTGGCTTGGCGGTGAGGATGGTGTTGAGCGCATCGGCATCGGCCATCTCTTCAGGGGAGCAAGCACGCATCGTGGAGGTCAGGTTCTCCACCACGATGGCATCGGTCTGATCAAGCTTGTAGCTGCCGCCACCGGAATTGCAGCCATCGTTGTAGGTCAGCGTTCCGTCGTCATTGAAGGTCACGGAAATCGCTGGGTTCTTCTTTGCGGTGAAGGTGCCGTTGAGAACCTTCTGTGCTTCATCAGCCGGCAGCTTGTCCTGCAGGCCGTCAACGTCTTCATACTTCTCAATCAAGCCAGAGCCTTCCGGTGCTTCCGAATCCTTCGAGGAGGAGAAGGAGTCACCGAACAGGCGCGAGCTCAGCTCCTGAATCTGGCTGGTCTTCACGGAGTCGGCGGAGGACATCTCTTGTGCACCGGCGGTACCGGCACCCAGGACGCCGCCGGCGAGGGCGACGAACGCGGTTGCAGTGGTTACTTTCTTCAGTGTGCGTGAAATCATGGCCCCGAAGCTATCGAGCATCACCGGCGGCATCAACCCATATCATGCGTTTCTGATGAAATTTTACGGCAACTCCAACACTCTAAACCCTCAGACAAGCTTCGCAGAAACGGCACTGCGCTGGGGTTTAAGTGCGCTTGACGTATCCCATCCGCGGGCGGAAGCCTTGTGGGTGCTTCATCTGTGCCACGGCATCTCCAATGATCATGCGGTGGCGGGCGCTGACGGACGTCGGCATCTGCGCCACCGAGAACCATTGGGCGGCTACGTTCTCCTCATCGGAAATCACCGGCTCCGCATCATCCGGCACGGAGACCCGGATAGCGGTGTCCATGAACATGCACTGATCCCCGTTGGGGTAGGTCACCGGGCCCACCTGCCCCACGCCAAGGAGCGCTTCGATATGACCGTCGAGCCCCACCTCTTCCTTGAGCTCACGCAACGCGGTCGTCGTGACTTCCTCGCCAGGCTCACAAATACCGGAGATGGGAGCCCACGTGCCATTATCGGCTCGCTGGGCCAGCAGCACTGAAGGCAGCTCCCATATCGCAGAACCGGTAGGAACCGCCCGCACGATAACCGCGGTCACGCTGGGAAGGAAGAGCTGCTCGTGACCGATTTTCTCACGCAGGGACACAATAAAATCAGGAGTCGGCATGAGTTTAATCTTAGCGCCTAAACCCGCTCCAGAATCTCCGGCAGGAGTGCCTCGATGTCGGAGGCAGCGGTAAAGGACATCTCCGCCTCAGACCCGTCGGTGCAGCCTTGACTGCTTGCCGCGGCTTCCGTCGTCCCCGACAGAACCCCGACGATCACGCCTTCAAAGGGGCTGCCCGGCGCGCCAAAGACCGGCGCCCCGGAATCACCATGTGTGGAACAGACTCGGGCACTCGCCGACACGGTG
Organism: Corynebacterium aurimucosum ATCC 700975; assembly: GCF_007672725.1. Lineage (GTDB taxonomy): Bacteria > Actinomycetota > Actinomycetes > Mycobacteriales > Mycobacteriaceae > Corynebacterium > Corynebacterium hesseae. The sequence goes on from NZ_VDTC01000002.1 coordinate 414,555, forward strand.
TCTACCGTTCGGTCGCCAAACTGAAGTTTCCCGTGTCCCTCGCCGTGCGTGAGCGGGCCGCAGGTCTCTCCCGTGATGCGCCCCAGCTTGCACACCTCATCCGGAAGCTCCTCCTGCCCCGCAGCGACCACGCTGGTAGGCATGTCCTGCGGGACATAAAACTCCGCCTGCCGCGTGATCTCCACCAAAGCGAAGTCGAGCTGGTGTGTGTCAGGTGAGCTGAGATCGGAATAGATGATGGTGCCGACGGGCTCCGCTGGGTACACGAATTCCCCATCCTCAGCGCCCGCCCACACCGTATCCCCTGGCTCACCGCAATGGGAGGCGGTGACGGCGATGGTACGGGCGTCGTCAAGCACGAAGCTCCACGCCACCGTGCAGAGGTTGAAGTCAAAGGCTTCGCCGGGAACGGGCTGCATAGCAGAGATGTCGAGCGCCGCGCCCGGCGGCACCGGGGAGGCATCGGGCGTATGCGTCTGCGGCGGGGCCGGCGTCATCGTGGTGTACTCGGACGTGCTCGAGGCAGCTTCGGGAACGGAGTCAACCCCCATAGGCATTGAGCATCCACCCACTGCCAGCGCAATCGCGCTGAGCACCACCAGAAGGTAAGGCCTAGTCCTCCTGAGCGGATGCAGCCTCACCCGGGTCCGCCTTGTGATCCTTGTTTTCCTTCTCCATCTCAGCGACCTGCTTCATGTCACGGATGAACTTCTCCGGGTCAAACTCGGTGAAGTACTCCGGACCCGAGAACTGTTCCTGTGCCATTGGCTTAAACCTCCGTGCTCTTGATGTATTGCGTGATGTAATCCTTCACCGCCGCCGCATCGTTGGGCAGATCGGTGACGTGGCGCTCGGCTTCCAGAATTCCGGCGAAACGCTCCGGCACCTCCGGCTCGCTGCCGATGGCTTCCACGATGGTCTCCGCGAACTTCACCGGAAGTGCGGTTTCTAGGCACACGATGGGAGTGTCAACGCCATACTCATCCTTGACTGCGCGGGCAACCTTGATGCCATCCGCCGTGTGCGGATCCACCAGCACGCCGTAGCGTTCGTGGACATCCTTAATGGTGGCCAGGCGGTCCGCGTGGGTGGAGGAACCAGACAGGAAGCCGTACTCGGCGCGGGCAACGTCGAGCGCCTGCTTGTCGACGTTAAACCCGCCTTCCTTCACCTTCGTTCCAAACAACTCCTTAACTTGTGCGGCATCGCGGCCCAGCAGGTCAAAGGCGAAGCGCTCGAAGTTCGAGGCACGGGAAATATCCATCGACGGCGAGGACGTCTTGTACGTCTGCTCCGAGGAGCGCGGGCGGTAGCTGCCGGTGCGGAAGAACTCATCGAGCACGTCGTTTTCGTTAGTCGCGACGATGAGGCGGTCGATGGGCAGCCCCATCTGGCGAGCGATGTGGCCGGCACAGATATCGCCGAAGTTGCCGGTGGGCACGCTGAAGGAGACCTTTTCGGTGTTTTCCGTAGTGACCTTGAGGTAGCAGTTGATGTAGTACACCACCTGCGCCATGAGGCGGGCCCAGTTAATGGAGTTCACCGCACCGATGCGGTTCTCGGCCTTGAAGTTGGCGTCGGCCGATACCGCCTTGACCACGTCCTGGCAATCATCAAACACGCCGTCCAGAGCGATGTTGCAGATATTCGGGTCATCCAGGCCGAACATCTGGGCCTGCTGGAAGGGCGTCATGCGCCCGGCCGGGGTCAGCATGAAGACGCGGATGCCCTTGCGCCCGCGCATGGCGTACTCCGCCGAGGACCCGGTATCGCCGGAGGTGGCGCCCAGAATGTTGAGGGTTTCGCCGCGGCGGGCCAACTCGTATTCGAAGAGCTCGCCCAACATCTGCATGGCCATGTCCTTGAAGGCGGCCGTTGGCCCCTCAGAGAGGTGGCCAATGTAGAGGCCCTCCCCCAGTTCGCTAACGGGGACGATTTCCTCGTGGTCAAACTTGGGGTAGGTGTAGGCGCGCTGGGCAATTCCTTCGAGGTCTTCTGCGGGAATATCATCCACAAAAAGCTTGAGCACTTCCGCGGCCAAGGCCGCGTAGCCACCCTCAGCCAAGGTCTGGCGCCACTGGGTAAGGGTGGCGTCATCAATGCGGGGATAGGTTTCCGGCAGGTAGAGCCCACCATCAGGGGCCAGACCTCCGAGGAGAATGTCCGTAAAGGAGGCGGGCTGGCGGGCGGTATCGCGGGTCGAAATGTACTTCACCCCCTGCATCTTAGTTGGTGACGCGTAAAGTATCAGCCATGTCGGTTCCTCATCCACGCAATGTAATTACCACGAAGGCTCTCTCTGTGTGGGTGGCTGCGGTGTTGGTCTATATCGTGGCGATGACCGGCCGCACGTCCTTTGGCGTGGCGGGCCTCGAAGCCATCGATCGCTTCGAGGTCGATGCCTCCCGCATTGCCGTGTTCACCGCGGTGCAATTGGGTATCTATTCGCTGGCGCAGATCCCTACCGGGATGCTCATCGATAAGTTCGGGCCGCGGCGCCTGCTCGTCATTGGTTCCGTCATCATGGGTGTGGGTCAGGTACTCCTTGGCTTCACCAGCAATTATTGGGTAGCCATCGCCGCCCGCCTGCTCATCGGCGCGGGCGATGCCACCGCCTTCCTCTCCGTGATGCGTATTCTCCCCTACTGGTTCCCGCTGCACCGCACCCCCATGTTCACTCAGGTCACCTCGTCGCTTGGGCAGCTGGGTCAGTTCTTGTCCGCCCTTCCTTTCGCCATGCTGCTGGGCTGGGGCGGGTGGACCATGGCCTTCGTTAGCTTGGGTGCGGTGGGCATCCTCATCGCCGTTGCGGCCGCGGTGGCGGTGGCTGATTCCCCAGAATCCCTCGGCATCGTGCCCAAGCCGAAGGAAAAACCTAACGCAAAGCCGGAAAGCACAGCAGCGCTGTTTTCCACCGTTTTCCGTTCCCCCGTAGCCTGGCAGGCATTCTTTATTCACTGGATCGGCCTGGGGGCCACCAACGTGTTCGTCATGCTATGGGGCGTGCCGCTGATGACTGCAGGCATGGATTTTTCTAAGACTAGCGCCGGCTGGATCCTGACGTGGTTTAGCGTGTGCATGGTGCTCGTCGGCCCACTGCACGGCAAGCTTTCCTCCAGGGCCAGCGGTTTCCGCCCGTGGCTCGCCTTAGGGTTTGTGGCTACCCACTGCGCGGTGTGGGCCCTGTTCTTCCTCTTCGGTGGCAGCTATCTCTCGCTGTTCATCCTCATCAGCCTGGTAGCCCTGTGCACACCGGTGGCAAATTACGGTTTCGACATTGTCCGTGAAAACCTCGACCGCACTGTCGTCGCCACGGCGACGGGCCTGGCCAATATGGGAGGCTTCATCGCCACGGTCATCGGCGCCCAGCTCGTCGGCATGGTTCTCGATCACTTGGGCAACGGGCCCGACTACCCCTTCCATGACTTCCGGCTCGCTGCTTGGGCAGTCTTTGGCGCGTGGTGCATTGGCATCGTGGGTGTTCTCATCACGCACATCCTGCGCAGCCGCGGCGAGGACGGCGGCCCGCACGTCACCATCGTGCAGGTTGGTTAGTTCAGGGCTGGGCTAATGAAGGGCCGCGGCGCTGAACGCCGCCTCAAGGGGTACCGAATTGGCCACTTCGAAGACCCCGAGCCCACCGCCAATCGGAACGAGGACGGCAATGCTCACCCCTAGGGCGGTTCTGAGCAGCTCGCGTAGTTTTCGTTGTTTCTCCACCTCAACGCACCAACCTTTATCGATTCGTTATCTGTGCGTGAGAGCTTAAGATCCGCGGCTGCCAGGCAGATCCCCGTTGACTGCGTATCACCTGCCAATCCCTGTGTGTTCGCGCCGGCACCCCAGCCGGGCGAGATCATCGGGCTATTCGGCCGGGGTCGATTCCACGAGAATCGGGCCATCCACCGGGGCGACGACCCCGGCGTCAAAGGCGGCGAGCACACCCTTCGCATCATCTTTCGTAATTGCACCCGCCTCCACGGCCTTCTTGAGATCAGTCTCGAGGATCTGGCGGGAGCGGTACCTGTCTGATGCCACCGACAAGAGGCCGCGAGGAACCGACTCCGACGGGATCCCCAGTGCCTCTGCCAGCGAAACAATGCGGTCATTTTCAGCAGGGTCGAGCTGAACATCAACCGACTGATCCTGCGGGACGCCACCGTTGACCACCTGCTCCACGGTCAGTGCACCCTCCGGCACCTGGTGCCTCTCTGTGGCCCACCAGCCTGCGCCGACGGCGGTGATGACAGCGATCACAACGAGGACCCACACGGCGATAAACTGCTTGGACTTCACGGCCACAACCTTAGACTTTTCTCACATCGCCGGCTTAATCCGCGCCAGGGCCAAAGGTCCCAAAAGAGGTACCGCGCGGGGGATGCGGCGAATCCAGGCGCTCGGACAGCGCATCAATGATGGACCGGATAGTTGACTCTGCCACGGAGCGATCAAGGCTGCTGCGGCGTGGGGTCTCTGGCTTCGGCTCAGGAGGGACAACGCGGGGCTTGTCGACGTCCAACCGCATCACCGTCCCCTCCACGCTCAGCGCGGCGGCGGGATCGCACCCGGCGGCTCGGGCCGCGGATAAGAATGCATCGAGATCAGCAAGCGTGGCAGCGTTGAGGTCGAGAGAAAGATTAAGGCTCATGGTGTTCTCCTTTTCGGCTCCTTGAAGGGCGCGGGGCAAGTGCCGCTCACTGCTGTCTAAGGCTAACGGCTTATCACCTGATTGAACAGGGGCGTGCGTTTAGTTCAGGGATAGATCCGGGTTAACTCAGGGTGCGGGTCAGGGAGGATACACACCTGCCCTCGCTGTGCTCTACTAATCGTGCTCGAATGACTCAGTCTCACCCCAAAACACCTCGTCGACTACCTTCCGGGCGTGCCGGGTGACTTTGAGGTAGTGCTCTAGGAATTGTTGGTTGTGCTCGGGCTCCCAGCCGGCCGCACCAGCCACTTGCGCCAGTTGGGGGCCCGGTGCCGGAAGCTGGTCCACGCGCTTGCCACGCACCAATACCAGGGCGTTGCGGGCATCGGTGGCCAACAGCCAGGCCTCTCGCAGCTCCTGCACTTGTTGGACTGGAATTACCTCGCTCTCCTCGAGGGCGTCGAGAACGCGCAGTGTGGAGGGATCATGGAGCGCCGGCACGTCGTGAGCATGCATCATCTGCAGCAGCTGGACGGTCCATTCGATATCGGTCAACCCGCCGCGCCCCAGCTTGGTATGGGTATTGCGGTCAGCGCCGCGCGGCAAACGCTCGTTATCAACGCGCGCTTTCATTCTGCGGATATCGCGGATGGTCTTCTCGCTCACGCCTTGCGGCGGATAGCGGAAGGCATCCACCATGGTGAGGAAACGTTGCCCGACGTCTTTGTCCCCCGCCACGAAAGCCGCGCGGAGTAGTGCCTGCATCTCCCAGGGTTCGCCCCACTGCGAGTAATAACGCTCATAGGACTCGATCGAGCGCACAACTGCTCCCGACCGCCCCTCTGGGCGCAAGCCCAAATCAACGTCCAGGGGCGGATCCCCGGAAGGCTTTGCCAAGCGGCGGCGCAGTTTCTCGATAATGCCAATTGCCCACGGCAGGGCTTCCTCTTCGGCATTGTCTTCGGTTGGCTCTGCCACCACGATGACATCGGCATCCGAGCCAAAGCCCAGCTCCATGCCGCCGAGCCGCCCCATTCCAATCACGGCGATGCGGGCTGGTGGTTCGGCGTCATCGTTCTCCAGCCTCCAGGCCCTGACTTCGGCGCGCAGCGCGGCTTCCAGCACTGCATTCCAGATGGTGGACAGCTCAAAGCACACCTGCTGGACCGGCAAAAATCCCAGCAGATCCGCGGCAGCGATCCGCGCCAGCTCCGCGCGGCGAAGGGCTCGGGCTACCGACACGGCTTTGTCAGGGTCCGCGTGACGCTTGGTGGAATTAATCAAGGCGGAGGAAACTTGCGCCGGTTTGGTTTCCAATAGCTTGGGCCCTGCCGCGCCATCGGAGAGCTGCTTAACGACGTCCGGCGCGCGGATAATGAGCTCCGATGTAAATGGCGAGGTGCCCAATATCTTCATGAGGCGCTGGCCGACGACGCCTTCGTCACGAAGCATGCGCAGGAACCACGTTCGGTCGTAGGCCGCCTCAGACAGCTTGCGATAATTCAACAGGCCCATGTCTGGATCGGCCGTGTTTGAGAGCCACTCCATCAACGTCGGCAGCAGGATGGCCTGGATACGGGCCTTGCGTGACTGCCCAGCCGCCAGGGAGGTGAGGTGCTCGAAGGCGCGATCCGGGTGGCGATAGCCAAGTGCTGCCAGCTGCAAAAGCGCTGCTTCTCGCGACAATTTGAGCTCATCCGCAGACATCGACGCCACGGAATTCAACAGCGGGCGGTAGAACAAGCGCGAGTGCAGCTCAGAGATGAGCAGGCGAATTTTCCGCAGGTGGGCGTTCATCCGATCCGCTGCTGATTGATGCCCCTGTGGGTGAAATCCTGAATTGATGGCCAGCCACGTCAGCGCCTTGAGGTCATCTTTTTCCGGCAATGTGTGGGTACGGCGGAAGCGCTCCAACTGAAGGCGGTGCTCGAGCAAGCGAAGAAACTCATAGGCCTCGATGAGCTGGGTGCCATCTTCGCGTCCGACATACCCGGCGCGCACGAGCGCTGCGAGGGCATCGACCGTCGCCAGCGTGCGCAGCGATTCATCTGAGCGGCCATGAACCAATTGCAATAGTTGGACGGCGAATTCCACGTCCCGTAAGCCGCCCTCGCCGAGTTTGAGTTCGCGAAGGCGCATATCCTCCGGGACGTTGTCCAGCACTCGACGGCGCATAGCCTGGACGTCTTCCACGAAGGATTCCCTCTGCGATGCAGTCCACACCATGGGTCCGATCTGGTCGAGATAGTCCGTGCCCAAGGGCAAGTAGCCGGTCTGCGGCCGCGCTTTTAGTTGGGCTTGGAATTCCCACGTTTCCGCCCACCGCTTGTAGTAGGCCACGTGCGAATCCAGAGTTCGGACTAGTGCACCAGACTTGCCTTCCGGGCGCAGGTTGGCGTCGACCTCAAAGAAGCACGCCGAGCCGATTCGATTGAATTCTGACGCAAGACGGGTGATCCGTGGCGTTGCCTCCGAACCCACGAAGATCACGTCCACGTCGGAGATGTAGTTCAATTCGCCCGCACCGCACTTACCCATCGCGATGACTGCCAGCTGCGCATCGAGTGGCTGGTCCTCGTAGACCACTCGGACAGCACCGGCGAGCGCTGCCGTCAAGGAGGCGTCAGCGAGGGCCGTCGTCAGCCGCGTGACTTCACGGAAACCCACCCGCGGCTGCGGTCGTGACTGCCCCTTGCGCGAATGGAAAGTCCCTGCGAGGTCATGAGCGGCGATGCGCATCATGAGCGTCCGGTAGGCCACCTTGAGCAATGCCTTGTGGTCTCCGGGAGCTGCCCGGTATGTACCGGGAGAGGTCAGATCGGCGCTCGCGGTATCAGGACGAGTGGGCTGCTCGGCATACGTCGCCGGTTCCGCCCCTACCTCTTCCAACAAGGTGTGCAGCATTTCCGTGGGAGTCGGCAGCGGGCGCTGTAGCTCGCGCCAGGTCTCCGGGTGGGCGGCAAGGTGATCACCAAACGCCGAGGAGCCGCCCAACAGGGCCATCAACCGTACCCGGAAGGTTTCGTCTTCACGCATCGCCGGGCCGATCTCAGGCGCTGACTCGATGATCCTCATTAACGTATTGAGGGCCATATCGGGATCACCGGCCGCGGCCAGGGTCCACAGCAGCTCAAGGGACTCAGGATTATCCCACCCAAGGCGGGACAAGTCCTCCGCAGCAGTTGGCCGGGTAAGGCCAAGAGTTGCCGGGGACGGTACAGATGCTGGACGCATGCTTCTCCTAGAAATTCAGGTTGTTGCGCAACTCGAATGCGGTGATCTGCTGCTGATACTCGTGCCACTCATCCCACTTGGCGCGCAGGAAGTACTCAAAGACGTGCTCTCCTAGGACTTCCGCCATAAACTCAGAGCGCTCGAATTCACGGAGTGCCTGGTCCAAGCTGCTTGGCAGATCCTTGTACCCCATCGCGCGGCGCTCACGACGGGTCAGCTGATGGACGTCATCCTCGGCGGGATCACCAAGCTCATAGCCTTTCCTGATTCCGCGCAGGCCAGCGGCAAGCAACACCGCGTAGCCCAGGTAGGGGTTCATCGCTGAATCTAGTGAACGGATCTCAACGCGGCGCGACATTTCTTTGGAAAGACGATAGGTAGGAACTCGAACCAGCGCCGAACGGTTGGAGATTCCCCACGTCACTGATCCCGGGGCTTCGCTGCCAAACATCAGGCGCTTATAGGAGTTGGTCCACTGGTTGGTGATTGCGGTCATTTCCACAGCGTGTTCAAGGATGCCGGCGATAAACTGCCGCCCCGTACTGGAAAGTGAAATCTCATCGTCGGGGTCGTGGAAAGCGTTGGAATCTCCCTCGAAAAGGCTCAAGTGCGTGTGCATGCCCGAGCCAGAGCGATGCTCAAATGGCTTCGGCATGAATGTGGCGTGCACTCCTTGCTGGGAGGCAACCTCTTTAATGAGGTAGCGGAAAGTCATGATGTTGTCTGCCATGGACAGCACGTCGGCATGGCGCAGATCGATTTCCTGCTGCCCAGGTGAGGTTTCATGGTGGCTAAATTCCGTGGCAATGCCCATGGATTCCAGCGCGTACATCGACCGGCGCCGGAAACTCGGGGCGTTATCGTGCGTGGCTTGGTCGAAGTAGCCTCCGTTATCGGTGGCAATCAGGGTATTGATATCGCGGGCGTCTTCCAGAAGATAAAACTCAATCTCAGGAGAAGCCTTGCACGTAAACCCTTCATTGGCAGCCTCAGTAACCTGACGGCGCAGAATGTGGCGCGGGTCCACCAAGGAAGGTTGCCCATCGGGCTGGGTAATATCGCAGAACATGCGTGCCGAAAGAAGCTCTGGTTCTTCCTTGTCAAAGGGCATGATTTGGAAGGTTGAAGGGTCCGGCATTGCGATAGTGTCGGCCTCTGAAATGCGGGAGAACCCTTCCACCGAGGAACCATCGAAGCCAACACCTTCCTCAAAGGCAGATTCCAACTCTGAGGGGCTCATTACCACCGATTTCAGCGCCCCCAAGATGTCAGTAAACCAAAGGCGAATGAAGCGGATATCGCGTTCTTCAACTGTACGAAGGACGAATTCGTGTTGGCTGTTCATGTTCTAAACCCTACCGCCGCGGGCCCAAGTAACGGCGGGAGTTGCAGCTTTTGCCCCCGCCCTTCCAACTATTGTCCCAGTTGGCAAGAGTATCTCGGGGGCAAATTTTTTCGACTCTTAGACCAGATATCAGTCTCACGTGCTTGAATGGCCTCACAACCGAACAGATGTACACATACAAACGGAACAGGAACAGCTATGAACAACCACCACGGAACCTTAAGCGCACGAGGACTCGAGCTCATTTGCCAAGCTGCCAGTCAAGGATGGTCACCTAAGGACTTACTCCACGTCCTAGGCAGCTTTTGCCACCCTCTTATTTATCGTGCCGCTGCCCATATTCCCGCGCAGATTAGTTCTACTGTGCTGCGCAAGGAATGGTTAAGCGTCTCCCCGCCTAACTCGATGACTATGTCGACCGATGACCTCATACGGCTCATTGACGCTACTTCCGCTCTGCCCCCGCTGCGTGACGTTGACGTGCTCGCAGCAGAGAAAACTAGTTCTCGGGCAAACCAAGACAGCAAAGAGAATCGGATCCGCAACAAGATCACCCAACTTCTGCGAAAGGCAGAATCCACTCCTTATGAAGAGGAAGCCAGTGCACTCATTGCCAAAGCACAGAGCCTTCAACAACGGCACCGTCTCGATGAGGCACTCGCCGAATCCCCGGACACGGTGATGTCCACACGCATCCGTATCAGCGCGCCCTATATCAACCACAAGACCACGCTTCTTAGCGTCATCGCGGATCGAAATGGATGCACCGTCCTCAAGCTTCACCCCATGGGAATCATCACCGTCTTTGGCGCCGAGGCGGACATTGATCATGTCAGCGACCTGTTCGCTTCCCTCCTGCGGCAGTGCGAATGGCACATGACTCATGGGGAGGCTGCCGACAACGCGCGATTACTCGGCAATGTGGCGTCGTTTCGCCGAAGCTTCATTTTGGCCTACGCCACCCGCATTGGGGAGCTTTTGGAGGAAGCGAACGCCTCATTGGCGCCTCACGACGAGAAACAGACAGACTCGGCTGCGGGCAGCAACGCCAAAAGGAAAAACGACGTAGCCCTCGCTCAGCGATCTTTATCAGCGGTGGAAGTACGCAGACATAAGGCAGAAGCTTTAGCTGATCACCTCTTCCCTGATTCGCGAACCATCTCCTTAGCAATGAGGAACCATGCAGGGATGTCCGCAGGTGCAACTGCCGCGGAGAATTCCCACTTGGGTGGTGATTCCTCGGGCTTGGGTGGGCGCCGCCAACTCACCGGTTAAGGACCAGCAAGGGTTGGCACATTTGCACTATTAGCCAGGTAACCTAGAAGGCAGTGCAGAGGTTTTATACCTCTTCTTTTATCATTTCGCTCCCCGACGAAGGTGTGTACATGTCTCCAAAGACGTTTCTTGAAATCGAAGCCAAGTTCGCCGTGGATGAAACCACCCCGGTACCAGATCTCGCCCGCCTCGATGAGGTAGCCCGAGTCGCAGAAACTCGCCACCACTCGTTGTCGGCGATTTACTACGACACTGAGGATCTCCGCCTTACCCACGCGAAGATCACGCTGCGGCGCCGCACCGGTGGAAATGACGATGGCTGGCATATCAAACTTCCCGGCGCGGAAGGTCGTACCGAAATCCGAGCCGAACTCGGTGAACCCGTCGACGGCAAGTACGAAGTCCCGGCCGAACTCCTCCACCAGGTTCGTTCGGTGATCCGTAACCACCCGCTTGAACCCATTGCACAAGTGGACAACAACCGCACCGAATTGCTCCTCGTAAACACGGACGAGCAGCCTGTCGCTGAGTTCTGCGATGACCATGTCACCGCATTCTCTTTCCTACCAGGTGGCTCTCAGAGCACATGGCGCGAGTGGGAAGTAGAGCTCGCAGGAGAACTGCCCGGTACGAAGGAGGGCAGCGCGCTACTGCGTCATGCCACCTCCCTGTTGATCAGTTCTGGCGCGCGGGTTTCCTCCTCACCGTCCAAGCTGAAGTCAGCATTGGGGCAGTCCATCAACAATGTCGAGCTTCCCCCAGCACTCGCAACGTCTAACGTGGAGCCCGGCTCCCCCGCGGCGGCAGTCGTGGAGGCACTGCGAGCTAATCGGGATAAGCTCGTCGAGTTTGATCCGCGGGTACGCCGTGATGAGTGGGATTCCGTGCACCAAATGCGCGTTGCTACCCGCGAATTGCGCAGCCACCTTCAAACCTTCCACGGCATTGTCGTGGGCCCGGAGATCAAACGCTTAGAGTGCGATCTCAAGGAGCTTGCTGCCATGCTTGGCGTTGCTCGTGACGCCGAAGTTGTGGAAGAACGCTGGCAGAATCTCCTCGCATCGGAGGACTCCGATGTGCTTGATGAAGCCACCCGCGAACACATCGCACACGATATGGGCCGCGCTTACCGCCGCGCGCATCGTCGTGTCATCGCCGCTCTCGATTCTGACCAGTACCTGGCTCTGCTCGATGCGCTCGACGCATTCCTTTCCAACCCGCCAGTCGCCGCCGAGGATGCTTCGGTTGACGAAGACACCAGCGCCGGGGACAACGGTGCGGTGGAATCTGATTCCGCTGCCACAGCTTCCGCTGAACTATCTGAGCAGCAGGAGGCAGCGAAGGACTATGCGCCGAAGCACGCCAAACGTGATGAAGAAGAGTCCCACGATCTTGACACGGTGATGGCGCTGCACCTCAAGCAGGCCTATGACAAGCTGGTCAAGCGCCACAAGAAGGCTATCTCCAACTGGGATAACACCGAGCTGACGCTGCATGAGCGTGAAGAGTACTTCCACGATATGCGCAAGGCCGCAAAGAAACTGCGCTATGCAGCTGAGGCCGCTGGTTCAGCCACCACGCTAAAGACCAAGAACCTCTACAAGGCCTGCAAGCAGATGCAATCTGTCTTGGGAGACTTCCAGGATTCCGTGACATCTCGCGATAAGTTGCTCGAATTGGCAGAAACCGCACGCCGGCGTGGCGAGGATACCTTCGGCTATGGTCTGCTCTACCAGCGCGAGCGCGTCATCGGGTTGGAAGCACTCAACGCCTACTCGGACAGCTTTAAAGCCATCAAGTCCGCGTTTAAGCCGCTGCGCAAGAAGCTGCGCTAAGCCGCCGGCTCATCCTGCGTGGCTGTGTAGTTGTGCAGTCACCACAACGGCCCACACCATCGCCTGCTTGCGGTGGTGTGGGCCCGAGCTTTTCGCATCCGCCTCATGGCCGGCCATGAGACGTTTAGCTATCGCCTAGTTATCGTCTTCGGCGGCATCCTCAGCATCAGCCGCGGCGGTGCGGGCTTGCGCGATTTCAATAGCGCGCTCGGCTTCCTCGCGGGAATTGTAGGGGCCCATGCGGTTCTCCCAGCCGGACACCTTTCCCTGGGATACCTCACCGGTAGACGGGTCGTAGAACCATTTGTTGTCAGCCTCAGCCATAGTTTTCTCCGTTCTGTCGGGCAAGTAATCAGTGCACCCCACACTACAGACCGCCCGCGGGTCACGCCCGTTAGAATAGATTGGTCACCTACTCCTGCCTTTTCTTTTAGGCAGGCTTTCGCCACCAGCAAAGGAGAACCTTCCCGATGCCCCTGTGGACTGCCCCTTCGACCCCGGCCATCGACCGCGTTCGCGCCGCACACCGCGAGAACGTGGGCGCTGATGCAGCTCATGTTGCTAGCGCCCCTGCCACCTGGGCACTCATCGGCGAGCACATCGATCACTACGGCGGCATCGCCATCATGGGCCTAGCCAACATCCGCGCGGCAGCAGCTGTCAGCCCCCGCAGCGACGGACTGGTCAAGGTTCGCCTAGAGCACACCAACGGCGAGACCGTTGAAGACCAAATTTCCCTCGAGCAGGTCTCTTCCCTCGCCGCAGAGCAACAGCCCAGCGTCGATTCCGAAGGCCAGCCCATCGAACCCCCTGCACCCGAAGGGGCCATCGCCGCGCGCCTCGGCGGCATCATCTACACCATGATCAACCGCCAGCTCCTTACCCGCGAAACCGCCGGCGCCGATATCACCGTGGTCAACGACATCCCCGATTCAACTGGACTCGGCGCCGCCGCAGCCATCGACATTGCCACAGCGCTAGCGTTGCTCGGCAACGCGGATGATTTGCACGATGCCCCGCTGCGCGCCCGCATCGCGGAGGTGTGTTCCCAAGCAGTTGGCACCTTCGCCCGATTCCCTGCGCTGCGCGCCCGCCACTCCGCCGCGCTGCGCGGCGCTGGTGAGTCCATCACCATCATCGACTACGCCGACGGCTCCGTCACCCAGGCACCGCACATGGTCAACAAAGACATCGCAGCCTTCGCGCTGGCCGTGCCAAGTGATGCCGATTCCTTAGAAGCCGTCGCAGAGATTCGCACCCGCGAGCGATTCATCGACGCCGCCTGCCGCGCCTTCGGCACGCCTTCGCTGCGCCTGTTGCCGGATGCACCCCAACGCGTCCTCGAGTGGCTCGCCGCTGTCCACAAGGTGCACGGCACCGAGAATCAGCCGACCATCGCGCAAGCCACCGCGTGGCTGACCTTCTACTCAGAGGAAACTGAGCGCGCCGAAGGAGTTGCCCGCGCTTTGCGCTCGCGCCGCGGCACCGAGCTTTTCCCGCTCCTCACACAGTCGCAGTCAGCCTTGTCCACCGTGTATGAATTCAGCTCCGCGGAGAAACTCGCGCAGCTGGCCACCGCGCGCGGCGCCGTAGCGGCACGCTCCGCCCACGCGGGCACGTCCTCCGCGGTCATCGCCTACGTGCCGAGCACCAAGGCCGCAAACTTTGCGGCCGACTTGGCCGAGGACGGCCTGCTTGTCGTCCCGCTTAGTGCCGGAAGCCCAGCAATCACCGAGGACTAGTCCGCCGGCCACGCGAAGAGCACATCACGCTCCTCAACGTCGGCCTTGACCAAGGACACCATCGTCTCCTTGCCGGTCTCCGGGTGCCCTACGGCCTGCCCCATCACCGGCGGGTCTAGGACGAAGAGGCGCGCCTTCTCGCGCTGTTCCCCGCCATCAACGACCACGGCTTCGAAGTTGGTGCCTACCCACGGTGCCAAGACCGTCGCCTCCGTCAGGTGCAAACAGGCCTTATCCACCTGGGAGGCCAGCTGCGATGTCGAGCGCATCGTGGAAATGACATCCCCGGCGCGCTCGCGCACCCACTGCGGAATCTCGTAGCCGCCGCTGAGCGCCAGGCAGACCTCCGTGGCGAAGCGGTCAACTAGACGCCGCAGCGGGGCCGTCACGTGCGCATAGTAGCCGCCGATTCCCGCGTGCACGTCCGCCTGGCCATCCTCCAGCCACACGTAGTCAGCACCACGAAGCAAACGCTGGGCCTCGCGCATCACCGCCATCCCGCGCGGTGAATCCGCATCCACGGAATGCAGGAATTCAGAGATGCTGCTCTCCCCCAGCTCAAAACCCAGGGCCTCCGCCTCCGAGCGGAAGGTGGCCTCAGCCTCCGGGGTGGCCGCCGATAGGGTGCGCAGGAAACCAACTCCATGTGATTCCATCAGCCGCCCCGCGCACATCCCGGTGAGCAAGGAAATCTCCGAGTTATAATCCATCACCTCATGCCGCGGCTCCATGACCAGCTCGTAGTGGCCTTTCTCCCCATCGCTGCTTTCGGATACGCGCTGCGAGGGAATGCGCAAGTTGATCGCCTCGCGGCGCAGCGAAGAAGCCTGGCGCAGCTTTCCCACCTCCGGCAGCAAGGCGATGGAGGAATGCAGCGTGCCCTTCTCCAAGTCGGCGTGCACTTGGTCGTAGTCCAGCCGCGCGTGGCTGCGCACGAGCGCGCGCTCCACCGAGAAGTCCTCCACCTCACCTGCGGAGTCGAGGTCGAAGGTCCAGAGGACGGCGGGGCGGTCGACGTCGGCAAGCAGCGAAGCCCTATCTTCGGAGAGCTCTGCCGGGTGCAGCCGCGCCGGCTCATCCGGCAGGTAAATGGTCTGGCCGCGCTTGAGGGATTCCTGCTCGAGTGCGGAGCCCGGTTCGATGAACGCGGCGACATCCGCGATGGCATAGAGCACGCGGTAGCCGCCATCGCGCGCCTCGATGAACACGGCCTGGTCCAAGTCCATGGAGCCGGCCGGATCAATTGTTACCAGCGGGATGTCCCGGGCATCGCGGCGCTGCTCGGCATAGCGGTCCTGCGCGGAGGCGGCCTGTGCGGTGACCTCCTCTGGGAAGTCGGTCGGAACGGAAAACTCCTCAGCGATGGGCCGAAAGTCCAAGGGCGCGGCATATAGTTTCATGCCGCCCCATTGTTCCAAAAAATAAAAGCGTGGGTGCGAATGAGCCAACCTATAAGCCGGATTCTGTGCCGCGCACGCGACGCGGTGGCAAACATCCATCCAGGCCAACCGTTGCCAGTTGGCTCAAGCAGCTACCTTCAGGCTTCGGCGAGCAGCCTACTAACGCCTGATCGGGCCCGCTAACGTGGCGGGCCGTGATGCCTTGCTCCCAGTGGGGTTTACCCAGCCACCGCCATCGCTGACGGTGCTGGTGCGCTCTTACCGCACCCTTTCACCCTTACCGCTTCCCTTTCGCCGCGCCGAAACGCAGTGGAGGTACGCGGCGGTCTACTCTCTGTTGCACTTTCCCGCGGGTCACCCCGGGTTGCTGTTAGCAACCACCGTGCTCTGTGGAGTCCGGACTTTCCTCGGCCCGCGCCTAGCCCCATAATGGGGCCGGTTCGACGGAACGCGTTTGCCCGGTCGGCTCATTCGCGCCTGTTAGTTTATCGCAGCGCGCCCAGATGCCCCACATCGTTGAAACGGTGCAGGGTGCTACCGCCCTCGAAGAACTCGACCTCACTCAAGGAAGCCAGCTCAAGGAAGAGGTGGTTGGGCGTTTGCGGTCCGGAATCGAGTGCTTGGCGCACGAAGGACTTGATGGGGTTGACGTGGGAGACCACGAGGACAGTCTGCTCTGCATAGCGCTGCTGCAGCTCGCGGCGCGCAGCACTGACGCGGCGGTGCACTGCGCGCAGGGACTCGCCACCCGGGCAGGCCACGGACGTATCCTTCAGCCAACGCGCGTGGAGCTCGGGGTCGGCGGCATCGGCTTCGGCGAAGGTCTTGCCTTCCCAGCGCCCGAAGTCCACCTCGATGAGGTCCTCGACGGTTTCCACGCGCAGCTCACGGCCCTTAACCACGGCGGCAGCCGTCTGCTGACAGCGGCGCAGCGGCGAGCACACCACGGCATCGATGTGGGTATCGGCCAGGGCTTGGGCAGCGGCGAGCGCTTGCTTCTTGCCCAGCTCGGTCAGCTCGGGGTTTGCACGCCCGGAGTACTGCTTGGCGGCGGACATCGCCGTCTGCCCGTGGCGCAGCAGGATGAAGCGGGTGGACTGTCCGGTCTCGGAGCGCCAGTCGGCCGCGGTTGAAGACGCCGTGCTTGGCGACGTCTCCCCTGCCTCCCCGCCGGGTTCTTCACTGCCCGCAGCATCGACAGCGGCGCCGGTTTCAACGGCGTCGCCGGCACCCATATCGAGGATGCCCACGGGCTCGCCCTTCGCGGCGGCGTCCATCGCCACGTTGGAGAGCTCATCGGCCACCGAGTTCTTGGCGCGCGGAACCCACTCGAGGCTGAAGCGCGGAATCTGGTTGAGCAGGCGGCGCGCCTCGATGGCCAACTTCTGCATGTCCGGGTGCTTGATCTTCCAGCGCCCGTTCATCTGCTCCACCACGAGCTTGGAGTCCATATAGAACTCCACCTCATCCGCGCCCAGCTCCACCGCGGCCTCCAAACCGCGCAGCAACCCGTGGTATTCGGCCACGTTATTCGTGGACTTCTGGCCCACGACGTAAGCGATTTCCCTGAGCAGCTGCGAGCGGTCCTCGTTATAGACCGCAGTTCCGGAGCCGGCGATCCCGGGATTGCCGCGGGAGCCGCCGTCAGCAAAGATGACTAGCTTCATGAGGCCGGGCGCACCAGGTAGGAGCCGCAGTCGCTGCACTGCGGAACCTCGTCGGCAGCAGCGTTGCGCACCGCGTTCTGCTCGGCCGGCGGCAGCACGATGAAGCAACCACCGCAACCACGCCCGGTGAAGGCCGCAGCGCCCACGCCGTTTTCTTCGCGCACGGTCTCGTACTCCTCCAGGACATCCGCGGGCAGCTGCTCGCGCAGCTCGCCGATGCGCACCTGCGGATCCGGGCGGTTCGCCGCGGCCTCTTGGGCGGCCTCGGCCGCGCGCTTGAGTACTTCGAGTTTACGCTCGGAATCGGAGACCTTCGCGCCGTGAACATCAAGGTTGGCGCGCAGTGCGTGGATTTCGTTATGGGCTTCCTGTAGCTCGCTCATAAGATCCGCGATGCGGGACTTTGCAGCGTAGAGATCGTGCTCCAGGTCCTTGCGGGTCTCTGGGTCGGTCGCAGCACCAAGCTGCGCCTTGTCATCGCGCTCGCGCTGACGCAGCTTGCGCTCGTCAGCCTGAATGCGCAAGATCTCCAGTTCCATGTCGTCGACGGCGAGCTGGGCGGAGCCGGAGGCGTCGACAAGCCGGGCGTGTGCGGCCTGGGCCTTCTCGTACTCCTCTTGCTCCGGGATGGTGGTTGCCCCACCTAGCGCCTGGGAGCGCTCGAGGGTGGCCAGCTCCAGCAAGATGCTCTGCAGGTCCTGTGGCAGTTTCATTTAGTTCTCCTTATGCGCAGAAATCGTCCATGGGTCGGTGCGGACATCGATGATCTCGGTGTTCACGCGCAATGCGTCCTCCACAATATCGCGCGCTTGGGCAGTCCAGGGAAACTCGCTGGCCCAGTGAGCGGTATCCACCACGGCCGGGCCCTCCGGCTCCGCCAGGTGCGCGGCGCGCAGGTGCTCATCCACTGGGTGGTGGCGCAAATCGGAGGTGACGTAGACGTCCACGCCGAGAGCCGCCGCGTGGTCCAGGAAGGAATCCCCCGAGCCACTGGAGACGGCAACTTTCTTCACCATGCGCTCCGGATCGCCGGCCGCGCGCACTCCCCATTCGGTTTCCGGAAGGGCATCGGCCACGCGCTGGGTGAATTCGCGCAGAGTCACCGGCTGCTCAAGCTCGCCCACGCGCCCTAGCCCTAAGGCCTCGTCGAGGTTCTCATAGGGCTCCACCGGGACGATGGGGCGGCCGGGCGTGATACCGACGAGCTCAGCCAGCTTGTCGTTGACACCCGGGCGGGCCTTATCCGCGTTGGTGTGCGCGGCCAACAGGGCCACGCCATTGCGTATCAGAGTGTGGATGACCTTGCCCTTCGGCGTATCCGCCGCCACCGAGGTCACCCCGCGAAGCAGCAGCGGGTGATGCACCACGAGCATCTGCGCGCCGAGCTCCACGGCTTTGTCTGCCACTTCCTGGGTGCAGTCCAGAGCGAAGGCCACGGTGCTCACCTCGTCTGTGGGGTCGCCGCACACCAGGCCAACGGCATCCCAGGACTCGGCCAGCTGCGGCGGGTAGGCCTCGTGGATTACGCGGCGGATCTCGCCAACGGTCGTTCGTTCTGCCATCTCGTATGCTCCTTGTTGGCTTGAGGTTTCACGTCAGTCGCGTCGCTGCTATATCCTAGCTTTCGTTCGCCAGCGCACCCCTCTAGCTTAAGGAGCCTTTGCATGACGCCTCCGGAGAACGACAACCAGCTCCACATCGTCTTCGTGTGCACGGGCAACATTTGCCGCTCACCCATGGCGGAAATCATTACACGCGACGCCATGGAGACCGACATGCTCGATCTCCTCGCGCGAGTTTCTTCCTGCGGCCTCGGCGGTTGGCACGTGGGCCAGGGCGCGGATGAGCGTGCTGTGGCTGAGCTGCGCCGCGGCGGCCACGATGGCGCCGGCCACCAGGCCGCCCAGCTGGGTCCGGACCATATGGACGCGGACCTCTTCGTGGCCATGGACACCGGCCACCGCGATGCCCTCATCGAGCGCGGCATCCCGGAAGACAAGGTGCGCCTCATGCGCAGCTTCGATCCGAACTCACCGGAGGATGCCAGCGTGGAGGATCCTTTCTACGGCACGGAGGAGGACTTCGCCCGCACCCGCAGTGAGATCGATGCTTCCGTTCCGGGGCTGCTCGACTGGATTAAAGAAAACCACGGCTAGATAATTCTGCGCGGCTACTAGACTGGTCATCATGCTTAAGACATTCCTCAAGCCTGGGTGGGTGCTCTCTCTCATCTTCATCGTCGCGTTTTCCTATTTGTCTTTCACGGTGCTCGCTCCGTGGCAGCTGAATAAGGACGCGCAGATTGTGGAGCGCAACCACCTCATTGAGGAGGCCTACGACGCCGACCCCCAGCCGGTCACCGAAGTCTTTTCTGCTGATGGCTCCCTGCACAAGGAGTGGGAACGCGCGGAGCTAACCGGCCACTACCTCTCAGAAGATGAGGTGCTCCTGCGCCTGCGCCCGGTGGAATCCGCCCCGGGATTCCAGTCGCTGGTCCCCTTTGAAACCGAGTCTGGTGAAACCTTCCTGGTCAACCGCGGCTGGATGCCCACGGACGAGGGCAACTCCGTCCCCCACATCGACCCGGCCCCGCAGGGCGAGGTCACCATCGTGGCCATGGCGCGCTACGACGAACGCAAGCACACCTCCGCACCCATTGAGGAACAGGGATACACGCAGGTCTACTCCATCAATACGGAGCAGATTGCAGAGCTTGTCGACGTCCCCCTCGCCCACGACTACCTCCAACTCTCCCCCGAGCAGCCAGGTGAGCTGCATGCGCTGCCGGTTCCAAAGCTGGACCGCGGCAACCACTTGTCCTATGGCTACCAGTGGATTGCCTTCGGTGTGATGGCGCCGCTGGGCTTTGCCTACTTCGTGTGGTCTGAGATCCGGGAGCGCCGCCGCGCCCGCGATGAGGATGCCCTGATTGCTGAGGCCACTGCGGCCGCCACCGGTGCCGGTACCAGCTCCCCCGATGCGGCTGCGGACGTCGATAGCTCCGCGCACGAGGCTCCTTCCGGCGAGCACTCTGATGCTACGATGCCTGCTGCCCCGCCTTCGACGCCTGCGGCTGTCACGCAGCCTTCGCGCCGCTCCCGCTCGCGATATGGCTCCGCCAAGCCGGACTTCTACGAGAAGATCCGTGAGCGCGGTCAGGAGCGCTACTAGCCTTCCTAGTTCCACGGGCCCACTGGGGCGTCGTGGGATTGCCGTGGATATGCGACAGACCCCCTTTTCGATTCCTCGAAAAGGGGGTCTGAAATGGTGCGGCCTGAGGGGATCGAACCCCCGACCTACTGGGTGTAAACCAGTTGCTCTTCCAGCTGAGCTAAAGCCGCAGTGCACTGTGTGCTCGCACAAGATTAGCCTATGGGCACCCGCAGCAACAAATCAGGGTGTAACTAGTCGCTGCGAATGCCGCGTGAGCAGGCATAACCTGCGTTTGCCTTAAGGCTTCTTGGTGTAGCCGCGGGCTACAAGGCAGGAGCCCTGCCACTCACCGAGGCGCTCAGCCTTGGTCTGCACCAGACCAGCCAGCTGTGCGGATTCGGAGATCTCACCGGGCTCGAGGTTGCCCGGCTTTCCAGCGCCTGGGGTCAGCAGCCAGATACGGCCGGAATCACCCAGGGGACGGGTGGCATCGACCAGCCCATCGACCAAATCGCCGTCCTCCGCGCGCCACCACAGCAGCACGAGGTCACACAGCTCGTCGGTCTCCTCATCGAGGAAATCCTCCCCCAACACGTCCTCGATGGACTCAGAAATCGTGGAGTCACAGTCCTCGTCCCAGCCAAGCTCCAGAGCAATCTGCCCCTCTTCGATGCCGAGCTTGGCTGCAAATCCCGTCACTCGCTGAGTTCCTTCCGATGAAGTAGTTGATGTCATGCAGAGTATTTTAACGTCTACGGTGCACTTTTTCGCGACGAACCTCCCCCGATCTTCCCCAGTGGTGGACATTTTCCCCCATGAAACCACTCCTGGGGGCCTCCAAATGCCCCGCCGTGAAAGCGGCGCGTATCCTAGGAACAGATCTTTGTACTACGAACCAGGAGGATTTAATGGCCGACTTGGACGCCCACAACGGCGACTCCAACTTCCCCATCGTTCGCGATGGCGTGGCAGCATACCTGCACGACTCCGACCCGGAAGAAACCCGCGAGTGGATGGACTCCCTCGACGGTCTGCTGGACTCTTCCGATCCGGAGCGCGCCCGCTACCTCATGCTGCGTCTTCTTGAGCGCGCTACCGCCAAGCGCGTGCCGTTGCCGTCCCTGACGTCCTCGGATTTTGTCAACACCATCCCAACCTCCCTCGAGCCGGAGTTCCCGGGCGATGAGGAATTGGAGAAGCGCTACCGCCGCTGGATCCGCTGGAACGCGGCCATCATGGTGCACCGCGCACAGCGCCCGGGCATTGGCGTCGGTGGACACATTTCCACGTACGCAGGCGCTGCCCCGCTGTATGAGGTGGGCTTGAACCACTTCTTCAAGGGCAAGGACGATCCCTCCGGCGGTGACCAGGTCTTCTTCCAGGGCCACGCTTCACCGGGCGTCTACGCACGCGCCTTCATGGAAGGCCGCCTCACCGAGGAAGACCTCGACGGTTTCCGCCAGGAGCACTCGCGCGGCGAAGGCAAGGGCCTGCCGTCCTACCCGCACCCGCGCCTGATGCCGGACTTCTGGGAATTCCCCACCGTGTCCATGGGCCTTGGCCCCATCAACGCCATCTACCAGGCACGCTTCAACAAGTATCTGGAGAAGCGCGGCATTAAGGACACCTCCAAGCAGCACGTCTGGGCCTTCCTCGGCGACGGCGAGATGGATGAGCCGGAGTCCCGCGGTCTGCTGCAAATGGCGTCCCTCTACGAGCTGGACAACCTGACCTTCGTGGTCAACTGCAACCTGCAGCGTCTCGACGGCCCTGTGCGCGGCAATACCCAGATCATTCAGGAGCTGGAGTCCTTCTTCCGCGGTGCTGGCTGGTCCGTCATCAAGATTGTCTGGGGCCGCGGCTGGGACAAGCTGCTTGAAGCCGATAAGGACGGCGCCCTGGTCAACATCATGAACACCACCTCTGATGGTGACTACCAGACCTTCAAGGCTAACGACGGCGCCTACGTCCGCGAGCACTTCTTCGGCCGTGATGAGCGCACGCTCAAGCTGGTTGAGGACATGTCCGATGATGAGATTTGGGCACTGCGCCGCGGCGGCCACGACTACCGCAAGATCTACGCTGCATACGACAAGGCGTTGAGCTACGCGGGCACCGGCCGCCCGACGGTCATCCTGGCCCACACCATTAAGGGCTACGGCTTGGGCCACAACTTCGAGGGCCGCAATGCGACCCACCAGATGAAGAAGCTGACGCTGGAGGATCTGAAGCTCTTCCGCGATAAGCAGGGAATCCCGATCAGCGACGAGCAGCTCGAAGCCGATCCGTACCTGCCGCCGTACTACCACCCGGGCAAGGACGCCCCGGAAATCAAGTACATGCTGGAGCGCCGCAACGAGTTGGGTGGCTTCTTGCCGGAGCGCCGTGAGAACTTCGAAACTCTCACCACCCCGGATCTGTCCAAGCTGCGTTCGGTGCGCAAGGGCTCGGGCAAGCAGGACGTGGCAACGACCATGGCTCTGGTGCGTACCTTCAAGGAGCTCATGCGCGATAAGGAGCTGGGCAAGCGCGTCGTTCCGATCATTCCTGATGAGGCCCGCACCTTCGGCATGGACTCCTGGTTCCCGACTCTCAAGATTTGGAACCCGCGCGGCCAGAACTACGTCCCGGTGGATCATGACCTCATGCTCTCCTACCGCGAGGCTGCCGACGGCCAGATTCTGCACGAGGGCATTTCTGAGGCAGGCGCAGCCGCATCCTTCACCGCAGCTGCTACTTCCTACGCCACCCAGGGCGAGGCGATGATTCCGCTGTACATCTTCTACTCGATGTTCGGCTTCCAGCGCACCGGCGATGCCTTCTGGGCTGCCGGCGACCAGCTGGGCCGCGGCTTCATCATCGGCGCTACCGCCGGCCGCACCACCCTGACCGGCGAGGGCCTGCAGCACATGGACGGCCACTCCCCGATCCTGGCGTCGACCAACCCGGCCGTGGAGGTCTACGACCCAGCCTTCGGCTACGAGATTGCGCACCTGGTTCCGCGCGGTATCGAGCGCATGTACGGCGAGGACAACGAGCCGATCATGTACTACATCACCGTGTACAACGAGCCGGTCAAGCAGCCTGCCGAGCCGGAGAACCTCGACATCGAGGGCCTGCACAAGGGCATCTACCACTACAACACCGCCGAGTCCGGCTCCATCCCGGCCAACATCCTGGCCTCTGGCGTGGGCATGTACGAGGCCCTTCGCGCACAGGAAATCCTGGCTGAAAGCTACGACGTCAAGGCGTCGCTGTTCTCCGTCACCTCGTGGGTCAAGCTGGCGCGCGACGGCGCTGCCCGCAACAAGGAAGCTCTGCGCAAGGGCGTTGAGCCCACCGAGGCATTCGCCACCTCCCAGCTCAAGGGCTTCGAGGGACCGTTCGTTGGTGTCTCCGACTTCGCCACAGACCTGCAGGAGCAGATTCGTCCCTACGTCCCGGGTGACTACATCGTCCTGGGTGCAGACGGCTTCGGCTTCTCTGATACCCGCGAGGGTGCCCGCCGCTACTTCAACACCGACGCCGAGTCCATCGTCGTCGCAGTCCTCGAGGGCTTGGCTCGCGAGGGCAAGGTGGAGCGCAGCACCGTGGAAAAGGCAGCTCGCGAGCTCAAGCTCGACGACCCGACGTCCACCCTCTCCACGTCCTCCGATGAGGACTAAGGCTAGAGCTTAAAGCCTCAAGCCCCTTCTGCCTGAGCAGGAGGGGCTTTCTCATGTTCAACTCATGTTCAAGCCGAGGGGCAACTGCCCTTGTTGCCAAAGTTCTGGCCAGATCTTGAAACAGAGGCTATAACTTTGGCAGAACGGGCAGTTCGGGCACCGCGCATGGCCCAACCGCCGCCGGCACAAGCCTCTGCCAAAATCAGCAGCAGACCCTAGCTGCCCAGCACTCCATCGAGGACGCGCCCCAACGCCTTGGAGACCTCGCTGGGCTCCTCCAAAATCACCATGTGCCCGGCGCCGTCAATGACAGTCAGGGTGGAGTCCGGCCAGTGACGGGCAATGACCTCCGATTGGCGGTGCGGAGTCACGATGTCAAGGCTGCCCACCACAATTTCGCCCGGCACGTTTCTAAGCCTGGCCGCCGCGCCGAACTCGGAGTGCTCCACCAAGTCATCGAAGAAGCCCGCGTAGCTCGACATCGGGGTATCCAACAGCATCGCCACGTGGAATTGCAGTTTGTCCATCTGCGGGAAGCCCTGCAGCAGCGCCGCGAAGGCCGGGGCGATGAGTGCGGCGGCCTCGAAGCGCACGCGGTTGAGCCGGCTCGGCAACCTCAAACAGACGCGATAGACCATGCCCAGAGTCTTCGATTCCAAGACACGTGCCACGCCCTCGGCCGCAAAGCGCTGCATCGAGGTAGCCACCAGCGTCATGCCCTTAACGCGGTGAAAAACCTCCCGCGGAGCGCGCCGCAGCAGGTTAAGCGCAATCATTCCGCCCATCGAGTGCCCAAGCAGCACCAACGGCCCCTCGGCGGCGCGCTCAGCGATGACGGCCAGCACGTCATCGGCCGCGCCCCGAACCGTGCACTGCGCGGGAGTGACGTGGGTGGATTGGCCGTGGCCGCGGACGTCGACAAGCAGGCAGCGCACCGAAGGGTAGTTGCGGCGCACGTCGTTGACCTGGGAGTAGAAGCTCTCAGCAGACAAGCAGTAGCCGTGGATAAAAACCACGGTGACCTCCGCGTCCTGCGGGCCTACCTCGTACCACGCCACGCGCACGCCGTCGTTGTCCACGAAGCCCGAGTCCTTCGCCCCGGTCAGGCCCGGCTCTGTCGTGAGATCATGCAACTGATCGTGGACGGTGTGCTCGATGGAGCGCATGCGGGGGCGGGCCCGGCGCGACCAGCTGCGGGCGATGGCGGAGGAACGTGCTCGAATAACCATGACATTTCAATACTAGACTGGGCCCCATGGCTAATGACCTTTCAGCGCA
Organism: Corynebacterium aurimucosum ATCC 700975; assembly: GCF_007672725.1. GTDB lineage: Bacteria > Actinomycetota > Actinomycetes > Mycobacteriales > Mycobacteriaceae > Corynebacterium > Corynebacterium hesseae. The sequence continues at coordinate 439,797 of NZ_VDTC01000002.1, forward strand.
ACTCCAAGCCCGCTTCGGCTCCGCGCCGGCAGAAGAAAAAGAAGCTTCCCCAGCCGGGGACGCATACGGCGAGCTCACTCGCCTCATCACGAAGGTGACCGGCGTGGAGGAAGGCCTAGAGCGCGAAGCGAAACTAGAGGACCTGGGGGTTGAATCGCTCGAGCGCATCGAATTAGCCGTGCGCCTCGAGGAAGCCTGCGGAGTCCGCCTCAACGAAGAAACCATGCTCTCCGTCACCACGGTGGGCGAACTTGCTGATTATGTGGAGGAACACTCGTGATTTCCTATCTCTCAGACATGGACGGCGTCCTCATCAAAGAAGGGGAGATGATTCCCGGCGCGGATAAATTCATCCAGGCGCTGAAGGATAACAACATCGAGTACATGGTGCTCACGAACAACTCGATGTCCACCCCGCGGGATCTCTCCGCACGTCTGAAGAACACTGGTCTGGACATCCCGGCGGAGCGCATCTGGACCTCGGCGACGGCCACGGCGGCCTTCCTGTCCACCCAGGCTGGCCTCTCCACGGCCTACGTCGTGGGCGAGTCCGGGCTGACCACCGCTCTGCACGAGGCCGGCTGGATTCTCAATGACCGCGACGCGGACTTCGTGGTCTTGGGTGAGACCCGCACCTATTCTTTTGAAGCCATCACCACGGCTATCAACCTCATCCGCAACGGCGCGCGGTTCATCGCGACCAACCCGGACGTCACGGGCCCGGCCCCGCAGGGCGTGCTGCCGGCCACGGGTGCTGTCGCGGCACTCATTACTGCGGCGACCAACCGCGAGCCTTACTACGTGGGCAAGCCGAACCCCGTCATGATGCGCAGCGCTTTGAATAACATCGGCGCGCACTCGGAGAATACCGTCATGATCGGTGACCGCATGGATACCGACGTCAAGTCGGGATTGGAGGCAGGCATGCGCAGCATCCTGGTGCGTTCAGGCATCAGTGATGACAGCATCATCGAGCGCTACCCTTTCCGCCCGACTCACGTCATCGACTCTGTGGCGGAGCTTCCAGAGCGCATCCTCGATCCCTTCGCGGACTAGGACTTAGACCGCACGCTTGACGACGCCCCTGAACCCGTACTCCCCCGCCAACATCTCCACGGCGCGGCCCAGCGCGTCCAGTTCGCTGGGCGTTCCCGTAATGACTTGCTGGCAGCCGATTCCGAGACCATCTGCGTTGTCGGGAACGCGGCCGCTAAGCGGATCCCATACTGGGTCGCGGTGCCAACGGGTACACCATTGGGCGGTCAGCGGGTCATCACCAGGCACTATGAACTCGCTTTCGCTGCTGATGCAGCGCGCCATGGCGCGCTCGATGGCAGGGCGCAGACTGCGCGGCATGCCCGAGATCTGCAGCACGGCGGTACAGACCTCACCGCAGGCGCGGTTGGGCCAGCTATCTGCCGGGCTGCCAAGTGGGGTGGCTGAAGCGGCCGGCGCGGTAGCACCGGCCCGCTGCGGGTGAACGCGTTGATTCACTCCTTAAACTCCTTTGACGTGCGAGTGATGGCACGCCGGCATGCGCCGACGCAAGACGAGCTTCGTCTTCCCCTACGAACTTGTCTTCATCACGTCACTCGCGCCGAGGCGCGAACACCGCTTGGTGCGACCGCAGTATGCGGCCACACGGTGCGTCGTTGTGCGCCCACAATTTTCCCCCGCCACTTGAGCCACAACAACCCTCAACCTGCGCTTAAGCCCCCACAGACTCAACAAGAACTTGAGACTTCCACCCCGAAAATCGCCCCATCAATCACTTCAGTCACATAAGTCAACGCATGCAACACGCACTCGTTGTCGCCACAGCTACCCCACTACCCCCGTTGCGGCGCCCTACGGTACGCCGCGACGACGCTCAACACCGTCATGCCACCCTGGCTAGCCCGCCTGGCACTCCTGCCAGATGGCCGTGTTGGTCTCGGCCCACAAAGGCTTGCACCACTCGCCAAAATCGCGGTCCGTCAGCGCAACCATGGCCCAGTCACCAGCCACCCACAGGTAGGTACCGCTCATGCCGAAATGCCCCACGGCATCGGCGGGCAAGCCACCCATCCACTGCTGCTTCTCGCCATGGATTTCAAAGCCCAGCCCCCACGTACAGTCTTTGAAGCTGCCATAGCCGGGAACAATGCCGCGCAGTCCCGGAAACTGGACGCTGCGCATCTCTTCCACGGTCGAAAAATCGAGCAGCCGCGGCGAATAGACCTCGCCGGCAAAGGCAACGAGATCCTCCACGCTGGAGACCAAGCCATGGCCCGCTGACCCCTCCAGAGTTGTAGCCTGCATGCCCAGAGGAGCACACACGCCTTCAGCAAGGTATTCAGCAAATGGAATCTCGGTGGCCTTTTCTACTTCCTCGGCGGCCCATTCATAGCCGGCCGAGGAGTAGATTCGGCGCTCCCCTACGGGCTTCTGTGGCTCGCGCGAATCAAAGCCCACGCCCGAGGCATGTGCCAAGAGGTGGCGCAGCGTGGAGCCATCCGGACCAGCAGGCTGGTCGAGCTCCACCGCGCCTTCTTCCACAGCCACCATTACCCCATAGGCGGCCACCAACTTGGTCACGGACGCCACAGGGAAACGGCGGGAGGTATCCCCCACCTGCTCAACCACTTCGCCGCGGTACAGCAAGGCGGCGGCAACGGTATCGACTGGCCAGGAATCAAGAGAAGAAAAAGCGCTCATGCGCTCCAGCTTAACGAGGATCGCGCTCGCAGCCTACGCCATCACCATCGCGGTCGAACTTGGAGCGGAAACCTGGCTCACCCGCATAGATCGGGCGGCCTAGTGCGTTCCACACGTCTGCGCAGCGAGTAAAGGACGCGGGGGCAGGCTTCGGGGCCGGAGCCGGCTTAGGTGCGGGAGCCGGCTTGGGCGCCGGGGCTGGAGCAGGCGCCGGAGCTGGCTTCGGCGCGGGGGCAGGGGCAGGGGCAGGGGCAGGCTGCGGTGCAGGAGCAGGTGCCGGAGCTGGTGCCGGCGGAGAGGGGATGATGCCTGGCAGCGGGTTCGGAATGATGCGCTGCTGCACCGCCCAGTACACGCCGCCGGCGGCAGCCGCGAGGACCGCTGCGGTAATGCCTACGCCGAGCGCAATCATTTCGCCTTCGGAGGACTGCTGGAATTCGGCGTCATCCTCGTCCTTGTTGGAGGAGCCAGAACCCTGGCTCGAGGAATCAGCTTCCTGGGAGGAGGAGTCAGACTCGGAGGAAACCGTTGCGGTTGGCTCGGAGTTAGGGGCCGTGGTCTCCGCCTGAGCAGGAACAACAACGGACAGTGCGACAGATACAGAAACAGAGGCGGCGAGAACCGCGCGAGAGAACTTCTTCATAAACTCAAGTTATATCCTGCAGCACTACCCCGCAGGAAATCGCACAAATCCGAGGGCTACATCACGCCGGAAAGCCACAGCGAGCTGGAAGCCAGCAGCGGGCTACACCGCATGAGTTAACGGATGAGCCCGCCGCGCCGATATCAAAAATGTAGCGCATTTCGTCGCTGCACTTCCCTATCACTCATATCTCTGGTGCGCCCTCTCCACGCGCCTCTCTCATTTCTTTGCGGCGCCTCTCGGTGATGCCGCGGAGCTACATCACGGTGGACGGCTCTGCGGCTCCCTCAGAAACGATCGCGGAAGGCTGCTCGTTCGCCGTGGGCGCGGGTGCTTCGGAGTTTTGCTCCACTGGGGCCTGGGTTTCGGCGTCCTGTGGATCCGCGGGGGCATACACAGCTTCGCTGTCCGGGGTGCTATCAGTTGGCGTGTCCGGATCAACTTCTGCCGTCGGCTCCTGTTCTGCGGAGCCCGTGGAGTCAGTTGCCGGCGCCTCCTGAGGTGTGGTCAGTGGCGCGGAGGAAGACGCAGAAGGTTGCGCCGACTCAGAAGTGGATTCGGACTGCCCCATCCACCGCGAGGGCGATAGCCACCCAGCGTCCACCCCATCAGGGTTAGCGGAGGAAAGCAGCAACAGGCCAACCACACCGAGGCCGGCGATGAGCCCCGTCGTTGAGGCCCGCACGCGCCCGCCTAGAGTCCAGAAATAGTTCCACTTGTTGTCCGGCTTATCGTCGCGCCAGATGCCGCGCTGATAATCGTCTTCTTCTTCCTCCTCGGAGTCGCCCGCATAAGCCGGCCGGCCCGGCCCGTCATCTTTGCTGTCTTGGGGCATAGCGCCGGCATCAGCGACGGCGTCGGCAGCAATGACCTGCGTCTCCGCATCCGATGCCACGTCTTTGTGCGAAGGCTCCGCAGTATCTGCCGCCGGAATGATGGTGGTGGGGGCGTCGGCAGCGGAGACGTCGCCAAGCTCCTGCGAGGCATCCCCCGGCACGCCCTCAGTGGTGGGAAGCTTGTACAGATCCCAGAAGGTGGAGAGCAGCGCCGAGCGGATCGCGCGCTCCACCGCCCACTGGCGGGCGGGGTTGACCTGCACAAGGACGCGGTACTGCACCTGCCATGGCTGGCCGGCCGCAGTGGGGGCCGTGAGCCCAGTGGCGGGCAGAACGTCGAGCTCACCGGCCACATCCGCGTGGATGTCTGGGGCTTCAAGGGCTCGCTTCGAAATTTTTTCCACCTGTTCGGTGATCTCCGGCAAGGACTCGCCCTCGTGGACCGGGATAGCGATATCCACCACCGCGCGCGACCATTCTTGCGAGAAGTTCGTGACCACGCCCGCGGAACCATTCGGCACCATGACCACTTCACCGGTAGGTGTGCGCACAGTCGTCGTGCGCAGCGTCAGCGAAACGACGGTGCCCTCCACGCCAGTTACACCGTCGAAGCTGACGTAATCACCCACGCCGAACTGCTTTTCCGAGAGGATGAAGAATCCCGCAAGGAAGTCACCGATGATGGCCTGCGCGCCAAAACCGACGGCGGCCGAAACGACTGTCGCCGGGATAGCCGCGCCGAGGGGCGGCACCCCGAGGTTGGCCAGCGCAGCCAACACAAGAAGGAAATAGGCCACCGCCTGCGCCACGTAGACCAGTGCACCGGCAAGCGCCAAACGCGCCTTGGTAGATTCTTGATTCTCATCCAGACGGGACTCAATGACCCGCACTGCCAAGCGGCCGATGCGCGGGATGAGAATCGCCAACAACAGCATTCCCAACAGCGGCAGGCCGTGATCCACGATGGCCTGCCACACGGCGAACAAGTAATACTTCAGCATTGCGCCAAGCCTAGTCCTTCAGCCTGACAGAACCCTTGGAGCCTTAAGCGCGGTGGATGAGATAGTAATTCGGGGTTGGCTTCCACGTGTAGCCCGCGGGGACGATGTCCTCGCCGAAAGCGCAGAAAGTCTTCGTCGTCCACAGTGGAATCGCAGGCATCTTTTCCAGCAACAGGCCTTGAGCCTCCGTGTAATGCTTTTGGGCTTCCTCCCGGCTCTTCGCCTGACCCGCCTTCTTCAGCAGCTCATCGTATTCAGAGCTGTTAAAGCCTGATTCATTCTCCGAAGAGTAGGACGCATATAGCGGCACCAGGAAGGTAGATTCCTCTGGGAACTCCGCCTGCCAAATCGTGCGGAAGGCACCGGTGAGATGACGGGCAATTACCTCTTGTCTGAGGTCCTTCAAAGTGGCAAACTCATGGCCCTCCGCCGGCACGCCGAGGGTATCCGACAGTTGCTTCGCCACGGCGTCGATCCACGTCTTATGGCCGCCGTCGGTGTTATAGGAAATGCTGAAAATCCCATCAAACGGTTCCAGCTTTTCCGCCTGCTCCCACAGTTCGCGGGCCTTCTCCGGCTGGTAGGTCAAGACGTCGGCCCCCTCCGGTGTTGGTGGAATGGAACCGTCCAGCGGCGCGACGAAGCCGGTGGTGGGAAGCACCATACCGTGGAAGATGTCCCGGGCCATTCCTTCGCGGTCGATTGCCATGGACAACGCGCGACGGCGCAAGCGTCCGGCCTCACCGCGGAAGTTCGCATCGTTGGCGGGGATGGTGATTTCCATGATGGAGCCGCCGGGCTTGGTCAAGGCGCGGGAGCCCAGTTCCTTTTCGAAGCTGCCTAGCTTCTCCGCCGGGATCCGCGTGAGCACGTCCAGCTTGCCATCTACGAGGTCCTGGTAGGCCTGCTCCTCCGAGGAATACACCACGAACTTGATGCCTTCATTCTGCGGCGTTCGCGGCCCCTTGTAGCGAGGGTTCGGCACGAGGGTCACAGCTTTCTCGCGCTCCCAGGAAGCCAGCACATAAGGCCCGCTGCCGATGGGATCCGTTCCGCGATCACTCAGCCTATCCTGGTCTTCGGAGCGCATGGGGAAAAAGACCGAGTATCCCAGGCGCTCGAGGAATCCCGCCGTGGGGCGTGAGAGCTCAATGCGGAAAGTTTTCGGCCCCGTCACCTTAAGGCCGCGCATTGACTTCCTGCCTTCGTGGAAGCCACGGATTGGTTCAAAGTGATGCGCGGAGAGCAGCGACTGGCGCACCGCGGTATTCCACGTATCGACGAAGTCTTCTGCTTCCACGGTTGAACCGTCGGAAAACACGGCGTCATCTCGAATCACCACGTCATATGTCGTGTCATCGACCTGCGTGATGGATTCCGCCAAGTCATAGTGAGCGCCACCGGTTTCATCCAGGTACATCAACCCCGAGTACACAAGGTTGATGATGGTCTGCCCCGGCGCATCGTTGGAATCAGCCGGGATGAGGGTGCGCTGTGGCTCCGAGATATCCGTGGTGATGAGGTTCATGTCAGAGGTGTCGACGTTGCCAGGCTCCGCCGTGCATCCCGCCACCGTGGGCGCCACGACGCCCGACACCGCTAGCGCCGCCAGCATGCCTAGAAAAGAACGCCTCGAAGTCACGCGTTCATCACCTCACTCTCACTAATACTTTAAAGGATCTAATCATCTCTCTTTTCATAACGGCGCATGAGCCTCTCCACCAATTCATCGGTGAGCTGGTCATCGGCCAAAATGCGATCCAAAAGCTCGCGTGGTGTCGGCCCCTCGGCGCTCGGGGTCTCGTAGGAATCGCCGCTCAAGTCCACGCCGAAATCGGAGGTTTCCGCTTCCGCGGCAGGCGGCTTCATCATCTGCGACATCTCCGCCACTTCCTCATTGAAGGAATCGAGGAACTCGGTGGCGTCGATGGCTGCTTCCGAACGGCGCTTGCCGGCGCGCACCTCGCGCTCAATACGGCGCTGCAGTGCCTTTTCCATTTGGTTGTGGCGCCAGGAGCGGAGTTTGGTGGGCTCTAGGCGACGCCCCACGGCCCTGCCCTTGCTTTCCGCCTTGCGCGCCATCACCATGACGTAGGCCGCGGTGTCATTAACCGGCGCCCACTCTTGGCGGGCGGGCACGCGCCACCCGGCCCAGATACCCAGCATGGTCATCACGAAAGAGACAACCGGACCAAGAATGACTCCCCAGGCCAAGTAGCCGGCCGAATCCGCGCCGAGGACCACCAAAGCGCAGGCCACCGCGGGGATCACGGTGGGTGTGTTATCCCCAAAGACGGCGGGCTCGCGCCCCATGGCGATGTCACGGATCATGGAACCTCCCGTGGCAGTGAACACGCCCATCATGATGCAAGGAATCAGCGGCAGCCCATAAGCAATGGCCTTGAGCGCGCCTGTCGACGCCCACAGCGCCGAGACCACCGCATCCCCATGGGACTGGACATAGTCCCACGTCTTGCCTTTGAAGTAGACGAAGCGGGCGATGATTGCGCCGGCAAACGCCAGGTAGAGATACTCCGGCTGGCTCATCGCGGCGACAGTGCCGCGGTTGATCAGCACGTCACGGATCATGCCGCCGCCGAGAGACGAGAACATCGCAATGAAGAAGAAGCCCACGATGTCATAGCCACGCTGGCGGGCCATGGTGCCGCCAATCATGCCCATGAGGAGGACACCAATGATGTCGGACCAGTAGTACAGCGACTCGATCAAAGGGTCCATCTCGACAACGCTCATGGTGGTCATCGTATCGGGTGCTGTGCGATATCTCGCATTGAGGAGCTATTCCTTGAAATACGCCGCCTGGCTGGCGGGCCACGGACGCTTAGAAAAGGCGCTAATGCACGTAGAGCTCGTTGTAGGCTTTCTCAATCCAAATGACATAAAACACTTCCCCGTCTTTCCAGCCCGCAAAAGGGAGATTCCCTTTGTGGCGGTAAACCCGGAACCTCTCGACGTCCTGAAACTGCCGAGGAATCTTAGGAATGATCGCGCTTGCCGGAATAAACTCTGAGCCAAGTCCGTGCTTGGGATGCTGTGCCAGCTCTTTCCATGACAGCACTGACCGCTTGTGCCACTTTTCCAAAAACTCCGCGCGCATCGAGTCATCTAGCTCCCCGAAGCCCCACCCCTTCTGCAGGAACCGCGTTGACAGGAGCGGATAGTCAGCCCTAGAACTGCGAAGAGCATCCACAACACTCGACTCTGGGGCGCTCCTCGCCCCTCTGGTTGGCCTGCTCCCCCGCCGTTTACTTTTCTTGCCCACGGCTAGCAGAAATAGTTCTTCAGATCGGCATCCGTAATCTCTAGCCCTCGTTTGCCCTCGACGAAGTTCTTTTTCCAAGGAGATTCGGTGTGGGTTTTATTACGCAATGCCCATGCAGAGTATGGGCCATATTTGTCCCACACCTCAATCAGATCCTGCTCGACGTCACGGTAATCATCCCAATCAAAGTCATCTGAGATGAACTCATCGGGGTCTATGGGAAGCTTTCCGTAGTGCTTGACGTCATGGTAGATGTCTACAACTACTGGGCCATGCGCCCATGCTTCCATTCGGTCAGGGAAAAGCGGCAGGCCATCAGAAGAACGCATATGCAGACCTTTGGCGTAATAAAGAAGCTTTTGAAGCTTGAGCTGCGTAATTTCTGCATCGTCAGTTTCATCAGCCCACGCTACGAACCATTCAGCTATTTGCCGCGCCGTATATTGTTCCATGTCTGCCCTCCTTCCGGTTCCCGCCAAGCGTACAACAGGCCCAAGACATGACACCATCCCGACGTTCGAAAAGACGTAAAACGTCCTCCAAAAGGACAGCATAAGACCAAAAGGACGGCGTAAAAGGAGTAAGCAACAGAAGCTTTGCGTTGTGGGGCCACCGGGGCTCGAACCCGGGACCAACGGATTATGAGTCCGTAGCTCTAACCGACTGAGCTATAGCCCCGCGTATTCCCTGCCTGCATTCCGCACCAGCACTGAGCCAGCACTCACGCACACAGCGAATCCGCTCCCAGCAACATTAATCGGCAGCCCCAGAAAACGGCAATTTAGGCCCCGTCCTGGCCGAGATCCTCGCCCGGGTTTTCCGGGTTTGAACTCTGCGTCGGGTCTTCATCAGCGGCCTTCCGACCTTTCACCGCCACCACAACGCCGATGATGTAGGACACAATCACCCCAAGGACACAGAGCCAAAACAGTATCGCGGACAGCTCCAAAGCCCACCGCCCCACAATCTGGGTGAAGGCGGATTTCACGCTCTCATCGGTATCGCCGAGATCGACCATAAAGAAGCCGGCCAAGAAGAGAAACACCGTCACCGCAATGAAGGACCATGATTCGCGCCAGCCGAAGACCTTATACGTTCCGGCTTCCGGGGCCTCCTTCACGCTGCGTACTGGGATCAGCCACAGTCCAAGAAGCGCCACGCCCACGAGTCCCCCAGCCGGAATGGAGAAGAATGCGGCCCATCCGCCAACGCCAAAAATAACCCGCCCCACAGCAAAGAACGCCGCGCCTACAAGGCTCATGACAAGCGCCGCGACGGAGCTGATGTGGACGTTCCGGTACTTCATGCCAGAAAGCCTAGCGCGCAGCATCACTGCTTTCACCTACAAAACTGATGCAGCACTCGGCCACGGAAGCACAGCGGACCTACTACACGCCGACCTTGGACGCCGGGTTAGCCGCTAGACCTATTCCTTCTTGGTTTTTCTGGCTTGCCTGCGCGCGCGACGTCGCGCGCGCTTTGCTTTGCGGATGTCCACAACCCAACGCGGAACAAAAGGCCACGGAAGCGGAACCCCAGTCGCCCCCGTAAATCCAATAACCCCGATGCCGAAAGCCGCCACGAGCGGAACAATCAGCACCGTTTCGACGGACTCGGGAAGGTTCGCACTTGCTACCAACCCTGTGGCACCGGCCGCGCCCATAATAAGCGTGCCATAAGGATAAATGAAGAGGACGCCATCGCTTTCCGCGCCTGTTGCATCGGCTGAGTCATACCACTCTTCCGATTGTGGGTTCCTCCGCACGCACAGGATGTAGAAGGTCCAATAGGCCACCATGACCAACACTAAACCGATGCATAAGAGCAGATCAGTAATAGAACCGTCCATAGGATGTGGCCTCCTGTGGTTGCTTTTGCGGTACGTACTAAAACGCTACCAGCGTCGGCTGGATTAAGGCATGGGGCGAGAACGAATTCTCAGCGCCTGAACCTAGGACAGATTTATCTGATGAAGAATCTGTGAGCTTGTAGTCTCGTGATCATGAGGCTCCTTTCCTTTAGCGTGTCCAACTTCCGCAGCATCCGCGCCACGCAGACGCTCTCGCTGTACCACCACTGGCAGCACTCCACCGCCCCGGAGGAAGGCTGGGCACAGGTCAGCGAGCCCACCACCGTACTCATCGGCCCCACGGCGTCTGGAAAGAGCAGCGTCCTCAATGCCCTCGCCTTCGCCTTGCTCGCCATCGAGTCCTCCGCCACCACCTGGCTTGCCGACGCCCCACCCAACCAACTCCCCCACGCCCCGTACCGCCTGGATCCCCGCACGCAACGCCTGCCCAGCACCTTTGAGCTGGATTTTGAGCTCGATAGCGTGCGCTACCTCTACGGATTCCAGTGGAGTTTCACCGGCGTGCACGCGGAATGGCTCAGCCGTGTGCCATCGACGAGGTGGAGCCCCTGCTTCGTGCGGACCCGCGGTGAGGAGGTGCAGTGGACGAAGTCCTTTATGGACAAGGGGAGCGTCGCCAAGCTCCGCCCCGTGACAGACACCGAGTTGATCCTCTCCGCCGGCCTGCGCGACGGGCACCCCGTTCTCGCGCCGCTGGCCCGTGCCTTGGTGCACGACGTGGCCTACCTGCCGCACGGGCATACCGCGATGAGTACTGCCTCCCGCATTACCACGCTGATCCGCACCGGCAAGCTGCACCTCCATGAGACTGCCGCCTTACTGCGCGCGGCCGATGCCGGCATCCACTCTGTGCGGCTCAACCAGGACCACGTCCCGGAGCACGTCTTCCGTCAGATGCGCCCGGTCATCGATGCGCTCGGCCGCAATAGCGGCAGCACCCGCCGCCCCGACGAGTTCCGCGGCTACTCCGATGCGGAGATTGAATCCCTGCTGCACGCCATCATTGTGGAGCACAAGACCGATGATTCCTTCTACGAGCTAAAACTGACCGATGAATCCGGCGGCACACAGAACTGGATGGCCACCGCTCCCCTAGTCCTGGACACTTTGCGCCGCGGCGGGATCCTGGTGGCCGATGAGCTGGATTCCGCCCTGCGCCCAGCACTCCTCGACTTCATCATCCAGGCCTTTAGCGAACCCAGCATCAACGTCAACGGCGCGCAGCTCATCTTTGCCTCCCATACCTTCAGCGCCCTCGAGCGCGCCGGCGAGCTGGGCCTGCGCCCTGAGAGTTTCTGGTCCGTGGAGAAAACCTCCGCCGGCGAATCGGAACTGCACAATCTCAGCGCCGCGTCCGTGCCCCTGGGCGACCCCGACGCCACCCACCACTTCCTACGCGAGCGCTACGGCACCGCCTCACGGGAGGCGCTGGCTGCGCTGCGGGAGCTTGTCACTGTTAACGAGTGAGCTAGCGTGTTTTCCCGCGTACAATCGGCGGCCACAGAAACCCTCAACACACAAAGGAGTTACTCATGACCGCCGCCTACACCACCGAAGCGCTCTCCACTGGCGCTGGCCGCGATGGCCGCACCGTAGTCCAGGAATCTGACCTCGACTTCACCATGACCGCCCCGAAGGAAATGGGCGGCAGTGGCGAAGGCGTCAACCCTGAGCAGCTCTTCGCCGCCGGCTACGCCGCCTGCTTCCACTCCGCACTGAAGGCTGTGGCCAAGGACAAAGACGCTGACGTCACCGACTCCGCCGTCGGCGCGCGCGTGACCCTCAACAACGGTTCCGAGGGCTTCTTCCTCAGCGTCGAGCTCGAAGTCACCATCCCCGGCCTGGCCCCAGAGGACGCCCAAACGCTTGCCGACGCCGCCCACGAGATGTGCCCCTACTCCAAGGCCACCCGCGGCAACATCGATGTGTCGGTCACCGTGGCGGAGGACTAAGCCTACTCCGAGTCAGACTCTAGGCCCCATCCTCAGGTGTCGGGGCATTACCGCGACGTCTGCCCCTTTACGTTCCAGAGACTCGGCGTAACTACTGGCGTGCGAGGGTCTTCAAAGCTTCTCTCACCGCTCGAGCAAAGTTGGGACAGTCCGCACGTCTCAGAGCATTGTCTAAACCCCTGAAGTTCTCTTGGGTCTGCCAGTAATCGAGCTGTTGCTCCGTACAAGTTAGGACTAGCTGAGGTGCGGAGTCATGGACAAGCATTAAAAATTCATCCGCGCCTAGGATCTCATAATGCTGCGCATCGGGAGAACTTGTAATATCTTCCTTCGCGTTATTTGTAAGGATGATGTCGGCATGCGAAGCAACCGCAGCCGCATGAACGTGGTAGTCATCTCGGTCCTTGCCGTCAAAAGGCAGCTCGCCCGGAAAGTCCTGAATGATCTCTTCCACCACAGCACTAATTTTCGTGATGCGGTGATCAATTATTCTTCCAGGAGCAAACGGATACTTCCGCCGCAAGGCCCGCGTAGTCTCAGCGAGCACGTCCTGCGACGTATGAAAAGTAAACATCCCCCTTGATAAACACTGCAACGCAAAAAGCCAATCAAGAATCGTACGGCTCGCTAAGATGTTTGCATCAACAAATACTCTCTGCGGCATAGTCAACAGGATACTAAGGGGACTAAGTCTACGCAGAAGCTAGCCTTGACCCATCCCCCAATTAGACATCAGAGAAAAAGCGCTCGTTCTCCTTTTCAAATTCACGCCACTCACTGAACGCCTGCGCCCGCTCCTCGGCTCGCTGCTGCTTCAGCTTCAGAACATCATCACGCTTAAATCGGGCGTGCGTTCCGCGCTTATGGGTCGCTATCGCTCCTTCTTTTGCCCATTTCATGAGGGTGGGACGAGAGACACCCAAAATCTCCGCAGCGACAGTACTGGTAAGTTCCTCGGGTACGCGCGAAATGGTAATTTCGCCGCGCTGCGCAACAGAAGTCAACACTTGAGAGATCAGTCGCTGCACGTCAAGGGGCAACGACACAACACGACCTTCTGCGTCTGCCACCCGAAAAGTCGCAGCACCGAGAGAAGGTAGGGACTGGAGATTTTCAACCATGGCATCGTCGATCATTACCCGATCGTTAATCAATGTCGCGGCGTTCATTAGCACTCCTTCCTCTTCTTGCAACCAATTAAATCCTTTTCACTTACAAGTGAAATCTCTTCCAATCGTAGCCATACTGCACGTACGTGACCACAAAATACCCCAATTCGCCACCCCCTTACCCGAATTGCCCATGGTCTTTCCCACACTCTAAACCTCCGATCTTCGAATATTTGAACCAGTCTTCGCTGCACGTGTCAGGCACACCTGTCAGAATCAAGACATGTCTGTTGAAGCACGCGCTCTCTCCCTCCGGCGCCTGATGCGCGATTCCGCCGCCATCCGGCTCCTGGCTGCGGATAACGCGCCCGTGATTCTGGCGTTGATTGCGGAGTACTTCCCACGCGGCACCCGGGCGCGGCCAGCAGCAGAGGTATACGAGCTCATGGTCACCGATTTCGAGGTGTTGGCCAGCGAGTTTTCCATGCCCCGCACGCCACAGAACTACTGCAATGACTGGGTCAAGGCAGGCTGGTTAATCAGAAAGTCCGGAAAGAGCTCCCACGGTGAAACGCTCGAACCCAGTGAAGATGCGCTCTCGGCACTCGAAGCCATCGAGCGCTGGGAAGCACCGGTGACCGCGGTGACCGCCTCACGGGTGGAGTCGATCAGCTCGGCGCTGCAAAGGCTGGCGCGGGATACCAACGAGGACATCGCTAGCCGCGTGGCCAGCTTGGAAGCAGAACGTGACCGCATTGACCGCGAGATTGAGAAGGCACACCTCGGGCAGTTTGAAAGCCTCACCGCCGCGGAGACGGAGGAGCGCGTCCAAGACGTACTGAACATGGCCATGGCCGTGCCGAGCGATTTCGCCCGGGTTCGCCATGAGCTCGAGGCCCTCAACCACCAGCTTCGCCGACAGCTCTTAGATCCGGAGGGCTACCGCGGCGAGGTGCTGGAGGAAATCTTCAACGGCGTGGACCACATTGCGGAATCGGAGGCCGGGCGCAGCTTCCGCGGCTTCTATTCCCTCCTGATGGATAGAGAGCGCAGCGCCTGGTTGGACCAATGGATCAAGGAGGTTCTGGAAAGCGAGCCCGGGCAGCAGCTTGCCCCGGACAGGAGGCAGCGGCTGCGCAGCCTCTTCCGCGATATGGAGGAAACCAGCTTCGAGGTCAACCAGACCATGACCGGGCTGGCGCGCAGTTTGCGCAACTACGTCTCCTCCGAGCAATTCGCGGAGGACCGGCGCATGATTGAACTGCTGCGCGAGGCCCGCGGCATGGCCATTGATGCCGCGCAGAACTCCGAACTGAAGGCCTTTCACCGGATGGACACACCGCTGCAGCGCATCGGCATGTCGATTCATTCGGTCTCCCGCATCCGCCTGGCCAATCCCGGGCGGGAGGTCGTGGAGGAGGCGCCAGTGGCCTACCAGCCCGGCACGGAAGACCCGCAGGCGCTCTATGAGCTGGTCCGCGAATCAGAAATCGACTTTGAGGAATTGCACGAGGCGGTACGCGGGGCCGTCGCCAAGTCCGGCCCCTGCACTATTGGCCAGGTGCTGCAGGCCTATCCCCCGACGCAAGGTCTGGCCAGCGTAGTGGGTTTGGTACATATCGCGGATTCCCACCCGTTGCCCTCGCTGAAAGAAGAACACGAGACAGTCATGTGGACCGAGGAAGACGGTACCGTGCGTTGCGCCCAGATCCCCACCATGTATTTCGATCACACCACCGTTAAGGAGCTACAGTGACCGCCGCCAACAGCCCCCGCGTCGATGCCGCGCACGAGCCGCCGCTGTGGGAACACGATAAAGGAACGCTGACCTACCATTCACGGCGCGCGCTGGTGCAGCTGCTGCAGGGCCCGCTCATTCGCGCGCAGAAGGAACCGGTACTGTGGGCGGCGATCATCTCCGACGAAGAGAATCTACGCGCCCGGTTGCACGAGGTGTTCCTGGAGCTCGTCGTGGATGAGACGGAAGGCTTCGCATTCACCCGCATGGTGGAGGAAGACAGCTTGAGCATCCCGCAGGTACTGCGCACGGACAAGCTTAAGCACATCGACACCGCCATCTTGTTGAACCTGCGCCAGGAGCTGGGCCTCACCCTGCCTGGCGAGCGCGTCATCGTGGACGTAGAGGATCTTCGGGAGAGCATCGGTTATGTCCGTGCGGTGGATAATCGCGACGAGGCCGGCTTCACCAAGCGCTTCAACGCGGCAATGAAACGCATACAGAATGACTATTCCCTCATCAGCGCCACCGAAACCGAGGGCCGCTTTGAGGTTTCCCCGGTGCTGCGCCAGCTTTTCGACGCCTCCACGGTCTCCGCCATCCGGGATGAATACGCCCGCCTGGCGCAGACGGAAGACCAAGATGCGCAGGAACAGGAGCAGAAGCAAGAGCAGGAGGATGCCTCCGATGACTAAGAACACCACCCTCTACCCCGGCCAATTCCGCATCAGCCGCATCCAGCTGATTAACTGGGGTACTTTCCACGGCTACTTTTCTATCCCGGTGGCCCGCAAGGGTTTCCTCATTACAGGCGGCTCGGGTTCCGGCAAGTCCACGTTGCTCGATGCCATGTCTGCGGTGCTCGTTCCGCAAAGCCACGTGAAGTTCAACGCGGCGTCGCAACAGGACCTCGGGCGGCACAACGGGCGCAACCTCGTCTCCTATGTGCGCGGCGCGTGGCGGCAGCGGGAGAACACGCAGACCGGTGAGATCGCCCCCGAGTATTTGCGGGAGGGCGCCACCAACTCGGTCGTGGCGCTGACCTACGATAACGGCGCGGGCAAGCAGCACACCCTCATCGCTATCTTCCGCCTCAACGGCGGTGAGAACTCAGTGAGCCAGATCAAGAAGTTGTATGGGCTGGTGCCGGGCGACGAGGACATCGACAAGCTCAGCCCCTTGCTCACCCGCAGCCTGGACACCCGCAAGATTAAGGCAATGTACAAGGGCCCCGGCGCGTCCTTCACGCCGACCTACACCACGTTCGCAGACCGCTTCCGCAAACGCTTAGGGATCAAGAATGTGGAAGGCCAGCTACTTCTCCATCGCACGCAATCCGCGAAGTCCCTCTCCAGCTTGGACCAGCTCTTTAGGGACTACATGCTGGATCGTCCGGCTACCTTTGAAAAGGCGGATGAGGCCGTCGAGCAATTTGAGGATCTGCGCCAAGCCTACTTAAGGGTCGAGGACGTCAAGGCCCAGATTGATACGCTCGCTCCCCTGCCCCAGCTGCATGCCCAGCGCACAAGCGCGGAGGCGAACAAAGCACAAGCGGAGGCCATGGCTGAGGCGCTGCCAGCTGTACGCGCCCGCTTGGTGGCAGAAGAACTGGACGTTCGCATTAGGGCCCTGTCAGCGCAGTTGGCTGAAGCCCAGTCTCAGGCCGCATCCCTTGAGGCCGATGTTGCTCACCTCGATGACGCAGAGCGCCTCGCCGCAGTGGCCGTCTCCCAGCTCAGTTCGGGTGAGCTCGATGCCTTAAGGGCCAAGATAGAAACCGCCGAAAAGGAGATTGAGCACCGCACGAAGGAGTTCCAGCGCCTTAGCGCAGCGGCCGGACAGTGGACTGATCACTACGAGCTCAGCCCGCATGGCTTCGCCCAACTACAGGCCAATGCGAAGATCCGCATCGCGGACTTCGAGGCCGATTTCGAAGACCTCATCAACCACCAACAGGAGGCCGGCGTGGCCGCCCGCGACGCCGCCACCGCCTGCTCCACGCTGGACAGCGAGCTGCGCTCCTTCAGCTCGCGGAGAACCAACATCGATAAGACCTTGGTGGAGCTGCGCTCGCAACTGGCCCGCGATACCGGCTATGCCGAGTCCGAGCTCCCCTTCGCCGGCGAGCTCATCGATATCAGCCCGCACCAAAGCGAATGGGAGCCGGTGATTCAGAAGCTACTGCATAATTTCGCCGCCACCCTGCTCGTGCCTGAAGCCGCGCGAGAGGCCATCAACCAGTGGGTCAATTCCCGCAACGTGGGCACGCGCTTGGAATACCGCACCATCCCGGAGTTCGCCCCAGCGCCGGCAGCGGCGCGCAGCCCGCGGCAGCTCATCCACAAACTCGAGTTCCAAGACCACGCCATGGCGAGTTGGGTACGCCACCACATTTCGCGCCGCTTCAACTACGAATGCGTGGACTCCGTAGCGGAATTGGAGAAGGTCACCAAGGCCCCGGCCATTACCCGCGATGGCCTGGAAAGCCGCCCCAAGGACAAGGACGGCTCAACGCGCTTCATCAAGGATGACCGCACGCGCTTTAGCGGCACCGCTTGGTACCGGGTGGGCTCCACCAACACCGCCAAGATTGAACTGCTGCGCTCCCAGCTCACCGAAGCCAAGGCCACCGCCCGCGCTACGGCCAAGCGGGTTCAGGACTTCAACCGAAAGATGGACGTCCTGCGCTCCCAACGCGATAAGGCCCAACAGGTGCTGGATACTTCATTCCAGGACATCGACACCGCCTCCGCCGAGGCCCGCAAGCGCGATCTGCAAGAGCAGTTTGACTCACTGGCTTCCTCCCCGGAGGCCCGAGCCTTGGCCGCCGCGCACGCACAGGCCAAGCAGAAGCTCAATGCCGCCCGCACCAAACTCAACGAGGCGCAGAAGCACCTGGGCAACGTCGAAGGCGAGCTCGAGCGCTCCACTACTCGCCGCCGCGGCATCGGCCCCGTGCCGGAGATCGCGGACAAGGACATTGAGACGGCAGTCGTTCAAGCTCTGCACAAAGGCAAACGCAGTCTCACAATCGATGATATCGATGCCCGCCGCGATGAAGTCCAGGCCAGCTTGCAACAGACCTCCCGCACGGCAGCGCGCCGCATCGAGGAGGCCAACGACAAGATTGTCTCCGTCCTGCACGCCTACCTGTCCCAGTGGCCGGCGGAGGCCGCCGACTTGGAGCCGCAGGCCAGCTTTGCCGGCGAGGGCATTGAGAAGCTCAAGTTCCTCCGGGCGGACCGTCTGGCTGATTTCCGCGCCCGCTTCCTCGAGCTGCTCAACGGCCAGACGGTGCGCAACCTCTCCCACCTAGCCACGGATTTGCGCCGCGCCCGCAGCGATATTGAGATGCGCATGGAATACATCAACAAATCCCTGGAGCGCTCGCCCTTCAATGGTGAGCGCACCCTGCGCATCGACGTCAAGGACGCCCGCGGCCAGGTGGTCCAAGAATTCCAGCGGGATCTCGATGCCGCTACTTCCCACAGCCTGGCGGAAGTCACCGCGGATGATCCAGCGGCAGCCATCGCGCGCTACCACGCCTTGGACAAGATCTTAAGCCGCCTCGGTTCCAGCCAGCCGGAGGATATCCGCTGGCGCAACGTGGTTTTGGATACCCGCCGGCACGTGAGCTTCGTCGGCCGCGAGTGCTACCCCGATGGCACGACGGCCAATACCTATCAGGACTCCGCCTCGCTCTCTGGCGGCCAGGCACAGAAGCTCGTCTTCTTCTGCTTAGCCGCGGCCCTGCGCTTCCGCCTCGCGGAGCCGGATCAGGACGTGCCCACCTATGGCTCCATCATCTTGGATGAGGCCTTTGACCGCGCCGATCCCGCTTTTACCCGCACTGCTATGTCCGTCTTTGCCTCCTTTGGTTTCCACATGATTCTGGCCACGCCGTTCAAGCTCATCCAGACGCTCTCGCCCTACGTGGATGGCACCATCGTGGTCAGCTACGACGAGCCCACCATCGACGGCCGCCCGCAGGCGCGCACGGGCTACAAGCTTATCGACGCCTCCACTACCCACGACCCCCAACGACCCGCCCCCAAGGACTCCGACGATGCGGACTCCTAAAGACCTGCAGGCACATGCGGCGAAGTACCTACGCAACCACTTCGCCGAAGCGCTCGCCGAACCCGCTGCGCTCAACCTGGACTGGCCGCTGCACCCGCCAACAGCCACTGCCGCCGCCCGCGATATCAAGGCCACGAGGGACTTCATCCGCGCCTGGCAGCGCTGGCCGCACCAGGACGAAGTCATCTATGAATCCCGCAATTGGTCGCGCGCGGGCCTAGGCACCAACGACGTTCCCACGCGCGCAGTACTCACCGGCGCCGCGCGCATCGCTGCCGCCGCGGGCCTGATGCCCGACTACAACCGGGCCCTCCAGCGCGCCCAGGACATCGCCGCCATCTTTCCGAACTCCCCGGATTTCGCTCATACCGTCCGCCGCACGTACAACCAATGGAAGGACTTAAGCGCCTACGATCTGCGCTGCCTTGGGACGTGCCTGACCTGGCTACGCGCCAACCCCCACTCTGGCGAATGGGAGCGCGCCGTGCCGGTGGAAGGGGTGGACGGCAAATGGATAGGCACCCACCGTCGCCTGCTCCTTTCGCTCCTTGCTCCCTTCGGTATCACGGACTTGGGCCTGCGCCGCAGTGATGCTCGCCTGCGCCTGCGCTATCTCAACCACGCACCAGCGCTCTCCGATATCGAAATCCCTCTCGCCGACGCAGCCAGACTCTCCCCCGACACCCCACCCCGGGTGCTCATCGTGGAGAACAAACAAACCTTCCTGGCACTCCCCGCGCTTGCCGACGCCTCCCCAACCACCATCGCCATCCTCGGCTCCGGCACCGCCGCCCACCAACTCCACGCACTGGGCTGGCTACAACGAGCCGACATCACCTACTGGGGTGATCTTGATGCCGCCGGCTTTGCCATCCTCAACGCCGTGCGCGCCCACTTCCCCCACACCACATCACTGCTCATGGACCCCGCCACCGTCACCGAATTCCAGCACCTTGCCGTCCCCGACCCCGGCGACGGCTCCGCCACGCTTGCCCACCTCACCACCGAAGAGCAGCGCGCCTACCGTCAGCTTTTCACCGCGGGCCGACTGCGCATTGAGCAGGAGCGGATTCCGTTTACGCATGCGAGTATGGCGATTTATAAGGCACTAGGACCAAATAGCGCACCAACTTCCGAACCGCGCTGGAAAAAATGACCCTCACCTGCCAGTAGCCCCGGTGAGGGTCGAGCAGCTGTACGCAATGTAGGGCTGCTCCTGCCGAGAATTATGCCGAACGAGCGCAGAGATAGTCAACGCCTGTGTCACAGTAATGAGCCGGCAGGCAATCATCTCGATGAAGCGAACATCAATCTACGAAGCCATCATCACCAAGCCGATCAAGGTACGCGCTCCAACTTTTAAAAACGTCAGCAAGCAGATGTAACGGTGCTTCATCAACGTCGTCGCAGTGCCGGAACTCCTTCAGGCTGAATGCTGCCGCACCGACCGCGATAGCGGTTCGGATACCCACCTCGTAGGTTTCAATTGCATTGCCACGACTTCCAATATCAGCTGACATCGCTATTTCAATTTGGCGGACGACATTGTGGCGCACTGATCGATTGAACTGGCTGTACATCTCGCGGCCTTTAAACTGAAGTGCCCCGAGTTTTGTCCCACGGCGTTTGCCTTGATTTCTATTATTTCCTGTGGCGGGGTCTGCTTCCAAAATTCGGGGCACTTCATACCAGCGCGACCCGAAGATCAACCGACGCTATGGACGTCAGTGGCGCAAGATACGTGCCCGCTACGTAGCACTCCATCCAGTATGCAAGCAGTGTCAGAAAGAAGGACAGCTCACCCCGACCCAGGAAGTCCACCGCGTGCTCCCACTCTCACGCGGAGGAAGCCACGATTTCACTAATCTCTTGGCCTTGTTCAAGCCCTGCCACTCACGAATCTCTGCTCTCGACGGAGATCGGTAGCGGGATCGGGGAACATATTGTTATAGGTAGCCCTTAAGCCACTCGGGCATGCTCGGATCGTCAACGTTCCATGACTCGACAAGTTTTTCGTCGCGTTCCCAGTTGTTCTCATGACCGTCGAAGAACTTGAATCGGTTGCACTTGTACTTGTAGACAGTGCCGCCCTCGAGTCGATACTCGTTCCAGTAGTAGTTCTGCTTGCCGTAGCCCTTCCACTCATTGGTAGTGTAGATCGTTGACATAGATACTCTTTCTTCTCCCGCAGCGGCGACAATGTAACACGACTCTTATTACTATTCAATGCTAGACCAAAGCATGCTCAAACTGTCCAGAGGGGCAACCTGTACCTACTTCGCTCCAAAACGGCATCGATTGGAAGCGCTCAGACACGCCAATCATTTCACATGAAGAGTCCGGCTACCCCAACCTCTACAAGTCCGCCCTCGTCCCGCACGGCAGCGGCGATGACCTCACCTTTGAGTTTTACTTCTCCGGCTTCAGTGAAGGCCACGCTGACTGGCGTATTAGCCGCACCGTAGCGAAAAGCGTCCAATCGGACTCCTAATCAAGAAACGCATCCACCCACTGCGCAAAGGTGGGGCATGCTTTCTTCACGACAGGCCACGGGACCTCATTGAGTATTCGTGGTCCATCAATATGTTTTTCATAGCGCTTGCCTAGGCTGTCTTCCCACCACTTAGCAACACGATGAGATGGTGACGTTGATACCGACCCATTAATAGCTTCGACATCACCGTGCGCCTTCTTTAAAGCTGCTCGCGCTTCTCGGACGACAGTGGGCTTTTCCCTAGTGTTTCCAGAGGCCAGAGCCGCAATCACGAGTGTCTCAAACTCATAGAGGACGGGGCCAACCACTAATCTGCTCTCGTCAACGTCAAGACCTTTGAGGATCGATTCCGTTGCGTCACTTTTCACCGCATTCCGGAGTTCAGGGCCAGCAAGCTCAGAGTGCTTCTTCTGGAATTCTGACCCATAGACATCGAAGAGAACACCTACTTTGTCTATCCCTGGGTTCTTTAAGAAATTTCGCGCAGGATCCACCATGTGCTTCCACGCGCCTCCACCACGAGCGCTGATGCCACGTTTGTTTGTGCCTGTCTTTGGAGGATTCGTGACTACATAGATGCCTTTAGAGTCCGCAAGCGGAACCAAAATACGCTGGGCAAACTGCTGTTCAGTCTGTCCCTCTACAATCAAGTGACGCACAGACATCATTACAGAGCTTCCTCGTATCGTAGATTTCCGCCCAATAAGTTCATCCGCCACATCTCCCCTAGGGTGTAATCACTCAAGAACGCTTCCAGCTGATCTTCAGATGGAGAAACCACTTGGGTTTCTCCGTTGTTCCTAGTGAGCACCGCCACGTTGTGCACAGAGAATTCATCGAGAAGGAGGGCCGATTGCGTAGCGACCACGCACTGACGGCCAGCATGGGCAGCCTTGCGTAACAGTGCCGCCAACTGCACAATTGCGTGTGGGTGCAAACCCAACTCAGGCTCATCGAGAACAATGCATTGTGGTCTACCTGGCGAAAGCAACAGCGTTGCCAGGCAGATAAATCTCAGTGTGCCATCGCTAAGCTGTGCAGCATTAAAAACCGTATCAAGGTTTTTCTGTGCCCACCTCAAACGCACGTTGTCTTGAGAGGCTCCTTCCGGGACCAAGACGAAGTCATCAAAAAAAGGAGCCACGTTGCGTATTGCCGAGACAATCTCAAAGTAGTCATCAGGAAGCTCGTCCTTTAGCCGCAGAAGGTACGCAGCTATATTGCCAGCATCGGGATGAAGACTTAAGTTGTCGGCCACCGAAGAAAAGGTTTTCGGTGGGGCCTGGGAACCGACATCGTCGAAGTGAAATACCCGAATACCGGCAAGAAGTGGGCGAACATATTCAGCAAAGCGCTGCTCCTTACCGCTGAGTTTCTCTAAAGCAGTCTCAGTTCCAGCCGGCAGCGGGCTATCGTACGGCGCCGTATACTTCTTGCGGTCGTGGAAGGTCAACCACTCCTCGAGAAAAGCGCTATCCTCATCTGTGCTCCTGAGACGCGCAATATATCCATTTGATGTGTCGGCATCGTTGGGGCTGAACTGCACATTCAAGGAAAGAGCTGAATCACGCCCTTGTGGTCCAACGTGGAGGAGATTATTCATCCCGCCACGTGCGAGCACATAATTTTGAAGTCGACTCTTCATGATGTGGGCCATCAGTTCAAAACTTCGGATGATGTTGGATTTGCCTGCACCGTTTGCACCGATAAGAACTGTCACGTCCGGTGCCAAGGTGAGCTTTACGTCCTTGATGGACGCAAAGCCTTTAACGGCGACGTACTCAATTGGCTGAATGGTGCTCATACAGGAAACAATACAATCTTGTTCCCCGCCGGGCGCGTCACCGTGGGCTAAGCCCACCGTCGGCATACCCCCGTTCAATTAGGGCGGAGAGTGTCCTCACGCTTTTGCGTTCAACATCATATTTGTCGAACAAGTAAGTTTGGACTCCACGATTAATTGGGGCTTTTAGCCGCACACCGTCCGATAAACTAGTTCCGACGCACAAGGAACACGCACCATGACTGAACAGGAACGCCTCCAAGCACTTGAAACTCGCGTTAGCGAATTGGAGTCCCAGGTGGCCCAATTACTGAAGGCCCTCGGTCATGGTCCTTCGCGCCCTAGTACTGCAGACACACCGCCGCCGGCGAATGTTCACTCTGAAAACCGCTCACCGGAGGAAAAGATCGCGCTCTTCATGGATTACTTCACGGGGAGGACAGACGTCTACGCAGTGGCCAAAAATACTGCGGGAAAGAAGGCTTGGTACCCGGCTAGCAATGGCTACTATGACCGAAGAAATCCCGACCTAAAACCCCTGACGCCGAAAGTGATCGAAAGACATTTGCGCCGGGACAACCGCTTCCACGTCGGGCTTTACCCACTGTGCACAGATGACAGTTGCCGGTTGTTGGTCTGCGATTTTGATGATGACGACTTCAAGCAAGCTGCCCGCGCCTACGCGAAGGAATGCAGGAACCAGGGCCTCGATCCGCTCATTGAAGTATCGCGTTCTGGGAACGGAGCTCACGTCTGGGTGTTTTTCGGCGAACCTATTCCCGCCAGCCTCGCTCGTTCCGTGGGCATCGGGCTTCTTGCCAAGGCTAGCCCGGATTCCTACTTCTCCAGTTTCGACCGATTCTTTCCGTCCCAAGACACGCTGCCGGCGAAAGGCCGCGGTTTCGGCAACCTTATTGCCCTCCCATTAGCAGGCCACCATCGATCCGAAGGCACAACGGTCTTCGTCGACAGTAATTTTCAACCTTTGCCAGACCAATTTGAGGCTTTGGCAAGAACGAAGAAGTCATCGCTTTCCGAGCTCAAGAAAATCTACGCTGCGCTTCAGCCCGATCCCGAGACGTCCCTTCCCCAGGCACCCACCCGCGAAGAGCTAAAGAAGCTCAAGGCCTCCGGAAAAGTCAACGTCACGCACGATTCGCACGTCCACGTCGATTTATCAGGCGTCGATGCCACCACTCGTACGGCCCTGCGGCACCTAGGCGCTATTGCTAACCCGCAGTTTTATATAAAGCAGGCCCAGCGTTTCTCCACTTTCGGCACTCCACGGCTCATCGTACGTTTTGATGAAAAGGACCAAGTCCTCACTCTCGACCGCGGCACGCTCGATGACGTCCTCGGCATCCTGAAGACTGCAGGATATACCGTCACACGTCGTGGCCATACGCCCAAGCCCCGGCGCATCGATGCGTCATTTGCCGGCGAACTACGTCCCTACCAGCATTCGGCCGCCAAACAGATACTCAAGCACAAGTCTGGAATGCTCATTGCCCCTCCCGGCACTGGAAAGACTGTCATGGCGTGTGCAATCATCGCCCAGCGTCAAGTTCCCACTGCGGTGATTGTTCCATCCAGGGAGCTTGCTACCCAATGGCGCCAGGCCCTCAAGCTGTTCCTCCCGGAAGTTCAGGTTGGGCAATACTCGGGTACCAAGAAAAAGCTCAGTGGAGAAATAGACATTGTCACGGCCCAATCCATCAGCCGCAATGATTCCAAGACTGATTTTCTCTCCAGCTATGGCCACATCATCGTTGATGAATGCCACCGAGTCGGCGCCGCGGGTTTAACCAACGTTCTAGCTCACCTCAATGTTCGTTTTATGCTCGGAATGACCGCAACACCCTACCGTTCAGACGGCCTCGATAAGCTGCTTCCCCTCATTTGCGGCCCTATCCGCCATACCGTCGAGCTCGAACGCCCCGGACACCGCGACTACGTAGTCCACAACACCGAGTTCACGTACGACTCCCCTTACCTGTTCTGGCCCGACCTCGACACCGCTCTGGCGGCAGATGAGCACCGCAACCAGCTCATCGCCGATGTCATCACACAAGCAGCACAAGACGAGCACACTGTCCTCGTCCTGGTGAAACGACGCGAACACCTCGCCGCCCTCAACGCATTGCTTACCGACGCCCCCTTCCCCGTCCTTCAACTGCACGGCGGACAAAAGGCAAGCGAAAGGCAAGCCGTCCGTGAACAACTTGCCGCAACACCGCATTTCGTCCTTTTAGCCATGTCGCAGGTGGCCGGAGAAGGCATAGATCTTCCTGCACTGGATACTCTTGTGCTGGCCGCCCCAGTAAGCTTCCGCGGCGTTGTCATTCAACAGGTTGGCCGAGTCACTCGCGATACCGATGACAAAGAGAACATCTCTGCCACCGTGCACGACTTTCTCGATGCCAACGTCCCTGCCCTCGCCGCAGCCTTCAGAAAGAGAAGCTCCACCATTGCCAAGCAGGGATTCACTCGCAATGATATTTAGGGCTTCCCCGTGCATGGCCGATTCCTACTAGATTAGGGGCCGTGCACAACTGAAATCCTTGTTGAACATATAGATGAATCGGAGCAGCACAGTGGCTGAATTTGTAATAACCTACAAACGTCGCTCAGGCGAGTCTTTCATCAAACAATTTTCGGATTCAGCTGAAGCGCTTAAGGAACGCCTCCGCCGCGAAGCAGCAATCCACGATCCTGAGATTGAGATCGCCCACATTCCGCGTCCGCCTGAAAGCCTTGAAAAGTGGGGTTACTTTCGTTGACACAATCTGAGCACATCCCTGGCTGAGAAACCGCTGGCTCCAGTCTCCGCGGCTTACAATCCCAAATTCCACCAAACTGGTGCCCTAACAGATACAATCTTCGTGACGACAAAACATTTCGCTATTCTAGCGGAGGAAAAGATGGATAAAGACAAGTCCCTAATTGCGGCAACTCAAAAACAAGCCCAAAAAATCCGCATCGATCAACTCGGCTACTCCGTACGCGAGCTTAGAAGTATGTACGAAGACGGGGATATTAATGTTTCCCCAGATTTTCAGCGAGCTTTTAGATGGACGAAAAAGCAAAGGTCTTCCCTGATTGAATCCCTACTACTTTCGATTCCGCTTCCAAACATCTTCATTTCAGTGGACGAGGAAGGTAAGTGGGATGTCATTGACGGCGTTCAACGGCTTTCAACGATTTTTAGCTTCATGGGGGTAAAACAGCAAAAACAGCCTACTTCTAATCCTCGAGAAAGCTCCCCGTGGGAATCTTTTTCCCTCGAAAAACTTGAATTACTCAAAGAAGCAGAAGAGGCTGAATGGAATTCACTCCCCATCGCCCTAAAGCGAAAAATCGAGAATACTAGGGTTGATATCACCCTAGTCGATAATCTTTCAACCCCAGAGGCGAAGTATAATCTTTTCCTGCGACTTAACTCCGGGTCTGTACTCACCAACCAAGAACTTCGAAATTGCATGCTTGTCATGCTGAACTCGCAGTTTTTCAATCAGGTAAAAGAGTGCAGCGCCTTAAACGAATTCCATCGCGCCGTTCGCCTCTCAAAATCGCGCGAAGAGGGCGCCTTCCGTGACGAACTAGTGCTCCGGTTCTTTATGCAGGAAGAATATACGGGAAACGAAAAATCACTTAGCGAAGATTTCGGAGATTACCTTACTAAGTGGACCAAGAATCGGGCAAAGGAAAGTTCCGACGCCAGATCCGAAGCGATAGACGTGAAACTATTCGCGAGGGTGATGCAACTACTCGGCGAAGTGGGCAATGGATCGGCATTAGTACGATGGGACGAAAAACTAGGGCGCCGTATCGGGCCTACATCTAACGCCGCGTTCGAATTCGTGACGAGCGGTCTGGCTAAATACATTGATTTTTGGGAGGAGCACCCTGAGGACTTAGAAACCAAACTGCTTTCTATGTGGGAGACCCCAAGTTTTATCGACCACATTGGCCAAGGAGTAAATGCCCGAGATCGGTTCCCGAAAATGGTCAGAAATGGCCGAAAATATTTCTCTCCTCTTGACCGAACATGAAACGCAATTTCTCCGATCTCCAAGACAGACTTGCGAAAGAAAGCGCATGGCGAAAGAGGGAGCTTCTCTACCTGCGCAAGCAACTTGGCCTAAATTATCAAAGTTTTTCAAAGAAAAGCGAAGAGGGCGGGGTGGAGATATCCTATGAATACGTGGCTACTTTGGAAATATTAGAAACCCAAGAGGAGCCCGAAGGTCCACCAGCCCAAACCAAACGAGCACTATTCCTAATGGTCTACGCGCACTGGGAAGGCTTTATAAAACATTCCATCAAAGTTTATTTACGCTATCTTTCATATCTTCGCGAGGATGAACGTCCATTTCACCCAACATTATTCCGAAAATTGCTGATTAACCGTCTCGCCTCTCAAAAAGAAAAAGCGGAGCGCCTGCCCAAGAAAGACGCAGATGCAGATCTCAGCCAAATAGTACAACTATCACCTTTCGATTCAACAAAAGGTGTACGCCTCCAAATCGATGACGCCACGATTGAAGAGTTTAGCAATACAAATTCCAATTTAGATTTCGAGCAACTCACACAACTAATTGAGTCTCTAAACTTGCCTTTTCCGGACTTCTTTACTCAAAATCGACCGATCATAAACACGCTTAGGCGTATTCGAAATGGCATCTCGCACGGCGATCCCGCTGAAGAATTCGTGGAGCTTCCTGCCGATAAGCAGAAGAATCTTCCAAAAGCGTACGAATTTGTTATTAAATCATTTGAAGAATTCACTCAACTGCTAATCGATTCCGCCGATCGTTTTGACGCAACTGTCGATTCATCATCCTCGAATTAACGGATGACCTCGATGCACTGACTCTTCGTTCTCCTGTTTCAGGTGCCATACCCGGAAGGGCCGGTGGTCGACGTTGCCAATCCCGTAAGCGGAATACGGATTCGGGCAAGCCCCCATTCTTAGGACGCATTTACATGTTCAGATATTGGTGATACTTGTAGCCTTGCGAGCTTGAGGACGCCGCGTTACTGGGCGCGACCGATTTCGGAACCAACTCCGTGTAGCCCAAGCAGAATCACATCCCAGAGCATTTCTTCTGTCAGACGCGTCTAGTCATCGTTGTGCTCACCTAAAGCGACGGCGACATCCGCCGGCCGCCAAACGAGTTCTGCAATCAATCCAAGGCAGGGACTGAATTGGATCCCCCTGCTACTCGCGATCATCTGGAGCATAAACCGGTAATTCTTACTACAAGCTGAGTCTGACCAATGAATCGGGCCGCACGCGGACTGGACGGCAACTACTCCCTTGGTGCTCGATACGCTACGTCGCGTGGAATCCTGGTACCCGACTAACTGGATTTCACTTTCCGTCTAAACACAGTTAGAAGTCAGCGCACTGTGACACTTCATGTTCAGAAGACTGAAATGGTAGCGGTGTGGTGAGTATCTGGTAGCGCCTGAGTGAGTATCCG
>NZ_VDTC01000300.1 GCF_007672725.1 Corynebacterium aurimucosum ATCC 700975
AGTGAAGTGGAGGGGGGATGAGGTCAGGGTGGGGGGACGGAAGAGGGTGGCGTGGGAGTGTGTGGTTGGGAACGGGATTGGGGGGGATGGTTGTGAGGTGGTGAGGCGGGAGGAGGTGAGGAAGGAGAGGAGGGGGCTGATCGTGTAGAGGTGCGGGAGGAGGGGGAGGGGGGAGGGGGGGGAGGTGATGGAGGGGGTGTTGGGGGGGGTGGGTGGGGAAGGGAATGGGATGGGGGAGGAAGTGGGGAGGGAGGTTGATGGGGTGGTGGTGTATTGTGGGGGGAGGGAAGTGGGGGGAGTCGGGTGGGAGCGGGGGGTGGATACGGT
>NZ_VDTC01000301.1 GCF_007672725.1 Corynebacterium aurimucosum ATCC 700975
GTGGTTGTGGACGACAACTCTTGGACGTTGGGATCGGAAGCGAGAGTGGTTGGGGGGGTAGAGAGCTCTTCGAATTGGTCTGGAGAGGCAGAAGGGGTGGAGGGCCGGGATTGAAGGGTGGGGTTGTGTGTGTGAGAGTTGGCGGGGGGGGGGAGGGCGGAGGATGAGAGGGAGGTGGAGGTGGAGGTGGGAGTGGTTTTTGGGGGGGGGGGGGATGATGTGGAGGGGGGGGTGAGGGGGGAGGAGAGTGAGTGGAGGGAAGAGGTTGGGGAGTGGGGGGAGATTGTTGGTGGTGCAGGTGGGAAGAGTGCGGGTGGGGCGGGGAGG
>NZ_VDTC01000302.1 GCF_007672725.1 Corynebacterium aurimucosum ATCC 700975
ATGTGTGACTGTAAATGAGTAGCGGTTAGAGAATGAGGAAGGTAGGGAAGGGCAGAAAAGTGATTGATGGGGAATGGGAGATGGTGGAAAAGGGTGATGTGGTGATGGGTTTGGGGGGGGAGATGTCAGGAAGGAGGATTGGGGGAGGGGTGGAGGGGGAGGGGTAGGAGTGGCGGGAAGGGTTGTGGGTGAGGAGGAAGGGGTGGGTATTTAGAGGGTAGGGGGTGGAGGTAATGAGGGTAAGGAGGTGCTGGGGTGGGTGACGGTGGAGGGAGGTGGTGTGGGGAGGGTGGAGGAGGGGAAGATGGTGGATGTGGTAGTTGAGGT
>NZ_VDTC01000303.1 GCF_007672725.1 Corynebacterium aurimucosum ATCC 700975
GATAGGAGAGGAAGGTGAGGTGGGTAGTGAGGAGGGAATGGATGGTGGGGGGAGGGGGGAGGGAGGGGAGATGGTGGGGGGGGAGAAGGTGTGAGGCGTGAGGTTCGCCAGCTGAAGGGTGAGGTGGGTTAAGGAAAGGTGGTGGATGAGGGCGTCGGGAAGTTGGGGGTTGGGAGGAGGGGGAATTGGGAGGTGATGGAGAACGGGATTGATATGGGGGGGGGTGAGATCCGGGGTGAGGGGGAGGGTGGGGGGGAGGGGTTGAGTGATGGAGTGGAAGCGGTAGCAGATACGAAAGACGGGGATGCGGAGGTGGCGCAGGTGGGG
>NZ_VDTC01000304.1 GCF_007672725.1 Corynebacterium aurimucosum ATCC 700975
GACGGGGAAGGGGTGGAGTGTGTTGGGTGGATTGGGGATGGAGTTGGGGGTGGGGGAGATAGGGAGATTGGGAGGGGGAGGGGAGGGGGGGGTGGGTTTGGGTGAAGTGACGGGGGTGAGGAGGGGGGTCGGTGAGGGGTCGTTGAGGGGAGGGGTGGGCGGTGGTGTGGGAGTGGTGTAGGAGGAGGAGGGAGTGGATGGGGAGGTGGGAGTGATGGGGATGGGTAAGTGGGGTGGGGGGGAATTGAAGTAGATGTGGGAGGTGGAGGTGATGTTGGTGGGTTCGGAGGCAACGCGAGGGCTGAGCCGTGTTGGGTGAGAACTCAA
>NZ_VDTC01000305.1 GCF_007672725.1 Corynebacterium aurimucosum ATCC 700975
GAGCGGAAGGAGATGGTGAAGGGCGTGAAGGTGAGGATGAAGTGGGGTGAGAGGGATGGGGTGATGGGGGGGAATGGGTGGGGGAAGTGGAGGGTGTGGTAGGTGATTGGGGGGGTGGAAGTGTGGGGGGGGGTGTTGTTGGTGGTGGGGGTGTTGGTGGGTGGGATGGATATGGTGGTTGGGGTGGAGTGGAGAGTTAAGGTGGAGGGGGTGGGGGAGTGAGAATTGTGTGGGTTGTAGGTGTGAGATGTGAGGGAGTGTGGGGTATTTGTTGGAGGGGAGGTTGGTGAGTGGTGGGGGGAGGAGGAGTGGTGTGGGGGGGTGAGG
>NZ_VDTC01000306.1 GCF_007672725.1 Corynebacterium aurimucosum ATCC 700975
CCCTTGTCCACCTCATTCCACAACACCCCCCCCACCTTCCTCCACAACATCCTCTATCCCCAACACTCCACCCTCCACCTTCTCTTCCCTCCCCACTCCCCCAACCCCACTCTCCACCCCCCCTTCTTCTCCTTACCCCCGCCCATTACAATCAACATTCTTCTACTCTTCTACATTTCCCCAACACACAATCACCAAACCCCCTTCCACCCATCACCAACATCTCTTTCCCCCAACTCAACCACCCTTCTCCCCACATACTCCCCCAACTCGCCCCTACACCTCAAACCCTCATCATCACTCACCGCAATCCCCCCATTCCTCGCC
>NZ_VDTC01000307.1 GCF_007672725.1 Corynebacterium aurimucosum ATCC 700975
AGCCCCCCTTTCTCCCACTCCATTCATTCCACCTTACACCATCCATACTTCATTAATCTACCTGAACATGCACCTAAACTCATATAAATAAACTATCTTTCAATCTTTTTCCCCGCCATATTTATCCCCAATCCTCACCCGTCCACCCCTTTCTCCAATTCTACTTTTCTACACCCCTCAATCTCACTTTCATCGCTCCATTAATTCCCTTTCTACTTTCCTTTCTTTTCACTTTGCTCCCACACTTTTTCTTTCACTAGCCACCTACGAACATTAAAACCCTCTTCCATTACCTTTCCATAATCCAACACCCTTTTCCTCATCTA
>NZ_VDTC01000308.1 GCF_007672725.1 Corynebacterium aurimucosum ATCC 700975
GATTTGGAGGAGGATCTGATGGTGTGAGGGATGTTGTAGGAGGAAGAGGGTGGAGTGGGTTCCTTGGTGGAAGAGTGGGTTTTGGGGGAGGTGGTGGTGGGTGGTGAAAAATTGTGGGAGGATAGAGAGGGTGAGGGGAAATGGTTGGGGGAGAGTGGAGGATGAGATTTATAGAATGGTGTTGATTGTAAGGGGATGAAGGGTGGATGGGAGGGTGGTGGGTGATGGGGGGTTTGTAGTGGGTGTTGGGTAGGGGGGTAGAGTGGGGTTGGGTGGGGAAAGGGGGATTTAGGGGAAGTGGGGAGAAAAATGGTGAATGGAGTGTG
>NZ_VDTC01000309.1 GCF_007672725.1 Corynebacterium aurimucosum ATCC 700975
AGGGCTCGGGGTTCGCGGAGGAGCGGGTCATCGGGTCGGGCAGTGTTCTGGGGTGGGCCGGCTAGCGGTACCTGCTGTGTGAGATGGATGAGGTGGGAGGGAGGTCGGTGGAGGGGTAGATGATGGGGGAGGAGGGTGAGAATTAGGTGAGGTATAGGTGGGGGAGGTGGAAGATTGATTGGGAGGGGAAGGGGGTTGGGGGGGATGTGGGGGGTGAGTTTGAAAGAACCGTGGGGGAGGATGGGTGGGGGGAGGTGGTGGTATTGGTGATGGGGGGGGGGGTTGGAGAGGAAGATGAAGATGGGGATGGGGGAAGGAATGAGGGG
>NZ_VDTC01000030.1 GCF_007672725.1 Corynebacterium aurimucosum ATCC 700975
GCGGTGGGAATGTTGTTGCACGTGGAATGTGGTGGGGGGAGATGGTTGAGAAGGTGAGGGGGGTGGGGGTTGTTGAGGCGGGGGAGGGGGAGGAGGTGGGGGGGTTGGTGTAGGTGGTGTAGGTTGGGGTGGTGGGGGTGAGTGTGGTGGAGGAGCAAGTGTGGGGATGGGGTGTGGGATGGGGTGTGGTGGGTGTGGTGGGGGTGGGGGTGGTGTAGGTGAGGGAAGAGAGGGGGAAAGTTGGTGTTGTGTGGGAGGTTGAGCTGAGCGGGAGGGGGGATGGGCGGAAGGGGGTTAAGGAAAGGATTGTGGTGATGGGAGGGGGGGAGGGAGGGGATGTTGATAATGAGGGGGGGGGGGAGGTTGGGGATGAGAGGGTGGATGATGGGAAGGGTGGGAAGGAGGTTGAGGTGATAGATGGACTGGGAATGGTGGATGGTGGTGTGGAGGAGGGGGTGGGGGAGGTGGAGGAGGTGTTGGGGTGGGTTAAGGGGGGGCGGGTGGAGGGGGTGCAGGGGGGTGGAGGGAAAATGGTGAGGATTGAGGGGGAAGAAGTGGTGGTGCGGGGATGGGGGGTGAATGTGTA
>NZ_VDTC01000310.1 GCF_007672725.1 Corynebacterium aurimucosum ATCC 700975
CTCATCCCTTTTCTTACCCACCTTAACTCCCGCAACCCACTGCTAACCCCACCCCTCTACTCCCATCTCTCCTATCACATCCTTCCTCCTCACTTTCACCACCTTCCCCACCCCCACATCCTCATTTTCCAACCCCTCAACCTCTTACAAACCCCACCCACCCTCATCCTTTCCCACCTCTTCCACTTCTCTCTTTACCTCCACCCCCCCCTCCACCCCCCAACCCCACCATCTTAACCCTACCACTACCCATCACTACCACCCCTTTTTCTAAATTCAACCACCTCACTTAACCTCTATCTCCTTCCTTTCACCCAGCCATCCT
>NZ_VDTC01000311.1 GCF_007672725.1 Corynebacterium aurimucosum ATCC 700975
ATGGGGGGGGTGAAGAGGGGTGATGGGGGGGTGGTGTGGGTGATTGAGGAAGAGAGTGAGGGGGGAAAGTGGAAGGTGGAGTTTGGTGATCGGGGAATGTATGCGGGGGGAGTGATGGAAAGGTGGAGGTGAAAGGGGGTGAGGTAGGGGAGTGAGGGTGGGTTGTTGGGTGTGTGGGGGATGGAGTTGTATAGGGGGAGGGAGGTTGAAAGGCTGAAGGAGGGGGAGAGGGTGAGGTTTGAGGGTGGAAGGTTTGAGGGGGAGAGGGGGAATGAGTTGGTGGTGAAGTGGAAGGGGGAGGAGTTGAGGGTGAAGGATGATGGAG
>NZ_VDTC01000312.1 GCF_007672725.1 Corynebacterium aurimucosum ATCC 700975
GTCGCCACAATCCACCCCCCCCAAACCACCACCCCCCCCTCACTCACCTCAGAACAACCACAACACCAAACAAGATACCCCCTCCCCCCCCCAACCACCCCTCCCTGCCTTCCCCTTTCTTCCCCTCACCATCCACACCACTCCCATTCACCCCTCCACACCTCCCTTCCTTACCCTGGACCCCCTCACACTCAACCCCCCCGCTCAAACCCCCCAACACTTCCACCCCCTCCTCAACCCCCCCGAACACCCTCCCCCCCCCCATCTTCACCCCTTCACCCCTCACCAAATCCACCCCCCTCACTCCTTTTCCATCTTCCTCAAC
>NZ_VDTC01000313.1 GCF_007672725.1 Corynebacterium aurimucosum ATCC 700975
GGTGGGAGAGGTGAGAGGGAGGTCAGTAAAGGGGATGGAGGCGTGGGGTGAAGGGAGGATGTTCAGGGGGGGGGGGAGTGGGGTAGGGAGAAGGGGAAGGGGATGGAGGAGCTGGGGGAGAAGTTGAGGGGGGTTGTGGGGGGGGAAAAGGTGAGGGGGGAGGTGGTGGGAAGAGATGATGGGGTGGTGTGGGTGGTTGGGGGGGTGGGTGTGGAGGTGAGGAAGAGTGAAGATGGGGAAAGGAGGGGGGGGGTTGGGGGTGGAAGAGGGGTGGGTTGGGGAGATTGATTGGGGGCTTGGTGGTAAGGGGGTGGGGGTGTCCTGG
>NZ_VDTC01000314.1 GCF_007672725.1 Corynebacterium aurimucosum ATCC 700975
CTAATTCCCATCCCCATCATTAATACCCCCAACCCAAACCCCATCCGTTCATCCATCCCCCCCCCCCTTCCCCACCCCCCCCCCCCAACTCATTACAGATACCCCCCGCAACGCACCCTGCGTTCCCCACCCCCTCCTCACTCATCGCCATGCCCTGCCAGCACTCCACCAACTCACCCTTCTCGTCCCCCTCACCAATGCCCTCCCTAAACCACCTACCCATCTTCCCCCTACCTCCCTCCACCCACCCCACCACAACCACCCTCACCTCATACTCAAACTCAACCAACCGCTCCACCACCACCCCCTTCTTATCCCACCACAC
>NZ_VDTC01000315.1 GCF_007672725.1 Corynebacterium aurimucosum ATCC 700975
CTACTCTCATGGTCTCAATACTGCCGCCGAAATTCTGTCCCACATACTAAATCTCTTCCCGTCATTATCGCCCGCATCCGGTGCCGTAAATGCAAAACAAATACCATCTATGTCTTCCACACCATCATTTTACTATGCCTGCCACCACGCATTTGTCTTTTGCACCATATCTTCATAACCTGTCACCTTGAAACTACCTCTGCATGCCACCTACCGACCAACTTTCATGTTCTGTTTCGACCTACCTCTTGTAAATGACAAATCACCTTTTTCATCGTATGCACCTTATTCTCCACATCACAATGCACTATTGCTTTTGCTTTT
>NZ_VDTC01000316.1 GCF_007672725.1 Corynebacterium aurimucosum ATCC 700975
GGGGGGAACGAGGTCATCGATGTGGAGGTAAGGCTTGAGGGGGTGGCCGTGGTTAGGAATGGGGAGTGGGTGATTGGGAAAGGGGGGGTGGAAGGAGTTGGGGTGTTGGTTTGGATAAATTGGAAGGGTGTTGGAGGGGAGGTGAAAGGGAGGGGGGAAGGGGGGGAGGGGAATGTGAGGGGGGTTGGGGAGGAAGATGTTAGAGAAGGAGTTGTGGGGGGTATGAGAGAGTGGGAGTGATGGTTTGAGATAAGGAGAATACGAACTTAAGGATAGTGTGGGAGGGGAGAACGGGGGGGGAAATCGAGATATGGGTGAAGAGAT
>NZ_VDTC01000317.1 GCF_007672725.1 Corynebacterium aurimucosum ATCC 700975
ACGATCATGAACGCGCCGGCCAACCACACCCTCTCCTAATTCCAACCCCGCTCCCCCCCACCTCCCTCCTCCCCCACCCCCAACCCCTCCCCCACACCCCACCTCTCCTCCTCCTACCCACCCCACCACACCATCTTCTACCTCCTCACCATCACCCCCTAACCCCCCTCATCCTTCCAACCAAACACCTTCTCCCACTCAACCACCATCTCCTGCTCCCACTTCCTCTCCTTCAAACCCACCTCCTCCACACCCAAAACCCCAACCTCCCTTCCGCCACCCCCCACCTTCCCCCCCATGCCCTCAACAACCTTCCCCACCAAC
>NZ_VDTC01000318.1 GCF_007672725.1 Corynebacterium aurimucosum ATCC 700975
ACTCCTTCAGCTTCAGACCGCGATCCAGCTCGAGAACCCAGTCCCATTCCCACTCCAGATCCACCACTGCGTACATCCCCTCTTCCTTCTTCTTCATCCCCTATCCAACACCCCCCTTCCCCCACACCTCAACCTTTTCCACTTTCCCCCCATCCTTCCCCATTCCTTCCACCAACTTCTCTACCCACGCCCTTACCCTCCCCTCATCCTCATTCGCATCCACAATCATCATCACTTCCTACTCACGCACCCACCTCATCACCTCCTATGCTCTACTAATTGGTATCCGCCATATCACCTTTCCGGATATGGCAGGAGCGTCT
>NZ_VDTC01000319.1 GCF_007672725.1 Corynebacterium aurimucosum ATCC 700975
AAGATTAGGTGGGGGGAGTTGAGAGGGGGGGTATTGGAGGGGTTGGACGTGGGGGTGAGGGTGATGAGGTGGTGGGAGAAGGAAGGGAGGGGGATGTGGGGGGGTTGGTAGAGGAGGGGGGGATGGATGTGATGGGAGAGGATGGGGGGATGATAGTTATGGGGGAGTTGGAGGAGTGGGGGGAGGGAATGGTGGTGGAAGACGATGGGGAGGGGGTTATAGGGGTGGGAGAGGAGGATAGAAGCGGGGGGGGGGTGAAAGGGGGGGTGGATATGGTGTAGGTGGAGGGAGGTGTGTATGTTGTGTCGTGGCGGGGTGTGTGG
>NZ_VDTC01000031.1 GCF_007672725.1 Corynebacterium aurimucosum ATCC 700975
GCTCCGGCTCCTCCTTGAGGTCATAAACCTGCTGCCAGGTGAGGATGCGCTGGCCGTGGGGGTGGGCGGCGGGCAGGATGGGCGGGGTGGGAGGGGTGGGGGTGGGTGGAGGGAAGGGGGGGGTTGATTGAGAAGATTTGGGGGGATACCGCGATGGGTCGCCTGGCACACGTGGGCTGGAGTGGGGGGAGGGAGGAAGAGGATGAGGTAGTTGGTGAGGTGGGTGGGGAGGTTGAGGGTGGGGTGGAAGGGGAGGGGGAGGGAAGGGGAATGAGTGTGTGGGAGGAGGTGGGTGGGGGTGGTGGGGATGAAGAGGGGGTGGGGGTGAGAGAAGATGGGGTTGGGAGAAGAGAGGTGGGAGTAGGGGAGGTGGGGGTTGTGGATGATGGGGGGGATGGTGGTGTGAAGGAGCTGGTCGAGGATGGAGCTGCGGGGTGAGGGGGGGAGGGTAATGGAGGGGGGGGTAGAGGGGAGATGTTGGAGGTGGTTGAGGAGGAGGGTGTTAGGGATGGGGGGGGGAGCGGTGATGATGAGGGAGGGGGGGGGGGTGGGGGGGTGGGAGTGGAGTGGAGGGGGGAAG
>NZ_VDTC01000320.1 GCF_007672725.1 Corynebacterium aurimucosum ATCC 700975
GAAGGAAGTCAGTAAAGGCGATTTTGGGGTAGAGGCCGAAGGCGGAGTTGGCTTCATTGGGAAGGTGAGGTGTGGAGAGGAGGATGTAGGGGGGGGGGAGGTTGGAGGGGAGTGGTTGAAGCAGGGCAGGGGGGAGAGGGTGGAGGTGTGGGTGGGGGATGGTAGGAGGGGGGAGGGGAAGAGGATGGAAAGGGTGGGGGGTGGTAAGTTGATGGAAGAGGTGGAAGTGAATATAAAGGAGATGGGGGTGAGCGTTGTGAGGTTTAGGGAGGAGATGGTGGGGGGATAGGTTGTGTGCGAGTGTGAGTTTCTGAGTGATGTG
>NZ_VDTC01000321.1 GCF_007672725.1 Corynebacterium aurimucosum ATCC 700975
AGTGGGCGTGGACGGTGGGCGGATTGTGTGTGTTGGGTGGGGTGGGGTTGATTGGTGGGAGGAGGGGGTTGGGAGGGATGAGAGTGGGGGTGTGTTGATGGAGGGGGTAGTTGGTGGTGGTTAGTGTGAGGTGAGAGGGAGGGAAAAGGTTGAATGGGAGTGGAGGTGGGTTGGGTGTGGGTGGAAGGTTGTAGGGATGGGGAGGTGGAAGAAGGAGAGGGTGGAGTGGTTGGGAGATGATGTGGGGGAGGGGTTGTGGGGTGAGTGGTATGGGGGTGTGTGGGGGAGGAGAGGGGGGAAGGGGTTTTGTAGGTATTTTAAG
>NZ_VDTC01000322.1 GCF_007672725.1 Corynebacterium aurimucosum ATCC 700975
GATGGAGGAAGACATGGGGGACAAGTTGGTAGAACTGGCGGTGGAGGGGGTAAAGAAGATGAAGATTGGCGAGGGGCTGGATAGGGAAAGGATGATGGGGGGGGAGGGGTCGGAGGAAGAGATGGAGAAGATGACGGAATAGGTTGAGGTGGGGGGGAAGGAGGGTGGGGAAAGTGTGGTGGGGGGGGAGGTGAAGAAGGTGGGGGGGGTGGAGAAGGGTGAGTTTGGGGGGGGAAGGGGGGAGAAGATGGAGGTGATCGGTGGGGAAAAGAGGGGGGGGGGAGGGATGTTTGAGGATGGATGTGGATTAGGGTTCAACTGA
>NZ_VDTC01000323.1 GCF_007672725.1 Corynebacterium aurimucosum ATCC 700975
AGAGGTGGTGTGAGTCCGAGTGGTGAGGTCTGAGGCTGGCAAGGGAGGTAGCGTGATTAGGAGTTGGGAGGGGATGGGGGGGGAGGGGGAGAGGGGAGGGTTGGAGGGAGGGGTGGTGAAGGGGTGTGTGAGGAAGGGGGTTGGGGGGGCGGAGGATATGGAGAGAGGTAGGGATGGGTTTCTGGTGTGAGTTGGGAAAGGTGGGTAGGGGGGGGGTGGAGAGGGGGGGTGGGGTGGGGGATGTTGAGGGTGAGGGAGTGGTGGGGGTGGATAAAGTGGAGGGGGATCTGTGGGTCATGGTGGTGGGGGTGTACGGGGTGGG
>NZ_VDTC01000324.1 GCF_007672725.1 Corynebacterium aurimucosum ATCC 700975
AGTGGAACGGTGGGAAGGATTGTGGGAAGGGTGGTTTGTGGAGGGTTTTAGGGGATAAGAAGAGTGGTGTGAGAGAATGGAGTTTGGGAGAGAATTGGTGGTGTTGGTGTGATGATTTGTTTGTATTAGGGGATGAGAGGAGTTGGGTGTGTGTGGTATTTGGGAAAAGAAGTGTTTAGTTCAGTAAGGAAGTTGGTGTTTAAGTTTGTATGCGGGTTGGTGGGGGGTGGGTTGGTTGTCTTAATGTTTTTGATCAGGGGTTATGAGTGGATGGAGGGGAGGTTTGGTTCGGGTTCTTGTGTTGGAGGGGTGGGAAGGGGT
>NZ_VDTC01000325.1 GCF_007672725.1 Corynebacterium aurimucosum ATCC 700975
GGGTGGGGAGATGCTGGGGGTGACGGGGAAGACGGGGTGTCAGCGGTATGGGGAGGTGGGGGAAGAATAGGGTGGGGCGGGGTATGGAGGGAGTGAGGGGGGAGGTAGGGGGGAGGAGAAGGGGATGGTGAAGAAGGTGTGGGGGGAGGAGGTGAGGGGGATTGTGGATGGGATGGAGAAGGGGGGCGGGTTGGGAGGGATGGATGGAATGTTGTGTGGGTAGGAGGGGGGTCGGGATATTGGGGGCGCGATCGTGGATGGGGTGAAGGGGATGAAGGGGTAAGGTGGGAGGGATGATTTATAGGGGGAAGGTTGATGAGG
>NZ_VDTC01000326.1 GCF_007672725.1 Corynebacterium aurimucosum ATCC 700975
ATCACCTCGTTTCTAACCACCTTTAATTCACCACGACTTCCTCCTCTATACCCTCTGACTCTTTATTTTCATTCCCTTCCTCCTTTATCTACACCATTCTTTTACTCCCCCCTATTTTTAATCCCCTCCACATACATCTTAACCACAATCATCATTCAACTAACCCCTTCAAAACTCCTTCCTCCATTCTTCCCTCTCTCCCCCATTCTTCCCTCCTTCTAACCCACCTAACTTTCAATAACTCCTTCTTCTTTTTCCTCTCCTTCTTCTCTTCTCTCCCCTCTTCTCTCACAACTCTATACTCCACCCCACCATTTAAC
>NZ_VDTC01000327.1 GCF_007672725.1 Corynebacterium aurimucosum ATCC 700975
ACCATCATCCCCACCAACACCAACCACCCACCCCACTCCCCTAGGTACTCCTCCCCCACCCCCCACACTTCCACCCTCCCCTTCCTCCCCATCCTCCCCGAACCCATCCCCCACCTCCCCCATCTTCTTCTTCCCACCATTCCCCCGCTCACTCCCCATCTTCTTACCCCCCTTCTACTACTCCCCCTTCAACCCATCCTCAACATACTTCCTATCCCCACCCCCATTCTTCTCCCCCCCACCCCCCACCTTCATCCACACCTCGCCGTCGAACACCACGACCTCCACCTCCCCCAACGTCTCCACCTTCCCTGCAATAT
>NZ_VDTC01000328.1 GCF_007672725.1 Corynebacterium aurimucosum ATCC 700975
CCAGACCAACAGCTAACACCCCTCTCACCACTCCACCACCTTATCTCCCCCCCACTACTCCTCCTCCCCCCATCCCACCCCTACTCCAACATTCTTATCTCCATACCCTTTTTCGACATCCACTCCCCTCTCTTTTTCCACACCCAATCCATCCACCTCTTCCACACTTCTACCCTCCCCTTCCCCCCAAATCCTCCACACCTACTCCACCTACCTACTCCTTACCCACCTATTTCTTTTCTCCTCTTCATTCCACCCCCCTCCTTCTCCAACTCCACCACCCTCACCATTCCCACTCCACACTCCCCCCGCCCACCCTT
>NZ_VDTC01000329.1 GCF_007672725.1 Corynebacterium aurimucosum ATCC 700975
GGGGGAGGTGAGGAGGTGGATGAGGGGGAGATAGATGTTGGACTGGTGGGATGAGGTGGAGGAGGGGGGGAGGAATGAGGTGGGTGCGGGATGGTGGGGGGGGGGGGGTAGTTGGAGTGGAGGTTGGGGGGGGAGTAGTTGGTGGGGATGAATAGGGTGGAGGTTGTGGAGGTGGTGGTGGAGGGGATGGGGGAAGGTGGGGGATGGAGAAGGGGGGGTTTGGAGGGGGAGGGGTTGGGATTGGATTAGATAGAGGTATTGGATTAGAAGTGGGAGGGGGGCGGGTAGGGGGTGGTGGTAGGAAGTGATTTGTGTTTGGG
>NZ_VDTC01000032.1 GCF_007672725.1 Corynebacterium aurimucosum ATCC 700975
GGATAGGGTTAAAGAGATGTGGAGGTGGAGGGATGTGGGGGGGGAAGAGGTTGAGTTGTTGGTGAGTGAGGGGCAATGGGGAGAGGTTTGGGAAGAGGGGGAGGTGGTGAGGGGAAATATGAGAGAGGGGAACTGGATCGTTTTATTGATTGAGAGGGTTGATAGGTAAGGAGGGATGGTAGTGGAGAGGTGTTGGGGGGGGAGGAGGAGTGGTGGGGTAAGTGAAGGTGATAGTATTGAATAGTATTGGAGAGGTTGGGTAAGATGGATGGAGTTAGAAAGGGAAATATGGGGTGGGTAGTTATTGAGGTTGGGGAGAAAGAAGGATATGTGGTAGGTGGTGGGTGTGGTTGTGGGTGAGAGGGGGGGGAGGGTTGGGCTGGTTGGGAAGGCGATGGGGAGGATGGAGGGGAATATGGGGTGGGTGGAGATTGTAGAGAATTTGGGAGAGGGTAGGGTGATGGATGAGATGGTGTTGGATGTGGGGGAGTGGAGGATGGGGGATGAGATGATGAGGGGAGGAGAGAGGGTGGAAGGGGTAGGGGTGGGGTGGATTGGGGGGTTGG
>NZ_VDTC01000330.1 GCF_007672725.1 Corynebacterium aurimucosum ATCC 700975
CCAAACTCACCCCCTCATCCCCACCCTCCGTCCCATCAACCCCCCCCCCCCCCTCCTCCCTCTCACTAACCCTCTTATTCATCCCACCCTCCTTCTTCACCCCCACCTCTATCACACCCCCACCCCCCCCACCTGTCCCACCTCCTCCAACACCCCATTTCCCACCACCCCCTCATCCTCAGCCCTGCACCCACCCTCCACCCCCTCCGTATCCACCCCTTCCACCCCAACCTCCTCCACGCTAACCCCATCCACCTCCACCCGCTCCCTTCTCACGCTTTCAATGCCGACTTCCACCGTCACCACATGCCACTCCACCT
>NZ_VDTC01000331.1 GCF_007672725.1 Corynebacterium aurimucosum ATCC 700975
GGAGGATGGGGGACGTGTGGAGAAGGTGAAGGAGTTGGTATGGGTGGGGCGGGAGTTGAGGTGTGAGGGGGGGAATGAGATGGGGTTGTTGGGTGGAGAGGGAGAGGAGGGGGGGGAGTGGAGGTGGAGGGAGTGGGGATTGTTTAGGTTGAGGGGGAGGGGGGGGGGGTGGGAGTGGTTGGTGGAGATTTGGGGGGGGGGGGGGAAAGGGTGAGGGTAGGGGGGGTGGTGTTGGGTGGTGAGGTGGGGAAGGGTGGGGGAGGGGTGGGGGGAGGGGAGGAGGTGATAGATATCGGGTGGATGTAGGTTGTGTTGGAGGG
>NZ_VDTC01000332.1 GCF_007672725.1 Corynebacterium aurimucosum ATCC 700975
CCCCCCCTCCAACCACCACGTTCTTATTCAACACTCCCAACACTTCCACAACCCACCTTTCTCCTTCCCCTTAAAACCACTAAACCCCCCCACCATCCTCCTTCCATCCACCCACCTTACTCACCCTTACCCTCCCCCTTTTTACCCCCTCCTCCTCATCACCCTATCCCCACCCCCCCCCTCCTTCACCCCACCCCCCCTCACCCCCCACACCCACCACCTTCCCGCAGTTCCCCAGCCACCCAAACCCCATCACCTCCCCCCAACCCCACTCCATCCCCCCTTCCCCCCACCTCTTCTCGCGGTCCTTCACAACCTT
>NZ_VDTC01000333.1 GCF_007672725.1 Corynebacterium aurimucosum ATCC 700975
GGAGGGGGGGGAGTGGGGGAAGGGTGTGGTAGTGGGGGGTTTTGTGATGGGGGTTTTTGGTGGTTGGGGGTTAAGGGGGGGAGGGATTGGGAGGGGGGGGGGAGAGGAGGGGGGGGGGTGGGGGGAATGGGGTGGAGAAAGGTGATGGGGTGATGGGGGAGGTGATAGTTGATGAGATGGGTGAGATGATGGAGGTGGATGGGGGGATGATGGGGAGGGATAGGGGGTGGATGGAGATGTGGGTCGAGGTGGGGTGGGGGAAGGCGGGGGGGGGAAGGGGTAGGTTGGGGGAGGGAGAAGGGGAGGTGGTAGGGGGGG
>NZ_VDTC01000334.1 GCF_007672725.1 Corynebacterium aurimucosum ATCC 700975
CCCTTCCACCACTCTTCCCCCCTTCCATCAACCCCCCTGCTCACCCCGCTACTTCCTTCCCTCCATTCAACCCCCCCCACTTCCCCTTCACCATCCCCTCCCTTCCCCCCCCCCCACCCCCCCCTCCCACACCTTCCCTTCCTCCATCAGCTCTTTAACCTCTCCTTCCTCCCCATACACCCCCCAACCACCCTCCTTTTCCTTCACACCCCACTCCCCCGCATCCCCCTCATTCCCCCTCCCCAACTACCTCTCCTCCCACCAATTCACCCAGGACCCCCCCGTCATTCAACTCCTACACGACGCCCGCCCCATGCC
>NZ_VDTC01000335.1 GCF_007672725.1 Corynebacterium aurimucosum ATCC 700975
AGCTGGGGATCGAGAAGGTGAAGGAGATGAAGGTGTATGTGTCTGGGGGTAAGGGGAAGGATGACTAGGGGGAGATCGGCTGGGTGGGGAAGGGGGAGGGGATGATAGGGGGAACCGGGGCAGTGGTGGGGGGGGAGGTGGTGGGGGGGGGGATGGAGGGGAAGGGGGTGGGGGTGGGGAGGTGGGTGAATGGGGAGGTTGTTGAGGAGGGAAGGTGGTGGGATGAGGAGGTGATGTTGGTGGATGAAGCGGAGCATCTGGGGCGAGATGGGCTGCTGGGTGAGGGGGGGATGCGGGTTGGGGTGGAAGGGGTGGGGG
>NZ_VDTC01000336.1 GCF_007672725.1 Corynebacterium aurimucosum ATCC 700975
GCAAGGAAGCGTGGATGGTGTAGGTGTACTTGGTCGGCGTAAAGGGGTTGTAAAACGGGATATGGGTGTTGTGGGGGGGGAATGGTGTTGGAGATGATGAGTGGGGAGGGGGGTTGATTGAGGTAATAATGGGGGAAGGTTAGGAGGTTGTGGGGGTGATGGTGTAGGTAGTGAATGGGTGGTTGTAAGTTGGGTGGGGGTGGGGGGAGTGGGGGGAGGAGGGGTGGGTATGGATGTGGTGGAGGGGGAGAAGGTGGATGAGGGGGTGAGGTGGGTGGTGGAGGTGAGGAACGGGAGGGTAAAGGTCGCGGCGGTGAT
>NZ_VDTC01000337.1 GCF_007672725.1 Corynebacterium aurimucosum ATCC 700975
GAAAGGTGGAGTGTGATCTGGTGGGCGGGGTTGAGGTGAGGAGAGAGGTGGGGAGGAATGTGGGCGTGGGGGGTGGGGAGGTTGGACTGGGGGGAAGGGATGTAGTGAATGATGGGGTGGGTGTGGATGTAGCGAAGGTGATTGGGGTTGTTGATGGAACGGGGCTGAAAGAAGCCATGGTCGCGGGCCTGGGTGTGGGTGGAGGGAAGGAAGGAGGAGAGAGGATGAGATAGGGGTGGGGAATAATGGAGTGGGGGGTAATGAAGGGGAGGGGGGTGGGTGGGGGTAGGAGGTAGGAGAGTAAAGTTGGGTGGAGG
>NZ_VDTC01000338.1 GCF_007672725.1 Corynebacterium aurimucosum ATCC 700975
CCACTCCATCGCTCTCTTCACCCCCATCATCCGCGCTCTCCCCACCCTCTTCCCTTTCTACAACAACAACTTCCCTAACTAACTCACACCCACTTAACTCACACTTTCCCTTCACATTCCAATCACATTACCAAATCCTATCAAATTCTTCTCCCCTAACTCCATCGTTCCCGCTCCTACCCCTCCAACCATCCCTTTCTCCCCTACCCCACTTCCTTCCCCACCAACACCTCCCACGTTCAAATCCTCTTATCCCCACCATTAAACCCCACCCTTTTCCCAATCTACCTTAAATCATTTGCGAAACTCCTCCGCAT
>NZ_VDTC01000339.1 GCF_007672725.1 Corynebacterium aurimucosum ATCC 700975
TGGGTGGTTGGATCGGAAAGGGGGAGTGAAGTGAGGGGGGAATTAGGCGAGGGGATGGGGGTGTTGGTGGAGGGCGAGGAGGTGAAGAAAGGTTGGGAGTTGGGGAGGGATGTGGGGAAAGAGGTGTAGGGGGAGGGAGGTGGGGAAGGAGGTGTTGGGAGTGGTGGGTGAGGTGATGGGGGTGGGGGATGGGATGGAGCAGGGAGGGGAAGAGTGGGTGTTGTGGCGGGAGGGTAGGAGGTTGGGGAGGAAGGAGTTGGTGTTCGGGAGCGACGAGGTCATGGAGGGGATGGAGGAGTGGGAGGATGAACTCTGGG
>NZ_VDTC01000033.1 GCF_007672725.1 Corynebacterium aurimucosum ATCC 700975
GGTGGGGGAAGGGGCGGAGCTGGGGAACAAGGTGGGGTGTGAGGAGTTGATGGGGTTTGGTAGTTGTGGGGTGGGGTGGGGGAGGAAGTGAGGGAAAGGGTGAAGGTTGGGGGGGGGAGCGGAGGTGGAGGGGTGGAGGGGGGGGAGGGGCGGGAGGGGGGGGTGGGTAGGGTTTAGGTGGGTGGGGGGGGGGGAGGGGATGAAGGGAAAGAGGGGGGTGAGGGGGTAGAAAAAGTAGAGGGAGAGGGGGAGGGATGGGGGAGGGGAGGGAAGTGAAGGTGGGAGGATGGAGGGAAGTGGTGGAGGGATGGGTCAGGGGGTTGTGGGGTTAAGGGATGAAGGGTGGGGTGAAGTTGCTTGTGTTGGGGTTCATGGGTGTGATGTGCTGCAGGATGGGGTGGGGGGGGGGGAGGAGGGTGAGTTGTGGAGGAAGTGGGGGTTGTGGTTGAGTGGTGTGGGGGGGGGCGTGTTGGGGAAGGTGATGGGTGAGGAGGGTGGGGTGGAATGGGACGGTGGGGGGGGGGTGTGGGTGAAGGAGGAGGTGAGGGTTGGGGAGTAGAAGA
>NZ_VDTC01000340.1 GCF_007672725.1 Corynebacterium aurimucosum ATCC 700975
AACCAATCACAAACAACCGCCACCCCCCCAACTTATCCATCACCATCCCCCTACCCATCTCCCCCACCCAATACATACCCAATTCCACCCCCCTCAACACGCCAATCCCCCACCCATCCACCTCCAACCCATCCATCCCTCCAACCCCCACCAGACCCCCCGTCCCATCCTCCTTCCCATCCTCATCACCCCCTTTACCCTCCCCCTCGTCCCTTTTCCACCCCTCCCCCTTCTCCCCATCGACCTCACCCAACTCGTCACCATTGCCTCCCCTCACGCTCTTCCCCCACTGGCCTACTACCTCCCCAACATCTTTG
>NZ_VDTC01000341.1 GCF_007672725.1 Corynebacterium aurimucosum ATCC 700975
GGTGAGTGATGGGGGGGAGCGCCGTGGTGATGGTGGTGTGGAATGGGGGAAGGGGGAAAGGATGAAAATGATGAAGAGTTGGGAGGTGAAAGGGGAAGGGATGGATGGGGGTTATGAGGGGGGGAAAGAT
Source organism: Corynebacterium aurimucosum ATCC 700975 (assembly GCF_007672725.1). GTDB lineage: Bacteria > Actinomycetota > Actinomycetes > Mycobacteriales > Mycobacteriaceae > Corynebacterium > Corynebacterium hesseae. The sequence continues at coordinate 131 of NZ_VDTC01000341.1, forward strand.
ATTCTGTGGGGGGTTGAGGTGGGGGGTGAAGGAGGGGAGGTGAGCAGGGTGATGGGGGGGAATGGGTGGGGAGAGGAGGGAGTGGAGGTGGGAGTGGTTGGGGTGGTTGGGGGGGGAGGGGTGACTGGTGTGGTGGGGTTGGGGGTGGGGGGAGGGGCAGTGGATGGGATGATGGTGGGCAGGGGTG
>NZ_VDTC01000342.1 GCF_007672725.1 Corynebacterium aurimucosum ATCC 700975
AACCCTCAACCACCATCTCCATCCCATCCCCTCCTCCTCCAAGCACATCAAGCAAAACTTCCCTCACCCCTACCTCAACTACCCTCTACTATCTCACCACCCACCAACCCCACCTTATCACCACCACCACCCCCACCCCTCACCCCACTCTCCCCATTTATCCACTACTCTTCCTCCTCCTCCTCCTTCTCCCTCCCCCCTTCCCTCCCCCCAAACATCAACCCCCACCACCTCATCTCAAAACAATAAACCTCTTACCCCAAATCCCGCGACCCCCCCGAAACGGCCTCCCCCAACCCCAGCGGATCCACCTGCT
>NZ_VDTC01000343.1 GCF_007672725.1 Corynebacterium aurimucosum ATCC 700975
CACCCTCAGTCCTAACTCCTCCACCAAGTCACTCACCTCCCCACCTATCTCAACACCCACGGCACCATCCACCCCACACACACCTTCATCCATTACTACCAACTCCCCCTTCCACACAACCCCCCCCCCGATCCCTACCCCCTCCTCCTCCCCACCCCATCCTCTCCCTCCACCTCCACACCCACCACATTCACCCCTTCTTCCATCCCCCCCTCCACCACATCCACCCCCATCCCATCCTCCCCATCCCTTTCCCCCGCCTGGCTGCCCTCGAACCTCAAAACATCATTGATCACTTGGCGCACATCGACGAGAT
>NZ_VDTC01000344.1 GCF_007672725.1 Corynebacterium aurimucosum ATCC 700975
TTTCTTCAGGTACACCTATCTAATCTCCACCCCCGGCAAGCATTCCCTCAGCACTCCTATCTCACCCCCATCCCACGCGCTCTCATTCCTGCGCTTGCCTCTTATCCATATCTCCCCCCACTCCCCTACTTCCTCCCAAATTACCTATCATGCACTATCCCTTCAAATCAATGGACTCATTCTCACATCCCATTACCCCATACTCCTTATACCAACCCCCCCCCCAACCTCATCACCCACCTATCTCCTCACCCCCTCCACCCCATCATCCTCACCCATTTCACCCACCCCCGTTATCTCACCCCCTTCTCCCCTT
>NZ_VDTC01000345.1 GCF_007672725.1 Corynebacterium aurimucosum ATCC 700975
GGTTGTTTTTCTTCGTAGGGGGAATTGGGGGGTGGGGGGGATTTGGAGGGGGTTGTGGGAGTTGTGGTTGTGGATGTGAATGGGGAGGATGTGGTTGAGGGGGAGGGGAGGAGTGGGGAGGAGTTGGAGGGTGAGGGTGGGAAGTGGGGTGAGGAATGGGTGGGGAGGGAGGTGTTGTTGGAGGCAGTGGGTGAGGTTGAGGAGGGGATTGTGAAGATGAGGATGATGGTGGGGGAGGAGTTTGTGGGGGGGAGGATGGAGGTGTGGTAGTGGAAGGGGGGGGAGATGGGTGGGATGGAGTACGTGTGTGAGGAGG
>NZ_VDTC01000346.1 GCF_007672725.1 Corynebacterium aurimucosum ATCC 700975
CACCAAGAATGACCTCCACCCCAACTACTACCCCCTCCTCGATTACATCCTCCCCCCCCACTTCCCCAACTCCACCCACTCCAATTACTTCCACCACCAATTCCTACATCCAAATCCTTTCCCACCAACCATAAACTCCAAGCTCAGTAATTACACCAATCACCCGAATATTATCACCCACAATATCCCCATACCACCATCCCCATTCCCCAACCGCATCACCTCCTGCTACTTCCCCTCCAACCGCCTCCTTCACCAACCAACTATCGACCTTTGCAATCATCTCATCTTCTACCAGACCCAGCACTTCTTCTTT
>NZ_VDTC01000347.1 GCF_007672725.1 Corynebacterium aurimucosum ATCC 700975
CCCCCCCCCCCCCCCCCCACCACCCCCCCACTTTCCCCCACCCCTCCTCCCTCCCCCCCCCCTCACTCCCTCCACCACCACCCACTCCCCCCAACCCCACCACCACAATCTCACCATCTTCCCCACCACTCGTTACTTCCCTCATCCCCCCCCCAATATCCCCCCCCACCCCCCCATCCCCCCCACCACCCCACCCACAACCTCCCACACACACTCCTCCATAACTCCTTCTTCCCCCCCAACCCCTACCACCTCCACCACCCCCCCAACCTTCCCAACTCCACAACAACTCCTCCCTCACCTTCACTCTCTCTTC
>NZ_VDTC01000348.1 GCF_007672725.1 Corynebacterium aurimucosum ATCC 700975
CAGGAGAGAATTGAGGTGGTTGTGGAGGTGGAGGTAGTGGTTGGAGTGGAGGAGGATGTAGGAGAAGTGAGTGTAGGAAATTGGGTGGGAGTGGAAGGGAGGGTTGAGGGTGTGAGGGTGGAGGATGGTATTGAAAGAAAAGTTGTTTGGGAGGTGGGGGAGGAAGTGAATGAGAGAGATGTGAGAAGTGGAGTGCGGGTTATTGAGGATGGTGGGGGGGTTGTGAGGGTGGAAGTGAATGAAGTGGGGGAGGTGGTTGTTGATAGGGAGGATATTGTGGTTGATGGTGTGGTGGGAAAGGATGGAGGGGTGGGG
>NZ_VDTC01000349.1 GCF_007672725.1 Corynebacterium aurimucosum ATCC 700975
CTCCCTTCCCATTCCCCCCCTTTCCTACACTTCCATCCACATTCCTACCACTCCTCACCTAATTCCTACCTCCCCCCCGATCACCCCTCGTCAACCCAACCTCCCTCTACCCCTTCACCTTCTTCCTTTCCCAATTTCCCAACAACCTCTTTCCCCTCTACCTCCCCACACTTAATCATCCCTTTTATATCTTCGCTAATCCTTCAACCTCACACTGCCAAAACTTCCCACATTTCACCTTCCCTCATCCAAACCCTTCCATCCACCACACGCACCTCAATTTCCCTTTTCCCCTCTTCGGTGGAATACATGACA
>NZ_VDTC01000034.1 GCF_007672725.1 Corynebacterium aurimucosum ATCC 700975
GATGTCGTGGTTGGTATGGGGGGGGAGGGTTTGGAGGGGGGAGGTGATGGAGTGGAGCGGTGAGGGGGTGAGGGGGGTGAGGGGGGGGAAGGAGGGGATGGAGGGGTGGGGGGAGGAGGTGGAGGGGGTGATGGTGTGGGGGGGTGGGGGGGGTTGTGGGGTGATGGGCTGGGTGGGAGGGGGAGGGTGGAGGAATGCGGGGGGGAGGGAAGGTTGAGGGAGGTGGGGGGTGGATGATGGGAGAGGGTGGGGGTGAGTTGGATGAGGAGATGTTGGTGAGCGTGGTTGGGGATGAGGAGGAGGATGAGAGGGAAGATGAGAGTGATGAGGATTGGAGTTACCGTGGTTGTGGAAGTGGTGGTGACGATGGTTGGTGGGATGAGCGTGGGTATGGGGGTTGAGGGGATGAGTACGGATTTCCTTGTGATGGGTGTTGTTGAGAGGATGGGGGTGGATATGGGGATGGTGAGAATGGGGGATAGGATGAGGATGAGTATGGGGGGGGGGAAGGTGAGGGTGATGGGTGTGAGGGATATGGGGGAGAGGACTGGGGTGGTGA
>NZ_VDTC01000350.1 GCF_007672725.1 Corynebacterium aurimucosum ATCC 700975
GGGCGGAGGGTATCGGCAAAGAGGTCTTGATGCGAGATGGTGACTGTGGAGTTGGGGGTTTGTAGGGGTTGGTTGAGAGAAGTGATGGGGTGTGGGTTGGGGTGGTTATGTTGGAAGATAAGGGGGAGGTTGTTGTGGGGGATGGTATGGGGGGGGTGGGGGGGTGGGGTGGTGATAGTTTTGAGATAAGGGAGGGTTTAGTTGATTGGGAGAGTTGGAGGAAGGAGAGGAGGAAGGATGGATATTGAAAAATTGCTGATGAGAGGTGTGGGGTGAGTGAGGGTGATTTGGGTTGGGGGTTGGGTGATGGGTGAT
>NZ_VDTC01000351.1 GCF_007672725.1 Corynebacterium aurimucosum ATCC 700975
AGGCGTGATGGGTGACTTGGTGGAGTGGTACGGGGGGGGGGAAAGGGGGAACGGGTGGGTGGGGTGGAAGGAGAAGATGAAGTTGGGAGGGGTCGTGGGGAAGGGGATGGGAGTGGGGTTTGATGGGGTGGGGAGGGGGGAGTAGGGGAGGATGGAGGAGGACGGGTACATGGGGGGGTGGGTGGATGAGAAGAAGGACGAGTGGTATGTGGTGGGTGTTATGAGGAAGGAGGAGGTGGAGGACTGGTTCTTCGGGATTGGTGATAGGCGGAAGCGGGAAATGGGGGAGGAGGGGAAGGGGGATGGATTGTGGAG
>NZ_VDTC01000352.1 GCF_007672725.1 Corynebacterium aurimucosum ATCC 700975
CTTTCCCCACCCCTAACCCCAACCACCACCCCCAACACCCCCAACATCCACCCCGACATCCCCGTCATAACCCCACCCCTAAACCCCATCAACACCCTTCATACCATCCTCTACTCCTTCCCTTCGTCTCCGCTCTCGCTATCCAACTACTTCCCACCACCACTGAAAAACCCATTCGTTTTAAATCCATTCAATCCCCATCCCCCCCCCCCTCCCAATACTCACATACACCCTCCGCAAACCCCCCACCCAAACACCTCAACAACCACTACCCAAATCAAGAACCTTCTTACTACCCCCCCTCCACTTGCTCTT
>NZ_VDTC01000353.1 GCF_007672725.1 Corynebacterium aurimucosum ATCC 700975
GGGTGATTTTTGTGGTGGGGGTGACGGGGTGGGGAGAGATTGGGTAAATGTAGGGGGTGGCGTATCGAGGCAGGGGGCGGAGGGTGTGGTCGGAGGCTTGTGGGGGGGGGATGAAGATGGGGTGAATGGCGGGGTTGTGGGGGGTGGGGAGGAAAGGTGGGGTGGGGGGTGGTGAGAGGAGGAGGGTTTGGGTGGGAGTGGGTGTGGAGGTGAAGGTGGGGTGGGAGGGGTGGGAGGTGAGCGGGGTGAGGGACATATAGATGGGGAAGAGGGGTGGGAGGAAGATGGGGAGGGGGGAGTAGTAGAGCGCGGTGA
>NZ_VDTC01000354.1 GCF_007672725.1 Corynebacterium aurimucosum ATCC 700975
TCGTCACCCTGTAATCCTCCTCCATCTCCACCAGCTTCTTCCACATCTTCCCCCTACTCCTATCCCCCAACGCCATAATCATTAACCCATTCCTCCTACCCACCTACCCACCACCCCACCAATCTCCCCCCCCCCCCACCATTTTATCCCCACACTCCCCTCCCCACCTCCCCCCCCCCCCTTTATCTACCTCCTCTCCCTTGCACCTCTTCCCCCCTTCACCCCCCCCACCTCCTCCCATCTCATCCGACACACTCCCCCTCACCCATTCCTCCTCCCCTCCACCCTCCCATCCTCCTCAACCACCACCTTCCC
>NZ_VDTC01000355.1 GCF_007672725.1 Corynebacterium aurimucosum ATCC 700975
GAAAGGGATGTGTTGAGAGTGAAGTTTAGGTTTTGAATGGGACGGGAAAGGGTTGAAGGGATAGGAAGGGTTGAATTGTGGGTGGAAGGAATGGAAAGGGTTAATTGGAAAGAAAGTAGAGAGGTGGGGAATAGTAAATTGAGGTAGAAGGGTGTGTTGATGGAGGGTAATTGGAAGAAAGGTGTGATGGGGATCGATGTTGGGGTTAGTTTGGACATGGGAAATTGGGTGTTTTAGTAAGTGGATGAGGGTTGGAGCGAGGAGAGATTAAGGTGAGCGGGTTGATTGTAAGTTCTGTGGTGAGGGGGTGTGGG
>NZ_VDTC01000356.1 GCF_007672725.1 Corynebacterium aurimucosum ATCC 700975
ATAAGGAATTGAGGGAACGAAATTAGTACTGTTCATGGCGTGTGAATTGGGGTTGGTGAGAATTGGTGTAAAAGTAATGGAGGAGTTAGGTGGTAGGGAGGAATGAGGTGTTGTATGAAGGGAAGTTGGATTGAAATTGAGTGTGGGCTAAGGTATGGCAGTTAAGTGTTTGTGGGGATGGTGGGAGGTGAAGGGGGTAGGGGGAGTGAAGGTGAGGGGGGTGAGTAGAAAGAGTAGGGTTGGGTTTGAAGGTGGTGAGGAAAGGAGAAAGGTTTGGTGGTTGTTGGATGTGCACTAAGATGTGTGGGATAGCT
>NZ_VDTC01000357.1 GCF_007672725.1 Corynebacterium aurimucosum ATCC 700975
CCCTCCCGCTCCACCCGATTCCCATTCCCACCCCCCCGCCCACTCCCACTATCCCCCTTCTTTTTCTCCCACCCAATCAACCCAAACAACTATGTACTTTTATCACTAACCCATTCTCCCCAATCACCCTCCCCCACATTATCCATACCTTCCTCCCCACCCCCAACCCCTTCCCTTCGACATCTTTCCATTCTTCCCCCACCCACCCACCCCATCATCCCCTTCAGGCCGCGCCCCTGCCCGCACTTCCCATAACCCACCATCTTTTCCCGCCTCCCCTGCACCCTCACAACCCCTACCTCCAACCCCACCCC
>NZ_VDTC01000358.1 GCF_007672725.1 Corynebacterium aurimucosum ATCC 700975
CCCCCCCCCACCACCCACCCCTCACCCACACCCCCCACCCCCCCACCTCCCACCCACCCCCCCCACCTCCCCTTCCCCTCTCCCCCCCTCACCTAAACCTACCCCACCCCCTCCTCACTGCCCTCCATCACCCCCTTCTCCCAACCCCCCCATACCCAATTCCTCTCCCACTCCCACCTTCCTTTCAACACCACCACATCACCCCCCTCTCCCTTCTTCTCCCCCTAATACCACACCTTCTCCCTAAAAATCCCCTCATTATTCCACCCTTCACACCCATCCAACCTCCCCTCCATCCACCCTGATCCAATCAC
>NZ_VDTC01000359.1 GCF_007672725.1 Corynebacterium aurimucosum ATCC 700975
GGTGAGTGGGTGTCAGTGAGGAGGGTGAGTTGGGTGGTGGTGGCGCGGAAGGGGGGGTGGGGAAGGTTGGCTGGGTAGGAATGGAGTAGTTGGTGGATCTGGGGGGGTTGGTTGTGAGTGTGTGGGTAGAAGGGGGAGGGGTATTGGGTGGGGAGGTGGTTGCGGTGGGGGAAGGGGTGGGGGATGATGTGGTTGATGGGGGGGGAGGGATGGGGGTGATGTTGTTGGTAGGGGGTTAGTTGCTGTTGAAGGGGGAGGGGTTTGAGCATGAGCGGATAAAACTGGGGTTGGATGGGGGCGGCGGCCATGGAATT
>NZ_VDTC01000035.1:0-326 GCF_007672725.1 Corynebacterium aurimucosum ATCC 700975
AGTGGTTTGGGAGGGGGGAGGGTGTGGGGAATGTGTGTGTGGTTGCGGTGTGTGGGGTAGACGGTTCTGTGGGGAATTGTGGGAGTGGGAGAGTGAGGGGTGGCGATGAGGTGGGGGTTGAGTAGTGGGGTGTTTAGAGGTTGGTGATGTTGGTGGTTGTTGTTTAGTGGGGGGAGTGGGAGGGGTGGAGTGGGGGGAATGGTGAGGGGGAGTTGTTTGGGAGGGGTTTGGAGGGTTGAGGAGGGGATGTGGGTGGTGAGGGGAAAGGCGGTCAAGGGGGGGTCGATGAAGGGGGAGATTACGGGGGCGGGGAATGGGGGGATGGA
>NZ_VDTC01000035.1:336-556 GCF_007672725.1 Corynebacterium aurimucosum ATCC 700975
CTGACCCCGACTTCTTTCCCACGCCTTTCCACCCTTGACGAGCCCATCTGCCTCCTTCACTCTTTTCTCCATACTCTTATCCAACTCTCCCATCCACTTCCACCTCTCATTCATCTCCTTCCCCACTTCCTCCCCCCCCTTCTTCCCCCCAATCCCCCCGCCCCCACTCCTGTCTTTCCACATCCTCCATCCACTCATCCCACATCAGCACCTCCTTACA
>NZ_VDTC01000360.1 GCF_007672725.1 Corynebacterium aurimucosum ATCC 700975
GGGAGGGGCGGGGAGAAGGGGTAGGGGGGTTACGAGGATGGTGTTAGGAGGGGGGGTTTGGGGGGTGAGGAGGGTGAGGAAGGAGTCGATGGGTAGGGGGGTTAGGTGGGTAATCTTGGTGAGGGAGTGATGGGGAGGGGTGAGGGAGTGTGGATGATTGGGATGGTGGTGGTGGGGGGGGTGATGGTGGTGGCGGCGAGAAGGTGGGGAAAGGGAGGGAAGTTGAGGTGGATGTGGTGGGTATGAGAGAAATGTTGTGGAGGTGTTTATAACGGATCGATGAGGATTGGGGAGGGTTTGCTGAGGTGAGGACG
>NZ_VDTC01000361.1 GCF_007672725.1 Corynebacterium aurimucosum ATCC 700975
CTCCTTCGCGTCCCTCTCCCACTCCTTCCCCCTCTAATCACGCATCAAACCCTCCTACACCCCCCCCCCAATCACCCCCATCCCCTTCTCCTCCACCTTCTCCCCCTCATCTACCCCCAACTCCCCCCCCTCCTTCCCAGCCAGCCTCATCCCACCCCTACCCCCCATCCACACCCCCCCAACTCACTTCTTCTTCCCCCCCACCCCCAACTTCCCCTCCACCTACCCCCCCACTTCCTCCCTCACCAACCTCTCCCACTCCTACTTCACCCCCTTCACCAACTCCTACCTCCCCCGACCCTTCCACTCCGCCT
>NZ_VDTC01000362.1 GCF_007672725.1 Corynebacterium aurimucosum ATCC 700975
AGTGTCAGCGAGGGGGGGGGGGGTGTTGGTTGAGATTTGGTTGGGGTGATGGTGGATCGAGGCGTTGTGGGGGAAGATGTGGTGGTGGTGAGGGTGTGGGAGAGTAGTTAGGAAAATGGAAGGGAAGGAGAAAGGATAAGGGTATGGGGGGAGTGATGGTGATGGGGGTGATTGTTGTAATTATTATTGGGAGGGCGTTGGAGGGTTTGTAGATCGTGGGGAGGAAGGAGGGGGTGAGGGAGTTGTTTGGGGGAAGGGGGTGTGTGGTGGAGGAGACGGAGGGGACGAGAAGGGAGGGGAGCGTTGGGAGGTT
>NZ_VDTC01000363.1 GCF_007672725.1 Corynebacterium aurimucosum ATCC 700975
TTCCCCATTCAGCGCCCATTTATTTTTAACCCCAACTAACCATCCCTGATCCCCCCCAACCCCTTTCACACTCCAATTCCCTCCACGCCCACCCCCCGAACTTCCCCATCACCCCACCCATTCCCCCCCTTATCCACCTCTCCCTCACCTCCCTACCACCCTCCCCCACCCCTTCAACCCCTTCACCCCACCTCTCCACCACCCCATCCCCCTCCATACCACCCACCCCTCATTTAATCTCCCCTTCCCCCACTCACCACCCTCCCACTACCCATACTCCCCTCCTCTTGATATCCCCCTCAACCCTGCCCAT
>NZ_VDTC01000364.1 GCF_007672725.1 Corynebacterium aurimucosum ATCC 700975
GAGTATTTAAGGTTGATGGGTGGAGTTGTGGGAGATGGTTGGGGTGGGATCGAGATTAGTGTGAGAGGTGATAGGACGTGGGGTGGGTGGGGTTGGTATTAGGAGTTTGAGGATGTGAGTGTGTTGGGGGGGATGAGGGGGGGATGATTTTGAGAGAGGGAGGAAAAGAAGGGATAGGGAAGGGAGGGAGTAGTTGGAAATTGAGGGGTAAGGGGTGATGGGAGGTAGAGATTAGAAGGGGGGGGGTGTGTGGGGTGGGTTTAGTGGTGGTAGGAGTGAATTTTTTAATGACAGGTGTGTGAGTAATGATGAG
>NZ_VDTC01000365.1 GCF_007672725.1 Corynebacterium aurimucosum ATCC 700975
GGTCATCGTCGGAGAAGGCGGTGGTGGAGACCGTGGGGTGCTGAAGGAGGGGGGAGGTGGGGTTATGGATGAGAGAGGTGATGGAAAGGACAGTGGGGGGAGGGAGGTTGGTGGGGTGGTGATGAGTTGAGGAGGGTTTATAGGGGTTTGGGGGAGGGGGATGGGGAATGGATGGGGAGGGGGGGGGAATGGATGTGTAAGGTTTCTTGTAGGTGGTGGAGGGGTGGGGATGGGGGAGTAAGGTGTGGGAGTGGGTTGAGTTTGTGGTGGGGGAGGTGGTGGTTGGGATTGCGGTGGAGGGTGTGCATGAAGG
>NZ_VDTC01000366.1 GCF_007672725.1 Corynebacterium aurimucosum ATCC 700975
CTTTGGGCTCGGCATGGTGATGATCTCACGCGTGGAGGGTTAGAGGGGTTGGGTGAGGAGGTTTCTTTTGGGGTGGGTGAGGGGGGTGTGGGAGGGAGATGTCTAGAGGGGGTTGAGGGTGTGGGTGGTTATGGTGGGGAGAGTATTGGTGGTGGGGGGGGAGGTGAGGGCGGTGGGAGTTGCGAGGATAGTTGGAGTGGTAGGGGGAGGGGAGATCGGGAAGGGGGAAGTGGGTGTGGGGGGATTGGAGGTAGGGTTGCTGGGGGGTAAGGGAGGTGAGGAGGGGAGGGGATTGGGGGGGGATGTGGTTAGG
>NZ_VDTC01000367.1 GCF_007672725.1 Corynebacterium aurimucosum ATCC 700975
AAATGTCGAGAGACCGAGGGGAAGGATGTGTGGAGAGTTGAGAGGGTGCGGGAGAGAGGATTGGAAGGTGGGAGAGGGGGTTTAGGAGAGGGGTGGTGTATGGGGTGAGGTAGTGGGGGGGGGGTGGGTTGGGGTTGGGAATGCAGGCCGGGGGGGAGGATGGGGGGGAGGGGGTGGATTGGTTGTTTGGGTGTTGGGTTGGGAGGTTGGTTAGTTGAGGGTGGTGGGAGGGGAGGGAAGAAGGGATTGGAGGGGTTATGGGTGAGGATGATGGGAGGGGGATTGAGGGGGGGGATGGGGTGCTGGTTCGTG
>NZ_VDTC01000368.1 GCF_007672725.1 Corynebacterium aurimucosum ATCC 700975
ACAAGCTTTTCTTCCAACATCCCTACTTCTTCTCCCTCATCTGACCCCAACCCATTCTTCACAACCTTCCTCCCTCCAATCAAATACCTCTCCCACCCCCCCCTCATCTTCCCCCCTACCTTCCCCCCCTCCACCTAACCCACTCCACCAACCAACCCCCCGCCCCTCACCCTCATTAACCTCTTACCCATACCCATCTCCATACCAAAACTTCAACTACTTCAACTCTACTTTTCATCCCCATATCTTCAACCCAGCCCTTTCATCCCCCAAACCATCTTAAACTTTATTTCTTAATTATTTAAATTACTT
>NZ_VDTC01000369.1 GCF_007672725.1 Corynebacterium aurimucosum ATCC 700975
CAACCCACTCCCATACTCCACACTCCTAATACCAACCTCACCCCCACACAATCTCCCACCTCTCAAACTAATCTCCATCCCAGCCTCAACTATCTCCCACCACCACCCATGAAATAACTCCCATACTCATTCAATTCCCTACCACCTCTCCCATCACCTACCACTATCTCATCCCCATCCACCTCCCTAAATACTTTCACCACCCTTCCCTCTTACATATCCACCCCACCCACCTCCTATCTAACCCCATCAACCAAAACCAAAAATCCCTCCCCACACTCTTTTCACCCTACACCGCACACCACCGCAGGC
>NZ_VDTC01000036.1 GCF_007672725.1 Corynebacterium aurimucosum ATCC 700975
CTCAAAAGCAACCGCAGCCTCAACCGGCTCCTTGACGGACTCATCAACAGTGATCTCAACAACGGTCTTACCGTTAGCGGTCTCCGGAGTAAAGGTCTTCTGGCCCTCACCCAGAACGGTCTTGCCGTCCTCCTTGGAAATCAGCTCAGCATTAAGGGTGTATTCCTTACCCGGAACCAGGTTCTTGTACGTCACCGTATCGTTAACCTGCGCACCAGCAACAACCTGGGTTGCACCGTTAGCGAAGTCAGCATTCGTCGAAATCTTCGGCTTACCAGACTCATCACCTGGCTTACCCGGAGTCGTCGACTCAGACGGCTCCGTCGTCTTCGGAGTGGTCGACTCGCCCGGGTTCTCCGGAGTGGTGGACTCATCCGGGTTCTCCGGCGTGGTCGACTCAGACGGCTCCTCACCCGGATTCTCCGGAGTCGTAGACTCATCCGGGTTCTCCGGAGTGGTGGACTCATCCGGGTTCTCCGGAGTCGTCGACTCGCCCGGCTGCTCCGGCGTGGTGGACTCAGACGGCTCATCCTTAGAGGTCACAGTCTGAGCC
>NZ_VDTC01000370.1 GCF_007672725.1 Corynebacterium aurimucosum ATCC 700975
TGTGGACGTGATGGGGAAAGAGGTGGGGGAGGGGATAGGGGTGGGAGTGATAGTGGAAGTGGTTTACGGAGGGATTGGGGTGGTTGATTGGGTGGTGAATGAGGAAGGAAGTGGAGTTGTGGTGGGGGTGGTAGGTGCGTGTGTAAGTGGTGAGGATTTGGTGGAGATTGGGGGGGGTAATTGAGGTAGTGAGGAGGTGAGAGGGGAGGGGGTTATGGTGGAGGTAGATGTGGTTGGGGGCTTCGGCGTGAATATGAGGGGTAATGAAGAAGGAGTTATGCTGGGGAGCATGAAGAGGGTCAAGCAGCCGGT
>NZ_VDTC01000371.1 GCF_007672725.1 Corynebacterium aurimucosum ATCC 700975
AATCTTCCACCCCACCAACACCCTTACCACTCACACTACCCCCAGCACCCACACCCTCCACCACACCAAAACTCATCCCTACTACCACTCCTCTTCTCCTTCTTCTTCCCTCAATTCCCACTTCATAACTTCTACCTCCCCCCCACCAACCGCCGTATCTCCCACCTCCCTCTTCCCCTCCTCCCCCTTATACTCCAGCTTTTCCCAACCGCCCACGCTCTCCTTCTATCCCTTCACCACCCCTCACCTCAACTCCCCCCCCCCTCTCCCGCTCCCATCCAACATCCTCTCCCCCATCTCCTCACCCTTCAT
>NZ_VDTC01000372.1 GCF_007672725.1 Corynebacterium aurimucosum ATCC 700975
GTTAGGGGTGAAAAGTGAGGGTGAGATAGAGAGGAGTGTGGTAGAGTAGGATTGTGGGGTGGGGGAAAGGAGATGTTTAATGGGATGGAGAGGAGGAAAGGGGGTGAGAAAGGAGGGGGTGGGTGTGGAAAGAAGTTAGGTATAGGGGAGGGATGTATAAGGTGTTAGTTGTGGGCGAGGAAGGGATGGAGGAATGGGTGAAGGTGAAAGGGGGGGAGGTGATGGGGTGGGGGAATAGGGTGGTGGGGAGGGAAGAAGGGTGGGGTGGGGATAACAGGGATAGGGAGGGAGTTGTGGGGGGGGTGGAGGAGG
>NZ_VDTC01000373.1 GCF_007672725.1 Corynebacterium aurimucosum ATCC 700975
CTCCCCTCACCCTCCCCCTACCACCCTCCCCATCCCCCACCTCCCCCCCCCCACCCCACTCCTCCCCCCCCTCATCACCTCCCTTCCCCTTCTCCCCCATCCCCCTCCACAACCCCTTACCCTACCCACCCCCCGTAAACCCCGACATTCCCACACCCTCACCCTGCTTCACCAACTTTCCCCCCTCCTCACCCCTCATCACCACCTTCTCAAACCCTCCCTATCCAATTCTCTCACACATTACTCCTCCTTTTATCTCCACAAACGACCTACCTTACCCTCCTTTCCTCTTACTTACATCCACCACACTAG
>NZ_VDTC01000374.1 GCF_007672725.1 Corynebacterium aurimucosum ATCC 700975
CGCCTCCTCCTCATCCCGCCGCACCTCCCGCCCCGACAAACCCTACCCCTTCCCGATCTCACCCTCCCCCCCCTCCCCACCACCTCCCCCCCCCCACCCACCCCCCGCACCCACCCCTCCATGCCCTCCTTCTGCAAATCCCTCACCTCCACACCTTCCACCATTTCCCACTTCCCCTCCCACCACACCCTCGCCAAACCTCCCACCACCCCCTCCTCCACCTCCTACTCCACTCCCCACTCACCCCCCCACAAACACCCCAACTCACCCTCCCGCTTCTCCTCCTCAAGCACCCACCCTTCACTCCTCATC
>NZ_VDTC01000375.1 GCF_007672725.1 Corynebacterium aurimucosum ATCC 700975
AGGAGCGGGACATTAAGAGGGAGGTGAGAGGAGGAATGATGGGAAGGAGTAGGAGGAGGGGGATGATGAGAATGGTTGCCGAGCGTGCAGGAGGTTCGGGGGGGTGGTTGGTTGGGGGGGGGGAAGGGTGGGTATTGGTGAGGGAGGAAAGTGGTTAAAAGGGGGGGGGATGAGAGGAGCTTCGAGAGGAAGGGGTGTGAGAGTATAGGGGTATTTAGCGTGAGAATAAGGGGTTTAATTGGGTGGGAGGTGGGGGGTGATGAGTGTTTTGTGGTGGTGTTGGTGGGAAGGGAATGGGGGATGGGTTTGGG
>NZ_VDTC01000376.1 GCF_007672725.1 Corynebacterium aurimucosum ATCC 700975
GGAAAGCGGGAGGCAGTGGTGGGTGGCTTCCTTGAGAAGGAGGGTGTGTGGGGGGAAGTGTGTGGGGAGGATGTGATTGGGGGTATGGCAGGGATTGTGGGGGAAGTGGAGGGTGAGGGGGTGGGAAGGGAGGGTGTGTGGAATGTGGGTGGGGAGGGGGTGGAGGTGGGGGTGGGGGTTGAGATAAGAGATGAGGTGGGAAGTAAGGAGGAGGAGGATGGAGGGGGGGAAGTTGATGGGGTGAGGGCTGTGGAGGCACAGGATGGAGTAAGGGATCGGCGGGAAGACGGGAGGGTGGGTAATGGGGTGGG
>NZ_VDTC01000377.1 GCF_007672725.1 Corynebacterium aurimucosum ATCC 700975
TAGAAAGGGGACAGGGGCACACACTGGGTTGGAGTTGGAAGTGGGTTGAGGGTGGTGTGGGTAGGGAGAAAGATGATTAGTTGTGATTTGGATGAAGGGGGTTGGATGGGGGGGGGTGGATTTGGGGGGTGTTGGAGAAGTGGTGATGGTTGTTGTTGGATGCAGGAATTTGGGGGTGGTGGTGGGGAGGTGGGGGGTGGTGGGGTGGTGATGGGTGGTTGGGTGTTGGGGGTGGGGGTGTGAAGGGGTAATGGGGAGTGGGGTAGGTTAGAAAAGCATGACGGGCATGCTGGGGTCGGCATGGAAGTTC
>NZ_VDTC01000378.1 GCF_007672725.1 Corynebacterium aurimucosum ATCC 700975
GAGGTAGGGGGTTGAAGTGGGGTTGTAGAAAGTAGATAAGAAAGGGATGGGAATGTGGGAGTAGAGGTTGAGTTGGGGGTAGGGGGGGGGAAGAGGATTGGGATGGGTGGGGTGAATGAGTGGGATGTGGAAGGAGGTGTGGTGGTTGAGGTTCAGGAAGGGGGGGAGGGAAGGGTGTGAGAGGAGGTGGTGTTGTGGGGTGAGGTTGGGGATGGGGAGGGGAGGGAGGGGGGGGGTTTGGTGGGAGTGAGGTGGGGGGTGGGGGAATTGGAAGGGGATGGGGGGGGGAGGGGGGAGGGCGAGGGGGAGA
>NZ_VDTC01000379.1 GCF_007672725.1 Corynebacterium aurimucosum ATCC 700975
GGGGGAGGAGGGGGGGAGCAGAAGATGCGGGGTGGCGGGTTTGTGGGCTGGGGGATGGGGGGAGGTGAGCGGGGTGTGTGGGGAGAGGAGGGAAGGAGGGAAGTGGAAGGAGTAGGGGGAGTGGAGGGTGGGGATGTTAGTGATCTCATGGGGGTGGTGTGGGGTGGAGGGGAGAGGAGGGAAGCGGTGCAGGAGGGTGAAGAGGGAGTTGGGGAGGGGGTGGTGGGAGAGGGTGATGTGTTGGAGGTGGAGATCGGGAGGGGGTTGGGGAGGGATGTTGGTGGGATGAATGTTGAGGGTGGAGGGGGTG
>NZ_VDTC01000037.1 GCF_007672725.1 Corynebacterium aurimucosum ATCC 700975
GATGGAGAGGGGGTGTTGGTGGGATTGGACCAGGGGGGGTGGGGGGGTAAAGGTGGAGAGTTGGTGTTGAAGGGCGGGGGGGTTGAGGATGGGTGGGTTGGGGGGGAGGTTGGGGGGGGGGGGGAGGTGAATATGGTGGTGGGGGAAGGGGGGAGGTTGTGGGAGTTGGTGGTGGGTGGGGGGGAGGTGAAGGGAGAAGGAGGAGAGCGTTAGCGAGGGGGCGCAGGGGGGGCGGGGGTTGGGGAGGGGGGAGGGGGGGAGGTTAAGTGGGATGGAGGATATTGAGGGAGAGGGCGGAAGGTGGCTGGGGTGGGGGGGTAGGGGGAGTGGTATATGTTCGGCGGAGGAGGGTGGTGGGGGATGGGATGTGGTGGGTGGGTGGGGGGTATTGGTAGGGGTGTTAGGGGGTGTGAAGCAGTGGGGGGTTAGAAAAGTGAAGTGTTAGTGGTTGATTTGTGGGAGTTCGGTAGGGGTGTGGTGGGTGTGGGGGATGTTTAGGGGAATTGTGGCGGGGGCCTCGATCGCTTAGTTTCTGACCGTCTCACCTTTCTG
>NZ_VDTC01000380.1 GCF_007672725.1 Corynebacterium aurimucosum ATCC 700975
TAGGGGAAGCGCGGGTGGTGTAGTGCACGGGGGGGATAGAGCGGGATGATGTGGTTGTAAGAGAAGGAGGCGTACTGGGGGTTGGGAGGGGAGTTGAGGGTGATGAGGGGATGGTGACGGGGGGTGGTAAGGGGAGAGTTGGTGTTAGTGAAGAAGGGAAAGGGGAGGAATGTGGAGGGGAGGGTGATGATGAGTGGGAAAGGAGTGGAGGAGGGGGAGTGGGGGGAGGGAGGGGAGATAGGGGGAAGGAGGTAGGGATGGGGAGTGATTTTGGAGAGGAAGGAGGGGGGGAGGGGGAAAGGGGGGAGGA
>NZ_VDTC01000381.1 GCF_007672725.1 Corynebacterium aurimucosum ATCC 700975
ACGGGTCGGGGTTGTAGGGAGAGAGTGAGGAGGAACGGGGGGAGATGGAGGAACTAGTGGATTCGTAGGGAGGGAAGGTTGGGGAGGGGGGGTTGGGGGGGAGGACGAACGAAGTGACCGTGGTGAGTGAGAGGGAGTGAGGGGAGTAGTAGGTGGGTGAGGAGGAGGAGGAGGAGTAGGTGGATAAGGTGGGGAATGGGTAGTGTGGGGATCAGAGCATGGGTGTGAAGTGTGGGTAGAGGTGGTTGCGGAGGTGGGTGGGGGTAGAGGTGTTTGGGGAGATGGGTGGGGAAGTGGGAAGGTTTGTTGA
>NZ_VDTC01000382.1 GCF_007672725.1 Corynebacterium aurimucosum ATCC 700975
AGAAGGGTGGGAGAATGTGGTGGGATCGGAGGACTCGGATGTGGTTGATGAAGGGAGGCGGGAAGACATGGGAGAGGATATGGGGGGGGGTTAGGGGGAGGTGGGGAGCGGAGGGGTGGAGGTAGAGGATGAGGAAGAGGGGGGGAGGGGGGGGGAGGTAGATTGGGGGGGGAGGGGAGGGGTGGGATAGAGGTGGTTATAGAAGTGGAGGGGGTGGTGGGTGAGGATGAGAGGGGCGGTTGTTGCGGGGTGGGAGAGGGTGGGAGTGATGGGTTGTATTGTGTCAGGGGGATGTGGTGGTGAGGTGGGT
>NZ_VDTC01000383.1 GCF_007672725.1 Corynebacterium aurimucosum ATCC 700975
TTTGGGGCACAGGCTCGGGTTGGGCATGCGGGAGCAGAACATGAAAGTGAATGAATGGCATGTAGGTAAACGTAGGGAAAGTTGGAGGAGAGTAAGTATGGGAGATGGGAGAGTTTGGGGTGTGAGGGAGGTGTTAGTGGAGGATTGGGTGGATGTGAGGTGGGAAGGGGGGTTGTAGGAGGATGTGGATGGGGAGGGTGAGGTTTGGGATGAAGAGGAAGGGAGGGGGGGGGGGATTGTGGAAGAAGTAGAAAAGTAGGATTGTGAAGTGGTGAGCGGCATGGGGGGAGAGGGTATGGTGGGTATTTT
>NZ_VDTC01000384.1 GCF_007672725.1 Corynebacterium aurimucosum ATCC 700975
GTGGGTGGTGTTAAAGGTTTCTTGGTTGAGTGGGTGGAGGTGAGTGGTGATTAGTTGAGGTGGAGGTAAGCGGGGGTAGGTGGGAAAGAAGAGGAGGATTGAGGAGTGTTGAGGGGGGGGGAGAGGAGGGGGAGGGAGTAGTGGTGAAGGTTGGAGTTGTTGAGGGGGGGGGGTTGGGGTAGGGGGGCGTTGAGATGGGTAATGGAGAGGGGGTGATGGGGAGGGGGGGGAGTGGTTGGGGTGAGGATTGGAGTACGGAGGGGGGAGGAATGGGGAGGCGCAGGGAAGGATTGTTGGGGGAGGTGAGTA
>NZ_VDTC01000385.1 GCF_007672725.1 Corynebacterium aurimucosum ATCC 700975
GTTCGCGGAAGCCTCCGTGCATGGGGCGGGGGGGGTGTGGATGAGTGGCGTTGATGGGGTGGTGTTGGAGGTGGTGGGGAAGGGAGAGGGAAGGGAGGGCGGGAGGAGAAACGCATAGGCAGAATATGGAAGTGGTAGTTGGAGGTGATGTGGGAGAAGTGAGAGAGTGGGGGTTGCTGGAGGTTGAGGTGGAGGTGGATATGTTTTGGAATGATGGTGAGGAGGGGGGGGGCATGATCAGGGTGACAGATGGTGAAATTGGTGTTGAAGGGGGGGAGGAGGTGGGCGTTGGGGGAAATCTTGAGGTGG
>NZ_VDTC01000386.1 GCF_007672725.1 Corynebacterium aurimucosum ATCC 700975
AGGGTGTAGATACTTGTGGGTGGCAATGAGTTTGGTGTATGGGTTGTGGGGTGGGGGGTTGTAGGGGGTATTAGGGGTGAAAGAGTTGTGTGGTGTGTAAGAAAGTACATAGGGGGGATAGTTGTTGTTTGGATAGTTGTACTTGGGTGTGTGTAGAAAGAAGTTGTTAGGTGGATAGTTTAAGAGGAGGGTTAAATGGTGAGAATGGTTGTGTGGGGTGGGAGAATAGGGGGATAGAAAAGGAATGTAGGTTTGAGAGGATTTGCTGTTGAGGGGGGTAAAAGGGGTGATTGAGTGGTGAAAAGATT
>NZ_VDTC01000387.1 GCF_007672725.1 Corynebacterium aurimucosum ATCC 700975
TGCAGCACTAACAATGTTTTCCCTGCCCCCTACCGAGACAAAATCCACCTTGATGTTCGCCCCATGAAGCTCATCCCCCTCCCCTACAACCGCGCCCTCTTCCATCCCCCTCCTACCCCCCATCTTCTCTACCCCACATTCCTCCATCTCCACTCCCCCCCAACCAATGCCCTCCCCACCTCCCAAACCTACCTTTGCCTCACCACAACCCCCCCTCACCCCCCCCAATACACACACCCACCCGCGCAATTGCCCCACCCCATCCAAGGCTCCATTCCAATGCAACCTCCCCCCCCTGGTGATCTCCA
>NZ_VDTC01000388.1 GCF_007672725.1 Corynebacterium aurimucosum ATCC 700975
CAACTTCGCCATCACCTCCATCAACCCCCCCCTCAATCTCCGCCTTCTTCACACCATTCCTCTCGCTACCCCCATCCCCCCACCCATCCCCCACCCCACCCACCTCCCCCCCCATCTCCCCCCCCACCCCCCCATAAATCTCAAACCCACCCTCCACCCAAATCTCTTTTCAACAAACCACTCACTACCATAACCCACCATCCTCCCCAACTCCCCCATCTTCTCCCTCTTCATCCCCAACTAACCCTGCAACCCCATCTCCACCTCCACACCCTTTACCACATACACCAACGAACCACCACACCACC
>NZ_VDTC01000389.1 GCF_007672725.1 Corynebacterium aurimucosum ATCC 700975
TACCGAAATTTTCTTTATCTCCCTCTTCACCACCCCCCCTTCTCTTACCCCCCGCTCCCCTCTCCTCCCCCTCCTCACTCCCCCCCTCCTCATTTCCACCTGTTCTCACACAGATCCCCCCCCCACACCCAACTCCCGCCCCTCCCCTTCCGCCCCCACATCCACCCGCTCCCACTCACCCACCTTACCCGCCTCCACTACACCTCCCAGCCCCCCCCCCTCATCCATCCCTCCCCGCATCACATGCACACCACCATTCCCCTCCCCACCCCCTCTCCCTTGCCCCATCTCAACCACCACCACCCGCT
>NZ_VDTC01000038.1 GCF_007672725.1 Corynebacterium aurimucosum ATCC 700975
GGGTTAAAGGTTTTGGGTCGATGAAGGAGGTAAAGGTCAGGTTGGCAGGGGACGTGAGAGTTCTTATCGGTGCAAAGGGTGGAGGGAAATGGAAGATGATGGGAAGTTCTGCAGTGATGGTGGAGATGATGAAGAGTGGAGTTGAAAATTATGTGGTGGGAGGTGGGGGGATGAATAATGTGGTGGAGGTTGGAGGACAAGGGGGTGATTGAGGTGTTTGGTTGAATGTGGAGTTGAGGGGGAAGGATGGGGAGAGATGAAATGGATATATTGCGGGTGTCAGGAGGAGAGATGAGGATAGGGGTTTTGTGGAGGAGTGGTTGAGGTTGGAGGAGGGGAAGAAGTATAGGGGGGGGTAGGATAGCGGGGTGGGGGGTGGAAGTGAGAGTGGTTTAGAGAAAGTGAGGGGTAAGGAGGAGGGGTTTGGTGAATATGTTGGGGGAGTTCTTGGGGGTATTGGGGTATTTGAGTTGGAGGATGTCGGTTCCCAGGCGGCACCGAAAACGTTCTCTTGGGTGGCTGGCAAGTCAAGTCTTCATGTGGTTGCTG
>NZ_VDTC01000390.1 GCF_007672725.1 Corynebacterium aurimucosum ATCC 700975
GATGGTGTGGTTGGCGCACTGGGTCAGGCCTTGGTTGGTGGTGGTGGGTTGGATGGTGTGGGGATTAGAGGGGTAGAGTGGGTGGAGGGGGTTGGGGTGGATGAGATGGGGATGGAAATGGGTGATTTGGTTGAAGAAGTTGGAGGAAGGGAAGGGGAATTTGATTTGCGGGTAGAGGGAGAGGGAGAAGGTGGGTATGGGGGTGAGGTGGAAGCGGGGGTAGGTTGGAGGGGGGTTGGGGTATTGGTGCGCTTTACGCAGGAATTGGACGCCGGAATGATGGGTCGGGGGAGGGAGGTGAGCATGAT
>NZ_VDTC01000391.1 GCF_007672725.1 Corynebacterium aurimucosum ATCC 700975
GGGTGATGGGCTATGCGTGGTCGGTGTAGGGGGAAAAGAAGGGGAAAGGTGGGTAGGTGAGGAAAATGGAGGGGGGGAGGGAGGAATTAAGGTGGAGTGGTGGGGTGAGATTGGGGGGGTAGAGAAATACGGCAGGTTCGGGATTGAGTATTGGGTGGGGGTTGGTCGGGGAGGTGGTGTGAGGGGGGGGAGGGGCATGTGAGGGTGTGAGTATGAGGGAGGTAGTGAAGGTAGGGGGGGGGTGAGGGGGGGTGTAGGGGGGGGGGGGGGGGTTTTATGGGAAGGGTGGGGGGGGGAAGGAGGTGAGG
>NZ_VDTC01000392.1 GCF_007672725.1 Corynebacterium aurimucosum ATCC 700975
TCCCATACACCTCCCCCAGCTCCTCCCACCCCTTTTCTTCTCCACCTCCCGTATCTCCTCCACCCTTCTCCCTCACTCCTACATCCCCTCTCCCATTTACCCCTCTTCCTCTACCTCCCCACCCTCTCCATCCTCCCCACCCTTCCTGAACCCACCCCCTCACCCCCCTCCCCACCCCCAACCACCCCAACCAACATAACCCCCATCCTCTTCTCCCTTTTCCCCCTACACCACTTCACCACCTCCATCCCCTCCTCACTCCCCACGACTACCCCTTCCTCCACTCCGACCCCCCTTCCCGCCCCTT
>NZ_VDTC01000393.1 GCF_007672725.1 Corynebacterium aurimucosum ATCC 700975
AAGAAAGAGGTGTAGAGTGTGGGGATGGAGGGGAGGGAGGGGAGGTAGGGGAGGATGTTGAATTGGGAGAAGATGATTGTGGGGAAGAGGTTGATGGGTGAGGGGTAAAAGAAAGTGGTGGGAGAGGGGGGGAAAGGGGTGGTGAGGTTCAGCAGCAGTGGGGAGGTGGTGGAGGGGGTGGATTCGGAGGGTTTGGGTTTGATGTGGTTGAAGGGGGGTAGGGGAAAGGAGATGGGGGATGTGGTGGGGATGGCGACGGCCTAGGGGGAGGAGCGCATCATCATGGAGGTGGAGGACGGGCACGCCG
>NZ_VDTC01000394.1 GCF_007672725.1 Corynebacterium aurimucosum ATCC 700975
TTATCAACTATCACCTCCCCTTCTCCCACCCCAACAAACAGCACCTCCGTACCGAACCACTGCACTCCCTCCACCACATCATCCCCAACTTCATCCGCAACTACACCCACAACCTCATTCCTTTTCCCCCCATCGCCTCCCCTACCCCCTTCTACCCCATCACCAACCCCATCCACACCTCCCTACTCAATCATTCCTCCATACCTCCCACCTCCACCCTCCCCCCTCTCCCCCCCCCCCCCTCCCTCATCTTCCAACTACCAGTACCCCACAACCCTTCCCTCCCCGACCAATACCTCACGCTGAT
>NZ_VDTC01000395.1 GCF_007672725.1 Corynebacterium aurimucosum ATCC 700975
CAGGAAGGTGGTGGTTTAGGGGGAGAAGGTAGGGAGGTATATTGGGAGGATGGGGATGAAGAGTTAAGTTGTGGGGGAGGGAAGAAAAGGTTTTGGGTGGGGGGTGGGAAGGGAGATGGTGGAAGTGAAATAGGGGAATAGCGGGAAGAAGTGGGGGAAGATATTGAGGAAAGGGGTGGTGGTTACGGGTGAGTTTGTGTAAAGGAGTGTGAGTTGGAGGGGGGAGGGGGGTATGGTAGGGGGGGGTATAGTTGTTGGGGTGGTGGAAGGTGAAGGAGTGGTGGAGGAAAGGGGTATGGTGATGTG
>NZ_VDTC01000396.1 GCF_007672725.1 Corynebacterium aurimucosum ATCC 700975
CCATCCCCCTCAATCCACCCAAACCCCCAACCCTCCCACCCCCCCACCCCCATACCCCCTACCCACCAATCCACACCCCTCGCCATCTCCTCTTCCACCATCTCCCCCCCCTCCATCCCCTACACCAAAACCCCCACTCCCACCACCCCCCCCACCTACTCCTCCACCCCAACCATCACCACCCCTCCCTCACCCCAAATCCCCCCCCCTTCAAACATCTCCTTCTCCCCCCGCACTGCCTTCAACACCTTCTCCCAATTCCGAACATTGAACTTCCCGTTCCGGGCGCGGAAGAGAAGAGGGGCG
>NZ_VDTC01000397.1 GCF_007672725.1 Corynebacterium aurimucosum ATCC 700975
TTGGTTGGGAGGGTTGATGTCATGGGCGGTGATCTTGGAAATGCGCTCGGAATAGAGGTGGTTGAAGGTGAGGGGGGTGTAGAAGGGAGTGGAGGGGTGGTGGGGGAGGATGAGGATGAGGTGGAAGGTGGTGGGGGGGTGATTGTTTTGGGTTGGGGTTGGGTTGGTGTGAGGAGTATGAAGTGGGGGGATTTGGATTTTGATGGGTGGGGGGTGTAGGATGTTTGAAGTTGTGGGCGGGAGGGGGAGGTTTGTAAGTATAGCGAGCCAAGTCGGGGACGATGCTTTGAGGGTCTGACGCGTGAG
>NZ_VDTC01000398.1 GCF_007672725.1 Corynebacterium aurimucosum ATCC 700975
AGGAGGGGATGTGATGGGTAGGGGGAAAGGGGTTGTTGAGGGGGGGAAGGAGGGGGAGTGAGGATTGGGGGTGAGGTTGAAAGTTGAAGAGAAGGTCGAGGAGGTGGTGGAGGAGGGGTGGTGGGGGGAGGTGGGGGTGAGGTTTGGGGGAGGAGGGGATATTGGAGGGGGGGGGTAGAGGGGGGGGGGGAGGGGTGAAGGGGGGGGAGGGATGGTGGTGGGGAGGAGAAGAAGAGGGAGGGTGGGGAGGATAAAGAAAAGAAAAAGGAGAAGGGGGAAGAGGAGAACTAGGGGAAGGGGTGGTAG
>NZ_VDTC01000399.1 GCF_007672725.1 Corynebacterium aurimucosum ATCC 700975
CAACACCTCCATCGCTTCCTCCACGGTCGCCTCTTCGATGTCGACCAAACCTTCCAATCTCCTCAATCCCTTATTATCACTCATTACTTCCATCCTTCAATCCTCCCCTCAACACAAACTTCATTAATACACCCCTCCATCATCATCGCTCCCCTCCCCCTCACCACTCATTCTCCCTCCAACTCCACCCCCACACCCATCCCCTCCACTCTTTCTCCCCCCATCATCACCCGACCAATCCCCCTCTCCCTCTCCCCGACACTGCCCATTTCCCCGCCAACCTTCCCCCACCCTAACCACTCCTA
>NZ_VDTC01000039.1 GCF_007672725.1 Corynebacterium aurimucosum ATCC 700975
AGTGAGGGAGGGGGGGTGAGGAGGGGGTATGGGTTTGTGAAAGGGAGGTCGCCATCGAGGAGGAAAAGGGCATGAGGAGGGGAATGGGAATGAGTGAAAAGATGGGAATACGGAGGAGGAAGTAATGGAGGGGGGGATAAGGGGGGAGGGGGTGAGGGAGATGAGGGAGGTGGTGTGGGAGGGTGGGTGGTGGGTTGTGGGTGCTGGTGGGAGTGAGGGGTTGTGGGTGGTCCTAGGTAGGGGGGGGGAGGGGGGGGAGGAAGTGGTGCAGGGGGGGAGGAATGATAGGTGGGTGGAGTGGAGGAGGATTTGTGAGTGGGGGAGGGTGGTGTCGGGGGATGGGTGGAGTGGGGGGGGTGTGGTGGCGGTGGTGGGGGGTGGAGTGGGGGTGTTTGGTGGGGTGATGGTGGGGAGGAATGGGGGAGGGGATAAGGGGGGGTGGGGGAAATATGAGAGAGGAGGTGTAGGGGAGGAGGGGGTGGAGGAAAGGGTTGGGGGATTGGTGGTTGTGGTGGGGGAGGGAGGAGGGGGGGATGATAGAGGGGGGG
>NZ_VDTC01000003.1:0-51148 GCF_007672725.1 Corynebacterium aurimucosum ATCC 700975
GCATGGGGCTAGGAGTACGAATCCTGAGTTCCTTCAAGCGGAACTGCCAACAACGTAATGGGCGAGAAAACAGGTCATTATGATGCATGGATGATTGCGTTATTTAATCGTTATAAGTCGTATGACCTGCGATAAGGGTGTGGAAACTGGTCAATTCGGGGCGCAACGGTGGCGCGTTGTTGATTTGTCCGTATTGTGGAGCGCGGAGCAAGCGAAAAAGCAAATCGCCACCCCTTTAATCTTAAGCTTTGGGGGTGGTGATTGGTTGGACGTATTTGCTGGCGACAGGTAGACCAATTATAGAAAGGTTTAAAGAACAATGGACAAGAACATCAAGGATCTCTTCGATGCAACCGCATACGACAAGGCCGGCGAGAAGCTTGGCTCCGTCAAGGAGGTCTTCGTCGATGAGCAGACTGGCCAGCCGACCTTCGTTGAGGTCAACCACGGTCTCTTCGGTATGAACTCCAGCCTGGTTCCGCTCCGTGGCCACGACTTCAACGGTGATGACCTCAAGCTGGCCTTCTCCAAGGACCGTATTGAGGATGCTCCGGACTTTGACTCCGATAAGCCGCTGACCCCGGAGGCTCAGTCCGACATCTTTAAGCACTACAACTTGGAGAACGCGCAGGACGTCACCACCTACCGTGACGAGCGTGCTGGTGCCACCGGCGCCGGTGTTGCGGGTGCAGGCGTAGGTGCGCACGCTAAGGACGAGACAGTCACCACTGACCGTGTTGAGACCGACCGCGCCACTGCTACCGACACGACTGCAGGTGCTACCGCTGACCACAACGTCACCAACAACGATGGCGAGCTCATCCGCTCCGAGGAGCGTCTCGATGTGAATAAGGAGCGCGTTGCTACCGGCGAGGCGCGCCTGCGCAAGTACGTCGTGACTGACACCGAGACCGTTGAGGTTCCGGTCGAGCGCGAAGAGGTTCGCGTCGAGCGCACCCCGATCTCCGAGGCCGACGCAGCTAACTTCACCGGCACCATCGGCGACAACGCCAGCGAAGAGGCTTCTGTCACCCTGCATGAGGAGCGCGTCAGCGTAGAGAAGAAGACCGTGCCAGTTGAGAAGGTCAACCTGTCCAAGGAGGCCGTCCAGGACACCGAGACCCACACCGAAGAGCTGCGCAAGGAACAGATTGATACCGATGGTATCAATGACGTCCGCAAGTAAATCGGGATAAAGATAAGGGCTTGAAGCCTCAGGGCTTCAGGCCCTTTTTGTCGTTGTAGAGGGTGTCTAGCAAATAGACGTAGAAGGAAGTAGATTTGAGGGCATGTCTCGATTTAGTCCACTGAACTGGCCCGTCGTGCGCCAGATCCGGAACAAGGATGCCTTCGGTCGCGATGTGTCTACGCAGTCGGCTAAGAGCGAAGATCTGCGCGGACGCACCGTAGACGCGGACCGCGTGGTGCAATCGGTGTGCCCCTATTGCGCGGTGGGCTGTTCCCAGCGCGTCTATGTCAAGGATGACAAGGTCATCCAAATCGAGGGCGATCCGGACTCCCCAATTTCCCGCGGACGTCTGTGTCCTAAGGGCTCGGCCTCTGAGCAGCTCATTAACTCCTCGACTCGCATCACCACGATCAAGTACCGAGCACCCTATGCCACCGAATGGCAGGAGCTCGATGAAGAGACCGCGATGAACATGATCGCGGACCGCTTCGTGGAATCGCGCGCAAGGCACTGGGAGGACGTCGATAAGCAGGGGCGTCCCCTTAACCGCACGATGGGTATCGCTGGATTGGGCGGTGCGACGCTGGATAATGAGGAGAACTACCTCATCAAGAAGCTGTTTACTGCCACCGGCGCCATTCAGGTGGAAAACCAGGCGCGCATATGACACTCCGCCACCGTTCCTAGTCTAGGAACTTCGTTTGGCCGCGGCGGCGCAACCCAACCGCTGCAGGATATGGCAAATGCGGACTGCATTGTCATTGAGGGTTCTAACATGGCTGAATGCCACCCAGTGGGTTTCCAATGGGTCGTTGAAGCCAAGAAGCGCGGCGCGCGGATTATTCACGTTGATCCGCGTTATACGCGTACGTCTGCCTTTGCGAACCGCCACATCGGCATTCGCGGTGGCACGGACGTGGTACTGCTCGGCGCGATTATCAAGTACGTGTTGGATAATGACCTGTATTTCCACGATTATGTGGTGAATTACACCAACGCGGCGTCGATAATTTCGCCGGATTTCCAGGACACCGAGGATTTGGAGGGCTTGTTCTCTGGGTACGACGCAGAGAAGGGCAAGTATGTCACGGATTCGTGGCAATACGTACAAAAGCCCGAGGGCTCCTCGTGGAACGTGGAGAAGGACATGACGCTGGAGGATCCGAACACGGTCTTCCAGATTCTCAAGCGCCACTACTCGCGCTACACCCCGGAGATGGTGGAGGAGACGTGCGGCATTTCGCCGGAGGACTTCTACTACTTGGCGGATTCCATTGCGCAGAACTCTAACCCGGAGCGCACAACGTGCTTTGCCTACGCTTTGGGCTTTACCCAGCACACTCTGGGTGCACAGTTCATCCGCACCGCGGCAATCCTGCAGTTGCTCATGGGTAACGTGGGCCGCCCCGGTTCCGGCATCATGGCGCTACGCGGGCATGCTTCGATTCAGGGTTCGACGGATATCCCGACCCTGTTCAACTCGCTTCCGGGCTACCTGCCCATGCCGCATGTGGACCAGGAAACCTGGTCGGATTACCTGGATTCTTTCCGCGCGGCGGACCAGAAGGGCTTCTGGCAATTGGGTGAGAACTACGCGGTCTCGCTCATGAAGTCCTACTGGGGCGATGCCGCTACTAAGGAGAACGACTGGGGCTTTAACCTCATGCCGCGTCTCTCTGGTGCGCACTCGACCTATGAGACCTTGCTGGCCATGCTGCGCCATGAGGTAGAGGGCTACTTTGTCTTCGGCCAGAACCCGGCGGTGGCGCAGTCCAACGGTGGTATGCAGCGCCGCGGTCTCGCTTCCCTGAAGTGGCTGGTTGTTCGCGACTTCCAAGAGATTGAGACTGCAAGCTTCTGGAAGGATTCGCCGGAGATTAAGAACGGCGAGCTGAAGACTGAGGACATTGCTACTGAGGTCTTCCTCATGCCGGCAGCTACCCACGTGGAGAAGTCCGGAACCTTTACCCAGACCCAGCGCATGGTCCAGTGGCGTTTCCAAGCGGTTCCGCCACCCGGGCAAGCGCGCAGCGAGGCGTGGTTCTTCTACCAGCTGGGCAAGAAGATTAGGGAGCGCCTCGCGGATTCGACTGATCCGCGCGACCTGCCAATCAAGTCCGTAACTTGGGATTACACCGAAGATGAGCACGGCGATCCGAGCTCGGATGAGATTTTGCGGGAGATCAACGGTTACTATCTCGACGGCCCGAAGAAGGGGCAGCTCTTGCCTGCCTTCACAGAAATGCGCACCGATGGCTCCACCTCCGGAGGTTGCTGGATTTACACCGGTGTGTACAAGGACGGCATCAACCATGCTGCGAAGAAGGTTCCGGGTTCGGAGCAAAACGAGGTTGCTCTCGACTGGGGTTGGGTCTGGCCGGCCAATCGCCGCATCCTGTACAACCGTGCTTCCGCAAAGCCGGATGGAACTCCGTGGTCGGAGCGCAAGAAGTACATCTGGTGGGATGAAGAGCAAGGTAAGTGGGTTGGCGATGACGTGCCCGACTTCCCGTTGACGAAGCGCCCGGACTACGTGGCGCCTGTCGACGCCATTGGCCCCGATGCCCTCGATGGTGACGATCCGTTTATCATGCAGGCCGACGGCCTGGGCTGGCTGTTCGCGCCGAAGGGATTGTCTGACGGCCCGCTGCCGACTCACTACGAGCCGCAGGAGTCACCGGTACACAATGCGCTGTACAAGCAGCAGCAGTCGCCGACGCGTCTGACAATTAAGCGCGAAGACAACCTCTCCCGCCCGGAGCCGGGGGAGCGCGGTGCTGATGTTTTCCCGTTCGTCTTCTCCACCTATCGCCTGACGGAGATGTATACCTCGGGTGCGATGTCACGCCGCCTGCCTTATTTGGCGGAGCTGCAGCCGGGACTCTTCTGCGAGGTGGACAAGGAGCTGGCTGCAAAGCGTGGATTGGTTAACGGTGAGTGGGCCACCATCGTGTCCCCACGCGGTGTCATCGAGGCACAGGTTCTGGTAACGGACCGCATGGAGATGCTTACTATCAATGGTGAGGACTTCCACCAGATCGGCCTGCCGTATCACTACGGAGAATCGGAGACCACCGAGGTAGCCGGCGATGGCGCCAACGACCTGTTGGGCCTGACCCTGGAACCAAACGTATTCATCCAGAATTCCAAGGTGGGTGCGTGTGATATCCAGCCGGGCCGCCGCCCGCGTGGCGAGGCACGTCTTCAGCTCTTGCGTGAGTACCAAGAACGAGCGCACCTCACCGTGGACTCCGGCAACCGGATCCTGGATGTTGACGATGCCTTCAGCACTGAGAAAGCAGCTACCGAGGACAACACGGGTGATGATGCGACTGCTGGAAACGTCGCCGACTATGAAGGCAAAGAAAGCTAAGGAGGACCAATGGCTAATCTTTTGACCGAAAAGGCTGATAAGCACGGCTATGAGTCCTATCAGCGCATGGCTTTCTTTACGGATACCTCGATTTGCATTGGCTGCAAGGCCTGTGAGGTGGCGTGTAAGGAGTGGAACCGCAACCCGGTTGAGGGGTACGCGGTCACCGGTGACTCTTATGACAACACTGGTTCGCTGGGCGCCAATACTTGGCGCCACGTGGCCTTCATTGAGCAAAGCAACGAGCGTATTCAACAGGCTCGCGAGGAGGGCCGGAAGCTTGTTTCGCTAGGCATGCCCAAAGCCTCCACCCCAAGCGTGACCCCGGATACCGATGATTTCCGGTGGTTGATGTCCTCCGACGTGTGCAAGCATTGCACCAACGCTGGATGCTTGGACGTGTGCCCGACAGGCGCGCTGTTCCGTTCCGAATTCGGCACCGTCGTGGTCCAGGATGATGTGTGCAATGGGTGCGGGACATGCGTGGCCGGTTGTCCGTTCGGCGTGATTGAGCGCCGCGATGACGGCGGCGTGACGCTGAAGGCGGATAAAACGGCCACCGTGGACTACCAGGTTCCGGACCACGCGGGCGTAAATGTGTTGGCAAAGCTGAAGCAACTCAAGCCGCAGGGCCCCGACCATACACCGGGACAGGCCATGCCCATTAAGAATCTGGGCGTGGCCCAGAAGTGCACCATGTGCTATGACCGCCTGAAAATTGGTGAGCAGCCTGCCTGCGCCAAGACCTGCCCGACGGACTCCATCCAATTCGGCCCCTACGAGGAGATGCTTGCCGCAGCGCGGGAGCGCGTGCGCGTCCTCCACGAGCAAGGCCTGACCGAAGCCCGCCTCTACGGAGCAAACTCGCAAGATGGTGTTGGGGGAACGGGATCAATCTTCTTGTTGCTGGATTCCCCAGAGGTTTACGGGCTACCGCCGGATCCGCGCGTGCCCACGGCGGATTTGCCGCAGATGTACAAGACGGCCGTGAAAGCCATCGGCGGCATGGCGCTGGCTGTGGCAGGAGCATTCATGATGGGAGGCCGGAAATGAGCGAGTTTGATGAGTACCGTCCCCCACAGGAGCCGCGTCGGCGTCGTGGCGGCGGAAAGAAGCGTCGGCGTGGCCGCGTCGGCGCCGGCGCACAGGATGGTTCTAAAGAAGAACGCATGGCGGAGGACTTTGAGTTCTCCTCCTATTACGGCAAGCCCGTGGTCAAGGCCCCGCCGTGGGAGTGGCCCATTGGCGGATACCTGTTCTTAGGTGGCCTGTCGGGCGGCTCGGCATTGCTCGCTGCCGGTGCGCAGGCAACGGGGAATGCGGAGTTGCGCCGCTCCACTCGGTTGACGGCATTCTCCGCAGCTTCGGTGGGATCCGTCTTTCTCATCCTTGACTTGGGGCGCCCGGAGCGGTTGCTCAACATGTTCCGCGTGTTCAAGGTGACGTCGCCGATGTCCATCGGTTCGTGGATTCTCGGCAGCTTTGCCTCCGCTGCGTCGCTTCCTGCAATCGTCGAAGCCGATGCATTGGTCGGCGGTGTGCTGCCAAAGCCGGTTCGTCGGCTTCTCGACAAGGCGGCTGGCCCAGCAGGTGCTGTTGCCGGTGTTCTTGGAGGGCCGCTAGCGGGCTATACGGCGGTGCTGCTGGCTAATACCTCTAACCCGACGTGGAACGATGCGAAGAAGCACTTGCCCTATGTCTTTGTTTCCTCGGCGTCGGCAGCCGCGGCGGGTGCCGCCATGGCCTTTACCCCGGTTAGCAGCGCGGGGCCTGCCCGCGCGCTGGGCATCACGGCCGCTGTTAGTGACCTAGCCGCGACCCGCATCATGGAAGACCATATGGAGCCTGAGCCTAAGCGGCCCCTCCATTCGGGCATCCCCGGAAAACTCATGAAGGCTTCTGAGTGGCTCATCGCCTCCGGCGGAGTGGGGGCTGCCGTGGCGGCAGCAACCAAGTCCCGCGCCGTGTCGGTGGTATCCGGCGTGGCGCTCATGGCGGGATCCGCGTGCACGCGCTTTGGCGTGCTCAACGCTGGGCTGGAGGCGGTGAAGGATCCGTCGACAAGCATTGGCCCCCAAAAGCGGCGCGCTGAAGCCCGCCGCAGGGCAGAGGGCCTCAGCCATTCGACGGTGACTAGCGGATAGAAATCCGTGCATCGCCCGGCACAGTCCGGCCAATGACTGGGTAGCCGGGAACCTCGCCGATGACGAGGAGTCCACCGGATGTTTGGGCGTCGGCGAGGAAAATCAAGTCTTCCTCGCTCAAATCTGTGTCGAGGTGGGGGCGCACCCAATCCAGATTGCGGCGCGAACCACCCGGGATGAAGCCATCCGCCAAGGCATCCTTGGCACCTTCAATGGCAGGAACAGCTGAGAAGTCCAGCTCTGCGCCTATACCGGAGGCGCGGCACATCTTGTAGAGATGGCCCAGAAGACCAAAGCCGGTGACATCGGTTGCCGCGCGCACCCCGGCCGCCACGGCTGCCGCAGAGGCATCCCGATTAAGCGCGGTCATGGAATCCACCGCGGCCTGGGAGACCTCACCGGTGGTTTTGTGCTTGTTATTGAGGATGCCCACGCCAATCGGCTTGGTCAGCGTGATGGGAAGTCCAGCTTCGGCGGCGTCGTTGCGCAGGATTTTATCCGGGTGGACGATACCCGTGGCTGCCAAACCATAGGTGGGTTCCGGTGCGGTGATGGAGTGGCCGCCGGTAATGGAGATGCCGGCCTGAGATGCCACGTCCATGCCGCCGCGCAGAACCTCGCGTAAAATGTCGAGACCAAGCACCTCGCGCGGCCAGCCAACCAGGTTGATGGCGGTAATGGGGGTGCCGCCCATGGCGTAGACGTCGGAAAGCGCATTGGCAGCAGCCACGCGGCCCCAGTCATAAGGGTCATTGAGCATCGGCGTGAAGAAATCCGCGGTAGAGATGACCGCCAGGCCGTTGGGGATGCGCACGGCGGAGGCATCGTCGCCGTCGTCAAGCCCGACCAGCACGTTGGGGTCTGCGCTGCCCACGAGGCCCTCCACAGCAGACTCGAGTTCTCCCGGGGGAATCTTGCAGGCGCAACCGCCACCGGCGGCAAAGGACGTAAGTTTAATGTCAGTCATAAGTCCTACTTTAGCCCCGTGTAAGGTGAGCAGACGGAGGCGTACGTGTCCTGGTGGGCGCCCCGGTCTTCAAAACCGGTGAGGCCGAGCATCTCGGTCTGGCAGGTTCGATTCCTGTCCGTCTCCGCCATGTGCGCAGCTAGGAGGAACTTTGATGACTGACCCCCGCCGCTTTATCCCGAAGATGGATGAGATCCTCCAGTACCCGGCGGTGCAGGATGCCCACCACCGCCTGGCACCGCACTCGGTGCGCGCGATCATCGACGCCGTGCTTGCCGACGCCCGCTCCGGCTCCCTCGCCCCCTCCCAGATTGAGGAGGAGCTGGCCACCAGGCTCGATGCTGTGCAGCCATATTCCTTGCGCCACGTCATCAACGCCACTGGCGTCATCATCCACACGA
The DNA here is from genome assembly GCF_007672725.1 of Corynebacterium aurimucosum ATCC 700975. Classification (GTDB taxonomy): domain Bacteria; phylum Actinomycetota; class Actinomycetes; order Mycobacteriales; family Mycobacteriaceae; genus Corynebacterium; species Corynebacterium hesseae. The sequence continues at coordinate 8,075 of NZ_VDTC01000003.1, forward strand.
ACTTGGGCAGGGCTCCTTTACCGCCGGCAGCGGTAGATGCGCTAGTGTCCGCGGCATCGTATACGGACGTTGAGATGGATCTGGACAGCGGCCTGCGCTCACGAGATAGGGGCCGCGCGGCCGTTGATGCGGTATTGGCTGCATGCCCCGGCGCGGAGGATGCGCTGATAGTGAACAACGGTGCCTCCGCGCTGCTGTTGGCTACGGCGGCCTTGGCCCCTGGCAAGGAAGTCATCATCTCCCGCGGTGAGCTCATCGAGATTGGCGCGGGATTCCGCTTGCCCGAGCTCATCGAGTCCACGGCCACCCGCTTGCGCGAGGTCGGCGCTACGAACCGCACTCACCTGGCGGACTATGAGCGGGCGATGGGGGAGGACACGGGAGCCATCTTGAAGGTGCATCCCTCCAACTTCCTGATCAGTGGGTTCACTTCTTCGGTATCGGTTGCTGAGCTTCGTGCGCTCACCGACTTGCCGCTCATCGTGGATATCGGTTCGGGGTTGCTTAGACCAGATGACGCGCTGCCGGCAGAACCCTCCGCCAGCGAGGCTCTTCGCGATGGCGCCGACGTTGTCCTCTTTTCAGGGGATAAGCTGCTCGGCGGCCCGCAGGCCGGGGTGCTCGTGGGCACGAAGAACGCGATTGCTGCGTGCAAGAAGCACCCGTTGGCGCGGGCGGTGCGCATCGATAAGCTGCGGCTCAACGCGCTCGAGGCCTCTCTGTCCACGCCCTCCAACGCCGTGCAGGACGCGCTCCACATTGATCCGCAGCGCCACCGCGAGCGCACCGAGAAGGTGGCAGCGGCAGTTGGCGGTGAGGTCGTCGAACACGCCGGACGCGTCGGCGGTGGCGGGGCACCCGAGGTGCCGCTACCGGGGTGGGCCGTGGCGTTGCCAGAGGAGTTGGCACGGCCGTTGCGGTTGGGTGAGCCTCCTGTGGTGGCGCGCGTGAATCAGGGGCGCTGCCTGGTGGATGTGCGGTGTGTGCCGGAGGCACAGGATGCCGAGCTCATCGCGGCATTGCGGGCGGTGATCTAGGTGTATGTAGTGGCCACTGCGGGGCACGTGGATCACGGCAAGTCGAGCCTGGTCAAGGCGCTGACGGGGATGGAACCGGACCGCTGGGAGGAAGAAAAGCGGCGCGGATTGACCATCGATTTAGGATTTGTGTGGACGAGGCTGGGCTCGGGCGCGGACGTCGCATTCGTCGATGTGCCGGGGCACGAGAAGTTCTTGGGCAACATGCTGGCTGGGGTGGGGCCGGCATCGGTGGTTCTCTTTGTGGTGGCAGCCGATGAAGGCTGGCAGGCGCAGTCCACCGACCACCGCGATGCTCTGCGCGCTTTGGGAATCGAGCACGGCGTGGTGGCGCTGACTCGTGCTGATAGGGCTGATACTGCCCGCCGGGTAGAGGTCGCCGCGCAGGTCAAGGCAGAACTGGCTGGAACAGCGCTTGCCGACGCCCCCATCGTCGACGTCTCCGCAAAGAGCGGCGAGGGCGTGGAGAAGCTGCGTACCGAACTGGATAGAGTGCTTGCTGCTATGCCTGCGCCGGATCCGCAGGCGCGCGTGCGGTTGTGGGTGGATCGCGCCTTCAGCGTGAAGGGCGCTGGAACCGTGGTGACGGGAACGCTGGCGGCCGGGACGGTTTCGGTAGGCGATGACCTTGAGCTCAGTGGACAAAGCGTCACGGTGCGTGGGGTGCACAGTGAGAACAAGGCGATGGACAGCGCTGCACCCGTCACGCGCGTGGCGCTTAACCTGCGCGGGGTGGCCGCGGACCAGATACATCGTGGGGATGTACTACTAAGCCCTGGGTGCTGGCGTGTGCTCGACACCGTGGATGTACGGCGAACGTTCGGTACTGACATGAGCGAGCTTCCGCAGAACCTCGTGGTGCACATCGGCACCGCGGGAGTGGGCGCGCGGCTGCGGCCTTTAAGAGGTGAGTTCGCGCGGTTGACTCTGGAAAGCCCGCTACCGCTTACTTTGCTCGATAGGTTTGTGGTGCGCAGTCCGGGCGGGCGGCACGTCGTGGCCGGTTTTGAGGTGGTGGATGTACACCCAGCTGAATTGAATAGGCGCGGCGATGCCAAGAAGCGCGCTGTTGAGCTAGAAACTTTAGAAGCAACGACCCCGGCCCAATGGCTCAAGCGCTGTGGCTACGCGGAGCTGCATGGTCTTGTGCGCGATGGCTTTTCGGTGACAGAGAAGCCAGCGGGAGTCATTGAGTTCCGCGACTGGTGGATCGCCGCCAGCCAGGTCACTGCGTGGAAAAGGTCTTTGATTCAGACTGTGGAAGCCCACGCCAAGGCGAATCCGCTCTCTCCGGGGCTGACGAAGGCAGCGGCCATGGATGCACTGGGACTAACCGAGCCGGCCTTGTTAGGTCTGGCGGTAGCAGCTGCCAAGCTCGAGACAGTTGATGGCGTGCTGCGCATGCCCGGGCAGACAGTCGACCTTGGCCCCGCGGAGAGGGGAGTGGCGGAGCTCGAGCGGCGACTGCGCGAGGACCCCTTTGCTGCCCCGGAAGCGGAAGACCTCAAAGAGCTGGGCTTGGGCCCGAAAGAGCTGGCCGCTGCCGAACGCGCTGGGCGCCTGCTCCGGCTGGCTAACGGTGTGGTGCTTCTGCCTTCAGCTCCGCGCGAGGCACTCGCCGTGGTCTCACAGTTGGAACAGCCCTTCACCCTCTCGGAGGCGCGCAAGGCACTTGGAACGACGCGCCGGGTTGCCATCCCGGTGCTGGAGCACCTCGACGCTACGGGTGCGACGCGCCTAGTCGACGGAAAGCGATTCGTGCGCGCGGCAGGGGCAAAGGAACCAAAGTAAAGGCACCATTTGGGGCCGGTTTTCGGGGAAACCCCAGTTCAGTGTATTAGGTTAAGCGCATAAGGTGCCAGTTAAAAGGTGTCTTTGGGGGACGTGAAGGCGCGTGGACCGGCCGGCAGCGGTGAGGTAAGGGGATCGGCCGGGGCAGTGAACTCCCAATCGGCATTGGGGTTGAGCACTGGCGGGATGGCAGGCTTGTTCGGGTCGATCGGCAACGGCGGGACTGCGGGGGCGAAGAGCGCTTCGGGGTCTATTGGAAAGTCCACTGCGATGCGGCCCGCGCCAGCATAAGCACGGGCGGCAAGGGAGGCACTGGTTTGTGTGGCGGCCGCGAACGCGGCGGCCAACGCTGGGGCATCGGAGAGCTCCGCGCACGGTCCGAGGACGAGGTTGTCGTGGGTGGCGAGGACGGTGTCGTCGAGAAGCACGAGCGTCACGAAGAACTGTTCCGTACCCATCGTGCGGAGCTGATATGCGGTGAGCTCGCCTTCCGCGACGCGAACAAGAGCGCCCTGCCCGCCACTGAGCAGCGCGGTACCCGCAGGCTGGTTGTTGGCGGGAACCATCCACGGGTCGAGCCCCAAAGCGAGGGCGATCTCCACCTCGCCGTCGACAATGTCGACGGTGGCATGCGTCGCCGGGTTCATCGCCGCCGTGCGCAGTCGATTTAGGGCGGGATACTCTGCGGACTCCGCACCATCGAGTGAACCCAAGAATCCGAAATCTGAATGTACGCGCCAGCCCCCGGTGGTGGGGTCGGGGAGCAAGGAAACGTCGACGAGCGCAGGCTCCTGCGCCAACCCAGGGATGCTCAACGCGGTGGAGAAGTTCACGTGCTCAAGAACCGCGACGTGCTCGACACCAAAATAAGAAGGAGCTAGCGGATACAGCGCCATAGTTGTGGCAGTCACCTCGTGGGTCAGATGGGAATCGACGGACTTGTCTCAAGCTTACGCAGGAGCCGGATCTCCGATACGGTCGATAGAAGACTTAAACAACAACATATCGAATAAGGAGTGAAGACCCATCACGGCTGATTCTCGTAGTTCGGTGAACAATACCGATCAGAGCAAGAAGCGTACGCGCGAGGCTAAGCGGATTCTTAAAGATATTATCTATCCGCACAACATCCATCCGGCCTTGGTTCCGGGCGTGTCCATCGAAGACCAAAAGGTGAAGTATGGGGTGGACAAACCCATTTTGATCGTCGTGGGCGGACTCATTGTGGCATTCGTTGCCTGGGGTGTCATCGCGCCCGAGCAGGTTTTCACTGCCTCCTCCGCGGCCTTGGATTGGGTCATGCGCAACCTGGGATGGATCTTTACCACGCTGGCAACATTCCTTATGTTCTTGCTCCTCATCCTCGCTTTTTCCAAATACGGAAAAATTCCCTTGGGCGTGGATGGAGAGAAGCCGGAGTTCTCTACTGTGAGCTGGGCAGCGATGCTCTTTGGAGCCGGCATCGGCATCGGAATTATCTTCTTCGGCCCCTTTGAGCCGCTGAGCTACTACCTGTCACCCCGGCCCGGCGCTTATGAGGCCGCCAGCGATGAAGCCGTCATGGGTGCGATGGCTCAAGCAGCGATGCACTGGGGAATCAATGCGTGGGCAATCTATGCCATCGTCGGACTGTGTGTGGCCTACGTGTCCTACCGCCGCGGGCGAGTGCCGTTGATGAGTTCTATCCTCATGCCGCTTTTTGGCAACCGCGAGACGGACTCCATGCCCGCGCGCATCATCGACGGGCTAGCAATCATCGCCACACTTTTTGGCACCGCGGCAACGCTCGGTATTGGAGCTTTGCAGATCGGTCGCGGCGTGGAAATCGTCAGCGGCTGGTCAACCACGGGCAACACGGCGGCGCTGGTCATCATCATAGTGCTGTCCATCGGCACGATCTTCTCCGCGGTCTCGGGTGTATCGAAAGGAATCCGCTGGCTATCCAACATCAACCTTGTCTTGGCGCTCGGGCTCGCGGTCTTCTTCTTTGTCGTGGGGCCCACCGCCTTCCTGGCCAACATGCTGCCCGCCGTCATCATTGAGTACCTCGATGAGATGCCGAGCATGCTCTCCGCCAACATGGGACAAGGCGAAGAGATGGTGTCGTTCCTGTCCTCGTGGACCACGTTCTACTGGGCCTGGTGGGTGTCCTGGGCGCCCTTCGTTGGCGTGTTCGTGGCCAAGATCTCGCGCGGGCGTACCATCCGCCAGTACATTGTGGGCGTCTTGCTTATTCCTTCCGCCATCATCGTGTGTGCTTTCACCATCCTGGGCGGAACGACAATCTGGCTGCAGCGTCGCGACGGAGATATTGCTCCCGATGGGACGATTGATTCCATGCCGCCTGCAGAAGATATCTTCTTCACCGTTCTGGATCACCTGCCGGGGTCGCAGATCATGGCGCCGCTCGTGCTCGTCATGCTCATCGTCTTCTTCATCACCACGGCGGATTCCGCGTCCATCGTGAATTCACAGCTCACGCAACGCGGCAACCCTAAGCCGAAGCCCGGGGTCACCATCTTCTGGGTCATGTGTATGGCGGGAATCGCCGTAGTGATTCTTCTCGCGGGCGGCCGTAATGCGCTGCAAGGCCTCCAGAACCTCATCACCGTGACTGCATTGCCTTTCGCGGTCATCATTGTGCTCATGTGCATCGCGTTGATTCGGGAGTTGCGTCACGACCCCGCCGCGATCCGTACGTTCTATGAAGAACAAGCAGTGTCCAATGCCATCATCCACGGCGTGCGGGAACACGGCGACAACTTTGCGTTGGCCATTGAGCCCACAACGGATGATTCCGCCTACGCCACTGGTGCAGACTTTGATTCCACCGCGGCGGAAGTCACCGAGTGGTACGCGCGCACGGATGAAGAAGGACACGCGGTAGGCTATGACTACGAAACCGGCGAGTACACCGACGACGACCCGACAGTCAAGGACGGCGAGTCACTTGCGCTACCGCCAGAGGACAGCACAGACAGGCTATAGTTTCCCACTATGGATCTAGCCACCATCGCCTTTGCTTTCAGCCTCGTGCTGTTGTCTGGCTTGTCGACGTCCATCGGTGCCGCCCTGGCCGTCGGCAAGCGCGAGCCCGGGCCGAAGTTTATGGCCGCAGCCCTGGGGTTGTCTGCGGGCGTAATGCTCTACGTCTCCTTTATGGAGATCCTGCCGCAGGCCCTAGAGAAGCTGGAAAGCACCCTTGGGGGAGAGGCCACTGCCACGTGGACGATGATGGCGGCGTTCTTCGCCGGCATTGCGGTCATCGCCATTATCGACCGCCTCGTTCCCGAGGAGATTAACCCGCACGAGCCGGCCACGACAGAGGAAGAAGCACGCCGCAAGAGGCTGATGAAGACCGGCATGTTCACCGCCTTCGCGCTGGCCATCCACAACTTCCCCGAGGGATTTGCCACATTTCTCTCGGGCCTCGAAGCCCCCGAGATTGCGATCCCCGTTGCTGTGGCCATCGCCATCCACAACATTCCGGAAGGCATTGCGGTTGCGGTTCCCTTGCGCAGCGCCATGGGCTCGCGCACGAAGGCATTTTGGTGGGCCACGATTTCTGGGCTCGCTGAGCCTGTCGGCGCCATTATTGGATTCGCTCTGCTCATGCCGTTCATTGGCCCGATGACGTTTGGCATAAGCTTTGCCGTCATCGCAGGAATCATGGTGTTCATCTCCCTGGATGAGCTTTTGCCCACGGCGGAAGAGACCGGCGAACACCACTGCGCCATCTACGGCCTCATCGCTGGTATGGCGGTCATGGCAGTGTCCCTCGCGATGTTTATTTAACGCGCTCCGCGGTGGCCTTGACCGCCATGATGATGGTGACGATAACGGCGCCCAGAATAAAGCCGCACACCATGGACAAGCCGGTGTCCGCCAACCAGGCGAGCGCGCCATTGCTGATGCTCTCGGTCACGTGGTGGATGAAGCCATAAGGCTGCTCGGCGCCGAACTCGCTCAAGCCCTTGACCACGATGTGGCCGCCGACCCACAACATGGCGGCGGTGCCGATGATGCCGATGATGTTGAGCACGATGGGCATGCCCTTGACCAGGGCGGTACCCACGGCCGAATCGCCATCGTGGCGCTTGAGCAGGGCGAGGCCGATATCGTCCATTTTGACCAAGAGCCCGACGGCGCCATAGACGCCCAAAGTCAGGAGAATTCCGACGGCAACCAAGGCGCCTAGGCGCAGCCAGAAGGGCTGGTCCATGACCTCGTTGAGGGAAATCACCATGATCTCGGCGGAGAGGATGAGGTCCGTGGTGATCGCGGATTTGACCAGGGAATCCTCCGCGTCGGTGCCCTTTTCTTCAACGGTCTGCTGCTCCTCTTCGCCGCGGTGGAGGACGGCATGGAAGATCTTTTCCGCGCCCTCGAAGCACAGGTAGGTGCCGCCGCACATGAGGATAGGGGTGAGCGCCCAAGGAGCGATCCAGGACAGGATCAGGGCAATAGGCAGGATGATGACGAGCTTGTTGATGAGCGAGCCCTTGGTAATCCGCCAAATCATCGGTAGCTCACGCTGCGGTTTGACGCCTTGGACGTATTGGGGCGTGACAGCGGCGTCATCGACGACGACTCCCGCTGCTTTCACCGAGGTCTTTCCGGCCAATGCTGCTACGTCGTCGACGCTGGAGGCAGCGGAGCGGGCGATCAGGGCGACGTCATCAAGCAGGGCAAAAAGGCCACCGGCCATGGCTCACTTCCTTGTGGTGTAGGGGTAAGTGTTTACCCTAGGTTACTCGGCAGGAACGAGCTCCACATTTTCTGCCCAGGTAAGTTCCATGCCCAGCGTGCGCAGCCAGCTCATGGCGTCATCGCCGTAGCGCGTGATGCCCTCGACGGCGGTAAGCGTGCGCTCCATGGCGCGCTCGGCCTCCTCGGCGCTGATGAGGCCGTTGGAGGTGGCGGCGGCTAGCTCGTCGATGTCGAGCACATCAACCGGCTCGCCGGAGGTGGAGACCAAGTCGACATAAAGATCGCGGGTAGTCCACACATCACCGTCGACGTCGATATCAGCGACGTCAATGTAGAAATCTTGGTGGACATCCACGCCCTCGCGGAAGTGGAAGATATTGGCGCGCAGGCCCAGCTCCGGCAGCAACCAGGATTCAAGGTAGCCGAAGCGCGGGTGGTTGGCGCCGCGGGCCATGTAAAGGCCAAAGTCGGTGACCCGGTAGGTGTCTACCTCCCGCTGAAAACCTTTCGGGTCGACATTGATGTTGTCGGTGGTGTTAAAGGTTTCTTGCTTGACTGGGTGCAGGTCAGTGCTCATTAGTTCACCTCGAGGTAAGCCGCGGTAGGTGGGAAAGAACACGAGGATTCAGCAGTGTTGACCGCGCCGGAGAGGACCGCCACGACGGTGCCCTTGCCCGTTGCTGCGCGGCCCGAGACCGTGGTCGGCCCATCGGCGTTGATGCCGTTGTTGAACAGGGGAGTGGTGCCGAACTGGAAGGTATCCAGGTTGAACCACTGGACGCTCATGGCACCCTGCTGCTCAGCGGCGGTGGGGGTGCCCAGCGCGGTGAAGAGGAAGATGGTTTCTCCTTCGCCTGCGCCTGGGGCCGGCATATCGGTCGGGCCAGGCACGGCGATGGCGGAGCCCACCGAATCGCCCTGCCCGCCGATGCACTGCGCGGAGACCGTAGGCCAGTAGAACTGGCGGAAGCCGGGGTTGTTTCCCTCCGGCATGGCCACACCGCCTTCGCCGCCGTCACCGGCGGAGAAGTTAAGGGCGGTGAGGATGGCGCTGCGGGCCTCCTGTGGGATCCATGGCTGTGCCGCGAAAGCGCGGACACGCTCCTGCGTCTCCGGGGTGGGGCGGCCGAGGCTGTCCAGCGGGTTACTGCTCTGTGGAATGTTCACCAGCGAGGAGAGATCGGGGGCGCCGGCATGTGCTGGCGTGATGCTGAGGAAGCCCATCATCACGGCAGCAGTTAGTCCAGCGACGCCACGGCGGGCGGAGCGGGAAGAGCGCTGTTCGGAAAGGGCCATGGAAAATCCTTGTGTTTGGGTATGGGAACGTGGCGGCAGGAAACTAAATCACATGCGTCACAATAGTATCTGCTGCCACAATATTCACTTTTTTGGCGTAGTCAACTCTAAATAGAGACCTACTGTGCGGTATGTCGGCTGTTGATATCGTTTCGTTACATCGCGCGCTAAAGCGCGCGATGCGCACGATGCTGCACATGAAAGAGCTAGAGAGTATATTTAAGGGCCGTTCATACCGCTAACGCATCATGCTTTAAAGGAGCACCCCACACGTGAGTAATACTGAGTTCCGTAACGTAGCCATCGTCGCACACGTTGACCACGGTAAAACCACCCTCGTCAACGGAATGCTGGAGCAGTCCGGCGCTTTCGGCGACCATGGCGAACACTCGGACCGCGTCATGGACTCCAATGATCAGGAGCGCGAGCGCGGCATCACCATTCTGGCGAAGAACACCGCCATTCACCGCAAGGGCCTGGGCAAGGACGGCGGGGACCTCATCATCAACGTCATCGACACCCCGGGCCACGCCGACTTCGGCGGCGAGGTCGAGCGCGGCATCTCCATGGTGGACGGCGTCGTGCTGCTTGTCGACGCCTCCGAAGGCCCCCTCCCGCAGACTCGCTTCGTGCTCACCAAGGCACTGGAAGCCAAGCTGCCGGTCATCATCTGCGTGAATAAGACCGACCGCCCCGACGCCCGTATCGACGAGGTCGTCACCGAAGCGCAGGATCTTCTGCTGGAAATCGCTGCCGGCCTCGAAGATGAGGAAGCAGCCGCTGCCGCCGAGGAACTCTTGGACCTGCCGGTTCTCTACGCTTCCGGCCGCGAGGGCAAGGCCTCGACCGAAAACCCGGGTGACGGCAACGTTCCTAACGCCGACGACCTGCAGGCGCTTTTCGACGTTATCTACGAGGTCCTCCCTGAGCCCTCCGCCAAGGTCGACGCCCCGCTGCAGGCCCACGTGACCAACCTGGACTCCGACGACTTCCTGGGTCGTATCGCACTGCTGCGCATCTACTCCGGCACCATCAAGAAGGGCCAGCAGGTGGCCTGGATGCACTACGACGACGAGGGCGAGATGCACGTCAAGCAGGTCAAGGTGGCCGAGCTGCTGCGCACCGTCGGCTTCGAGCGCCAGCCGGACACCGAGGCCATCGCCGGCGACATCGTGGCTATCTCCGGTATCTCCGACATCATGATCGGTGACACCATCGCCGACGTCGAGGACCCGAAGCCGCTGCCGCGCATTAAGGTCGACGAGCCGGCTATCTCCATGACCATCGGCGTGAACACCTCCCCGATGGCAGGCCAGGGCGGCGGCGACAAGCTCACCGCCCGCATGGTCAAGGCCCGCTTGGACCAGGAGCTCATCGGTAACGTCTCCATCAAGGTGCTGCCGACTGAGCGTCCCGATGCTTGGGAGGTTCAGGGCCGTGGCGAGATGGCACTGTCCGTGCTCATCGAGAATATGCGCCGCGAGGGCTTCGAGCTGACCGTCGGCAAGCCACAGGTGGTGACCCAGGTCATCGATGGAAAGACCATGGAGCCCTACGAGATGCTCACCATCGACTCCCCATCGGAATTCCAGGGTGCTATCACCCAGCTGCTGGCCTCCCGCAAGGGCCAGATGCAGTCCATGGACGTCCGCGAGGGCGACTGGGTCCGCATGGTCTTCCGCGTCCCAGCGCGCGGCCTGATCGGCTTCCGTACCCAGTTCCTGACGGAGACCCGCGGTTCCGGTATCGCCAACTCCATCTCCGATGGTCTCGACGTGTGGGCCGGAGACATCAAGGCTCGCCCGACCGGCTCGCTCGTGGCCGACCGTTCCGGCCAGATCACCGCTTATGCTCTGCAGCAGCTGGCAGACCGCGGTGACTTCTTCGTGGAGCCGGGCATGGAGGCCTATGAGGGCATGGTCGTCGGTGCCAACAACCGTGATGAGGATATGGACATCAACATCACCAAGGAAAAGAAGCTGACCAACATGCGCTCCGCCACCGCCGACGCCACCGTCACGCTGGCTAAGGCCAAGACCCTGTCCCTCGACGAGGCTCTGGAGTTCTGTGGCACCGACGAGTGCGTCGAGGTGGGCCCGAAGGTCCTGCGCGTGCGCAAGGTTGAACTGTCTGCCACCGACCGCAAGCGCGCGGCCGCACGCGCTAAGCAGCTCAACAAGTAGGCCGCTGTGGGCGTCGCCAAGCGGCGCCCCACCGCTAGGACCACCTGCCCCGGGGTATTAAAATAGCGCGGAAGAGTTTTCCGGACGTAAAGGTTGTGTGGAGTGGACCGTTTCCTGCCCCGGCTCGGAGTCATTCTCGCAGCCGCCGTGCTGACTGCATGCCAAGCCAACCCCGGGCCGCCGCCGGTTGTGGACGAGGAAGATCGCAGCGCCACGCCCACGAACTCAAGCACCACCAGTCCGCCGCCGGAGAAAGCACCCGAGGAAGACGCACTGCCGAAGCGCAGCACCGTGGCCATTGGGGTGGACCCGCTGCGCGGCGGGCTTAACCCGCACCTCGTGGCGAATAATTCGGAACTGGTCAACCAAATCGCGGAGCTAGTGCTGCCCTCGGCCTTCCACGGGGACCAGATGGACACGGATGTCCTCGAATCCGCCGAGGAAATCGACGCTCCGGGCAGCATTGCCATGCGAGTGCGCTACACCATCGCCGCGCCAGCGCAATGGTCCGATGGGACGCCGATCAGTGGCTCTGACTTCAATTATTTGTGGTCGCAGATCACGCGCATTCCGGGTGCTAAAAACGTGTCCGGTTACCGGGCAATTTCGGCCGTGCGGACTTCCGGTAATGGGCGAGTGGTCACCGTGGACTTCGACCACCGCGTGGAGGACTGGCACAAGCTCTTTGCCCACCTATTGCCCTCCCATGTGCTGGAGGACAAGGACTTCACCTCGGCCTTAGCTGAGGGTATCCCAGCCTCTGCTGGACGCTACCTCGTCGAAGGGATGGACCGCGGGCGAGGGATTATCACGCTTAACCGCAATGACCGGTTCTGGGGAGAGGATCCCGCACATATCGACGTGATCCAATTGCGCGCTGTGCGCGATACCGCACAGGCGGTGAACATGCTGCGCTCGCACCAGATTGGGTTTGCTGACTTCACCCCGCAGCAGACCACCCTGGAGAATTTGAGCCTGCTCAGCAACGTCAATACCGGTGTGGTGACCCGGCAGCGTCAGCTCCGCCTGGAGATGTCGGCCGCCGAGGGCGCACTCGAGGAACAGCCGCAACGCCGCGCCTTGGCTTCGCTGCTCAACACCGACCAGCTGGCCCGGCTTGCCACCGGCCGCGCTTCGGAGCTCGAACCGGGGGAGAATCCCTTCGATAGCAACGCAGAACTTGCCCCGCTGCGTGAGCGTGCGGGCCGCAAACCCGTGCGCATCGCCGCGGATCCCCTAAACCCCACTGCATTGGCCGCCGCCACCACCATCGTGGACGTGTTGCAAGCCAAGGCCATCGACGCGGAGCTCGTCACCGAACGCCCGACCACCATTACTTCTGACTTGCTCCCGGCTGGCAAAGTTGACGCCGTGGTGGCGTGGGACGAAAACGGCAGCGATGCGCTGAGTTTGGCTAACTACTTCGTGTGCGCAACGCCCACGCGGCCTGCGGCAACGCAGTCGGGGTTCTGCCCTGAAGAGTCCGCGAAGACTGCTACCGATATTTTGTCGGGAAAGCTCGATTCCGCAGCGGCTCAAGAGCAGGTGGAGCACCTCAACAAAGAAGAAGTTCTCTTCGTCCCGTTGCTTAATGAGGTGCGAATCCACGCTTTGGGCAAGGGTATTGTTGGCCCCGGACAAAGCATCAAGGACTGGGACTCCGGTCTGATTAGTGCACCGCAGTGGAGGAAAGACGATGAATAAGGATCTTACCGGCTACCGTGTCGTGGCCGTTCACGCGCACCCGGATGATGAGGTGCTCTTTACAGGCGGCACGTTGGCGGACTTGTCCGCGCGCGGTGCGGAGGTCACCGTGATTACCGCGACGCTGGGGGAGGAGGGCGAAATCATCGGTGAGCCCTACCAAGGCCTCGCGGAAACAGATCAGCTGGGCGGGTTTCGCGCTTGGGAGCTCAAGCACGCGCTCGATGCCTTGGGCGTTGAAGGAATCCAGCTGGGCGGCTTCGGGCATTTTCGCGATTCCGGGATGGAAGGTTCCCCCGCCCATGAGCACCCGCGGGCCCTGGTCAACCGTGTGGAGGAAGCCGCAGAGCTATTGCGCGGCCACCTTGAACAGCTGCGTCCGCACGCGGTGCTGACCTATGGTCCGGACGGCGGCTACGGTCACCCAGACCACATCGCCGTTCACAAGGCCGTGCACACGGCCGCCGCACCAGAGCAGCGCATTTGGTGGGCGGTCTTTGAGCGTGCCGCGCACTATCGCGGCCTCGAGGCCCTTACGCCGCCCGAAGGCTGGAACTTGCCGGACAAGGCGTACCTGGACAACTTCACCAACGCTGGCTGCGACGTGACCTACGAACTCAGCGACGCAGCACTTGCTGCCAAGCGCGCCGCGATGCTGGCCCACGCCACGCAGATCTGGCTTGCCGACGGCTCCCTCACCACCGTCAACCCCCACGCCGCCCAGGCGGGGCTTAAGGATCCCGCCCAAGTCCCCGCAGCCTATGCCTTGTCCAATCTGCTCACGATGCCGCTGCTGCGCCAGGAGTTCTACCAGCTTGGCCAGGGAGAGCCGCAGGATTCATTGCTGGGGGAGAAGTGAGCGAGCGCGCCATTCGCACTGATTTCTCCCGGGGTGAGCAAATAGGTGGCCTGGTGTGGCTGGTCTTGGGAGCGCTCTGCTCGCTGACCCTCGAGGTGGTGTATCTCACCGCGCGTCTGCCGTGGCCTGGCGAGTCCGGGATGGCCTTTCCCATCACCATCCTCATCGCCTTCTGGTTCAACGGGGTGTTGACCCGCACAGCGCGTCTGTGGAGTGAGAATCCCTACATCGCAGGCGTGCCAGGACTGGCCTGGGTGGGCGGTTTTCTCGCGTTCATGCTGGGAGCCGCCATCGGGGATGGCAGCCTGCTGGCCAATAATATTCTCAGCCTGCTGCTGTTCGCTGCGGGAATCGCGGGCAGCGTTTGGCCTTTTTTCGCCTCGGAGTAGCATACTGTTATTCGTAGAAAACCCGTGACACACAGGAGTTTAAACACCTTATGACTTACACCATCGCGCAGCCCTGCGTCGACGTGATGGACCGCGGCTGCGTTGAAGAGTGCCCGGTCGACTGCATCTACGAGGGCAAGCGCATGCTCTACATCCACCCAGACGAGTGCGTGGACTGCGGCGCCTGCGAGCCGGCTTGCCCGGTGGAGGCCATCTTCTACGAGGATGACGTCCCGGATGAGTGGTTGGACTACAACGACGCCAACGCTGCCTTCTTTGATGATCTCGGCTCTCCGGGTGGCGCAGCAGCACTTGGACCGCAGGACTTTGACGTCCCGATGATCGCTAAGCTCCCACCCCAGAACCAGGAGTAGAGCATGAGCCGCACGCCGCTTGGACGCACGCTTCCGGATTTTCCGTGGAACTCGCTCGCCGGTGCCAAGAAGAAAGCCCAGGCGCATCCGGACGGGATCGTTGATCTATCGGTGGGTAATCCCGTTGATCCAGTTGCCCCTGGCGTGCAGTTAGCGCTGTCAGCAGCGGCCGAGGCTCCCGGCTATCCGCAGACTCAGGGCACTCCGGAGCTGCGCGAGGCCATCGCGAAGGCACTTGAGCGCCGCTACACCATGAACGTGGACGCGGTGCTGCCGGTCATCGGCACCAAGGAGGCTATCGCCTGGCTGCCCACTTTGCTGGGCATGCGCGGTGAGACCGTGGCTTTCCCGACGGTGGCTTACCCCACCTATGAAGTCGGCGCCCTCTTGGCCGGTGCTAAGCCCCTGCGCGCCGACGAGGATTTCCAGGATGCGTCGCTCGTGTTCATCAACTCGCCGTCGAATCCGACAGGCAGGGTGCTGGGCGTCGAGAAGCTGCGCGAGATCGTCGCTTGGGCGCGCGTGAACAATGCCATCGTGGCCTCGGACGAGTGCTACATGGGCTTGGGCTGGGATGATGAGAACCCGCCGGTGTCCATCTTGGACCCGCGCGTGACCGATGGCGACAATACCGGGCTTATCGCCATGCATTCGCTGTCCAAGAGCGCGAACATGGCCTCCTATCGCGCCGGTTTCTTTGCGGGCGATGCCAAGCTCATCGCCGAGCTGCTGGAGCTGCGTAAGCACGCGGGGCTCATTGTTCCGGGCCCCATCCAGGCGGCGATGGTTGCCGCGCTTGACGACGACCCCTCCGAAGCCCTCCAGCGCCAACGCTACGCCGCGCGCCGTGTGGATCTCATGCGGGCGCTGACCGGAGCTGGTTTTAGGATCGAGCACTCCGAGGCTGGGCTCTACCTGTGGGCAACGCGCGGTGAGAACTGCCGCGAGACCGTCGACTGGCTGGCCGAGCGCGGCATCCTCGTTGCACCGGGTGATTTCTATGGCCCAGCGGGCGAGCAGTTCGTGCGCATTGGCCTCAACGGTACGGACGAGCGCATTGCAGCGGCCGTCGCGCGCTTGGCTGAGTAAGTGGCTTTTCGCCCGCCGGCGCGGGAGGGGATTAGCCCGCGCAAGGTGATGCTCACCGGCACTGTGCCCGCCACACCTACCTATTGGGCAGGTGAGGCGGGCGATTCCGCGTTTTCTCCTGGCACTCGCTTGGAGCCCGGCACGGTGTTGCCTGGCCCTACGCTGGCGTGGTATCACCCGTCGGTACCTTCCGAAGAACCCATTCCTTTTGACTACCGGGTGGTATATGAGGACGGGGATCTGATAGTCGTCGATAAGCCGCACTTCTTACCCACGACGTCGAATGGTCGCATCGTCCGCGAGACGCTCCAGACACGCTTGCGTGTGGACTTTAATGAGGACTCCATCGTGCCGCTGCACCGGCTGGACCGGTTGACTTCGGGGTTGGTGCTGTGCTCGCGCAATCCCCACACGCGCGCTGCATATCAGCAACTCTTTCAGAAGCGTGCGGTGGTGAAGCACTACCGGGCTCAGGTGGCCGCGCCCTTCTCCTTCGACGGCACTGTACGGCTGGGTATGCGGCGCGCGCGTGGTGAACGTCAGGTCCGCGTGGATTCCGCCGGTACGCCTACGGTGACCCGCGTGCGCGCTAGTGGAACGACTGCCGATGTCTGGCCGTTCACCGGCCATACCCACCAGATTCGCGTGGTACTTAACCACCTGGGACATCCGATTGTGGGGGATGATACTTATCCCGTGGATCGAGGCTTGGATCTTTATGATTTCTCCACGCCGCTGCTGCTTTCCCATGTCGCTTTGAGTTTTAGCGATCCAGTTACCGGCCGCAAACGTGAGTTTCAGCTGTGAGATTGGGCGCTATTGCGGTGTGCGTTTTAGTTTGCGCTGAATGAGGGACTAAACTCAAACGAAGTTTTATTCATCATAATTGAGCATTTTGTACGAAGGGCGTGTCCATGGCGGATCTGAGCTTTGCTCGCTTTGCCTCGAATTTTGGCCAGTTCATTAAGTTCGGTCTGGTTGGCGGTTCGGGCGCGTTGGTCAATATTGCAGTTTCAATCCTGGCCGCAAAGTGTGGATTGTCCTGGTTCGGCGCTACGCCGCATGACGCGATGTTCAACCTCTTCGGCACCCAGTTTCACGTGCGCTGGTTCATGCTCTTTTCCACCATCGCCTTCCTCGTTGCGAATACGTGGAATTACCAGCTCAACCGCATGTGGACTTTTAAATCCGTTAGCAAAGTCTCGTGGTTGCGGGGTTTCTTCCCGTTCCTCATTACGGGCATTGGCGCGTATTTGGTGACTCTTGCTGTGCAGTACTTGCTGATGAATCCGACCTCGCCGTTGCAGCTGCCGCCCGATATTTTCGATGACTCCACGGGCTTCCGCACGATGTACTACTGGGCCAATGCCATCTCCATCGTGGTGGCGATGCCGATTAACTTCATCTTCAACAAGCTGTGGACCTTCCGCTCGAAGCCCAAGGCGCCGGTCGTGGTCCACGAGACCGAACCCGCTTAATATCGACCCTTCTCCCCGCCTGCCCTTCGCGCTCACCAGCGACGGCCGGTGGGGTCTTTTCGATGCTGCGGTGAGCGGGAAGGGGGAGCGTCGACAAGCCCTGCGCCCTTCGCGCTCACTGGCGAGCTGGTCTGGGCTCGTGGCATCGCTCGGGTGAGCGGAAAGGAGCCGTGTGCCCTTCGCGCTCACCGGCGCCCGCAAATAGCAAAACCCGCCGTCCGCGGTGAGCGCGAAGGGCGGGGGATGCGACGGAAGGGAGAGCTGCCTAGTCGTCGAGTTCGGCGTCCAGGCGCTCTTGATCGCGGCGGTGCTGAAGGCGGCGGATGAATGGGGCGAGGATTAGGACAGTGATAGCGCCAACTGCGGTGCCGGCTAGATAGGCGGTGGGGTTGTGGCCGTCGGCTGGCGCATAGGCGTTATAAGCGACTCCCGTGAAAATCGCAATTATCGGTATGAAGTAAACGGCCATTGCAGCCCAGTTGCGGCCAGCAAGTGGGGTAGCGACGCGTTTGCGTAGCCATGCCGTGCCGATGGCATTGCCGATGACAGACGGCGCGATGGCGAGGAAGCAGAGCATGCTCATTTGACCAGGGAGGACCCAGGCAAGGATGGCTGCTGCAACGAGTTCGAGGAACATCGTCGGGGAAACACTGATGGCGAGGGCCTTGTAGCAAGTTTCGCGTTCGAATTCGTCGTGGGAGGCGCGATCAATTTCGCGGAGCGTGTAGTTGGCAAGGGCGTTAATCATGTTGTTCATCTCCAAAGATTTCTTCGACGGTCTTTCCTAGTTCACGGCAAATATCGAGAGCTAGGTACACAGATGGGGAGTAGTTGCCGCGCTCGATATTGGCAATTGTTTGGCGGGACACGCCCGCCCGTTCAGCGAGGTCAGCTTGAGACATCTCGAGCCACCTACGCCATTTACGGACCATATTCTGGTGCTCGGCCATGTGGTCTCCTTTACGGCGTGTCGTGCTTACATGTCTTAGTGTAAAGAAAACTGGTCATGAAGGCAAGGGTTACATGCAAACATGCCATTCCCAGAAGGGCTGCATCACCACAGCCGGCAGTTTCGGTTTACGCCCTTTAAGCTGTTCAAGTGTGGTTTTGATGAGAAGTACGGCATCGTCGAGGTGGTAGCGGATATCGTCGGCAGTAAAGCGCAAAACCGTATATCCATGAGCCACCGCGGCGTTCTGCTTCGAGCGGTCTGCTTGAAAGGCACGACTATTTTTGTGGTGCTCCCAGCCGTCGACCTCGACGATGAGCTTGCCCATCTTCAGGTCAAAGCGGTAGTTCGCAATGAGCGCGTTGTGCTCGGGAAAGATCCCGTCCGCTCGTAGCCTTCGGCTCAGCTGGCGCTCCGGCACGCTGTCCGCGCCGATGGGCGTGTAACGAATAGCCTCCTTCAAACGCCGGGGAATCTGACGCATTCTCCGCTGGTCTTTGTTCAAGCGCTCAGGCCCAGTCTTGCCTCGATAGTGTTCTTCCAGCAGCTGCCCGCAAGCGGGTGCTAAACGACGTGCAGCCCACAGCACCTGGACCACAGGCAGGTCATTCACCTTGGTTGTAGCCGAAAGCCGCGAATGTGTCACCTCAAAGTTTTTCCCTTTGAGCGTGCGCGGCCCCTCGGCTTCCAGCGGAAACGTCAACTTCCGCCCCAAGTGAATTTCCCGCGCGGTCTTACCCGTGAAATGTATTCGACTCAGCCCGTGAGCCAGGGCGCGTGCCACGGCCAGCGGCGACCACTCATCGCTGTAAATTCCCCGGTGCACACGAAAGAGTTTTCCCGCGCGGAGCTTCCGCCTGATTGCCTCCTTGCTCAGTCCCATCTCACGGAGCTCCGCGGTTGTCCATGCCTTCATAAAGCTCAAGGTATGCAGTGCTTATCGACGAGTCGATAGTCAACTCCCTACCTGTGGATAACTCGGGTTTGAAGCCCAGTTTTCCGGGGGTTATGTTGACGCGTCGCTAATTTTCCTGCGGTATTCATCTTCATTATCTCTTGGCTAGCCCCATTGGGGACTCCGCCAAGTAGCAAATAGCACAACTTGGCTGCTCAGCCCGGCCCACGCCTGTCGTGTGGATACTGGCCCCCACCCTTCGCGGCCATCGGAATCGATTCTGTGCGCTTAAAGCATTCGCTGGTGAGCGCGAAGGGCGGGTGGCGATGTGGTGGGGCGGAGTTGCGGGGCGGAGAGGACCGCTGCCTAGACCCTACCCCTGGCGCTCACCGGGATCGCTGATTAGCTGCTAGAGCGTTCGGCGGTGATCGCGAAGGGCGGTGGCTGAGGGGGAACTCATGTCCCGCGCCCTTGCCGGCCACCGAGAGCGGAGAACCGGTGCTACATCGTGCGCTGGTGAGCGCGAAGGGGGTGGAGCGACAGCGAGGAAGGGGCGCGGTTGCGAGATGGGGCGCAGAGGCGAGCAGGGCGGCGAGGAGCGGCTAGCGGGTTTCGAGTTCCTCTGCGGTAGGTAAGGGCAGCCGGGCTGTAGGGGAGATGCCGCGCGCCTTGGCATTGATGACGCCGGCGATGGCGAGTACCGCGAACATGGCGGCGGCGGAGAAGAGTTGGATGCGGGCGGAGGCGTCGCTAAGCATGAGCACTGCGATAGCTGCAAAGAGCGCCAATGCGAACCACGTGAGGTAGGGGTAGGCCCACATGCGCACCGGCAGTGGGTGGATGGCCTCGAGCTGTGGGCGCAGGCGCAACTGGCTCACTGCAATGAAGACCCACACGATGAGCAGCGAAGCACCAGCGGCGTTCAGCATGAAGGAGAGTAGCCATCCGGTATCCGCATAGTTGAGAACGACCATGACTGCGGAGAGCACAACGGACAGCGCAATGGCGGCGGTTGGCACGCCGCGACGATCTGTTGCGGCGAAGAGCTTGGGCGCCTCACCGCGGGAGGCCAGCGAGTGCATCATGCGGGAGGATGCGTAGATTTGCGCGTTGAACGCGGAGAGTAGCGCGAGCACGATGACCACTTCCATGATGGCCGCAGCACCAGGGATTCCAGCCCGGTCCAAGACCATGGTGAACGGAGACTCGGCGGCAGACTGCGCGGAGCCGAGCGAAGAGTAGGGCAGGAGGAAGGTGATGACGAGGACGGAGCCCAAGTAGAAGACCGAAATGCGAGTAATGGTGGTGCGCACCGCGTTGACGAGGGATTTCTCGGGGTCCTCGGATTCCGCCGCGGCGATGGCGACGACCTCGATGCCGCCAAAGGCGAAGGCCACGGCGAGCAGGCCGGCGGCCACGCCGCCGAGGCCGTTGGGCATGAAGCCGTCGGCAAGGAAGACGGACGTCCCGATGAAGGTGTGGCCAGGAAGCAGCCCGAAGATCAGCAATACGCCGATGATGAGGAAGGCAATGATGACCGCGACCTTGATGAAAGCGAACCAGTACTCGAACTCGCCGAACAAGCGCACGCGCAAGAGGTTGATGGTGCCGAAGAGCGCCACGCAGATAGCGGCGGGGATCCACGGCGGGCAGTCGAACCATGCGCCGATGAAACCAGCAGCGCCCGTAATTTCCGCGCCCAGAACTGCGACCGTGGCGAGCCAATAAATCCAGCCCTGCGTAAAGCCTGCCCAGCGGCCGATGCCGTGCTCCGCGTATTCGGAAAAGGAGCCGGATGCGGGGATGACCGTGCCCATCTCACCGAGCATCTGCATGACCAAGATGGCAAGGAAACCAGCGATGAGATAAGCCAAAAGGACCGCGGGACCGGCGGCAGAAATGCCAACACCGGTGCCTAAGAAAAGGCCGGCGCCAATGGTGGAGCCCAGCCCCATCATGGTCAGGTGGCGGACCTTCAAGCCGCTGTCGAGTGAGCGAGAGGAGGAATCGTTTTGAGCAGTCACCTTTAGCATTGTAGGCAGCTGCCTAGGCGTTTGGGCATAAAGGGGCGATTAAATAGCGCTTCTGTACAAAGTGGAGGGCTCAATCCCACGATCGCGAAAGGCCCCCGCAGAAACGGGGGCCTCAAACAGCAGCGCTTAGTTCTTGTGTAGGTCCTCGTTGAGGGCCACGGCCTCAGACTTCCAGTCCACGGCCTCGACGGCGCCGGTGACGGAGTTGCGGCGCAGCAGCACGCCGGAGACTCCGGAGAGCTTGGAGCCCTTTATGGTATCGCCCTCAGACAAACCGAGAGCCTGAGCAATCTTGCCAAAGACCGCAATCTTGGTGCCGGCGGTGACGTAGAGGCCGGCTTCGACGACGGAGTCGTCGCCAAGCGAAATGCCCACACCCGAGTTCGCACCGAGCAGGCAGCGCTCGCCGATGGAGATGACCTCCTTGCCGCCGCCGGAGAGGGTGCCCATGATGGAGGCGCCGCCGCCGATATCGGAACCATCGCCCACGACGACACCCGCGGAGATGCGGCCCTCGACCATGGAGGCGCCCAGGGTGCCGGCGTTGAAGTTAACGAAGCCCTCGTGCATCACGGTCGTGCCCTCGGCGAGGTGGGCACCCAGGCGTACTCGGTCGGCATCGCCAATGCGCACGCCGGACGGGACGACGTAGTCCACCATGCGCGGGAACTTATCCACGGAATAGACCACGACCGGGCCGCGGGAAGCGAGGCGGCCGCGGACCATCTGGAAATCGGCAACCGCGCAGGGGCCGTAGTTGGTCCACACCACGTTGGCCAGCTTGCCGAAGATCCCGTCCACGTTCAGGCCGTGAGGCTTGACTGCGCGGTGAGAGAGCAGGTGCAGGCGCAGGTAAGCGTCGTAGGTATCGGCGGGCGCCTCGTCAAGGTCCGCAATCTTAGTCTCCACGGCGATGCGGGCGACGCCGCGCTCCTCATCGGGGCCAACCAGGTCAGCGAACTGCTGCGGAACCTCCTCCAAGCGCTCGGTGCCGCTGGCGTCTACAGAAATATCGGTGTGAACTGCCGGGAACCAAACGTCCAGGACGGTGCCGTCGTGGGTAATGGTTGCCAGGCCGCGTGCGGATGCTGAAGTCATAGGCTCACACCCTAGCAGCTACGCCTCTGTCGTGCGCCGTGAGTTACCCGGTAGTAGGTGAAAGATCACAACCAGGGCCACGGTCAGGATGAGGACGGCGAGGACTTGGTTGCGGGCGGAGGCGTCGAAAAGCATAAGAATTGTGAGGCCGACCAGCGCTAGGGCGGTGAGCCACGGCAGCCACGGGAAGCCCGGGACGCGCAGCGTGGTGAGCTCGCCGTTGGCCTGCATCTGTGGGTGCAGCTTGATATAGGAGGCCACGATGAAACACCAGATGACCAGCAGGCAGCCGCCAACCGCGTTGAAGAGGAAGGCCAACAATCCCGGCGGGTTCCAGTACTGCAGCACCACCGATGCAAAGGCGAAGATGATGGAGAGCACCACCGCAAAAATGGGGGAACCGGAGGTGTTCGTCCGAAGGAAGATGTGGTGCGCGCTATGGTCCTTCGCCATGTCATAGACCAGACGGGAGGTGGCGTAGATCTGTGCGTTGAAGGCAGAGAGCAGCGCTAGGGCGATGATGGCTTCCATGAATCCCGCAGCGAAGGGGATTTTCGCGGCGGCGAGGACCAGCGTGAAGGGCGAGTCCGCGGCGACGTCGGCGTCCTGGATGGAGCTGAAAGGCAATGCCAGCGTGATAACCAGGATGGAACCGATGTAGAAGACCATGATGCGCACGATGATGGCGCGCACCGCAGTGGCGACGTTGTGCGCTGGATCCTCGGACTCGGCGGCGGCAATGGTGACCAGCTCGATGCCACCGAAAGCGAAAGCCACGGCGAGTAGGCCGGCAGCAAAACCGGGGCCGCCGTTGGGCAGGAAGTTCTCTGTGAAGTTATGACCTGCCAAGGAGAGGTCCATTCCGGGCAGGATTCCCAGCGCCATGAGCACACCGACTCCGAGGAAGGCCACAATCGTGGCTACCTTGATGATGGCGAACCAGAACTCGAATTCGCCGAAGCCGCCCACGGCGGCAAAGTTGACCACGGCGAAGAACACCACAGCCACCAAAGCCGGTATCCACGGATCGACCCCGAACCAATTCGAGATAATGGCCGCAGCACCGGTAATCTCCGCGCCCATCACCATGACCAGCATGAACCAGTAAATCCAGCCCAGAGTGAACCGCGCCCACGGCCCAAAAGCCTGTCCTGCATAAGTGGAGAACGCGCCCAGCGAAGGGCGTGCGGCGGCCATCTCTCCGAGCATCCACATCACCAAGGCGATGAGCGCGCCGGCCACCGCGTAGGAGATGAGAACGGAGGTGCCGGACACCTGAATGCCTAGGCCCACGCCCAGGAAGAGCCCCGCACCCACCGCGGATCCGAGACCCATCATGGTGAGGTGGCGGGTTTTAAGTTGCGTGGCCGCTGCCATAGGGTGATCACCTTCAACGCTATTGATTGTTTGTAATGGGAAGTACTTTACGCAATGCGCTGAGCATCCGGGGGCGCTAGCATGGCGGGTTGTGACTTTAAATCTCTTCTCCGATCCCATCGAGCTCACTAAGGCCCTGGTGGATATCCCGAGCCCTTCCCATCACGAAGAGGCGATCGCCGACGCCGTCGAGGAGGCCCTGCGCGATCTGGACCAGGACACGGTGGAGGTGCAACGCTATGGCAACACCGTGTGTGCCCGGACGAACCGGGGTTTTGAAAGCCGCGTGGTCCTAGCCGGCCACATCGATACCGTTCCTCTGGCCGATAACGTCCCCCACACCATGTCGGAGGACGGGGAGATCATGTATGGCTGCGGCACCGTGGACATGAAGTCGGGCATGGCCGTCTACCTCAACGCTTTTGCGCAGCTATATAACTCCGACGAGCTGAAGCACGATCTCACCGTCATCGCCTACGAGGGCGAGGAGGTTGCCACCGAGTTCAACGGCTTGGGCCACCTGCAAAAGGATCACCCGGAATGGCTGAAGGGGGACCTCGCTCTGCTGGGGGAGCCTTCCGGCGCCATGATCGAGGCCGGCTGCCAGGGCACCATTCGCGTGCGCGTTACCGCCCACGGCACCCGCGCGCACTCGGCCCGCGCCTGGCTGGGCTCCAACGCCGCCCACACCTTGGTGCCGGTGATGCTCAACGTGGCCAATTACCAGCCGCGCGACGTGGAGATTGACGGCTGCACCTACAAGGAGGGCCTCAACATCGTCCACCTCGAATCCGGCGTGGCCACCAACACCATCCCGGATGAGGCCTGGATGTTCGTCAACTTCCGCTTCGCCCCGGACCGCAGCTCCGAGGAGGCGATGGCGCACCTGATGGAGGTCCTCGGCGAACACGAGAACATCACCGTGGAGGTCGATGACATCGCCGGCGCCGCCCTGCCCGGCCTGGGCCAGCCGGCGGCACGCGCGCTTGTCGACGCCGTCGGCGGCAACGTCCGCGCCAAGTATGGTTGGACCGACGTGGCCCGCTTCTCCGAGATGGGGACCCCAGCCGTCAACTTCGGCGCTGGTGACCCGGGCTTTGCCCACAAGAAGGACGAGCAAGTGCCCGTCACCCAGATCACCGAAGTCTCGACCGCACTCTTGAACTACCTGAAGGGATAAGACCACCATGACGCCTGAGCAACTGCGCACTCTGCGCGGACCACTTCTCGTGCGTACTGCTGGAGAGCAGTCCTCCACCTTTGACCAGCGCCTGCTGCAGTCCGGCGCGGATCACGAATGGCAGCACGCCGATCCCTGGCGCGTCCTGCGCATCCAAGGCGAGTTCGTGGATGGTTT
The DNA here is from genome assembly GCF_007672725.1 of Corynebacterium aurimucosum ATCC 700975. Lineage (GTDB taxonomy): Bacteria > Actinomycetota > Actinomycetes > Mycobacteriales > Mycobacteriaceae > Corynebacterium > Corynebacterium hesseae. The sequence goes on from NZ_VDTC01000003.1 coordinate 32,694, forward strand.
CGACGCCCTGGCCAAGCTGCCCAAGGCGGTGACCGTCTTCGGTTCCGCTCGCACCCCGGAGGAGGATCCGAACTACCAGCTAGGTGTGGCCTTGGGGCGCCGCCTCGTGGAGGCTAAGTATGCCGTCATCACCGGCGGTGGCCCCGGCATCATGGAGGCGGCCAACCGCGGCGCGCACGAGGCCGGAGGGTTGTCTGTGGGCTTGGGCATCGAGCTTCCGCACGAGCAGGGCCTGAACTCCTACGTGGATCTGGGGCTTAACTTCCGCTATTTCTTCGCCCGCAAGACCATGTTCCTCAAGTACTCCCAGGCCTTCATCTGTCTTCCCGGCGGCATGGGCACCATGGATGAATTCTTCGAGGTCATGTGCATGGTCCAAACTGGCAAGGTGACCAACTATCCCATCGTGCTCATGGGTACTGAATACTGGTCCGGACTGGTGGAGTGGATGAAGAAGACCCTGGCCGAGGGCGGGTTCATCAGCGCCGAGGACCTCGATCTCTTCCTGGTTACCGACGATATCGATGAAGCCGTCGCCCACATCCTGGCCGCGCACAAGGTCATGTCGGACAAGCGCCTGCGGGAGCAGGAGAGCAAGTGACCCAAGCGCACAACCTCGCGCGGGTCATGGCGATTGTGAACCGCACCCCAGACTCCTTCTACGACAAGGGCGCCACCTTCGAGCTCGACCCAGCAATCCAGCGCGCGGAGCAAGCGCTTGACGACGGCGCCTCCATCATCGACATCGGAGGCGTCAAGGCCGGCCCGGGTCAGCATGTCGACGCCGCCGAGGAAATCGAGCGCGTCGTGCCCACCATCGCGGAGCTGCACCGCCGCCGCCCAGAGGCGCTGATCTCCGTGGACACGTGGCGCGCTGAGGTAGCAGATGCCGCGATCGCTGCGGGTGCCGGTCTGGTCAATGACACGTGGGCCGGCTGGGACCCAGAGCTCATCGAGGTGGCTGGCCACCACAAGGTAGGCTACGTGTGCTCGCACACCGGTGGCGTCACCCCGCGCACCCGCCCGCACCGCGTGCACTTCGATGACGTTGTTGCCGATGTCATCAGCGAGACCACGCGGCTAGCCGAGCGAGCGGCCGACCTCGGTTGCCCGGAGGAGCTGACGTTTATCGACCCTACGCACGACTTCGGCAAAAACACCTTCCACGGCTTGGAGCTGCTGCGGCGCATCGACGAGATCGTGGCGACCGGCTGGCCGGTGCTCATGGCATTGTCGAACAAGGACTTTGTGGGGGAGACCCTCGACCGCGCCGTGGACCAGCGCGTCGCAGGCACGCTGGCAGCGACGGCATGGTCGGCGGCACGGGGCGTGGCGGCCTTTCGCGTCCATGAGGTGGCCCCGACTCTCGACGTCATCCGCATGACCGCCGCCATCCAGGGCCAGATGGCTCCCTTGGCCACGACGCGGGGGCTAGCCTAAGCCATGACCGACAGCGTTTCTGTGGTTATCCCTGCGCTCAATGAGGAGCGTACAGTCGCGCACGTGGTGCGTGCTTGCCTGGCGGATGAACCTCAAGAGGTCATCGTTATTGATGCGGACTCGAGCGATGAAACTGCGGCTGAGGCACAGGCGGCAGGGGCTCAGGTGCTCAATTGGCGGGAGATCCTGCCTGAGAAGCCCCGACCAGGCAAGGGTGAGTCCCTCTGGCGCGGCGTGGCGGCAGCTGAGGGCGACATCGTTGTCTTCATCGATGCGGACCTGGAATCCGCCGCGCCCGGAATGGTTTCCGCGCTCACAGAGCCTTTCATCGATCCGCACATCCAGATGGTTAAGGCGCGTTACCAGCGCAGCTTTCAAGGAAAGCCCACGGGTGGCGGGCGCGTGACCGAGCTGACCGCCAAGCCGCTTTTGCGACAGTTCTTCCCAGAGCTCGCATACATTGACCAACCACTCGGCGGCGAATACTCCTTAAGACGCGCGGCCGCCATGGAGCTGCCGTTCGTGGAAGGGTACGGGGTGGAAGCGGGGCTGCTGATAGACGTCGCCAAGCGCTATGGCCCCTATGCCCTCGCCGAGGTTGACCTGGGCACCCGCACCCACCGTAACCGACCATTGGAGGAGCTGGCCCCGATGGCCGATGTGGTTGCGCGCACCATCCTGTCCCGTGCTGGCGTGGTTGGGCCTGTTGCCCAAAGGCCACCATTGCTGGGTAGGATTTAGCGCATGATGTCCTGGATTCTTCTTATCGTTGTGCTCATTGCCCTCATCATCATCGGCACGTGGGCGTGGGGAAGCTTCGTGGGCCGGGGGCCTGTCATGGGCGCTCCCGACAACGCCGTGGATACCGATCGGGAGAATCTTCGGGCCCTCGAGGAGGGGCGCTTCGATGACCTGCGCTTTGACGTGGTTGCGCGCGGCTACCGCCAGGACCAAGTGGATGCCCTGTTGGCGGCAGTGGAGCGCCGTTCGGGCGCTAAGGCGGCGTCATCGGGCGAACCTTCAGAACCTTCGGTTCAGGCCTAGGCCGAGCCCACAACGATGAGTCTGCCGCCGGCGGCCGAAAAAGAGCTAGACTAGAAGGACGTACAAAATACAGTCGAAGGAGACTCAATATGGCAGCGATGAAGCCCCGTACCACTGGTGGAGAGATGGAAGCGGTAGAGGAGTCCCGCAAGATCGTCATGCGCATTCCTTCTGACGGGGGTGGGCGCATTGTTATTGAGCTCAGCAAAGAAGAAGCAGCGGAGTTGGGTTCCCTCCTCGTAGCAGTTTCTAGCTAGTCTAGGGAGCATGCTTTCACATATCGTCGATATCCTGGCCGATCCCGCCGATGGCAGCGCCCTTGAGGGCGCGGATGATTTTTCCCGCCTCGTGTCGGAGACCGGCCATTCCTATGACGTGGCCAAGCAAGGCTACGTCACGTTGGCAGCTGGTGCGGGTCTGAAGCATCAAGGTGACGATGCCGCGATGGTCACCGCCCGTGAAACCTACCTGGCGATGGGGCATTTCGCGCCCTTCGTGGAGGCAGTCACTGGAGCGGTGCAAGATTCTTTGGAGAGTCAGGACGCGGCTCAGCAAGCAGGCCTCAATGAGGACACCGCCCCCTCGCTCCTGGAGGTAGGCGCTGGCACGGGTTACTACCTGGCGCACACGCTCGATTCGATCGAGGGCGCTCGCGGTGTGGGCCTCGATATCTCTACGCATGCGGCTAAGCACCTGGCAAAGTCGCACGAGCGCGTCGGCGCCGTGGTTGCGGATGTGTGGGAGCGCCTGCCCTTGAAAGATGATTCGATCCATGCCATCTCGGTGGTCTTCGCGCCGCGCAATCCGGCGGAGTTCCAGCGCGTTCTCGCACCCGGCGGGGAGGTCATCGTGTTGACCCCGCAGTCCGGTCACCTGGATGAGCTGCGAGAGCCGCTGGGAATTCTCGGCGTGGAAGAAGGCAAGGTGGAGCGTCTCTACGCGCAAGCGGAAGGGTTCCTTAAGCAGGCGGCCGATCCGGTCGATATTTCTTTCCCCATCGTCTTGGACAAGGCGTCCATCGCCGCGCAGGTAGGGATGAGCCCCTCGGCGCGCCACATTAGTCCGGAAGAGCTGGCAGAGCGCATGGCCTCCTTGCCGCAGACGTTGACTGTGACGGCCCACGCCCGTCTGGATCGTTTGCGCTCGGCCTAACTCATCGCTTGCGCTCGGCTTCTCATTGCCAGCCCTTGCTTTTCAGCCCCGGGGAACGGCCCTTCTTTCTTCGGAACGTCCCTTTTCTCTCCGGAACGACCCTTCGCGCTCACCGGCAATGGGTCCGTCGGAAGTTTTTTAGCTCCTCCGTGAGCGCGAAGGGCGGGGCGGCCTGTGATGCAACCACCCCTGGGCCTGTTTGCTCACTGTGATCTGGAGCTTGCGCTGACGCGCTGGCTATTTCGCTGAACCCTTGCCTCGAAGCCACCCATCGAATTCTCCCTTCGCGCTCACCAAGAGCCTCAATCAGCCGTCATGACCGCTCCCGGTGAGCGCGAAGGGCGGAAGGGGAGCGAGTGGAACTGATGAGGCATGCGCGAGAAATGATGACCGCGAGCGCAGCGGCGCAACGTGGCCACACAACACAGTGGGCCCGCACACAAAAGGAGGCCCGGTTACCCCGGGCCTCCTTCTATGATCGTCGTTCGATGCTCTTAAGAGAGCTTGGTACCCTTCCTGTTCCAGGACTGCTCAATAATAGCCTCGCCCTCGGTGCTGACCTCGATAGCGGAGCAACCGCCCTCGAAGTAGACGCGGGAGCTCATAGCCACCAATCCACCGTCTACGAACACCTCAACGCTGGCACCGTCCTGAATGACGGTGAGGGTATCCGAATCGCCCTCGGCCAGCTTGGCCACTGCTGGCGCGGAATCCCTGAAGTAGTTGTCGAAAGCCTTCGACATGGAGCGGTCCAAACTGATTTCTTCGCCCGTGTGGCGGATGACCGCAGCGGCGTCACCGGAGCCATCCTTCAGCGTGACGGTCACGCTCGAGCCCGCCGGCACCTCCAATACACCTGTCCAAGACCGTGCGTAGTCCGAGAGCTTCACAGCATCCGGCAGCCCCTCCGCTGGAGTCTGATAGAGCACACCGCCCTGCAGCGTGACTGCACGTGGCAGTGACAAGCTATTAGCCCAGCCTTCAGCTTCCCACGTGGGGTGCTTGGTAGCGTCATCACCGCGGCCATTGCCATTGAGCAGGCCGAGGATGACGGCGCGGTCGTAGCGGCGCTCCTGCGGAATCGTTCCGGTCGTGGTGTTGGTGTTGCGTGGCCGGGAGAAGTCATGGCCATAGTCCACGCGCTGGAAACCTCGTGCCACGGTGAACACGGTGCCGTCGAGGCGGCCCACGATGTAGCCAGAAACGTCGCGGCCCTCGCGCTCTAAGGTGACGAAGAGGACATCGTAGATTTCCCTATCTACCTCGTCACGAAGGCGCACCAAGCGCGGTGACACCACCGGCGGGATGGGGGAGGTAGCCGGGACCTCGCCGTCTTCAAAGCCAGGGTCGCCGTCGAAGCTCAAGGGCCCAAGAAGAGTCCAAGATTCGCCATTGGGGCTGTCCAGAATTACCGGCATCGGGGCATCGGAATGACCGGTCAGCGCCAGCATCAGCCAGCCATCGTGTCCCTCTTCGCGGTCTTCCTTGGCCCAATCCGGGACCACGGAAGGCGAGCGGAAGCGGTCATAGTTGGTGTGGGCGCCCACGGCCTCCCCAAAGCGGACGACATCCGGATCGAGCGCAGAAGGGTCATCAGACACGATGCATTCATCGGCGTAGTCGGTATACCGCGCCAAGCGCACGCTGGTGCCCACCGAGGTCACCGAGGTGAAATAAAGGTTGAGGGCGTCCTTGCCCTCCGCCACTGAGCCTGCGCGTAGTGACAGCTCGCCACCGACGGGGGCGAGGACGTCGTCGCAGTCCAGCCACGCGAAGGCTGTTTCCTCGGAGGTGGAATGGCCCCAGCGCGCAGGCTGGCCAGCGTCAGGGCGGTACTGGTGGAACAAGTGCCAGGTATGACCGTCCCGGACGATTCCCGCGGGGGCGTCGAGGATCCCGCTATCGGGAACGAAGTGAAGTTCTGGGCGATGGTGCGTTTCTTTATGCGTCACGGCAGTCCTTCCTACATTAACGAGCGGTAAATGTCCACGGTCTGCTGCGCGATGGTGGCCCACGAGAAGTCCTCGATGGCGCGCTGGCGGCCCGCAGCACCGAAGCGTTGTGCCAGCTCTTTATCGGCAGCAACGCGGTTCACAGCGGCGGCAAGATCGGCTTCAAAGGTGGCGTCGTCATCTGCGTCATAGTTGACCAAAACACCAGTTTCGCCGTCCACAACGACCTCGGGGATGCCGCCCACATTGGACGCCACCACGGCGGTGCCACAAGCCATTGCCTCAAGGTTGACGATTCCCAAAGGCTCATAAATTGAGGGGCAGACGAACACGTCGGCGCCGGAGTAGACCTGCTTAATCTCCTCGCGCGAGAGCATGTCCTTGACCCAGAACACGCCGTCACGCTGGGCGCGTAGCTCCTCCACGAGGGCCTCGGTCTCCGCCGCAATCTCCGGCGTATCGGGTGCGCCGGCACACAGCACAAGCTGAATGTCTTGGTCAAAGTTCTGGGCGGCTTTCAGCAGGTGCTTCACGCCCTTCTGTCGGGTGATCCGACCCACGAAGGCGGCGATGGGACGCTGCTTGTCGACGCCCAACTTATCCAGCACCGCCGACTCACCCGGTTGCCATACCTGGGTATCGATGCCGTTGAGGACCACGTGGACCTTGTCGGCGTCGATGCGGGGGTAGGCATCCAAGATCGAGTCTTTCATTCCGGCCGACACCGCGATGACGGCGTCAGCGTACTCCATGGCGTTCTTTTCCGACCACGAGGAGATCTCATAGCCACCACCAAGCTGTTCGCGCTTCCACGGGCGGTGGGGTTCGAGCGAGTGTGCGGTGACCACGTGGGGGATGCCGTACAGGCGGCTGGCAAGGTGCCCACCCAGTCCCGTGTACCAGGTGTGGGAGTGAGCCACATCAATATCGGAGGCGGCGTTGGCCATGCGCAGCCCTGTGGAGAGTGTCTGCAGCGCGGCGTTAGCCTCCTTCAACGAGGGATCAACGCCATGCACAAACACATCCTTCTCGTCGCGCTCAGAACCCATGCAGTGAACTGAAACATCGATGATCTCGCGCATGAAGCGCGTGAGCTCTGCAACGTGGACGCCCGCTCCGCCATAAATCTCCGGCGGATACTCCTTAGAAAAAATTCCGGCTCTCATAATCGCCAGAATACGGATTATCCACAGCTCGCGCTAAACCTTGAGAGGCCATGTGGCACGTTGGCCCGCGGGGGCGGCGAGAGGTCATCAAAAGGGGGTAAAAACAAGCACTCTTCGACTGCGCGATCCAGAAAACGTCTATAGATTGGGTGATGTGAGAAGCCTTCCAAATGTCCTTGCCATTGTCCTTGCCGGCGGTGAGGGAAAGCGCCTTTTTCCTCTGACGGAAGACCGCGCTAAGCCCGCCGTTCCGTTCGGCGGTTCCTATCGCCTGATCGATTTCGTGCTGTCCAATCTTGTCAACGCCGGATTCCTCAAGATCGCGGTGCTGACCCAGTACAAGTCCCATTCTCTGGACCGCCACATTTCCCAAGCGTGGAACCTGTCTGGACCCACCCCGCAGTACATCGCTTCCGTTCCGGCTCAGCAGCGTCGCGGTAAGCGCTGGTACAACGGTTCCGCCGATGCCATCCTGCAGTCGCTGAACCTGATTTATGACGAAAAGCCGGACTATGTCATCGTCTTCGGCGCCGACCACGTCTACCGCATGGACCCGGCCCAGATGGTGGAAGAGCACATCGCCACCGGTCTCGATTGCTCGGTAGCGGGTATCCGCGTCCCGCGCTCGGAGGCTTCCGCCTTTGGCTGCATTCAGGCGGATGGGATGGGCACGATCACGGAGTTCGTCGAGAAGCCTGCCAATCCTCCGGCGACCCCGGATGATCCGAACATGACCTATGCCTCCATGGGCAACTACGTCTTCACCACGCAGGCGCTTATCGACGCGTTGCTGGAAGACGAAAAGGATGAGGATTCCGCTCACGATATGGGCGGCAACATTATCCCTTACTTCGTGCAGCGCGATCAGGCGCACGTCTATGACTTCATGGCTAACGAAGTTCCCGGTTCCACGGAGCGTGACCATGGCTACTGGCGTGACGTCGGTACCATCGACTCCTTCTATGAGGCGCACATGGACATGATTTCGGTGCACCCAATCTTCAACCTGTACAACCGTTCGTGGCCTATCCACTCCACGGATGATTCCAACTTCCCGCCGGCGAAGTTTGTGCAGAACGGTATTGCGCAGTCCTCGATGGTGGCTCCGGGTTGCATCGTCTCCGGCGGTACGGTGCGTAACTCCGTCCTAGCTTCGGATGTGCACGTGGCGGATGGGGCGACGGTGGAAGGCTCCGTCATCCTGCCGGGTGTGCGCATTGGCCGCGGTGCGGTGGTTCGCCACGCCATTCTGGACAAGAACGTGGTGGTCAGTGATGGTGCCATCATCGGCGTGGACCGCGAGCGCGATGAGGAACGCTTCAAGGTCTCCGAAGGCGGCGTGGTTGTCGTGGGCAAGAACGTCAGGGTCTAAGCCGCGCTATCTCTGCACCGAAAGCGGGCGTGCAGGTGGTGTGATTGCCACCTTCGCGCCCGCTTTTGTGGTGCTTGGTGGGCTAGAGCTTCGTGATGAGTGTCAGGCCCGCGCCATAGGGTAAGCGGGTGACGGCGGCGTCGTCGAGGGAGCGAGCAAACTCGTCGGCCTCGCGGGCGGCGGCGGTGTCGCGGTCGGTGCGGGAGGGGTCGGCCACGGTGCCGTCGAGAAGCGCATTGGCCAACACCAAGGTGCCGTGCTGATGGAGCAGAGGCCAGGCGGCCTTGAGTAGTGCAGGCATGTCGAGGGCGGGGACCTCGGCGTAAATCACCTGGTATGTGTCATTAGCCAAGCGGCCCATGATGTCGAGGGGGCGGGACGGAAGGAAGCGCCCGCGGCTAGGGGAGTAGCCGGCATCGCGGAAGGCCTGCTTAGCGCTGGCCTGGTGCTCGGCCTCTGGGTCAATGCAGGTCAGGATTCCGTTGTCCGGCATCCCCGCCAGCAAATACAGCCCCACGACTGATGCGGCCGGGGTAATCGCCACCGCTTGGGGGCGGGAGGCGGTACCGGAAGAAACTGCGGCGAGCGTGCTGAGCAGCTGGCCGGTGGCCTCATCCGGCGAAGGCAGTCCGTACTCCTCCGCGTGGGCGCGGGCGGCGGCGAGCACCTCAGAGCCCTCGCTGGTGGATTCGATATAGGTTCGCATTGCGTCATAAGCCGTAGTAGTCACAATAGAAAACCATAGTGAACTCGCTGCAGCTGCGCGCCGAGAATCGCCCGCGATTGTCCTCTCCGTGTGGCACAAGAAGCGCATGTAAGAGGAGTGACGGATTCACAGGCTGCTCACAGTGCGCTGGCTGGAGTTTCGGCCCGCACTATAGAATGATGATCCTCATGACCACACAGCAGCGCAGTGTTGAGCCCGCTCAAAGCACTCGTGATTCTTCTTCCACCGTCAGCTCTTCCGAGAGTGCAGAAGCCCAAGAGCTGACCGGAACCGCAGCGTTCGACGCCGGCCAGGGCGACATGCCCTCTTGGGGGGAACTCGTTGCCGAACATGCTGATGGTGTCTACCGTTTGGCCTACCGCCTCTCCGGTAACCAGCATGACGCCGAGGATCTTACGCAGGAGACCTTCATGCGCGTCTTCCGCTCCTTGAATAAATACCAGGCCGGAACCTTTGAGGGCTGGCTGCACCGCATTACCACGAACCTCTTCTTGGACATGGTCCGCCACCGCTCCAAAATCCGCATGGAGGCCTTGCCGGAGGATTATGAGCGTGTCCCCGGCACTGACATGCCCCCGGAGCAGGCCTACTCGGTGGCTAACCTCGACCCGGCGTTGCAATCGGCACTGGATAACCTTGCGCCTGATTTTCGTGTTGCGGTGGTGCTCTGTGATGTCGTTGGCATGAGCTACGACGAAATCGCCGAAACCCTTGGCGTGAAGATGGGTACCGTGCGTTCTCGAATCCACCGTGGCCGCTCCCAGTTGCGCGCCGCATTGGAAAAGGAAGCACAGACCAACGCGGACACCCGCAGCCTGCTGCGCACGCGCTAGACTGGGCAGCGTTTAGCCTTAGGACTGCGAAACTCGCAGCTAAGTGAAGGCCTAAAGCACGCGCTGAGTTGAGGTGACGTTGAGGTGAAGGAATCAGGGCATAAGAAGTCCTCGGGGGATCAGGAACATGGCCACTACCTAGGCTCGTCCGGATTCTTTACTGAGGCCCAAGCCAAAGTCCGCGATAAAGCCAAGTCACGCGCGCAGCGCGCGGATACGATCGGCCACTTGGGGCCCGAGGCGGTCGTCGCCTTTGTCGATGGTGAAATGCCGGCCAAGTATGCCCACCGCGTGCGCGTTCATCTCGTGCACTGCGCGGAGTGCCGAGCGGACATTCACCACCAGCGCAATGCCGCCGAATGGATTCGGGAATGCAGCGTGGATTCCCACGTCAAGGCGCCGGATTCCCTCATGGCTAAACTTGCGGGTATTGCTAATCAGGGCGCTGGGCCTGGGCCGGACGCGGAGATGCCCGCCCATCGGCCTCGCCAAGACTTCCTTGACAAGGTGGAGATGGTCGTCCGCGCTATTCGCCATAACCAGAGGAGCTGAGCCCCCAAACCCTAAAGGTTGTGGGGCGCGCCCTACACACCGGTCCTGCCTGTCACATACAGCGAAGTGGTTAAGATAGTTTCGTGTTTTCCTCAATTGGTTGGGTAGAGATCCTCGTCATCGTGCTGCTGGGTCTGGTGATCATCGGACCTGAGCGCTTGCCCGGTGTGATCATGGATGTCCGTGCGGCTATCTACGCCGCGCGCAAAGCAATTGCCAACGCTAAGGCGGAGCTCAACGGTGAGATGAGCGGTCTCGGCGCGGAGTTCGATGACCTTCGCGTACCTCTGAGCCAGGCGGCGGAGTGGACACGCATGGGGCCGCGCGGGGTTATCACCAAGGCGCTTTTCGACGGCGACGATTCCGCCTGGGACGATTTCAACCCGAAAAAGATGGCTGAGGACATCAAGAAGAGCACCAGCCCGTACGAGCACGACGCAGAAGTAAACAACCAACCCGCGCCGCAGAGACCAGCGCAGCCCGCGCCACAGGAGAACCCCGCGCGGCCGACGTTTGATTATTCGCAGGTCTACCCGGACCTGGGTGCGCAGCAGTCCGTGGAAGAGCGAGCGACTAACAAGAAAACGACGCAGCCCCCGCGCGGCGGGACTACACCCACCGGCGAGGGCAGCTCCTCCTGGGAGGACGTCACCTAAGACCCGATTAGTTCTTGCGGGTCACGCCCAAACCGAGCTTCTTGCCCACGAGTGAATCGGAGCGCACTGCAATGGAATCCGCCACCTTGGTGATGGCTGCGGTAGCGGGGGAGTCGGGCGCAGAGATGACGATGGGGGTTCCGGCATCGCCGGCGGCGCGCAGGCTCGGATCGAGCGGGATGCTGGCCAGCAGGGGAACCTCGTGGCCCAGCAGTACGCTGAGGCGCTCGGCTACCACGCTGCCGCCACCGGAACCGAAGATATCCATGGTGGAGCCGTCCGGCATGACCATCGCGCCCATGTTCTCAATCACGCCGGCTACGCGCTGGCGCGTTTGCTGCGAGATGGAACCGGCGCGCTCGGCCACCTCGGCCGCAGCTGCCTGCGGGGTGGTGACGATGAGCAGCTCGGCGTTGGGGATGAGCTGGGCCACCGACAGAGCCACGTCACCAGTACCCGGCGGTAGGTCCAGCAGGAGCACGTCAAGATCACCCCAGAAGACGTCCGCGAGGAACTGCTGGAGGGCGCGGTGGAGCATCGGCCCGCGCCAGACGACGGGCGCGTTGCCCTCCACGAATTGGCCAATGGAAATGTGCTTAATGCCGTGGGAGATGGGGGGAAGCAGCATTTCGTCGTCAAGCACTGTGGGGCCCGCCGTGGAACCCAGCAGGCTGGGGACGGAGTGGCCGTAGATATCGGCGTCCACGATGCCCACCTTGAGGCCCTTGTTCACCAAGGCAGCCGCCAAGTTCACCGTGACGGAGGACTTACCCACGCCGCCCTTGCCGGAGGCCACCGCGAAGACGCGGGTGGTGGACTCAGGCTTGGCAAAGGGGATCTCCGGCTCGGCTTGCCCGCCGCGCAGCTTCTGTTTGAGCTCCTTGCGCTGCTCGTCGCTCATCGGTGTCATGGAGATGGTGATCTCGCCGACACCGTCTAGTTCGGAAACAGCCGCGCGGGTATTGGACTCGATGGTGCTCTTCATCGGGCAGCCCGCGATGGTGAGATAAAGCTCGATATCCACGTCCGAGCCGGTGACGGTCACGGACTTCACCATGCCGAGCTCAGTGATGGGGCGACCGATTTCTGGGTCATCGACGCGGGTGAGCGCGTCGCGAACGGAAGATTCAGTAATAGCGCTAGTCATAACCCGCACCAGTCTAGTCACCCGTTGCTGAGGAGAGCCACACCGCGTCAGGGCAATGGGATGTGTAAAATTCAGCCAGATGCTGCGCCTGAAGCGCTGCAGCTGCACAGTAGTGACATGTTGTGGTTTATGTCCTGCCCCATGTCTGGTTTAAGAGAAAGAATGCGCCCTATTTTGATGCCCCGCGAAACCTCACGTTCCCGAACCTTCTCCCGCGTTGCTGGGGTGGCCTTGGTGGGGGTTGTGGGGGCGTCGCTCAGCGCTTGCTCGGGATATGAGCCCAAGCCAGATCCCAAGCCTGTTGCATCGGCGCCAATCACCATCATGATCGACCCGACATCCCATGAGCAGCGCGTATTGGCTGAGATCTACCGCCAGACCCTCCGCGATGAGGGGCGTGCGGCCACCGTTTCCCAGGAGCCAATGATGGTCCGGCGCGGCGGTGAACACGTCAGTGGGGTAAGCACGAACGGAAACTTCTTCGTTGGCTGTACGGGCGAATTTTTAAACGTCTACAACCCGGTGGAGGCCCGCGAGATTTCAAAGGATTATGTGGCCGCCAAGGATGAGGGGACGAAGGACGTGGATTTCCTGGAGCGCACCCACGTTGCGCTCATGGCGTCGATGCCTCCGGAGATGTCCGTGGTCGAGCCCGCCGGCGCTGAGGGCTGCCCTAACTCCAAGCCGGAACTGCCGCAAAACTACGTCGTGGTCTACCAAGACGGGCTTTTTAACCGCGATGAGAAACTAGAGATCGCGTCCTTTACCAAATTCCTGACGACGCAGGACCTCGATGAAGTCGTTGAGGAGGTGGAGGAGTCTGAGGATTTCGAGGGCGCCGTGCGCGCCTGGATGGAGGCCAACCTCTCGCAGAACCTCAACGAGGAGGGCGACTCCAATTCCTCCGGTGGCTCGGATTTGGTTCACGAGGAATCCTAAACGGTTGCGCCTACCGCTTGATCGTGTGCTTCGCATGACGGTGGGCACGCTGTGCTTGGCGACGTCTCCCCGTGCCCTACATGCAGAAACCTAGTCCTGTCTCATAGGGTGGACGATTCAGCGAATTTTCAGCTTTTAAAATGCTGTGAACTGTCGTCAATAAATGGCTGGTGAGTAGGTATTTTTCCTTGCTTTTCTCCTCTTTGGTAGGTATTATTTTGAACGATAACCTGTCTATTCCCTGTCTGTTCTCTCGGGTATTTGTGGGGAGAGCGCTTGGCAAGCCCTAAGACCAACGCTTTCCCGCGGGGGGCGAGGCAGAGTTTTGCATTGGAAAGGTCTATTGAAATGAATGCACAAAGCAGTAGTTCGCCCCACCGTCGCGCCTCTCGCAGGGGAGTGGCCGCTCTCTCCGCCATTACTCTCGCGCTCAGTGGGCTAAGCGTCACGTCTTTTAATACTGTGTCCCCCGAGGCCGCAGCCGCAACGCTGACCGGCGGCATCCGCGACAAGTCCGGCGCGGTGGAGAAGGACGCGCAGAAGGCCTCGGACCTGCCGGCTGGTTCGTGTGTGATCAATGAGAATTCCCCAAGCGGCAGCCAGGCGGGTTTTACCTGGTATACCGTGGAACCGAGCTCGGGTACGCCTGTTGAAAAGCAAAAGGATTGGGGTCTGAGCCTATCTTTTGACAACTCGCAGGACCGTACGTTCGCGGATTGGGGTTTTACTAATGCTGGAAACTTGGGAGCCGTACTGAATGCTGGCTCAGTTTCCTCGAAGGACCCCGGAGAGACCCCTCTTGGTGATTTGGGGCCTGCCACTGCGAAGGCCGATGAAAGCATCAGTATTACGGCATCACGTACTCAGAGAAACCTGAATCTTTACGCCGACCTGACCGAGGAAGAGGTCACACAGTTCGCTGAGGCCGGTAAAGATAACCCGGTGCGCTACGTCTGGCAGAGCAAGTACACGAAGGAGAATCCCAACGGCCTGAAAGCGACTCAGGGCCCCAATGCCCTGTACACGGCTGTCGTGAACCCTTGGCCGAGCGAGAACATCGAATGTAACCCGATTACGGTCTCGTGGGAGAGCTTCGAAAAGCACGTCATCGTCCCAGGGGAAGAGACCAAGGTCGGTCACATCAACGTTCCGGAAGTTGTTAACGGCGGCACGGACGATTCAATGTCGCGCATGCTTGTGGAAGCTTACGACGGCAACGGTAAGTTCATTGGAACTACGGACCCTGCAGCGTCTGGCGGCGAGCAGAATCTACGCATCGACGACAACGGTGACATTTACTTCACGTGGCCTGAGTACCGCGGTACCGACCTGGCAACTGACAAGAACGTGAACTTCTCCGTTCTGGCGAAGCCGCGTACCGTCGATCAGCTTCAAGCTGCTGTCGAGAATAACAATTTCGGAGGTGGTCAGGCCTTCGAAAGCTCCAACTCGCTGACGCGCTACAACAAGGCGAACGTCATCGACTCGAAGGCGTTCTCCCTGGACGACACCGAGTACCACACCCCGAAGTACGACAAGACCGACGCCTCGATCATCTCCGGCGTCGATAGCGCCACCGGGCCGCTGGCTACCGAGCCACAGAAGGTTACCTTCACCCAGACCCCGGACCTGATCAGGGACCTAGCGAAGAAGAAGGGCGAAAAGGGCTTCGAAGCCAAGGTCAAGCTGGATGAGAAGTACGTCTACGAGGGCTGGACTGTTGAGACGGACGAGGACTACAACGTCACCGTCACCGCTCCAGAGGAGCCAAAGCCAGGCACCTTCGCTCGTCCGAAGGTTATTGTGGAGTACTCGAACGGCTCCACCGATGAGCTTGAGTTGCTCGTAGTCGTTGAACCGAACCACACCCAGGTCACCGACCTAGTGCGCCCAGGTATTTCGAAGGGCAAGGTGGGCCAGAGCATTACGGCTCAGGTTGGCACCAAGTCCATCATGAAGGGCCATGGCCCGGTTCACCCCGCGAAGTTTGAGGTTGACCCGGATACCGTTCCGGATGGCTGGACCGTTACCGTCGATGAGACCGGTAGGGTTACCGCGAAGGCGGACGAAACCGTCCCGCCGGGCAGCATCATCACCCCAAAGATCAAGGCCACCTACCCGGATCAGACCACCGATGAGATTGAGACGCAGTTCCAAGCCATCGTGGACATCAAGATCCCCGACTATGACACGGTGACCAACAAGCCGACCGCAAAGGTGAGCCTCAAGCCGAAGCTCCCGGAGCGCGGCCTGAGCGGTAACACGAACGATGAAGCCCCGAAGCGCTACACGTTTGAAGGCGGCAAGACCGAGTACACCGTCACGGATGACAGCGGTACGTGGACCGTCAAGATCGATGAGAACACTGGTGAAATCACCACCACCATCCCACGGACAGCGCCCGAAGGATACATCCTGGACGTTCCGGTTCTTGCCTACTACGACAACACCGCTAAACCGCAGCAGGTCAAGGGCACCGTTGTCGTGCTCAAGAGCGACATCGCCCCTACCTACGACGTACAGGTCACAGGCCCGAACCAGTCTGTGGAGCACCATGTTGAGGACGCCCCGAAGGGATCGAAGTTCTCCTTTGGTAAGAACGACGATGGATCGCCGATCACCGAACAGGATGTTGACGGTTGGAAGTACACGATCGACCCGAAAACTGGTGTCGTGACCTCCACTCCGCCGGCGGATTCCAAGCCGGGTGAGCAGAAGACCATCAGCGTCACGGTTGAAACCCCAGACGGATCCACCCCGAAGGTGCCCGTGACCACCGTGGTGAAGCTGACCAACAAATGGGAGGCCGATCCAACCTACCCCGAGGAAACGGTCTACCCGGGTGACACTGCGAAACTGCCGGTGACGATTGAGAAGCCGGACAACGTCAACGTTGCGAAGGAAAACCCCTACAAGTTGGGTAAGGTTCCGGCAGGTTGGACCGTCAGCATTGATGACAATGGCCAGATCACCGCAACCGCACCTAAGGATGCCAAGCCGGGTGACCAGGTCAAGATCCCGGTTACTGTGACTTACGAGGATGGCTCCACGGACACCGCTTACGGTGTTGTGAACGTTGTTGACGTTCCGACGCGCGAAGTTCCGTTTGACGTCGTCTACAAATACGACGACACCGTCCCGGCCGGTACCTACACGGTTGAAACCGAAGGCAAGGCGGGCTCGGAGAAGCAGAACAAGGACGGTAGCTGGGAGCGCACCAAGGCGCCGGTTAATGAGGTCGTTGTCGTCGGCACCAAGCCTGCCGAGAGCGCCAAGGACGTGACCTGGACGGTCCCGATTCCTTTCCCGACTGAGGTTCGCGAGAACCCGGACCTGAAGCCTGGTGAAACCCGTGTTGTCCAGGAAGGCGCGGACGGCGAGAAGACCTACACAGCCAAGTTCACTGCTAAGGGCGACAAGGCCGAGGTAGCCGAGGAAGAGACCACAAAGGAACCGGTCAAGCGCATCATCGAGTATGGCCCGGGTCTGGCCCCGAGCGAGCTGGTGACCAAGACCGAGAAGCCGATTCCGTTTGAGACCAAGGTTGTCTTCGATGACACCCTGGAAGAGGGCAAGCAGGTCGTCGATCAGAAGGGCGAGCTCGGCACCGAGGTTGAGACCTCCACGCAGAAGCTTGTCGACGGCAAGCCCTCCGGCGACCCAACCGTCACCACGGAGCGCACCAAGGAGCCGACCGAGCAGATCATCCGCGTCGGTACCAAGACCACCGGTGAGAACACCGAGACCTACAAGGCTGAGGCCCCGTACAAGGTTGTAGTGAAGTATGACCCGAACATGCCTGCTGGCGAGTCAAAGGTGACCACCAAGGGTGAGCCGGGTGAGAAGACGGTGACGATCAAGCGTGACATCGTCAACTCCAAGCCGGGCGATCCCAAGATCACCGAAGAGATCACCAAGCAGCCTGTCGACGAAGTCATCACCGTTGGCACCAAGCCGTCTGAGGCCTCTGAGAAGGTTACGTGGACCGCTCAGGTTCCGTTCGATGTTGAGACCCGTCCGAACCCGGAGTTGAAGCCGGGTGAGATCAAGGTTGTCCAGAAGGGCGTCCCGGGTGAGAAGACCTACACCGCGGACTTCACCGCGAAGGGTGACCAGGCAACGGTGACCCCGGAGGAGAAGCAGACCAAGGCTCCTGTCAACGAGATCATCGAGTACGGCCCTGCGGCCGAGGACACTTCTGTGGTGACTAAGGTTGAAAAGCCGGTTCCGTTTGAGACCGAAATTGTCTTTGACAACACGTTGAAGGAGGGTGAGCAGGTCGTCGACAAGCAAGGCGAGCTCGGTAGCGAGACCGTCACCTCCACTCAGAAGATCAAGGACGGCAAACCGGATGGCGAGCCGACTGTGACCACTGAGCGCACCAAGGAGCCAAGCAACGCGGTGATCCGTGTTGGCACCAAGACCGAGGGTTCTGAGACCTCCGAGTACGAGGTCGATGTGCCGTTCGAGACCGAGTACATCTTTGATGACACGATGGAAGCCGGTACCCAGGAGACCGTTCAAGAGGGCAAGCTGGGCAAGGACAAGGTCACCACGACGAAGAACATCGAGAATTCGAAGGTTACTGGTACGGAGACAACCACTGAGCGCGTTAGCGATCCAGTTAAGAAGATCGTCAGGGTAGGCACCAAGGGCAAGCCTGCATCCACGGTCATCGAATGGAATGAGCACACTCCGTTCGAGGTTGAGGTCCGCGTTAACCCTGCGCTGAAGCCTGGCGAGACCAAGGTTGTCCAGCAAGGCAAGCAGGGCGAGATTAAGCACACCGTCACCGTTAACGCTGAGAACGGTGAGGCGACGAAGGATGAGTCCACTGAGAAGATCAGTGATCCGACCACGCACATTATCGAGGTTGGTCCTGCGACCCACCACGAGACTGAGCTGACGGATAAGCACAAGGAGAGCACTCCGTTCGACACCATCATTGAGTATGACCCGAACCTGGAAGTTGGCAAGGTTGTTGAGGACCAGGCAGGCGAATTTGGTGAGAAGGAAGTAACCAAGACCTGGAAGCTCAAGGACGGCGTGCCGGAAAGCGATCCGGAGACGTCTGAGGAAGTCATTAAGGAGCCGACCCCGCGCAAGATTCGTGTGGGTTCCAAGTGCAAGTGCGAAGTGCCGACGGACGACCCGACAGTTGATCCCACCGAGGACCCGACGGACGATCCGACGGTAGACCCAACGGAAGACCCGACAGAGGACCCGACGGTAGAGCCAACGGAGGACCCAACGGAAGACCCGACAGAGGACCCGACGGAAGACCCGACAGAGGACCCGACGGAAGACCCGACAGAGGACCCGACGGAAGACCCGACAGAGGACCCGACGGAAGAGCCAACGGAGGACCCGACAGTTGATCCCACCGAGGACCCGACGGAAGAGCCAACGGAGGACCCGACGGTTGATCCCACCGAGGACCCGACGGAAGAGCCCACCGAGGACCCGACAGTTGAT
>NZ_VDTC01000003.1:51244-288854 GCF_007672725.1 Corynebacterium aurimucosum ATCC 700975
TGATCCCACCGAGGACCCGACAGTTGATCCCACCGAGGACCCGACAGTTGATCCCACCGAGGACCCGACAGTTGATCCCACCGAGGACCCAACGGAAGATCCAACCGAGGACCCAACGGAAACCCCGACCGAAGAACCTGAAAAGCCTGGTTCCTCTACTTCGAGCATCCCGGACCTCAGCGGCCTGTGGCCGCTCATCCCGCTGGTGATTATCCCGCCGGTACTGGCCCACTTCTTCAAGCCTCCGCACATTCCGGAGCTGCCGACGAAGCCGGTCAAGCCGGTTGAGCCGGTTGAGCCGCTGAAGCCACAGCAGCCGAAGGCACCGGAAGCTTCGGAAGCGCCGAAGGCGCCTAACACGGAAGCACAGCCGACGCCAACGCAGAACCAGAATGCTCAGCCGACCCAGGCCAGCCAGCCTGGTACGACCTCGAGCACTGCGGCCTCTGCTAAGAGCACCTCGTCTGGCAAGCTCGCCAACACCGGTGCCAACGTCCTAGGCCTCATTGGTGTGGCTTTGGCGCTCATCGCTGGTGCAGCGTTGATTCTGCGTCCTAGCCGCCGCAAGGATTCCTAAGACCTAGGTTTCCTTAGGGGGCTTGGCCAGCCCCAAGGCAGTGGTTGAGTGAACCACGAGCAAACGCCCGAGCAAAAGCTCGGGCGTTTCTTTTTACGCAATCGCACTGCGAGGTCCAGATACGCCTTCGAAGTTCGATGCTGGCATTGAGCAAGGTTTGTCAGCTTTCGTGGTGTTGCGCCCCTCGACCGGAACTGAGCAAGATTGAGGGCCCGCTGTCCTGTCGGCCGAAACGCTGAGAACCGCCGGGGCCTTAGGACTCTTGTGTGCGTCACCCTTCGCGCTCACCGGGAGCACTAGTGGTCGCTGATTGATGTCCCCCTGTGAGCGCGAAGGGTGGGCGGGGGAGACGTAGGCGTGTGCGGCGCAGCTGTTGGGTTCCCTGCGGGCAAGAAGAAGCCCCGGCCACCGCACTCGTTGTGAGTTCGTGGTGGCCGGGGCCTTGCTAGCGTCGCTGTGCTTGGGGACAGCCGCTGGGGCTTAAGCGCCTTTAGACGTCGAAGGCTTCCTCTAGCAGGTTCTTCTGCTCAATCTGGTGAACCTTCGCGTTACCAGTAGCAGTCGAGGACTGCGAGCGGCGGGAGACGCGGACCATCTCCGGCATATCCGGGATGAGCTCACGCAGGTGCTCGTTGTAGAACGGCCACGGACCTTGGTTCGCCGGCTCGTCCTGCACGAAGCGAATCTGCGTTGCGTTCGGGTAAGCCTCGAAAGCCTCACGCAGACGGTTGAACGGAATCGGGTGGAGCATCTCCACGCGGATGATAGCGATATCGTCGCGGCCGTCGGCCTCCTTCTTCTTTGCCAGCTCCCAGTAGAGCTTGCCGGAGACCAGCATGATGGTCTTGACCTTGTCCGTATCGCCGACCTTCTTGCCGTTGATGTCAACGAAGTTCGGGTCGTTGATGACGGACTGGAACTTCTTGACCTCAGTGAAGTCCTCCACGGAGGAGGTTGCAGCCTTGTTGCGCAGCATAGACTTCGGGGTGAAGACCACGAGCGGGCGCTTCATCTCACCAAGTGCCTGGCGGCGCAGCAGGTGGAAGTGGTTAGCCGGGGTGGACGGCTGTGCCACAGTCATGGAGCCCTCAGCGCACAGCTGGAGGTAGCGCTCGATGCGGGCCGAGGAGTGGTCCGGGCCCTGGCCCTCGTAGCCGTGGGGCAGCAGCAGGATCAGGCTGGACAGCTGGCCCCACTTGGCCTCACCGGAGGAGATGTACTCATCGATGATGGTCTGAGCACCGTTGGCGAAGTCACCGAACTGTGCCTCCCAGGCCACTACAGCATCCGGGTTACCCACGGTGTAGCCGTACTCGAAGCCCATGCCGGCGTACTCGGTTAGCGCGGAGTTGTAGACCATGAACTTACCGCCATTGCCCTTGGCCTCAGCCAGGTGTGCAACCGGGTTGTATTCCTTACCCGTGTGCGGGTCGAAGGCCACTGCATGGCGCTGGGTGAAGGTACCGCGGCGGGAATCCTCACCGGCCAGGCGCACGACCTTGCCGGAGTTGGCCAGGGAGCCAAAGGCGATGAGCTCGCCCCAACCCCAGTCGATGCCGCCTTCGCGGGAGGTCTTCTGGCGGTCCTTGGCAACCTTGCGAACACGCTTGTGGTACTCGAAGTCCTCTGGCGGGGTGCCGTAGGCATCGCCGATCTCGGCGAGTTCCTCGGCAGTGATGGAGGTATCCAGACCGCGAGTCAGCTCCTGGGAGGAGGTAATACCGGTCTGCTCCTTCGGACCAGCCTCTTGCGCCTTCTTGTGCTCGGTGAAGACGGATTCCATCTGGTCGTGGAAGTCGCGTGCAGCTGCCTCTGCCTCTTCATCGGAGAGGTCGCCGCGGCCGATGAGCTCCTCGGTGTAGCGCTCGCGGACGGACTTGTGGTCATCGATGATGTCGTAGAGCAGCGGCTGGGTCATCGACGGGTCATCGGCCTCGTTGTGGCCGCGCAGGCGGTAGCAGACGAGGTCAATGAAGACGTCCTTGCCGAAGCGGCGGCGGTACTCGGTGGCTAGCTTGCCCACCCAGACAACTGCCTCGGGGTTGTCGCCGTTGACGTGGAAGACCGGGCAGTCGAAGCCCTTGGCCAGGTCGGTGGCGTAGTGCGTGGAACGGCCGGAGTCCGGGGTGGTGGTGAAGCCAACCTGGTTGTTGACAACTACGTGGACGGTACCGCCGGTGGTGTAGCCGCGCAGCTTGGACAGGTTGATGGTTTCCTGGACCACGCCCAGGCCGGTGAAGGAAGCATCGCCGTGGAGCATGATCGGCACGACGGTGTGGCCCTCCGCGCCCTTGTCCAGGATGTCCTGCTTGGCGCGTGCGATACCTTCCATGACCGGGTCAACGGCCTCGAGGTGAGACGGGTTAGCGGCCAGGGTGACCTTGATTTCGCCGTCACCAAACATCTGCAGGTGCTCGCCCTCAGCACCCAAGTGGTACTTCACGTCACCCGAGCCGCCGAGCTGGCCGCCCTTGTAGTTGCCGTCGAACTCACCGAAGATATCTGCCAGCGGCTTGCCCACGATGTTGAAGAGCACGTTGAGGCGGCCGCGGTGCGGCATACCGATGACGACTTCGTCGAGGTCCTGGCCAGCGGCGGTGTCCACGATGGAGTCCAGCAGGGCGATGAGGGACTCAGCGCCTTCCAAGGAGAAGCGCTTCTGGCCTACGTACTTGGTCTGCAGGAAGTTCTCAAAGGCTTCAGCCGCGTTGACCTTCTGCAGGATGTACTTCTGCTCAGAGTTGGTCGGCTTCGGCATGCCGGCCTCAATCTGCTCCTGCAGCCAGCCGCGCTCATCGCGGTCGAGGATGTGGGCGTATTCGGAGCCAACCTTGAGGGTGTAGGCGGAGCGCAGGCGGGTAACCACCTCACGCAGCGTCATGGTCTCCTTGCCGCCGAAGCCGCCGACGTTGAAGGTGCGGTCAAGATCCCAGATGGTCAGTCCATGGGTAGCCAGGTCCAGGTCGCGGTGATCCGGCCAAGGCAGGCCCGGCTGCTTCCAGCCCAGCGGGTTGATGTCAGCCAGCAGGTGGCCGCGGGAGCGGTAAGCCTCGATGTACTGCAGGACGCGCGTGTTCTTGTCGACGCCCGTGTTGGGGACGTCGGCAGCCCAGCGGAAGGGCTGGTAGGGAACGCCCAGGGACTCGAAGAGCTCGTCCCAGAAGGCGTCGTCCAGAATGAGCTGGCCGATGGTGCGCAGGAACTCACCAGACTCAGCGCCCTGGATAACGCGGTGATCGTAGGTGGAGGTGAGGGTAACCAGGCGGCCGACGCCGAGGTCTGCCAGGCGGTCGGCGGAGGTGCCGGCGAATTCAGCCGGGTAGTCCATGGAGCCGACACCGATGATGGAGCCGGAACCCTTGGTCAGGCGGGCGATGGAGTGACGGGTGCCAATGCCGCCCGGGTTGGTCAGGTTGATGGTGACGCCGGAGAAGTCATCCATCGTCAGCTTGTTCTTGCGGGAGCGGTCAACGATGTCCTGGTAGGCATCGATGAACTCGGAGAAGGTCTTGTTCTCCGCTTCCTTGATGGCGGCTACGACGAGGGCGCGGGAGCCATCCTTCTGCGGAAGGTCGATGGCCAGACCCAGGTTGACGTGCTCCGGCTGAACCACGGTGGGCTTGCCGTCCTGGATTTCGTAGCGCACGTTCATATCCGGGTGGATCTGAACGGCCTTGACCAGCGCGTAGCCCAGGATGTGGGTGAAGGAGATCTTGCCGCCGCGGGTGCGCTTGAGGTGATCGTTGATCATCGCGCGGTTTTCCCACATAAGCTTGACCGGGATGTCGCGCACGGTGGTGGCGGTGGGGATCTCCAGGGACTCGTCCATGTTCTTGGCGATTGCCTTGAACATGCCCTTGAGTACGCGGGAACCCGGCTCCGGTGCGTCCTTGATGCGGTCCAGCGGGGACTCGGACTTCTTCTCCGCCTTCTTTGCGGACTTAGCGGCCGCGGCAGAAGCCTTAGAGTCGCTCGGTGCCTTGGCACCCGGTGCGGCAGGGGACTTCTCTGCAGCTGGTGCTGCGCCCTTCTTCTGTGCGGGGGTGGTGGCCGGAGCGTCCGCAGCCTTGGACTGTGCGGCCGACTTCGGTGCCCCGTTGGCCTCAAAGTACTCGCGCCACTCCTTGTCTACGGAGTTCGGGTCCTTTGAGTACTGCTGAAACTGTTCGTCAATCAGCCACGCATTCGGGCCATAGATGCTCGAGTTGCTCACGGCAGATGCTCGCCTCTTTCTGTGCTTCTAAGTTTGTCTTTATTCGACTCTAGTAGGCCAATCCACGGGTGCGAAAGGCACCCCGAAAAGTGTCTTCCTTTATGATACGGGCCCTGTAAGTTTGGCCACTATCCTGGGCGCGTTTCGCGGCCTTTACTCCCCCTGCAGGGGGGAGAGTTGGGTGTTGGCATGGTCAATAACTTGGCGGCCCAATTTGCGGTTGGCGGTTGTTCCCAACACCGCGCCTACACCCATCGGCAGCAGCTTAGACACCCACGCCCACTTCAGCTTCTTGGTGGCCTGCTTCATAAACAGCTTGGTCAGACGGCCGTTGAGGCCGCTGAGGGTAGGGCCGGAGAAGCGCGAGAGAGTGGCCGCGGAGGTAACACCGGACAGCGAGGTGACATCGCCAACAAAGGTATCGACCAACGCGCTGCCCTGGGAGCCGGTGAGCACCACCAAGACCAGAGCGCGGCGGCGTTCCTTATCCCGGATGTCGTCACCGCGCAGGTGCGCCGAGGCGAGGATGTACCACGCGGCTGCTTCGAGGAAGACCAGGGATTCAGCGCCAACGGTGGCCGCGCCGGTGACGAGGCCGATACCGGGGATAGCAGCGGAGGCACCGGCGGCGGCACCCGTGCCGGTGATGATGTTCATGAAGTGCTTGTCAATGAGCGCTTGGAGCTGAGCCGGGCTGGCGTCGGAGTTGCGCTTCTTTAGACCTTCGACGTAGCTGATGATGACGGAAGACTGTACTGAGACGATCTTGTCGATGGCTCCTAAGAAACCTTGGGTAATGCGGTTGGACTCATCAACCTCCAAGGTGCCTACCGTCTCGGAAGTGCTGGCCCCCTCTTTAGATGAATCCCGGCGGCTAACAGTTTTGTTCTTTTTGTCAAAGACCTTGTCGAGCATTGTCTCACCTTATTTCTTTGCTAATGCTGATTGTGAACCTGAACTGTATGTTTACCACCGTATCGAAAAGCTTTATTGAGCGCGTCGGCAAGCTAGCACACTAGGGTATGAGACATGAGCGAGTTTGAGCCTTCCCCTCCGCGTGAGGTCAGCGTGGCCGCGGCGCGCTTGCTTGCAGATTCCCTCCACGCCCGTGCTCGCGCCGCCCACGAGGCAGCACGCACCGCGCTTGCCGACGATCTCACGGTCCTCACCAGCGGCGGTTGGGTACGTGGCTGCATCGAAGAGGAATTGCGCACGGACCGTCCGCTGAGCGCGCCCGTGCGATCGTGGCGCGGGATTCCCTTCGGCGCGGATACGTCGGGCGCGAACCGTTTCATGGAGCCGCGCCCGGCCCCGGCCTGGGAAGGGATCCGGGATTGCCGCGAGTTTGGCCACGTTGCCCCGCAGCCGGTCTATTCCTGGACCGACCGCATTGAAGGTGCGGAGGACTGCCTGACTCTCGATGTCGTCCGCCCGCACCATGCGGGTGGGGTCGATGCACCGTCGGGTTCTCAGGAAGGGGAGAAGCTGCCCGTCGTGGTGTATCTACACGGCGGCAGCTTCATCGTGGGCTCCTCCCACATGTTGATGCTGCGCGGTTTCGAATTCGCGGCGCAGATGGGCGTGGTCTACGTGTCGGTGAATTTTCGCCTGGGGGCTTTGGGCTACCTTGACGTCCGCAGTCTTGGCGGGGAGGCCTGTGCCAACCCGGCCGTGGCGGACCAGGTTTTGGCTTTGGAGTGGGTGCGGGACAATATCGCGGCCTTCGGCGGGGACCCAGACAACGTCACGCTCATGGGGGAATCCGCCGGCGGTGCGGCGGTCCTGACGTTGATGGCTGTTCCGCGCGCCGAGGGCCTGTTCCACCGTGCGATTGCTCAATCACCACCTATCGGCATGATCCATTCGCGAGCGCAGTCAGTCTTTTGGGCCCGCGAGCTGGTCCACAAGATGGCCTTGCCGCGTGATACCACCGCGGATGATTTACGCCGCGAGGACTTCGCGGACGTGGTGCGCTCCGGTCAGTCCATGATGTGGCGCGCGGGGGAGTTGCTGTATCTGAATTCCTGTTACGCGCCGACTGTCGACGGCGACCTCATCCCACAGCACCCCATCGAGGCCTTCGAGGCCGGCAACCAGCACCCCGTGCCGTTACTTGTAGGAACTAATTCCGGTGAAGCTAGTTTTGGCAAGTTCCTCTACCAACGTCAGAGCGCGCGTGAGCGCGCAGCGCTGCGCCTGCTAGCTTCCTTCGATCCGGAGAGCGCACCGGATGTCGTCGCGGCATACGGTGGTGCGGTGTCGCGCCGCGATTTTGGGGACTTGCTTACCGACGCCCTCTTCTGGGCCCCCACCGTCCGCGTGGCTTCGGAACATGCACGGCGCTATCCGACGTGGATGTACCGCTTCGATTTCGCCCCGGCAGCACTGCGTTGGTTGGGCTTGGGGGCGATGCACTCGATGGAGCTCTCCAATATCTTTGGTGACCCAGGGGCGTCGCGCGTTTCCTTTCTTAACAGCATTGCCAAATCCTCCGAGATGGAGGAGGTGACCGAGACCATGCAGGCGCAGTGGGGCGAGTTCATTCGGGGCGGCGCACCTCTAGAGAACTGGCCGCAATATCGCGCCCCGCAGCGCTCGACCATGGTCTTCGATGTGGAGCCGCGCGTCGAGGAGGCGCCGATGGAGGGGCGTCGCCAAGCGTGGGAGGCCTACGACATGTTGGAGTGGGGCACCGGGCGTCCGGAGATTCTGAAGGAACTGGGATTCCTGCTTGAGGACGGCAGCTATTGACGGCGAACGCAGGTAAGATGTGTGGGGCCTTGGCAGCAGCCTGGGTGAGACTCCCACATGGATGGATGTTTATCACATGAGCTTTTTTGAAGATATCGCCTCTGCGCTGGACGGGGAGGGCATTGAGTCCCGCGTCAATGACGATGTGATGTTCGTGCCCATCACCTCCGATTTGGAAATCCAGTTTGTGGAAATTGACCCACTTCTGCCAGCCGCCAACGTATATATCGCCGCCGCCGACGTGGACGAGGATGACGAAGACTTCGAGGCCGTTTTGGTGTCCGTGGCGTTCTCTGTGGAGGATGCGGTTGAGGCCGTATCCCGCCACATCGCCACGGACCAGGTGGTGACGGTGCTGCGTGACCTGCTGGAGGGCACCGATGAGCGCATCGCTGAGTTGGAGTTTGTCCAGGACGAATTCAACCCGAACCTCGTCGTGGCGGAGGTAGCCAATGACTCGGAACTGCGCGTGCTGGTGGAGACCATCGACGGTGTCCCGAGCGCGGTCGTGCGTTTCCTCTCCTTCGACTTTGATGAGGAAGAGCTCGATGAGCTGGAGGATGAGGCAATCAGCAAGCTCTGGGACATCGAGACTCCAGAGGACTTGAGCGAAGAAGAGCGCGTTGCCATCTTCGGCGACGCGGAAGACGTGGACGGCGCGCTAGCCCCCATCATCGAGGTTCCTGCCGAGGCCCTCGAACTGGGCACCTACACCGACTTTGACCGTCTCTTTGACGTGCTGAGCCTTGTCTCCGATCAGGCCTTGGACTGGGAAGCCCAGCTGGTCAGCATCGATGACTCCGATTTTGACGAGCCTGAGGTCTATGACATCTTCGGCGCCGATGATGAGGACGAGGATGACGTTCTTTTCGACGACGATGATGACGATGACTCCGACATCGAGGAAGGCGACGCCGACGACTAAAAGCGTCCGGGGTAGGGTAGGAGCGTACTTTTCCCTAACGTCGATGAGGAGCAACCAAAACAAATGCCGATTGGCAAGGCATCACTGAGCCAGCGTCTGTGTGTTGGCTCAGCGCTAGTGTGCGTGGCCTTGTCTTGGGTCCTGTCGTTGCGCTCGGACTATGGCCATCGTGATTTTGTCTTTTCCTCCGTGCTTTCGACCGGCGTGTGGTGCCTGAGTCTGCTCGGCGCAATTCTCTTCATTGCCGCACAGTGGCGGTCCTTGGGTAACCACGCACTGTTCAACCCTTTGCTTGCAGTGGCGGCAAACCTCCTCTTGTCGTCGTTGATCTTCAACATCAACATCCCCTTGTACCTCGACATGATGGGCACGGCTTTCATAGCAATCGTTTACGGCCCTGTCTTGGGAATGGGCACCGCAGTTTTGAGCGCTTGCCTGGCCAGTATCAATAACCCGTCGCTCTTGGCGTATTTGCCAACAGCCGTGGTGGTGGCCTATTTGTTTGGCTGGCTTGCGCGCCGTGGTGCGTTTAAACGAATGCTTGCCATGATGCTTGCTGGTACCGGGCTGGGCATTGTCGCAGGATTGTTGTCCGCCGTTTCTACGTGGTTACTTCCCAGCGATTACGGCCAGCGCGGCCCCGCTGAACTTATAGCGCTGTGGGAGCTCATACTGCATGATGAACGCCTCGCCATACTGCTTCAGAACCTGTGCTCTGACGTCATTGATAAGACGTTTACGGCGCTTGTGGTGTGCATTGCAATCCGCTTGGCGCCGAAACCCATCCTCCGCCTTTATGACTACCCGGAGACGCGCCCAGCATTGGATCGCGTGCTGACGGAGGATAGGTTCTCACTTTCTCTTGATGAGGAACCGCCCAAAGGTTTCCTGGACCGGATCCAGCGCTACTTCTAGCGGCTGAGCATCTCGACCTGATGAGGCCCACCGGTACTAGGCGGCCTGACTAAGCCCTTCGAAAAGGGAAAGCGGGGAATGCACCGGTGTGTAGGTGCTATCCACCAGCCACACAAACGTAGCTGCGCTGCTGCTGGAAATCTCATGCACTGCGGAGACGAGTTCTTCAGGGACCAAGGCCCGCACCCACGCTTCCGCTAGTGAGGGGGCGACGGGGCGGCCAGTGGGATCAGTAATGCGCACCGTAACGAGGTAGGAGGGCACGCGCTTTTCGCCATACCCCAGAACGCGGGCCTTAGCCCGCTCACCCACGCGGTGGCGCGAAATGGTAAGCGTCAGCGGGAGTGCTTCACCGCCATATATCTCTACCGGTGGCAGCACTTTTGATGGCGGGCGCCACTGCGGCGTCGGCCGCGCAAGCGAGCGTGGATGGCGGATGATGCTCTCTATGGAGCGAAGCGTTTCGTGGTGGTGGTAGAGGATCTCCGTGGTGAGTTCACCGGTGCTGAGAGTGGACGGGGACTGAACGGACGTGTGAATGCTGCTGTAGTTCTTCATGGCCCACACACTAGAAAACCGAGCGGACATCCCCACAGGCGAGTCGAACATGTGTGCGATGATTTGACGGGGTGGGATACAGTGAATGGCGATATGAAAAATACTGCAGCTCCGCAGGTTAAGATCCCGCGGGAAATTTGGGTCATGGTCACCGCCGGGTTCATCATCGCCTTGGGGTACGGGCTCATTGCGCCGCTGCTTCCACAGTTCATCGTCAGCTTCGACGTCTCGATGGCCGCAGCTGGCCTCGTTGTCTCCGTCTTTTCCGCCAGCCGCCTTGTCTTCGCCCCGGCCGCCGGCTTCCTCATTGACCGCGTGGGCACGCGCCGCGTTTACGTGACAGGTTTGTTCACCGTGGCGCTGACCACCGGCTTGGTGGGAATGGCGCAGGAATACTGGCAGATCGTCGCTCTGCGGGCTATCGCGGGCATTGGTTCGACGATGTTTACTGTCGCGGCAATGGGCCTCATCGTGCGCCTGTCACCGCCCAGCATCCGCGGGCGCTGTTCGGCCACCTACGCCACATCCTTCCTTCTCGGCAACGTGATTGGCCCGCTCGTGGGTGCGAGCCTTTCCTTCCTGGGCTTCCGGTGGCCCTTCTTTATTTACGGCACCGGTGTGGCTATCGCCGCGTTGGTTGTGTGGATCCTCATGCCGTCGGTCAATCGCGCCGATGAGCGCCGGCGTCAACTCCGTCCGATGCACGTGGCGGAAGCCTGGGAGGATACCGCCTACCGGGCAGTACTGACGTCGAATTTTGCCCAAGGCTGGATCAACATGGGCGTGCGCGTGGCTGTCCTCCCTCTGTTCGCAGCCGCCATTTTTGCCAACGGTGCCTCCACGTCGGGCGTCGCTCTGGCGGCCTTCGCCGCCGGCAATGCCATTGTCCTGCAGTTCTCCGGATCATGGTCTGACCGGGTCGGACGTCGCCCGCTCATCATTGCAGGACTGGTGGGTTCCGCATTGTTCGTTGGCACGCTGGGCTTGGCGACGAACATCGTATCCCTCCTCATCCTCTCCGCGCTGTCCGGCGCGGCATCGGGCCTCATCGCACCGTCGCAGCAAGCAGCCGTGGCGGACATCGTCGGCTCGCAGCGCTCGGGCGGACAGGTGCTGTCGACGTTCCAGATGGCAGGTGACTTCGGGCAGATTTTAGGCCCGATTTTCATCGGGCTGCTGGCGGATAGGTACGGATTTGAGACCGCTTTCGGCTTCTGCGCAGTGGTGGCCGCGGCCGGCATTGTGGCGTGGGCATTCGGCCGCGACACCTTGGGGGAGCGGAAGATCATTCTGCGTGGGTTGCGCCGCCGCTACCACCCGCGGCGATAGAGAGCAGAATAGTCCGACTGCGAATTGCTAGCGGAGTTGTGCTGACGGAGTCTTCGGGGCGGGGTTAGTGCTACTTAGCGCGTGTGGCGCGCTTTCTTGCTGCATGCAGCCCAGCGTGGGGTGGTGCCAGTCTTGAAGCTGCGTTCCCTAAAACGCGTAAACCCATACACGGAAGTTTCGGAACCGGTATCTGGGCGGTTCCAGCGCTTTTGGCTACGCTCGCTCGCGGCTCCCATAACCGACCTCCATTTTTCTGCACCAAGGCAACAGAGATTAATTACTTCTTAATCTGCTAAGAAAAGATTAATTTATGGTGGTTATGGCGTCAACTTCCTGGTTTAACTCAATGTGAGGTTTAAGCCACAGTGCGCCCGGCTGCATAAAGCTGCCTGGGCATGTCACGGCGGAGGCTCCATTCGAACTGGATCGGCTTCTCACCGCTGTGCGTGACGTAGTCGACGTTTCCTAGGAAGGTATACGCTGATGCCGTGTCCACCTTGTTCCGCTTGTTAAAACGGGTTGCTATGATGATGTTCCCGTTGAGCTCATGGTGGTGGATATAGCGGCGAGCCATCGCGGACTTAAGTGATGTGGTGGATTGGGATTCCCAGTGCAAACGATCCGGTGCTAGCGGGTAATCGCGGTAGTTTGTCGAAGCACTAACGTTCTCATCCTTTTGGAAAGTAACCAGGAAAAGATCAGTGTTAGAGGCATCGAAGCAGCGTACCCCTTCGCGTGGGAGGTTGGCGAGCTTGCGCAGAGAGCCGTCGTCCAAAGCGCCGACGAGTTCGGCGAGGCTGTAATCCGCGTGTGTTTCCAAGACACTATTCGTCGATTTCTCTGGGATGACTCGGGAGCGGTCGAGTGTGAGCCGCATAACCTGAGTTACTTCGGCGACGAAGGCAGGGCAGGCGCGGATGATGCCCAGGGCCTGGTCAATGGTCTCTGGGATTGCCGTATTTGAGTTCGCCCACAGAGCCAGCACAAGCATGGTGGCGTACCGGACTTGCTCGGGAGTCATATCGTTCTCATATGGCCCATCCGGAGAAACCAGGAGACTGTAGGCCGCTACGCGGTTGGGATCGTTGATGTGTAGCAGCACCCGGATTCGGCTGAGTAGAAACTCTTCGTGCTCGCTCGCAGGGCCGAAGGGCAGCAGGTTCTCGTCGCGAAGCAGCGTGGTCCACGTAATGCCCTTGCGACGGTAGATGTCTTCCACGGGGACGCCAGAGCTATTTATGAAGCTTGCGAGATCGGTCGTGCCGTAGTCAGTAATCAGTGCTCGTATCTTCTTAACGGAGTTCCGGGCCACGCGTTTGATGTTCTTGAGAACGCGCTCGGTCGTTACGCGGTCCAAGGTGATGCTAGAGCCAGGCGGGGCAGTGGGGAATCCTTGCTCTACCTCCTTGGCGAGGTTCTTTCCGCGAGCGGCGGTAAGCACCTTGAAGCGCTCTTCGAAATCGAATTCCTCGTGCTGGAGGCCCAAGAAATCAAAGACGGTGCAGGCGTTCTTTCCTTCGTTGAGGCGCAGACCTCGTCCAAGCTGTTGGACAAAGAGCACCGGGCTTTGCGTCGGGCGTAGAAGCAATAGCGTGTTGACCGCGGGGATGTCGACGCCTTCGTTAAAAATATCGACCGCGAAGATGATTTTGATAATGCCTTCGCGAAGCTGCTCGATGGCGCGACGACGCTCATCAACGTTGAGCTTGCTGCTGACCGCTAGGGCAGGGATGCCGAAAAGGTTGAATTGCTCCGCCATGTATTCGGCGTGGGCGATGGTCACGCAGAAGCCAAGGGCCTTCATTTCGGAGAGATCGAAGATGCGACGGTTGAGCTCGTTTATGATGAACTTGGTGCGCTTTTCTCCGGCCTTGATATAAAACTCGCTCAGCTCCGAAGCTTGGTAGTCCTTCTTTCCACGGTTCCAGGTGAGGCTCGTCAGGTCGGTATCATCGTCGACTCCGTAGTAGTGCAACGGCGCGAGGAGCTGGAGACATAACGCATCCCAGAGGCGAAGCTCATGGGCTACGCGATAGTCGAAATACTTCTGGACATTCTCGCCGTCACCGCGCTCCGGTGTGGCCGTTAGCCCCAGGAGCTCACGCGGCTGCAAGTAGTCAAGGACTGCGCGGTAGGTCGAAGCTTCGGCGTGGTGGAATTCGTCAATGACGACGACCTCAAAATGGTCCGGCGCAATCTGGGCTAAGCGCTTGCCATGCAGAGACTGGATGCTCGCGAAGACATGGTCCCACTGGGCGGGTTGTTCACCGCTTAAGAGGAGCTCGCCAAAGCTGGCAGTGCGAAGAACCTCGCGGTACGTCCGCTGGGCCTGGGTGAGAATCTCACGCCGGTGGGCAATGAAAAGCAGACGTGGCCTTCGCCCCAGCTTCTCGCATAGGCGGCGGTAGTCCAATGCGGCCACGACCGTCTTGCCTGTACCGGTGGCGGCAATGAGGAGGTTGCGGTGACGATCGTGAACTTCGCGCTCGGACTCTAAAGCTTCGAGCATCTCTTCTTGGTAGGGGTAGGGCTCGACGCGAAGTCCAGATAGCTCGAGCTTCTCGCCGGGCTTTGATTCGAGGAACTTGGCGCTGCCGAGAGCCTCCTTGAGGCGCGCGTAGTCCTTCTCCGGAACAAAGGTTTTGAAGTGATTGTCGTACCAATAGCTATCGAAGGTCTTGATGAACTTCTCAATGATCTCCGGCGTGGAGGAACGAGAACCTCGGACGTTCCATTCCCAACCATCAACCAGCGCTGAGCGCGAAAGGTTTGAGCTGCCGATAAACGCGGTGTCGAACCCGGATTTTCGCCGAAAGAGCCAGGCTTTGGCATGCAAGCGTGTGCTCTTGTGTTCGTAGCAAATGCGGACTTCAGCACCGTAATCTTCCACGAGTCGACGCACTGCGGCTGCTTCGGTCGCACCGCAGTAAGTGGATGTAATGACTCGCAACGGAATCTGGTGATCCCTGAGGTATTCCAGTTCATCGCTGATGACCGCAATGCCCGAGCTTTTGATGAAAGCGCACAGCAGATCGACGGAGTCCGCCGTGCGGATCTCGCGAGCGATTTCAACCGACATATTTGTATCGTCCACGCTGTTGGTGAACAAAGCACTGGTGTTGAGCGGGACCTCCGGAAGCTCTGGGGCCTCCTCGAGCTCTGATCGATAGATGGCGTAGAGCAGCTGCTCTGCAGAAATGGATTCATCTTCCCCGAGGTGCTGCGCCAGTCCATTAATGAGGGCCACGCGCTCCTCGGGCTTGGTTAGCTCTGTGAGTTTTTGCTCGAGGACCTTGGCGAAATGCTGAGACACTGCCGCGGCGAAGCGCGGATTGACATCCTTCGTGGACTCGTGGGCAATGCCAGTAGCAGCCGTGGGGCGAGCCCGTTTGGTCTCCTCGATCCGCTCCTGGATACGTGCGGTGACCGGGGTTTCGTAGATGCCGAAGGGCAGTAGGGAATCGGAATTCATAGGCGGGAAGAAATCAGCTCTACAGCAGGGACATCTGCGGGAGCCCAGTCGAGTTCCTGCGCCTCGTCAGGGGACACCCAACGCGTCTCGTCGTGATCACTTAGAGTCAGGTCACCGGACTCGATGGTGCACAAGAATGTAGTTAGCTCAATGGTGGCGAAGTCATACTCGTACACGGTCGCGGTGACCTTGTCACCTACGGTTGCGGTTACGGAAAGCTCTTCCCTGATTTCACGCGCGAGAGCCTGTTCCGGTGTCTCGCCATCTTCAATCTTGCCGCCCGGAAACTCCCACATGCCGGCTAGTGACTTTCCTGGAGCTTTGCGGCAGGCCAGGAAACGATTGCCGTCAACAAAGACGGCTCCGACGACGCGAATCGGTGAACTCATGGGCACTAGTATGCCGGCTGGCCGGCGTCTTATCTAGGAATTCGCTCCTGTGGTAGCAACAAAATGCGCCGTCACAATGTCATCAATCAACCGCGCGGCCAGTTTGGCGGTGTGGCTGTCGGTGTCGAATTGGGGATTGAGCTCGACGACGTCGACAAGCGCGAGGCGTCCCGTGGCGGCGATGGCGAGTGCTAGTTCCCGGATGATGTTTACCGGCACGCCGAGGCCAGCGGGGGCGGAGACACCCGGTGCCTGGGCGGCGGGCAGAACGTCCAAGTCGATGGAGAGGTGGATGGGCTTGGCGCCGGCGCAGATGCGTTCGACGGTCGCGCGTAGTCCGGCGCGGTCCATGCTGAGCAGTTCTTCGTCGAGGACGACGGTGACGCCGAGGGCGGAGGCTTCGTCGAAAAGCACGGGCGTGTTGTTGGGGCGGGAGATTCCCAGGACGGAATAGTCAAAGTCCTCCCGTCCCACCAGTTCAGAAATCTGCTTGAACGGGGTGCCGGAGGTGGGCACGTCCGCGGAGCGGAGATCGAAATGCGCGTCCAGGTTGATGATCTGCAGAGGGCCCTGGGCGCGGAAGGCGCCGCGGTGGGAGCCGAAGGCCGTCTCATGGCCGCCGCCGAGGATGATGGGCAGGTGCCCGGCGCGCGAGAGTGTCTCCACTGCTTCGGAGAGGCGCTCGTGGGAGCCCTCCAGGTCGGTGCCTTGGGTGGTGATCGTGCCGGCGTCGTAAAGCGGGTGCGTATGGTGCAGCGCCAGGGAACCCAGGGCGCTGCGCAGGGCAGCCGGGCCTGCAGCCGCGCCGGGGCGGCCATGGTTGCGCTCAACGCCCTCGTCGGAGGCAAAACCCAGGAGTGCGACGCCGGGTTCTGCCTGGGGCTTGGCGACGTCCAGCGGGCGAACCACGCTGTGCCACCGCGCATGCTCGGGGCCCGGGCCATCGGAGCGGCCGGACCACTCGGGGGCAGGGGAGTAGGCGGGGGCATCAACGGTGTTCATGGTTATCCTTTCGCGTCTGTTCCTTGCGGGTCCGTTCCCTGTGGGGCCCGCGCGGCGGTGCGGCGGCCGGTGAGGTAGAAGATGGCTGTCATGAGGAGGATGAAGATAACGCCCGTGGCGAGGGCCGGGCGGTACTGCTCCTGCCACACCATGATGCCAAAAGTGAAGATGATGAAGGCGATGGAGAAGTATTGGCCCCAGGGCCAGAAGGGGACGGTGTATTCCAGGCTGGCGCGCTCTTCGGTGGGCATCTGGCGGCGGGAGGCTACGTGGGCCAGGAGGATCATCAACCACACGTAGATGGTGGCGAAGGTGGCCAGGGAGGCGATGATTTCGAAGACATTCTCCGGTATGAGCGCGTTGAGCGCGGTGCCGATGATCATGACGATGAGCAGGATGATCATGGTCATGACGGGCACACCCCGAGTTTTCTTCGCCATGATCTGCGGTGCGAGGTTATGGCGTGCCAGGCCGGTGAGGACGTTGCCGGCGCCGAAGAGATCGGCGTTGATAGCAGAAACCGCCGCGGTGATGACGACGACGTTGAGGGCGGCCGCGGCCCAGGTGACGCCGAGGGTGGAGAAGATTTGGACGAAGGGGCTTTCCTCACCGGTGATGCTGCGCCAGGGGTTGATCATGAGGATGACCAGGATGGCCAGGACATAGAAGAGCAGGATGCGCACCGGGATGGTGTTGACGGCCTTCGGCACGGACTTGGCGGGGTCTTCGGCCTCCGCGCTGGCGACGCCGACGATCTCCGTGCCGCCGAAGGCAAAGAGGACCAGGATGAAGGAGGCGACCATGCCGGAAATACCGTTGGGGAAGAAGCCGCCATCGTTGACCAGGTTGGCCGGGCCGGTGGTCTCCGCGGTGGAGAGGCCGAAGACGAGCACGGCCACGCCACCTAAGATCATGGCGATGACGGCGCCGACCTTGACGATGGTGAAGGCGAATTCCAGCTCGCCGAAGGCCTTAACCGTGGCGAGGTTGGCGCCGCCGACGAGGAGCAGCGTGGCCGCAACCCAGACCCATTTGGGCGAGCCGGGGAACCAAAATTGCATATAGACGCCGATGGCGGTCAGATCCGCTAGGGCCACGATGACCATCTCGAAGGCGAACATCCAGCCGGTGATATAACCCGCCCAGGGGCCTAGGAAGGCGCGGGCGTATTCGGCGAAGGAGCCGGTGACGGGGTGGTGCACGGACATCTCACCGAGTGCGCGCAGGAGGAAGTAAACCACGGCGCCGCCGAGGAGATAGACCAAGAGGACCGAGGGGCCGGCGGCTTGGATGGCGCCGGCGGAGCCGTAGAACAGGCCGGTGCCGATGGCTGAGCCCAAGGCGATGAAGTGCAGGTGCCGGTGTTTCAAGCCGGGGCGCTTGGCGGTGGTTTCTGCCACGGGGATGCGTCCTCCTCAGTTCCCCAATGCGGTGCTCGTTGGTTCCGGCGCCGCGGATGAAGGGGAGTGGTTGGTGCGGGTGGGTCTGGGAGTTACTTTCCTCTAGTTCAGACGTGGGGTCAATTTTGTGGTGGGGGTGACACGGTTGGGCTCTATGGCGGGGGACTCATTCCGCTTGTGGGGGTGACGTGTGTGACAAGTATGTGTGGTGCCGCTAGTATGTGGAAGACCTGCGTGTGGCTGTCGCGTGGGCACGGCTTCAAGCAACCGCCTTTTCTTGGCGTGTGCTTGATCGGCGCGATCAAGAAGTGAGCGTGTCGTGGCCGTGCTAATGACGTGTAGTTTCCACCACCGTGAGGTAGAACATGAACTCTGAAGACGCAATCGTTGACGCCTTCTACGAGAGTGACGACGACGTCCCCTCCAAGAAGGGCATCTGGCGCCTCTTTGTCTACAGCGCCATTGGCGCTTTCGTATTCTTCTTTCCCATCAGCTATGACGGAAAGAAGTCCATCCCGCTTGACCACATGGTCACCATCATCCGCACCTATGCCGATGCCTTCGTGCCCTGGTTCATCCTGGCGCTGGCGCTTTATGGCATGGTGCGCAGCATCGTGAACAAGAATTGGCGGGAGGGGCCACTGCAGGCGGTCTTTACCGCGCTCAACGTGGTGGGCCTAGTGGTCTCCTTCCTCATGGTCATTGGAACGCTGCCGGGAGTGCTGGCCAACGAGGACATCGTGCCCTTCCTGTGGAATTCCATTGCCACTCCGGTAGGCCTTATCGTGCCGATTGGCGGCGCCTTCCTCGGCCTTCTGATTGGCTATGCCTCCTGGAATTCGTCGGCGTATTCATGCAGCCCATCATGCGCCCGCTCTGGCGCACGCCGGGGCGCTCCGCCATCGATGCGGTGGCCTCCTTCGTGGGCTCTTACTCGCTGGGAATCCTGATTACTGACCGCGTGTATCAGCGCGGCGGCTACACCGCGCGTGAGGCATCCATCATCGCGACGGGCTTCTCGACGGTCTCGGCGGCCTTCATGGTGATCGTCGCCAAGCAGCTCGATCTGATGGGCATGTGGGGCACCTACTTCGCGGTATCCCTCGTGGTGACCTTTGTGGTTACTGCAATCACTGTGTGGATTCCGCCGCTGAGCAGGATCCCTGATGAGTACGTGGACGGCGTGCAACCGGACCCCGAAAAGCCGGTCAAGGGTAACTTCATCAAGGCCGCGTGGCGCGAGGCGCTGCTGGCGCTGGACCGCGCGCCGTCCTTGGGTGCTGCCATTTGGGAGAACCTGCGCGATGGCGTGCGCATGGCGGCGGCGATCGTGCCCTCCATTATGTCCGTGGGCCTGATTGGCCTTCTGCTGGCTAACTTCACTCCACTTTTCGATTGGTTGGGCTACCTGTTCTATCCCTTCGCGTGGATTGTCCAGCTGCCGGAACCGGCACTCGCGGGCAAGGCAGCCGCCATGGGAATCGCGGAAATGTTCCTGCCTGCCACCGTGGCGGCTGGGTCCTCGAGCATGGTGCTCAAGTTCGTGATCGGCGTGGTCGCGATTTCCGCCATCATCTTTTTCTCCGCGCTGGTGCCCTGCATCCTGGCCACCAAGATCCCGATTAAGCTGTGGCAGCTTGTGGTCATCTGGTTCGAGCGCGTGGTGCTCACCATCATCATTACGACGCCGATTGCCTTCTTGGTGACCTAAGGAGGGCTCAGTCGAGGGCTCACTAGAATGTGGGCCCATGAGTACCTCCCGAGTCCCGGCGGCGCGCAACGCGCTGGAAATCCTCCGGCTGCTGTCCACCATCGACGTGCCGATTTCCGCCGCGCGCATTCGCAGTGAGCTGAACCTGCCGCGCTCGTCCACCTACCACCTGCTCAAGGAGATGGTAGACGCGGGATTCGTGGTGCACCTGCCGGAGAACCAAACCTATGGGTTGGGACTCGCTGCCTATTCCATGGCCGCGGCTTATGCCACGCAGCAGCCCCTCGTGAAGGCAACGCAGGGGCACCTTGAACGCATCGCTAGCACTGTGGGCGGCTCGGGGCACCTGTCGCGCTTGGCGGGTTCGGAGATCCTCTACCTCAACGAGGTGCGCGCGCCGGGGGCGCTGTCACTGGTCACGGAGAGGGGAGTACGCCTGCAGGCACAAAAGACGGCCTCCGGGCGCGCCATGCTGGCGCTGCTACCAGAAGCGGAATGGCGGGCGGCATATTTCCCTGGTTCTCTAGGCTTCGGCGAATACAAGGACATCTTGCGCCAGGTGCGTGAGCGCGGGTGGGCCGAAGAAGTTGAGGTGGTGGCGCGGGGGCAGGCGTCGGTTGGCGTGGCGGTGGTGGACCACGTGGGCAGGCCCGCGGCGGCGCTGGCTGTGACCTTTCCCGTGGGCACCGTTGATGCCGCCGGCGCGGCGGAGAAATTACACGCGGCTGCGCAGCAGGTTGCGGCGAGGATGTACGGGCGCCGTTAGTGCGCGTGGGTGTGCGAGGTGCTTGCGCGCCGGGGAACCTGTTGTACTATGAGCGCAGCGCGTAAGGCTGTCGCGCGTATCACTATTTTTCTAAACTTGTGAAAGCAAGTACGTATTTTCGCGTGCCTTTTCTACCCCTTATTGAAAGGGGTGAGGTGCGGGTAATGCAGTGACGTTGAAGGAGCCTTACATGTCCAATTCTTATCCCTCCACTGTGACCGTGGGCATCGGTGCGCTGAGCATCGAGGAAGTCGTGGCCGTTGCGCGCTATGGCGCAAAGGTAGAAATTTCTGAGGATGCCCTGGCGGAAATCGCTTCCACTCGCGAGCGCGTCGAGGAGCTGGCCCAGGACCCGACTCCGGTCTACGGCATCTCCACTGGTTTCGGTGCGCTGGCCCGCCGTCACATTCCGGAGGAGATGCGCGCGCAGCTGCAGCTCTCGCTTGTGCGCTCCCATGCGGCGGGCACGGGCCCGGAGGTAGAGCAAGAGGTTATCCGCGCGCTCATGTTGCTGCGCCTGTCTACCTTGTGTACGGGCCGCACCGGCGTGCGTCCGGTGGTGGCGCAGACCTATGCCGCGGTGCTCAACGCGAACATCCACCCAGTGGTTCGCGAGTACGGTTCCTTGGGCTGCTCCGGTGACTTGGCGCCGCTTGCGCACTGCGCGCTGGCGCTGTTGGGTGAAGGCGAGGTGCGCGTCGACGGCGGCGACATCACCCCGTCTGCTGAGGCCCTGGAGGCTGCCGGCATTGAGCCGCTCAAGCTGCGGGAGAAGGAAGGCTTGGCGCTAATTAACGGCACCGACGGCATGCTGGGCCAGCTGTGCCTGGCTATTACAGACCTGCGTGAGCTTGCCAAGACCGCGGATATTGCCACCGCGATGACGGTGGAAGGGCTGCTGGGCACGCTGGTGGTCTTCGCTGATGACCTGCAGCAGCTGCGCCCGCACCCGGGCCAGGCCGATGCCGCGGCGAATATCCTCTCGGTGGCGGAAGGCTCGGAGATTCTCGCGGCGGCCCTCGAGGACTTCAAGAAGAAGCAGGTCCAGGACGCCTATTCGGTGCGCTGCGCCCCGCAGGTGGCCGGTGGTTTCCGCGATACTTTGGCGCACACCGCCTTGGTTGCGGAGCGTGAGCTCGCCGCGGCCGTCGACAACCCGGTGGTGGCCAAGGATGGGCGCGTGGTTTCCAACGGTAACTTCCATGGCGCGCCGGTGGCCTACGCGCTGGACTTTTTGGCCATCGTTGTGGCTGACCTGGCTTCCATTTCTGAGCGCCGGACCGATCGCTTCCTCGACGTTGCCCGCAACCGCGGCCTCAACGCCTTCCTGGCCGATGACCCGGGTGTGGACTCTGGCCACATGATTGTGCAGTATGCGCAGGCGGGTATTGTCTCTGAGCTCAAGCGCCTGGCCAACCCGTCCTCGGCGGATTCTATCCCGTCTTCGGCGATGCAGGAAGACCACGTCTCCATGGGCTGGTCGGGTGCGCGCAAGCTGCGCAAGGCAGTCGATGGCCTGCAGCGCGTGCTTGCCATCGAAATTCTCACCGCCGCCCGCGCTATTGATATGCGTGAGGGCAAGCCGGCCAAGGGCACCGGTGCGGTCATCGATGCCCTGCGCAAGACGGTCCAGGGGCCGGGCACTGACCGTTACCTCTCCCCGGAGGTTGAGGAGACCGTGCGCCTGGTCAAGGAAGGTGCGCTGGTGGCTGCGGTAGAGGGGGCCGTCGGCACGCTGCGCTAACTCCACCCCAGCCCCATGGCATGTGCCATGGGGCTTTCTCATGCGCCCTTGATTTCAAAAGTGCAGACCTGGAAGTGCAGACCTGCGGGCAGCGCGCCGCTGCAGTACTGGTCGTGCGACAGTCTTGTATCTGAGACAGCTAGGCCAAAAGTGTCCTGGCTCATGGTGCTGCGTCACAGTAACTTGTCCTGTGTGACACTGACCAAGCCTTAAAAGGGACAGCCCCGGGACACCGGCCTAGGGGGCTTGGGAAGGCGTCGAACAAGCACGACGAAAGGAAGCCCATGTCACAACCACGCGAAGTACGCGCGCCGCGCGGAACCGAACTGTCCGCCAAGTCCTGGCAGACCGAAGCGCCCTTGCGCATGCTCATGAATAACCTCGATCCCGAGGTTGCCGAGCGCCCCGAGGACCTCGTGGTCTACGGCGGCACCGGCCGTGCCGCCCGCAGCTGGGAAGCCTTCGATGCCATCGTGGAGTCCCTCAAGGACCTCGAATCCGATGAGACCCTGCTGGTGCAGTCCGGCAAGCCGGTGGGTATTTGGAAGACCAACGAGTGGGCGCCGCGCGTGCTCATTGCCAACTCTAATCTGGTCGGTGACTGGGCCAACTGGGAGCACTTCCGCAAACTCGAGGACGAGGGCCTGATGATGTACGGCCAGATGACGGCCGGCTCCTGGATCTACATCGCCACCCAGGGCATCCTGCAGGGTACCTTCGAGACCTTCGCGGCCGTGGCCAAGAAGCGCTTCAACGGCACGCTCGCCGGCACCTTCACCCTGACCGGTGGCTGCGGCGGCATGGGCGGTGCGCAGCCGCTGTCCGTTACTTTGAACGGCGGCGCCTGCCTCATCGTTGATGTTGACGAGACCCGCCTGAAGCGCCGCCAGTCCAAGCGCTACCTCGATGAGGTCGTCACCGACTTGGACGAGGCGCTGAAGCTGGTGCTCGATGCCAAGGAGAACAAGAAGCCTCTGTCCGTTGGCCTCGTAGGCAATGCCGCCGAGGTCTTCCCGGAGGTGCTGCGCCGCCAGCGTGCGGGCGAGTTCACCGTGGATATCGTTACGGACCAGACCTCCGCGCACGACCCGCTGAGCTACCTGCCCACCGAAATCACCGTCGAGGATTGGCACAACGAGGCCAAGGCAGACCCGACCACCTTCACCAAGAAAGCTCGCGAATCCATGGCCGCCCAGGTTCAGGCCATGGTGGAATTCCAGGACGAGGGCGCCGAGGTCTTCGACTACGGCAACTCCATCCGCGACGAGGCCCGCAAGGCCGGCTACCAGCGCGCCTTCGAGTTCCCGGGCTTCGTCCCGGCCTACATCCGCCCGCTCTTCTGCGAGGGCCTTGGCCCGTTCCGCTGGGCAGCGCTTTCCGGCGACCCGGAGGACATCAAGGTTACCGACCAGGCGCTCAAGGAGCTCTTCCCGGACAACGAGCACCTGCACAACTGGCTCGATGCCGCCGAGGAGTACGTGGAGTTCGAGGGCCTGCCGGCGCGTATTTGCTGGCTGGGCTACAACGAGCGCCACAAGGCTGGCTTGCTCTTCAATGACCTAGTCAAGGAAGGCAAGATCAAGGCCCCGATCGTCATCGGCCGCGATCACCTGGACTCCGGCTCCGTGGCCTCCCCGTACCGCGAGACCGAGGCCATGCTCGATGGCACCGATGCCGTGGCTGACTGGCCGCTGCTCAACGCCATGACCGCTGTGTCTTCCGGTGCCACCTGGGTGTCCATCCACCATGGCGGTGGCGTGGGCATGGGCCGCTCCATCCACGCTGGCCAGGTCACCGTCGCCGACGGCACCGAGCTGGCCGCCGCCAAGCTGCGCGCGGTGCTCACCAACGACCCAGGCATGGGCGTTATCCGCCACGTGGATTCCGGTTACACTCGCGCCAAGGAAGTCGCCGACGAGCGCGGCGTACGTATCCCGATGGAATTCAAGGCCCGCGACTAGACACGAGAGGAAAAGAAGATCATGTCCACCCTGTTTACTGGAATCTCAGAGCTGCGCACGGTGTCGGAGGCAGGCACGCTTGCCGACGCCTCACTCATCGCCAACACCGACGGCACCATCGCCTGGATCGGACCGGCCGCCGAGGCGCCAGCCGCGGACGAGAAGGTCGACCTTGGCGGGCGCGCAGTTCTGCCGGGCTGGGTGGATTCCCATACCCACATGATCTTCGATGGCGACCGCTCTGCTGAGTTCGAAGCCCGCATGGCGGGCGAGTCTTACCAGGCCGGCGGTATCGCCGTGACCATGGATGCGACCCGCTCGGCGGGGGAGGAGCGCCTGGAAAAGCTTCTGGTGGAGCGCATCGCCGCCGCCCGCCGCGGGGGAACGACGACCCTGGAGACGAAGACCGGATACGGTCTCAATACCGAATCTGAGGTCGAGGCTGCTCGCGTGGCGGCCCGCCACGTTGATGACGTTACCTTCCTCGGCGCACACCTCGTGCCGCCAGGAGCAGAAGCCGAGACCTACCTCGATGAGGTTGTGGGCCCGATGCTCGACGGCGTGGCCGAGCACGTGCAATGGATCGACGTCTTCTGCGAGCGCGGCGCCTTCAATGAGGAGCAGTCGCGCCGCGTATTGGAGGCAGGCAAGGCCCGAGGACTAGGCGTGCGCGTGCACGGCAACCAGCTCGGTGAGGGCCCTGGTGTGGCGCTCGCCGTGGAGTTGGGTGCTGCCTCTGTGGACCACGTCAACTACCTCAGCGACGCCGACGTCGAGGCACTGGCTTCCTCTGACACCGTGGCCACGCTGTTGCCGGCCTGCGACTTGTCCACGCGTGAGCCGCTGGCGCCGGGACGCAAGCTTATCGACGCCGGCGCGACCGTCGCCATCGCCTCCAACCTCAACCCGGGCACCTCGTACACGTCCTCGATGAACTTTTGCGTGACCACGGCCGTGCTTCAGCAGCACCTTACGCTCGATGAGGCGATTGCCGCCGGCACGCTGGGCGGTGCCACCGCGCTGCGCCGCCAGAATGTTGGCGAGGGCAAGGATGCGCAGGGCCGTCCGGCCAAGGGCTCGCTGGTGGTCGGTGCTGCCGCGGACCTCCATGTCCTCGATGCCCCGAGCGCTATCCACCTGGCCTACCGCCCGGGCATGCCGATGACCTGGAAGACCTTCGTGGGTGGCCGCGAAGTCTAGGCCGGGGCAAAGGCACCATTTGAGGGGCACCTTATAAAGAAACCGACATGTATTGACGTGGGGTTTTAGATTTCGGAAGCCGCAAATGGTGCCTTTGGGTTTGGTATCTTCGGTCTTTTCGGGCCTTCGCGGACGGGGACTAAGTGTGATTCAAAGGGCTGGGTCAAATGGGGCTGAGTTAAAGGGCCTTGGCTGAAGTTCGAGGTGCCGGGGTGCCGCGTCGGGAAGAGACAGGTCGTGGGGAGAAATAGCTAATCTCACCTCAGTGCCGTACTCTGGTTTGAGCAATGAGCATTACCGATAACGCCACCGGCGGCGTCAACGAGCCGGAAGAATTCAATAAGTCGGAATCTCAGGAAAACTCGCAAGGTGGCGAAGCATTGGACGCTTCGCAGGTGTCGAACCATGACACCGGGGCTGCGAATAACCCTGAGGACACCGGCGCTGAAGAAGCTTCAGCCAACGACAACTCCCAGGGTTTTGCACACCTCGGCCTTCCCGATGACGTTCAGGAAGCCGTGTCCAAGGTGGGCTTTACCAAGCCATCCCCGATTCAGGAAGAAACCATCCCGATCCTCATGGAGGGCCGCGACGTCGTCGGCCTCGCCCAAACGGGTACGGGTAAGACCGCAGCCTTTGCACTGCCGGTGCTCTCCCAGATCGATACAGAAGCCCGCTATCCGCAGGCCCTTGTCCTTGCGCCTACGCGCGAGCTGGCCCTCCAGGTTGCGGACTCCTTCCAATCCTTCGCGGACCACCTTGGCCGCATCGAAGTCCTGCCCATCTACGGCGGCCAGGCCTATGGCATCCAGCTCTCTGGTCTGCGCCGTGGTGCCCAGATCATTGTGGGTACCCCGGGCCGTGTCATCGACCACCTGGAGAAGGGCTCCCTGGATATCTCCCAGTTGCGCTTCCTCGTCCTCGATGAGGCAGACGAGATGCTCAACATGGGCTTTCAGGAAGACGTTGAGCGCATTCTTGAGGACACCCCAGAGGACAAGCAGGTAGCGCTATTTTCGGCCACCATGCCGAACTCCATCCGCCGCCTGTCCAAGCAGTACCTCAACAACCCTGCCGAAATAACGGTGAAGTCGGAGCGCCGCACCAATGACAACATCACGCAGCGCTTCCTCCTGACGCCGCACCGCCACAAGATGGATGCCTTCACTCGCATCCTCGAGGTCATTGACTACGACGCCATCATCGTCTTCTGCCGCACGAAGCATGCCACGGAGGATGTCGCTGACAGCCTCAAGGAGGCCGGCTACAACGCCGCTGCCATTAACGGCGATATCGCGCAGCAGCAGCGTGAGCGTACCGTCGATCAGCTCAAGGATGGCCGCCTGGACATCCTGGTGGCTACCGACGTTGCTGCCCGCGGCCTCGACGTCGACCGCATCACCCACGTGGTCAACTACGACATCCCGAATGACACCGAGTCCTACGTGCACCGCATTGGCCGTACCGGCCGTGCTGGCCGCACTGGCGAGGCCATCCTGTTCGTCA
The DNA here is from genome assembly GCF_007672725.1 of Corynebacterium aurimucosum ATCC 700975. Taxonomy (GTDB): domain Bacteria; phylum Actinomycetota; class Actinomycetes; order Mycobacteriales; family Mycobacteriaceae; genus Corynebacterium; species Corynebacterium hesseae. The sequence continues at coordinate 77,664 of NZ_VDTC01000003.1, forward strand.
CCCCGCGTGAGCGCCGCATGCTGCGCTCCATCGAGCGCGTGACCAACGCCCGCCTGGAGGAGATGGATCTCCCGACCGCGGATGAGGTCAATGCCAAGCGCAAGGAGAAGTTCTTCGCGGCCATCGGCGCCTCCCAGCAGGACAAGCAGTTCGACTTCTTCCGCGACATGGTGCGCGAATACTCCGCGGCAGAGAACGTGGCGATGGATGACATCGCGGCCTCCCTGGCTGTGCAGCTGCAGGGCGGAACGGACTTCCTGCTCAAGGAACGCCCGGTGTCCAAGAAGGACCGCCGCGAGCGCGATCGCTTTGAGCGCGATGGCCGTGGGCGTGACCGCGATCGTGATGGCCGCGGGCGTGACCGTGGTGGCCGCGACCGTGACCGCGGCCCGCGCCGTCCGGACGGGGACTTTGAGACGTACCGGCTGGACGTCGGCAAGCGCCAAGGCGTGCGCCCCGGCGCCATTGTGGGTGCGTTGGCCAACGAAGGTGGCCTGACCTCCAAGGACTTCGGCCGCATCACCATCGCCGTGGGCCACACCCTGGTGGACCTGCCGAAGAACCTGGACCCGGCGGTGCTGGACCGTCTCAAGGACACCCGCATTTCCGGCCAGCTCATCAAGATCCAGAAGGATACCGGACGCCCGCCGCGCCGGAACTTCGATGATGACCGGGGCCGCGGCGGTTACGGCGGGCGCGGACGTGGTGGACGCGGTGATCGTGGCGGATACCGTGACCGTGACCGTGGTGGACGCGGCCGTGATCGTGGTGGACGCCGCGGCGGCTGGCGCGACTAGCCTTCGCTCGGCGCCGCGGCGGCGTTAGATCCAGAAACCTCCCAAGCTCATAAGAGCCTGGGAGGTTTCGCTTTTGGGGCCTAAACCCGAAGGATTAGACGTACATCAGGATGGCGCACACAACCCACAGCAGGTTGAAGATGCCGGAGAACATAGCCAGCTGCTTCTTTAGCTTGGCCACATCGGCGCTGCCCGGGGCAGCAATCGCGGACATGGCCTGGTTCTGCTTCGGGATGACCACGACGAGCAGGATAACCCAGGCGATGACGGCCAGAAGAAGAGCGATGTGGAACTGGACCTGGGACTTGTAGTAATTGAGGTCAGTAAGGAAGACAGCCAGACCGATAACCGGAACGATGGCGGAAATGTAACCATACGTCGAGGTGATCTTATTGAGGACGCCGGCGGCACCAGCCGCAGAAGCATCACCGGAGCCAGCCTTTGCCAGCTGACCGGGGAAGGCGGAGGTGGAGATGCACACGGTACCGACCAACAAGATAGCGGCGAAGGCGTGGAGGAAGATGAGCAAGCTAGTCATGGGAGGGTGCTTATACCTTTCTGTACGGGGCTTTTCCCTGCGAGAGTCTAACGGCGCGGTGAGATGAAATCGAATCGACACTGGTGGCGCATGACCACGTAGTCGCGGGAGGGCAGCGGTAGTTGGTATTTGCGGGCCACTGCGGCAAGCCGCTGCGAGTAGTCGCAACGGTCGGCGGGCGGGAGCCAATCGGCCGGCAGAGAATCGGACTTGGCCTGGTTGAGGTTGCGGGCGGTGGCGACGAGGTTGAGCGGATCGTTAGCAAAGGCCATCTTTTTATCCGGCGGCCAAACTGATGCCCCAAGGTCCCAGGCCGCCGCGAGCGGGAAGACGTGGTCAACTTCCACGCGGTCCGGCGCGGGCGCGCAGGCATAGGGATCGTAGAGGGCCCCGTCGATAGTCTGCGCGGCCTTGACGTTGTCCCGTGTTCCAGGTGCCCATCCGCCGAAGTCTTCCCGTTCATAGCCGGGGACCTCCACGCGCGCGGGCACGGTTGCCACGCCCAGATCAGGTCCGGGGAGGAGGTGATAGCCGCCGTAGACAACGGTTGCCACGGAGAGGAAGCCTATATAGACCGTGCGCAGGTTCATGCACTTTTAGACTGCGCGGGGGTGTTCGCGGTTCCCGTATGAGCAGGAAGCCTGTGAGTGCGCAGAGGGGCTACATGGATGCAGTCAAAAGGCACTTCCCAGAAGGCATTAGTAAGAAGGTTTCTTTGGGGGCAAAGACACCTTTTAGAGGCTCGGACACGGCGTTCTCGAAGCAAAGGCACCTTTTGGGAAATGCCTTTTGAGTAGCGACCATGTAGAGCCATCCGATCCAATCACAAGCGAAACCCCGCCACAGCAGTAACTGGACTGCTGGAGCGGGGTTCGCGCGTGAGGGGAGAGGGGGAGAGGCCTACTTCTGAACCTGCTCCGCTGCCTCCTCGAAGTCCAAGTCATCGTTCTTCTCAACGAGCTTGGCCAGGCGGGATGCCTCCTCGAACTCCTGGGTGACCTTCTCATCCGGAGCCTTGGTGGCCAGGGAAACGCCGACAGTCACGAGCAGAGCGGAGATGAAGCCCGGTACCAGCTCGTAGAGGGTATCGCCCAGCGGGCTCATGCCCCAGCCAATCGCAACGACAGCACCGGTGATCATGCCGGCGATGGCGCCGGTGGAGTTGAGTCGCTTCCAATACAGCGACAGCAGCACCAGCGGGCCGAAGGCGGAGCCGAAGCCGGCCCAGGCGAAGCCGACCAGACCCAGAATCGAATCCGACGGGTTGATGGCCAACACGGCAGCGATGACGGCGATGGCCACGACAGCGGTACGGGACAGGTTGATCAGGACGTTCTGGCTCGGCTTTTTCTTGGCGAAGATGAGGTAGAGATCCTCAATGAGGGAGGTGGAGACCACGAGCATCTGGGAGGACATCGTGGACATGATGGCTGCCAGAACGGCGGTCAGGACCAGACCTGCGAAGAGCGGGTGGAACATAACCTGTGCCATGTCCAGGAAGATGGTCTCGTAGTTCTCCTGGTCAGTGATGGAGTGGCTGGTCTCAGTGAAGAAAACCGTGCCGGAGAGCGCGACGAAAATAGCACCGATGAGGGAGATACCCATCCAGCTCACACCGTAGAAGCGGCCCGCGCGGGCGTCGGAAGGCTTACGCAGCGCCATGAAGCGCACGATGATGTGCGGCTGGCCAAAGTAGCCCAAGCCCCAGGCCAGGTTGCCGATGATGACGGCGGCAGACACACCAGAGAACAAGGAGAAGTAGTCAGGGTTCTCAATTACACCACCGGTGGCGTACGGGTTCTCAGCGGCGAAGCTGAAAATCTCGCCCGGGTTGTCCAAGGAGAAGAGCACCATGATCGGCACGATGATGAGAGAGGCGAACATGAGCAAACCCTGGACGGTATCGGTGTAGGACACCGCGAGGAAGCCGCCGACGAAGGTGTAGAAGACCGTCACGGCAGCCACGACGAGCATGCCGACCAAGTAGTCGCCGCCGAAGCTGGACTCGAAGTAGCGGCCGCCGGCCACCATGCCGGAGGAGACGTAGAAGGTGAAGAAGAAGATGATGATCGCCGCCGCGATAATGCGCAGCAAGCGCGACTTATCGTGCAGGCGGTTTTCAAAGAAGGAAGGAACGGTAATCGAGTTGCCGGCGATTTCGGAGTAGGAACGCAGACGCGGCGCGACCCACTTCCAGTTGGCCCAAGCGCCGATGAGAAGGCCGATGGCCATCCATAGCTCGGACATGCCGGTCAGGAACAAAGCGCCCGGCAGGCCCATGAGCAACCAGCCGGACATATCTGAAGCGCCGGCGGATAGGGCGGCTACGAACGGGTGAAGCCCGCGGCCGGCGAGAACGTAGTCGTCGTACTCATCCGTCTGCTTGTAGCTCCAGAAGCCGATGGCGGCCATGGCAAGCAGGTAGATGATCATCGCAACGACATACCAAGTGGAGTCTTGCACTGATCTCTCCTTGAGATTGAGATTAAGAATAGGACTCATCCACGCTAACGAGGCAAAAGGCCCTACCCAACTGAAATTCGGCACCTTGACCAGTATTTGGTTACCTTGGTCACAGCTTAATGTACGGTCTTACTGGTATTACGCCGTTATGTAACGAGACTGTAACAATTGCGAATTTGGGCAGGAATCGGGAACTTTCTGCAACCCTTTCCCCACAAAGGTGTGCTGCTAGACTGGCCCCTATGGCTTCTTACCTGCTGCATGGCCTCTGGCTGCCCGTCTCCGGCCTGAGTCTATGGATCGAACAGGTCGAAGGGCACAAGATCGTCATGCCCTCAGCAGTCCCGGAGGGAACTTTCCCGGATGTGGTCGATACCATCCTGAGCAAGAAGACCTTCCGCAACCGAGCGCGCGTGTCCCTGCGCACACCGAAGGGCAAGGACCTTTCCCTGATGGTTCCCATGGCCATGTTCGCCCCGGATGAGGCAGTGGAAACACTGGCCAAACTGGAATACCTCGATACCGATAGCCAGGCGGTTTCGGCGAAACAGCGTGCAGCTATTGCGCCGGACCTCTTGTGGCTCATCCGCGCCTATCGCGGCCTTTACCGTTTCGTACGGGCCGGCCGCGTGACCATCCGCCTGTCCTATCAAGCAGGCGAGTGGTACCCGATGTGGCAGCTGGCATCCGGTCTGGGCGAGCGCAGCTGGCTGGCGGAAATGCTGGCTTCTGCGCCCGGCATCCTCTCCATTAATAACCGGGCGCTCTCGGATGATCTGGCCGATGAGCTCACGCACTGGATTGCCTATACCCAACTGCGCCCGCAGATCGATGCCCCACGCGCCGCGCCCTGGCACGAATTCGCCCAGGCCTTGCTGAAAACCGCGCCGGTCAAGAAGGGGCGCGCCCAGCTGTTGCGTGGGCTTAACGAGTGGAAAGACTCTATTACTTCTGTCGACCTCCAGCTCGTCTTCCTCGTGGAGGAGCCGCCAAATGATAATGCCTCCGTCGAGGACGCAGCGTGGCCCATCCGCCTGCTGGTGCGCTCTGGCACCGATTCGCCAATGCCGGTGCGGCAGGAGCAGTTGGATCGGGGGAGCGTCGAGAAGCTGCGGGAGGCCCGCCGCCATGCCTTCGACGTGGCTCCGCGGCTAAAGTACAATTCTGCCCCGGCGAGCCGCAATGCAGGTGACTGGGACGTGTACCTGACCACGGAGCAGCTCGTGGATTTTGTCACCCATGACGCCGCTGCCCTGCGCAAGGCCGGTTTCACCGTGCTGCTGCCGAAGTCCTGGTCCCATATGGAGACCAAGGCCAAGCTGGAAACCACGGAGGTCCGTGATCCGGCCGATGCCGCCACTAAGGCGCACATTGGCATGGAGAAGCTGTTCAGCTATGACTGGAAGCTCTCGGTGGGTGACACGCAGCTTACCGACGCCGAAATGCACGAGCTCATCTCCTCCAAGTCTGGGCTGATTCGTCTGCGCGGCGAGTGGGTCATGGCGGATACCCAGGCTCTCAACAAGATCTCGCAGTACATGCGCGAGTTGGCGGACACAGCCCGCAAGCGCGCGTTGAAGGAGCTGGAGCAGCTCGCTGCGACCGCGGAGATGGCCCGTCAGCTGGAGCAGCCTGGTTGGGAAGAGCTGGTGGCCGAGGTGGAGCGCCGCCGCAAGGAATTCAACGAGGGCGAGCAAGAAGAAGCGGTAACGCTTGCAGACTTGCGCGAGATGGCCTTGAAGTCCATGGCGGAGGACCCCGTGGCCTTCACCGGATCCGAGTGGCATACCTCGCTGCTCGGTGGGATGGATAGTACGGCACCCGACCGCGTGGAGATCCCCGATACGGTCCATGCCGAGCTGCGCGAGTACCAGCGCCGGGGTGTCGACTGGCTGTACTGGATGTCCCGCAACAACATCGGCGCGGTGCTGGCGGATGACATGGGCCTGGGCAAGACCCTGCAGCTGTTGTCCCTGCTGGCGGTAGAAAAGGCCGCCCACGAGGCAGAAGGGGAAGCAGAGGCGTGGAAACCCACCCTCGTCGTCGCACCGACCTCCGTGGTGGGCAACTGGGCTAGGGAAGCCACGCGCTTCGTGCCCGACTTTAAGGTCATGGTGCAACACGGCACCGGGCGCCTGAAGGGCGAAGAGCTGGTCACGGCGGCGCAGAACGCCGATATCGTCATCACTTCCTATGGCACGGTAAGCCGTGACTTCCTGACCTTGAGCAAGGTGGAGTGGGACCGCGTGGTCCTCGATGAAGCCCAAGCGATCAAGAACGCCTCCACGCGCTCCTCCAAGGCCGTGCGCGCCATCCCCTCGCGGCACCGCGTGGCGCTGACCGGCACGCCGATTGAAAACCGCCTGTCGGAAATGCGCTCCATCCTGGACTATTGCAACCCCGGGATCCTGGGCTCAGCTTCCTTCTTCCGCAACCACTTTGCCAAGGCCATCGAGCGCGAGGGCAGCGATGTTATGGCGGAGCGCCTGCGCCTGCTCACCGGCCCGTTTATCCTGCGCCGCCTCAAGACGGACCCGAATATCATCGATGACCTGCCGGAGAAGTCTGAGCAGATCATCACCGTGCGCATGACGGATGAGCAGGCCGCCCTCTACAAGGCCTTGGTCAATGACGTGGAGCAGGCCCTGGCGAAGAAGAAGGAGGGCATCTCGCGCCGCGGCCTCATCTTGGCTTCGCTGACCCGCATTAAGCAGATTTGTAATCACCCGGCCCACTTCTTGGCTGATGGCAGCGCTGTCACCATCAAGGGCAAGCACCGCTCGGGCAAGGTCGAGGAGCTCATGCGGATCATCGACCAGGCCATCGAATCTTCGGAGCGCGTACTGATCTTTACCCAGTACAAGGCCTTCGGCGACGTTCTCCAGCCTTACCTCTCTGAGCAGCTGGGCTGCGAGATTCCCTTCTTGCACGGTGGGGTGAGCAAGAACCGGCGCGACCAGATGGTGGAGGAATTCCAGGCCGATAATGGTGCGCCCGTCATGCTGCTCTCGCTCAAGGCGGGTGGTACAGGCTTGAACCTCACGGCGGCGTCGATTGTCGTGCACATGGACCGCTGGTGGAATCCGGCGGTGGAGAACCAGGCCACGGACCGCGCCTTCCGCATTGGCCAGCAGCGCAACGTGCAGGTGTACAAGATGATTACCGCCGGTACCTTGGAGGAATCCATCCAGGACATTCTCGACGGCAAGACGCAGCTGGCCGGGGCCGTCGTGGGCGAAGGCGAGGGCTGGCTCACCGAACTGAGCCCCGAGCAGCTGGCGGATCTCATGAGCTATAGGGAACAGGAGAAGTAAATGGCACCGAAGAGTCCTGAGGACAACAACGTCATCTACGCCAACTTCGGCACCCGCAAGCGCGTGAGCACGCCGGAGGAGGTCAACCGCGTCGACCGCGTGCGAACCATGCAGCCGGCGGCCACGCGCTTGCTCAATTTCATGAACCAGCAGACGGATTCCGGCCGCATTCGCCGCGGGCGCCAATACGCCACGGAGGGCCACGTCGTGGGCCTCGATGTGCGCAATGGCGCTGTGCACGGCAAGGTTGCGGGCTCTCAGAACGAACCTTTCGCGGTGCTCATCCAGGTGCCTTACCGCAATAACGAGGACATCGGGCGGCTGTCGGAGATGTTCGCACGCACCCCCAACTCCGTGGCGAAGGCTAGGGAGGGCATGCTTGCCGACGCCTCCCTCGACATCCTCATCGCCGAGTACCCCGACGACCTCCGTTTCTCTTGCACCTGTCCCGACCCGGAGTACGTGTGCAAGCACGTCGTGGCGGTGGCGGACCGACTGGCAGCCCGCATGGACGCTGACCCATCCGTTATCTTCGCCCTGCGCGGACTTGATTTTGCGCGCCTAGAGCAAGCGGTCATGGAGCAGGCCAAGTCGGCCTCGGAGGACTCTTATTCCGCTTCCGCGGCCTCTGAAATCTCGGCCGAGGAGCGCAATGCCTTGTTCTGGGAGGGGCGAGAATTGCCGCCCTTGCCGGAGCCGAAAACCGCTCCCGCCGTCGATGATTCCGACCCGGAGTTGCTGCGCAAGGCCATGAGGTCTGTCAGCCATACGAACATAGATTTGCTTCGGGCGGTCTCCGATGTCGAGGACCTTTACTATCATCTGACGCACTAGACATTGCCACCCCAGGGGAGAGGCTCAAGTGCCAGCCCTGGACCACGTTGTAGGGAGCTTGCATGGCCGCGGTCACGTTCATCCACACCTCCGATTTTCAGTTGGGCATGACCCGCTGGTTTTTAAGTCCCGCCGCGCAGTCGCGCTTTGATGATGACCGCGAAGCAGCGGTCCTGCGGCTAGGGGAGTTGGCTACCGAGACAGGGGCGGAGTTCATCGTCGTGGCCGGTGATGTGTTTGAGCACAACTCCTTGAACAAATCCACGCTGCTGCGTGCCAAAGACATGTTCAAGCGCCTGCCGGTGCCGGTTTACCTGTTGCCCGGCAACCACGATCCGCTCGTGGCGGATTCCATCTTCTTCAACTCCTTCGCGGATAACGTGCACGTCATCGCGGATTCAGAGCCCATCGAGGTGCGCCCAGGCGTGGAAATCGTCGGCGCTCCCTACCTGTCCAAGCGGGCTAATTATGACCTGGTGCGCCGCGCGCTGGAGCCGCTGCAGCCTGCCGATGAGGGCACGGTTCGCATCGCGGTGGGGCATGGCCAGGTGGAGTCCCGCGCGGGCGAGGGCGAGAACTCGGACGCTGATACTATCGACCTCTCCTTCGTGGAGGAGTGTCTGGATAAAGGCGTTATTGATTATCTGGCGCTGGGGGATACGCACTCCACGGAATCGCTGGGCCGTACCGGCAAGGTGTGGTTCTCTGGCAGCCCGGAGACCACGGCCTTCGACGATAGGGAGCGCGAATCGGGCAATGCCTTGGTGGTGACCGTTGAGGGGGAGCGGGTGGACGTCGCCAAGTACCGCGTCGGTCGTTGGGACTTCCGGGCGATTGATGCGGACGTTGACTCACTCGAGGAGGTTGAGGCTTTTCTTGCGGAGCTAGACGCCGTGCCGGAGAAGATCCGCACCGCGGTGAAATACAGCCTGCGTGGCACCGTGGGCCTGAGCGCGCAGGCTCGTCTGGAGCAGGGGCTGGCGGAGCTGGAGGAGGTCTTCGCCTCCCTCAAGCCGCGCAAAAGGACCATGGACCTGCATCTGGCGCCCTCAGAAGAGGAGCTCAGCGAACTGAGCTTGAGCGGTTATGCCGCTGATGCGCTGGTGGAGCTGCTCGAGGACCTAGATGATCCCACCGCCCGCGACGCCGCTAACCTGCTGTTCCGCCTCAGCGCGAAGGGAGCCTAAACCATGATGCAGCTGCATTCTGTTGAACTGAACAACGTCCGGGGCGTGGAGCACCTGGAGGTCAAGGACCTCCCGGAGACCGGCGTGGTGGTCATCGGCGGGCCGAACGAGGCTGGCAAATCCACGCTGGTGGAAGCCATCGATTTCGCGCTCACGGAAAAGCACACGGCAAATTCCAAGCCGGTGAGGGCGCTGCAGCCTGCAGGCCGCGATGTGGGACCCGAGGTCACGCTGGAGGCGACCGTGGGACCTTACCGCTTCCGCATCCGGAAGCGGTGGGTGAAGAAACGCACCTCGGAGCTGCATGTTTTCGCCCCACGCCCAGGCCAGTGGACCGGTGCCGAGGCGGATGGGGAGCTGGAGCGCATCCTCAGTGAGCATGTGGATCGCGCGCTTCTTGACGCCCTTTTTGTCCGCCAAGACGATAACCACGAGGGGATTGCCGCCGTGGGGATTCCTTCGTTGACTGCAGCATTGGAGGAGGAAACTGGCGCGAGCGCGGTGGCGGAGGAATCCGAGCTACTCACGCGCATCGAGGCTGAGTACAAGGAGTACTTCACCGCGAAGACAGACAAGCCGGCAGGAGACTATAAGGCTGCCATTGCCGCGCTGGCAGATGCTGAGGAGAAGCACGCTGCCGCTGAGGCCGCGCTGCGCGAGCTCGATGGTGTGGTGGAGCGTTATGAAGCTGCCGAGCTGAAGAAGTCTGAGGCCGAAGCCGCTCTGCCGGCGGCTGCGGAAGAGTGCGAGCGCCGTGACGGCGAACTAGTCGCCGCCCGGGCCGCACAGGAGAAGGTCACGGTGCAGGAGGCAGCGGTGACCCGGGCAGCGGAAGCTGTGACGCGCGCGGAGGAGGAATCGGCGCGGCGCAAGGCTGTGATTGCTGAGCACTCCGCAGCGGTTGAAGCGGCCGAGCGTGCCGCAACTGCGGTTAGCGAAGCCCGCGAGCGCGCCGAGGAAGAGTCCGCGGCGCGCACGAAGCTGGAAGAAGAACGCGCCGAGGCGCACAAGCGTTATGAGGCCGTGCGCCAGGAGCGCCAGCGCGCCCGCCGCGCGCAGCGGCGCGCAGAACGTGAGGCCTTGGGCACCCGCCTCGAAGCGTTGACCAAGCTGGAAGAGACCTTGGCGTCGCGCCGCCGTGAGCTGGCTGCCGCTCCAGACGTACCAAACTTGAAAGCACTGGAAGACGCGGCTCGTGAGGTCACTGTCCAGGAGCGCCTGCGAGCGGCGGCTGCTGCCAAGCTGTACTTTTCCGGGAAAGGCTCCGTCGCCGTCGATGGCGAGGAACGCTCTCTGGAAAGCGGTGAAGAACTTGCAGTCGAGTTGCGTGAGGGCACGACCCTTCAGGTAGGCGAGGTCACCGCCCGCTATGCCGCAGGTGCCGGCGAAAGCGGCGAGGAAGGCGTGGAGAAGGCTCGCGCTGAGCTTGCGCGCCTGCTTGAGGACGCCGGGTGCGAAGACCTCGAGTCCGCCCGTGCCGCTCACGAGAAACACACCGAACTCGCATCCGCCGCGGATTCCGCGGCGCGCGAACTGGCTGCCGCGTTGGGAGGGGAGGACCTCGGTGAACTGCGTGCGCGTTTTGAGGCCAGCGTAGAAGAGGCTGAGGACGTCGAGGGCGCTGAGGAGGCCGCGAAACCGCGAGAGCTAGACGTGGTGGAGGAGGAGGAAGAGGAGCTACGCAGGAAGCTCGATGAACTCGACCGCGCTGTGGCACCCTACCGTGAGAACAAGGCTGGCGCGGCATTAGAGGTAGCCACCGTGCGCGCGGAGGAGGCAACCGCGCAGCGCGATGCCAAGGCCGCAGCCGTGGAGGCCGCCCGTGCTCAACTCAGTGATGCCAACGTGACCACGGCTATCGAGGCAGCACAGGCCAAGCTGCAGGAGGAAAGAGCAGTGCTGGCGGAGATGTCCGCGGTGGACGTGGACACCGCCGAGCATCTTGCCAAGGGAGCGCGTACACACGTGGACTCCCTGAAGGCAGCGGTGAATGCCGCAGTCGGTGACATGCGCGAGTTCCGAGGACTCATCGATATGCATTCCGGTGCGGCTGAGGATGCGGAGAAAGCCGCCGCCGAGCTCGAGGTTGCTCGTGAGCGCCACGCCGCTATCGAGCGCCGTGCGAACGCTGCGCGTTACCTGCGCACTCTCATGCTGCGCCACCGTGACGCCGCACGCCAGCGCTATGCCGCGCCGTTTGTCACAGCGCTCAATAGCTTGGCGCGAACAGTCTTCGGTGGGGATGTGGACTTCGAGCTGTCGGAAGAGCTCAAGGTCGAAGCTCGCAGCCGCGATGGGGAGACCGTGTCTTTCGACGCGCTCTCGGGTGGTGCCAAAGAGCAGTTGAGCATCCTGACGCGCTTCGCCATAGCTCAGCTGGTGTCCGATGAACCGGTGCCTGTTCTGATCGATGATGCGTTGGGTTCCACGGACTCCCAGCGCCTTCAGCTCATGGCAGCACTGTTCAGTAAGGCTGGGAAAAACACTCAGGTCATCGTGCTGACCTGTATGCCGCAGCGCTACTCCTGGGTGCCTGGGCGAATGGAGCTAGATATGGAGAAACTTACAAGGGCCTAAGTCCCGGAGTGTAGGGTATGAGCCATGACAGCGGACACTCGATGGCTCACCGAAAGCGAACAGGATCTGTGGCGCCACATTCTAGCTAGCATTCGCAAGATCAATCGCGGTATGGAGGAAACCCTGTTGGCCTGCGGCGATATCTCGGCCGCGGAGTTTTCGGTGCTTGTTTCTCTTTCGGAAGCACCCGAGCACACGCGGCGCCTGCGCGAATTATGCACGGAGTTGGAGTGGGACCGCTCCCGCGCCTCCCACCAAATCACCCGCATGGAAAAACGGGGTTTGGTGCGCAAGGAAAAGTGTGCGGGCGATGCGCGTGGCGTGGAGGTCGTCATGACGAAGTCCGGCCGGGAGCGTCTAGAGGCGGCGGTACCTGAGCACGTCGAGTCCGTGCGCCGCATGGTTTTTGATCACCTCGATCCTGCCGACGCTCCGGCGGTCCTGCGTTTCTGCGAGGGCGTCCTTTCAGAAAGCAACCTTCCAGGATATGACGGCTTCGTGCCGGATGAGCGCTTGGGTATTCACACCGACTAGTTGTGCTTCGTACGGGTAGTGTTAGTTTTCGACCGTTTACTCACCTGGAGGTGATCTGTCCGCACCATGATGGGACAAGAACTGTTTGAGCATCCCGAGCGCCAGTACGCTACGTACGACATTACTCCGCTGAAAGAGCTCAGCGCTCAAGTCGGCCCGGTCGATGATCTGGATGAGCTCTCCGAGGAACAAGCCACCGCGCTTGAGGCGGCCCTCGAGCAGCACCCGGAGGGCGCGCTGACCTTCGATGACGCCTCGCAGCTGTGGATTATCGGCGCGGATGAGGATATTGAGCGTATGTTCCAAGACCGCGAGGGATTCGTCGAAGCGCTCAACAACAACGAAGATCCTGGGGTCTAGCCCACAGTCGGTGTCATACTAAAGGTGGATGGCGGCTAGATTTACTGGGTTTAACTACGGGCGGCTCTGTTTAAACTGCTAAGATACTCTGTGTTAAAGGGCGAGCATCCCCGCGCTTTTCAGAGGCAGCTTGAGCGAGAGCGCCATCTGGCTAGGGGAGCTAAGTGAAAGGACAAAACATAATGGTCGAGCGCGATTTGGCTCAGGAACAGCGCGAAGCAGCTGCACGTGACAAGGCTGACGGCTGGGTATCCGTCTTCGTTCAGTGGATTCCCTCCATGCTTCTCTCCGTGGTGATGCTGGGCGCCATGATGTTCGGCATGTACTACATCGAGCACGGCACCTTGGACATCACCCAGCCGATCGTCAACCAGTACATCACCCAGTAACCTGGTTCGCTCCCTCGCTGCCGCCTGGCAGGGGGAGAACAGCTTGACTTTAAGCCCCAGCAGATTTGTCTGCTGGGGCCTCCTCTTTATCACCAGGCTCATCTCTCTAACTCGTGACGTGGATCCATCAGGCGGCTTGAGCCACTGCTAAGCCTGAGAATTAATCTCCGAGTGCGATGTCTCGAGGCATGATGACTCCTACGCCCTTCGCGCTCACCGTCGTTCCATGATCAGCCGCCGCCCGTCCTTTCGGTGAGCGCGAAGGGCGTATTCGTCCGAGAGAGCGTTAATCCGATAGCCTGATCTCCATGGACTCTCGCATCTACATTCGCTATCTCAACGGTCCGCTCCTGTGGATGGGAATAGTCGTTGGCCTTGCCGTCGTGGCAGCGGTGGTGCCCACGATGATTGATTCCACGTGGGCAGCAATCCTATTTGGTGCCCTAGTCATCATTGCAACCGTGGCCTGCCTTCTGATGCGGGTGAAGATCGCCGTCAACGATGGCGAGGTTGCGGTGTCCGTCTTTGGCGTCTTCACAAAGAGAATTCTCCTGCGCGAGATCACCGGGGTGAGTATCGGTCCGGAGACGGGGCTTAAAGAAGGCGCGGGCCCGCGCATCGTCGATGGCGCACCAGCCTATATCGTCTCTGGGCCGACGGTGCGCATTGAATGGGGCCGGAGTTCTCTCATTGCTTCGGCGAAGAACCCGGAAGAAGTGGTTGCGGATATTAAGGCGCGCTTGCACTAGTTCCATATCCCCAGACCTCGATCCCGAAACTTCCAAGTGAGTGGCTTGGTGCCGGAGGGCGCTTGACGACGCCCACCTGCAGGTTGCGGGTTTCAGGTCTGGGGAGATGCAAAATGCGCCAAGCCGCCCACCCGCAAACGTGGCGTCGTGAAAGGTGGGCCGGGGCGTACTGGCCGATTCGGGGTAGGCGGGCATGAAAAAGTGCCCCTGACAGGGATCGAACCTGCGACCTTCGGTACCGGAAACCGATGCTCTAATCCGCTGAGCTACAAGGGCATTGCTGGCGAAATGCCAACGATGCGATTCTAACCTATAAAGACTGAAGCGCAGTAATTGGCCTAGCGCCGATGGGGGTGTGGTGGGAAAGAAGCAGCGGCCGGAGTAGCCACTGCTTCGAGTTTTTCGCTGGGGCGCTTACTGGGCCGGCTGTTCCTGGGGCTGGTCAAAGAAGCCCGGGGCATCCGCGGTGTGGACCTCGCCAGTGCGCAGGTAGTCAACCACAATCTGGTCAACAGCCTTGTTGCCCACCGCGAAGTGCCCGTGACCTGGGCCGTGGACGGTTACCACGCGGGATTGCATCGGGTCAGACAGGCCGCGGTAGAAAGCGTATGGGGTCTGCGGGTCACCGGTAGCCTGCAGCTGCAGCGGCTTGGTCTGCAGCTTGTCACCAGAAACGGCAATCGGGGTAGTGATCGGTGCGCGGCCGGAGCAACCGGCGCCGGAGGCATACATCGCGTTGAACAGTGAGAACGGGTCAACCGTGACATAGTTAGACCAGAGGAAGGCCGGTATGAAGGCCGGATCCGTCGGCGCAGTGTTCTCATTGCACATGATGATGTTCTGCATGCTCATGGAGTTGAGAATCTCTTGCTGGACCTTTTGCGGGTCCTGCTCGCCCTGTTGTGCGGCCTGCGCCTCAAAGTTGATGGCTTCGACGCCGCCAATGTGCTTGGCTAGGGAGTCCCACGACTCCGGGCGGGGAAGGAGGTCACGGGTAGCGGTGAGCGTCGGCGAAGTGGCCTGAACAGCCTGCGGGTTCTGGACCTTGCCCGCGAGGTGCTCTGCCTGTACGCGCAGCTCACCGGTCGCAGTCATGACATTGGCGCCGGGCTGGCCGGCAAACTCGAGCCCCGGCGGGAGGTCACCAATCTGAGCGTTCGGAGGAAGCACGGTGGGGCGCACGCCCGCCTCCGCGGCCACAATCTGAGACCAGCGCTCGTAGGCCTTCAGCGGTGTCGTGCCGGCGTGGTAGGTGGCGTCGTTCTTCGCCACATAGCTAAAGAAGTCATGCAGAGCATTCTCATAACCAGCCTGCTGAGAAGCGAAAATCTGGTTCCACGCCATGTTGGGGTTCATTCCGGAGTCCAGCACGACCTTGTCGGTGTGCTCCGGATAGAGCGTGGAGTACGTGGACCCCAAGAAGGTGCCGTAGGAGAGGCCGAAGATGTTGATCTTCTCCTCACCAAGCGCCTGGCGCACGACATCCCAGTCCTTGGCGGTGTTCTCCGTGGTCAGGGAATCGGTGTAGCCCGGAGTGTTCTTCTCGCAGTCATCGCGGGTAATGGAGCCGATCTTTGTCAGCTGTTCTAGAGGGTTTCCGCCCGCCTCAGTTGACGAGCAGTTCACCTGTGCGGACTCGCGCAAACCACGCGGTTGAACGCCGATGATGTCGTATCCTTGTTTGACTTCCTCAGGCCAGGCAGCGAAGTTGACCCAGCTATACGCGTCACCGCCTGGACCGCCCGGGTTGGTGAACAGAGTGCCTTGGCGCTCGCCCGTGGCCTTCAACCGGATAAGGCCGACGTCGATAGTGCCCTTCTCGGGAGCATTATGGTAGGTCGGCACGGTCACGTGGCCGCATTCGGCGCGCTCTTCGGTGACCCCTTCCGGGCACGGGCCCCAGTTGATGGCGGGTTGGTCGGCGTGAGCAACGGCAGGTGCCGCAACCAAGCCAGCGGCGATGGTTACAGGTCCTAGAACCGAACCTAAAACGCGAGAAAGACGCATAGAACAAGGCTCCTAAAATCGTAAATTGGTACGAGCCTTATCCTATGCGTCAGGGGTGATGTGAGCCGAGCTCTCATACAGGGCGGGTGCCCCCGAAAGCCTCACTACTTAACAATCACCACAATGAGATCGCGCGGGCCGTGGACACCCTCCACGCGGGAGAGCTCGATATCCGAGGTCGCGGAAGGGCCCGAGATCCACGTTGCCGGGCGCTCAGGGTTGATGCGGGAGACCATCTCCGGGACACCGTAGACAATCTGGTCCTTGCGCACGATGCACACGTGACGGTCCGGCACCAAGGTCAGCGCGCGACGGCCGCAGGTCTCATTGGATTCGAGCACGATGGTGCCGGTCTGCGCGGAGGTGACGTGGGATTCGGTCACCACGGCGTCGACGGCGTCGAGCTCACGCGGGTCCTTGGCGTTGTCATCCGGGGTGATGGTGCCCTCGAAGCCGGCGAGAAGCCCAGCGTCCATGCCGGGGGCGTAGACGACGTTCGAGCAGCCGCGCTCCTTGAGGATGCCCACGAGGGTGGAGTTCAGACCGGACTCATCGGTGACGTGCACGTCAGCCTTGTAGTCCTCGAGGCGGTCCACGAGCATCTCACGCAGCTCATCTTCGTTGAGCGTGCCTTCCTTCTGGTATTCGCGCGGGATCTCTACGTGGTCCGGCAGGCCGGCCTGCTTCTGGGCGGCTGAAATGCGGTTGAGGATTTCCTCTTTGGCGGTGGTCACTTGATGCCCTCCTTCTTGGCTTGGGCGAGGAGTTCTTGAGCTTCGTCAGTATTGAACCATTGGCGGAAGGACTTCTTCGGAGGAACGGCAGTATCGCGTACCTCGGACCAACCAGACATGAACAGCGGTAGCTTGTCGATGACTCCGTTGAAGCCACCGAGGACACGGCCGAGCGCCACCATGTGGGTGATCTGGTTCCAGATCTTCGGGTTCTTCCACACCAGCTCCACGACCTGGAAGAGCTTCTCCTCGACCGGCGGGGTGGCGTTGGTGACCTTCTGGTAGCGGTTTTCCAGAATGACCTGGGAGAGGGGGATGCGCACCGGGCATACCTCGTCGCAGCGGCCACACAGGGAGCAGGCGTAGGGCAAGCTTGCCGACGGATCGTTGTGGTCCTTCATACCTGTCAGCTGCGGCGTCAGAGAAATGCCGATCGGGCCGGGGTAGACCGAACCATAGGCGTGGCCGCCAGCGCGCTCGTAGACCGGGCAGACGTTGAGGCAGGCAGAGCAGCGAATGCACTTGAGCGCTTCGTGCCCCTTGGGGGAGGACAAGGCTGCGGTGCGGCCATTGTCCAGAAGTACGATGTGGAAGTTCTGCGGGCCGTCGCCTTCGGTCACGCCGGACCACATCGAGGTGTACGGGTTCATGCGCTCAGCAGTGGAGGAGCGCGGCAGCAGCTGCAGGAAGACTTCAAGGTCCTGGAAGGTCGGGACCAGCTTCTCAATGCCCATCACGGTAATGAGGGTCTCCGGCAGGGTCAGGCACATGCGGCCGTTGCCCTCGGATTCCACGATGTTGATAGTGCCGGTCTCAGCCACACCAAAGTTAGCGCCGGAGATGGCGACCTTGGCCTTCATGAACTGCTCGCGCAGGAAGCTACGGGAAGCCTCAGCCAACTCCGCCGGCTCGGCCTTGAGGGAGTCATCGGTGTTCGGCATCTTGTTGACAAAGATGTCCCGAATCTCCGCGCGGTTGCGGTGGATGGCCGGGACCAGAATGTGGGAAGGCTTATCCTCACCCAGCTGGACGATGAGCTCCGCCAGGTCAGTCTCCTGGGCGTGGATACCGACCTCTTCCAGGTGCTCGTTGAGCGCGATCTCCTGGGTGGCCATGGACTTGATCTTGACCACGTCGGTCTCACCGGTTTCGCGGATAAGGCCCTCGATGATCTTGTTGGCCTCTTTGGCATCGCGTGCCCAGTGGACAATGCCGCCGCGCTTGGTCACCTGCTCTTCGAACTGGAGCAGCAGCTCGCCCATGCGGACAGCAACGTCATCCTTGAGTGCGGAGCCGGCGTCGCGCAGCTGCTCCCAGTCCGGGGTTTCATCAACGGCGTGCTGGCGCTTGTTGCGAATGGTGGTGGTGGCGTGGTGCAGGTTGCGGCGCTGGGTGGCGTTATTGAGGCCAACGTGTGCCAGCGGCACGAACGCCTTCGAACCGCGCAGGTTGCCGTAGCCTTCTGGGGCGCGGGGAGGGGTGGTGTCGAGGAAGGAAGTCATTAGAGCATCTTCTCCTTGGAGTAGGCCGCGGAGGTGGGAGTCCACGGGTGTTCCTTGGTGGAGGCGAGGATTTCCGCCAGGTGGATAGCGCGAACACCGGAGCGCTGGCGAGCCAGAGCGCCTCCAATGTTCATCAGGCAGGAGGAGTCACCGCCGGTAATATATTCGGCCTCGGTTTCACGGATGTGGCGGGTCTTGTCACCGACCATCGCTGCAGAAACCTCGGCGTTCTTGAGGGCGAAGGTGCCGCCAAAACCACAGCACTCCTCAGCATTAGGTAGCTGGACGAGGTCGATTCCTTCGACCTCCTTAAGAAGCTGGTAGGGGCGGTCACCCAGTTTGAGGAAGCGCAGGCCGTGGCACGAAGGGTGGTAGGTCACGCGGTGGGGGAAGAAGGCACCGACGTTGGTGACACCGGCGACGTCGACAAGAAACTCCGGCAAGTCTAGGGTCTTGCCGGCAGCCTTCTTGGCGCCGTCCACATCGGCGGAGGTGCCGAAGCGGTTTGCAATCATCTCGTGCTGCTCGCGCACAGCGCCCACACAGGAGCCAGAGGCGGAGACGACGTAATCGATGGATGGATCCGCAAAGGCATCCGCGTAGGTGCGGATCATGCCCAAGGTCTGCTCCTGGTAGCCGGTGTTAATGTGCATCTGACCGCAGCAGGTCTGCTGCTCCGGGAAGACCACCTCATGTCCTAAGCGGGAGAGAATGAGGGCCGTGGCCTTGTGCGCATCGGGGAAAAGCGAATCACCGATGCAGGTGGAAAACAATGCTATTCGCATTAGCGCGTGCTCCTTTTCTGCCCTGCGCGCCCGACTGTATCCCTTGAAGTCGAGGGTCGGGCACGACGGACATATGCCTTATAGGTTTGTCTTTAAGTTTAGCGTGCAAAATCAAGAATATCGAGGCGAAATAGGTGTCCTACCTGGGTTTTTAACGCAACACTAATGTTGTGAAATTCTCACGTGCAGTGATGTAAAACCTATAGCCGCCGTGCTGCGCTTGAGGCAGGCACGGCGGCTAGGGTCTAGAGGCAGGGGGCACCTCGGCCGGCAAATGACCACCTCGGCGGGCAAATGGAAGGGGGATTAAGGAACGAGGAATCCCAGCACGTTGCTCATGAGGAAGACGATGACGCACACGACGGCAAGGAAGGCCACGGAGTAGCCCACGACTGCCTTGAAGATGCGGGATTCCTCGCCCTCCATCTGAACCGCGGTGGCGGCGATGGCCAGCGACTGCGGGGAAATCATCTTGCCCACAACGCCACCCGAGGTATTGGCGGCCAACATCAGGTCCGGGTTGACGCCGATGCGCTCGGCGGCGGTGACTTGCAGGTTGGCAAAAAGCGCGTTGGCGGAGGTATCCGAACCGGTGACGGCGGTGCCGATCCAACCCAGGACGGGGGAGAAGAGCGCGAAGATGCCGCCGACGGAAGCCACGAACTGGCCAATGGAGATGGTCTGGCCGGAGTAGTTCATGGTGTAGGCCAGCGCTAGGACCAAGATGATGGTCAGCGCGGAGAACTTCATGCGGGAGACAACCTCGCCGAATTTGGCCAACGGCGCGGAGGCGGCGAGCTCGTAGCGGCCATTCTCGTTGAAGGACATGTAGATAAGGGCCACGATGATGCCGGAAATGAGCAGCAGGGAACCTGGGTTGCCCAGCACGTTGAACTTGAAGGCGGTGTCCATGACTTTGCCTTCGGCGTCGAAGACGGTGCCGTCGAGAAGCGGCCAGGCAGCGTCGATCTGGAGGAATCCAAAGATGGCCGGCCACGCGGTGGCGATGGCGAAGACCGCGGTGACCACGGCATAGGGGAGAAGCGCCATCCAGATGCGGCTGCCGTTGAGATCCGTGACCTCATCCTGGGCGGGAAGCTCCATGCGCTCACGCAGGCTGTCAACACCCTTGGGCTTCCACATGCGCAGGAAGATAAAGCCCGCGCCGAGGGAGACGATGCAGGCCACGACGTTGGTGAGCTGGTAAGCGAAGAAGTTGGCCGCGGCCCACTGCGCAATGGCGAAGGAGATGCCGATGACGGCCGCAGCGGGGCCAGCTTCCTTGACACCGCGCATGCCGTCGAGGATGAAAAGGATGAAGAAAGGCACGACGGCCGCGATGAGTAGGACCTGCAGGGAAATCAGCCCGGCGATGTCAGCGGTCTGCTCGGCGGTGCGCCCGCCCACGGAGCCGGCGGTGGTCACCGGAATACCCACCGCGCCGAAGGCGACGGGCGCGGTGTTGGCGATGAGCACGGTAGTGGCCGCCTTCAGGGGCTTGACTCCCAGCGCCAGGATCATGGTGGCCGTAATTGCTACCGGAGCGCCGAAGCCGGCGAGCGCCTCCAAGAGGCCACCGAAGCAGAAAGCGATGAGAATGGCCTGGATGCGAATATCGCCATCGCCCAAGAGGTCAAAGGTCTTGCGCAGGTCATTGAAGCGGCCAGAGGCCACGGTGACCTCGTAGAACCAGATGGCAGTAATGATCACCCAGACGATGGGGAAGAGGCCGAAGAGCCCGCCGCGCACCGCGGAGGACAAAGCCATGCCGGTGGGCATGCCCATGCCAAAAATGGCGATGAGAACCGCGACGAGAAGCGCTACCGCACCCGAGGTGTGAGCGCGGGCCTTGAGCCCTAGGAGCATGATGAAGAACGCGATGAGCGGCAGCGTGGACACCAGCGCGGTGAGCCCGACGTTGCCAGCAATGGCGTCGGTGGTGATGTTGAAGGTTGACATAAAACTCAATTCCAGTTGGCTCCCGCTGGCGTCTTTGTGGAGGTCCCCAGGATGCGGCACCGCATGTGTCGGCCAAGCGAGAAGGCGAAAGGTTGGATCGATTCAGATAACGCCTTTAGGGTAGAACTTGGTGCTTCGCTGTGCCGCATTGTTCACCTGATGGGGGTGAGTGACCTTGCTAACCTCTGAGACCTGATAGCGCCTCCCAGCGGCGGGGACGATAGACTTTGGCCCTATGAATCCTGAAGATCTTTCCGTCCTGATCAAGAACACCGCTGCCGCCGTGCTCACCGAGCATGAGCTGGACGCCTCAGTCCTGCCAGAGACCGTGACCGTGGAGCGCCCGCGCAACCCGGAGCACGGCGATTACGCCACTAACCTGGCCCTCCAGGTGGCCAAGAAGGCTGGCACTCAGCCGCGCGAGTTAGCGCAGTGGCTTGCCGACGCCCTCGCGGGCAATGACGCCATCGATGAAGCGTCCATCGCGGGCCCGGGATTCCTCAACATTCGCCTCGCTGCCGCCGCACAAGGTGCCATCGTGGCCCAGGTTCTTAACGCCGGCTCAGAGTTCGGCAGCAACTCCACCTACCAGGGCAAGAAGATCAACCTGGAGTTCGTCTCCGCGAACCCGACTGGTCCCATCCACCTGGGTGGTACCCGTTGGGCCGCCGTGGGTGACTCACTCGGCCGCGTGCTCGAGGCCTCCGGCGCGGACGTGACCCGCGAATACTACTTCAACGATCACGGCGGACAGATCGACCGTTTTGCTCGCTCCCTCGTGGCCGCGGCCAAGGGCGAGCCCACCCCGGAGGACGGCTACGGCGGAGACTACATCAAGGACATCGCGCAGGCGGTAGTGGCGAAGAACCCCAGCGCCCTTGAGGGCAGCGATGCCGAGGTCCAGGAGAACTTCCGCGCTGACGGCGTAGAGATGATGTTTGCCCAGATCAAGGAGTCCCTCCACGAGTTCGGCGTGGACTTCGACGTGTACTTCCACGAGAATTCCCTCTTCGAATCCGGTGCCGTGGAGAAGGCTATCCAGACGCTCAAGGACAACGGCAAACTCTACGAAGCCGAGGGTGCGTGGTGGCTGAAGTCCACCGAATACGGCGATGATAAGGACCGCGTGGTCATCAAGTCCGATGGCAATGCCGCCTATATCGCCGGCGATATCGCCTACGTGGCCGATAAATTCGACCGCGGCCACGACCTGGCTATCTACATGCTCGGTGCTGACCACCACGGTTACATCGCCCGCTTGCGCGCCTCGGCCCAGGCTTTGGGTTATGACCCGGAGGCCGTCGAGGTGCTCATCGGCCAGATGGTGAACCTGGTCCGCGATGGTAAAGCGGTCAAGATGTCCAAGCGCGCGGGCACAGTGATTACCTTGGATGACCTTGTCGAGGCCATCGGTGTGGACGGCGCGCGCTACTCGCTGGTGCGCTCCTCCGTGGACTCCAGCCTGGATATCGACTTGGGCCTGTGGGCCTCCCAGTCGTCCGATAACCCGGTCTACTACGTGCAGTATGGCCACGCCCGCATCTGCTCGATCCTGCGCAAGGCCACGGACCTGGGCTTCGACACTGCCGCGCTTGGCGACGCCCCCCTCGACCTCCTCACCCACGACAAGGAAGGCGACCTCATCCGCACCCTGGGCGAGTTCCCCGAGGTGGTGGCCACCGCCGCCACGCTGCGCGAGCCGCACCGTATCGCGCGCTATGCCGAGGAGCTCGCCGCCGTGTTCCACCGCTTCTATGACCAGTGCCAGGTGCTGCCGAAGGCAGGCGAAGAGACCGAGCCGATCCACTCCGCGCGCCTCGCCCTGGCTGCAGCCACCCGCCAGGTCATGGCCAATGCCTTGACCATGGTGGGTGTGAGCGCGCCGGAGAAGATGTAAGAAAAGGTATCGATGACTGATTTCAATTCTCTTCCGGCCCACGTGTGGCCGCGCAACGCCGCTCGTGACTCGAATGGTGTGGTCTCGATTGGCGGTGTAGCGCTGACGGACTTGGCCGCCGAATACGGCACCCCGCTCTACGTCTTCGACGAGCAGGACTTCCGCTCGCGCTGCCGGGATATGGCCCAAGCCTTCGGCGGGCCCGACCACGTGCACTATGCCTCGAAGGCCTTCATCACCAAGCGCATCGTGCGCTGGGTAGATGAGGAGGGCCTGTGCCTCGACGTGGCCTCCCTCAATGAGGCCAAGCTGGCGCTGGCCGCAGGTTTCCCGGCGGAACGCATGACCGCCCACGGCAACAACAAGGAAGACGAGTACCTGCAGCTGTGCGTGGATAAAGGTATCGGGCACGTCGTCCTCGACAACGAGGAGGAGCTTTCGCGCCTCAATAGCATCGCGGCGTCCGCCGGCCGCGTGCAGCCAGTGATGATCCGCGTGAAGCCCGGCGTGGATGCGCACACCCACGAGTTCATCGCCACGGCGCATGAGGATCAGAAGTTCGGCATTTCCCTGTCCACCGGTGCAGCCTTCAACGCCGCACAGAAGGTGCTGGAATCCGCCAACCTTAAGCTCGTGGGCCTGCACTGCCACGTGGGTTCTTCGGTGTTTAATGCCGATGGCTTCAAGCTGGCCGCCGAGCGTGTGCTCAGCCTGTACAAGCGCATCCACTCCGAGCTCGGCGTTGCCCTCGAGGAGCTGGACTTGGGCGGCGGCTTCGGCATTCCCTACATGGAGTATGAGGAAGCGCTCGACGTCGCCACGCTGGCCAAGGATCTGCTCGACGCCGTGGAGCGCACCGCCACCGAGCTCGACATCACGCCACCCTTCGTACTGGTGGAACCCGGCCGCTCCCTGGTCGGTGCCTCTGCGGTCACCGTGTACCGCGTGGGCACGGTCAAGGATGTAGAAACCGGCAAGGCGGATCTGCCGATGCGCCGCTACCTCTCCGTGGACGGCGGCATGTCCGATAACATCCGCCCAGCGCTTTATGGCTCGGAGTACGACGTGCGCGTTGTCAACCGCCGCACCCAGGGCGAGCCGGTGGATTCACGCATCGTGGGCTTCCACTGCGAGTCCGGTGACATCCTGGTCAACGAGCGCCGTTTCCCCTCGGATATCACCACCGGCGATCTCCTCGCCTTCGCCACCACCGGCGCCTATCAGTACATGATGGCCTCGCGCTATAACGGTGCTCTGCGCCCGGCGGTTGTGTCCGTGCGCGACGGCAAGGCCCAGCTCATGCTGCGCCGGGAGACGGTGGAGGACTTGCTGGCGTTGGACGTCGATTAGCGCGGCGTTGTCACAGCTCACCGTATTTTATTCACTATGACATGGCCGGTCGCGCCCAGTGCCGGCCATTTTGTATAGAAATAGACAGCTCGTTCTGTATAGTGATGGGCTAGCACGTAAGAATCAAACGCAACTTCAACAAAGGGACACCATGACGACGAACCGTAGCAAGAAGCCCGAAGGCGAGCCAGTAGGTATTGCGCTGCTTGGGTTTGGCACCGTAGGCGCCGAGGTTTTCCGCCTCGTGCAGGAGAATGCGGACGCTTTTGCGCACCGCATCGGCGGCCCGGTGGAGATCCGCGGCGTAGCCGTGCACAACAAGAACAAGCTTCGTCCGGGTGTGCCGAAGGAGCTGCTCACGGACGACGCCAAGGCGCTCGTCCTGCGCGATGATATCGACCTCGTCGTCGAGGTTATCGGTGGCATTGATTTCCCGCGCGAGCTCGTCCTCGCCGCCCTTAATGCCGGTAAATCCGTGGTCACCGCCAATAAGGCCCTCGTGGCCGCGCACGCGGATGAGCTGGCGGAGGCCGCTGAGCGAGCTGATGTCGACCTCTTCTTCGAGGCTGCGGTGGCCGCGGCCATCCCGGTCGTCGGCATGCTGCGCCGTTCCCTGGCCGGTGACAAGATCCAGCGCATCTCCGGAATCGTTAACGGAACCACCAACTTTATCTTGGACGCCATGGAGACCACCGGCGCCTCCTACGAGGACGCGCTGGCTGAGGCTACCCGTCTGGGCTACGCCGAAGCCGATCCCACCGCGGACGTAGAGGGCCACGACGCCGCCTCCAAGGCCGCCATCCTGGCATCCCTTGGCTTCTACACCCGCCTGACCTTCAACGACGTCTATTGCGAGGGCATTTCCAAGATCACCGCCGATGACATCAAGGCTGCCAACCAAGCTGGCTATTCCATCAAGCTGCTCGCTATTTGTGAGCGCTTGGTTGATGAAGAGACCGGCGCGGAATCCGTCAATGCCCGCGTGCACCCGACTCTGGTCCCGAAGGATCACCCGTTGGCGTCGGTCAGCCAGTCCTACAACGCCATCTTCGTCGAGGCGGAGGCCGCCGGTTCCCTGATGTTCTACGGCAACGGCGCCGGCGGCAACCCGACGGCTTCGGCTGTGCTGGGTGACGTCATTGGCGCCGCTCGCAACATCGTCCACGGCGGTCAAGCGCCGGGGGAGAACACCTACGCCAACCTACCTATTGCGGAGTTCGGAGAAGTGGAAACTCGCTATCACGTCGACATGGAAGTTGAAGACCGCACCGGCGTGCTTTCTGCTATCTCCGGTGTATTCGCCCGCCACGGGGTGTCCCTGCGCACCGTGCGCCAGGAGGACGGCGATGCCACCGCTCGCCTCATCGTGGTGACCCACGCGGCGAAGGAAGCGGTGCTTGAGGAGATCGTCGCTGCCCTCGGCGAGCTCGATGAGGTTAAGGCCGTTCACTCCGTCATCCGCCTGGGCGTATAGGGACTCAGAGAGAACAATGAGTATCGATATCGAAGTAGGCACCAAGGTCACCGTCCAGGTCCCGGCATCCTCGGCCAACCTGGGCCCGGGCTACGACACCCTGGGTATTGCGCTGAGTCTCTACGACACCGTGGAGGTGGAAGTCACCTGCTCCGGCCTGGAGGTGGAGATCTTCGGCGAGGGCGCTGACGAGCTGCCGCGCGACGGCTCCCACCTCGTTGTCAAGGCCATCCGCTCAGCGCTGAAGGCTGCCGACGTAGAAGTCTCCGGCCTGCGCGTGGTGTGCACGAACAACATCCCGCAGTCCCGTGGCCTGGGCTCCTCGGCGTCTGCCGCGGTGGCCGGCGTGGCCGCGGGCAATGGCCTAGCGGGATTCCCGCTTTCGGAACAGCAGGTTGTGCAGCTGTCCTCGGCGTTCGAAGGGCATCCGGATAACGCAGCTGCCTCTGTGTTGGGCAACGCCGTGGTCTCTTGGACGACCGTGCCTGTCGACGGCCGCTCGCTGCCGGAGTACCGTGCCGCGACCTTGGACGTGCACCCGAGCATTAAGGCCACGGCCTTGGTACCGGACTTTCATGCGTCGACGCAAGCCGTGCGCCGCGTGCTGCCCTCGCACGTCACGCATGCCGATGCCGCCTTCAACGTCTCCCGCACTGCAGTAAACGTGGCGGCGCTGACCACCTACCCGGACCTGCTGTGGGAGGGTACCCGCGACCGCCTGCACCAGCCCTATCGCGCTGATGTCCTGCCGGTCACCGCGGAGTGGGTGAACCGCTTGCGCAACCGCGGCTACGCCGCCTATCTCTCCGGCGCTGGCCCCACCGTCATGGTCCTGCACACCGAGCCCATCGA
Source organism: Corynebacterium aurimucosum ATCC 700975 (assembly GCF_007672725.1). Classification (GTDB taxonomy): domain Bacteria; phylum Actinomycetota; class Actinomycetes; order Mycobacteriales; family Mycobacteriaceae; genus Corynebacterium; species Corynebacterium hesseae. The sequence goes on from NZ_VDTC01000003.1 coordinate 103,966, forward strand.
GGAGGAGATCCTCGATGATGCCCGCGGGCAGAACCTGCGCGTGCTGGAGCTGGAGGTCGCCGGGCCGGTCTCCGTCGAGCGCGGTTAGCCTAGCTAGCTGCTCTCTTCCACATCGATTCGGCACACGCCGTTTCCGGCTTTAGGAATGAGCTTCAGGCTAAGCCGCCCGCCGGAATCGGCAGCCGCTTGATCTAGGTAACCATCATGGATGGCGCAGACGAAGGGGGAGGGCTGAATTCCGGCCGTGACGAACGGGCAGGCGTGGAGTTGCACTGTGGTGCGGCCTTCCTCGGCGAATTGCTCCACCGAGGTTACCGGGTCAAAGCCCATATCGCGCATCGTCCGGTAGAGCGGTGCCAGTGCCTCAGCACCGCGGCTGTTCGCCGTGGCTTTAGCCCACGCGCGGCCGATCTCTCGTGCTTGCTCGGATGAAAAGTCATTGAGCTGCTCTTTATCCGCCAGCGCTGTGACCAAGACGCTAATCAGCGTGACGTATTCCTCCGCCACCGAACGGTTGTCGGGTACTCGTACTTGGAAGATCAGGGAGGGGCGCCCGCGCCCGTGCGCTGGGGCGGTAACTACCCGCACCGCGCCGGCGTTAACGAGCTCATCAAGGTGGCCGCGCGCGGTGTTAACGTGCATCCCCAGTTCCTGTGCAATCTCGGCGGCACGTGCTCCTTGCGGGAATGTCTGCAGGGTTGAGAGAACCTCGCTCTGTTTGGGGGAGAGCTTCATCGTGTCAGGAAACAGCTCAGTAGACGAGCGCGGGCTATGCGCAGATGACGTAGACATAAACGGCCTCTCCTTGGACAATGCTACGAGGATCTTACATCTGCTCGCAGCTCTTCCCCTATTTCAGCGCATAAAGCCTTAAAGCAGCGGAATCGAGGAACACAGGCACAACCTCACCGGGGGCCTTGCTGTGTGCCGGTTGGTCTAGAGTCACCCGTTGGCCATCGATCTCCACCAGGGTTGAGCTGCCCAAGTCAGCAAGAATTGTGGCGCTCAGCGCCCCGGCGTTGTCGAAGTTCAGTGCGCTCTGGGGGAAGGCCGCCCAGTGGTCACCGCTGCGAGCAGGAGCGAACACTCCATCGCGGAGGCTACCCCGTAGCAGATTGACGCCTGATAGCTCCGCCATGAAATGAGTGGTGGGCTGCTCCAGTAGCTGATCCACGGGTCCTTGGGAGATGACCTCGCCGGCTTCCATCACAGCGATGTCATCCGCCAGCGTGGTGAGGTCCACGCGGTTGTGAGTGACAATGATGGTGGTGCGGTCGGCCGCCGAGAGGCGCAACAGGTGGCGCCACCGGGCGGCTGATTCGACGTCCATGGCGGCAAAAGGCTCGTCCACGACCAAGACCTCTGGGCGCGCCGCAAGTGCGCGCAGGAGGGCAACCTGCGCGGCCTGCCCGCCGGAAAGCTCGGAAACATGGACCAGCTCCTGCAATCCAGCTGCGTTCAGCAACTCCTGGGTCCTTTGTGCATCCTTGGTCACCATGGTCAAAGCTTGTTCCACGGTGGCAGTGGGTGGTAGCCCGGGGTCCTGGGAGAGCATGACCACACGCTCGGCATTTGTCTGGGCTCCCTGCAAGCGTCCGCTAATGAAACGCATCAACGTGGTCTTTCCCGCGCCGTTGGGGCCAACCACCGCGGTCACGCGCCCGCCACGGAACGTCGTGGTGGTGTCGCCGACCGTGGCTAAGAGATCGCGGGGAGAGTCCTGCGGGGAGGTCATCGTGCGGAGCGCAACCGGGTCCATCGGCTGCAAAGCGCGCACAGCTTGCTCGCGGCGGCGGCGCAGCAGCAGAGGAATTCCGGCCGCGGTGAGCGTGAGGATGGCTATCCCGATCAATACGGCCGACAGCGCATAGGCATTGTCCGCGCTGACCTCACGCTCAAGGTAGATGCCGCTGGGCATGGTTCGGGTAGAACCGGGCAGGGATCCGGCGAAGGTGATCGTCGTCCCGAATTCACCCAGCGAGCGGGCGAACGCCAGAGCACCGCCGGTGAACACGGCAGGGAGGATTGCGGGCAGGATGATGCGCCGAAGAATGGTTCCTGTGCTCAGCCCGATGCCCCGTGCGCTGGCCACGACTTCGGGGTCGAGCTGCCGCAGCGCAGAATCCACCGCCACCACCACGAAGGGCAGGGTGACGAATAAGTGAGCTGCCACAACACCGGGAAAGGCGAAAGACACGTGCAGCCCAGCCTGCTCCAAAACCGGGCCAAGCAGTCCGCGGCGCCCGAGCAGCGCGGTGAGCGCCAACCCGCCTACCACGGGAGGCATGGCCAAAGGGAGGTAAACCACCAGCCGCACGAGGTGAGACACACGGCGTAGCTGCTGGAGCCACAGAGCCAGACAGGTGCCCAGGATCGTGGATAGCAAGGTAGACAACGCCGCCGCGGAAAGGCTGACGCGGAGAAGGTCATGGGTCGCTGGAGCGCTCAGCGTGTCGGCGAGGTTCGGCCAGGGAACTCGCAGCCCGAGGGCGAGCACCGGGGCAAGGATGTAGACCGCAGCGAGCACGCCGGCGGCGATGACCGGCCACGTTGTCCGCGGGCGCTGTTCGTGCAAAATCACGCGTGACACTTAGTCCACCGGGGTAAAACCGAATTTTTCCCAGGTGTTGTCAAAATCCGAGTCGAGGAGGTTGAGGACATCCTGAGCTTCGTCGTGTCGGGGTGAATCAGATACCACCGCGCCCATGATCTCATTGCGGAAGTCTTCCGCGTGGTCGAGTGGGATGGCCTCGACGTCCTCGCTAGCGGCGGCATCGGTGGAGTAGACCCACCCGGCGTCCGCCTCACCGGAGGCGACCTTACCCAGGACGTCAGCTACCTGTCCCTCCAAGGAGGAAGCGTGCAGGTCCCAGTTGTTGGCCTCCATGATGCGCGTAGAGATGGCGCCGCAGGGGACGCTTGGGTCGCAGAGCACGAGGCGTGCCGAGGGATCCAGGTCGGCCGCGGAGCGCAGTCCCAAGGGATTGCCCTTCGGCACCACCATGACCATAACGTTGCTGGCTAAGGCCACGGGTGTGTCAACGGTGCCCTGCGCAGTTGCATCCTCCATGGTCTCCCGGGAAGCCGTGAGGAGCAGATCCGCGGGAGCGCCTTCATTGATTTGCTGAACTAGGGCGGAAGAGCCGCCGTTGTTAAACGCCAGCGGGGTTTCGGATGCGCCGGAGAGGTCGTCATTGAGCACGCGCGTGGAGGAGGCGGCGAAAACCTGCAACGGTTCATCGGAGCTGGAGGAGCAGCCGGCGACAGTCAGCGCGGCGGCGAGAACAGAGACAGCAATTTTCAAGCGGCGCATGGTCAGTTACGTTACGGCATCTTTACGCGGTCCGCGTGAATTTAATATGCACTTCCTTTGGTTCCTTCTTGAGGTATTCACGGTCGAAGGATTCTTCGCGCTGGTCCACCTCGTTGAGCAACGGAAGCGGGTCGTGCGGAGCGATGAGAATCATGGATTCGCCCACGTTGAGGGTGCCCAGCGCTCCATGGATAGCGCCGTGGCGCACCGCGTGGGGAATTTCGGAGGCGTTGAGAGTGGGGATGTCGTGTCCTTTGGAGGCGTCGACAAGCGGCAAGTTCATTGGTGTTATCCCTTTCGAGTTTTAGGCCAGCGGGCGTTGCTGCCCGTGCAACTAATTTACTACGATTATATCCGTGCAAATAAAAATGTCGGATATGCCTCTGCGTGATGTCTCCCTGGCTTCGCGCCGGCGCTGGCACACCCTTGCCTTTAGCCTTGTCGCGTTCTGGATCGCGGTCGGCGTGGGAATCACCGTGGCAAGCTTTTGGGGAGCACCCGTCGTGTGGTGGGACCTCATCCACCCATTCACCCTCGGCGCGCTGACCACCGCGATCCTCGTGTTCAGTACCCACTTCACGGAGGCGCTCACCCGCACTCCGGCGGTCGGCTTCCGAGGGGTGGGCGCGCGGGTAGGCCTGGTTCAGGTGGGGCTGGTTCTTCTCCTTGTTGATCGCGCGGGCTATGACTGGGGCGTGCTCTCGGATAGTGGCTCGGCACTGGTCATCGCTGCCGTTGCGTGGCACCTGTGGGCGCTGTGGACCACGCTCCGGGGCTCTCTGTCTGGTTCTTTCGCCGTGACCGTTCCTTTTTATCTGGCGGCGGCCTGCTTCATGGTGTTCTCGGTGCTACTGGTCATTCTGGCTGCGCACGGGGTAGGGAATTACTCGCTGTTGGTGGCCGCGCACTCACGCGGGATGGTGTGGGGCTTCGGCCTGCTTACCGTCCTGGGCACGGTCATCACGCTGCTGCCCACGTTGACCCGAACCCCAATCTCAGCGGTTGCGCGGGCGCGGTGCAGCCGGGCTTTGACCGTGCATTGCGTGGGGCTGGGGGTGGCCATGCTTGCCGACGCCTCCGGGCTCACCCGCGCTGCCGGCATGGCGCAGCTGCTCACCGTGCTTGCTGCCGTGCTCATCATCCAGCCAGTGCTGGCCGGCGCGCTTGGTGGCGAGAAGACCACGGCTAGTGTGTCCGCGATGGCGGGGCTGGTGTGGATGGTGGCGCTCTGCGCTGGTGACGCCGCGGCCACCATCGCAGGGGCCTACCCACGCGCGGTCACGTTACTGCTCATGCCGGCGTTTCTGGGCGCCGGCCTGCTGCAGCTGGTCACCGGGGTGCTCCATCACATGCTGCCCATCCTGGCCGGGGCGGCCCGTCCCGCGCACGGGCATATTGCCGGGTTCCTGCGAGTAGGGCTCATTAACGTGGGCGGTGTGCTCAGCCTCCTCGGCATTGCAGGTGTGTCTGTGGCCGGGCTTATCATGATGGGGCTTGGACTCATCGCCAATAGTGCGGCCCTGGCATGGGCCGTCGCATCATCTCAAGGAGAAATTCATGTCAAGCGTGCCCGTTAAGAAGGAGCATTCCGACAAGAAATGGGCGTCCTGGCTCATCATCATCGTCGCGCTCCTCGCTGTCATTGGACTGGCTGTGTTCAACTCGACCACAGGCAAGCAGGACCCAGCTACGGTGGCATCCGCCGACGCCGTGACTGTTGACGTCTCCGTGGACGGCATGGCTTTTGTCCCGTCCTCCATTAACGTGGCAGCGGGCAGCCACCTCGTAGTGAATTTCACCAACACCGGTGACCAAGTTCATGACCTGAAGATTGGGCGCGAGGAGACGGGCCGGGTGGAACCGGGCGAAACGGTGCAGCTCGACGCCGGAATCATCGAGGAGTCTGTGGAAGGTTATTGCACGATCGCCGGGCACAAGATGCAAGGTATGACGTTCATGGTCAACGTCGACGAGTCAGCATCCGGTGAGCATGATCATGCGGGGGCGTCGGAAAGCACCGGCTCCGCCGGCGCACCGGCGACGGTGCCCTCGGCCGCCGAGCGCATGGCAGCCCGCGAGAACTTTAAGGCTTTTGATGCCTCCCTTGCCCCCGCCGAAGGGGACCTCCATGAGGAAACGTGGGTGATGACCGAGGAAGAAGTCGAGGTTGCCCCAGGCGTGCGCCAAACCCGGTGGCTTTTCAACGGGCAAGCACCCGGGCCTACCTTGCGCGGCAAGGTGGGGGATAGATTCCGCATCACCATCAAGAATGAGGGCTCGATGGGGCACTCGGTGGACTTTCACGCCGGTGAGGTCAACCCGGATGAGAACATGAAGACGATCCAGCCGGGCGAATCGTTGACCTATGAATTCGTGGCTCACCGGGCAGGTATCTGGATGTATCACTGCTCCACCATGCCGATGAGCCTGCACATTGCCAACGGCATGGCGGGAGCGGTCATCATTGATCCGCGTGGCGAGGATGCCCTGGCAGACGTTGATGCGGAGTACGTCATGACGGCAAGCGAGGTCTTCCTAGCCTCTGCGGGTAAGGAAGCCGAGGGCGCTAACGCGCAGCGCGTCAGCGACGGCGACTATGACCTCACGGCCTTCAATTACTATCCCAACCAGTATGATGTTGCTCCGCTGCGCGCCAAGGTGGGCGATACCGTGCGCATCTGGGTGGTCAACCTCGGCCCGGATCTGCCGTTGAGCTTCCACGTCGTGGGCGAACAATTCGACACCGTGTACAAGGAAGGCGCCTACCTGATTAAGGGCGCGAAGGATTCCGGCTCCCAGGCGCTCGACCTTCTACCTGCCCAGGGCGGATTCGTGGAGATGACCTTCAACGAGCCGGGCACCTATTCCTTTGTCAACCACCTCATGACGAATGCGGAGAAGGGGCAACACGGCCAGATTATCGTTGAGTAGCAAGTCGCTCGCGCCGCGCTCGTAGCTCGTCCAAGGTGTCGATATCGCGTACTGCGGGCGTTGCCTCGATCTCGGCGATGGTGCCCGCGAGCCTCAGTAAGCGCATGGCCGGGTTGTTGCGTGGATCTCCGAGCTCCTCCAGCGCGCGGGTGAGGGCCTTAGTACGCCACAGCGCACACAGCGGTTGTAGGCTCCCGTCGAGGGTAGCCGCAGCGACATCCGCGCCCGAGCTAGCCAGAGACTTGTGGAGGGCGGGCAGTACCTGCGGGGAATCCGGGGCATCGACGGCAAAGATTGCTGTGGTAGCCCTCGCGTCACCAGCCAGTGCGGCGTGGCCCGCAGCGATACCTGCAGCTGGCCCGCCGAAGAGGGGGCTTTCGCACACCTGGGGCATGCCCAAACGATAGGGCGAGACGACCGCTACCGGCGCGCCATAAGGAAGCTGGCGCAACAGTCGGTCGATGAGGCGTTCACCGGCGAGCCTTACGCTAGCCTTGTCCACGCCTCCCATGCGTTGGCCGCGCCCGCCGGCTAAAACAATGACACCTGGCATTTCGCTTAACCTTTCGTTCCGGGCAGCTCGCGGGACCAATCACCGGAGCGGCCCCCGGACTTCGCGGTGATGCCGCAGCGCCGGATATAGGCGGAGCGGTCAACGCCTTTGACCATGTCAATGAGCGCCAAGGCGGCGATGCTCACCGCGGTGAGCGCCTCCATTTCCACGCCGGTGCGGTCGGCGGTGCGCACTGTGGCTTCGATGAAGACGTGGTCTTCACGCAGCTCAATGTCCACCGCACAGCCATGCACCCCAATGGTGTGGGCCAGCGGAAGGAGATCTGGAACCTTCTTGGCAGCCGCGATGCCAGCCACACGCGCAACCGCAAGCACGTCCCCCTTAGGCACGGTTCCCTCCCGCAGCGCGGTGAGAACTTCTGGTGAGCACGCGACCTCGCCTTGGGCGGTAGCGGTGCGTACCGTGGGCTGCTTTTCGGTGACGTCCACCATATAGGCGGAGCCGGCGTCGTTGAGGTGAGTGAACTTCATGTCTAAACAGGGATCCTTTCCTAGCGTGGACCTAGCCTAGCTGACGAAGAGTGGGCCGATCCGGGTGTTCAGATGCGCGATCTTTGGTAGCAATGGAGGGGTGGGGGATGTGGAGGCGGATTGTGAAGCTAGTAAGGGTAGACGGTAAGTTGCTCGCCGGCGGCGACCGGACTCGTCAGCAGCGCAAAGCCGTGTGTGCCCGGAAGGGCGGCAACGTGGTGGCTGCGCATACGCGGACCCGGCGGTGGGCTTGCGGTAATGGATTCCGTCATGGTGATGGAGCACGGCTGAATGAGCGGGTGGTGAGGTTCGGGGAAGTCCGCACCGGCGACGGCCGTGAGGCACGGCCGGTCCTTGACACCCGCGGGGCGGGGCAGTCCGCGCAGAGAGCGCAGCAGTTGGGTGAGGTAGAGGTGTGCGGAGACAAACGCCGCCACCGGGTTGCCCGGCAAACACACCACGGGGATACCGTCCCAGAGCGCATGGCCCTGAGGCGCGCCGGGCCGTTGGTTGACGTGGCCGAACCAGTAATCATCGCGTTCCACGGCATCCTCGATCACAGCGCGGACTACGTCGAAAGCGCCAGCGGACACGCCACCGGTGGTGACAATGAGATCGGAATCCGCAGCGGCAGCATTGAAGCGCCGGTGCAGCTCAATGGGGGAATCTCCACAGGCCGTGCGGGTGATCTCGCAGAGACCGGTGGAAGAAATGAGGGCTTCGAGCATGGGCCCATTCGAATCGGAAAGCTGGCCGTTGAGCAGCTCCTCACCCGTGGCAATGATGGTCACTCGTGGGATGCGGTGAACCACGGCGGCGTCTACACCGGAGGAGAGGGCGGCGGCGATAAGGGGGGCGTCGACAAGCGTGGCAGAACCGGCGAGTTGGTGGCCGGCGCTGATGTGGGAGCCGCGCCGCCGGATATGGTTATGGTCGGGCAGGTGGTGCACCGTGACGGTTTCAGGCACAGGTCCGGGCCCCGGGGGCACATCGGTGTTTTCTACTGGAATGACCAGGCCATCAAACCCCTCCGGAACCTCCCCGCCAGTCATGATTCGCACCGCGGTCCCAGGCTGCGGGACCTGAGTGGGTGAGCCTGCTGGGACATCACCTATAACAGGCAGCGTGAATGGGGTGGTTAAGTCATCAGGTGACGCCGGAGCTGGGATGAGGAAGCCGTCCATCGCCGAATTATCCCGCGGCGGGAGGGGAAGACGGGCGAAGAGTGGCTCGGCCAGAACGCGGCCTTGTACAAGGGGAGCGCGCTCCGCAGGCAGGACGCGAACCAATGCGTGGAGGCGGTCGAAGTACTCCTCGATGTTTATGTCAGTCCCGGTGCTTGTCATTGCACCCAATCTAGCCGCCGATGGCGGACATCGGGCGATCGGGCTGGAGGAATCCTTCATCATCCACACCATGGCCCGGCAGCTTCTTCCACATTTCGCCCGCCCACGCGGCGGCGAGTTCCGCGTCGCTAGCGCCGCTGCGCAACAAGTCCCGCAAGGACGTCTCCGAGTTGCCGAACAAGCAATTACGTACAGCGCCGTCCGCGGTGAGTCGCGTGCGGTCGCAATTGCCGCAGAAAGGCCTTGTCACGGATGCGATGACGCCGATTCGGCCTACCGGTATTAAGCCATCGCGCGATTGTGCGTTCCACAGCGCGGCGGGGGCGGAGCCGCGGGGACTCTGCACAGGTGTGAGCTCGAATTCTTCACCCAAACGAGCCAAGATATCTTCCGCGGTCACCATCCGGGAGCGATCCCATTCTTCGCGTGGGCCCAGCGGCATCTGCTCGATGAAGCGCAGCTGCGCGCCTCGCTCGAGGCAGTAGCGCGCCAAGGGGACGATGTCCTCTTCATTTACTCCGGGCATAACTACGGCATTAACTTTGACCGTGCCCAGACGCCCTTCGCGGTGGGCGGCTGTGGCGGCTTCGATGGCGGCGAAGACATCGCCAAGCCTGTCGCGCCGGGTGAGGCGGGCATAAAGCTCAGGATCAATGGTGTCTAGGGAGATGTTGACGCGGTCCAGCCCCGCCTCAATGAGACTGTCCAGCCGGCGGGGGAGTCCCAGGCCGTTAGTGGTCAGGGCGGTGGCGGGGGCCAACTTTTCGTCGGTGCGTAGCTGTGTGGTAGCGGCGATAATCTTCTCTAGCGACTTGCGCAGCAAAGGTTCGCCGCCGGTAAAGCGCACCTGGCGAATGCCCAAGTGGGTTACGGCAATCCTGATGAGGCGGATGGTCTCGTCGTCGCTGAGCGTCTGTGCAGTGGGCATCCACTCGAGGCCCTCGGCGGGCATGCAATACGTACAGCGGAGGTTGCAGCGATCGGTCAGCGAGACTCGAAGGTCGCGCGCTTGGCGTCCATAACGGTCGAGCAAGTCGCGGCGACCATCGCTTAATGCAGGCGGCAGGTCCGGAGGCGTTGCGTCGGCACCGCCGCGGGTGGAACCGCGCGGGGAGGGCGTAGGCAGAAAGACGCGATCAGACATTAACCACACTTTAGCCGGAGTAATAGCAGATCTATAGTCGCACGGCCCCTTTATTGCGTGGCGCCTTCTTCGGTATCGAGGCGTTGAGCCTCGCCCGGGCCCTTGAGCCGGATGATGTTGTAGGCACCCTCGGCAAGATGGGCACGGAGATCCTTCTTGTCGAACTTGCCCACCGAGGTCTTGTCGATGGACTTCACGAAGGTCCAGTACTCCGGCAGCATCCACGATGGAAGCTCAGAGCGCATCCCGTCACGCAGGCGCTCGGCGGTCTCAATCGTGGGGCTGATATCCGCGGCGAGCACGGTGACGGCCAGCGGGCGCTCGACCCACTGCTTGTCGGGGTAGCCAATGACGGCGCATTCGAGCACCACCGGGTTGGCCATGATGAGGTTTTCCAACTGGACGGAGTAGATCCACTCGCCGCCGGACCGGATGACATCGCGCGCGCGATCCTCCACGGTGAGGAAGCCATCCTCGTTGACGTATCCGACGTCACCAGTGCGCAGCCAGCCGTCGGCCGTGAACTTGGAGGCCGCATCTTCGACGTCCTTCCCACGGAATTCGTGGGCGGCGCCGCCCTCCTCTGAGGTGGGCGAGTGATAGTAGGAGCCGGTCACCAGGTTGCCGCGCACCTGGATCTCGCCGGCATTACGGTCCGTGGTGTTGACCACGTGGCCGTCATTGACCACCCGGTATTCCAGGGAGGAAGGAAAGCGCCCCTGGGAAATGCGGTAGGCCCACCGAGCCTCACCCGAAGCACCTGAGGGCGGGCGCGCCACGGTACCCACCGTGGTGGTTTCCGCCATGCCCCACACGTGAACCACGTCCACGCCATAGCGCTCCTCCCAGCTCTTGATGAGCTGCGGCGGGACGGGCGATCCGCCGGCGAATATCTCCGTCAGCGTCATGCGTTCCGGCGGGTTCTTGAGGTAGTGCACGAAGAGCTGAATCCAGATGGTGGGCACGCCATGCGCCACGCGTGGGGAGGTGGCGGCGATGATCTTGGCCAGGGTGGCGGGGGAGACGTCGGCGTCGGGAAGCACCAGCGGCGTGCCCGTCATCCACGCCGCAAAGGGAACGCCCCAGCTCAACACGTGATAGATGGGGATGCAGCACAAGAAGGTCTCACCATGGGTCACGCACAGGGAGTCGGAAGAACGCAACTGCATCCCCTCCAAAAACAGTGCGCGGTGTGAGTAGAGCACACCTTTCGGAGCGCCGGTGGTGCCTGTGGAGTAGCACAGGGCGGCAGCGGTGTGCTCATCCAGCACCGGCCAGTTGTACACGGTGGAGCGCCCATCCAGAAGTTGTTCGTAGCTATAGACCTCAACGTTGCCCGGCAGGGCAATGCTGGGCTTGTCGACGCCCGTGAATACCACCGCGCGTACGCACTCCACTCCGTCTAATACGCGGGCGAGCTGCTCCGCTAACCGGGCATCTGCGACGATGACGCGAACCTCGGCGTGGTTGATGATGTGCCGGATCTGGTCATTCATGAGCTGCTTGTTGAGAGGCGTAAACACCGCTCCCTTGCAGGCCGTTCCGAAAAGCACCTCGAGGTGCTCTGCGCAATTCCACATCAGGGAACCCACGCGTTCATCACCAGTAATGCCGAGCGTGTCATGCAGGGCGTGGGCGAAAGCGGCGGCGCGTGCACCGATATCGGCGAAGGTCGTCTCTTCGCGTTCGTTGCCGGGATTGGCGCTGTGCCACGTGACTACCTGAGTTTGGCCGTGGACGGAGGAGCCGTACTCCAGGATGCGGGTGAGGGACAGCGGGATATCCTGCATTGTGGAGAGCATGCGCACCACTTTAGCTGTGTCAGTGTGAGCGCGGTGGATGGATGCGGTATAGTTGTTCGCGACTGGCGGGGAAAGCCTTCCTCGCACCTCCGAGCTCCCTCCACGGTGCGCACACCTGCGGTGAAAAACTCATGGCAGTCCAACGGTGCGCGCGGCAATGAGAGGGTAGAGATACGCTCGCAGTCGCCTTCTTAAAATATCTCCCCGCGATTGACCCGCGGCCGCTTCCTTGAGTTCTTTTCGGAGTTCTGCAAGGAGTTCTTCACGTTCTGCTCCGCAGGGCCGGAGAGGGGGGAGAGCCAAAGAAAACCACCGCCCACGGGGATCGCGGTTGCGTGAACTCGCTGGTGGCGGCGGACCATCTCAATTACACACTGGCTTCCAACGCCCACGTGGAGCGGCACCACGCACAGTGCGGGTGCGGCTGAATAGACGGCGCGCGTTGGTGAAGCGACGAAAGGATATCCGTGAGCGATACGGACAAGACCGCAGCACAGGATCTCGCGTCCCTGAAGCTGCCGGAATTGCGCAAGCTGGCTGCGGAGCGCGGACTTCGCGGCGTCTCCGGACTGCGCAAGGGGGATCTCATCACCGCACTGACCACCGGCCAGGTGCCAGCGCGCAGTGCGAAGGCCGCTGCCCAAGCGGAGCCCAAGAAGGACGAACAGCCGCGCCGCGCTACCCGCAAGGCTTCTCGCCCTGCCGGCGCCGCAGACCAGGAGTCCGAGCAGCCGGAGCAGGATAAGAAGCGCAAGCAGGACCAGCCGAAGCAGCAGACTGATGAAGCCGCCAAATCTGACAAGGCTGATAAGTCCGAGCACAACGACGGTAACGACGAGCACCGCTACGAGTCCCGCTCCCAGGCTCGCCGCGCCCGCCGCAACCGCGCCCGCCGCCAGGAGCGCGAGGCCCGCGAAGAGGCCAAGGGCAACGGAAATAACAACGGTGCTGAGGACAATAATGGAAAGTCCGAGGACAACCAGTCCCGCGGCGGAAACAACTCCGATAACGGTGATCGCGGCAATGGCGGCAACGGTGGCAATAACGGTGGCGGCCACAACAATAACCGCCGCGACAACCACCGCAACGACGATGACAACAATGGCGGCGGCCGCCGCAACCGCCGCAACCGCCGTAACCGCCGCGGGCGTGACCGCGATAGTGGCGGCAATGGTGGCAACGATCTGCAGATCCGCGAGGGCGATGAAGTACAGGTAGTCGGCGGCATCCTGGAGGTCGTGGACAACAACGTGGCCTTCCTGCGCACCACCGGCTACCGCGCGGCCAGCTCCGATGTCTTTGTTAACAACAACCTCGTGCGCCGCCTGGGCCTGCGCTCCGGCGACGCGCTGACCGGCAAGGTCAAGGTTTCTGGCCCGACCCACACCCACGGCAACGGCCGCAACCGCCGCAAGTACAACCAGCTGGTGGAGGTCGACACCGTCAACGGCCTGGATCCGTCGACTGCGAAGGACCGCCCGGACTTCTCCAAGCTCACCCCGCTTTACCCGAACCAGCGCCTGCGCTTGGAGACGGATCCGAAGATCCTCACCACCCGCGTCATCGACCTCATCATGCCGATTGGTAAGGGCCAGCGCGCGCTCATCGTCTCCCCGCCGAAGGCCGGTAAGACGACGATCCTGCAAAACATCGCCAACGCCATCGCCACGAACAATCCGGAGTGCTACCTCATGGTGGTCCTCGTGGACGAGCGCCCCGAAGAGGTCACGGACATGCAGCGCAGCGTCAACGGTGAGGTCATCGCTTCCACCTTTGACCGCCCGCCGTCAGAGCACACCTCCGTGGCGGAGCTGGCCATCGAGCGCGCCAAGCGCTTGGTGGAGCAGGGCAAGGACGTCGTCGTCCTGCTCGATTCCATCACCCGCCTGGGCCGCGCCTACAACAACTCCTCCCCGGCGTCGGGCCGCATCCTGTCCGGTGGTGTCGACTCCAACGCCCTGTACCCGCCGAAGCGCTTCTTGGGTGCTGCCCGCAACATCGAAAACGGTGGCTCGCTGACCATCATCGCCACCGCGATGGTGGAAACCGGCTCCACCGGTGACACGGTCATCTTCGAGGAATTCAAGGGCACCGGCAACGCCGAGCTCAAGCTCGACCGCGCCATCTCCGAGCGCCGCATCTTCCCGGCCGTGGACGTCAACCCGTCCGGCACCCGCAAGGACGAACTCCTCCTGGTTCCGGAGGAGGCGCGCATCATGACCAAGCTGCGCCGCATCCTGTCCGGCCTGGATTCCTTTGCTGCCATCGATTTGCTGATCAAGCAGCTCAAGAAGACCCGCTCCAACGGCGAATTCCTCATGCAGGTGGCCTCGTCTGCGCCCATGGCGGCAGATATGGATGAGGAGGACTACAAATAATGTCGAACCAGGTTTCCCTCGTTGATGACATCGTCTCCGAGTACCAGGGCATCGAGATGCAGATGGCTGACCCGGATGTAGCCGGAGATCAGAAGCAGTTCCGCAAGCTGTCCAAGCGCTACGCTGAACTGCGCCCCATCGTTGCTGTCAACGATGAACTCGTCCAGGCCCGCCAAGACCTGGCCGACGCCAAAGAGATGGCCTATGAGGACCACGAGTTCCAGCCCGAGGTTGAGCGCCTCGAACCGCTCGTCGTGGAGCTGGAGGAGAAGCTCGCGGATCTGCTCGCTCCGCGCGATGAGCAGGACTCCGAGGACATCATCATGGAGATCAAGGCCGGCGCCGGCGGCGAAGAGGCAGCACTTTTCGCTGGCGACCTAGCCCGCATGTACGAGCGCTTCGCCGACAAGGCCGGCTTCCAGTGGGAGGTCCTGGGCCTCAACGAGTCCGACCTCGGCGGCGTCAAAGACATGTCCATCTCCTTCAAATCCAAGACCCCGTCCCGTGATGGCGCGTGGAGCGTGTTCAAGTTTGAGGGCGGCGTCCACCGCGTGCAGCGCGTCCCGGTGACCGAGTCCCAGGGCCGCATCCAGACCTCCGCAGCCGGTGTGCTGGTCTACCCGGAGCCGGAAGAAGTCGAAGCAGTCAACATCGATGACAAGGACATCCGCGTCGACGTCTACCGCTCCTCCGGTAAGGGCGGCCAGGGCGTGAACACCACTGACTCCGCCGTGCGCATTACCCACCTGCCCACGGGCCTGGTGGTGACCTGTCAGAAGGAGCGCTCCCAGATCCAGAACAAGGCGCGCGCCCTGCAGGTGCTGCAAGCCCGCCTGGATCAAATGGAGCGCGAGGCACGCGAGGCCGAGGCCGGTGAGCAGCGTGCATCCCAGGTGCGCACCATGGACCGCTCCGAGCGCATCCGCACCTATAACTGGCCGGAGAACCGCATTACCGATCACCGTATCGGCTACAAGGCAAATAACCTCGACTCCGTTCTCAACGGCGACATGCACGACCTCATCGAGGCCCTGCAGGCCCAGGAGCGCGCCGAGCGCCTCGAGGCCGAGGGCTAGAAGGCTAAGGCACGGTTATTAACGGTGACTTTTCACACCTACAGGGAGGCGCTTCGTGATGCCACGGAGCGCCTTCGCGCTGCCGGGGTGCCTTCACCCGAATGGGACGCGCGCCTGTTGGCCGCCCACCTCATCCACTGTGGGCACATGGACATCGCCCTCGACGAGCAACCGATCCCCGGTTTTGACGTGGCCTATGGGGCGTTGGTGGGGCGTCGTGAAGCGCGCGAACCACTCCAACACATCCTGGGCGTCGCGTGGTTCGGTCCTCTCGAACTCGAGGTCGGCCCGGGCGTGTTCATTCCACGCCCGGAAACGGAGGTGCTCGCCGACTGGGGAGTTAAATTTCTAACGAAATTTAACTCGTTGGAGTCGAAGGAATTTAACTCGTCGGAATCTCCCCGTGTCGTGGACTTGTGCGCTGGGTCCGGTGCGCTCGGGCTTTACGTCGCACACTACGTGCCGCAGGCCGAGGTGTGGGCGGTGGAGCTTGCCGACGCCTCCCTGGCCTACACCCGCCGCAACGCCGCAACCGCAGTGCACGGCGGGGCGGGAACCGTACACGTGGTCCAAGGGGATGTCACCGAGGCGGACCTCTTGCCGGAGCTGCACGGCACCGTTGACCTCGTGCTGACGAATCCGCCATATGTACCGGAGACCCCGGACCTGGAACCGGAGGTTTATCAGGATCCTCACGAGGCAGTGTTCGGGGGAGTAGACGGCATGGAAACCATCACCGCGATGATCCCGACCATTGCCGCGCTGCTTCGCCCCGGTGGCCGCGTGGGCATCGAGCACGACGACGACACCTCGCAGCAAGTGCAGGAAGCCCTGCGCGCGCATGGAGGATTTAGCCACATCGAGGTACTCAAGGATCTCACTGGCACCGCCCGCTTTGTCACGGCACAGCGGGGAGTACAGTAGATTGGTCGAAGATTGGTCGACAAGCCGACAGGAACGGGATTAAAGGAGAGACCAATGCAGGGACAGATTTATAACTGTGCGGACGCCGCCGAGCGCGAAGAAGGAATGGCTTTTGCCGTCAAGGCAGCCAAGTCGGGGCGGCTCGTGGTCATGCCCACTGACACGCTCTACGGGCTGGGCTGCGATGCCTTTGATAACGACGCCGTGGCGAGCCTGCTGGCCACCAAGCACCGCGGCCCAGACATGCCGGTACCGGTGCTCGTGGGCTCTTGGGATACCGTCAAAGGTCTCGTAGCGTCGTTGGATGATACCGCGCAAACGCTGATCGAGGCCTTCTGGCCGGGCGGACTATCCATCGTCGTCCCGCAGGCGCCTTCGCTTCCGTGGAACTTGGGCGATACCCGCGGCACGGTGATGCTGCGCATGCCGCTGCACCCCATCGCCATCGAGCTGTTGCGTGAGGTCGGCCCCATGGCGGTATCCTCAGCGAATATCTCCGGCCAAACCCCACCCACCACGGCGATTGCCGCCAAGCAGCAGCTGGGTAAGGCCGTCACTGTCTACCTGGACGGGGGAGAGGCCGAGGTAGGCAAGCCTTCCACCATTATCGATCTGTCTGGCTCCCGCCCTTATCTTTTGCGCGAAGGCGCATTGAGCGCTGAGCAGATCGGAGAGGTCATCGGAGTATCCGCAGAGTCCTTGCGCACCCGCCCGAGCGCCCAATCCTCTTAAGGAGACATCAGTGGCTGGAACCGGAGTGCCGCTGCGCGAGCTAGCGTTGGTGATCTTTGTCGCGGCGGCGTTTACCTATCTCACCACCGGACTGGTGCGTACCTTCTTAGTACGCAGCGGCCAGGTGGCAGAGATTCGTCTGCGCGATAGCCACTCCCAGCCCACACCGCAGCTCGGCGGGGTGGCGATGTTCACGGGGTTTGCGGCCGCCGTCTATCTCGCGGACCAGCTTCCAGCCTTGACTCGCGGCTTTATGCCTGTCACGCCTGAGATGAATGCTGTGCTGTGGTCAGCCGCAGCCATCGTCCTCGTGGGCGTGGTGGATGACTTGGTAGAGCTGAGCGCTCTAGTCAAGCTCATCGGTCAGCTCGTGGCCGCAGCCATCATGAGCGGGCTGGGGCTGACGTGGACGCTTCTCTTCCTGCCTTTTGGTGATGGAACTACGGTCATCCTGGATCAGGTCCAGGGGACACTCTTGACCACATTCTTTACCGTGCTGCTCATTAACGCCATCAACTTCGTCGACGGGCTCGACGGGCTGGCGGCCGGGCTGGGCATGATCGCCGGCGGCGCCATCTTGGTTTTCTCGCTGACAGTGCTGCACGACCAGGGCGGTGCGGTGTCCGCATATCCGCCAGCAATTATTGCGGCGGCGCTCGTCGGTGTGTGCGCCGGGTTCCTCCCTCACAACTTTGAGCCCTCCCGCATCTTCATGGGGGATAGCGGTGCGATGCTGATTGGTTTGCTGCTCGCCGCGGCGTCGACTTCGGCCTCCGGCAAGATCAACATGTCTTTGTACGGCACCGTGGACATGGTGGCGTTGATGTCGCCCGTCATTGTTGTGGTCGCCGCGGTCTTTATTCCAGTCCTGGACCTTGTCTGGGCCGTCATTCGCCGCGTATCGCAGGGGCGTTCGCCCTTCGCTGCCGATAAGGCGCACATTCACCACCGGCTGCTCTCCTTGGGTCATACGCACCGACGCACAGTACTGGTGCTTTATTTGTGGGTCTCCGCGGTGGCGTTTGGGGCAGTCTCCTTTTCCATCGTTCCGGCCCCTGCGGCCGTGGCCCTAGCTGTGCTTGCTCTCGGCGTGGCCTTCGGCGTGACCCTGATTCCGCTGCGCCAGGGCAAGATTGGGCGCCGGCCGCGGGCGACCAGTGTGGTGCTGGAAACTGATCCTTCCTGAGGTAGGGTATGGGGCTGTGACTGATTCAACGACCTCCGAAGAGCTTTCGCCCTACGACGATCATCGGCGTCCCCTCAAGCGTGCGCTCCGCCTCGGGACCACCGGCCTGGTCGTCGTGACCATCGCGTCCCTTGCTATCTGGGGTGGTGTCCGCGGGTTGCCTGGGATCTGGGGTGTTCTCGTCGGCGCGGCCATCGGCGGCGGCTTCGTGCTCTTTACCGCGGCCTCGGTGCTTATTACCGCACGCACGACGCCGTCGACCACGATGGCTGTGGTCCTGGGTGGCTGGTTGCTCAAGGTCGTCATCCTCATCATGGTGCTGTTGCTGATCAAGGACTTGGAGTTCTACGACACGATGGCGCTTTTCGTTACCGTTCTGCTGGCGCTGGCGGTGACGTTGGGAACTGAGGTATGGGGTGTGGTCACCTCCAACGTGACCTACGTGTCTTAGTTTTTTCGACCTTTTCAGTGAGCCACTGCTTCCGGTGACCCCGGGAGGGTGGCTTTTTGTGTAGCGAAATGACGCCGCTTGGTACGCTCATTACCCCCGTCAAGGTGGGAAAATGCGGGTGTGTGACCAAATACACTTAGTAGGGTTTTGGCAGAATGTGGGCGTTTTATGCGGCCGCACGGCGCTGGGCTGTGCCTTTAGGTTCACAACGCTGCCCCCACGTGCGAAAACTTGAAGGCGAACTGATAGCATTCTCTTCGGGTTACCGCGGGTTAGCGTCATGCTATCCCGAAACAGTACGGTTTATCCTTGCCCTGTTTACGCTGATGTGCGACGGAGTCCGTGAACAGGGCAAAGAGCTTGAGACGTCCATCGCACCACATAGCCTTCGACAAGCTGTGTGGCCCGAACACGGGAGAGAACGCTGAGCGTTACGACATTGGCCATGAAGGGTGAGTTTCACGCACCCGAACTGGATCCAGAATTTTTCCCGGGGCACGTAACCGAAGATGGTGGAGTCGTCGATCTCCTGTTCGCCGATTTCGCCAACGGTTGGTTCGCTTTGGATCGCATCATGCTGGTCCGCCTGTTTATGGCGGCTATCTTGGTGCTCCTTTTTGTTGTCGCCTTTAAGAACCCGAAGCTGGTTCCTAAAGGATTGCAGAACGTAGCGGAGCATGCGATTGACTTCGTACGAATTCACATCGCAGAGGACATTCTCGGCCGTAAGGAA
This sequence comes from Corynebacterium aurimucosum ATCC 700975, assembly GCF_007672725.1. GTDB lineage: Bacteria > Actinomycetota > Actinomycetes > Mycobacteriales > Mycobacteriaceae > Corynebacterium > Corynebacterium hesseae. The sequence continues at coordinate 123,026 of NZ_VDTC01000003.1, forward strand.
GGACGTCGTTTCCTTCCGATCCTGGCCACGATCTTCTTCGGTGTTTTGTTCTGGAACGTAGCAACTATTGTTCCAGCCCTAAACATCTCTCCGAATGCTCGTATTGGTATGCCAATCGTGCTGGCAGTCGTTGCGTACATCGCCATGATTTACGCCGGCGCAAAGCGCTTTGGCTTCGGCAAGTTCGTCAAGTCCTCGGTGGTTATTCCTAACCTGCCACCGTTGCTGCACGTGCTTGTTGTGCCGATTGAGGCTTTCTCTACGTTTGTCATGCGTCCAGTCACGCTGGCTCTTCGTCTTATGGCGAACTTCCTGGCTGGCCACCTCATTTTGGTCCTGTTGTACTCGGCAACGAACTTCTTCTTCTTCCAGTTCAACGGTTGGACCGCACTGAGTGGCCTCACTCTGGTCGCAGCGGTTCTGTTCACGCTGTACGAAATTATCGTCATCTTCCTGCAGGCATACATTTTCGCCCTGCTGACGGCGGTATACATCGAATTGTCGCTGCATGCAGATTCGCACTAACAACAACGCGAACCTCGCGGTTAACTAAATACCCCAGAAATCACCACTTCCCCCGCGGAACAATTCGTGGGAAAACATTGAAAGGGAACGACTTTCATCATGAACGAAATCATTCTTGCTCAGGCCGCTGACGAGTCCACCCTCAAGGGTCTCGGTGCTATCGGCTACGGCATCGCAACCATCGGCCCGGGTCTGGGCATCGGTATCCTCGTCGGCAAGACCGTCGAGGGCATGGCTCGCCAGCCGGAGATGGCTGGTCAGCTGCGTACCACCATGTTCCTGGGTATCGCCTTCGTTGAGGCCCTCGCCCTGATTGGCCTCGTTGCAGGCTTCCTGTTCTAAAGAGCGCTTTACACAAGTAAATCGAACTTTAAGAACGGAGCCCCATGAACAACGTCATTTACTACCTTGCAGCAGAGGGAAGTGAGCACCTGCCGCTGGAGAGCGGCAACTCCATCCTTCTGCCCAAGATGTACGACTTGGTCTGGTCGATCATTCCGTTCGCCATCATCCTGATTGTGTTCTGGAAGCTTGTTCTTCCGGCATACAACAAGATGCTGCAGGAGCGTGAAGACCGGATCGAAGGTGGCCTTAAGCGTGCGGAGGCTCAGCAGGCCGAAGCAAAGGCCGCTCTGGAAAAGTACAATGCTCAGCTCGCTGACGCGCGAGCAGAGGCTGCGGAGATCCGCGAGCAGGCGCGCGAGCGCGGCAAGCTGATCGAGGCAGAGGCTAAGGAAGCTGCCGAGGAAGAGTCTCGTCGCATCCTGACCGCCGGCGAGAAGCAGCTTGAAGCTTCCCGTGCACAGGTCGTGTCTGAGCTGCGTTCCGACATCGGACAGAACTCCATCAACCTGGCAGAGAAGCTGCTCGGCGGCGAACTTTCGGACGCCACCAAGCAGTCCTCCACGATTGATAACTTCCTGTCCGAGCTCGACACTGTGGCACCGGCCGGAAAGTAGGCAACGATGAAGGCAGCTAGCCGCGAAGCACTCGCTACCGTTGAGTCCAAGCTGGATGAGTTCCTCTCCGGTGACCGCTCGGTGGCGACTGCTACCCAGGCAGGCCAGGACCTCTTTGAGGTTGTCCGCGTCCTCGACGGCGACCGCGAACTGCGTGTCGCGCTGACCGACGACGCCGCTACCTCCGAGGAGCGCAAGTCCCTGGCCCAGACCCTTTTCGGCGGAAAGGTCACCCCGGTTGCACTCCAGGTGCTGCAGGAAGCCGCCGCCGCACAGTGGTCGACCCCGCGTGATATCGCCCGTGGCCTCATCATCCTCGGCCGCCGCGCACTGCTGCGTGGCGCTGAGTTTGAGGGCAAGCTGGGCCAGGTAGAAGATGAGCTCTTCTCCCTGTCGCGCGTGCTTGACCGCGAAGGCGAACTGACCCAGCTGCTTTCAGACCGTACTGCTACGTCCGATCGCAAGGTCGGGCTGCTGGCAAGCGTGCTCTACGGCAAGGTCACGATGGTTACTGAGGCGCTCGCGCTGCAGGCCATTGGCCGCCCGGAGCAGAACCCGATTGATGATCTCGCCGGTCTGGCGGACACCGCAGCCAAGCTGCAGGGCCGTACCATCGCGCGAGTGACCACCGCGGGTGAGCTGAATGATAGCCAGCGGGCAGCACTCGCTGAAAAGCTGGGCAAAATTTATGGTCGTGCGATGTCCATCCACTCTGAGGTTGACACCAGCCTCCTCGGTGGTATGACCATCCGCGTCGGCGACGAAGTCATCGATGGCTCGACGGCAGGCAAGATTGCTCGCCTTCGTGCGCAGATGGCATAAGCCGAAACGACAGAAACGATTAAGTAATTGCTGGAAGATACTACCGAGAGCAGGAAGAACATGGCGGAGCTGACGATCTCCTCCGACGAGATCCGTAGCGCGATTGCGAACTACACCTCGAGCTACTCCGCGGAGGCCTCCCGTGAGGAGGTCGGCGTGGTCATTTCGGCAGCTGACGGTATTGCGCAGGTTTCGGGCCTGCCGTCCGTCATGGCGAATGAGCTGCTCGAGTTCCCCGGCGGCGTGATTGGCGTCGCACAGAACCTTGACACCAACTCCATCGGCGTCGTGGTCTTGGGCAACTTCGAGTCGCTCAAAGAAGGCGACGAGGTCAAGAGGACCGGTGAGGTTCTCTCCATCCCTGTGGGCGAGGAATTCCTCGGCCGCGTAATTAACCCCCTGGGCCAGCCGATCGACGGCATGGGCCCGATCACCGCTGAAGAGGACCGCGTCCTCGAGCTGCAGGCACCGTCCGTGCTGCAGCGTCAGCCGGTGGAAGAGCCGATGCAGACCGGCATCAAGGCTATTGACGCGATGACCCCGATTGGTCGCGGTCAGCGTCAGTTGATCATTGGTGACCGTAAGACGGGTAAGACCGCTGTCTGTATCGACACCATCCTGAACCAGAAGGCTAACTGGGAATCTGGCGACAAGAACAAGCAGGTCCGCTGCATCTACGTCGCCATCGGCCAGAAGGGCTCCACCATTGCTGGTGTGCGCCACACCCTGGAGCAGCACGGCGCACTGGAGTACACCACCATCGTGGCGGCTCCGGCATCCGACGCCGCCGGCTTCAAGTGGCTGGCACCGTTCTCCGGTGCAGCTCTGGGTCAGCACTGGATGTACCAGGGCAACCACGTCCTGATCATTTATGATGATCTGACCAAGCAGGCCGAGGCCTACCGTGCGATTTCCCTTCTTCTGCGCCGTCCGCCGGGCCGCGAGGCTTACCCGGGCGACGTCTTCTACCTCCACTCCCGTCTGCTGGAGCGCGCTGCAAAGCTCTCCGACGACATGGGTGCAGGTTCCATGACCGCACTGCCGATCATTGAGACCAAGGCGAACGACGTCTCCGCCTTCATTCCGACCAACGTTATTTCTATTACCGACGGCCAGGTCTTCCTGGAGTCCGACCTGTTCAACCAGGGCGTCCGTCCGGCAATTAACGTCGGTGTGTCGGTCTCCCGTGTTGGTGGTGCCGCACAGACCAAGGGTATGAAGAAGGTCGCCGGTAACCTGCGTCTTGAGCTGGCTGCCTACCGCGATCTGCAGGCCTTCGCGGCCTTCGCATCTGACCTGGATCCGGCCTCCAAGGCTCAGCTGGAGCGCGGTGAGCGTCTCGTCGAGCTGCTCAAGCAGTCCGAGTCCTCCCCGCAGCCTGTCGAGTACCAGATGGTGTCCATCTTCCTTGCAGACCAGGGCATCTTCGACGTCGTTCCCGTCGAGGACGTACGCCGCTTCGAGAAGGAGCTGCACGATCACCTCAACTCTGCAACCCCGCAGGTGTTCGAGCAGATCCAGGGCGGTACCGCTCTGACCGACGAGTCCAAGGATGCACTTGTTGCAGCTGCTAAGGACTTCATTCCGTCCTTCCGCACGACCGAGGGCAACAACCTCGGTACCGAGGCACCGGTTGACCCGCTCGCCGCGGATGACGTGAATAAGACCGAGCTCAACGTCTCCCGCAAGACGGCCAAATAGAGTTTCGCACGCTCTAAGAATTAACCGTCTAGATAAAGAAGGGAGGAGCGAACACCATGGCTAATCTTCGTGAACTGCGTGACCGCATCCGGTCCGTTAATTCCACCAAGAAGATCACCAAGGCACAGGAGCTCATTGCTACCTCGCGCATTACCAAGGCTCAGGCCAGGGTAGAGGCGTCGCAGCCTTATGCACGTGAACTGTCCAACGTGCTCAACAAGCTGGCGGCGCACACGTCCCTGGATCACCCGATGCTCCGGGAACGCGAAGATGCAAAGGTGGCCGCCATTCTCGTGGTCTCTTCGGACCGCGGCATGTGCGGTGGCTACAACAACAACATCTTCAAGAAGGCGGCCGAGCTGGAAGCCCTGCTCAAGAGTGAGGGTTTCGAGACCGTCCGCTACGTGACCGGCAACAAGGGCGTTGGCTTCTACAAGTTCCGTGAGGCCGAGGTCGCAGGCAGCTGGACTGGATTCTCGCAGGATCCAACCTGGGAGAAGACGCACGACGTGCGCCGCCACATCATCGACGGCTTCGTTGCCGGTTCGAATGGCCAGGCTAAGACCCGCGAGGGTATTCACCTGGAGGGCGAGACCGTTCGCGGTTTCGACCAGGTACACGTTGTGTACACCGAGTTCGAGTCCATGCTGACCCAGACCGCGCGTGTGCAGCAGCTGCTGCCGGTGGTACCGGTTATCGAGGAAGAGGACTACCACATGGGTGAGTCCGCGCTTTCCGACGCCGAGCCGAACAATCAGATCACTCCTGATTACGACTTCGAGCCGGATGCGGACACCCTCATGAACGCACTGCTTCCGCAGTACGTGTCCCGCCTCCTGTTTGCGATGTTCTTGGAGTCCTCGGCCTCCGAGTCAGCCGCACGCCGTACCGCAATGAAGTCTGCAACTGATAACGCAACCGAGCTGGTCAAGGACCTCTCCCGCGTGGCCAACCAGGCCCGTCAGGCGCAGATTACCCAAGAAATCACAGAGATCGTCGGTGGCGCTGGGGCGCTCGCCGAAAGCGCAGAAAGTGACTAGATTATGACTACAGCTCTGCAAGAGCAGAACACACAGTCGTCGGCTACCGCCGGCCGTGTGGTGCGTGTCATCGGTCCGGTCGTCGACGTGGAGTTTCCGCGTGGCGGGCTGCCGGCACTGTACAACGCACTGACCGTCGAGGTTTCCCTCGAGGCTGTTGCAAAGACCGTCACCCTTGAGGTCGCTCAGCACCTCGGTGACAACCTCGTCCGTGCCGTGTCCATGGCTCCGACGGACGGCCTCGTCCGTGGTGCCGCCGTGACCGACACCGGCAAGCCGATTTCCGTCCCGGTGGGCGATGTGGTCAAGGGCCACGTCTTCAACGCCCTCGGTGACTGCCTTGACCAGCCGGGTCTGGGCCGCGATGGCGAGCAGTGGGGCATCCACCGCGAGCCGCCGGCATTCGACCAGCTGGAGGGTAAGACCGAGATCCTGGAGACCGGTATTAAGGTCATTGACCTGCTGACCCCGTACGTGAAGGGCGGCAAGATCGGCCTCTTCGGCGGTGCAGGTGTGGGTAAGACCGTTCTTATCCAGGAGATGATTACTCGTATCGCACGCGAGTTCTCCGGTACCTCCGTCTTCGCCGGCGTCGGCGAGCGCACCCGTGAGGGCACCGACCTCTTCCTCGAGATGGAGGAGATGGGCGTTCTTCAAGACACCGCACTTGTCTTCGGCCAGATGGATGAGCCGCCAGGAGTCCGTATGCGCGTGGCTCTGTCCGGCCTGACCATGGCGGAGTACTTCCGCGACGTTCAGAACCAGGACGTGCTGCTGTTCATCGACAACATCTTCCGTTTCACCCAGGCCGGTTCTGAGGTGTCGACCCTGCTGGGCCGTATGCCTTCCGCCGTGGGTTACCAGCCGACTCTGGCTGATGAGATGGGTGTGCTGCAGGAGCGTATTACCTCCACCAAGGGTAAGTCCATTACCTCCCTGCAGGCCGTGTACGTGCCGGCCGATGACTACACCGACCCGGCTCCGGCGACCACCTTCGCCCACCTCGATGCCACCACCGAGTTGGACCGTGGTATTGCTTCGAAGGGTATTTACCCGGCAGTGAACCCGCTGACCTCTACCTCTCGTATTCTGGAGCCGTCCATCGTGGGCGAGCGCCACTACGAGGTGGCACAGCGTGTCATCGGTATTCTGCAGAAGAACAAGGAGCTCCAGGACATCATCGCCATCCTTGGTATGGACGAGCTGTCTGAGGAAGACAAGATCACCGTTCAGCGTGCTCGCCGCATCGAGCGCTTCCTGGGCCAGAACTTCTTCGTCGCAGAGAAGTTCACCGGCCTGCCGGGCTCCTACGTGCCGCTGGCCGATACCATCGATGCTTTCGAGCGCATCTGCAACGGCGAATTCGACCACTACCCGGAGCAGGCCTTCAACGGCCTGGGTGGCTTGGACGACGTCGAGGCTGCGTACAAGAAGCTGACCGAGAAGAAGTAGGGAGAGGCACATGGCTGACATCACCGCCGAATTGGTTTCCGTCGAGCGCCTGCTGTGGACCGGAAAGGCCACCATGGTGACGGCTGAGACCACCGAGGGTGAGATCGGCGTGCTTCCTGGCCATGAGCCCATGGTCGGTCAGTTGATCGACAATGGTGTAGTGACCATCCACCCGGCGGACGGCGAGCGTCGTGTCGCCGCTGTCCAGGGTGGCTTCCTCTCCGTGTCCGAGAACAAGATCACCGTCCTCGCCGATTGGGCCATCTGGGCCTCGGAGGTCGATGAAGCACAGGCACAGGAAGACCTGAAGTCTGAGCGCGAGCTGACGAGGTCCCGTGGCGATGCCGCATTGCGCGCCGCCCGCCGCTTCAACAGCTAACGGATGAGCGGAGAGGGAAACGACGGGCAGCAATGACCGCCCTTCCCACTCTCACTTAGGAACCCCACAACCTCGCTAAGAGGGGGTGGGGTTCCTTCGTGATATGCGCCAAAGGTCAAGCAAGGACTAGCATTGTTTCCTCCGCGAGCGGTAGAATCAACGCAACGTTTCTTACTCGCGGTGAAGGAAATCAACCCATGAACTCTCAGGTGCTCCAAGGGCTATCTATTCTTTTAGGTCTGTGCGCACTGATTCTTCTGGTTGTCGTCATTCTGGCCGCAGTTCGGTTTTTTACGGTGCGTTCCCGCGGAACGAGCATCCTTCTGCGTCGGCTTCCTTCGAAGGACTCCCATACGTGGCGCCACGGCCTCGTGCGTTATGACGGCGAGTATATGGAGTACTTCAAGCTTCGCTCCGTATTGCCGCGCGCCAACAAACGCTTTAATCGCCTCGACATCGAACTGGGCAGCACCCGCCCAATGGATGATGACGAGGCTTCTTTTATGCCCTCTGGTCACCAGATCATCCGGATTAGCATCGATGGGCGGGACTATGAGATTGCCTCTGATGCGCACGGAATCATGGCCTTGAATGCGTGGGTGGAATCGGCGCCGTCGAAGCGCCAACAGAAGTTGGATTATCGCCAGATGCGCCAGCGAGCTACCCGCTTACCAAAGAAGTAGCGCCCAACGATAGGGTAGAGGGCATGCGTGTTGTCATCGCCCAATGCTCCGTAGATTACGTAGGCCGCCTCGACGCCCACCTTCCCATGGCGGACCGTCTCATCCTCATCAAAGCCGATGGTTCGGTGTCCATCCATGCGGATGACCGTGCCTATAAGCCGCTGAACTGGATGACTCCGCCGTGCACCTTTTCGGAGTCGGCAATTGAGGATATCGACGGTGAAGACACAGGAGAGAAGCTGTGGCTGGTAGAAAACCCGAAAGGTGAGCAGCTGCGTATCACCATCGCCCAGATCCACCAGGAGATCGACATGGATCTGGGAGAAGACCCCGGCTTGGTCAAGGATGGCGTGGAAGCCCACTTGCAGGAGCTGTTGGCGGAACACATAGAAACGTTGGGGGAGAAGTACTCGCTGGTGCGCCGCGAGTATCCCACCGCGATTGGTCCGGTAGACATCATGGCCAAGAACTCCAAGAATGAATTCGTAGCGGTCGAGGTCAAGCGCCGCGGCGGAATTGATGGCGTCGAGCAGCTCACGCGCTACCTTGAGTTGCTCAACCGCGACGACTTGCTAGCACCGGTCCACGGTGTGTTCGCAGCGCAGGAAATCAAGCCCCAAGCGCGGACCTTGGCGGAAGACCGCGGTATCCGTTGCGTCGTCCTGGACTACCAAGAGCTGCGCGGCATCGAGTCCAACGAGCTGCGGTTGTTCTAGTGCCGCGCCGCAATCGTAGGATCCGCGAAGAGCCACGGTCACTGCCGCGCGACGGCAGTGCCTTCCTCGGCTCGCAGACGGTACCAGGGCCGAGCTGGACCCATGGCGAGCCTTTCGTTATGAGACACGTCGGCAGCGCGGCCGCTCAGAAGTACTACGTGTGCCCGGGATGCAACCAGAACATACCTCCCGGGGTGGCGCACATCGTGGCGTGGCCGCGGGATACCGGCGGGCGCGCAGATGATCGCCGACACTGGCACCGGCACTGCTGGGAGCGGCGGTAGGATAGCGGGCATGATTGTTGCCTTTTCCGTAGCCCCCTCCGTCGTGGGCGATGAACGCGCTGAGATGTCCGAGGCCGTCGCCGAAGCCGTGCGTGTTGTCCGTGCTTCCGGCTTACCTAATGAGACCAATGCCATGTTTACCCTTGTGGAAGGCGAGTGGGATGAGGTCTTCGCGGTTATCAAGGAAGCCACCAATGCCGTGCGCGCGGTTTCGCCGCGCACGAGCCTGGTGATTAAAGCCGATATCCGCGAAGGCGTGACCGGGCAGATAACCCAAAAAGTAGATTCCGTTAATCGTTACCTGGAGGAGAATAAGTGACCGGACCGTATGTAGGAGGAGCCCTCGACCTGGGTGCTATCAAGCAGCAGGCAGAGGCCAAGGCGAAAGCACAGGAACAGGGTACTACTGGTGCCTCGGCAGGTGTACAGCCCTTCTTTGAGGTCACCGAGCAGAACTTCGAGAATGACTTGGTGCGCCGCTCTGCGGAAGTACCCGTCATCGCCTTGATTGGCTCGCCGCGCTCCCCGGCCTCCGAGCAGCTCAAGAAGGACTTCGAGGAGATGGCGACCGCAGGTGGGCTGAAGTTCATCGTGGGCTATATCAACGCTGATGTTGTGCCCCAGGTGGCGCAGGTCTTCGGCGTACAGAATCTGCCGACCACCGTTGCCATCGCCGCCGGCCAGCCCGTCACCAACTTTGAGGGCGGGCAGCCGCGCGAGAACCTGGAGCAGTGGGTAGCGGCGATCGTCGACAAGCTCGGCCCCCAGCTCAAGGGTTTGCCAGACCAAGATGTAGCGGGGGAGAGCCCAGAGGAAGAAGCAGCAGATCCGCGCCTGGGCCTGGCTGAGGACGCGCTCAACCGTGGCGATTTCGACGCTGCCATCGCTACCTATGAGGAGATTCTGGCCGCTGAGCCGGATAATGCGGAGATTAAGCAGGCGCGTGACACCACTGTGCTGCTCAAGCGCTTGGATCCGGCTAACCGTAGCGAGGACCCCATCGCCGCCGCCGATGCCGCCCCAGAGGACGTGGCAAAGCAGCTCGACGCCGCCGACGCGGAGGTCGTCGCCGGTGCCCCTGACCGAGCTTTCGAGCGCCTCATTGAGGCCATGAAGCGCACCGCTGGGGATGAGAAGGAACAGCTCAAGACCCGCCTCTTGGAGCTCTTTGGTCTCTTTGATTCCGGTGACCCGCGCGTACTGGCCGCACGCACGAAGCTGGCCAGCGCGTTGTATTAAAGACGGCGTAGAAATAGTGCCCAGCTTGTGCCGGGCCCGAGAGCGACCTTCCCGGACTGTCGCGGGCTGGACCCTCAGGATGACTCAGTTGAGTCTTCTCCTGAGGGTCTTTTTTGCGTTCAAGCAATGAGGTGACGTATGGCATGTTAAATTGCTTTTTGTGCGATACAGCACAATGGTTGTTTGACTCTTTCTGGAGGACTCTCATGCGCAAGCTCCTCGGCGTTGTTGGCGCCGCCTCTCTTGCTCTTAGCCTTACCGCCTGCGGAAGCGATAGCTCCGATAGTGCCGGCGGATCCAACTATGTTCGCGTGCTCGGTACTGAACCACAGCAGGGGCTCATTCCCGCGATGACGAATGAGAACGGCGGCGGACGCATCGTCGACATGCTGTTTTCCGGATTGGTGTACTACGACGCCGACGGCAACGTGCACAACGAGATGGCGGAGTCCATCGACAAGGAAGGAGAGAAGACCTACAAGGTCACGCTCAAGCCTGACCTGAAGTTCTCTGATGGCTCAGCCGTGACGGCTGATTCTTTCGTCGATACGTGGAACTACGCGGTGGCCAATGAACAACTTAATGAGAGCTTCTTCTCCTCCATCAAGGGCTACGGGGAAGGCGTCAAAGAAATGGAAGGCCTCAAGGTCATCGATGAGCGCACCTTCACCATCGAACTCACCCAACCGGAGAGCGACTTTCCGAGCCGCTTAGGCTACAACGCCTACTTCCCAGTCCCCGCGGCCGCGCTGGAGGACCCACAGGGCTTTGGCGAATCCCCGGTGTCGAACGGCCCCTACAAGATCAAGGAATGGAACCACAACCAGAACCTGATCATCGAGCCGAACCCGGAGTACAAGGGCGACCGCGCAGCGCAGAACGACGGCATCGAATTCGCCTTCTACGCCGATTCCAGCGCGGCCTACATGGACCTGTTGGCGAATAACCTCGACGTGCTCGAAGCGATCCCGTCGTCCGCTTTCGGCAGCTATGAGCAGGACCTGGCCGGCCGTCAGGAGACCAAGCCGGCCGCTACCTATCTGGAGATGTCCATCCACATGGAGACCCCGCACTTTAGTGGGGAAGAAGGCACGCTGCGCCGCAAGGCAATCTCGATGGCTATCAACCGTGAGGAGATCGCGGAGACCATCTTCCATGGCACCCGCACACCGGCCCGCGAGTTCACGTCACCGGTGCTGAACGGATACAACGACAGCCTGCCCGGTTCGGAAAACCTGGACTATAACCCGGAGGAGGCGAAGAAGCTGTGGGCGGAGGCCGATAAGATGTACGGTGCTTTTGAAGGCTCGTTCCCGATCAACTACAACACCGATGGTGATAACAAGGACTGGGCCGATGCCGTGGCTAACAACATCAGCAACACGCTGGGAATCCAGGCCGTGGGCAACCCTTACCCGGACTTCAAGTCCTTCCGCGATGCCTACCGCACCGAGCGGATGGATGGCGCCTACCGCACGGCGTGGTTCGCCGACTATCCCTCGATGGGTAACTTCCTTGGGCCAAACTTCACCACGGGTGTAACTTCCAATGACTCGAAGTACTCCAACCCGGAGTTCGATGAACTGATTGTGAAGGCCAACGGCGCCGCAAATGAGGAGGAAGCCGCGAAGCTCTACAACCAGGCACAGGAGCTGCTGCTGCGTGACCTTCCTTCAATCCCGCTGTTCTACCCAAACGTGGTCGGCGGCTGGTCCGAGAACGTCCAGGACGTGACGTTCAACTGGAAGTCCCTGCCGGTGTACTACGCGGTGAAGAAGAACTAGGGATCTGGCCCTACAGGCACACCGAAATATGACTAAAGTGCGGAGGCATGACCTCCGTACTTTTCCTTTGCAATACCAACCGCGGTAAGTCTCAGATGGCGGCTGCCTTAGCTAAGAAGCATGCGCCCGATTGGGAAGTTCACTCCGCAGGCGTAAAGACCACTGAACAGCATCGTGCGCAGGGCGTGAACGCCGAGGCGCAGGCCTCTCTTGCAAAGGTCGGCGCCGACATGTCAGGAACGCCAACGTTGCTTGATGCCGGCCTCGCGTCTTCGGTGGATCACGTCATCATCGTTGGTGATGCCGACTATGACGGAGTGGCTGAGCGTTGGGAGATTGAGGACCCGTCCGTGCGTGGTCTAGAGGGAGGGGAGCGAATGGATGCGTTGCGCGATGACATTGATGCTTGCGTAAGAGCTTTCCTCGATACTCACGCACAAGACTGAAAACTGCAACTGCCCGAGTTGCCAAAACTAGCGGCTGGAATTCGATCTCAGCGGTGATCTTTGGCAGGTCGGGCAGTTGTGTTCTTAGAAACTAGCCACGGAAGGCATACCACTGCACCGAGTTGGCCGGCAGGTGCAGCTGTACGTGGTTGCCTTCGGAGCGCACGCGGTGGGCAAGGTCGTTGCCGGCACCCTGGTAGACGGCGTCGTCTGTGTTGATGACTAGCTCCCACTCGCCATCGCGCGGCACCCAGAGGTCATAGTTTGGCACCGAGCTGCCGGAGAAGTTGCACACTGCCAACAAGGCGGAGCCGTCCTTGCCATAGCGGACGTAGCCGAGCATGTTGTTGTTGGCGTCGTCAGCCTTGACCCACTGGAAGCCATCCTGCGTGAAGTCCTGTGTCCACAGGGCCGGCTGTTGCTTGTACACCGCGTTGAGGTCGCGCACCAGGCGCTTAATGCCGTGGTGCCACTCGTTGCCCCAGCCCTCCAAATTGGACCAGTCCACGGAGTGGCCCTCTGCCCATTCGGTGGTCTGGCCAAACTCCTGGCCCATGAACATCAGCTGCTTGCCCGGGTGGGAGAACATGTAGCCGTACAGCGCGCGCAGGCCCGCGGCCTTATTCCAGTCATCGCCCGGCATGCGCTCCCACAAGGAGCCCTTGCCGTGGACCACTTCGTCGTGGCTAAACGGCAGTACGTAGCGCTCCGAGTAGGCGTAGACCATGGAGAAGGTGAGCTCACCGTGGTGGTAGCGGCGGTGAATCGGCTCGTGCTTAAAGTACTCCAGGGTGTCGTTCATCCAGCCCATGTTCCACTTCAGGCTAAAGCCCAGTCCGCCCTCGTGCGTCGGTGCGGTCACGCCGGGCCAGGAGGTGGATTCCTCAGCGATGGTCAGCACGCCCGGGTGGTTACGGTTCAGCGTGGCGTTGGTCTCCTGGAGGAATTGGACTGCCTCCAGGTTCTCGCGCCCGCCGTAGATATTGGGCAGCCATTCCTCGCGGGAGTAGTCCAGGTAGAGCATGGAAGCAACGGCGTCGACACGCAAGCCGTCGACGTGGAACTCCTCGGCCCAGTACAGGGCGTTAGCCACGAGGAAGTTGCGAACCTCGTTGCGGCCGAAGTCGAAGACGTAGGTGCCCCAATCGGCCTGCTCACCGCGGCGCGGGTCCGGGTGCTCGTAGAGTGCCTGCCCGTCGAAGCGGCCCAGCGCCCATTCGTCCTTGGGGAAGTGCGCGGGCACCCAGTCGATGAAGACGCCGATGCCAGCGTTATGCAAGTCGTCGATAAGCGCGCGCAGCTCATCCGGGGAGCCCCAGCGCGCGGAGGGAGCGTAGTAGCCGGAGACCTGGTAACCCCAGGAACCGCCGAAGGGGTGCTCGGCCACGGGCAGCAGCTCCACGTGGGTAAAGCCGTGCTCAACCAGGTAAGGGATGAGTTCTTCGCGCAAGCTGTTGTAGTTGGCGCCTACCTTCCAGGAGCCGACGTGGAGCTCGTAGACGCTCATCGGGACGTCGAGGTCCCCGGTGCGCTTGCTTATCCACTCCTCATCACTCCATTTGAAACTGGAGCGGGCCACTACGGAGGCGGTTTCCGGCGGGGCAATGGTGCGCTTGGCCAGGGGATCCGCCTTATCAATGCGCGGGGAGTTCTTGCCGTGGACCGCAAACTTATAGCGCTCGCCTTCGCCCACACCGGGGATGAAGACCTCCCAAATGCCCGTGGAGCCGAGGCTGCGCATGGGGTACTGGGTAGGGTTCCAGCCGCAGAAGTCACCGACCACGGCCACGCCCTCCGCGTTGGGCGCCCACACAGCAAAGGCCGTGCCCTCGACTACTCCCAGGTCGGTGGTGTAGCTCTTGAGATTTGCGCCCAGTACTTCCCAGAGGCGCTCGTGGCGGCCCTCGCCGATGAGGTGCTGATCCAGGGTGCCCAGGGTGGGCAGGAAGTGATAACCGTCCGCTACCTCGATGGCGGGCTGGCCCGGGTAGGTGATGCGCAGACGGTAGTCTGCTTCTTCGGTAAGCGGGGCCTCCCAGATATCATCCCCAACCGCGCGCATCGCGGTGGTGCCGGAAGCGGTGACGAGCTCGACGGCTTCGGCACCGGGGCGGCGAGTGCGGACGGTTCCGTCGTGCCAGCCATAAAAATCATGGGGCGCGTGGTGGCGGCAGTTGTTAAGGCGTTCGAGGTCTGAGGCCGGGATGTTCATAAAGACCAAATTACCGAACAACACCCGCTCGCGGGGCAGAAAAGAAAACCCGCGCTACCCATGAAGGGGGTACTGGTTCAGCGTGGGGTTTCAGGGGCCTAAGAACCTAGGCGCGGTAGTCGTTCACTCGGCGCCAGGCAATGCGCTCCTGCAGGTCATGGTGGGCTGGCGGGAGGATGAAGATGTGGGCGACGTCACGCAGCGGCTCCAGGCGCACGAAGTTGCGGTCGGACCACTCGTAGGCGGCACCACTGATGGTGTCCTGCACCGTGAAGTGTTCACCCGGGTGGCGGCCCACGGCGGCCAGATCCACAAAGACCGTGGCCTCCTGCGCGTTGCGCGGATCCAGGTTGACCACCACGAGCACTACGTTGCCGGTAGCAGGATCGGCCTTGGAGTAGGCGATGATGGCCTCGTTATCCGTGTTGTGGAAGCGCAGCGTGCGCAGCTGCTGGAGGGGCGGGTTTTCGCGGCGGATGAGGTTGAGCAGCCGGATATAGGATTCCAGGGAGTCACCGGACTTGACAGCGGCCTGGAAGTCGCGCGGGCGCAGCTCGTACTTCTCCGAGTCGAGGTACTCCTCGCTGCCCGGCTTGACGGCCTGGTGCTCGTAGAGCTCGAAGCCCGAGTACACGCCCCACAGCGGGGAGAGAGTCGCAGCCAGCGTAGCGCGAATGGCGAACATGGCGCGCCCACCGGTTTGCAGGGATTCGTGGAGAATATCCGGGGTATTGACAAAGAGGTTGGGGCGGCAGATATCGGCCTGCTCCACGTGCATCTGCGCGAATTCGGTGAGCTCGTGCTTGGAGGTCTGCCACGTGAAGTAGGTATAGGACTGCGTAAATCCTGCCTTGGCCAGGCCGAACAGGCGCGGAGCGCGGGTGAAGGCCTCGGCGAGGAAGATGACCTCCGGGTGAGTCACATGCACCTTGGAAATCAGCCAGTTCCAGAAGTTAGCTGGTTTGGTGTGCGGGTTGTCCACGCGGAACGTATGCACGCCGGCCTCGATCCAGATCATGACGATGCGATAGATTTCCGCGTAGATGGCATCCGGGTCGTTATCGAAGTTCAGCGGGTAGATGTCCTGGTACTTCTTCGGCGGGTTCTCCGCGTAGGCAATGGTGCCATCGGCCAGGACGGTGAAAAATTCCGGGTTGGTCTTAGCCCACGGGTGGTCCGGGGAGGCCTGCAGAGCTAGGTCCAGGGCCACCTCCAGGCCCAAGTCGGCGGCCTTCTTGACCAGCTCCTTGAAGTCCTCCATGGTGCCCAGGTCCGGGTGCGTGGTGGAGTGATCTTGGATGGCCCACGGCGAGCCCACATCGCCGGGCTCAGCCACCACCGAATTGTTGCGGCCCTTGCGGTGCACCTTGCCAATGGGGTGGATGGGTGGGAAGTAAACGGTATCGAAACCCATGGCTGCCACTCGCTCGAGTGCCTGTGCCGTGGTCTTAAACGTGCCGTGCACGGGGTTGCCCTCGGCATCCCAACCGCCGGTGGAGCGTGGGAAGAGCTCGTACCAGGAGCTGTAGAGGGCTTCGCGGCGTTCCACGAGGACCTCGTGAATGTCACCCTCCACCAGCAGGTGCCGCAGGGGGTGGTGGTGGAGGACGTCCGCGACCTCGTCGGACAGCGCGGTGCGCACGCGCTTGTCGACGTCCCCCGTTTCATCCTTCAGCTCCTTCGCCGCCTTAAAGAGCAGATCCGCCTTGTCGCTCGGGCATTGGATTGCCGCCTCCTCGAAAAGCTCGGCGCCGTGCAAGAGATCGTTGCTGAGCTCCTGTGCGGATTGACCGGCCTCCATTTTCTTGACCACCGCGTTGCGCCAGGTGGACATCGGATCCGACCAAGCGTCGACGCGGAAGAACCAGCGGCCGGCAGTGGCCGGGCTAAACACGCCGTGGACCCGATCCGGGTTCTCCGGGTCTACCGTCATGGTCACGGCAGAAGTGGACGGGGAGTCAGTGTTCCACACCGACAGCGTCGCGGCGACGGCATCGTGGCCCTCACGCCACACCAGCGCGGTAACAGGAACGACCTCTCCGACAACGGCCTTCGAGGCTGCATTACCGGAGAGGGAAGGGCGGACATCGTCGATACCAAGGCGTTGAGTCATGCCCATAGAATAATGCAGCTGTGGCAGTTTCACCGGGGAAGGCTGTGTCAGTTTCACCGGGGGCGGAAGGTTTCGGCCACAATGGTGCGTGTGAACACTCCAGAGCAACAAAGCCAGCAAGACCCTGAACTGATGGACACCGACGAGGATTGGTTGATTGACTTCCGCGGCGTCGAACTGCGACGGGGTGGACGCACGCTGGTGGGGCCCATCGACTGGCAGGTGGAGCTCGACGAACGCTGGGTCATCATCGGCCCCAACGGTGCGGGCAAGACATCGCTGGTCCGGATGGCCGCCGCCGAAGAGTTTCCCTCCGCGGGCGTGGCCTACCTGATGGGGGAGCGCCTGGGCAAGACGGATATGCGCGATCTGCGCGCAGCCATCGGCATTTCCTCCGCCGCCGTCCAGCACCGCATCCCGGACAACGAGCGCGTCGATGACCTCGTGGTCTCCGCCGGCTATGCCGTGCTCGGCCGCTGGCGCGAGGACTACCAAGACATGGATTTCTCCCGAGCAGATGACATCCTGGCTCAGGTCGGCGCATCCCACTTGGCCAAGCGCACCTGGGGCACGCTCTCCGAGGGTGAGAAGAAGCGAGTCATCCTTGCCCGCGCGCTCATGGCCAACCCGGAGCTACTCATCCTGGATGAGCCCTCCGCCGGCATGGACTTGGGCGGACGCGAGGACCTGGTGGGCTATCTGGGGGACCTAGCACTCGATGCAGATGCCCCGGCAATTGTCATGATCACCCACCACGTGGAGGAAATACCTTACGGGTTTACGCATGCGATGCTGCTGGATGAGGGTAAGGTCGTGGCCAAAGGACTCATTAATTCTGTCCTGACGTCGGAAAACCTCTCCAAGGCCTTCCACCAACCCATCCAGGTGGACCGCATTGGGGAGCGGTACTTCGCCCGGCGCACCCGCTAATCCCTCGTTCACCTGAAGAATTCTGCTCCTTCGCGGACACGGAAAGTTGCATGAGCCAGTCCATCCACGACAGCCTTGACGCCATCGACCCTGGCGAAACCACCGGCTTCAACGGGGCACGCTTGGCCGCTACCGTCCTCCTGTTGCGCGATACCGCAGAGGGTCTGCGCGTGTGGATCCAAGAGCGCGTGAGCACCATGCGCAATTACCCCGGGCACGTCGTGTTTCCCGGCGGCGGGGTAGACCCGCGCGACTTTCCACCGCGTACATGGGATTCCGGTGATCTGTGGGCAGGCCGCTCAGTGGTGTCTATGGCACGCCGTATGGGCGTGACCAAGTACAAGGCCCACGCCCTTGTCTTCGCCGCGGCCCGGGAACTTTTCGAAGAGGCCGGCACACTGCTGGCCATTCGCGAAGACGGCCTAGTCTCCGATGCCTCGCGCTATCACCGCGAGCGCGAGCTACTGGAATCCCACGAGATTTCTTTTACCGAATTCTTAGAGCACAACGGCATGCGCGTCGACGCCGACATGTTCCTTCCCTGGTCCCGCTGGGCGGGCGAGGATAACAACCACTGGTTCGACACCTTCTTCTTCATCGGTGTGCTGCCCGAGGGTCAAGAACCAGATGGCGAAACAGGGGAGGCCGATGACGCCGGTTGGTTCGACCCACAACTGGTTCTCGACGGCTGGCGCGCCGGGCTGGTACGCCTAGCCATCCCCACCTGGGCGCAGCTCAAGCGCCTCACGTCCTATTCCAGCGTCAAGGAAGTCTTGGACGATGCCTCCTTCTCCGATCTGCGCCCCATCATCGGGGATCCCCAGGACGATGAACGCTACCGCGAGTACTTCACCACATTCCCCGTCAACCGCATCTAGAAAAGCACACCATGAGCTACACCTTGGACGAAGTCGCCTTCCTGCGCGAGAATGCAGCCGCCATCGACGCCGCCGCGGCGGACCTGGAGGGAACAAAGAAGGCGCACCTGAGGGACGTCGCCAAGCTGCAGGCCCAGTTCGGTGATTATGGGCGCGCCGTAGCTGAGCTCATCCAAGCACGCAGTTCCGGAAAGCTGCCGCAGGATTGGCTCATGGACCACGACTCTGCACAACAGGCCACGCCACCTGCGGTGGCGGCCTACCGCGCACAATTCCTTCAGGAGCGCAACGTGGACCTCGTCCACGACCTCACGTGTTCCATCGGCACCGAGGGGCAGGCTTATCGTCCCGGCGCTTATGTGGGCAGCGACCTGGACGCTTCGCGCGTAGCCATGGCGCGGCACAACATTGAGCACCCGGTCTTTCGCGCAGATGCGCTGACAACAACGACGACCGCCCAGGTCTGCATCGCCGATCCCGCCCGGCGCCAAGGCGGCAACCGCATTACCCGGCTTGACCAACTGCTACCACCACCGGCAGACCTCCTGGATACCCACGGCGAGATGGCCATCAAATGCGCGCCGGGAATCGACCACTCCGAATGGGAGGGGCTGGCCTGCGTGGTCAGCCTCGACGGCGGGGTGAAGGAGACCTGCCTGTATACTCCGGGTCTTGGAACGGGGAAGAGGGCAGTGGTCCTCACCACCACGCCCGCAGGAATCCACACGGACGTCATCGATGACGGCGTCGCAGAGCACGAGCTTCCCGACGTCGGCCCCATCGGCCGCTTCCTTATCGACCCCGACGGCGCCATCGTGCGCGCCGGGCTGGTGCGCCACTACGCCGCGCGGGAAGGCCTGCACCAGCTGGACCCACGCATTGCTTACCTCACCGGTGACCGCCTGCCTCACGGCACGTCCGGATTTGAATTCATCGAGATGGTCCCCATGAAAAAGCTCAAGGCGGCCATGGTTGCCCACGACGTTGGCTCGCTAGAAATCCTGGTACGCGGGCAAGACGTGAACCCGGACCAACTGCGCAAGAAGCTCAAACTCAAAGGCTCCACGGCCAAGACCCTCGTGGTTACGCGCATCGGTGCGAAGGGAGTCGCGGTGTTGTGTGGACCGCGAGTAGTATCGTCCGAAGGTAATTACGCACCCTAATAGTTTCAAAATTTACGGAAGGGGAAGTGCCCACATGCCAGTCATTGTGGCTCTGGTCAAGCACGTACCGGATACGTGGTCAACGAAGACCCTCGAGGCGGACCACACCTTGGACCGCACCTCGGTGGATAACGTCATCGATGAGGTCAATGAGTACTCCGTCGAGCAGGCCCTGCGCCTGCGCGACGATAACGCTGATGCCGGCTATGAGGTCGTGGCGCTTAGCATGGGCCCGGCGGCTGCCGACGAGGCCCTGCGCAAAGCCCTGGCCATGGGCGCGGACCACGCCGTGCACGTGACGGATGACGCCCTCGCCGGCGCCGACGCCCTGGCTACCGCCTGGGTTCTTAACGCCGCGATCAACAAGGTGGCCGAGAAGTTCGGCGAAGTCCAGGTCATCACGCTGGGCAATAATTCCTCGGATGCCTCTACCGGCCTTATCGCAGGGCTCTTGGCCGAGTACCGCCAGCTGCCCGCGCTCACGGAGCTCAAGGCAGCCTCCCTGGCCGGTGCCACCGCCACCGCCACCCGCGAGGATGCCCACGGCCACTGGGAGCTCAGCGCCAACCTGCCCGCAATTTTGTCCTTTACCGACAAGGCCGACAAGCCGCGTTTCCCCAACTTCAAGGGCCTGATGGCCGCCAAGAAGGCTGAGGTGACCACCCTTGCGGTTGCTGACCTAGGCATCGACGGCGTGCCGTCCACCACCACGGTTACCGCCTCCGCGCAGCGCCCGGCCCGCACCGCCGGTGAGGTCATCACCGATCCTGATCCGGCCGTGGCTGCTGCCAAGGTCGCGGACTTCCTGGCCGCCAAGAATCTCATCGAGGGTTAAAGGAGAAAAGATATGTCTCACGTTTATGTCCTGGTTGAGCACGAAGCAGAGCAGCTCAGCCCCGTTACCGGCGAGCTCATCACCGCCGCCCGCGCGCTCGGTACCGTCTCCGCCGTGGTCGTGGCCAAGGACGCCGCCACCGCAGCTTCCTTTGACGCCGAATTGGGCAACCTCGGTGCAGCCCAGGTAGTTCAGGCCACCGCCGCTGACTATGAGCAGCGCATCGTCACCCCGGAGGTTGACGCCCTCCACGCCCTCGCCGCTAACAACCCGGCGCCCATCGTGCTGGCATCCACCCCGACCAACAACGAGATTGCTGGTCGCCTCGCCGCCCGCTTGGGCTCCGGCGCTTTGGTCAACGTCGACGGCATCAATGCTGACGGCTCCGCTCACCACACCATCTTCGGTGGTTCTTATGAGACCTCCTCCACGGCCACCGGCTCCGTGGTCTACACCCTGCGCCCTGGCTCCGTGGCTACTGAACCCCAGCCGGTCACCGCTGCACCGGCTCCCTTCGAGCTGCCTGCCGCCACCGCGAAGGACGTCACCGTCACCTCCTTCACCCCGGCGGAGAAGACCGCCCGTCCGGAGCTGACCTCCGCGAAGGTCGTCGTCGCCGGCGGCCGCGGCGTGGGCGACAAGTTCGCCGACGTGGTGGAGCCGCTTGCCGACGTCCTCGGTGGCGCCGTCGGTGCCACCCGCGACGCCGTGGACGAAGGTTTCTACGACCCAGCCCACCAGGTGGGCCAGACCGGCGTGACCGTCTCCCCGAAGCTCTACATCGGCCTGGGTATTTCCGGTGCAATCCAGCACACCTCCGGCATGCAGACTTCGGAGACCATCGTTGTGGTCAACCAGGACCAGGACGAGCCCTTCTTCCAGATCGCTGACTTGGGCGTGGTGGGTGACCTCCACGAGATCGCCCCGGCACTCGCCGCGGAGTTGACCAAGCGCAAGGGGGCCGGCAACTAATGCCTCGCTACCTCGATTACGCAGCCACCCAGCCCATGCGCCAGTGCGCCATCGACGCATGGACGCAGGCAGCCAGTTCCCTCAACCCGGGCGCGTCCTATGCCTCCGGGCGCAAGGCACGCTCCGTGCTGGACGACGCCCGCGAGACCGTCGCCGAGCTGCTCGGCTGCGAACCCATCGAGGTCATCTTCACCTCCTCCGGCACGGAGGCGGACAACATCGCCATTCAGGGCCTCTACCGCGCTGCGCAGTCTGCTTCCCCCGAAGCCGCGCAGCACATCGTTTCGACCCCCATCGAGCACCCTGCCGTGCTCGAAACCGTGGAGAAGCTCCAGACTGAGCACGGCGCGACCGTAGAGCTTCTCCCGGTTGATTCCACCGGCCACGTCAGCGATTTAAGCGCCCTGGATACCCCGGCCGCGGTGGCCACCTGCATGTGGGCCAATAACGAGACCGGCGCCATCCAGCCGGTCGCGGACATTACCCAGCGCGCCGCCGCGCAGAACACCCCTGTGCATATCGACGCCGTGCAGGTTGCCGGCAAGCTACCCATCAACTTCCACGAGCTGGGTGCCACCACATTGGCGGCCAGCGCCCACAAGTTCGGCGGCCCGCGCGGCATCGGCCTGCTGCTTGCACGCCGTACCCCCGCCCCTCAACCCATCGCCTTCGGCGGCGGTCAAGAGCGCGGCATCCGCCCCGGCACCGTCGACGTGGCTAGTGCGAGCGCGCTTGCCGCAGCTCTGCGTGAGTCTGTCGCGGAAATGGAGCAGGAGGAAATCCGCCTGACTGCACTTCGCGACAAGCTCAAGGCCGGCATCGAATCCAGCATCGACAACGTCATCATCAACTCTGCCGAGCCAACCTTGGCTTCCCACCTGCACGTGTCCTTCCCTGGCACGGACGGCGACAGCCTTATTATGCTGCTTGACGCCGCCGGTATCGAAGCCTCCGCCGGCTCCGCCTGCCACGCGGGCGTTAACCGCATGTCCCACGTGCTCGAAGCCATGGGCATCGACGAAGAACACGGCCGCGGCTCCCTGCGCTTCAGCCTGGGACGAATGACCACTGAAGAGGACATCGACGCCGTGCTGGCCGGGCTTCCGGAGATCATTCGCCGCGCTCGCTCGGTCTAGCGCAAGCATCCAATCAAGATCACAGCTATTCGGGCATATTCACAGGGAGACTACAGCGCTTTCGGCTCGGCGCGGGTCTAAGTTTAATCCGTGAATAATTTCATCCAGTCCGTGCTGGGCCTACCGCTGACTGATCCCGTGAACGGCGGGATCTACATCGCCATCGTGGTCATCAGCGCGCTGCTCATCGCGTGGCGCCTGCGCAAGCGCGACGTCGTGTCTTTCCTCGTCGCCGCTGTCATAGCCACCGCGGCCTATTTCATAGTCAAGCACTGGGAGGTCCCGTTCTACCTTTTCGTTGCGGGGCTTGTGCCCATCGCAGCGGTGATCTCCCTTGTCCACCATTCCGGCCGTCGTCTGGTCATGGCCGTGATAGCAGTGATCTCCTCCTTGGCCGTGGCTGGTCTGACCAATATGGAGTACCAGTCTTACCCGGACATTGGCTCACTCGATCCGACCCCAGTGGCCCAAGAGATGGACTACTCCCAATTCAAGTCCATGAAGTCCTCGGCTTCCGCGGCCATTGTGCGCCTTGAACTGCCCGGCACTACGTCGGGGTTCACCGCACGCCAAGCCACGGCCTATATCCCGCCGGCCTATTGGACCAGCCCGGAACGAAACCTTCCTGTTCTCGTTCTGCTTCACGGCAACCCGGGCGGACCCGAGCAGTGGTTCGGTTCCGGCGAGGCGGCCGAAACCGCCGATGCCTTCCAGCGCGCCAATGGGGGACTAAGTCCCATTGTCGTGGCGGTCGACGCCACCGGTAGCGAGACCGCCAATCCCATCTGCGCCGACTCTTCCGTGGCTAAGGTCATGACGTACTTAGCTACCGACGTGCCGAAGGGCATCAAGAGCGCCTTCCGCGTCGACGAGAACCAACAGCACTGGACCGTCGCTGGTTTGTCCTACGGCGGAACCTGCTCTCTGCAGATCCTCACCAATCACCCGGAAGCCTATGGCCAGGCAGTGGACATCTCCGGCGAGGCGGAACCGACCATTGGCAAGCACGCTGATACCGTGGCCAAATTTTATGGGGGCGATGAAGCCGCTTACCAAGCCGCTAATCCCGCACACCTGCTAGCGACGAAAAAGTACCCCGACCACCAATCAATCTTCATCGCCGGAAATCGCGACGCTGCCGCGGTGAACGCACTCAGCCAACTGAGCGATGCCGCGCGCGAAGCCGGCATGGCCACCTACTACACCTCCCGTCCAGGCGGCCACTCCTTCGAGGTGTGGCGCCCAGCCCTGCGTGAGACTTTCGCCTGGATTGCCCGCCGCGGCGGGCTCACCGACATCACCGATCCCTTCGATGGAGTGCAGAATTCCGATGTCCACCGCTAATACTGAGACCGTCACTAGTTCCACAACCACCACCAGCACCATTACTGCGATTCTTGGCCGCGCACCCGTCGCCTGGCTGCTTATTGCAGTGATGTGGCTGCTCGCTGTCCTTAACGCGCTGGATAAGGGGATCAGTGATGCCATTGTCAGCATGGGCCTGACCGGCCGCACGATAGGTGCCGTCGTGGCGTTGACGTTCATGGCTCTGGCCTTCGTCCTCCCGGCGGAACGCACACTCGGCTCCCTGAAAACTCTCGGCGTCGGCGTGGTTTCCCAACTCGTCTCAGTTCCGGTGGCTTTCGTGGCTGCCCACGGCATTGAGGAAGTTGGCCTTAACCGCTGGGGCGATGACCTGCTCAGTGCCGCCGCGCTGTCACCTATCGGTTTCATTGTCGGCACGGCGGGATTCACCTCCGCGTGGATGCCGCGCCTGTGGCAGCGTCGTGTACGCCTGTCCATCCTGGCGCTCACCGTGACAATGGCGCTTTACGGCGGCACCTTTAGTGACGTCCTCGGCGTAACCGCTTCCGCGCTATCAATCCTCGCCGGCATTCTGTGGGCGGTCTATGCGCCGAATACGAAGGCCGAACGCCCCTCAGCGTTTCGCCGCGCCTCGGTTCCTGAACGCCGCGTGCTTACTGCACTCGTCCTCGGCATTGTGGCCATCGGCCCAGTCTTCGTGGCGCTTGACCCATTGGCGGAGGGGCCGTTCAGCCAAGTTACGCGGCTCATGTGGTCCTTTAACTCTGCTAATTACCATGCCACTGAAGTATGCCAAGATGCCCCTGCAGGCCAGGCCTGCCTAGCTGCTCTCGATGTTGCCCGCGTCCACGGCGTGGGACCGGTCATCGCCAGCCTCATGCCATTGCTGATCCAGCTCGTGCTTTGTTTCGGTCTGATCCGCGGACGCCGCCTGGCCTGGTGGCTGTCCGGTGCGGTGCAGCTCCTGGTCATCGCAGTGCTGTTGGTGCAGCTGCGTGACTTCGGCGAGGACGGCATTGTTCTCTACGGTGTTAACCTCGCCGCCGTGGTGCTGCCCTGGGCCGCATGCCTTGTCGTACTCGTCTGGAACCGCCGCGTATTCCACATCCACGAAAGCGCACGCGCACTGGGCAAGGTCGCAGTAAAGATTGCGGTTGTCTTCGTCATCACGGCTGCTCTCTGGTTCTTTGGAGCATTGCTTTTCAAAGGCGGCTTCGTCGAGTCAGCCACCGCCGGCACCATCCTCGCCGAACTCCCACTGCGCTACGTCCCACCAGTCGTGGCCACGCTGCTACCGCTCGAGCTCGCCCCGACCACGTGGCTGACGTGGGCCCTCTACGAGTGGGTCGGCACACTGTTTTGGATGTACACCGCCTGGGCGGCCTACCGAATGTTTGCGACACCAGCGAACCCTGAGGCCGCAGAGGCCCGCGAGCGCGCCCGCGCCATCCTTGAACAGGGTAGCGGCGACCACCTCTCCGCCATGACCCTGTGGAAGGGAAACCGCTACTTCTTCGCCGCTAACAACTACGTGGCCTACCGCGTCCACAACGGGATTGCGCTCAGCCTCGGCGAGCCAGTGGGCAATGACCCGCAGGCCACCGCAGCCGCCTTCGAAGAATTCGCCCGCGAACAAGGCTGGCGCCCAGCCTGGTACTCGGTACGGGAAAGCTTCACCCGCCCAGGCTTCCGCCGTCTCGAAATAGCTGAGGAGGCCGTCCTGGACACCTCTAACACCGAGTTCAAAGGCAAGAAATTCCAGAACATCCGCACGGCCCGTAACAAGGCCAGCAAGGAGGGCGTGACCACGTTGTGGACGGAGTGGAAGGACCTTGATCTTGCCACCCGCAACAAGATTGCGGAGCTCTCCGAAGAATGGGTCTCCGACAAGGCACTCCCAGAGATGGGCTTTACCCTGGGCGGTGTCAATGAGTTGCGGGAGGAAGGCACCAAGCTCCTGCTCGCACTGGGGGAGGACGGCACTCTGCATGGCGTGACATCTTGGCTCCCTGTTCGTGAGAATGGCGCCGTGGTGGGCTATACCCTCGACGTCATGCGCCGCGCCGACCACGGCTTCAAAGGTGCTATCGAGCTGCTCATTTCTGAGGCCATGATCATCGCCGCTGGTGAAGGCTGCGCCTGGATTTCGCTTTCTGGCGCGCCCCTGTCTGGAACGCCTGACGAGCCCGGGCTTCTCGACGCCCTCCTCACCCGCCTCGGCGAAGAAATGGAGCCTCTCTACGGCTTCCGCAGCCTGGCCGCCTCCAAGCGCAAGTTCCAGCCGGAAGAACACAAGTGGTACCTGGCCTATTACGATGAGCTGGCGCTCCCAGCCATTGGACTGGCCGTTGTCCACGCCTACGTACCCGACATGCGCGCAGCTGACGCCGCCCGAGCGGTGAAGACGTGGATGCAGGAGCGTCGCCAAGCACTGCGCGATTCCCAGAGCCGTGGCACCTAGAACATGAACTTCGGCCCGAAGTAGACAACGATGGGCACGATACTCAGGATTGCTAGCACAAGTGCGAAGAAGGCGGTCCTCCTGCGCGAGGATGGTTCATCGGATGAGAGCGACTTGAAGCCCAGAAAGGCAAAGAGCGGTGCGAGAACCGGGGTGGCGAAGCACAGTCCAATGAAGGCGAAGATTCCGAAGAAACCGAATAGGGCCGAGGCGGGTTCCTCGACGGCATCGGCGACGAATAGTGAGAGGAACCCAAGCGCCCAGCCGCACAGAATGATGATGGAGCCCCACAGGGCGAGTTTCTCGTTGAAGACTCTTGCCAGGCCACGGCGTAAAGGCAGCCCTGATTCCTGAGATTCTTGGAAAGCCCGGGGCGCGGAGGGCTCGGCGTTCTGATCCATGGAGCTGTCCTTCTTCGGTATCAGTCTGTGGCGCTGTCAGTGGCTAAGCGATCGGTGGTGAATTTGATGCGCAGTGTAGCAGCGGTTGTTGCTGCTGGGAGTGATGTCCAGGACTGCGTTAAGGATGTGGCAAACGAGTTTAAAGTTTCGCGTGTTGCATCTGTTACTCATGTTGTTAAAGCGGTAGTGTGGCGCGCATGAGCCATGCACGTCGCCTTGTTACCGCCGCCGTTACCGCAGTAGCGGCCGTGGCACTGTCCGTATCCACCGCCGTTGCCATCCCGTCCTACGCGCCTTCCGGTGTGGACGTCTCCGGCAATAACCACGCGTCCCTTCGCGGAATCGATTGGGACGCTGTGAAGTCTGATGGCCAGTCCTATGCCTTTGTGAAGGCCACTGAAGGCGTTGGGTTTGTTAACAACCACTTCGTACGCGATGCCAATGCCGCCGCAGCGGCTGGTCTGAAGGTCGGCGCTTATCACTACGCGCGCCCGGCTGGTGATGCCAAGCAGCAGGCGGCCAGCTTCGCCTCCCAGATTGCGCTGGTGCCGACGCAAACTCTCCCACCGGTGCTCGACATTGAGGTCGATGAGGGCCTGAGTACTGCTCAGCTGGAGGAGTGGATCGACACCTTCATGACTGAGGTGAAGACCCTGACCGGCCGCACGCCGATGCTGTACACCTACAAATACTTCTGGATGGGCCAGATGGGCAATTCCACACGCTTCTCCGAGTACCCGCTGTGGCTGGCCGCCTACCAGGACACCGCGCCGGACCCAGTCGGCGGCTGGGACAAGTTGGCCTTCTGGCAGCGCTCCGGTAGTGGCCGCGTTGCTGGCATCGAAACCGATGTTGACATGAACCTCTTTAACGGTACTGAGGCACAGCTGCAGTCCTTCTCCGGCGGCAACTACATTGACTTCGGCGGAATCTTGGATGACATGGTCATCCCGGGCGTTGACCTAGGCGACGACGCCGGCGTGCTGATCGCTGGAATCCTGGCTCTGGCAGCGGGTGCTGTGGCCGTGCCGGCCGTCGCCGATGCCGCCAAGAACGCGGGGCTCGATGTCGATGCGGCCGGTCTTATCAAGCAAGCGGAAAAGCTGCTTAACGACGGCGCCATCAGCACTGATGACCTCAAGGACATGGCCAACAATGACGCCAGCATCGGCGATCTAGCCATCTTCCTTGATAACGCGCAGCACCTCCAGGACGTTGACGCCGATAACGTCAGCCAGCAGGACGTGGAGAACGCCGACCGTGCCGCACGCAGCGCTGGTCACGCCGCAGGCGTTGCGGTGCCGAATCTCGACGCCAAGCAGGTGGCGGACCTGCTCAATAGTCTGCGTTAATCGCTACGCGGTGATGGGGCGTCGTGGCGCGGATTAGCCCCCTTGAAGAAGCGGCGGGTCCAGGACTCGTCGCGAAAGTGCGCGGGCACCGCACCGGAGAGCAGCGGTTTAGCAAGCGCGGCGGCTTGCGGGGAGCCGTCGATAGGCAGCTCGGTGTCTGAGCCGATGAGGATAATGTTGCCGTAGCGCCGGCCTTTGAGCATGGGAGGGTCGGCAATAACGGCAACGTGTGCAAAGACTTCTGCCATTCCGGCGAGTTCTGCCTTCGCCCCTTGCAGGTCGGAGTGGTCACCGCAGTTGGCAACGTAAAGCCCGCCCGGAGTGAGCGTGGCGTGGGCGTGCTGGAAGAACTCTTGGGTGGTGAGAGGCTCCGGCGTGACGGCGCCGGCGAAGACGTCGCGGATGATGACGTCGAAGCGATTCGGAGGGAAGCCTTCCGTCACTGCGCGTGCCTCACCGGCGCGTATTTTCACGCGGGGAGCGGCAGGGATATCGGCCAGCTCACGGATGAGCTCGGCCAGTTTCGCGTCGAGCTCTACCACCGTGTTGTGGGAATCCGGCCACAGGTCTGCGAAGTAGCGGGGGAGAGAACAGCCACCGCCGCCCAGGTGGAGCAGGCGCTTGCCAGGCGCTAGGTTTTCTACCGCTGCAGCAATCCAACGCATGTACTCGAATTCGAGGGTGCGTGGCTCTTCGGGGATGAGGTGTGAGGAGGGCACGCCGTTGATGTTGAGGATGAAGGCGCCATCGCGGAAGGGGTCGGCTTCGACGACAAGCTCCCCCGTGGAAATCTCGTAGGTGCCCGCGATTGAATCGGTCTTGTTGCGCTTTCTTCCCATAATGCCTTTTAGCTTAGGGAATAGAGCGTGAGTTCAGTGTGTTGGGGTATGGGGTACACCACGACTAGCCTAAGTGGACGAAAGAAGGAAGAAGGGGAAAGCATGCGAGTATTGGTAGCCATGTCCGGTGGCGTCGATTCCTCGGTCGCCGCGGCACGCGCGGTGGAGGCGGGTCACGAGGTCATTGGTGTGCACCTGGCCCTGCACAAGGATGCGCAGCAGACCCGTGAGAAAGCGCGCGGCTGCTGCTCCTTGGAGGATTCCGCCGATGCCCGCCGTATTTGTGACAAGCTCGGCATTCCTTTCTACGTGTGGGACTTCTCCGAGGAGTTCAAGGAAGCCGTCATCGGTGATTTCGTGGACTCCTACGCCCGCGGCGAAACCCCGAACCCCTGCCTGCGGTGCAACGAGAAGATCAAGTTCGCAGCCCTCCTGCGCAAGGGCATGGCACTCGGCTTTGATGCGGTGGCCACGGGCCACTACGCCACGATCGACGACGACGGCTACATGCGCCGCTCCCTCGATGAGAACAAGGACCAGTCCTATGTGCTGGGTGTTATCACCAAGGAGGAGCTGGACCACTGCTTCTTCCCGATTGGTGATACCCCGAAGCCGCAAATCCGCGAGGAGGCCAAGCGCCATGGATTCTCCACTGCGTCCAAGCCTGATTCTTATGACATTTGTTTCATCCCGGACGGCAATACCCAGGCCTTTTTGGGTCGTTCCATCGGCCTGCGTCCGGGCATGATCGTGGATACCGAGGGCAATGAGCTCAAGGAACACGATGGCGCGTGGAACTACACCATCGGCCAGCGCAAGGGCCTCGACATCAAGACGCCGACTGCCGACGGCTCCCCGCGCTACGTCACCGACATCGATGCCGCTACCGGCACCGTCACCGTGGGATCGCGCGCGGACCTAGCCGTGACCCGCATTGAGGCCGACCGCTTGAAGTACCTGCACCCGGCGATGGAGGGTGACTTCGACTGCGAGGTACAGGTGCGCGCGCACGGCTCCGTCGTTGCCTGCCGCGCCCACGTGTACCGCGAAGCCGACCGCATGACGCTCGAACTCAGCGAGCCACTCTCTGGCGTCGCCCGCGGCCAGGCCGCTGTGCTCTATCTGCCGAGCCCGGATGAGCTGGGAGATATTGTGCTCGGTTCCGGCACCATCTGCGGGACTGAGTAGATGACGGGATTCGCTCTTGGCCCCATGCCCGGCACGTCCATGGCGGAGGCCGCGGACATCATCATGGGGGAGACGGAGATTCCCGCTATCCCGCAGCTGCCCGAGCGTGGGCTGGGTTCGGATGCAGTCGGTCGCACGGCCAGCATGCTGGAGGCTATCTCCATCGACCGTGGCCCGCGCTCCTGGCGCATGACGGCGCGCCCGCAGTTGCTTACCCGCCGCACATGGGACCGCTTGGAGCGTGACCTCGACGAGGTTCAAGAGGTCTGGGGTGAGAGCGTGCCGCGCGTCAAGGTGCAAGCACTTGGCCCCTGGTCGCTGGGGGCAAGCATTGAGCTTTCCAACGGCCACCGCGTCCTCACCGACCGCGGTGCCTTCAACGAGCTGGCCGAGTCTTTGCTTCATGGTGTCCACGCCCACGCCGCGGATGTCGCGCGCCGTTTACACGGGGAGGTCGTCGTCCAGCTCGACGAGCCCCTGCTTGCCGACGTTGTGGCCGGGCGCATTCCTGGCACCACCGACTTCGATACCATCCCTGCTGTCCCGGACGAGGTCGCGTTTGACCTCCTGCAGTCCTTCGACGCAGATTACCTGCACGCCCCGCCGCTGTGGTCCCTCGCGCGTGCCGCAAAGACCTTCCTCACGACTTCCCGCGGCCTAGACACCCCGCGTCACCTCGACGGCCTGGGTGAGCACTTGAATGCCGGCCACCGCATCGCTCTGGGTATCGAAGGTTCCGATTCCCGCGCGGAGGCCATCACGCTGGCCCGTCACCTTGACCGCATCGGCATGCCACGCGAGCTGCTCATCGATCATTTCGACGTCTACCCAGTCAAGGCCTCCGCTCGTTCACTGCGCTCGGTATCCGAGACCGCCGATATCCTGATTCGCGACGCCGGTGACCTTTAACCCAGTTGTTAATCGACTCGTCCCAGGCTGTCCGTAGCGGTGAAGTAGGCCTCCATATACGGGATGACGAACTGGAGCCTGCCGTGGGCGGTGGGTTCGATGAGGTCGGCGTCGATAAGCCTTTGGCGTGTGGCCGATAGTGAGCGCACCGTCCGGTCCTGGTGCGCCGCAATGTTCTTGATTTCCGCCGTGCCGTCCTCCATAACCGCGCTCATCGCTTCGAGGAAGAGCCGCTGCGCCGGCGGAAGCGTCAGGGTAGCGGGCTGGTGGACTTGGGCCCCTAGAACTGAGATCGCCTCGGCTGACACCGCCTCGACGTCACGTTCCTCGATGCGGCTGCCGCCCTCACGCTGCGCCTTTCCCCAAGCCAGTGAACCCACTAGCTGCACCATGTAGGGGTAACCGCGGGACAGTCGCACCGCAGCCGCTACAGCATCGTCGGTGAACTCGAGCCCCGACTGCGCGGCGGTCTCGGTGAACGCTACCTCGGCGTTCGCGGGGGAGAGCGGCCCCAGAACGAACTTCTGCGCGCGGCGCAGGAAGGTCACGCCAGGCAGATCCAACAGGTGGTTGACTCCCTGTGGAAGGCCCGCAGCGACAATGGCGACGTCGAGCTCATCGCGCACCAAGTCTTGGTAGGTCACGGCCAGGGAAGTTAGGTCCTCCGCGTCGGCGTCCTGTACCTCGTCGATGGTCAGCAGCACGCCAGTGCCTTTGAGCATGCCTAAAAGCTCGCGCAGGCGGGTGTTCAACGTGGGTTTGTAGGCTTCCTCAGTGTTGTGCTGGATGCCAATGGTTGCCACACCACCAATGCCGACGCGGTTGACCTTGTGCTTGTCCGCCGGGGCCAGCTTGTCCATGATGCGCGGGATGGTGGTGTCAACGAGCTCCTCCACCATGGAGCTGCGGCCTGAGGCCCGCAGGGTAATCCACCCGCGGCTAGAGGCGACATCTTCGAGCTCGTTGAGGAGCACCGTCTTACCGATGCCGCGGGCACCGCTGATGATGAGCGAGCGGCCCGGGCTGCCCGGCTGGGAGTCGAGTGCAGCCCGGAAGGTGTCGAGGACTGCCGTGCGGCCGACCCAAAAGAGTGGCGGAACGCCGAAGGTGGGGCGGAAGGGGTTTTCATGTGGGGGCATAGTCTCATCTTAGAACATCGGGAGATTTGGGAGACTTTTCAGAAAGTGGAGATTTGGGAGACTTTTCTGAGGGCGGCGACTAGTGAGACCAACGATCTCCCTAGTCCTCTATGCGTCTCGTCCGGCGCGGATTGCGGCGACGACGTCGAAGTCTCCCTTCATATCGATAGGTGCGCGACGGGAGAGTTCGGCCGCCTTTTCTTCGATGGACTTTCTGTTGGCAGTGGATGGGGATGACGCGGCCATAGTGAGGATGTTGCGCACGTAGTCTTCGAGGGAAACACCAGCGTTAGCGGCGCGGTGCTGAAGAGTTGCGATGGTTGTACTGTCTACGTCCTGAATTTCAACGGTGCAGGTAGGGGAGGAGCTCATAGTGCTATCGTACGGGAGCTTCTTGACCAGCGTCTGCGTGGCTAGAAGGCTGCACGGCCTGCCAAGCTACCGCCCCGATGTGTAGCGAGCAGGCTGCTACAAGGGCGTACCACCAACCAAAACTGACCGAGGTATGCCAGGGCATGGCGTAGCCGATGAAGAGTATGGCGAGGATCGTAATCGTCGTGGTGCCAATGCTTTGAGCAATGGAATGGCGCTTTCTCAGGGCCTTCCATGCGGCCCAGAGCTCCGAAGCGGTGATGACTGCGAGCGCTACGGTGAGGAACATGGTTACTCCTTAAGATGCGAGCTCGTCGAATAGAGCTTGGGCAAGATCTTCGGTGCCGACAAGGGAATCGTTGTTGGCGAAGGCGGCGCGTTTGGTTTCCGGATCGATGATGAGCATGGTCGAGTAACCGTAGGTGCCGCCGTTGTGCCAGTACCCAGCATTGTCCTTGCTGGGAGGCTGCCAGCCGTAGTCGATATCGCCGTTCTTCATAAACCACTCAGCGAATTTGGCCATGTCACTCGCCGTGGAGCGGATCGCTCCCGCAGGTGCGGAGCCTTCCATCTCCCAGGGGTCAGCGTGGCGGCCGGTGGCGGTAAGTCCCCGTGGAGCGTCGGCAGGCACAGAGCCCGGCGTCATGAGGTAGGTCTCCGTCATGCCGGCCGGTTTGAAGATGCGCTCCTTGAGCATCTGCTCATAAGGCTGCCCGGCAACGGTCTCCACCATGTGGCCCAATAGTCCGTACCCAAGATTGGAATAGGACTCTTCGCCGCGGCCCTTCAACTTAGACTTCGTGGCTGCATCCATGATGTCCTCGGTGGTTTCGCCCTCATAAGGGTTGGCGCCGGTAATGGCCGAAATGAGGCTGCCTAGAACATCGTTGCTGGCCAGTCGAGGAAGGCCAGAAGTGTGATCGAGCAGATCCCTCACGGTGACATCGGCGACGGGTGCATCGCCAACCTTGAGGACTTCG
Source organism: Corynebacterium aurimucosum ATCC 700975 (assembly GCF_007672725.1). Classification (GTDB taxonomy): domain Bacteria; phylum Actinomycetota; class Actinomycetes; order Mycobacteriales; family Mycobacteriaceae; genus Corynebacterium; species Corynebacterium hesseae. The sequence goes on from NZ_VDTC01000003.1 coordinate 156,262, forward strand.
CCGACGGTCGTGTCGGGGCTCAGCTTCCCCTCTTCAACGAGCTGGTGGGCCAGCTCGCCGGTAAACATCTTGGTGACGGAGCCAATTTCGACCTCCGTGTGCTCGTCGCTGCCTAGTCCCGCGAAGGTGGTCTTACCTTCTTGGATCGTGAAGGCGGTGAGGTTGTGGAAGCCGGACTCTGAGTGCTGTTCCAGCTGGGTGGCTAGGGTTTCGTCGCCAGTCTTGTCTTGTGCCAGCGTAATTCTCTGTGGGCCTGCGACAAGCAGGACGGCGGCAACGGCAGTAGCAGTGATGACGGCTAAGACAATTTTGCGCATTAATGGTCCTCGCTTGCGGTGATAATGGTGAGCAGGGGAATGACGCGGGGCGGGCGAATGGAGTATTCGCCGCCAGACTTCGTGGTCCAGCCCGCATGGGTTAGGGCGCTCAAGTGGTGGTAAGCGGTGCCGGTGGAGGAGACGATGTTTTCTTCGACGAGCTCGGCGGCGGTGGCGGGTGCGGCGAGGAGGCGGCGGAGGATTTCGCCGCGGACGGGATGGGCCAGCGCGGAGAGGCGCTCGAGATTCTCCGCCCAGCTCTCATCGGTAACGAACGTGGTGGGGCGCTGCCATTGATAGGCGTACGAGCGCTTGCCGACGTTTATGTTGCCGCCAAAGATGACGGAACCGTCGGGCAACTGCTCGTTGGGTGCGAGGGCGTCGACCAGCCAGTAGGTCGAGTCTTCTTCATTGCTGGCGGGTGTGGGCCTGGCGTCGGCAGTGTTCGTGCGCCTCTCGAGCGCGGCGACGCGCGCTTCAAGCTCGGCGAGGCGTGCTTCGACTGTTGTGTCCATGGAATCTAGAATTCCAGAATTCTAGAAACGTGGCAAGAGCTAGTTGAGGATTGGGTACTGGAGTTAAGAAATCATCGGCCACGCGGTGGAGACATCCGAGGCATCCCGACCGCGTCCTTCCAGGTACTTCTTGAAGGACTCGCGGTCCTTGTACCACTCGACGGCCTGGTATTCCATGAGCTCGTTGGTATCCATCTGTGCTAGCTCGGGGAAGTGCTGGCGCACTTGCTTCCAGGCCACGCGGGCGGCCGCGAGGGCGTCGGCAGTAGCCTCATGCGCGTTACTCAACTCCACGCCGTAATGGGCGGAGACCTCCTCCAAAGTGCGCTTGCCCTTGCGCCACTTGTCCTTCACCCGGTCGATGACGAAAGGATCGAACACCGGACCATTGACCGTGAACTCCCCGGTCAGCGCACGCAGTACGGAGAGATCGTAGGCGGCATTGTAGACAATGAGCGTAAGACCTTCCTCCCAGGCCTGGTAGATGGCATCGACCGTCTCCTTGAGGACTTCTTCGTGCGGGCGACCCTCCGCGCAGGCCTTCTCAGTAGTGATGCCGTGAATCTTGGCGGCTTCCTCGGGGATCTCCACGCCGGGGTCGGCGAGCATCTCCCGCTTATCTACCTCGCGCCCGTCGATACGAACCAGGGCAGAGGTGACGATGCGGGCTTCTTTGGGCTTTACGGAGGTGGTCTCGAGGTCGAAGGAGAGCATACGGGTGGCGTCGAAGTTCATGGACAACACTCTAGCGCCCGTCTCGGACACGCACTGTGGAAGTCCTGCAGAATGACGGACGAACCCTTGCAGAATGACCATCCGCAGGTCATAGGCATGTCCGGCAGCCCCGCTACACTAGTGACTCGTGAGTGATGCAGTAGATATCCAACGCGAATGGTCCGAGCTTGCCCAAGAAGTGCGCAAGCACCGCGAGCTGTACTACAACGGCGAGCCGTCGATTCCGGATGCGGACTTTGACGCGCTCTTCCAGCGCTTGCTGGCCTTGGAAGCAGAACACCCGGAGCTTCAAACTCCGGATTCGCCTACCCAGCAGGTGGGCGCTGCCCCGGAGGGCGCCGTTGACATTGAGCACCTGGAACGCCTGTACAGCTTGGACAACGTCTTTAGCGCCGAGGAATTGCAGGATTGGCTGGACCGCACCCCGGCAAAGGCCTATCTCACCGAGCTCAAGATTGATGGCCTGTCCATCGACTTGGTCTACCGTGATGGCAAGCTTGCCACGGCCGCCACGCGTGGTGATGGTCGCGTCGGCGAGGATATCACGGCTAATGCGCGCGTTATTCCCGATATCCCACGTGAGCTGACGGGCAGCGAAGAATACCCGGTTCCCTCCCTGGTAGAGGTCCGCGGCGAGGTGTACATGCGCCCGGATGAATTTGAGGAAATTAACTCCGCACGCCGCGAGGATGGCAAGCCGACCTTTGCCAATCCCCGTAACGCGGCCGCGGGCGGGCTGCGTATGAAGGACCCGGAGGACGTCAAGAAGCGCCGGCTCCACATGGTCTGCCACGGCATTGGCGCGCGCGAAGGATTCCAACCAGCCTCGCAACACGACGCCTACCAGGCCTTGGAAGCGTGGGGATTCCCGGTGTCGCCTTATACCCAGCGGGTCACCACCGCCAAGGAGGTTCAAGAGCGCGTGGCCTACTGGGAGGAACACCGCCACGATGCTTACTTCGAGATGGACGGGCTCGTCATCAAGGTCGACGACCTGGCCAGCCAGCGCTCCTTAGGCGCGACTTCACGTGCGCCACGTTGGGCCATCGCGTATAAGTACCCACCGGAGGAAGTCACCACCAAGCTGCTCAACATTGAGGTTGGCGTCGGTCGCACCGGGCGCGTGACGCCTTTCGCCATCATGGAACCAGTCTTTGTCTCCGGCTCGACGGTTTCCATGGCCACCCTGCACAACCAGTTCGAGGTCAAGAACAAGAACGTCCTCATCGGGGACACAATTGTCATCCGCAAGGCCGGAGAGATCATCCCTGAGGTACTCGGCCCCGTTCTAGACAAGCGCGATGGCAGCGAGACCGAATGGGTCTTCCCGGAGAACTGCCCTGCATGCGGCACGAAGCTGGCTCCGCAGAAGGAAGGCGACCAGGACTGGCGCTGCCCGAATACCCGCAGCTGCCCAGCGCAGCTGGCGGCGCGTCTGGAATACCTGGCTTCCCGCAAGGCGCTCGACATTGGTGAGCTGGGGGAGAAGGCGGCGGCGGACTTGATTTCTTCCGGAGTGCTCGTGGACGAGGCAGAACTCTTTGATCTCGATGAAGAAGCACTCCTTAAATCCTCGGTCTACACCACCCAGAAGGGCGCGCTCAACGCCTCGGGCAAGAAGCTGCTGGAGAACCTCAAAACCGCCCGCCAGGCTGAGTTCTGGCGAGTGCTCGTAGCGCTGTCCATCCGCCACGTTGGCCCCATTGCCGCGCGTGCGTTAGCCACGCGGTTCGGCTCCATGGAGGCGCTGCGCGCGGCATCGGTGGAGGAGCTGGCGGATACCGATGGCGTGGGTGGCATCATCGCGGAATCCTTTAAGCAATGGTTCGAGGTGGACTGGCACGACAACATCGTGCAGAAGTGGACCGCCGCCGGGGTGACCATGGAGGAAGAATCCAGCGATAAGCCCGCGCAAACGCTGGAGGGAATCACCGTGGTGGTGACCGGAACCCTAGAGAACTACAGTCGCGATTCCGCTAAGGAGGCCATCATCTCCCGTGGCGGCAAGGCCTCCGGGTCGGTGTCGAAGAAGACCAACTATGTCGTCGTCGGAGAAAACGCCGGTTCAAAGGAACAGAAGGCCCGCGACCTTGGCTTGACCATCTTGGATGAGGAAGGCTTCAACCGTCTCCTTGAAACGGGCGAGGCATGAAGCTAGCCGCCTTCGACCTGGACGGCACTATCTACTTTGATGGCCACATGCCCGAAGACGTGCCGGAGGCGATCGCCCAGTGGCGCGCTGCGGGCAACCTTGCCGTCGTGGCCACGGGCAAATCTCCTCATTCTGCTCGGCGTGCACTAGAGCCTTTTGGCGTTGACTTCGACTACTACCTGCTCTGCAACGGCACCGTCATCATGGATGGCTCTTATGAGTTGCTCTACGAAAACCATGTACCGCCCGAGGTGGTTCGTGCCGTGTATGAGCGGGTGCACGACACACCAAAGCTCGACCTCTATTGCACACGCTTGACAGGACCGGACGGCCACCTCGTGCGCAACGTGGTGGGCGTGCACAACCCCATCATCAGTGAGCCCGTGCCGGTTCCGCCGTCACGCATTGAGGAAGAGGTCTTTCCGCTTGTTGCCGCTTGGACCCCGGGCAATCCAGATCTGCAGAGCCAGATCGCGCAGTGGGTTACGGAACGCTTTCCTGTCGGTACCGCGATGAACCGCAACTTCTTCGACATCATGCCGCCCGGTCACGACAAGGGCTTTGCCTTGACCTGGCTGTTTCGTCACCTGGAAGTTGAGCGCTCCGACATTGAGCTCATCACCTTCGGGGACGGGCACAATGACCTGCCCATGCATGCGCTTGCCGACGTCTCCCTCACCTTCCCCTGGGCACAACCCGACATCCAGAAGGCGTGCACCGCGGTGGTGGACTCGGCCGTGAAAGGTCTAATACACTACGGTTCATGAAGATTGCGGCTTTAGACATGGATGGCACCGTTTACGTCAACGAAGACATAACAGAGGCCACACAAAAAGCCATCGCCGCCTGGCGTGCCGCTGGCAATCTCGCTATCTCCGCGACGGGCAAGTCCATCGCCAATGCACGCAACACACTCGAGCCCTTCGGCGTGGAGCTGGACTACCACGTGCTCTACAACGGCACCGTCATCACGGACGGCGGTTACTCCATCCTCCACGAGGAGCACTTACCCAGTGATATCGTCCAAGCCGTTATCAACCGTTTCACCGGCCTACCGTTGAATATCTACCTCACAGGGTTGTCTGGAGCCGACCAGGTAGCGTGGGATGGCCTCGCAGGCCGAGAGTCCTCCATGGTGGCGAATGCGGAGGCGGTGGATCCGGTGGACGTCGCCAAGCGCAGCACTGTTCTCATGTCCCTGTGGATTCCTGGCAACCCTGAGTTGCGCCGCGAGGTGGACGAGTGGGTCCGAGAAAACTGTGATGTCGAATCATCCTTTAACTGCGATTTCTACGACATCATGCCACCTGGCCATAACAAGGGTGAGGGCTTGACGCGGTTGCTTGATTATCTCGGCCACGAAAATGCTGAACTCTATACCTTCGGTGATAGCTTCAATGATCTCTCGATGCACTCCATCGCCACCGAGTCCTTCACTTTCCCGGGAACGCAGATCGCCGAAGAGGTGGACCACGTGGTCCCCGATGTCGCCGCGGGACTCAACTCGTTGCTCGCCCGCTAAGTAAGAAACGCGCCCAAGATGGCGCCCAAGTCACCCAGGTGCTCAACTTCGGAAGCGAGGTAATCGGGTCCGCCAACGCGGCCCATGACCACGACGTAGTTCGTTCCCACGAGGGGAGCGGCGGCCAGCGCGGATTCGATGAGCGTCCAGGATTCCGGGATCCACGTGTCCTTTTCAGGGTTGAGCACGCGAGCCGTTGTGATGTTGAGGTCGGTGGGGATCGAGCCGTCGTCGGCAGGCGCCGCGTCCGACGCGGCGATGCGGCTGATGTTCTCGTCGTTCGCGATGACAATGGCCCAATTGGACGTCAGCGCCTTGGGGATGGCGGCGCAGACTTCGCTCATTGCGGCCGTCACGTTGCGTTGTGCGGCAACCTTGGCCAGCACGTGGATTTGCCCGCGGCGGTCGACGCGACCGCTGAAGGGGCGAATGGAGTCGACCTCTACGCCTTCCACGGTCTGTGCTGCCGTGATGATCTCATCCGCCATGGTGGACTGGGGGAGATCCAAGACGATGTCATCCATGACCGTACCGTCTGGGAAATTCTCTACAATGTCGACGGAGCGGATATTGGCCTCGATGCTGCCCATCGCGTTGGCAAGGAGGCCAAGGCTGCCGGGGGTGTCAGGGAGAAGGACACGGACGAGGTACGACATATCGTTCTTTCTGGGGAAGGTGAATAAGTAGGGAGGGGATATTTGGCTTTCTAACTCGATCGATGTTACCCAACCTGTCGAATACTATTCAATAGTATGAGCTTCACTTAGGGGAGGAGTGGTGGTGGCGCGGCAACAGCTGTGCAGTACCATGGGTGCTTAGCTATCAACCGTCTCAATGAATAAAAGGATGGAGTTCGCGTGTCTGATATTTCGCGTGACGAGGTCGCGCACTTGGCAAAGCTGTCGCGATTGGCCCTGAGTGAGGAAGAACTGAAGCAGTTCGCCGCGCAGATCGACGAAATCGTGGACTCGGTGTCCGCGGTGGGCAAGGTCGAGGCTGAAGGTGTGGAGCCAATGTCGCACCCGCACTCCGTACATGCTCCAATGCGTGAGGACGTTATTGTGCGCACCCTCACTGCCGAGCAGGCCCTGGACCAAGCGCCGGCAGCTGAAGATGACCGCTTCATGGTTCCGCAGATTCTGGGTGGAGGAGACGAATAAGAATGGCACAATTCATTGCGCCCACCGAGGGCATTACCGCACTGACCGCCGCCGAGCTGGCTGAGAAGATTCACTCCCGTGAGCTCACCTCCCGCGAAGTTACTCAGGCATTCTTGGATCGCATCGCGGAGACCGATGGCGAGCTCAACGCCTTCCTCCATGTTGGCGCGGAGGAAGCACTGGCGGCTGCCGACGCCGTCGATAAGTCCCTCGACGCCGGCGAAGAACCCGCCTCTGCCTTGGCTGGCGTGCCGCTGGCGCTCAAGGATCTCCTCGTTACTACCGACGCCCCCACGACCGCTGCCTCCAAAATGCTGGAGGGCTGGGTGTCACCTTATGACGCCACTCTGGTGACCAAGCTGCGCGAGGCAGGTATTCCGATTCTGGGTAAGACAAACCTCGATGAGTTCGCGATGGGCTCCTCCAATGAGAACTCTGCTTATGGCCCTGCACACAACCCCTACGACACCGAGCGCACCCCGGGCGGCTCCGGCGGCGGCACTGCTGCGGCTCTTGCCTCGGGCCAGGCTCCGCTGGGTATCGGTACTGACACTGGTGGCTCGATCCGCCAGCCTGCTGCACTGACCAACACCGTTGGTGTCAAGCCGACGTACGGCACGGTGTCGCGTTACGGCCTCATCGCAGCTGCAAGCTCTCTGGACCAGGCAGGTCCGACTGCCCGCACGGTCCTCGATACCGCACTGCTGCACGAGATCATTGCCGGACACGATTCCTTTGATGCCACCTCCGTGGATAAGCCGGTTGCCCCGGTAGTCGCCGCCGCTAAGGAAGGCGCCAATGGCGACCTTTCCGGCGTCAAGGTTGGCCTGATCAAGCAATTCGAGCGCGACGGCTGGCAGCCGGGCGTGATGGAGGCCTACCACGCCGCGGTTGAGCAGTTGAAGAACCAGGGCGCGGAGATCATCGAGGTCGACTGCCCGCATTTCGACGACGCACTGGCTGCGTACTACCTCATCATGCCGTGTGAGGTCTCTTCCAACCTGGCCCGCTTCGACGGTATGCGCTACGGCCTGCGCGTGGGCGATGACGGAACCCACTCCGCGGAAGAGGTCATGTCTCTGTCCCGCGCTGCTGGTTTCGGCCCTGAGGTTAAGCGCCGCATCATGCTGGGTACCTACGCGCTATCCGTCGGATATTACGACGCCTACTACCTTCAAGCACAGCGTGTGCGCACCCTCATCGCACAGGACTTTGAGCGCGCTTTCGAACAGGTCGATGTCCTTGTTTCCCCGACCACGCCGACCACAGCCTTCAAGCTGGGGGAGAAGGTTGAGGATCCGATGGAGATGTACAACTTCGACCTCTGCACCCTGCCGCTAAACCTTGCCGGCGTGTGCGGCATGTCTGTACCCTCCGGCTTGGCATCTGACACCAACCTGCCGACCGGCCTGCAGATCATGGCTCCGGCGTTCAAGGATGACCGCCTGTACAAGGTTGGTGCCGCCTACGAGGCAGGACGAAAGTAGCGCGCAGAACTACACCTTGTAGTGCTCCTCAGCCGGTGACCGTTCACGGAAACGTGGGAGGCCGCCGGTCTTCGTCGTTTTCTTCGACCGTGGGTGTGTTCTTGTCTTCTTGTCCTTTCGGTTGTTTGGAGTGTGGTGTCGTCGTTTGATTCAACGAGGGCTAGGCCCCTGTTCTTCGTCATCGTCGTTGTTTGGATCGACGGGTATTTTCGCCTTTTTCGTCGTTTGATTCGACGACCCAGGTTTTAGAAGGGGATGTCCTCGCCGCTGTCGGTGTTGGTTTGGGTTTCGGCTTCGGCGTTGGCTTTGGTTTGGGCTTGTTGTTGTGCGTAGTCGTCGAGTTCTTGTTTGAGGTGTTGGGCTTGTTCGCGCACGCGTTTTCTGGTGGTGGTGATGTGTTGGGCGACTGTTTGCGCCCACCGTTTTTGCTTGGGTGCCAGGGGGCCTTCTGCTTCGTTGATGGTCCAGGTACCGTCGGCGAAAAGCCAGATAACATCCCCACTGTAGGGGTCCAGCAGGTATTTTAAGGTGCCATCGGTTTTCATGTTGTGGTGTCCTTGGCATAAGCATGCCAGGTTCTTCGGATGTGTTGGCCCGCCTTCAGCCCAGTTGTGCCGGTGGTCAAGCTGGGTAAGAAAGGCTGGCTCTTCACATCCGCCGACCCGGCAGGTTCCGTCGCGGCCTTCGACGTGTTTGCGCATAATCAGGCCCGGTTGGTAGCCGTCTGCTTCGGCTACCTCGCCGGTTAAGTCCCGGGTTTTATCATGCGGCATGGGCTCTTGTCGCCAGCCGAAGCCTTCAATAAAGGTTGGGGCATTGTCGATATCGCAGGCTTGGTAGGTGTGTAAGACTACGGTGGCTGGTGGTTGTATCTCGCCGCTTAAGAGTTTGATGACTGCTTCAGCAACAGTGATTCCTTCTTTTGCGGCGGTTTGGTGGATGAAGGCATCGAGTTTAATGCCGGTGTCTTCTTCAACCTGGAGTTCCAGCCAGGCAGAGGTTCCGTTGGAGGAGAAGCGGTAGGTGTCTTTGGGGCGGGTGTCGCGATATGCGATGGAGTCATCCAGGGTTTTACAGATGTCGCGGACTTTACGCCTGATTTGGCTGCGGGTAGGAAAAGCCTGATTCGCCTTGGTGGGGGTGAAGAAGTCGGCCAGGATGGTGTCGATGAAATCCAGGGTTTCATCCGTCAGGGCTGTCAGGGCCGACATGGGTTGGTCAATAGCAATCAAGGACTCAATGTCCAGCAGGCAGTGGGTGTCTTGTATGGCTTTGACTTTTGGCAGGCTATCAAGCCGGTGGATGGCACGCAGTCCGGATTTCATGTGGCCTTCGGGCAGTGACCAGGCAGCCACCAAGCTTAAAGCGGTGGTGTTGATATCGGCGTGCAGGCTGGGCATAGCAGCCTGCCAGGTGTCATAGGTGGCTCGGCGTGCTTTGGCGCGGGCTATAGCGTGTGGATTATTCGGATTCGTTGTTGAGAAGAAGAAAGAAGAGGAGGTTGAAGGGTGCGTGGCGGTGGTAGTCATGGAAGTCTCCCCCGAGACAGATACTGGTTTAGAAGCTGTGTTCTAACCGTAATTCTAGTACTACATGGCCTGTTTGGCTATAGTCAGTGGTAAATTAATGTCAAGTCGCTACTATAAACGGGGGTAGTGGCGCCCTGTTAGTCAGGAGGTTCGATAGGGTTCAGTAGGGGTAAGAGGAGAAAACAATCAAACCCCACGTGCGTTGTTGGCGGCACGTGGGGCGTGGGGATCTACTGGGCGTCGGAAAGCGCGTAGGCAGCACCAGCGCTTGCGGCGGTGACGGCCAGGACTGCCGGCCAGGAGCCAATCTTCTTAGCCAGCGGGTGAGAGAGACCAAACGCGCCGGTGTAAAGAGCAGCCAGACCGGCAGTAGTGGCTGGGTTCGTCTTGGCCCACCAGCTGCGTCCGGCCCAGACGCCAGCGGCGGCGAGCACTACGCCGCCAAGCGGGCGGATTCCAGTTTCCCGAGCTGTGAGCCAACCGCCAATGAGACCCAGAGAGACGGTCGCGGCCGTCGATACGTCCTGTGGTTTCTTGATGTCAATCATTCCCATGCGCTTCAGTTTAGGCCGCCTGCATGGACGGTGGCTAGACTTCCCTCCATGAATCACGCAGCACCGCCCACGTCAGAAAAGCAAGCTTGGCTCGCCATGGCGGCGCTGTCACTCGGCTTCTTCATGTCGTTGCTCGACCAATCCATGATTGCAGTTGCGCTTCCCGACGTCCGTCGTGAGTTCAACGCCGACGTCAATCAGGTGCTGTGGGTCTCCGCCATCTATTTGCTCGCCGTGGTCGTGCCGCTCCTGTTTACTGGAAGGCTAGGGGATATTTACGGGCAGAAGCGAATGTTTCAGCTCGGCAACGGACTCTTTGGCCTTGGTGCACTGCTTTGTGCGCTGGCGCCATCCGTAGAGTTTCTCATCGCCGCACGGTCGCTACAAGGCCTAGGCGCCTCCATTCAGATGCCGCAGACCATGGCGGTGATCAACCGTGTTTTCCCTCGTGAGCGGCGCGGCCGTGCGCTGGGTGCCTGGGGCGTGGTGGGTTCGCTGGCCACTCTTGCTGGACCGCTAGTGGGAGGCTTCGTCGTAGCCGCGTTTGGGTGGCAGGCGGTCTTTTGGATCCACATTCCCATTGTCATTGCAGCGATTGTCCTTTCCGGCCTGTGGGTGCCTGCCTTGCCGACGGCGACCGGAAGGATTGATTTCGTGTCGGTAGGGGCGTCGTTTGTCGCGTTGACCTGCTTCGTCTTTGCGGTGCAACAAGGGCCAGAGACTGGCTGGCCGTGGTGGATTTGGACCCTCCTCGTCGCCGGAATTGTCGGCATGGCTATCTTCGTGCGCCTGCAATCATCCCGTGGGGCGGCAGCGCTCGTTCCGCTTGGGTTGTTTAAGGACCGTAACTACTCCGTGGGCACGGTGGCCATCGTGTCCATGGGCTTTATGGCTGCGTCGATGATGATTCCGATCATGATGTGGTTGCAGGTCGATGAGGGGATATCGGCGGGAGATGCCGGAATGATCGTTACGCCGATGGCTCTGGTTTCTTTGTGCGTGTCACCACTAGCGGGCATTTTGGCAGATAGGCTGCATCCGCGACTACTAGCGCTCACGGGATTCGGCATCTTGATTGCCACTTTCGCCGTGCTGTGGTTCCTCATGCACGCGGGTGTTTCGGGGTGGTGGCTGAGCCTGCCATGTGCGGCCTTGGGGGCGGGACAGTCCTTTATTTGGGGATCCAATGCCGCGACGACGATGCGCGATATTGATGCACATCTCATGGGAGCTGCTTCCGGTGTCTATAACACATCGCGACAGGTGGGTTCGGTGATTGGTGTGGCCGGCGTATCAGCAGTCATGCAGGTCGCCGGCGCGGCGGACTCTCTGGTCGCTATCGTTGCGATCCTTTTCGTCGGGTGCATTGCTTCGCTCTTCTTCCGGGATACCCTGCACGCTGGTGTGGAAACTGCGAGCCTATAGGGAAGCGAGTAGATTGGATGTCATGCGTCTTGCTGTACTGACATCCGGTGGTGATTGCCCCGGTCTGAATGCTGTTATCCGCGCGGTCGTTCGCACCGCATCCAACGAGTTCGGCGATACGGTCGTCGGCTACGAGGACGGCTGGGTTGGTCTGATGGAGGACCGACGCCGTGACCTTTATGACGACGCTGAAATTGACCGCATCCTCCTTCGCGGCGGAACCATCCTTGGTACTGGCCGCCTCCACCCAGACAAGTTCAAGGCTGGGCTGGACACCATCAAGGCCAATATGGCCGATGCTGAGGTTGATGCGCTCGTCGCCATTGGCGGCGAGGGAACTCTCAAGGGTGCTAAGTGGCTTTCTGACAACGGTATCCCAGTTGTCGGCGTGCCAAAGACCATCGATAACGACGTCAATGCAACGGACTACACCTTCGGTTTCGACACGGCCGTGTCCGTGGCCACCGATGCGATTGACCGCCTCCACACCACTGCTGAGTCCCACAACCGCATCCTCATCGTGGAGGTCATGGGCCGCCACGTTGGGTGGATTGCGCTGCATGCAGGCATGGCTGGCGGTGCGCACTACACGGTGATCCCCGAGGTCCCATTCGATATCGCAGATATCACCAAGGCGATGGAACGCCGCTTCCAGATGGGTGAGAAGTATGGCATCATCTGCGTCGCCGAAGGCGCACTTCCCAAGGAAGGCACCATGGACTTCGAAGCGGGCGGTGTCGATCAGTTTGGTCACCAGACCTTCAACGGAATTGGTCAGGTCATCGGCGATGAGATCAAGAAGCGCACCGGTTACGACGTGCGCACGACCGTCCTCGGCCACATCCAGCGCGGCGGCACGCCGACGGCGTATGACCGCGTCCTGGCAACCCGTTACGGCACCCACGCCGCCCGCGCTGCGCACAATGGTCAGTCCGGAATGTGCGTCGCCCTCCACGGTGAAAACATCGATCTCGTCCCGCTCGAGGATGCCGTGGGCAAGCTGAAGGTGGTTCCGGCAAAGCGCTATGCCAACGCGCAAGCCCTCTTCGGTTAAACGCCGCGACAAGGTCGCCCATAGTTAATAAAGGTTTCGATGACAAGCGTATTAGCTTTCCTTGCTGAGCAGCCGGTCCTGTTGGTGTTTTTGCTGATTGGCATCGGCATGGCGCTCGGCGGCATCAAAACCCGGGGAATTAGCTTAGGGGCGGCCGCCGTTCTCTTCCTCGGTATTGCTTTTTCGGCCGCCGCCTCCGCCGTTGGTGTGGAGGCCTCCGTACCTCCCATTCTGGGAATGCTCGGATTGGTGCTCTTTGCCTTTGGCATTGGCAATAATTCTGGGGTGTCCTTCTTTAAGTCGCTGAAAACGGCGACGGGCCCAGTCCTATCGATGATCGGGGTCTTCATCGTCGCGGCGCTTGCCGCGTGGGGGTTGGGTACTTATGTCTTTGGGCTATCGAATGCCACCATCGCAGGTACTTTTGCCGGTGCGGTGACGAATACCCCCGCGTTGGCGGCGGCGTCGGAAGCGACGGGTGATCCCGGCGCAGCAACCGTGGGCTACGCGGTGTCTTACTTATTTGGCGTCATCGGCATGCTCGCGGCCACGGTGCTCGTGCTTCGCGACGCCGGTAATGACGACGACACCCTGTCACCCGTCACGCGCCAGCACATGCAGATTTTGAGAGAAATCGCGGTGGCGGAGATTGCAGACATCGGCAACGGGGAAGTACAGGTGACCCGACTGCGGCGCGTCGGCAGCAATGACATCGTCCTGCCGAAGTTTTTCGATGTGTTGCACCCCGGTGATGTGGTCACACTCGTCGGTGCCCCGGAAGATCTGGACAATATCATTGAGCGCGCTGGTCGTGAATCCCCGCAGATCCTCAACGACGACCGCCACGAGCTAGACTTTCGTCGCATTACTATCTCCGAACACAGCTTGGCCGGCATGACTATTGCGGAGCTGAACAACCAGCTGTCTGACCGGTGGGGCGCGCGCATTTCGCGTGTTCGCCGTGCGGATAACGATCAGGTCGCTATCCCCGAACACATCGTGGAGCTGGGTGACCGCGTGCGCGTTGTGGGCTCAAAGAAGTCGCTGCGCGAGATTTCAAATTTTCTAGGGGATTCTTCGCAAGGCCTGACGGATATCAACCCCGTATCCCTCGGCCTCGGCTTGGCCCTTGGCATCTTTGTAGGACATATCGATATTCCGCTTCCGGGTGGATCTTCCTTCAATCTCGGTGCCGCCGCCGGTGTTCTCATCGTCGCGTTGGTCATGGCACGCATTGGGCGAATCGGCAACACAGTGACCGCTCTGCCGCACTCAGCCAATACGATTCTTTCCGAGCTCGGCCTGTTGCTCTTCTTGGCCCAGGCCGGAACGAATGCGGGCGGGGAGATCGCCGGTGCCTTTACAGGCGGTTCATGGTGGAAGATTCTCCTTCTAGGGATCATCATCACCACGCTGGTCGCATTCGGGTTTGCCTTCGTCATGCGCCACTTTCTGCACGTGGGCGCTACCAAGACTGCGGGCGCTATGGCCGGGGCTCAGACTCAACCAGCAGTTCTCGCTTTTGTGAATAATCGGACAAGCACGGATCAGCGTGTGTCCTTGGGCTATGCCATGGTGTATCCGGCGGCCATGATTGCCAAAATTCTTATTACGCACGGCATCACCTTGTTGGGTTAGGCGGTTGCGCACGGTGTCGCGTTGACATACTAAGATGGCACGCATGACTGCTGCGATGTATGACCTGATGGACTACGACGAGGTCCTGGACAAGTTCGAACCCGTAATGGGCATGGAAGTTCACGTGGAGCTCAACACGGAGACCAAGATGTTCTCCACCTCTCCCACGAATTTCAACGCAGCCCCCAACTCTAACGTTGACCCGGTATCCCTCGGTCTACCGGGAGCCTTGCCCGTAGTGAATTCTAAGGGCGTGGAAGGCGCCATCAAGATCGGTCTAGCGCTGAACTGCAAGATTGCGGAATCGTCGCGCTTTGCCCGCAAGAATTACTTCTACCCGGATCAGCCGAAGAACTACCAGATTTCCCAGTACGATGAGCCGATTGCCTACGACGGCTACCTTGACGTCGTCCTCGATGACGGCACCGAGTGGCGCGTGGAAATTGAGCGCGCGCACATGGAAGAGGACACTGGAAAGCTCACCCACTTGGGTGGCGCCGATGGCCGCATCCACGGTGCTACATCCTCGCTGGTGGATTGTAACCGCGCGGGCATCCCGCTCATCGAGATCGTGACCAAGCCGATTATCGGCGCCGGCGAGCGTGCCCCCGAGGTCGCCCGTGCCTATGTGTCCGCGCTGCGCGAGCTCGTCGCAGCGCTGGGCGTTTCCGATGCCCGCATGGATCAAGGTTCGATGCGCGTGGACTCCAATGTGTCTCTGCGCCCGGTGGGCCAAGAGGAGTTCGGCACCCGTACCGAGACCAAGAACATCAACTCCCTGCGCTCGGTGGAGCAGGCGGTGCGTTTTGAGATGCAGCGCCAGGCACAGGTGCTTGTCGACGGCGGAGAGATCGTCCAAGAAACCCGCCACTACCAGGAAACGGATGGCTCGACCTCGAAGGGCCGCCCGAAAGAGACCGCAGAGGACTACCGCTACTTCAACGACCCGGACCTGCCGCCGGTGATCGTTTCCCGCGAGTGGGTAGAAGAGATCCGCCAAACCTTGCCGGAGATGCCGTGGATTCGCCGCGCACGCATCCAGGAAGAATGGGGCCTCAAGGACGAGGAGATGCGTGACCTGGTCAATGCCGGGGCGCTCGACCTCATCATCGAAACCGTGGAAGCCGGAACCAGCCCGGATGAGGCCCGCTCTTGGTGGGTTTCTTACCTGACCGGTAAGGCCAATGAGGCCGGCGTCGAGCTGAGCGCTCTCGACATCACCCCTGCTCAGGTCGCGCGCGTGGTTAAGTTGGTCAAGGAAGGTAAGCTGACTACCAAGCTTGCTCGCAAGGCGGTCGACGGCGTCCTCGAAGGCGAGGGGGATGTCGACGAGGTCGTCGCCAAGCGCGGACTCGAGGTCGTGCGCGATGACGGCGCAATCGAGAAGGCCGTTGATGATGCCCTGGCAGCCAACCCGGACATCGTGGAGAAGTACAAGGCTGGCAACAAGAAGGTCACCGGCGCCATCGTTGGCGCGGTCATGAAGGCTACCCAGGGTAAGGCTGACCCGGGGCAGGTCAATAAGCTGATCGCGAAGAAGCTCTCTTAGTTGGTATAAATTTCCATTAGGCGAGGTCAGGCGGCTGCGGGGTACCGTGGTCGCCATGACTATTTCTGCTAAAGCACTCCAAAAGACAGGCCCAAACGAACCTTTTAAGGTTGTGACCATCCAGCGTCGTGACCCGCGCGCCGATGACGTCGTCATCGACATCAAGGCCGCGGGCATCTGCCACTCGGACATCCACACCATCCGCAATGAGTGGGGTGAGGCGCACTTCCCGCTGACCGTCGGCCATGAGATCGCCGGCGTTGTTTCCGCCGTGGGGGAGGACGTCACCAAGTTCCAGGTGGGGGACCGCGTCGGCGTGGGCTGCCTGGTGAATTCTTGCGGCGAGTGCGAGCAGTGCCAAGCTGGAATGGAGCAGAACTGCCTTAATGGTGGTGTGGGCACCTATAATTCCACCGACGTCGACGGAACGATTACCCAAGGTGGTTATGCGGAGAAGGTCGTGGTGAACCAGGATTTCGTCCTGCGTATTCCGGATGCCCTTGACTTCGATGTCGCCGCGCCCTTGCTGTGTGCCGGAATTACCACCTACTCTCCGCTGGCTCGCTGGGACGTCAAGGAAGGGCAGAAGGTGGCCGTCGTGGGCCTCGGCGGTTTGGGGCACATGGGCGTACAGATTGCCGCTGCCAAGGGGGCGGATGTCACTGTCATCTCACGCACCTCGCGCAAGGCTGAGGAGGCCGCGAAGCTGGGCGCGAACCGTACGCTCGCCACCACCGAAGAAGAGGACTTTTTCAAAAACCACCGCGGGGAGTTCGACTTCATCCTCTCCACGATTTCCGCCGAGTACAACCTCGAGGACTACCTGCGGATGCTCAAGCCGCGCGGCATCATGTCTGTCGTGGGGCTGCCGCCGGAGGCCCTGCCATTGCGCCTCAACCGCCTGGTAGGCGGCGGCAAGGTGCTCACCGGCAACAACATTGGCGGGATCGCCGAAACCCAGGAAATGCTGGACTTTTGTGCCGAGCACGGCCTGGGAGCGGTCATTGAGAAGGTCGGCGTCGATGACGTCGATGCCGCCTATGAGCGCGTCGTTGCGGGTGATGTGAAGTTCCGATTCGTCATTGATACCGCTACGTTTGCCGAGCATTAAGAGGTGAGCCGCCTCATGCTTTAGCGGCCATTGGAGCAAGCTCTCCATGGCCGCACACATGTTTTCCTGTCATGATGGAGTACCGTGGTAGTAGTGTGCCGCCGTACTTCATCAAAGGTATGGCGCGTTTTTATGCGCTAGTCATAAAGCATAAAGAGAAGAAACTAGAAAACAGATAGGAAAACGTGTCTTATAAAAACGTCGTAGGCATCGCTTTGTCCTTCATTGGCTTGCTCGTGGGTGCGGGCTTTGCCACGGGACAGGAAGTTGTCCAGTACTTTACGTCCTTCGGTATTCCCGGCATGTGGGGAATCCTGGTTGCCGGTTTGGTCATGACCCTTGCCGGTACAGTCTTCCTCCAACTGGGAAGCTACTTCCACGCCAGCGAGCACAACCAGGTGTTCAGGAACATCACCCACCCGATCATTTCGCGCATTCTGGATGTCGCGGTAATCCTCACGCTATTTGCGGTGGGCTTCGTCATGCTGGCGGGTGCCGGTTCCAACATGCAACAGCAGTTCGGCTGGCCGGCTTGGGTAGGCTCGCTGCTCATGCTCGTGCTTGTCATGGTTACGGGTATGTTCGACGTAGACAAGGTCTCCCAAGTTATCGGCCTTTTGACCCCGACCATCATCATCGCCGTTCTTTTCGTGGGCACCTATACCTTGCTGCACATGCCGGAGAACGTTGATGCGGCCATTAGTGCCTCTGAAGCGATCGAGTCCCCGATTCCGTTCTGGCTCGTATCCGCGCTGAACTACAACGGCCTCGCCCTCATTCTGGCTGTATCGATGTCCTTGGTGATCGGTGGCGATAACATCAGCCCGCGTGAGGCTGGTGTCGGTGGCATTGTAGGCGGCGCGGTCTACGCGGTGCTCATGGCCATTGCTGGTTTCTCCTTGCTGATGAACGCGGAGAATGTGGGCGATTCAGATATTCCGATGCTGACCCTGGTGGACAACGTTCACCCAGTCCTTGGCGTCATCATGGCAGTCATCATCTACCTGATGATCTTTAATACGGCCATCGGCATGTTCTATGCGCTGGGTAAGCGTTTGTCCTCCGGCAACGAGTCCAAGTACCGCATCATCTTTATCGCCGGCTGCCTTGCAGGTTTCGCGGTTTCCTTCGCCGGCTTCAAGGCGCTCATGCAGTATGTGTACCCGGTTCTGGGCTACATGGGCATCGTCCTCGTCGTCATCCTGGTGGTTGGATGGCTGCGCTCCTTGGGCAAGATCAAGGATGAAGGCTTGCGCCGCGAGCGCATCCGCGCCCTGCTTCACCTGAAGCTGCATCCCGATTCGGAATATGACGCAGCGCGTTACGACGATGAGATTGGTCAGCAGATCGCTGATTCCAACATGGACGATGAAGCCCTTTTTGAGGATCTCGTCTCCGATGTGGTCGATGAGCTGGATTCGGACGAGGAGCTCGACTTCGACAAGGAAGAGTGGGAGGAAAACCGCAACGATCACTCCTACTACACCGAGCGCGACGCCGTGGAGCAGGACCGCAGCGACGAAGAGATCAAGGCCTGGGTGGAAGAAACCGGCGCGGTGGGAGATCCCGCCGAGGATGAAGAACTCCCCGAGGACTCACAGAAAAATTAGTGGAGCAACAGCTTCGCCGTTAGTGCAATCATGACGCAGCCGATGACGATGTTGACTACGCGCCACGTCGTCGGCTTGGCCAGCACGTGGGAGAACTTGTAGGCGCCAAAGCCTAGGGAGGGGAACCACACTGCGCTGGCCATGATGGCGCCTGCCGCGAACACCCAGCGCTGGTCGCCATATTGGTTTGCAATGGAGCCCAGCATGACTAGCGCGTCGACGTAGGCCAGGGGGTTAAGCCACGTCAGCGCCAACGCACCGAGGACGGGCTTGACCCAGGATTTCGAGCGCATGCGGGGGCGGATCTTCGTAAGCACTGAGTTCCCCGGTGTCCCAGAGGAACCCGAATTCTCATCAACCACTTGGGCCACCGGTGCGGTTTCCTCAATGACAAGCGCTTCCTGATCCTTCTTGAAGGCATCGCGGAAGCACGTGAAGCCGAAGTAGATGAGGTAGGCCGCGCCGAGGTACTTCACCACGACGAGCGCGGTGGGGAAGCGCTCCACAAGGACGCCGACGCCGGCGGTGCCGCCGGTGATCAAGATGACGTCGGAAAGCAAGCATGCCAACAGGATGGGGCCGACATGGTCGCGTTTAATACCCATCTTGATGATGTAGGCATTCTGCGGTCCGATGGCGATGATGAGGGACAGGCCCAGCGCAAATCCTGCGAGCAATACTGACATGGCTTCTAGTGTGCGTATATCGACATATGAAGTCCAGTTAAATGTTCTACATCTGGTTTAATATTGCTTCATGAACCCGCTGCATACCGAAGCACTGCTGGCCATCATCGATGAAGGTTCCTTCGAGGGTGCCGCGGCTGTGTTGGGAATCACTCCCTCGGCCGTGAGCCAGCGCATCAAGGCACTGGAGGTATCGACGGGCCGCATACTCCTGCGCCGCGGGACCCCCGTCACCGTGACTGAGGCGGGGGAGATCGTCGCCCAAGCCGCACGACGCATGGCGCTGGTCCAGGCGGAAGCGGATGCGCGGCTTACCGAGCGGTTGTCCCGCGTGCCACTGACTGTTGCCATTAACTCGGATTCCCTGGCCACGTGGTTTCGTCCCGTAATCCAGCGCACCGCTGAGCGCGGTGCCGCGGCGCTGCGTATCCGCATCGAGGATGAGGCCCGTACGCTCGCAATGCTGCGCCGCGGTGACGTTCTGGGAGCTGTGACTCGCGAGCAAACGCCAGTCTCTGGCTGCGAATCCACGTATCTCGGCACCATGCGCTATTTTGCCGTCGCCGCGCCGGAGCTGGCGGAGACCTTCGAGGACTGGGAGACGCTGCCGATCGTGGGCTTCGGGCCGAACGACGCCACGTTGGATGACGCCATGCGTGAGCGCTTCATCGACTCCCACGTCCTGCGCGCACGGGTATCTCAGATTCCCTCCTCGGAGTCCTATGTGGAGGCCGTGCGCTACGGGCTGGGCTGGGGTTTGGTGCCACGCCTGCAGGCCCAGCCATTGCTGGAGTCCGGGGAGCTGGTGCTTCTCGACGACTTCCCGCTCGACATCGACCTCTACTGGCAACGCTGGCGGCTGGAGTCGGAGTTGCTTGCCGACCTCACCGAAGACGTCTTAAACGCTGGCCATGCGGTTTTAGCTTCGCGCCGCGCCGGTAAAGATGCACCATAAGGGTCCTGTGCTGCCTTAAGTTGGAGGTATGAGCGATAAAACTCCTGATAAAGCCACCAACTTTGATGACGATATCCCGACCTACACGGGCAAAGACTCCGTGAAGGACAGCACCCCCGCGGAAGCTGCGGCCGAAAAGCCGAAGAAGAGCAGCCTCTTCCAGCGCCCGGGGCGCGCCGAGCCGCAGGTGATCAAGCCAAAGAAGACTGAAGAGCCCGCCGTTGAGGCCGAACCCGAGGCGAAGACCGAAACCTTTGATAGCGCCTCCAAGGAATCCCTGTCTTTCGACAGCTCTGCCGCTGATGCTGAAACTACTGCTTTCCCACGCGCGAAGGCGACGGCAGGAACCGAAACGGAAACGACTGCAATGCCAGTGGCTGAGGCTGATGAAGAGCCCAGCGCCGTTGCCGTGGCTGACCCTGCGGCTGAGCCAGTCACCGCAACCGAGGCGGAGGCTGTAGAAGAAAAACACTCGTCGGCTCGCCGAGGCACCATTGACTTTGGTCTGCTTTTCGTGCGCCTGGCGCTCAGCGTTTACCTGCTCGTGGCGGGTGCTTCGACCTTCTTCAAGCTCGGCGGCAACGAGGGGCTGTCAGGCTTGGAGAACGAGTTCGGTGAGTACTCCATGGCGGCGGCCTTGGCCATCGGCGTGCCCACCGTCCAGCTCATTGCCGGCGCCTTCCTGCTTCTGGGTCTAGTTACACCGCTGGCGGCCATGTTCGGCCTCATCGTCACGGGCTTCTCCGCTATTCACGGCCTCAACGCCTCCGGTGCCGGGTTGGATGTCTTTGCTTGGAATGAGAGCGTCTGGCTGGGTTTGGTGCTCTTTGTTATCGCAGTGGCCCTGCAGTTCACCGGCCCGGGATTCATCTCCCTTGACTTCAATCGCTCCTGGACCCGCCGCCCGCTGGCAACCTCGTGGGTCTTCGTCGTCATTGGCGTAGCCGCGCTCGTGGCTATCTGGTGGTTTGGCGCTGGCGTTAACCCGTTGAGCTAAGAGTTTTAGCGCCTACTTAAGCTCCCAGCCTGCAGTTATACACCAACTGTTGTTGTTTTCCATTGCGTAAAGTAAGTTGGTTTCCGTGATGGAAAACAATGACTTTGGTGCCGCAGGAGGGGAGCTTTAGTTTTGTCTGATCAGGATGTCCGTGACGCACTCGCATTTGAGGAGCAACAACAGATAGCCGCAGCGAAGCGGCCGCCCATCTGGGTGAGCCTGTTCGTATCGGCTGCATACGGCGTGTGGTTTGCCTACATGTGGATCAAGGATGACGTTCATCCTCTCGTCCTTGTTGGCGGACTGCTTTTTGTACTTGGGCTATTGGCGAGTCTTGCCTTCTTTTACCGCACGGGGGTGAGGGATTCGATGCGCCAGAAGGTTGATCCGCACGCCTCCAGGAATGTGACCTGGCGCTTCTACGCAGGACTGGGATTCATGATTCTGCCGGCGCTCTTCAACCCTTTCGTTGAAGGACACGTTATTGCCTCGTGCATCGCAGGTGTGCTGTGCAGTCTGTCGGTCTTTTGGACGTTGCACACCGGTGCGCTGAATAGGATGCCGCGATGAGTGAGCTCGATCCGATCATCCACCCGCTCAACCGCTTTAAGATTTGCGCCACGCTCAATGCCTTCGGCGCCAGACAGGGTGGGGAGGTCAACCGTGAGATGAAATTCGCCGTGTTGCGCGATCGCACGGAGCTTTCCGACGCCTCCCTGTCCAAGCAGCTCGGAGTGCTAGAACAAGCCGGTTACGTGACTCGTTTCCGCGAATACGGCACCAGCCGTGCTAAGGACTCGGTGTGGGTCGCCTTGACTGAGCAAGGCAAGATCGCCTTCGACGGTCACTTGGCAGCACTCAAGGATTTAGCTGAGGGTTGAGTTGGGCGCATGGTATGGCGTCGCTGAGGTGCCAATGTTGCCAAAGTTTTCCCGCCCGCCGCAGGCGGTTTCAAGTGGTGGATGCATCACTTGAATAGTTCTTGGATTTTCTCTTCTGGTGTGTACCAGTTGAGGACTTTTCTGGGGCGCCCGTTGAGTAGGTCTTGAATGTGTTGAACGCCCTTATCGGTCAGGGTACTAAAGTCGCTTCCTTTGGGTAGGAAGTCTCGGACTAGCCCGTTGGTGTTTTCGTTGGTAGGACGCTGCCAGGGTGAGTGTGGATCGCAGAAGTAGACTGCGAGCTCAGGTTCGATGCTCAGCCTGTCTACTTGGGCTAGTTCCACACCTTGGTCCCAGGTCAGTGTTTTGGTGATGTTGCGTATTTTTTCCGGTAAACATCTCGATTAACTTATCGACAGTCGTGGCGGAATCATGCACATCAAGCAGCGAGCCCATATGACTACTTGTTCAAGCCGGTTAGAATCCAAGCACTACCCGGATTATCCAGAGAAAAACTGAGAGCAACTGTCGTTGACTCCATGGTTAAAGAAGGCGGACTTGATGGAGAACACAGATCGAGAGCCTTTCGAGAGAACTTCACCCATTGTTCGCTGTCGCCCTTTCCTCTAAGAAAGAGGAAGTTTTCATGATCGGAGAAGCCGTGTTCTGGAACAGGGGGATCATCTGCCATAAGTGTTTCTTTGACTGTTTGATACGGAGTGTATGGGCACACGAGCGAAAACTCAGTCCACTCTGGTCCGTAGAGTTCCTCCAGTGTGATGGACTCAGTAACGGGGATTGCATGTCCCGATCGTCCTAGGGACGCGAGATGAGAAGCCAATGGGTCATCAAAACTACAAGAGGAGAGTAATAGGGAGACAATACTAGTGAACCCTATCCGCGCCATCATGCGTCTCATTAACATAACCCCCTTCTCCTAGGAAAGTGTAGATAGCAGTCCAATTCTAGCCCAGAGGGCGCACTGGTTCAGAGCAGAAGTGAAGTGCCCCGATTTTTGTTCCTAGGGGCAGGGCTCAGCAGCCAAGGGGAAGGTGACCACTTCGTGTTCAACCCCTCGATGACAAAGGCCCGCAACTGCGGGTTGGTATCGAGTTTACGGGGTTTAGGCCTGGCTAAACGGTCTACAGCACGGTTTTGCGCCACGAGGGCATCGTAGCCATGCTCAGTCATCCCACGGGCGATTTCCCTGCTAATCGTCGACTGATTCCGGCCAAGCTGGGCTGCAATCTCACGATGAGAATGGCCCTACTTCAGCAGATAGGCCATCGCTATTCGGTTATGGCGGATAAGACGTTTTCCGCGTCCTACCTTCGATTCGGATTCGGTGGGATGATCATTGAGCACCAAACGCCCAGACATGCGATTATGGTGCCACGTTTTCACAGTGTCAGCGCAGTGATCAACTACCTGGCCGACTTCCTTATAGCTTTTGCCAGCATTAACAAGTTTCAAAGCTTTAGCAATGCGATCCCGCTCAATTTGTATGGCTCCACCGCGACTGTTGTTGGCGAGTTCAATACCGTCTCGCGCAAGGTATCGGTAAGCGGTCTGTGGGAAACCTGTCTCTTTCAGTGCGCTATACGCAGACTGGCCGCTTTCTACAAGAGCAATGATCTTTTGGTATTGATCTTTGTACTTATCCTCATTCAGGCTCCGACGGCGCTTGCCACGGCTAAGGCCCTCAGCCTGGCGCCACACCTTCGCCGTAGCCTTCGAGCCCCCCAACTCCTTGAGGATCACCTACATCGGACGCGCATCATGCAGATACGCCTGCACATACCGCTCACGTAGCTTTCTATCGCCTAACATCTACACAACCTCCTAGCTGTATAGATGCATTCACCACCTGAGCCCGCCGCAGGCGCGGCGCATAACTTTGGCAGAACGGGCAGTTTTGCGTTTCGGGGCTTAGGTGGTTTGGGCCGCAGCGAGTGCAACATGGGGCTTGTCGGATTGAGTGCCCTTAACCTTGAGGCAGATGGCGTATAGAATCCAGCTGAGGAGTGCTAGCCACACGAAGTCATCGACCAAGAACTTCTGATACAGCGGCATCGCGTGGACATCGATGCTGTCACCAAACCACCACTTCGGCGGAACGGTGAGCAGCATGCCCACCCAGGCGGCCAGCACAGCCAGCAAGCTACCGGCGACCCAGGTGGAATTCCGCCAAGACCATGCGCGGTAGACCAGAACGGGGACGATGAGCGACAGCCACACCCAGTGGTGGGACCACGACACGGGGGAGATGAGCAGCATGGTGGTGGCAGTGGTGAGGTGGGCGTCGACAAGCAAGCCGTGCCGCATCTGCGCCAGGATGAGTGCTGAGCCGAGCCCGATGACTGTGAGCGCCGCGAGAAGCCACAGCACGTTGATGAGCATGCCGTGGTTGTCCATCGCCTCCTGGGATGTGAAGAGACGCTGGATGACGCCCTTGAGCGAGGAGTTGGACTGATAGTTCGTAGCTACGCCGAAATCCGCGCCCGAGCCCATATCGAGAAGCTTCGAGGTGAAGAACTCGACGAAGGCTTCCCAGCGGTAGGCTGCGGCCAACAGCGTAGCCACGACAGTGGAGGCGAAGGCCGTGAGGATTGGCTTCCACTCGCGGCGCAGCAGGAAGTAGAGCAGCATGGCCAAGGGAGTGATCTTGATGGCTGCCGCGAGGCCTATCAGCCAGCCTTGCGGGAGCTTGCGCTTGCGGGGGACGAGATCGAAGATGACCAGCGCCATGATGACGATGTTGATTTGCGCAAAACCGTTGTTGAGGCGGATGGGTTCAAAGAACATGGCCGCGGCCCACGCGAACGCCACGGTGGGCCACAGGTGAGGCACCTTGAGTGCACGGAAGATCGCGTAGAGGCAGGCGAAGATCAGCGCATCCGAGAGGACGATCATGATATCGCCCGCAAGGGCGTCGCTCATCCAGTCAAAGGCTGTCAGCGGCACCATGACCAGTGCCCCGAAGGGCGGGTAGATAAAGGGGAGTGCCAAATCCCCAGCGTACATGGGCTCCGAGTAGACCGAGCGGCCCTCCATGAAGGCGCGGACGCCCTCACGGTAAATGATCATGTCCACAGGGTAGTCCGTGTGGAGAACATGGCGTATGACGCCCACCAGGCCAATGATGAGCCCGGCGGCGGTCAGGAGTGTGCGCCTTGCGGCGTTAGTGGCGAAATTCATCGCCCCATACTCTAATTGACGTAACCATCCACCACGCGCACCGCACCACGGTCAGCGGACGTGGCCATGTTGGCATAGGCACGCAGGGCCTTGGTGACCGGGCGGTTGCGGTCCTTCGGCGTCCAGGGCTTCTCGCGTTGCTCCTCGGTGGCGCGGCGGCGTTCCAAGACTTCTTCGTCTACATCGAGAGTGAGCTGGCGCTCGCGGATGTTGATGGTGATGGGGTCACCGTTTTCCACTAGGCCGATGAGGCCGCCGTGGGCAGCCTCGGGGGAGATGTGTCCGATGGACAGGCCGGAGGTGCCGCCGGAGAAGCGGCCATCGGTAATCAAGGCGCAGGCCTTGCCCAAACCGGAACCCTTGAGGAAGGAGGTCGGGTGCAGCATCTCCTGCATGCCGGGACCGCCCGCGGGGCCCTCGTAGCGGATGACGATGACATCGCCAGGCTGGACCTCCTTTTTCAGGATGATGGACACGGCCTCTTCCTGGGATTCCACCACGCGGGCTGGGCCGGTAAAGGTCCACAGTTCCTCTTCAACGCCGGCGGCCTTGACGATGGCTCCGTTGGGGGCGAGGTTGCCGCGCAGGACAACGAGGCCGCCGTCGGAGGAGAAGGCATGCTCGGCGTCGTGGATGCAGCCATTGGAAGCGTCAGTATCCAGCTCATCCCAGCGGTTGGACTGGCTGAAAGGCTCGGTAGTGCGCACGCCGCCGGGGGCGGCGAAGAAGAGCTCGCGGGCAGCGTCGGTAGCCTTGCCGCCGCGGATATCCCACTCGTCGAGCCACTCCTCGGCGTTGTCGTAGAGGGCGGTATGGACCTTGAGGTTCAAGTGGCCGGCGCGGCGCAGCTCGCCCAGAATGGCGGGGATGCCGCCGGCGCGGTGCACGTCCTCGATGTGGTAGGTGCCGTTGGGCGCCACCTTGGACAAACAGGGCACGCGGTAGGAAATCTCGTTGATGTCCTCCAGCGTGAAGTCCACCTCGCCCTCCTGTGCGGCGGCCAGCGTGTGGAGGATGGTGTTGGTGGAGCCACCCATGGCCATGTCCAGTGCCATGGCGTTGGTGAAAGCTTCCTTGGTTGCAATCGAGCGGGGGAGGACAGCGTCGTCTTCTTCGCCGTAGTAGCGCTGGCACATCTCGACGATGGTGCGGCCGGCTTGTTCGAAGAGCTCGCGGCGTGCGCTGTGGGTAGCCAGCGTGGTTCCGTTGCCTGGAAGAGCCAAGCCGAGCGCCTCAGTGAGACAGTTCATGGAGTTGGCGGTAAACATGCCGGAGCAGGAGCCACAGGTGGGGCAGGCGGATTCCTCCACCTGGGCCAGGCCTTTGTCGGAGACGGCATCGCTTGCCGACGCCGTGATCGCCGTAATCAGATCCGTCGGCGCGTGCGCCACGCCATCGACAACAACGGCCTTGCCGGCCTCCATCGGGCCGCCGGAGACGAAGATGGTGGGGATGTTGAGGCGCAGTGCGGCGTTCAACATACCCGGGGTGATCTTGTCGCAGTTGGAGATGCACACTAGGGCGTCGGCAGTGTGGGCGTTGACCATGTACTCGATGGAATCGGAGATGATTTCGCGTGAAGGCAGGGAGTACAGCATGCCGCCGTGGCCCATGGCGATGCCATCGTCGACGGCAATGGTGTTGAATTCCTTGGGCACACCGCCGGCTTCGCGCACGGCATCGGCCACGATGTCACCGACGTTCTTGAGGTGGACGTGGCCGGGGACGAACTGGGTAAAGGAGTTGGCAATAGCGACGATTGGCTTGCCAAAGTCACTCTCCTTGGAGCCGGTAGCGCGCCATAGTGCGCGCGCACCGGATGCCTGGCGGCCAACAGTCGTGACTTTGGAGCGGAGCGGGTACATGGTTAATCCTTTAATTCGGGGTGTTTCTTGAGGTACTCGGCGTATTCCTCCTTGGTGAGGAGGACTTGCTGGCCATCGCGGTGGACGATGATGACCTTGTCGTCGGCGGCGTTGCGGCCTGCAGTCAATGCGTCGGGGATGCGCCCATTGGAAGCGGCGGCAAGGCGGGGGAGGGAGTTGAAGGTCACTCCCGGCAGGTTGAAGTTGTTGCCGCTTGTGGTGCGGGCGTAGGCCCGCGAGCGCTGGAAGCCGATTCCCTTGAAGTTGCCCCACTCGATGTTCTTGGGGCCGCGGAAGCCATAGGTGATGTGGATGCCCTTGCCGTCGACGGTGGTGCGTGCGCGTAGAACCCACCAGATGGCCAGCACTGGGAAGATGAGTACCCAGAAGAGGTACTTCGGGGCCCAGCCAATGCTGAGAAATGCAATGGCGGCGAGGATGCCAATGCCGAGGAGGTGTTCGCGGGTGGGCTTGAACGTTTCGGCCGTGGGGTGTTCGGCACGAGTTGATGCGTTCTGCGGATGTGAGGACGTCATAGTGGGCCATCGTAATTGACTGTGCGGCGCGGTGGCGAACCGCCCCACCTGTGCAATCTCGCAAAATGAGAAAAAGATCCCAAAAATGGGGGTAAATGCCAGCGGTGGTGTTTCTATCAGTGTACAGTTTGTCCCATGATCATTATTCGACTTCACCTCGTAGTAGTACCCGGGCGGCGCGAGCCGTAGCGAGTCCGCAAGTGACGTCGACCAGCAAGCGCCCCCGTTACCTTCACACCCAGGAAGGAAAGACGGGGGCGTTACTCGTTGGATGATCTCTTCACCACCCACCCCACTGAAGGAGCACATCAACCGTGACAGCTTCCACACCGCCACAGCGGGCGCCCGAGCGCATCACGGGCGCACACGCCATTGTCCGCACCCTCGAAGATCTCGGCACCGAGCTTGTCTTCGGCATTCCGGGTGGCGCCGTGCTTCCGCTGTACGACGCCCTCTTTGAATCCACGAAGCTGCGCCACGTGCTCACCCGCCACGAGCAGGGGGCCGGCCATGCAGCCGAAGGCTACGCCCAAGCATCCGGAAAGGTCGGCGTCATGATTGCTACCTCCGGCCCGGGTGCGACCAACCTGGTGACCCCGTTGGCTGACGCCAACCTGGACTCGATTCCCGTCGTGGCAATCACGGGCCAGGTGGGCAGCTCCCTGCTGGGCACCGATGCCTTCCAAGAGGCTGATATCCGTGGCGTGACGATGCCGATTACGAAGCACAACTTCATCGTCACCAAGGCAGAAGATATCCCCGGGGCGATCGCGGCCGCCTTCCATTTGGCCGCCACTGGGCGCCCTGGGCCTGTGCTCGTGGATATTCCGAAGGACGTGCAGAACGCTTATATGGAATATTCGGGCCCAAAGATGCCGGAGCTACCGGGGTACAAGCCCACGACTACTCCGCATCCGCGCCAGATTACCCAGGCCGTTCAGCGCATTGCGCGCGCCGAGCGTCCGGTGCTCTACGTTGGCGGCGGCGTCATCAAGGCCGAGGCCTCCCGCGAGCTGCGCGAGTTCGCGGAGCTGACCGGAATCCCTGTGGTGACCACGCTCATGGCTCTCGGTGCCTTCCCGGATAATCACCCGCAGCACATGGGTATGCCCGGCATGCACGGTACCGTTCCCGCGGTGGCGGCCCTGCAGCGCGCGGACCTTATCATCGCCGTGGGCGCACGCTTCGACGACCGCGTGACCGGTGATACGGACACCTTTGCTCCCCACGCCGAGGTGATCCATGCCGACATTGACCCGGCGGAAATCGGCAAAATCCGCGAGGTGGCTGTTCCCATCGTGGGCGATGCCCGCGAGGTGCTTTTGCGACTGACCAAGGCTTATGCCAATGATGCGGAGCTGGATGCCCCGCGAATTGGTCCGTGGATGGAGTATTTGGAGAACATGCAGCGCCGCTTCCCGCGCGGCTTTGAGCCGACGTCAGATGGCCTGCTCAACCCGCAAGAGGTGATCCAAAAACTCAGCTCCATCGTTGGCCCGGAGGCTATCTACTGTGCGGGCGTGGGCCAGCACCAGATGTGGTCGGCGCAGTTCCTCGACTTTGAGCACCCCCGCAGCTGGATCAACTCCGGTGGCGCCGGCACGATGGGCTACGCCGTGCCCGCGGCGCTGGGGGCTAAGGCTGCCTGCCCGGAGCGAGAGGTCTGGGCTATCGATGGCGATGGCTGCTTCCAGATGACGAACCAGGAGCTGACCACCGCGGCCGTGGAAGGCTTTCCCATCAAGGTTGCCGTGATTAATAACGGCAACCTGGGCATGGTGCGCCAGTGGCAGACGCTCTTCTATGACAACAAGTACTCCCACACCAAGCTGCGCGAGCACGACGAGTATGTACCGGACTTCGTCAAGCTCAGCGAAGCCTTGGGCTGCGAGTCCATTCGCGTCACCACAGCAGAAGAGATCGGCCCCGCGATTGAGCGTGCGCGCTCAATTAATGACCGCCCAGTGGTTATTGACTTCATCGTGGGCCAGGATGCCCAGGTGTGGCCAATGATTGGTGGCGGTGCCTCCAATGAGGAGATCCAGTACGCCCTGGGCCTGCGCCCGCTGTTTGATGACAATGAGTCCGCGGCCGAGGAACCGGCCGACATCCACGAATCTCTCGAGGAGGCCGAAAACAATGGCTAAAGACGACATCACCCGACACATCCTCTCCGTTCGGGTTCAGGATATTGAGGGCATCATCTCCCGTGTGACCGGCATGTTCACCCGCCGCGGCTACAACCTCATCTCGTTGGTGTCTGCTCGGACCGAGACGGAAGGCATTAACCGTCTGACCATCGTCGTGGATGCCTCCGAGGTCATCATCGAGCAGGTGACGAAGCAGCTCAACAAAATCGTCCCGGTGCTCAAGGTGGTGGAGCTGGAGGAGGAAAACACGATTGCCCGCTCCATCATGCTGGTGAAGGTAGCCGCGGATAACTCTAACCGCCCTCAGGTGGTCGATGCAGTGAACATCTTCCGCGCACGCATCGTGGATGTGTCGCCGGAGTCCGTGGTCGTGGAGGCCACCGGTACCCCGGGCAAGCTGCAGGCGCTTCTCGACGTCCTCGAGCCCTTCGGTATCCGCGAGCTGGTGCAATCTGGCAACGTCGCACTGGGGCGCGGCCCGAAAGCAATGGCACCGACGAAATGAAATCCCACAAGGTGGGCAAACTGTCCCAAGGTGTGATACAAATTCAATAGGCCGAGTCACTACTGGATGCGTAGTGCGAACTAACCCAAAAGAAAAGGAACATCAAACATGGCTATTGAGACTCTGTACGAATCTGATGCAGACCTGACCATCATCCAGGGCCGCAAGGTCGCCATCATCGGCTACGGCTCCCAGGGCCACGCCCACGCTATGAACCTGCGTGATTCCGGCGTTGAGGTCGCCATCGGCCTGCGCGAGGGCTCGAAGTCCCGCGAGAAGGCAGAGGAGGCTGGCTTCAAGGTTTTCAGCAACGCTGAGGCCGCCAAGTGGGCTGATGTCATCATGCTGCTGGCGCCGGATACCTCCCAGGCGGCGATCTTTACAGATGATATCGAGCCGAACCTGGAGGACGGCAACGCGCTGTTCTTCGGCCACGGCCTCAACATCCACTTTGGCTTGATCAAGCCGGCGGAGAACATCACCATCGGCATGGTTGCTCCGAAGGGCCCGGGCCACCTGGTTCGCCGCCAGTTCGTCGACGGCAAGGGCGTTCCCTGCCTGATCGCCACCGAGCAGGATCCGAAGGGCGAGGGGCGCGAGCTGACCCTGTCCTATGCTGCGGCCATCGGCGGTGCCCGCGCCGGCGTTATCCCAACCACCTTCAAGGATGAGACTGAGACCGATCTCTTCGGTGAGCAGGCGGTCCTGTGCGGTGGCGTGGAGTACCTGATCATGAACGGCTTCGAGGTCCTGACTGAAGCTGGCTATGAGCCTGAGATGGCTTATTTCGAGGTCTGCCACGAGCTGAAGCTCATCGTTGACCTCATCGTTGAGGGCGGCATCAAGAACATGAACTACTCCTGTTCCGACACCGCTGAGTTCGGTGGCTACCTCTCCGGCCCGCGCGTCATCGACGCTTCCGTGAAGGAACGCATGAAGGATGTCCTCACTGATATTCAGGACGGCACCTTCGTCAAGCGCCTCGTCGCCAACGTTGAAGGCGGCAATAAGGAGCTGGAGGAGCTGCGCGCCAAGGTGAACTCCCACCCGATTGAGCAGACCGGCTCCCAGCTGCGTGATCTCATGAGCTGGGTCAAGAATCCGTTGGATGCAACTGCCTAAACTGCGCTTCGACTAAAGAATCCCGTTGGCCATTGGTCAGCGGGATTTCCTTTTGATGTGATGTTCGCACATAAACGGGCATATTCCCACATTTAGTTGTAGGCTCGGGGCCATGGGTTTCTCTACGCCAAGCTATGACCTTAATGACCTTTTCGCTCGCATCGATCGCGGTGATATTCAGCTGCCCGATTTCCAGCGCTCCTATGCCTGGGATGAAGACCGAATTCGATCGCTGATCGTCACCGTCCTGCGCGGCTACCCGCTCGGTGCATTCATGGCCTTGGATACCCGCAATGAAGCCATGCGCTTTCGGCCACGACCTCTCGCGGGCGCGCCTAACACTGGGGTGAACCCCGGCCTGCTCCTGCTCGATGGGCAACAGAGGCTCACCACCCTGTATCACTGCTTCCGCGGTGAGGGCTTTGTGGATACCACCGATTTCCGCTCCAAGAAAGTCTCCCGCAAGTACTTCGTGGACCTGCGCAAAGCTACCTCCGAGGACATCATGCCGGATGAAGCTGTCTTCGCCATCAACCAGCACGGCGAACTGCGCTCCCACTTCGCGCCGGACATCGAGGGCACCTTGGATAGTCGCGAGGCCGCAGTGCAGGCGTGCTGCATCCCGGTTTCGGCGTTGCTGAGTGAGGAAGGCACCAGCATGCTCTTCGAGCTCGCCGCTGCCAACGATGGCGCCACCCGTGACGTCGTCGCTGCCTTCAATAACCGGATTCTACGGCCCCTGTCCGGCTACACGGTGCCGATGATTCGCCTCTCCCGCGAGACGGCGAGCTCGGGAATTGGCTCCATTTTCGCTCAGGCCAACTCGGCCGGTTTGCAGATGGACGTCTTCGATCTCCTGACGGCTGTCTTTGCCTCTGAAGATCCGGACTTTCACCTGGCGGAGGATTGGGCAGGCGTCGAGAAGCAGCTGCGTGCCTTCCCTGCGCTCGACGGCATCGGCCGCAACGAGTTCCTTTCGGCAGTATCGCTGCTGGTGTCCGGGGAGAAGGGGAACGCTGGCGGCCAGCGCGAAGATATCTTGCAGCTGTCACTGAATGAGTACCGCAAGGCCTCGCAAACCCTGGTGATTACTTTCCGTGAGGTCGCTGAGTTCTTGGCCGAGCGCTGCATTCTCTCCCTTGAGCAGGTGCCTTATTCCGAGCAGATCATTCCGCTGGCTGTCATCCTTGCGCGCCTGGCAGATAAGAAGGGCGTGCTGTCCAGCCAGGACGCATGGGACCGCCTCAACCAGTGGTTCTGGAGCGGCGTCTTTGGTGAGCTTTATGGCTCTTCTGCAGTGAGGCTGCGCGCTGCGCGTGATGTCGATGAGGTCACCGCTTGGGTCGCGGGTGAGACCGAGGATGTCCCGAAGACTGTGCGCGATGCCTCCTTCCGCGAGTCCCGCTTGTTGTCTGTGGGGGAGCACGACGGGGTGTGGCACGGCCTCTATGCTCTGCTCATGGCACGCGGCGCGAAGGACTGGCGTACCGGCCGCCCGTTCAACCGCCACAGCTTCGAGGAGCTGCAACCAGGCTTCTTCCCGGTCTTCCCGCTTCGTTGGTGTGAGCGCCACGGCGTCAGCGGTGTACTGGCTAATTCCGTGCTCAACCGCACGCCGATGGGCAAGCGCACCGAGGTTGTCCTCGACGGGCACTCGCCGGAGCGCTACCTGCCGCGCGTGCAGTCGAAGTCGATTATGGAAGACGCCGAGTTCGACAGCGTGCTGGCCTCCCATGACTTAGAGCCGGAGCTGCTGACCGCGAAGACTGCGCATCAGTTCTTCGCCGATCGCCGCGAGCGCTTCGTGGGCATCGTTGAGTACGCGCTCAACAAGAAGGTTGTGCGCGACGTGGATGAGGCGAACCTTTCCGGCGGCGAAGAGGGCCCGCAGGCCTTTGCACGTTAAGGTGTCGTCGCCGGGCGCGCTGCGGGCCGTGCCTGTAGCGCTGCTGCTGGGCATGAGCGCGCTTGCGGCCGTGGGCTGCTCCTCGCTTGGGCGCGGTGAGCCAATCCTGACGCAGGACATCACCGCCCGCCCTGAGGTGGAGATTGACCTAGCCCGCGCGAGCGAAGAAAACCGTCTGCGGCTCATCGACCCGCAATTCGCCAACGAGGTTACGGTGGTTGAGGACCGCTGGGGAATTGACTCCGCGCGCTTGTTCTTCAAGGAAAGCAATACGCTGATCTTGGCCGAAGACTCAGATGCCGCTGCCCTGCGGGCCGCGACGCTGAGCGTATCGCAGCGCGTGCCAATGGTGACCTACGATTCATCGATTCGCCCGCAGATCTCGCAGCTGCTCACCGACCTTGACGTTGACCAGATCCTCGTCATCGGGGACGTCCCATGGGCTAGCCATAATGGCGAACGCGAAGTGGTCCACGATCCGGGAAACACCAAGGCGCTGGGGGAGTACACCGCATTCCGCTTTGATTCCAAGGTGGTGGTGAATCGCGAACGCATGGTGGACAGCATCACGCGCTTGGATTCCTCGACCAAGACGGAGTTGAAGGCCGCGTGGGAACCCCTGCCGCAGCACCTTACTAAGGAAAAGATGCCAGCGATTCCTGCCCAGGCGCGCCGTGATGCGCAGATGGCACCGGTGATCGTGGCGACGAAGGACAGCCCTTTAGCAAACGTGGTGAACGCCACTGCGTATGGCGGTACGGTGTTCGTGATGGCGCAACCAGATCCGACGGCGACGAAAGCCGGCGCGGCGATTACTGCGGGGTTGGCAGATGGGCCCATCGTGGCCCTCGGGCCGGAATTCGGTTCAGTGACAGAATTCACGCATAAAATGGCTCAGGGCTGGAAAGAATAAACTACACTTCTCGGCATCCACATTTCAGACTAGTGAAGGAAGTTATGTCGAAGCCGGTCGTACTTATCGCCGATAAGCTTGCAGAATCCACCGTCGATGCTCTCGGGGACACAGTTGAGGTCCGCTGGGTCGATGGCCCCAATCGCGCGGAGCTGCTTGCCGCGGTGCCGGAGGCAGACGCCCTCCTCGTCCGCTCCGCCACGACCGTGGACGCGGAGGTGTTGACCGCAGCGAAGAACCTGAAGATTGTGGGGCGTGCCGGCGTCGGCTTGGACAACGTCGATATCCCCGCTGCCACCGAGCGTGGCATCATGGTCGTTAACGCGCCGACCTCTAATATCCACTCCGCCTGCGAGCAGGCCATCGCACTGCTTCTCGCCACCGCGCGCCAGGTTCCGGCGGCGGATCAGTCGCTGCGCCAAGGTGAGTGGAAGCGTTCCTCCTTCAAGGGCGTTGAGGTATACGGCAAGACCATCGGCATCGTGGGTTTCGGTCACATCGGCCAGCTCTTTGCCCAGCGCCTGCTGGCATTTGAAACCACCGTCATTGCGCACGACCCTTATGCCAACCCGGCTCGCGCAGCAGCGCTGGGTGTGGAGCTGGTGAGCCTCGAAGAGCTTATGTCCCGCTCTGACTTCGTGACCATTCACCTGCCCAAGACCCCGGAGACTGCCGGCATGTTTGACGCCGAGCTCCTGGCTAAGGCCAAGAAGGGGCAGATCATTATCAACGCTGCCCGCGGCGGCTTGGTCGATGAGGCAGCCTTGGTTGCCTCGATCAAGTCCGGTCACCACCGCGGCGCTGGCTTCGATGTTTATGCCTCCGAGCCGTGCACGGATTCCCCGCTCTTTGAGCTTCCGCAGGTGACCGTCTCCCCGCACCTTGGTGCGTCCACTGTGGAGGCGCAGGACCGCGCGGGAACCGACGTGGCTGCCTCCGTGCTCAAGGCGCTGGCCGGCGAATTTGTTGCCGATGCCGTCAACGTCGAAGGCGGCCGGGTCGGCGAAGAGGTTGCCGGCTGGTTGGATCTGACCCGCAAGCTCGGCCTCGTCGCAGGCAACCTGTTGGACGCTGCGCCGGTTGCCGTCGAGGTGGAGGCGTGTGGCGAGCTGGCCAACGAGGATGTTTCGGCTCTCGGTTTGTCCGCCGTTCGCGGGCTGTTTTCTGGCGTGGTCTCGGAGACCGTTACTTTTGTGAACGCGATGCAGATTGCTGAAAGCCGTGGCGTGACCGTGGACGTCAAGACCAACGTGGAATCGAAGGGGCACCGCTCCTCCGTGAGGGTCAAGGTTATCGGCCCCGACGGCTTGGTATCGCAGCTTACTGGTGCCCTGACGGGCATCGACGGCGTTGAGAAGATTATCCGCATCAATGGCCGTGGCGTCGACATGCGCGCTACGGGCCGCAACCTCTTCTTCTCCTACAAGGATGCCCCGGGTGCCTTGGGCACTGTGGGCACGAAGCTGGGCGCTGCCGGCATCAACATCGTGGCGGCTGCATTGACCCAGGGCAAGGATGCCTCCGGTGCGGTCCTCATCTTGCGCGTCGAGCGTGAGGTGCCGGAGGAGCTTGTCGAGGAAATCAACGCGGCGCTGGGTGCTACCTGCCGCCAGCTTGATTTGGATGCCTAGTCTGGACAGCTGACCCTTTCATCCCAGCCCCCGTGAAGGACCGAGAGCGGTTCTTTGTGGGGGTTTCGCCGCCCTAAGGGCAGAGGGGGTGGTACTCTCACAAGTATCCAATATGTGAGAAAGGAATCCCACAACATGAAACTGGCAGTGATTGGCGGCGATGGAATCGGTCCCGAGGTAACCGCGGAGGCACTCAAGGTCCTGCGCGCGGTACGCCACGACGTCGAGGTGACGGACTATGACCTCGGCGCCCGACGCTACCTGCGCAACGGGGAGCTGCTTACCGACGCCGACCTGGCATCCCTGCGCGAGCACGACGCCATCCTTCTCGGAGCCATTGGTGCGCCCGGTGAGGTTCCGCCCGGCGTACTTGAGCGCGGCTTGCTGCTGAAGATGCGTTTCGCCCTGGATCATCACGTCAACCTGCGCCCCTCCAAGCTGTACCCGACGTCCACCTCCCCGCTGGCGAACCCGGGCGATATCGACTTCGTCGTCGTCCGTGAGGGCACCGAAGGTCTGTATTGTGGAAACGGCGGCACGCTGCGCGAAGGCACTGAGCACGAGGTGGCCTCGGAAGTTTCCCAGAACACGCGCTTCGGCGTTGAACGCGTTGTGCGAGATGCCTTCCAGCGCGCAATGGGCCGCCGCAAGCACGTGACTTTGGTGCACAAGACCAATGTCCTTGTTAATGCCGGTGGCCTCTGGCAGCGCACGGTGGACGAGGTGGCGAAGGAATTTCCCGAGGTCACCGTAGATTACAACCACATCGATGCCGCAACGATTTACATGGTCACCGACCCAGCGCGCTATGACGTCATTGTGACCGACAACCTCTTTGGCGACATTCTGACCGACTTGGCGGGTGCCGTGACCGGTGGTATTGGTCTGGCTGCCTCGGGCAATATCGACGCCTCCGGAGCTAACCCCTCCATGTTCGAGCCGGTCCACGGCTCTGCCCCGGATATCGCGGGCAAGGGCATCGCGGATCCCACTGCGGCTATCCTGTCGGCGGCCATGCTGTTGCGCCACCTCGGTGATGAGGAGAACGCCGTGCGCATCGAGGACGCCGTGGCTGCCGACGTCTCCTCCCGCGGCGACGCCCCGGCGCACACTACCGAAATTGGTGATCGAATCACCTCCGCGCTGCGCGCCTAGCCCTGTATGGTTGGCGCATGAGCGTCGAAATAGACGAGGTCACCAGCTTCCTGGCCAAGAATGAGCCTTTCTCCCACCTGCCGGAGGAAGAGCTTAACGCGCTGTCCTCACGGTTGAGCATGATCTACCTGCGCCGAGGGGATATCCCCATCAAGTTGGGGGAAGTAAATTTCAACCTCCACATCATCCGCACCGGCGCGATTGATGTGCTGGGGGAGGACGGCATGCTGCTAGACCGCCGCGAATCCGGCCTCACCTTTGGCTATTCCACGCTGCAGGGTGAGCCGTACTCCGCTTATGAGATGGTCGCGGTAGAGGACAGCCTCGTCTTCACCCTGGCGCAGGAGGACTTCACCGAGTTGTCCCGCCGCAACCCCGACATTGCGCGTTTCTTTTCAGCGCAGTCTCGCCGGATCCGCGCCGCAGCACGCGAGCTGTCTGAATCCACTTCGACCGACGTTTTACGCACGCCGCTGCGAGAGCTCACTCGTACCGACATATTGACTGCGCCGGCTGCCACCACCATCCGTGAAGCCGCGATGCTGATGACGGACCGCGGCGTGTCCTCACTGCTCGTTGTTACACCGGGTTCAGGTTCAGCCAAGCGTCTTGCCGGCATTGTGACCGACCGTGATCTGCGCACCCGCGTGCTCGCCGCGGAGCGTGACCCTGCTGAATCGGTGGAGGAGATCATGACGCCTCAGCCCCTCACGGTATCGGCAGATGCCCCCGCTATGGAGGCTCTGCTGCACATGGCGGAGCGCGGAATCCACCACCTGCCGGTGGTTAAAGAAGGCACCCTGCAGGGGATTGTTACGCAGTCGGACGTTACCCGGCTGCTGCACAATGATCCGGTCTACCTTGCGGCGGATCTTTCACGGCGCTCCAG
The DNA here is from genome assembly GCF_007672725.1 of Corynebacterium aurimucosum ATCC 700975. GTDB lineage: Bacteria > Actinomycetota > Actinomycetes > Mycobacteriales > Mycobacteriaceae > Corynebacterium > Corynebacterium hesseae. The sequence continues at coordinate 194,009 of NZ_VDTC01000003.1, forward strand.
TGTTGCGGAGCTGAATGGTGCCTTCAACGAGGCCACGCGCCTGGCCGGGCGCTTCGTGGAACGTGGCTCGACACCGGCGGAAGCCTCGAGCTTGGTCACGCTTGCCGCCGATGCTGTGGCACGGCGCCTGTGTACGCTCGCGGAGGAGGAACTTGGTCCTCCGCCTGTGGAGTATGCCTTCGTGGCCGTGGGGTCGCAGGGGCGGCGCGAGATGGCGCTGGCCTCGGATCAGGATAATGCGCTCGTCCTCGCGGATGATTATGATGCCAGCGCGCACGGCGAGTATTTCGCACGGTTTAGTACCTTCGTGTGCCAGGGCCTTGCCGCCGCCGGTCAGGCTCTGTGCCCAGGTGACATGATGGCCATGAACGCCGAGTGGCGGATGACGCGCTCCCAATGGATCGACACCTTCCGCAAATGGATCCGGGACCCCCAACCGGAGGCGCTGCTCAACGCCCAGATTTTCTTCGACTTCCGCGTGCTCTACGGAAGCGAGGAGCTGGCCCGTGAGGTCCACACTGCCGCCGTGGAGATGGGCAAGGGCGCGACGCGCCTGCACGCTCACCTGGCTAGCCTGGCCGCGCGCCGCGAGCCGCCACTGACGCTCTTCCGCGGACTCGTGGTGGAGCGCGATGGCGACTATGCACATACCCTCGACATCAAAAAGGGAGGTACCGCGGGTATTGTCCAGATGGCCCGGCTCTTTGCCTTAGCATCCGGCTCCACGGTTGTGGACACCCGCCAGCGCCTAAGCGAAGCCGCCGGGAACGCGGTGAGCCGCCGCGGTGCACAGGAGCTTCTCGACGCCTTCGACTACCTCCGATCCCTTTCCTTCGAGCACCAGGCCCGACAGTTGCGGGAAGGGCACAAGCCGGATTACCACATTGACCCCAAGAGCTTGGGGCGGATGGATCGCGAGCACCTGCGCGATGCTTTCCGTGCGATCAAATCCATGCAGAACGCGCTTGCCACCAAGTACCCGGTGAGGAGTATCTAGATGTGGAGCCGGTGGAGCCGCCGCGCGGATTGGGGCGCGCCCGCACGAAGTACCCCGCTCGAAGAGCTAGGGCTACTCGCCGTAGATATGGAGACCACGAGTCTTGATCCGCGCACAGGAAAGATTGTGTCTATCGGGTGGGTACCGGTGAACGGCGGTGTTATCGACTTATCTGGCGCCGGCTATACCGTGGTGCGCGGCGCGAAGGTGGCCGAAGATGCACATGTCCACCTGCTGACGCAGGAGGTTATTGATGCCGGCGAGGAACGCGAAGTGGCGATGAAGCAGTTGCGAAAGGCCCTGAACGGCCGAGCGCTACTCGCTCACTTCGCGCCTGTGGAGGTGGGCTTCATAGAAGCGGCTTCCAAAGAGATATTTGGTCAGGTCCCTCGGCTGAGCGTGGTTGATACCTTTGCTATCGAGCGGCGCCACATGGAACGCATGGGCACTTATCCGCGCGGCGAGGACCTGCGGCTTCCCCGAGTTCGCGCGAGATACGGTTTGCCACGCTATGGCAATCACAATGCGCTGAGTGATGCTTTGGCCTGCGCTGAGCTATATCTAGCACTGCGGGGGAGCACGCGGGCGGTGACCTTGGGGGACGTCGCCAAGCGCTAGGCGGCCGAGCGGGCGTTGTACCACAAGTTGGACGCCTGCAGTATCATCGCGTTCTTTGCAAGCTTTACACCTAGCCCCTGAACGCGAGTGAAAAACCCTTGCGAGTAGTATGGCCGTCATGCGTTTAGGACGAATTGCTCACACCGAAGGTATTTGTTTCGCCATCATTGATGGCCCCGCCGACGCCCCGCTTGACCAGCTGGTGGCCAAGGAAATCTCCGGCACCCCGTTTACCCCGCCGGAGCCAACTGGCCGCGAGTGGCCGCTGAGCGAGGTGCGCTTGCTGGCGCCGACCCTGCCCACCAAGGTCGTGGCGCTTGGCCGCAACTACGCCGACCACGTGGCTGAGGTCTTCAAGGAATCCGCGGAGCACCTCCCGCCGACGATTTTTATTAAGCCCTCCACCGCAGTCATTGGCCCCGGTGCCCCCATCAAGATCCCGGAGTTCGCCACCAACGTGGAGTTCGAGGGAGAGCTCGCGGTGGTGATCTCAAAGGTCTCGAAGAACATTGATCCGGAGAAGTGGCGTGATCACGTCGTTGGCTACACCATTTGCAACGATGTCTCTTCGCGCGACCTGCAGTTCCAGGATGGCCAGTGGGCACGTGCGAAGGGCATTGACACCTTCTGCCCGCTGGGCCCGTGGATCGAGACGGACCTGGACTGCATCGACCTCGATGACCAGAAGATCAACGCTTACCTGACCCACGATGGCAAGCGCGAGCAAAAGCAGGATTCCAACACCGACCAGATGATCGTGAAGATGGGCGGCATCATCGCGGAGATCTCGCAGTCGTACACGCTTCTGCCCGGCGATGTCATCACCACAGGTTCCCCGGCTGGTACGGCGCCGATGGTGCCGGGCGATACCATCGAAATTGAGATCCCCGGCGTGGGCAGCCTGACCAACCCGATTGAGCGCGCCTAAAGGCCGCTTTAGAGGCCGAGTGCTTTGAGAATGGTGCGCAACTTCGCCGTGGTTTCCTGAAGCTCGGCCGTCGGGTCGGAATCCACGACGATTCCGCCGCCCGCCCACGCGCGGGCGGAGAGTCCATCGCCGGCTACTTCGGCGCAGCGGATGGCCACCATGTACTCGCCATCGCCGGAGTCATCGCACCAGCCCACTGCACCGGCGTAGAAGCCGCGGTCGGCTTCGGCGGTTTCGATCAGCGCTTGCGCGGCTTCCGTGGGGGTACCGCAGATAGCGGGGGTGGGGTAGACCAGCTCGGCCAGTTCGAGTGCCGTGAAATTCGAATCCTTCAGTGTTCCCGCAATCGGGGTCCCCAGATGCCACATCTCGTTCGTGGAGGTCAGCTGCGGGGTGGTGGGGGCGTCGAGAGTACTGCACAGCGGCTGCAAGATCCGGCGGATGTGGTCCACGACGAAGGCATGCTCGCGCAGATCCTTGCCTGAGTTTTGGAGGTCTTGACCGGCCTTGATATCGCGTGCTTTATCGGTCTGGCGGGGCGCCGAGCCAGCTAGGGGGAAGGCCGTAACCGTTGAGCCTTGCTTCTTAATCAACACTTCCGGGGAGGAGCCCACGAGCATAGATCCTGGGCGTCCCGCCGGTGACAGGTCGGCGATGAAGCCATCGCGGTGCGAGGATAGATCGATCAACCGCGCGGCCACGAGAAGCGGATCCACCGGAGCATTGAACTCAATGTCAACGGCGCGAGCAAGAACCACCTTGTCCAGTTTGGAGGCTTCGATCGTAGCGATGGCGGCCTCAATGCGGCGCAGGTGCTCTTCCGGCTCCGGATCAAAACCGGTCACGCGCGCATTGAGCTTGCCGCTGCGGTAGTAGGCATGGGGCTCAAGAGGCCCGTCCTCACGAATGATGCTGCGCGGCACGGTGAGCGCAGCTGGATCACCCTTGTGAAAGGGAAGTGCGCCGACGACCATGGGCGCGCTGCCGGCACGTAGTGCGGACACTGCATCATCGACAGCGCTAAAGGTGGTGGTTGAACCTTGGGTACGCACAGACCCCGTCGCGCGGGACAGGAGGAAGTCGGGGGCGGTAGAGGGTCTGTTTTCACACATAAGGAATAACTCTAGTTCCTTCCGCTGCTAGCGCCGAAACCAGATCCCTTGCTTTTGTGATATGACCGGTATCGAGGTGCTAGTCGCGATTGCGCGGGCGGAAGAACTGCACGGCAACAAACAGCCCGATACCAAGTAGCAGGGCCAGGGAGCCCATGCCTGCGAGAAAGCCTGCCCAGAAGCCGACCATCGGGGCTCCATAGCTCATGGCCTGGATGTTTTCGGCGTCAGCATAGTCTTCGTTGGAGTCGGACGCAGAGTGCTGTTGCTGTGCTTCCTGCTTTGCGCCGCGTTCCCGGTTGGCAGCGGTGTTGCGCGTGGAGCCTTTTTCTCCTGAGGAAGCAGTGCTTTGCGACGCCCCACGGTGTGCCGAATCTCTCTGTCCTTGCGCTGTGTGGGCTACACCGTTCTGTGCCGAATTCTGGGACTGCGACACTGAGCGCTGGCCATCAGCTGGGCGTTCAGTACTGGGCTCTTTAGACGTTGGTGATGTTCCTGGTTGTTCTTTACTGCGCGCACTCGGACGCGTGGAGTGCCGCGAATCCTGAGCCCGACTTGTTTCGGAGGGCTTTCCACCGTTGAGGAGGGCATCTGCCTCCTTGAGTGTTTTGTCCATAGTCTTATCCAACTGTGCGATGGACTTGGAGGTGTCATTGATGTCCTTGGCCAGTTGCTGCGGCCGGTTCTTCGGGCTGCCCGAGCCAGCATTGTCGCCTTCGCTGGAGCCCCACTCCAATCCGCAGAGGTCGGAGGCATCGGCGTCGCCGACCAAGAACGGTACGTCGATGGAGTGCTCTGAGCCATCGTTGAGCGTGAACGTGAAGGTAGCGGCGTAAGCCCCCGGTTCGGTGAAGATTATCCCGGTGTGGCTGTGGAAGTGATCGGGGTAGTCCCAAGTGATATCCGGGTTATCTGAATCAAAGAGCACGGTGGGCGCAGCGCCCAAGGTGTTCTGGAAGCCCACCATGCGTCCGCCTTCCGGGCCGCTGTGCAGCGTTAAGGACAAGGTGGCATCGGCCGCAGTGTTCTCATCGAGGTAGCTGGTGTTGAACCCCACCCAGGGGATGTTGGGATCTTGGGTTTGGGGGATCTGCCAACCGCTCGATGGGATATCGCTGCCCGCTGATTCATCGAAAGCGGCGTTGCTACCGACTTCTACGTAGAACTCCCCGGAGGCATAGTCCTTACCGGATTCATCATCGCGGGCTATAAAAGAAAGGTCCCCAGAGTCACCAACCAGGGCGAGGTCTTGGTGCCCGCGGGTAAAGGCGTGCAGGGAGTCGGCATCGCAGGAGGCCTCGCTCGCGTGCTCTTCGGCGAGGGCTGGCGGTGCAGCGGCCACCAAGGGCGGGGTACTGAGAGCTAGTGCAGCGACAGCGGTCAGGGTAAGCGGGCGGAAGCTCATACGTGTCATATGGAAAGAGTTCATGCGGACAAGGTCTCCTTCGAGGTGTGTGATTGCGAGGTGGATGCCGCGTCGCGGCGGGAATGCAGTAGAGGGGAGAGTGCCCACGCCACAAGGAAGCAGGCGGTAAGCAGCAGCACGATGGTTGCGCCGGCGGGAAGATCGATGGCCCATGCGAGGTAGATTCCGAAGAAACTGCCCAGCGAACCGATCACCGCGGAGGCGACCATCATTGACCCCAGCGAGTCACAAAGCAGCCTGGCGGTCGCGGCTGGGGTGATGAGGAGGGCCAGGACGAGGACGTTGCCGATGGTTCCCACGGAGATAACCACCGCGCCCGTGACGCAAAGGTAAAGCACGATGTCTAGGACAAAGACGGGAAGCCCCATGGCACGGGCAGTCTCTTTGTCCAGGCAGGTGGCTGTGAGCTGGGGGCCGAGGAGCAATACTGTGGCCACGATAAGCACCGAGACGGTGAACGCGGTGTAGAGATCTGCGTGGGAGACGCCCGTCAGCGAGCCGAAAAGAAAGCTGGTGAGCGAAGCCGTGTAACCCTCCACGCGTGAGATGATCACCATGCCGAGCGCAAAGGAAGCGGCAAAGAAGATGCCGATGACGGAATCTTCGCGCACAGTTCGCCGCTGGGAGAAGCACGCGATGAGCACGGCCACCGCGCAACCCGCCACGGCGCCGCCCAGCAGTACTGACCCGTGAAGTGCGAAGGCGATGGCCAGTCCCGGGAACACTGCGTGGGACACTGCATCGCCGATGAAGGCCATTCCACGCAGCACGACGTAGCACCCCACCACGCCGCACACGATTGCGGCGAGAAGGGAGATCCCTACTGCGCGGGCGAGGAAGTCCAAGTGCGGGTTGGTGAGGTCTTGGAAGAACTCAACTAGCGAGATGTCGATCATGCCGCCACCCCAATCGCGGAGAGCAGGGGCGAGGAGGCTGAGACCCCGAAGGTGGTGCTCCAGGGCTGCGGGGTTAAGCGCAAGGTTTCCGCCGGGCCGTCAGCGATGATGCCCCGGTTGAAGAGCACAAGCCGTGAGCAGGAATGCACGGCCTCTGAGAGGTTGTGCGTGGACATGACAACGCTGGTGCCATCCGTAGTGAGCTTGTCAAAGAGAAGCAAGAGCTCTTCGGTATTGGGGGCGTCGAGTCCGGTGAAAGGTTCGTCGAGAAGCAGCACCTCTGGTTCGCAGGCTAAGGCGCGGGCGATGAGGACGCGCTGGCGTTGCCCGCCGGAAAGTTGGGCTATAGGACGCCGTGCGAATTCTTCCAGGTTGGTCAGCTCGATGGCGCGCCGTGCGGCCTCCTTATCGAGGCGCCCTGGGCGCCGGAACCACCCCACTAGTCCAGTGCGCCCACTCAGCACCGCCTTGGCCACGCTGATGGGGAAGTCCCATTCCACGTCGTGGCGCTGCGGGACATAGCCAAGCGAGGTGGTCACGTCGATGGTCCCGGTAAAGGGCACGAGGCCTAAGACAGCGCGCATGAGCGTGGTTTTGCCAGCGCCGTTCGGGCCGAGGAGGCCGATAAACTCGCCAGGGTTAACAGAAAAGCTTGCCCCGTCGATGACGCGGCGGCCGGACAGCGATACGGACAGATCATTTACCGTAATGAAGGGATTAGCCACGCCGCCCACCCTTCGCGCGCACGACCGCGATGATGGCACCGATGAGCACAAGGACGCCTACGCCCGCGAGCACCAAGATCCACGTCGGCACCGATGCCGACATAGAGCCGGACGTGGCGGAGGACTCGGCATTCGGGTCCCATTCCACGGCCTGTGCTTGCGCAACGTCGGCGTCATCGCCCACAGCGAAGGTCAAGGTGGCTTCGGCAGCTACCTCTTTTCCGGCGCTTTCTCCTGCGCCCTCGCCGCTCATGCGGACCCGGATCTGGTGAATGCCGGGCTCGGTGAACACCCAATTGGCGTGGGTATGAGTGCCCAAGTCCACCCAGAAGCCTTCTGAGTCCCCGGTTGCTGTAGACCACAGCAGCTGAGGTTCTTCGAAGCCGCCGTTTTGCAGGAAGAGGGAGAACTCACCCGGGCCTTGGTGCCCGAGGAACTCCATTGTCACTCCTCGCTCAACGTTGTCTGCCAATGAGGGAGCTTGGGTATTCCAGCCCAACCACGGAACGTCAGCCTGCTCCGTTTGCGGTACGACCCACACCTGCGAGCCAGGTTCTGCGCCAACGAAGGAGAATGCCTTGTCCTCCGGCAGAGTCAACAGGGCGTTGTCACCCACCTGGAAGACCACATCCTCGGGCTGGCGCCACACGGGTGTTTCAGCCGAATCGTCGCGAGCGAGGAACTCAGCTTGGCCTTCGGAGAGCAGGAGCCCTAGGTCGACGTGCCCGTGATCGATGGAGGCATCCGTTCCAGGCGCGGCTACCTCTTCGTTAGAGCTGACCACCTGGGCGAGATCTCCGGCGAAGGCAGCTGCCGGCGCGAATGCCAAGGCCGCGGCACTAAGCGTTGCCGCAAGCGGCATAGTGACGGTTCGGATGGTGAGTTTAGACATGAGATTCCTTTGTTGTGTTGCTGAGACAGCGGTTGAGTGAGTGCGCGTTGAAGCGCAAGAGGTCGAGATATGTCGGAACGGCGTCATCAAGCGTGTCGCCGTAAATCGGGCATACAGCCACCCCGAGGGAATCGGCGGCTTCCCGGATGACATCCGCGCTGGCTTGTTGCGTTGGTTCTACGAATACGGCGGGAAGCTGGAGGTTCTCCAAGGTGCGGCGCAGAGCGATGACATCGCGCGGCGAGGGCTCGATGGCCGGGTTCGGAGTAACGAAGCCCGCAATATCAATGCCGTAGCCTTGCTCCAAGTAGGCATAACCGTGATGCGGCGTAACCAGGTGGCGGTTGCGCTCCGGGATGGAGGAGATGAGCCGTCTTACTTCGGCATCGGTTTCCCGCAACTGCGTGATGTAGTCCTGTGCGCGGGCGCGGTAATCCGCGCCGTGCGAGGGGTCCGCCTGGGCAAGCTGTTCAGCGATGACCTCGGTAAAACTGACAACGTTAGCGGCGTTATGCCACAGGTGCGGGTCCACCTCACCGTGAATGTGCTTTCCTAACACCGCCTGCGGCAGGAGATAGGTTTCATCGCCTGGACGGCCTAAGAAACGGTAGGAGGGATCCGGCGGGATCTCCTGCAGCGCGGAGTTAGGGACGCGCAACACCGTGGTCTTCGGATCAAAACGCTCGCCTTGGTCCTCCAAGTCGAGTTTTCCTGTAGCCATGTCAGCGGTGATATCCACGTGACCCGCATCGAGCTCGCGCATCCCCTCAGGTGCGCTTACGCCCACGGCCACTGTGAACTCCTGAGGGGAGCCGTCGTTAGCACCAAAACTCATCCTGTAGATACCGGGCCTGCTAAAAGCCCAGGACACGTGCGTGTGGGCGTTGGCTGGCAGCGTCGTGGAATCCTCGCGCGGATCTATCCCATCGGCGGTGTTAAAAAGGACCTCTGGCGTACCGAATGTAGAGACCACGTAGGCGGCGGCATCGCCCGGGCCTTCTGCGTCGATCAGGCGCAGGTCGACGCTTGAGGTCCCCGGGGGCGCGTTGCGCACGCGCAACCCCAGCCACACGGCGTCGAGCGCGATGTTCTCCACCAGCGGGACCAGCTTCGCTCCACGCGTGGAGGCCTGATCCGCCACTTCGGTGACGGGCACATCCGACGACTCCTTCATGGACTTCAGCAGATTCTGTGGCTCGAGAAGAAACCCGTTGGACAGCAGTACGTCTGCGTTTGCGATGTCCCGCACCGAGCGCAGGCTCGGTTCAAAGGTATGGGGATCCTTTCCCGCGGGGATCAGGGTCGTCACCGTGGCGTCATGTCCGGCCACATGCTTGGCGACGTCCCCCAGTATCGGTGTCGTCGCCACCACCTTCACCTTTGCATCGTCTCCGCTGGCAGTGCTCGCGCAGCCACTCAGCGCTGAGGCGCCGAGAGAGATGGCGGAAAGAATCGCGGTGCACGCCATCCGAGTGCGTACTTTCCGAGGCATCAGTCGCGGCCCTTCAGCAGCGCGAGGCGCGCTAGCGCCAGGCCCAGCACAAGCATTCCCAGGCCGAGGATGCCGATGCCCCACGGCAACAGGTTTTGCCCACTGTCGTAGTAGCCGGCCGCAGCCACCGTGTCCACATTCTCCCCGTCCGCGGTTTCGGCGGATCGGTGAGAAGGCTTGCGCTCCTTCCTTTCCCCGCGAGCTGTGCGGTCTTTACGCTCCTTGTTGTGGGCCTGTTGTTTGGTGTTTTTGGCACCGGCAGCGGGGGCCGAACCGCGGGCAGCGCCTCCAGGGCTTCCGGCTCCGGTGCTTCCAGCGTGAGAGCGTGAGCCGGAGTTGGAGGAAGCAGGTTGCTCAGGGGAGGCGGCGCCTTGCGCTGCCTCGTGGTCATCGTCGGCACCGTCAGTGCCATCATCGACGCTGGATTCCTCGTCCCCGGAATCCTGGGGAGCGGCTTCGCCGTCGCCGACGTCCCAGGTATAGGTGACCTGATTACTCGTGTCGCCGTTGGATTCAGCCTGAACAGTCATGGTGTACGTACCCGGTTCGCTAAACGCCCAATTGACGTGTCGGTGCGCCGGGTAAGCCTGATTGATGACGTCACCGGATACCAAGTCGAGCTCGCCGGCGTTCGTGACCGGTTGAATATCGCCAAAGCCTGCGGTTTCGAAGATGAAGATGTCACCGGGCCCGGTGACCTCAACAAATTCGAAGTTTACGTCCTTATATCCAGCAGATTGGGCCGCTTGCGTATCCCAACCCGGCCACAGGAGTGAGCTGTCCTGGGTCTGGGGGAGGTAGTACGTCGGTGTGCCGATGCCATCGATGCGCTCGGTCGCCTCGCTCCATGCCTCCTCAGCCACCTTGAGGGTGACATCGTTACCGGGCCTGATGACGCCACTACCAGTGACGTCTTCCTTCATCGACAACGTCAGCTGACCACCCGGCGCGGAGACATAGAAGGCATCCACGTGCCCAGAATCTATAAGCTCGTCTTCGGCGCGGGCAGTCGCTGGAAGGCCAAGGACGGACACGAGAAGTGCCACGGCGATGGCGCACACGGCGGCATTGAATGTTTTCAGCGGTGCGGAATGCAATCGAAGTGTGTCCTTTCTAGCGGTGAAGCAGACCGTTGAAGCGGGCCTCAATCTGGGCTCTGTGGTCGTTGTTGAAATTGAAGAGGCGTTGGAAAATGAGGGCCACGACGGCCGGAAGCACTAATCCCCACAGGCTGTCGAGCTTGGGCTTAGAGGACGTCATCCCCTTATCTCCACTGGGTTTCGTGTTTCCTGGCTTCTTACCGCCGGGTGTGTTGGTGCCTTCGCCTTCGCTTCCTTCCTTGGAGCTTGCGCAGTCCTTGATTGCGGCGTCGCCAGCCGCGACGGTGAGCACCTGGGGTTCGGAAGAAATCTCTTTGCCATCGGCGGTGGTGGCCGTATAGCTGACTTCGAGCTTGTAGATTCCCGGCTTGGTAAACACCCAATTGCTGTGGGTATGCGAGGCAAAAGTGGTCTCGATGGACAAGTCTCCTGCGGCTGAGTTGATCAGCGGGGTAAAACCTTTGCCTAATCCTTCAGTGGTGAAGAGCCCAATTTCTGCGCCTTCAGGCTTCTCGACGGGCTTGATATTGAGCATGACCTTGCCGTCTTTGTAGTCCTTGTAGTTGAGAGCTTGGGTGTTATATCCCGGCCAGATGATGCTCTGCTCTTGAGTCTGGGGGAGGAGGAAGAATTTCTCCTTGCCCAGGTAGTCGAATTCCTTGCCGTTGAGCGCGGCGGGGCGGGAGCGCAGTGCGTTGTCGTGTACTGCGAGGGCGACGTCGTCAAGCGGGCGCTCAACGGTCTTCTTATCCACGATGGCCGTTTCATCCTTGAGGCGGGTGAGAAACTTATCGCCGTCACGGGATACCGCAATATCGACGTGTCCGTGGTCGAGCACTGCCTTGTCGGCGCAGACACCGGTGTTGTCGCCGGGTTCGGGCTGAGGAGTGTTATCTGGGGCTGGCGCAGGAGCCTGAGCCCCAGCGCCGAGTTTGCCCACGCGCTCGTACGTTTCTCCGAAAGCGAAATTGTCGGTCAGCGTGATGCTGCCGGAGTCTTGCGTGATGCTTGGGTGCGGAAGAATATCGAGGCGCACGGTATTGCCGTTGAAGTTTGCATCGGCACCGACGACAAATTCCGCGCGGCCGCGGGTGATAGTGCCGTCGAAATCGATGTCCGGAAGCGAGCTTCCCTTACTAAAGAAGCCACCGTGCACGTAGCCTTCTAGGTTTTTATCGGCTGCCTCCAGGATGATGCGGGTGGCGTCTTCGCCCTCCGGAACGGCGCGCGCGGACAGTCCCGTGTCAGATAGCGAAACCTCTTCTCCGGAGAAGAGTTGACGGGGGTTGGTCGTCTCCTCCCAGGACTCCGCGGACGTCTTCGAGGAGGTAGAAAGCTCAGCGTTTTCAGAATAGGCGAGCTCCTCGCTCACCCAGCGCGGGCTGCCGTCCTCCGGGGTGTACACAGCTTGGATTGTTGAGGCCTCGGGCCCTAAGAATTCATCGAAGTGTGCCTTGCCATCTTTCACGGCTAGATCGGTGAGGAAGTAGCCGTCGATAAGCAGCGTGAGCGTGCCGTTACTGCCCCCAGTGAAGTCGATGGAGGAAAGCCGCTCATCTCCATCTTTGTCACGGGACTTGGCAGGGGCGATGCGCAAGCGATAGTCCTTCTGGCTAGCATCCCCTGCGGATGCCTGTTCGAAGCGCTCCTTGAGGGAGGGAGTCTTGTGGTCTGACGGGCGCTGCCCTCCGACCTGAATGGACGTGGTTGTCGGCTTGGAGGAAATGAACTCACCGTCTTTGTTTCGCGCGGTGGTTTGGTAGGTGAGCTGGTAGCGCCCGGGTTTGGAAAAGACAGTGAAGTTGTGGGTATGCGTGCCACTAGTCAGCCACGCGGAGTGAGGTGCGCCCTCCGACGTGCCAAAGAATCGTTGAAGCCCGCCAGGGCCGGGGTAGTAGCCAAACATCTCTACTTCGCCCGGCCCATCGACGCTTAACAGGTCGAGGGAGGCGATGTTATCGCGGAAGCTGTCGACAGGCAGCTCAGTGTCCGCGCCAAAGCCCATCCATACCGGGTCCAGGCTGCCCTGCACGCTGGCAGGGGCCATGTAATAGGTTTCGCCCGGCTTCCCCAGGAAGGAGAGCGCAGGGTCTTCAGGCACGGTGAACTGGTATTGGTTCGTGCCGTTTTGGTCCCAGCCTTTGCCTACCCACGTGACGGTGTCGGCGAGGTCGTGGTCAGACTCGGCTGAATGGCTCTTGAGGTTAAGAGAATCGTCTTCCCAGAATGCTTTGGGGGAATCGATGTGCGTTTGGGTGGCGACGTGTTTGCCGTCGTCAGGGCCGGCTACGGCGGTAGCGGGGAGAAGAGAAGTGTGGCGCAGGTAAGCAGCGCCACGGAGCGAGTTCGAGCCACAGTGTGGAACCTTTCTTCAGTTCTGTCGAGAGAATTTCACTATAGGGAATGGAAATCAATTCCGTTTAGTCTGGATCGAAAACCCAGTTCACGCTTAGTGGAAACCGGGTTCAATTACCCCCAAGTGGGGCGGGCGGTGCCGTAACTCAGCGCTGAACTACGATGGTTGACATGACTGAAACAACTTCCGACGTCCGCGTACGTTTTTGCCCGTCGCCCACAGGAACGCCCCACGTGGGCATGGTCCGCACGGCGCTGTTCAACTGGGCCTATGCCCGCCACACCGGCGGCAAGCTCATCTTCCGCATCGAGGACACCGATGCCGCTCGTGACTCCGAGGAGTCCTTCCAGGCCATCATTGATTCGCTGAACTGGCTCGGCTTGGGCTGGGATGAAGGCGTCAATGTGGGTGGTCCGGACGAGCCGTACCGTCAGTCGCAGCGCATGGATATTTATGCCGATGTCCTGCAGAAGCTCAAGGATGGCGGCTATGTCTACCCGGCTTATTCCACCAATGAAGAAGTGCAGGCGCGCCACAAGGCGGCCGGACGCGACCCGCAGCTTGGCTACGACAACTTTGACCGCGACCTCACCCAGGAGCAGATCGATGCCTTCGAGGCGGAAGGCCGCAAGCCGGTGTGGCGCCTTCGCATGCCGGACAAGGACTGGACGTGGAATGACCTGGTGCGTGGAGAGCTGACTTTTAAGTCGGAGACCCAGCCGGATTATGTGGTGGCCCGCTCCAATGGCGCACCGCTCTACACGTTGGTTAACCCCGTCGATGACGCGCTCATGGGGGTTACCCACGTGTTGCGCGGCGAAGATCTGCTGTCTTCCACTCCGCGCCAGCTCGCCCTCTACGAGGCGCTCATTGAGTTGGGCATTGCCAAGCAGACCCCGGAGTTCGGCCACCTGCCGTTCGTGATGGGTGAGGGCAACAAGAAGCTGTCCAAGCGCGATCCGCAGTCCAACCTGTTCAACCACCGCGATGCGGGTATCATCCCGGAGGGAATGCTCAACTACCTGTCCCTGCTGGGCTGGTCCCTTTCCGCGGACAAGGACATCTTCTCCGTCGATGAGCTCATTGCCAACTTCGATGTGCACGACGTCCTGGGCAACCCCGCCCGTTTCGACCAGAAGAAGTTGGAAGCCATCAACGCCGACCACATTCGTTTGCTTGAGCCGGCTGACTTTGCCCAGCGCCTGCGGGATTACCTCACCGAGTACACCGACTTCCCTGCGGATTACCCGGAAGACAAGTTCGCCTTCGCCGCCGACCTGGTGCAGACCCGCATTAAGACGCTGTCTGACGCTTACGGGCTTATGTCCTTCCTGACCACGCCGGACGCTGAGCTGGAGCTCGATGCCAAGGCGGCGAAGAAGAACCTCAAGGAGGAGGCTGTTCAGCCTCTCGAGGTCGCCATTGCCAAGTTGGAGGAGCTTGGGGAGTGGAAGACCGAAGAGATTGAAAAGGTTCTCTCTGGCGCACTTATCGACGACCTCGGTCTCAAGCCCCGCAAGGCCTACGGCGCCCTGCGTGTCGCGGTCTCGGGACAGCAGGTTTCCCCGCCGCTGTTCGAGTCCATGGAGCTGCTGGGCAAGGAGTCCACGCTGGCTCGCCTTAAGGCAGCTCTGGCCGTGACTCCGTGGAGCGCTGAGTAGTCTCAAGCGCTAGTCTCACAGGCCTGTAATTTCGGGGCATTAAGAATCGTTCTTAATGTCCCGAAAATGCTATCTGGCCTGGCGATTTGTGTGTATCGGTGGTGCTGGATATAGTAATAAACCGTTGCAGCGAGCGGCGAGGGGTTAACCCCAAGCAGGCTCAACGCGATAGTGGCCTATGGTGTAATTGGCAACACAACGGTTTCTGGTACCGTCATTCTAGGTTCGAGTCCTGGTAGGCCAGCAGTGATAACTGCGTAAAGTGCTGCGGCACTTTGCGTCAGTGGTCACAGTTCTATGCCCCGTTCGTCTAGCGGCCTAGGACGCCGGCCTCTCACGCCGGTAACACGGGTTCAAATCCCGTACGGGGTACCACTTAAAGAGTGGCAAGCGCGATGAGCTTGCCACTCTTTTTTTATAATTGGCGACCATGCACTTCTACATTATTCATGGATACCAAGCCAGCCCTGACAGTCACTGGTTCCCGTGGCTAGAGCGCCTGTTGACCGCCGATGGCCACACCGTTCACACCATCGCGCTGCCGGAACCGAACGCTCCGAAGCTCGATGAGTGGGTAGAGTCGATACGCAACGATATTGAGCGTCCAAACGCTAATACCTGCATCATCACGCATAGCCTGGGCGGCACCGCGTTGCTGCACTATCTCACTGCATTGGAGGGTGAGTGGGAGCTTCCTGGGCTCTTCATTGTCTCTGGGTTTGTGGAGAAGCTTCGTGTGATCCCAGAGCTTGACGAGTTTATTGGCCAGGCTCGCGTCGACGTGCCGGCTGTCAAGCACCACATCGCGCACACAGAGGTCTTCGTGTCTACTGACGATGTCCTGGTGGACCCTTCCCTCACGCAGCAGCTTGCCGACGCCCTCTCGGCCACGCCCATCACCATCCACGACGCGGGACACTTTCTTGAAGACGACGGCTATACCGAGCTTCCACAGCTGGGGGATCGCATCACGCAGTGGCTGCGCAGCCTATAGGCCCTCAGTCATCGCTTTGAGCGCCTCCACGTGCTGCGCGTAAGCCTGTGCACCCGCCTCGGTGAGCGTGACCCACACGGCGTCCTTGGCGCGCGTAGAGCCGTACTCCCGCGTGCGGCTTACGTAGCCGTGGTCTCCGAGGTGCTTTAGTTGCTTGGAGAGCGTATCGGCGGGGAGTTCCGTAAGCTCGGCGAGTTGACCGTACTTCATCTGCCGTCCTTCGGTGGCGCCGGCGGAGAAGAGCGTGGCGCAGATCTTGAGCCGATTGATGGGGTGGATGACTGGGTCTAGCTCAGGGGGCTGGTGAGATGCTTTCCTAGACATTGGTGCCCTTTATGGCGGCGTTGCTGTTCTCGTAAAGCATCCAGGCTGTCGCGCCAGTAACTATGACTCCGCAAGCGATCATCCACGGCCACGTGTCGGGGGTCGGTGTAGTTGACATGATCATGGCGACGGGGAGGACTACTCGTGACCATGTCGCGCGATCGTTCCTCGGCCCCTTGTTGGGGTTGGGGCGAACAAAAGGGTTCGCGATTTTGTCCTTGAGGAGGAAACCGAGAATGAACGTCGGTATCAGGATTGCGAGTGTGTACCACCAGGACACCTTGGATAGCGCAAGACTGCTACCGATACCGAGCGCTACAAGTGCCACCGCCCACCAGCTTTGTGTCCAGGCGGTCCGCTGTTGGGCGTCTTGAATGATCTTGAGTTCATCGTTCATGGCCTGACTCCTTTGTTTGCATCTGATGCAAGTGTATCACTTGCATTAAGTGCAAGTAAGGGGGTGAGGGCTGTTGTAATCAAGGAGTGGTGTGGTTGTGCCCCTTACCGGAGGGTTAAAAGTCCAAGTGCAAGCGGACTTGGGAAAGTTACCAGGGGGTATACCAGTGGCCAATTGGTCTAATCTCTTCCGCTATGCCTTTGGCGGTCATACACTGCAGGTATAAGGCATTCCCGACAGAAAGGAGAGCGGATGGCGGAAGCTGATAATCATCACTATCGCCGACGCGACTCTAGCAGATAATACGAGGCGGCATCGCCATAATCCACAACTTCTTAAAGCCAACATTCGAGCGAAGTAGGAGCCTTGCACCACATGCTGTTAGCGCACGTGTCCTCCCGAACCTCTAGCGATGACTAACGAGTGCTCCGGCCCCAGCTGCCAACGGCACGCCAGCGGAATAACCACTGATTCGATCCGCGCCCGGGCCCTGAGAGTCAATGATTTCATCGCAGTCGAAAGTGGCAACGAGGTTCGGGATTTTCTTTGTGTAAAAGGCCATGCTAGCTGCCGATTTGTTCATTCTTTCGCCGATCCTATAGTGTTTAGCAAGTCCGCAACGGACAGCTAAACGAGCCCCGTTCGTCTAGCGGCCTAGGACGCCGGCCTCTCACGCCGGTAACACGGGTTCAAATCCCGTACGGGGTACAAAAATAAAAGGCGGCGAGCATCATGCTCGCCGCCTTTTGGGTTTGGGGCTTAAGACTAGACAATGAGGACCTCAGCGTTATTGCCGCCGGTGCAGCGAATGACCTCGTGCTCATCGGTTTGGCATGCCAGTGAATAGTTCTGTTGGGTAATGGGGCTGTTGACGGTGACCTGTCCGGGGATGAAGGACCGGAGGTCGTCTTTAGAGCCTGGCGCCAAGGTCATCAAGCGGCCTGCTGTGGAACGGGCGAAATCGCAACTGGTGTTCGCACCGGCCATGACGAAAGCGATGTTATAGCCGTCGCCCATCTGGCACACAGTGGCGGGCGTGCCGTAAACGCTGACTGATGCGCCGTTGGCGTCGCCCTCGGGGAGTTGTTCAGAAAGGCTGTTATACGTGGCCGTTTGTGCCGTTTGAGAGGTTTGGCGTTGGCCTGCGGCTGGTTGGGCGGCTTGGGCTCCTTGTGCACTCTGGGCCTGTGTGTCAGGTTGTTGAGCCTGGTCCGCAGGCTGATCGCTAGCGTTGTCCGGCAAGGTTGGTTCAGGGCCGTCGGGGGCTGCCTCGTCGGCAGCGTTCGGAACGTGAAGCTCAGCGTCATCGTTAAGCGGCTGAAATGCCGGGTAAGTGTTTTCAAACGTTGGCTCACCCGATGCCGTTTCCGTCCTCGACGGCGCTGCCATTTCGGATGACGTGGAGCATCCGACTGTTAGAACACCGGCGGTGATTATGGCTGCAAAAGCTGCGATGGGACGGTGGGCGCGCGTGGAAGTCATAAAGCCCACCCTAACGAGATGTGTGGCGATGCGCTGGGGAAAACGGGGAAAGCTGCCCAATCACAGTGACGTGCACTCAGATTGGGCAGCTCAATAAACAGAATCGGGGTAGCTCTTAGTGGCAATCCCAGTGGCCGTCATGTGCTGCGTGGCGGTGACCATCATGCAGGTAGTCCACGTGGTCGCCATGGGGAATAGCGACGTGCCCGCAGCCTTCGCCGTGGACGTGGGTGTGCTCGTCGTGGATGGTGTGGGTCATGGCTCCTCCTGGAGGTCGGGGATTTTCACTACATTTTCAGTAGCTATCAATGTTAGTAAAGCGTGTTTTCAATCCACTTTCAATAGTGGGGGTGGGTGGGGGTATCGCCGGAGCTGAACGCGGGGCGTGAAGGGAGAATTGGCGTAGCCCAGGCTAGAGTGAGGTGATGATGAAAAGGTCTCCGCAACTTCGCTTTTCCCGTGTCTTACCAGGCTTTGCATTCATGGCTGGCGCATGCTCGCTGGCCTTTGCTCTCGCCGCCCCCGCGACCGCTGCTGAGGGGGTGCCGGTTCGGCAAGGGCAAAAGATCGCGGCTTCTGATGGCGCGTTGTGCACTGTCGGTTACGTCGAGGCTAATCGGGCGTGGACCTCGGCGCACTGTGGCTTAAATGGCGAACAAGTGTATAACGAAGCAGGCCAGCACCTAGGAACGTTGCGTTGGTTCACGCCCTCGGGGGCTGCGGGGCATGACTTGGCCTATATTCAATTCGCCGGCGGAACCTATTCGGCAGGCAACCCGCTCACCGGGGATGGCATGGCACCGGTGCCTGGTGAAGGCTCAACGGTGTGCTTCTACGGACAGGCCGCGTCGCGTCAGTGTGGCACCGCGGTGAAGGGGCCGGGTGTCTTTCCGGGCATGAACTATGCGGCCGATGTGTCGCTGGCGCCTGGGGACAGCGGTGGAGCAGTGTCCGTCCCAGGGCAGCCGGGCGTTGTGGGCATTTACCAGGGGATCACCCAGGCTAATCGGGGTGGCCGGACAGTTACTTTCTCAAATTATGCGCGCATGCCACATGCGGATGAGCTAGCGCGCCTGCAACACCAGGGTTGGGTGCCGCGCCGTCCCAACCGGGAGCCAGGAAACCCAGTCCGGGTGGCCCAAGAAAAAGGTGAGGCATTGTCCTCGACGAGTAGCGCGGGACCGGAAGGGCTGCGCGGCCTTGCGATGTATTTCGGTCTCGGTATTTAGGAACGCCGCCTCGAAGCTTTAGACCCCGCTGCACTGCACTGCGCTGCGCTAAGTGCCCAGTTCTTAACGGTTGCCGTCGTGTGGCGTGCCATTGGAGAGTGCGGCACTTAAGCGGTTGGATGCGCTAACCAGGACATCTGCGAACTTTTCCGCCGGGGAAGGGCGGAAGCGTTCGGCGGAACCGGAGACGGAAAGGACGGCGATGAAGTTCCCTGCGCCGTCGAAGACGGGGGCGGAAACGGAAGCGAGGTCTGACTCGCGCTCTTCGATGGATTCGGAGTAGCCGTTGGTGCGCGCGAGCTCGACATCGTGCTCACTAAAGATGGCATCGGGAACATGGACATCAGCAAAGGCGGCGAAGACGCGGGCGGCGGAACCGGAGGTGAGTGGAAGCTGGCGGCCTACGGGCACCACGTTGTGGAGTCCGATCTCCGGCTCGCGCGTGGCGATACACGTGCGCGTGGTGCCGGAGAGTTCGTAAAGCTGGACGGACTCACCGGTGGCGTCGAGAAGCTCCTCCATAATGGGGCCTGCGGTTTCGATTATGCGATCACGGTTGCCGGGTAGGGCCGGCCCAGCGCCCCACTTTCCATCGGGGGTGCGGGTGAGGATTCGGTGCGCCTCGAGCGCTGTGGCGAGACGGTGTGCCGTTGCCCGAGGCAGTCCGGTGGTCTCGCAAAGCTCGTTGAGCGTAGAAGGTTGATTGGTCGCGGCCATCATGATGGCTACTGCGCGATCCAATACCTTAATTCCTGATACTGCGCTATACTCTCCCATATAATGAAATCTACGTCCCATTAATTGAGATTTCAAGTGGAGAGGCACATGACTGAGAAACTGACACTCGCAGAGAAGGTATGGCGCGACCATGTCGTGCGTAAAGGTGAGAACGGTGAGCCCGATCTCCTTTATATTGACTTCCAGCTCTTGCATGAAGTTACCAGCCCGCAGGCTTTCGATGGTCTTCGCCTGGCCGGTCGTAGGATGCGCCACCCAGAGCTGCACCTGGCCACTGAGGACCACAACGTTCCGACCGTGGGTATTAAGTCCGGCAACCTTTTAGAAATCAAGGATGAGGTCTCCCGCTCGCAGGTGTCCACGCTGCGCAAGAACTGTGAAGAGTTCGGCGTGCGCCTGCATTCGATGGGTGATGCGCAACAGGGCATCGTTCACACAGTGGGTCCTCAGCTGGGCATTACCCAGCCCGGCATGACCATCGTGTGCGGTGACTCGCACACGTCGACGCACGGCGCCTTCGGTTCTATTGCCATGGGCATCGGTACCTCTGAGGTGGAGCACGTCATGGCCACCCAGACACTTTCACTTAAGCCCTTTAAAACAATGGCCATCGAGGTCAGCGGTGAGCTGGCGGAGGACGTTTCCGCCAAGGATTTGATTTTGGCGATCATTGCCAAGATTGGCACCGGCGGCGGCCAAGGCCACATCATCGAGTACCGCGGTGAGGCCATTCGCAAGATGTCGATGGAAGCCCGCATGACCATCTGCAATATGTCCATCGAGGCCGGTGCCCGCGCCGGCATGGTGGCTCCGGACGAGACGACCTTTGAGTACGTCAAGGGCCGTGAGTTCGCACCCCAAGGAGAAGATTGGGACGCGGCCGTCGAGTACTGGAAGACGCTGCCGACTGACGACGGCGCCGAATTCGACACCGTCGTGGAGATCGACGGCTCCGCGTTGACGCCTTTCGTGACTTGGGGTACTAACCCGGGACAGGGCTTGCCATTGAGCGCTACCGTGCCCGACCCAGAGGAGTGCGGCGACGACGGCGAAAAAGCCGCCGTCGAGAAGGCCTTGGCCTACATGGACCTGAAACCCGGCACGCCGCTGCGCGATATCCAGATCGACACGGTCTTCCTTGGATCGTGCACGAACGCGCGCATCGAGGATCTGCGCGCGGCCGCCGAAGTGGTCAAGGGGCGCAGCATCGCGGCTGATACCCGCATGATGGTGGTTCCGTCTTCGGCCGTGGTCAAGGCCCAGGCTGAGGAGGAAGGGCTGGACAAGATCTTCACCGACTTCGGCGCCGAGTGGCGCACCGCTGGCTGCTCGATGTGCTTGGGCATGAACCCGGACCAGCTGAAGCCGGGGGAGAGGTCGGCGTCGACAAGCAACCGCAACTTTGAGGGCCGTCAGGGCCCTGGTGGCCGCACCCACCTGGTGTCCCCGGCCGTCGCTGCGGCAACTGCCGTTCTGGGCCACCTGGCCGCACCAGCAGACATCGACGATTCCGCCGTCGCCGGCGCTTAAGGAAAAGAAAAAGACAATGGAGAAGTTTATTACTCACACGGGCGTCGGCGTTCCGCTGCGTGTCTCCAATGTGGACACCGACCAGATTATTCCCGCGCGTTACCTGAAATCCGTGAAGCGCACCGGCTTTGCCGACGGCCTGTTTTCCAATTGGCGCAGCGATAAAAACTTCGTGCTCAACCAGGAACCGTTTAAAGAGGGCTCCGTGCTCTTCGCGGGCCCGGACTTTGGTACCGGTTCTTCCCGTGAGCATGCGGTGTGGGCGCTTGCGGAATACGGCTTCAAGGCGGTGTTCTCCTCGCGCTTCGCAGATATCTTCCGCGGCAACTCCGGTAAAGCGGGTTTGCTGACGGGACTCATGGAACAAGAAGACATTGAGCTTATCTGGAAGCAGCTGGAGGCCGGGGAGACCGAAACCACCGTCGACTTGGAGGCGCGCACGGTTACCGTGGGCGGCAATAGCTATACCTTCGATATCGATGACTACACCCGTTGGCGCCTTATGGAGGGGCTCGACGACATCGGCCTGACCTTGCGTAACGAGGACGATATCGATGCCTTTGAATCCAAGCGCCCGGGATTCAAACCGCGCGTCGTTGCGTCTTAGCGGAGGCGGCACCGGTGGGGTAGTATTCCCCGCCTCCTGTGGCGCAGTGCACATAGCGTCGTTAACATCCTCAGCATGACTAATCCTTTTGACGGCTTTAGCGGAGAGAACGGCAATCAATTCGGCGGCACCACCGGGTACGGTGGCTACGACTATCACCAGCCCGGTGGCTACGACTATCAACAATCCGGGAGTTACGGCTACCAGCAACCCAACGGCTACGGCTACCAGCAGACGGGAAGCTACGGGTACCAGCAGACGGGAAGCTACGGGTACCACCAGCCCGGCGCCGCGCCTGGCAACCCACCCGGCGGGGCAGGAGCGCCGCCCATTGACGCCATGGATATTCTGGGCCAGTCATTCAAGGGTTACTTAAAGCAACCGGTGCCAGGAATGCTGGCCATGCTGGTGCATCTCATTATCACGTTTGCTCTTCTTCTTGTGCCGGGAACCGTTGTAGGCGGTGTATTCGCAGTAATGGAAGGAAATGGCACGGACATCGAGCCTTTAGCGACTACCGTGGGGATCCCTCTCATGGTTGTCATGGTGCTAGCCGCCTTCGCTTATCTTTTCTGGCTGATGGCGAACCTTTTTAATGGCTCCCGGAAGATCGCTGATGGGGAGAAGGTCACCTTCCGCGACTACTTTAGGTTTGCCCAGCTGAATGGTTGCGCCGGCGTCTATGCTTGCTTCTTTATTTTGGCAATGCTCGGAACAATTGCGGGCGGCTTCCCCGGACTGATTCTCTTTGCGCTTCTGTGGCCAGCGCCTGTCATCAAGGCTGATGCCCCGGATAAGCCTCTCATGGAGTGCTTCCGGGAGGCTTTGAACTTGGTCATTGAGAACCTTGGGCAATCGCTGCTCTTTATCTTGATCTGTTCCCTCATCACGAGCTTTGTCATATTTATCCCCATCGTCGGCTTCCTTGCCGCCTACCCGATCTGGGCTTTGGGGATGGTCCTTTTCACCCGCGCTATGCAGCGCCGCCCTGCTGTGCGGTGGGAATAGAGCAGCAGGGCGGCGAAAGGTACCTAGTGAAGTGGCGATGTAGTGCTTATCGCACGGGCAGCGGGCTAGCGAGGTAGTCTGCGCCGGTAAGTTCACCGTCGTTGAAGGAGAGCACCCACACCGAAGCCTTCTTGAACTTGAGCTCGTCGATGGGAGTCGTGATGAACTTCGGCGCGTAGGATTCGATAATTCCCGGAATGGTTAGTTCCTGGCTCACAATGACGGGGACACCGCCGCCGTCAACAACGCGCTGGAAGGCCGCGCGGGCGGCTTCAGGCGATTCGGTGAAAACATCATCGCCAAATGCTTTGTTCACAGCGATGTCCATGCCGAGCTCATCCGCCAACGGTGCGGCGGTGTGCTGGCAGCGCTGCGGTGGGGCGCTGTAAATGGCGGTCGGGTGAAAAGGCGTGAGCATCGGCACGAGCATCTCTGCTTGGCGGCGGCCTTTCTTATCCAGCGGGCGCAGGTCATCATCGCCCTCCCAGGAGCGGCGCTGGTGAGCGCGTGCATGGCGCACATACAGCACACGCGTCGTCGGAGCCAGGCGTAGGCGCTTCTTGGCCTTCGCCAGCACCTGCGTATCAACGTCGTAGGAGAGCAGCGTGCAGGCCTCGTCGATTGTCATCCAACGCAGCTCATCGGTCTCCGAATTCGTGGTGTATTCGCCGTCGAGTACACGTGCCAGCCAGTAGTAGACAACCTTCGTGCGTCCTTGAACGGGATAAGCCACCTTGCCAATGAGCTTGCCCAGGCGCACGGTGTAGCCGGTTTCCTCGAAGATCTCGCGCGCGGCGGTGACGGGAAGGGATTCGCCCGGATCGACCTTGCCCTTAGGTAGCGACCAATCGTCGTAGTGCGGGCGGTGGATGATAGCAACCTCCGGATCGTGTGGATCCCCACGCCAGAGAACCGCGCCAGCGGCAAGTGTCGTCCGCTTGAACTCATCCGCCGGATCGACAGGGATCTCCTGGTGGCGACCAGAGATGAAGACCTCCGATCGGATATCTTTATCCGTCTCATGCATGTTCTTTGCCTTGGGCATGCTGCTCCTTTGTGCCTGTAGCTTGTGACCTTCTCCATCTTCCTCCACTCGCCGCCACGATGCAGCTTTACGCGCCGAACGTATTTCAATGCCGGGCGTGCTTTAATGGGAAAAGTCGATGCAGTGGAATTGATCGTGAGGTGGCACATGGCAAACGTGGCAGTAATGGGCGCGGGTTCGTGGGGAACCACGCTAGCGAAAGTCTTTGCTGACGCCGGCAATGACGTCAGCTTGTGGGCGCGCCGCGAGGAACTGGCAAACACCATCAACACGCGCCACGAAAACCCGGACTATCTCCCGGAGCTCTTACTGCCTGAGTCGATCCGGGCAACCACCGAACCCGCCGCTGCTTTGGAAGCCGCAGACATCGTCATCTTCGGCGTTCCTTCTCAGACCCTTCGCGGAAACCTGGAGAAATGGGCGCCGCTCTTGCCGGAGGACGCTACCTTGGTCTCAATTTCGAAGGGCGTGGAGAAAGCCACGCTTAACTTGATGAGCGAGGTCATCGCGGACGCCGCCGGCGTATCCACTGGCCGCATTGCCGTGCTCTCAGGGCCCAACTTGGCCAAGGAGGTGGCCCAGGAACAGCCGGCTGCCACGGTTATTGCCTGCAGCGATGCTGCTCGCGCGGAGGCCGTCCAGCACGCAGCTGCCGCTCCATATTTCCGCCCCTATACCAACACCGATGTTATCGGCGCAGAAATTGGTGGCGCTTGCAAGAACGTTATTGCTCTTGCGTGTGGTATGGCCGCTGGCAAGGGGTTGGGCAATAACACGATGGCGACCATTATCACGCGCGGGCTGGCTGAGATTACCCGCCTTGGTGTGAAACTGGGCGCGGATCCATTTACCTTCTCTGGACTAGCTGGAATGGGTGACCTGGTGGCGACGTGCAGCTCGACGCTCTCGCGCAACCGAACCTTTGGCTACCGCCTTGGCCAGGGCGGGACTCTGGAGGAAGCTACCGCGGCCACCAACGGGCAGGTCGCGGAAGGCGTTATCTCTTCCGATTCCATCTTTAGGTTGGCGCAGCGCGCGGGCGTGGAGATGCCCATTACCCAGGCGGTCTATGGAGTGTGTCACCGCGGCGTGACTGTCGACGACATGATCGTCGCTCTGATGGGTCGTACCAAGAAAGCTGAGTAAAGCCGAGTAAAGTTGCTCGGTATGACTGAAGCGAAACCTGTGCGCGTAGCCGTTGTGTACGGCGGCCGCAGCTCCGAGCACTCGGTGTCGTGCATTTCCGCCGGCGCGATCATGGAGCACCTAGATCCGGAAAAGTATGAGGTCGTGCCGATCGGTATCACGCGGGAAGGCACCTGGACCCAGGGCAACCGCGCGGGCCTCGCCATTGTCGATGGGCGCCTGCCTGAGGTGGAACTCCACGATGAGTTGGCGCTATCCCTCAACCCCGCAACACGCGGGCGCATCCACAATGTCACCCGCCACGAGCACTACACAGAGGTGGATGTCATCGTTCCGGTTCTCCATGGACCCTATGGGGAAGATGGCACGGTGCAGGGCCTTTTTGAGCTTTCCGGAATCCCCTACGTCGGCGCGGGCGTACTGGCCTCTGCGGTGGGTATGGACAAGGAGTTCACCAAGAAGCTCCTGGTGGCCGAAGGTCTTCCCGTCGCACCCCAAGAAGTGCTTAGTGGTGGAGATACGCTGAATGATGCTCAGAAAGAGCGCCTTGGTTTGCCTGTCTTCGTGAAGCCGGCGCGGGGCGGTTCCTCCATCGGTGTCTCCAAGGTTTCCGCGTGGGAAGATTTTGACGCGGCGCTGGCCCTGGCTTATGAGTCCGATGACAAGGTCCTAGTCGAGCCTGAGATCCGCGGAGACGAGGTTGAGGTGGGCGTCCTCGAGCACCCGGACGGAAGCCTGCAAGCCTCTGTTCCGGCCAAGCTTTTGGGGACCACCGAGTCGGAGGAAGGCTTTTATGACTTCGACGCCAAGTACATCGATGAGGGAGTGTCGGCGGCGATTCCTGCGCCGCTGAGCGCGGAGCTCATCGACGAGCTGCGTCAGCGCGCCATCGAGGCCTTCCGGGCGCTGGGCGCAACGGGGCTGTCGCGCGTGGATTTCTTCGTTAGCGAAGACTCTTATTGCATCAACGAGATCAATACCTTCCCTGGATTCACGCCGATTTCGATGTACCCGCAGGTCTTCGCCGCCGTGGGAGTGGGTTACGCCGAGCTGCTCGATACTCTCATCCAGACCGCTCTCGCGCGTTCCTAGTCCCTGAGCCGTGCGCGAAGGGAAGGTGGTGAAGAAAGAGGCCGCGACACCTACTGAGCGGGGGTGGCTTCAACGAGGGCGTCGCTAAGCCGCACCAGCGCCGAGTTCGCTGCCTCTTGCGGGGCAGACAGCGCGAGGTCCTCCGCGCGGCCGAGTGCGAACCACGTGCCGGCCGTTGTGCCTTCCGCCAGCGTGGTGTCCTCGAACCAAGGGACGTCATTAACCTGCTGGAGCTGAACGCCCGCGCGGTAGTTCTCCGGAGCGGCGACACCGCAGCGCACGACTATTTCCTCATGGCCCGGCGCGCTGTAGACCCAGGTGTTCTTAGCGCCAGCATCCGTGCGGCGCGTATAGCCCTCCGCGAGTGAGTCTGGCAGAGCCTTGTCCAGCGCGGGGCACATGGAATCCGGACCTGCCTTGAGTTTGGATAGCGGTGCCGGATTGGGGTCTTGAGGCTTTTTATCTAGTTTGTTGAGGGCTTCTGTTAGCCCTTGCGGGGCGTCGGAATGTGCGTCGCCTGTAGACGTAGTCACGGCGACCGCAGGAGTGCGCTGGGTGCTGTACCACGTCGTGAGGTTCGAGCCGGGGGTGGCGTCAATGACCTGCAACCAGGATTCGCCGTCGGCCTCGATGGTCTGGGAATAATCCGTAAACTGCTGCGGCAGGTCAACGCCACAGCGCAGGGTTACTTTGTCCTCCGAGCTCTTCGTCCAGGCTGCGGCACCCGCCGGGGCTGGGTCGACGAGTTCGACCCGTGAGTATCCCATGAGCTTTTCCGGCAGAGAGTCGACGACAGCGGCGCATTCGGGGGAGTCCGCTGCTTCAGACGGAGTGGGAGGCAGCGCCACCGGCTGTTGCGCGGCGCTGGTGATGACGTACTTTGCCCCAAAAATCACCGCGAAGACCATCGCGATGGCAATCCCGAGTGAGATGTATATAGCGGTGCGGTTAAATTGGGTATCCATAGGGGCTTATCCTATCGCTGATAGCCCAAGAAGAACGAACGTTGAAGGCGTGCCAGAATGGTGCGCCATCTGCGCAAGGAAAAGGAGTCCGTGACGGTGGGTTTATCCCATACCCTCGACCAAGCCGGCGAACGGCACGTTATCCATGAAATCGTCACCGCAGCGCCGAGTGCACTCAACGGCGATGATGCCGCGGTGCTTTATCCGGCGGCGCCTAATTCGCGCACTGTGGCCTCGACGGACATGATGGTGGAGGGCCGGCATTTTCGGCGGGACTGGTCCACCGCCGCGGAAGTCGGTCACAAGGCCATCGTGCGCAACTTTGCCGATATTGAGGCAATGGGGGCTCGGCCCACTGCAGCGCTTCTGGCGATCGCCGCCCCGGGCGATACCCCGGTGGATTTCGTGCGTGGGATAGCGCAAGGCATTGCTGAGCGCTGCGCGGTGTACAACGCTGAGCTGGTCGGCGGTGATTTGACCCGCAGCGACAGCCTGGTCATCAACGTCACAGCGATGGGCTCTTTGGGCGGAAGCGGCGCACCGTTGACTCTGGATGGTGCGCGTGCGGGCCAGAAGCTAGTGGCGCACGGCAAGATTGGGTATTCCGGGGCGGGCTTGGCCCTCTTGCAACGTTATGGCCGCGCGCTGCCCCCGGAGCTGGACGAGCTCTGGCCGTTGATCGACGCCCACTGCGCGCCCACCCTCGCACCCGGGCGCGGCGTCATCGCTCGGGCAACCGGCTCGACCGCGATGACGGATAACTCGGATGGTCTCGTGCGCGATGTGGGGCACTTGGCTGAGCGCTCCGGGGTGCGCATCGATTTTGACCGCGGCGCCATTGCTCCCGATCCGCTTGTGGCCGCCGCCGGTGCGGTGCTCGGCATCGACCCTTGGGAGTGGGTCTTGGCGGGTGGGGAGGACCACACGCTGTTGGCTACGACGTTTAAGGCTGCCCCCTCCGGGTTCCGGGAAATTGGCCGGGTGATGCGCGGCACCGGAGTAACCATCGATGGAGAGGAACCTCGCTATAGCGAGGGCTGGGAGGGATTTGCGTGAGCCACATTGATACTTCTCACATCCACTATTCGTGGATGCCGCACATCAGGCAGGCCTTGGAGGACAACCTCCCACGCATCGAGCGTGAGATTGGGGCAGAGTTCTTGCCGCCGGCCGAGGACGTCTTTGCCGCCCTGTCGATGCCCCTCGAGGACGTGCGGGTGCTCATCGTGGGCCAGGATCCCTATCCCACACCGGGGCATGCCATGGGCTTGTCCTTTTCCACGCGGCCGGGTGTTCCGGCCCCGCGTTCGCTGAAGAATATCTACGCCGAGCTTGGCGACGACCTCGGCATCCCCGGCCGCGCCGATGGTGACCTGCGGGCCTGGTTTGACCAGGGCGTGCTACTGCTCAACCGGGTACTCACCGTGGCCCCGGGCCAGGCGGGTTCGCACCGCCGGCTCGGGTGGGAGGCGATTACCGAGGCAGCCATTAGGGCGCTGGCGGGGCGCGATATCGTGGCCATCCTGTGGGGCCGCGACGCCCAGTCCTGCCAGGCCTACCTACCGGGTACGGACTGCATTACTTCCCCGCATCCCTCGCCGCTGTCAGCGCGGCGTGGCTTCTTCGGCTCGCGCCCTTTCTCCCGCGCAAACGCGGCCTTAGAGGCCCGTGGCGTCCCCGCGGTGGACTGGCGCTTGTAAACTAGCCACCATGTCATATCCCGCCGAGTTGGACGCTCGTGGTCTGCATGAGTGGGCCGCACGAACCGTGGAGGAGCTGCAGCGCCGCCGCGCTGAAATCAATGCCCTCAACGTTTTCCCGGTGCCCGATTCGGACACGGGATCCAACATGGCGCACACCATGGAGTCCGCCTTGGCGGAGGCCGATAAGGGTGAGGCGGACGTCGCTGAAGCATTGGCCATCGGCTCGGTGCGCGGTGCCCGCGGCAACTCGGGGATGGTGCTCTCGCAGGTGCTGCGTGGCGTTGCCGATGCCACAACGGACTCGCGCGTGGATGGTGCGGTCCTCGCTGATGCTTTGACGCTGGCTGTCGCGTTGGTCGATCGCGCGCTTGCCGCCCCAGTAGAAGGCACCATCATTACCGTTTTGCGCGCTGCGGCGGCCGCTGCCAGTGAGGCCGCCGGGCAGCCCGGTGCCCAGCTACACGGCATCCTGGTTGCGGCACTCGACGCCGCACGGCAGGCCTTGGCGCAGACTCCGTCGCAACTGCCCGCGCTGCGCGAGGCAGGTGTCGTGGATGCCGGCGGTACCGGCTTCGTGATTCTGCTGGAGTGCCTCCTTGCACAGGTCACCGGTGAAGAACCCACCAACCAGCCGTTGAGCGTTTCGGCGCCAGAGAAACCTGAGAAGCTCGCAGAGATCGAAGCCGTCTTCTTCTTTGAGGGAAACCTCGCTGAGGTTGAACAAACCTTGGCCCCGCTGGGCAATAGCCTCGTCATCGCGCGGGCGACGGACACCTCTGGCAGCGTTCACATCCATAGTCCGGAGGCCGGCACGGTGATCGAAACGGCCTACGGCCTGGGAAAGGTCAGCAACCTGCGGCTCGAAGCGCTGCCGCCCGCAGAGGCGGGGGCGTGCGCCACGAAGCACAGCGAGGGCGAGAGCCCACAGCGGCGCATTTTTGCTGCGGTGCCCGAAGGGGCCGCGCGGGAGCTATTTGAGAAGGCTGGGGCGCGAGCAATTGGGCCCGGCGAGGATCTAGAGAACGCTGCGGTAGGCGATCTTTTCCTGCCCAACGGGTGCGGTGGGGATCCAGGCAGGGCGACAGTCATACCGACTGGCTCCATCGTGGCCGGGCTCGCCGCGCTATCGGTGTATTCGCCCAACCCCTCTCGTTCGGCCGAAGTAGTGGCCGCTATGTCCGATGCCGCGCGTTCCATGCGGGTGGCTCATCCGGAAACAGAAAGCCTCGACGGCATCATCGCGTCATGCCGCACCCAGTTGGCCTATGGGGGCGAACAAATCACTGTGTTGTCCGGCTGTGATATCGATGCTGAAGAGTTGACGCAGATTCTTGGTGTCGACGTCGTTGTGCTTCGAGTTCCCGGATTGCGCACGG
Source organism: Corynebacterium aurimucosum ATCC 700975 (assembly GCF_007672725.1). Classification (GTDB taxonomy): domain Bacteria; phylum Actinomycetota; class Actinomycetes; order Mycobacteriales; family Mycobacteriaceae; genus Corynebacterium; species Corynebacterium hesseae. Next base: position 223,848 of record NZ_VDTC01000003.1, read on the forward strand.
AGATCGGGGTGGAGTAGACCATGCTGGGATGGCAAGACGATCGGGCGCTGACGGAAGTACTGGCAAAGAAGGATGCCGCGGCGTTCAAGCGCGCCTTCGGCTACACCACGTGCGGGGAGCTGCTTAGCCATTATCCGCGTGACTATATCCGCCACAACAAGGACGTGGGCCTCGGCGGTGCCGAGGACGGAGATCACGTCACCATCACCGGCGTCATTGAGGAGGCCCGCGTCAAGCACACCTCTAAAGCCATGGTGTTTATCCTCTACATGGATAACGGAGTCCAAGCCTCCTTCTTTAACGCGCACTACGTCCAGCGCGTGCTGGGCCGAGGTATGCGCGTTATGCTCTCCGGCAAGCTGAAATACTTTCGCGGATATCCCAGCCTGCAGCACCCCGACTTTCTCATCCTTGATCCCGGCCGTTATCAGGAGTCTTTGCTAGATAGCGCAACCGGGCAGGGGACAGGCTCGCTCAAGAAGCTCTCCCAGTTCGGTTCACTAGACACCTTCTTGCAACGTGAATGGATCCCCGTCTACCCGGCCAGCGGGAAGGTGACGTCGTGGTACATCATGGGTGCCATCCACAAGGTGCTCGAACACACCCCGCCTATTCCGGAGCCACTGGACTATCGGATGATGGTGACGCTCGATCAGGCAGTACGCGAAATCCACGAGCCGGGAGATAGCGGGCCGGAACGCGCCATCCAGCGCCTGAAATACAACGAGGCTTTGTCGATCGGGTTGGTCATGGCCCTCCGTCAGCGTGACGTCAAGGCGCGCACGGCAACCCCAATGCCGGCCATTCTGGAGGGCTACCGCGATGAGCTGCTTTCTGAGCTGCCCTTTGCGCTAACCGACGGCCAACGCCGCGTCATCGCCGAAATCGATGCTGATCTCTGCGGCACCGCGCCCATGATGCGACTGCTGCAAGGCGAGGTGGGTTCGGGAAAAACGCTCGTTGCCACGTGCGCCATGCTGCAAGCGGTAGACGCCGGCAAGCAGGCCGCGCTACTGGCGCCGACGGAGGTGCTGGCGGCGCAGCATGGGGCGTCGATAAGCGCCAGCGTTCCGGATGGTGTCACCGTAACGGTCTTGACAGGGTCGATGAAGACGGCGGAGAAGCGCAAGGCGCTACTGGAGATTGTTTCTGGTGAGGCCGATATCGTCATCGGCACCCACGCAATCATCCAGGACAGCGTGGAGTTTTTCGATCTTGGCCTAGTCATCGTGGATGAGCAACACCGCTTCGGCGTGGAGCAGCGCGATAGTCTGCGCACCAAGACGCGTGAGGGCATCAGCCCGCACGTGCTGGTGATGACAGCAACCCCCATTCCGCGCACCATTGCCATGACCGTCTTCGGTGACCTGGCAGTCTCGACGCTTAAGGAGCTTCCCGGTGGGCGCAAACCCATCCTCTCGGCGGTGGTGCCTGAATGGAAACCGGAATGGGTGCGCCGCGCCATCGAGCGCATCCGCGAAGAGGTGAGCAAAGGCCACCAGGCTTATATCGTCTGTCCGCGAATTGAAGGCGAGGGTGGGGTGGAAACCATGTCTGTGCAATTGCGCAACCTGCCTTTTCGCGGGCTTCGAGTGGAGATGCTCCACGGCAAGATGCCCGATAAGGATGAGGTGATGGAGCGATTCGCCCGCGGGGAGATTGACGTCCTCGTGGCCACGACTGTCATCGAGGTCGGCGTCGATGTGCCTAATGCCACCGTCATGCTCATCCGCGAATCGGAGAATTTTGGAGTCTCGCAGCTGCATCAGCTGCGCGGGCGCGTGGGCCGCGGCGGAAACGAATCCGTGTGTTTGCTGCATACGCTGGCGGAACCAGACAGCAAGTCCTTTCGGCGCATCAAAGCCATCGCGGATACGCCGTCCGGCTTTGACCTTGCTGAATTGGATCTCACGCAACGCCACGAAGGCGACATCTTGGGAACCCTTCAATCCGGCACGAAGCGCACGCTCAAATTGCTCGACCTTGTTTATGACAGGGACATCATCGAGCGCACGCATGCCGATGCCGCCGCATTGGTTGAGCGCAATCCTGACCTGGCAGAGCAGTTGACGCACAACCTGAGCGCCGATGAGCAGGGCTTTTTAGAGAAGAACTAGGGGAGTCTCCGCGGCAGGGAGAGGGGAGATAGGGTAGTAGGCATGACCAGAATCATCGCCGGGGAGGCCCGCGGGCGCACCATTAAGGTGCCCGAAGCCGGGACGAGGCCCACGTCCGACCGTGCCCGCGAGGGCCTTTTCTCATCACTGAACGTGCGTTGGGGTTTCATTGATTCCCGCGTGCTGGATCTGTTTGCGGGCTCCGGTGCGCTGGGGCTGGAAGCGGCCAGCCGCGGTGCCGAAGAAGTCGTCCTCGTGGAGAACAACGCCGCGGCCGTGAAGGTCATCCGCCATAACATTGAGGTGGTCAAGCACCCGCGCGTAGAGGTACGTGAAATGAATGCCTCCTCCTACCTAGCGACCGCACCGCGCGGCTACTTTGACATGGTGCTCGCGGATCCGCCGTATAGCTTCGATGACGTCGACGGACTGCTCGCTGCGATCGAGCCGGTGCTGGATGATGCCGCGATAGTCGTCATCGAGCGCCATGTAGATTCGCCCCAGACACAATGGCCGCAAGGTTTCGAGCCCACCGGTCAGAAGCTCAAGAAGCGAACCTTTGGTATCGCGCGTTTTGATATGGCGATTTATCACCGTGACGTGGATACCTCGGACACCGATCACACCGACAACCAGGAGGATTAGCCATGCCGACCCACGCCGTATGCCCCGGCTCTTTCGATCCCATCACGCTAGGGCACGTTGACGTGTTTAACCGTGCGAGCGAGCTCTTTGACAAGGTCACGGTGCTGGTGACGGGCAACCCAGACAAGCCTTCCGGGTTGTTCAGCGTGGAGGAGCGCGTGGATTTGATTCGCCGTACCGTCGCCCCGGAAATCGAGGTGGACTGGTGGGGCGGTCTGCTCGTGGACTACACCAGCGCGCATGGCATAGACACGATTGTGAAGGGCCTTCGCTCCTCCTTGGACTATGAATACGAGCTGCCCATGGCGCAGATGAACCGGCGCCTTTCCGGTATCGATACAGTCTTCTTGCTGACGGATGAGAAGTATGGCTACATTTCCTCCTCGCTATGCAAGCAGGTGGCACACTACGGAGGCGACGTCACGGGTATGTTCCCGGAGCATGTGGCTGCTGCTGTCATGGAACGGTACCGAGGCTAAGGGGACATGTCTGTACTGGCAATACCGCTCGTTGTTCTCTTCACAGTTCTAGCTGGCTCCTGCCTGCAACGAGTGTCCGGCATGGGCCTTGGCCTCATTGGTGGACCAATCCTGACCCTCTTCCTCGGCCCGGTGGAAGGCATCATGGTCATCAATGTTTTGGCCTGCCTTAACGCTGTTCTTACGACCTATTCGATGCGTGAGAACGTGGATTGGGGAAAGTGGCTGCGCATCGGCCCCTTCATGATCCTCGGCTCAATCCCGGCAGCCCTGCTCATCGCGCGTATTGATACCGCAGCATTGTTGGTACTCGTTGGCGCGGCCTTGTTGATCGCGTTGGGTGTGGTGGTCTTCGGGCGAAAGTTCGTCCCGGAGATGCGCGGTACAGGCCCAGCCATTTCCGCGGGCATCTTGGGCGGGTTCACCAACACGCTTGCGGGCGTGGCCGGTCCTGTCATCACGGTATATGCGCAGGCTGCGCGGTGGCCGAAGGAAGTCCTCGCGCCAACCTTGCAGCCCTGTTTCTTTATTGGTGGCTTGTCCTCGGTGCTAACGAAGACCTTCTTGAGTTCTGGTGGTTTCGAGGGATTGCACTGGCTGGTGTGGCCCTGTGGGGTAATTGGCATGTGCGTTGGCATCTTTTTAGGAAAGAAGATTGCCGGACGGGTCTCGCGCGATAAGGCGCACAAGCTCTCGCTTTCGCTCGCCGGCTTGGGTGCGTTGAGCGCACTACTGCGAGGCTTGTTCACCCTGGGCGCTTAGACAGCGTCTGGGTAGGGTGGGACCCATGGCGAAATTCAAGATTGAGGACGCACTGTCCCTGCGCGCTGGCAAGAATTTTCAAATTGATTCGGTCGATGCTTCGGCAACGCCCGGTTTTGACGGCGATAAGGAGGAGCTCGCCGCTCGCTTCTCCAAGTACGATGATGAGCTGTATGAACTCCAAGAGCGGCTTTTTGCCAATGGCCGCAGCTATGGTGAGGACGCCCCGGCGGTACTCATTGTCTTGCAGGGTATGGATACCTCGGGCAAGGGCGGGGCTATCCGCCACGTGTTGAGCACCTTTGACCCTCAGGGAACCACGACCGTGAGCTTTGGCAAGCCCACCGAGGAGGAACTAGAACACGACTTCTTGTGGCGCATCCGTAAACACGACCCACAGCCGGGGCAAATCGTGGCCTTTGATCGCTCACACTACGAGGATGTCCTCATCCAACGCGTACACGAGTGGGTCGACGAAGAGGAAGTGGATCGACGCATCGAAGCCATCCGGGAGTATGAGCTGGATCTGACGGCGAAGGGCATCAAGATCATCAAGGTCTTCTTGCACCTGTCCAAGGACGCGCAGAAGAAGAACCTACTGGAGCGCACGGAACGGGAGGACAAGTTCTGGAAACATGACCCTTCCGATGTGGAAGAGCGGGCCTATTGGGATGACTACATGGCGGCCTATCAGGATGCCATTCGGCGCACAGATGAAAACTACGCACCCTGGTACGTCATCCCCACCGATAATAAAAAGTATGCCCGGATGGCGCTGAAGTTCCTCATTGTGGATCTCCTACGCCACCTGGACCTCGAATGGCCAGCGCCCGACTTTAATCCGGAAGTAGAGCGCCAGCGCATTAAGGACGCCGACTAAGAACTAGTCGCTTTCTGCGTCATCGACGTCGCGGGCAAGTTCACGGGCCGCGGCGTTGAAGGTATCGAGAACAGAGAGCAGCGCTTCTTGGGCATTGATGACGCCCACGTTAAGCGCGTGGAAGAGCTGGTCGTCGTTCAGCCCAGCAGTGGTGACGAAGCATGCGTCGCCACGCAGCTCCACCTCATCCTCGAGCAGCCCGACGAGCGCGCGCCCATCGAATGCGCCTGCATTGAACTCATTGCACAGGACGTGGAAGATGGGGAGCATGTCGGCGTTGAGCTGCGAGGACAGCACGCACTCGATGCGCACGAGGCCCTCTTCCACGGTGATGACCCAGTCCAGATCGTTGAGGCGGGCAACAGCGGCAGTCGCATCCTCCGGGTGCGCGGTGGCCGCCATGTCCAGTTCGGTGCTGTTCAGCGCGGTGAGCACGCGATCCCGGCTCACGGCGGGCAGTGCTGAGCCGGACAGGACATCGAAAGGATCAGAACCTACGGATGCATTCTGGTTCGTTGTCGAGTTTTGGCTCATGCTTGCTCCTCCTTATCCCAGGTGACAGCCTGCGGGAAGCGCTGCGCCACGATATCGAAGATTTCCGCGAAGCTGGACAGCGAACTCAACAAGAAGTGGCCCAGCTGGGCCAAGGAGAGGCCCTCGCCCACAGCCATGGCGCGGTTAGCAGCTAGGTGGATTTCCGCGTTTCCCTTTGCATCCTCTTCCACGAGGTAACTCAACGTCGGTGCAACGCTAGCCCAGTTCAGCTCCGCCACGGCGGCGGCCACGTCTTGCTCCAAGTGCGCGGGAAGCGTGCCTTCCCAGGAAGCGAAGGCGCTCAACACGTCGCCCTCGGCGTCGAGGTCACAGTGCACAGCGATATGGGGGACACCGGTCTGCAGCACGCGCCGCGCGGCCGGGGAGTTGTCAGCAGCCGCGTCCTCGGCGGCTTCTGGTGCTGCCTCGATGAGGGCATAGTCGGCGTCGATAAGCTCGCACAACTGCGCCAGCCGGTCGATGGTGACCGGCTCTACCACGTGGAGATCGGTCACTGCTGTTCACCCTGGGCGGCCTCGGATCCTTCTCCCGCTTGCGCGGCGGATTCCGAACCGAGCTTGGCCATCTCTTCGGCGGCGGCGACCATGGCGTTCTGGGCGTTGATGACGCCGTCCACGGAGGCGCGCAGTGCGGCTGCGAGTTGTTCGTCGGTCATCCCGGCCGCGCATGGAAGGTCGGCTTCAGTGCGAACGAGGAGCATGCCGTCGAAGTCCGCGATCACCGCGCGGGCACCCATGGCCACGGAGTTGATCTGGTTGGCCGCCAGGAAAAGGCCTGCATCAGCTTCGGCGTAGTTGACGTCCGTCGGCACATCACAGCGCACGATGGCAACGCTCTCCAACACGGCGAACATGCAGGGCAGGCCGTTGAGGTTTGCAGTGGCGGCATCGTCGCGGCCGGTGACTGGCTCGAGTTCGATGTCGAAGGTCTTCATCGCCTCGATGATGCGGTCGAGGGTGACCTCCGGCAGTGCGTGCGGGTCTTCGGCGGCGGTGGTTGTCGGATTAGTCATGGTTGTGCTCCTTCCAGGTCACGAGCTGCGGGTACTGCTGTTCAATCCACTCGAAGGACTGCAACACGGCATCCAAGGTAGACATGACGAACGCGCCAAGCTGGTTGCGGGAGGCACCATGTGTCACGTCGAGATCACGCGCACCAGACACCGCCAAGGCGTTATCGGGTGCCTCGAAGAAGCGGAAAGTCGGGGTGAAATGGTCCTGGTTCCACGCGTTGATGTGCATGAGGAGCGCAGGTCCCTCGGAGGCGGGGACCGAGCCGCGCCACACGGAATCGACGATGAGGGAGGAGCCAAGGAGCTGAAAGGCAATGGCGGCGTTGGAGAAACCGGTGCGCAGAAGGTTGACCGTCTGGCCGTCCTGGGTCTTTTGCTCTTCGATGCGGTACTCCAAGTTCTCTGACTCAAAGATCTCCGCGATGCGCTCGAGGGTGACCTCCTCGATGGGGGTGTCGGGCTGCAGCTGGCGCTGCTGCGCGTCGTCGTTATTAGTGGTGTCCGTCAATTCTTCTACTCACTTTGCTACTTGCTACATATTTCTTAATCTTTTCCGGCCCCGACACTACCGGAGCCGTCCGCCTCGGGTGCGCAGGTGGGGGCATCGACGAGCTGTTCGCCGCCGAGTTCGTGGGCAAGTGCTGGTTTTAACTCTGGGTAGCGGAAGACGTGGCCCAGATTCTCCAGCCGGCTGGGCACCACCTTTTGGTTAGCCAGTGCGAGCTCGCGTGCGCCTTCCTTACCCAGCAGCAGGGCGGGCCCGACGCTGGGAATGGGGATGAAGGTGGGGCGGTGGAGCAGGGCGCCGAGGGCGTCGACGTAGTCTCGGTTGAGCACCGGCTGCGGGGAGACCCCGTTGATCGCGCCCTGCCACTCTGAGTCGAGTGCGGCGCGGACAAACATGTCTGAAAGATCGTCCTGTGCAACCCAGCTATTCCACATGGTGCCCTTGCCGAACGCGCCGCCGAGTCCAGTAGAAAACAATGCACGTAGCAGCGGGAGGATACCCGCGTTGGCTGATTGCACTATGCCGGTGCGCAGGTTCACCACGCGCTTTCCCGCCTCGCGCGCCGGCGCGCAGGCCTCCTCCCACGCCCCCACGACGTCGGCGAGGAAACCATCCCCACGCTCCGATTCTTCGGTGAGATCCTCGTCGCCCCGGTCCGGACCGTAGATGCCGATGGCGGAGGCGCAGACCATCGCTGACACGGACGGTGTCTGGGCTACAAGCTGGGCCAACAGGTGAGTGGGGCCCACGCGCGAATCCCGGATCGCCTCCTTGTGAGCGGTGTTAAAACGACCGAAGATTGGCTCCCCGGCTAGGTGGATGAGAACATCGATTCCCTCCAATAAATCCTTGGCGGGAATGTTTGGGCGCCACAAGCGTTCGCCGGCGCCCGGGGAGGAGCGCACTAAAGGAACGACGGTATGGCCCAAGGTGCCAAGTTGGGCGGCCACAGCAGCGCCAACCGTCCCGTGCGTTCCCGTAATCGCTACTGTGCGGGGCTCGACGTTGAGCTCACCGAGCCGTTGGGCAAAGCGAAAGTCTTCGATGAGCTGTTGCTGACGGTAGGCAAAGACCGACCCCACCGCACCCGTGGGAATGCGTGTGTCCACCTTGTCGGTGATGAGTGTGCCTTCCGGGTGATCCTCAAAGAGGTGCTCATGGCGCCAGTTCGCCAGCGAACGGAAGGGAGCGTTGATGCACACATCCGCAAAGGAACGCCGCGGCTGGTACCTACTCAAATCATGCCGGGCAACCCATTTCAGGCCGCCAGGCAAGCTCAAGATCGATGTTCCGTCTGCCAGTGACTCGGCCTGCTGCAGGGGAGACATGAATCCAAATGGCGCGGTGAGGCGGGCGAGCGCCCCGGGGCGGGTGTGCCATTGCCATACCTCTTCGCGCGGGGCTGGAACAACGTGCTGGGTAGTAAAACTCACTGTCTATGGACCTGCCTCAGAAAATTCGGGGGTGCGAGGGCGTATACAGCACGGATGAAGAGTGCTATGGTTGGTGCTGGCTTTCAAGCATAGACAAGTCCTATTAACCATTGTCCGACATCCTTTAAAGACCGCACCGTGAGGCGGGGAAGGAGGTCACGATGAGTGAAACCGGCACCCACGCGGAGTCCAACGAGCTGCTGAGCTCGAAAGACGTCGCGCGTACTGTCGCACGCATCGCGCACCAGATCATTGAGAAAACGGCGCTTGATTCGAGTGAATCTCCTCGGGTCCTGCTCTTAGGCATTCCCTCTGGTGGCGTGCCTTTAGCGCAGCGCCTTGCCGAAAAGATTGAGGAATTCTCCGGGGTGGAGGTTCCCTGGGGCTCCCTTGACATCACGTTGTACCGCGACGATCTATATGCTCGCCCGCACCGGGCGTTGCAGCCCACCACAGTCCCAGCCGGTGGTATCAACGGCGCCACGGTCATCCTTGTTGATGATGTGCTGTACTCCGGCCGCACCATCCGCGCCGCGCTGGACGCCCTGGCAGATATCGGGCGCCCCGACATCATCCAACTTGCCGTCCTCGTGGACCGCGGACACCGCCAGGTGCCCATCCGTGCTGATTACGTGGGGAAGAATATCCCCACTGCGCGCGACGAGGACGTCACCGTCTACAACGCCGACATCGACGGCCGGGATGCCGTCGTTCTTACCCGCTTCACTGCACAGCCCGGCAAGGAGGCATAAATGAAGCACCTCATCAATATCGCCGACCACAGCGCCGAGGAAATCCTCGGGCTCATGGATGAGGCCGACCGTTTCCGGGAAGCCTTGGACGGCCGCGAAGTTAAGAAGCTGCCGACTCTGCGCGGGCGAACCGTGTTTACGTTGTTCTATGAGAACTCCACCCGTACTCGCTCTTCCTTTGAAACGGCGGGAAAGTGGATGTCGGCGGATGTCATCAACCTGTCTGCCTCGACGTCCTCGGTGAAGAAGGGCGAGTCCCTCAAGGACACTGGGCTGACGCTGACCTCCATCGGCGCCGATGCCATCATCATCCGCCATCCTTCCTCCGGCGCGGCGCAGCAGCTGGCCGGTTGGGTAGCACCGGGAGGACAGGGACCGAGCGTGATTAACGCCGGCGATGGTGCCCACCAGCACCCCACGCAGGCGCTTCTCGACGCCGTCACGATGCGCCAGCGCCTACACCTTGGTACGGATCGCTCCGCCTCTGGCACCGGCTTCGAGGGCCTGAACGTCACCATCGTCGGTGACTGCCTGCACTCCCGCGTCGTGCGCTCCAACGTGGACCTGCTGTCGACGTTGGGCGCTGAGGTTACGCTTGTCGCTCCGCCGACGCTGCTGCCCTTTGGCGTCGACACCTGGCCGGTGCGCGTCTCCCATGACTTCGACTCCGAGGTGGCCAAGGCTGATGTCGTCATGATGCTGCGCGTCCAAGCAGAGCGTATGAACGGCGGCTTCTTCCCCTCGCACCGCGAGTATGCAGCTCTTTACGGGATGTCCAAGGACCGCGCTGCTGCCATGAAGAAGGACGCCATCATAATGCACCCGGGCCCCATGGTCCGCGGCATGGAAATCAACTACGCGGTGGCTGACTATGCCAACACCGCGGTGCTCCAGCAGGTCCACAACGGTGTCCACGTGCGCATGGCCACCCTCTTTACGCTGCTCACCAACGGCGAGAACGCCGGTATCTAAAACGAGTTATCTCATAAATCAACGAGGAGAGCTTTTCAGAAACCATGACTAATTATCCAGACACCGGCGTGCTCTCTGCTCCCGCGGCGGGCACCTTGCTCATCACCAATGTTCGCCCCTATGGGGAAGGGGAACCCACTAACATCCTGATCAAGGATGGCGTCATCGAGGCGATCGGCGCCGCCGATATCACCCCAGCGGAAGGCGTCGACCGCACCATCGACGGGGGCGGCAACGTGCTGCTCCCGGGATTGGTGGACATGCACGTCCACCTGCGTGAGCCGGGCCGCGAGGACACCGAGACCATCGAGACCGGTTCGCGGGCCGCCGCCAAGGGTGGGTTTACTGCCGTGTTCACCATGGCGAATACCTCCCCGGTCACGGACCAGCCGATCATTGCGGAGTCCGTTTGGGCCAAGGGCCAGGCGCGCGGTTTGTGCGACGTCCATCCGGTTGGCTCCATCACGAAGGGCTTGGAGGGTAAAACGCTGACCGAGTTCGGCATGATGGCCCGCTCGGATGCCAAGGTGCGCATGTTCTCCGACGACGGCAAGTGTGTCCAGGACCCGCAGCTCATGCGTCGTGCGTTGGAATACGCCAAGGGGCTCGACGTCCTGCTGGCCCAGCACGCAGAGGATCACCGTATGACCGAAGGCGCGAGCGCCCATGAGGGCGAGGTTGCCGCCCGCCTGGGTCTGCGCGGCTGGCCGCGCGTGGCTGAGGAATCGATCGTGGCACGCGACGCACTGCTCGCGCGTGACTACGGCAATCGTATGCACATCTGCCACGCTTCGACGAAGGGCACAGTCGAGCTGCTCAAGTGGGCCAAGGAACAGGGGATCCCGCTGACTGCTGAGGTGACCCCGCACCACCTTCTGCTGACCGATGACAAGCTGGTGACCTACGACGGCGTCTTCCGCGTGAACCCGCCGCTGCGCGAGGAATCCGACACCCTGGTCCTGCGCCAGGCATTGCTCGACGGGCTTATCGACGTCGTGGCAACGGACCACGCCCCGCACGGCAGCGAAGACAAGTGCGTCGAGTTCGAGCACGCCAAGCCGGGCATGCTGGGACTTGAATCCTCCCTGGCGGTCATCGCCAAGCTCTTTGTCGCCACTGGTCTGGCGGATTGGCGATTCGTTGCTCGCGTCATGTCGGAGCGTCCGGCGGAGATTACCCGCCTGCCCGGCCATGGTCGCCCGATTGCGGTCGGCGAGCCGGCCAACCTCACCATCGTTGATCCGGAACATGAGTGGGTATCAGATTCCACCCGCCTGGCCTCGAAGTCGGAGAACAACCCCTATGAGGGGGAGGAGTTTGGCGCGCGCGTTACCTACACCATCCTGCGCGGCGCGGTGACCTACGACCTCTCTGCTGAAAGTGGTGACGAGGCAGACGAATAATCGGGATAATCGAGAGTCAGAGTTGCTCAACCCGAGTACCCAACGCTCATAGCCAACACAACCAACCCTTCACCGACAAATTCACTGAAAGGTTTAACGCACAGTGACTTCCACTAGCACCACTCCCGCCATCTTGGTCCTCGCCGATGGCCGCACTTTCCGTGGCTTCGGCTTCGGTGCCACGGGCACAACCCTGGGCGAGGCCGTCTTTACTACCGCCATGACTGGCTACCAAGAGACCATGACTGACCCGTCTTATCACCGTCAGATCGTCGTGGCCTCCGCGCCCCAGATTGGTAACACCGGCTGGAACGATGAGGACAGCGAGTCCCACGGCGACCAGATTTGGGTTGCCGGCCTGGTTATCCGTGACCTTGCCCGCCGTGTTTCCAACTGGCGCGCCGCCCGTTCCCTGCCGGAGGAGATGGAGAAGCAGGGAATCATCGGCATCGGCGGAATTGATACCCGTACCCTGGTGCGTCACCTGCGTAACCACGGTTCCATCAAGGCCGGTATCTTCTCCGGCGAGGCAGCTGAGCGGGACGTCGAGGAGCTCATCGCTGAGGTCAAGAATCAGCCATCCATGGCAGGTCTTGACCTGTCCGAAGAAGTCTCGACCGATGAGGTCTACACCTTCCCAGCTGTAGGGGAGAAGCGCTTCACCGTCGTGGCCTATGACATGGGTGTTAAGACCGCAACCCCGAAGAATTTCGCCGAGCGCGGCATCGAGACCATCGTGGTTCCAGCCAACACCCCCTTCGAGAAGATCAAGCAGTACAACCCGGATGGCGTGTTTGTCTCCAACGGTCCGGGCGACCCAGCTACCGCTGACACCATGGTGGGCATCGTGCGCGATATCCTTGCTGCCAAGTACCCCTTCTTTGGCATCTGCTTTGGCAACCAAATCCTCGGCCGCGCGCTGGGTATGGACACCTACAAGCTGAAGTTCGGCCACCGCGGCATCAACGTCCCGGTGCGCAACCAGCTCACCGGCAAGATCGACATCACCTCCCAGAACCACGGCTTCGCCCTGGCCAGCCCATCCGGCAAGGAGAACCCGGCGGGCGAGGAGTTCGATACTGACTTCGGCCCGGCAGTTGTGTCCCACACCTGCCTCAACGACAACACCATCGAGGGCGTAGCGCTCAAGAACGGCATGGCCTACTCCGTGCAGTACCACCCCGAGTCTGCTGCTGGCCCGCACGATGCTAACCCGCTCTTTGACCAGTTCATCGAGCTCATGACTGAGAAGTCCCCGAACAAGTAGAACGCAACCAGGAAGAGGAAGAAGAAACTAATGCCAAAGCGCAACGACATCAATCACGTCCTGGTTATCGGCTCCGGCCCGATTGTTATTGGCCAGGCCTGTGAGTTCGATTACTCCGGCACCCAGGCCTGCCGCGTGCTCAAGGAAGAAGGGCTGCGCGTAACGCTGGTCAATTCCAACCCGGCAACGATTATGACCGACCCGGAGTTCGCAGACCACACCTATGTGGAGCCCATCGAGCCCGAGTTCATCGAGAAGATCTTCCAGAAGGAAAAAGAAGAGGGCAATCCTATCGACGCCGTGCTGGCAACCCTCGGTGGCCAGACCGCCCTCAACGCCGCCGTACAGCTGGACCGCCTGGGCATCCTGAAGAAGTACGATATCGAGCTCATCGGCGCCGATATCGACGCCATCGAGCGCGGCGAGGATCGCCAGAAGTTCAAGGACATCGTGGCCTCCATCGGCGGTGAATCCGCGCGTTCCCGCGTGTGTCACACCATGGATGAGGTTCACGAGACCGTCGCCGAGCTCGGCCTCCCGGTTGTCGTGCGCCCGTCCTTCACTATGGGCGGTCTGGGCTCTGGTCTGGCCTTCAACGAGGAGGACCTCGACCGTATCGCCGGCGGCGGCCTGGCCGCCTCGCCGGAAGCGAACGTCCTCATCGAGGAGTCCATCCTGGGCTGGAAGGAGTTCGAGCTCGAGCTCATGCGCGATGGTGACGATAACGTCGTGGTCATCGCCTCCATCGAGAACGTCGACTCCCTTGGCGTCCACACCGGTGACTCCGTCACCGTGGCCCCGGCCTTGACCTTGACTGACCGCGAGTACCAGAAGATGCGCGACCAAGGCATCGCCATCATCCGAGAGGTCGGCGTCGACACCGGCGGCTGCAATATCCAGTTCGCTGTGAACCCGGATGACGGCCGCATCATCACCATCGAGATGAATCCGCGTGTGTCCCGCTCTTCGGCGCTGGCTTCTAAGGCCACCGGTTTCCCGATTGCCAAGCTGGCTGCCAAGCTGGCTATCGGCTACACCCTGGACGAGGTACGCAACGACATCACCGGCGTGACCCCGGCCGCCTTCGAGCCGACGCTGGACTACGTCATCGTCAAGGCCCCTCGCTTTGCCTTCGAGAAATTCCCGGGCGCTGATGACACCCTGACCACCACGATGAAGTCTGTGGGCGAGGCCATGGGCATTGGCCGCAACTACATCTCCGGCCTCAACAAGGTCATGCGCTCGCTGGAGGGCAAGCCTTCTGGTTTCTGGACCAAGCCGGATGAGTATTTCGCCGGTGAGCGCGCCACCGACCTCGACGCCGTGCTCAAGGATCTAGAGCGCCCGACCGAGGGCCGTATGTACGACATCGAGCTGGCGCTGCGTTTGGGTGCTACCGTTGAGCAGCTCCACGAGCACTCCCACTTGGACCCGTGGTTCTTGGCGGAGCTCGAAGCACTCGTGCAGTTCCGCGAGGAGCTCGAGAACGCCCCAGTCCTCGACGCGCAGCTGTTGCGCCGCGCCAAGGTCTTTGGCCTCTCTGATGCCCAGATTGCCGCGCTGCGCCCGGAGTTCGCTGGTGAGGATGGCGTGCGCTCCCTGCGCTGGTCCCTGGGTATTCGCCCGGTGTACAAGACCGTTGATACCTGTGCGGGCGAGTTCGAGGCACAAACCCCGTACCACTACAGCACCTACGAGATGGATCCGAACGCAGAATCCGAGGTTCGAGCCAGCTCCGAAAAGACCAAGGGCAAGGTCATCATCTTGGGCTCCGGCCCGAACCGCATCGGTCAAGGCATTGAGTTTGACTACTCCTGCGTGCATGCCGCGCTGGAGCTCTCCCGCGAGGGCTATGAGACGGTCATGGTCAACTGCAACCCGGAGACCGTATCGACGGACTACGACACTGCAGACCGCCTCTACTTCGAGCCCTTGACCTTCGAAGATGTCATGGAGGTCTACCACGCAGAGGCCGCCTGTGGTGAGGTTGCCGGTGTCATCGTCCAGCTGGGCGGGCAGACTCCGTTGGGCTTGGCCGAGCGCCTGTCCGCCGCGGGCGTTCCGGTCGTCGGAACCTCTGCCGCCGCCATCGACCTGGCGGAAGACCGCGGCGAGTTCGGTAAGGTGCTTGCCGCTGCCGAGCTTCCAGCACCGGACTTCGGTACCGCCACCTCCTTCGATGAGGCCCGCGAGGTCGCCGCGAGCATCGGCTACCCAGTGCTGGTCCGCCCATCCTACGTGCTGGGCGGCCGCGGCATGGAGATTGTCTATGACGAAGACTCCCTGCGTGACTACATCGAGCGCGCCACCGAGATCACCTCGGATCACCCGGTGTTGGTGGACCGCTTCCTCGACAACGCCATCGAGATCGACGTCGATGCGCTGTGCGACGGCGAGGAGGTCTACCTCGGCGGAGTCATGGAGCACATCGAGGAGGCGGGTATCCACTCCGGCGACTCCTCTTGCGCCTTGCCTCCGATGACCCTCGGCCCGGAGGATATTGAAAAGGTGCGGGAGTCGACGCGTCGTCTAGCGCACGGTATCGGCGTCAAGGGCCTGATGAATGTCCAGTACGCGCTTAAGGACGACACCCTCTACGTCATTGAGGCCAACCCGCGCGCGTCTCGCACGGTGCCGTTCGTGTCCAAGGCCACCGGTGTGCCGATGGCTAAGGCCGCAGCGCGCGTCATGCTCGGCGCGTCCATCGCGCAGCTCAAGGATGAGGGAATCATCCCGTCCACCTATGACGGCGGCTCCCTGCCCATTGAGCACCCGATTGCGGTTAAGGAAGCCGTGCTGCCGTTCAACCGCTTCCGCCGCCCGGACGGTCAGCTGCTTGACACGCTGCTCTCTCCGGAGATGAAGTCCACCGGTGAGGTCATGGGCTTGGCCGACAACTTCGGCGCAGCCTATGCCAAAGGTGAGATGGCCGCCTTCGGCGAGCTGCCGACGGAGGGCACGGTCTTCGTGTCCGTGGCCAACCGCGACAAGCGCACGCTGATCTTCCCGATTCAGCGCCTTGCCTACATGGGCTACACCATCGTCGCCACGGCAGGCACCGCGCAGATGCTGCGCCGCAATGGCGTGGAGTGCGAGGTGGCAGTCAAGGTCTCCGAGGCTGAGGAGGGACAAGAGTCCATCGTCGACGCCATCCTGGCCGGCAAGGTCGACCTCATCCTCAACACACCGGCCGGTTCCGCCGGTGCACGCCACGACGGCTATGACATTCGCGCCGCGGCGGTATCCGTCGGGGTTCCGCTGGTGACGACCGTCCAGGGCGTTACCGCGGCGGTGCAGGGCATCGAGGCGCTGCGCCAAGGAGACCTCAAGGTACGCGCGCTGCAGGAGCTTAAGCATGACCCAGCCAACTAATACGGCACATACCTTTGGCGATCGCCTTGTCGCCGCGGGTAGGCAACGAGGGCGTCTGTGCGTAGGCATTGACCCACACCCACACCTCCTGGAGGCGTGGGGCCTGTCAGTCGATGTCGACGGACTGCGCACCTTTAGTATGCGTTGCGTCGAGGCATTCGCCGACACGGCAGCTGTAGTCAAGCCGCAAGTGGCGTTCTTTGAGCGCTTTGGTTCGCGCGGTTTCGCCGTCCTCGAAGAGGTTCTGGCAGCGCTGCGCGAGCAAGGCTGCCTGAGTCTGGCCGATGCTAAACGCGGCGATATCGGCTCCACCATGGCGGGTTATGCCGAGGCCTGGCTGGGGGAGGACTCGCCGTTGCGCGCGGACGCGGTGACGGTATCGCCTTACCTCGGCGTGGGAGCGTTGAGTCCTGTCTTCGATATTGCGGAAAAGACCGGTGCTGGTGTCTTCGTCCTTGCGGCGACCTCCAATCCGGAGGCCGTAGCGTTGCAATCGCTGAGCGTCGATGGCCGCAGCGTCGCGCAGCGCGTCGTTGATGAACTCGGACAGCGCAATGCCGCGGCAATGGTCATGGATGACGCTGTGGGAGCGCTCGGAGTGGTTGTCGGTGCGACACTCGACGCGCCGCCGGTATTAGACCATTTACATGGTCCGGTTCTTCTTCCGGGCGTGGGCGCGCAGGGCGCGACTCCGGCTGATGTTAGGCAACTCACCTCCGCGGCACCCGAGCTGGGCTTTGCCAACGTCTCCCGAGCCATCCTTTCGGCGGGCCCAGACGTTTCTGACCTGCGCAAAGCCGTAATTGATACGGCTGCCGAGTTCCGAGACTAAAGAGCTCGGTCTCAAACGGCGCGCTGGATTAACAGGCGCGCCGTTTACCTGGTATTTTGTTTAAGGCATGTGCGTTGACGTGCAGGAACCTTTAATAGAAAGGGGCCGGGTTACGTCATCGCGTACAGACCAGTGCTAGGATTGCCAGAAGTCGGTTCGCGGCGGTAGCAAAAGCTACCCCGCGCTGGGGAAATCTTCCCACCGTGAGCCGAGATTCTGGTGTTAGCCATCAGATGACAATGTTCGTACTAATGAAATCGGAGGAAACCCGTGGCCCTTCCCAAGTTGACAGATGAGCAGCGCAAAGAAGCTCTCGCAAAGGCCGCTGAGGCTCGCAAGGCTCGCGCTGAGCTCAAGGCTGCGCTGAAGCGCGGCGAGACCAACCTGCAGGAAGTTCTGGAGAAGGCCGAGACCGATGAGATCATCGGTAAGACCAAGGTCTCCGCGCTTCTCGAGGCTCTGCCGAAGGTTGGCAAGGTCAAGGCTAAGGAAATCATGGAGGACCTGGAGATTGCTCAGACCCGCCGCCTGCGTGGCCTGGGTGACCGTCAGCGCCGCGCCCTGCTCGAGCGTTTCGGCTACGGCGAGTAATTAGCGCAATGGCTGACGAAACTGCACGCGGGCGCCTGGTCGTTCTGGCCGGGCCGTCCGCTGTGGGTAAGTCCACTGTGATTTCGCGCCTGCGCGATGATGTAGACAACCTTTACTTCAGCGTCTCGATGACGACGCGCCAACCCCGCCCCGGCGAGTCTGATGGGGTGGACTACTTCTTTGTCTCCCCGGAGGCTTTCCAGGAACACATAGACGCCGGAGACATGCTCGAATGGGCAGAGATCCACGGTGGTTTGCAGCGTTCTGGTACGCCGGCTCAACCCGTTAGGGAAGCGATGTTGGCTGGTCGCCCAGTGTTGGTGGAGGTTGATCTTGCAGGCGCCCGCAACGTGAAGGCGGCGATGCCGGAGGCGGAAACCGTGTTTCTGGCCCCACCGTCCTGGGAGGTTTTGGTGGAGCGCCTGACTGGGCGCGGTACCGAGCCACAGGATGTGATTGACCGCCGTTTGCACACCGCAGAAACGGAACTTGCCGCGCAAAAAGAGTTCGACCACATCGTTGTCAATGACAATCTCGATGAGGCCGTTGCTGCAATTAGTGCTATCCTGCGTGGATAGACCACGATTTTGACCATCTACCAACAGTAAAGGTGCATGTGACCAACGTGACCACACCTGCCAATTCTGAGGCCGCAAAGCCGGAGCCAGTATTCGATCCGCCGACGGGTATCACTGACCCGCCTATCGATGAGCTGCTGGGCAAGGTCTCGTCTAAGTACGCCCTGGTGATCTTCGCCGCTAAGCGCGCACGTCAGATCAACAGCTACTACAAGGAACAGGACGAAGGCGTCTTCGAGTTCGTCGGACCGCTGGTGACCCCGGAGCCGGGCGAGAAGCCGCTGTCCATCGCACTGCGCGAGATCGACGCCGGCCTGCTGGACCACGAGGAAGGCAACTAGCCTTCGCCCCGTGAAGGCAGCAGCCTAGCGCGTATTCCGAAATAGACCCACTCTAGTGTCGCTTGAGGCGCTTGGGTGGGTTTGTTGTGTCTTGGGTACTATCGTCCGAGTGAAGGATGTACAGCAAACCCCAGATAGTCCAGAGAGCAGCACTGCCTCGGCTCCCGCAGAGGCGGCTTCATCGGTTGCAGGCGGAACCACGCAGCCGCGTCGCATCCTTGTTGGCGTGGCCGGCGGAATCGCAGCCTATAAAGCGTGTCATTTGATTCGGGACTTCACTGAGCACGGCGATGATGTCCGCGTGATTCCTACAGAAGCCGCGTTAAATTTCGTCGGTGCAGCCACCTTCGAGGCGCTGTCGGGGCATCCGGTCTCGACTACCGTTTTCGATGCTGTTGATGAGGTGCAGCATGTCGCGCTGGGGCAGCAGGCCGATGCCGTCGTCATCGCCCCAGCTACCGCTGACTTGATCGCTCGGCTGGCTTGTGGCCGCGCCGATGATCTGCTGAGCGCCTCTGTGCTGGTTGCTACGTGTCCTGTCATCATTGCCCCAGCTATGCACACGGAGATGTGGCTCAATCCCGCGACGCAAGACAACGTGGCGACATTGCGTCGTCGCGGCGTTATCGTGATGGAACCGGCCCATGGGCGGCTCACCGGCGTTGATTCCGGTGCAGGCCGCTTGCCGGAACCGGGGCAGATAGCGGAGTTTGCCCGCACAATTATTGCTGGCCACCGCGTGGATCATGATTGGCAGGGGCTCAAGGTCGTGATCTCTGCCGGGGGGACGCAGGAGAACCTAGATCCGGTGCGGTACCTGGGCAATCGTTCCTCTGGTCGCCAGGGCTTTGCCTTAGGAGAAGTAGCCGCGCAGCGCGGTGCAGATGTAACTATCGTTGCCGGCAATACTGACGCGCTTCCGATTCCATCAGGCGCCTCCGTTGTGCGGGTGACTTCCACTCGCGATATGCACAAGGCAATGAACGCTGAAGCAGCGGATGCGGATATCGTCATCATGGCTGCAGCTGTTTCAGACTATCGGCCGGCTTCCGTCGCGGACTCCAAGATGAAGAAGGGGGCCGCTGACGAGGACTTAGCTCATCTCGAGTTGGTGGAGAACCCAGATATCCTCAAGGGGTTGGTGGAACGCCGCGAGAATGGGGACTTGAAGCGCGATGCCATCATCGTCGGTTTTGCAGCGGAGACCGGGGATGCACACACGAGCGTGCTCGAGTACGCCCAGCAAAAATTCGTGAAGAAGGGGTGCGATGTACTCATGGCCAACGAGGTTGGGGAGGGCAAGGTCTTCGGACAGCCAACGAGTGCAGGGTGGATCCTTCGGAAGGGTGCTGATCCGGTGGAGGTTGAACCGGGATCGAAGCAGGTTGTAGCTGCCCAGATACTTAACGTGGTGAATGAAATTCTGGAAAGGTAGTGCTCGTTCTTGCAGCTGTAGACCGCTTGGTCTACGATGGGGCGGTGTTATTAGCCGGGACGTGGGATAGGCGCTGCCTTGCCCACGGCGCGCAGAACTAGTTTAAGGAAGATTTGTGACTGAAACAGCTGTTCAGGCGGTACGTCTTTTTACCAGCGAATCCGTGACAGAAGGTCACCCGGATAAGATTTGTGACGCTATCTCGGACGCCATTCTTGACGCCCTTCTTAAGGAAGACCCAAACGCACACGTCGCCGTGGAGACTCTTGTCACCACGGGCCAAGTTCACGTTGTGGGTGAGGTGCGCACCTCCGGGTATGTGGAGATCCCGCAGATTGTACGCAAGACCCTCGTTGAGATCGGGTTTACTTCCTCCGACGTGGGATTTGACGGCCACACCTGCGGAGTCAACGTAGCCATTGGTGAGCAATCCCAAGAGATTGGTGCCGGAGTGGACGCCTCAACCGAGGTTCGCTCGGGCCAGTTTGAGGACGACGATCAATATGGCGCTGGCGACCAGGGCCTCATGTTCGGCTACGCAACGAATGAGACTCCAGAATTCATGCCGCTGCCGATTTCTACGGCACACCACCTTTCGCGTCGCCTCACCCAGGTCCGCAAGGAAGGCATCGTTCCTTCCCTGCGTCCAGATGGCAAGACCCAGGTCACCTTTGCATATGACGAGAACGATGTGCCGACTCGCTTAGAGACGATTGTCATCTCCACCCAGCATGATCCGGAGGTGACCCAGGACTGGCTCGCGGAACAGCTTCGTACCCATGTAGTCGAGTGGGTCGTCAACGATGCGGACCTGAGCAAGTACTACACCGACGACACCGAGCTCCTCATCAACCCGTCTGGTTCCTTCATTCTTGGCGGGCCAATGGGTGATGCAGGTCTGACTGGGCGCAAGATCATCGTCGATACCTACGGCGGCATGGCCCGCCACGGTGGCGGTGCCTTCTCCGGCAAAGATCCGAGCAAGGTGGACCGCTCAGCCGCCTACGCTATGCGTTGGGTAGCTAAGAACATCGTGGCCGCCGGTCTGGCCGACCGCGCCGAAGTGCAGGTTGCATACGCTATTGGCCGCGCGAAGCCCGTTGGTCTCTATGTCGAAACCTTCGGCACTGCTCAAGCCGGTTTGAGCGATGCTGACATTCAGGCTGCGGTGGATAAGGTTTTTGATCTGCGCCCCGCCGCCATTATCCGCGAGCTCAACCTGCAGCGCCCGATCTACCGTCAAACCGCGGCCTACGGCCACTTTGGCCGCACCGATGTTGACCTTCCATGGGAGGACACCTCGCGGGCCGTCGACTTGCGCCGCGCCGCCGGCCTGTAGAATCGGGCGCTATGCCCAAGAAGACACCCGCCGCCCAGCAACCGGTCGCGCGGGTGTTGCCTTTGTTGGGGGTAGCGCACCTGGACCGCGAATTCGACTACCTTATCGATGAATCGGATTCGCAGGCTGCCCAGCCAGGCGTACGCGTGCGCATTCGCTTCAATGGTCGACTGGTCGACGCCATCCTGCTCTCCCGCGCCAGCGATTCCGACTTCGCTGGATCGCTTCGCTATATCGATCGCGTTATTTCCCCCTTTGCGGTGTACTCGCCGGAAATGTCGGCGCTCATCGAATCCCTTGCAGCTCGCTATGGTGGCGTGCGCTCCGATATCATCCGCGCCGCCATCCCGGCGCGGCATGCCAAGGCTGAGGAAGCGGATGTCGATACACCGTGGGAAGAATTAGGTACAGCGGAGCACCCGGATCTCTCTGCGTGGTCCGGGTACCAGCATGGCGAGTCCTTCGTGGACTCGGTGCTGTCGGGCCATATTGCGCGTGCAGCATGGCAGATAGCGCCGGGGGAGGATTGGGCAAGCGCGCTGGCAGCGCTGGGCACCAGTGTGGCGCTCCAAGGCGGCGGCGTGCTCATGGTCGTACCGGACCAGAAGGACCTGGATCAGCTCGAGGAGGCCTTTCGCCGCCACGTCTCTGCCAAACAAATCACGGTGCTCGCGCACAGCACCGGCCCCCAGGCACGCTATCGCCGCTATCTATCGGCGTTGACGGGTCAAGCCCGAATCGTCATCGGGACGCGCTCCGCCGCCTTCGCCCCGGTCAAGGGCCTCCAATTGGCCGTCTTGCTCAACGATGGCGACGATAGCTTGGTTGACAATCTCAAGCCCTATGTTCACTCCAGGGAAGTGCTGAGCACACGCTCCGCGCAGGAAGGTTGCAGCCTTATCCTCGCCGGCCACGCCCGCACCGCGGAGGCCCAACTACTCGTTGAATCGGGGTGGGCCCACGATCTTCTACCCGCCGCGAACACACTGGAAGATAGGCGCCCCGAAATCGTTGCGGTGGGTGCGTATGGCGTCAACGTGGCCCGCCATATGCGGGGAGGCACGACGTCGGTAAGCGGCCCCGCCTTCCAAGCCACGCGCGCAGCCCTCGACCGGGGCGAGCCCGTCCTTGTTCAAGTCCCGCGCAAGGGCTATGCCCCAATCCTCGCCTGTGGGCAGTGTGCATCTCCTGCACGGTGTCGTCATTGCAACGGTCCCTTAGGTCTGCCTTGCGCACGCGGCTCGAAGCACGAGTCGACCGATTCTGCGGCGCTGCCCACGTGTCGGTGGTGCGGGCGCGTTGACGCGCATTACCGCTGTTCGGAGTGCGGCTCACCGCGGTTGCGCGCCATCGTGTTGGGCTCCGAGCGCACCGCAGAAGAGATGGGCCGGGCCTTTCCCAATACACGCGTGATTCAATCCGGTGGATCCACCGTCGTAGATGAAATCCCAGACGCGCCCGCGCTCGTCATCGCGACACCCGGCGCGGAGCCGCGCGTAGCGAAAGGCGGGATGTACGGGGCTGCGCTCCTTGTGGAAACCGGGGCGTTGCTCGGCCGCCAGGATCTGCGCGCCACGGAGGACACATTGGCCACATGGGCCGCGGCGGCCACCCTCGTTGCGCCAGCCAAGGAGGGTGGTGTCGTTATCGTCGCCGCTGATGAACAGCTGCCGCTTGTGGATTTCTTTAGCCGGTGGGACGTGGTAGGTGCCGCGGCGGCCGAGTTGCAGGCGCGCCGCGAGGTTCGCTTTCCGCCCGCGGTGCATATGGCGGCGATCGACGGGGCGGACGCCTCCCTCGATGCCTTCCTGGAGCTAGCGGAACTGCCGGAGCATGCGGAGCTTCTCGGGCCCGTACCGTTGCCGCCTGGCGTGAGCTTGCCGGGTGAATACGATCATGAGCGCGGCGGCGAACCACAGCGTCTGCTAATTCGAACCCCGCTGGGCCCGAGGTCCCTGCTGGGCCAGGCCTTGCGCACAGCCAATTCCTTGCGCAGCGCTCGCAAGGATGTTTTGCCTCTGCGTATCGCCGTGGATCCGATAAACATCGGTTAACGCTGCGCTCCTTTCCACCCCTGTCGAGCGCCTCCCGCGGAAGGTGAACTATTCTCGGTGCAGGAGCGCGGAGGGCCCTGGGCAGGCAAGGAATGCCAAGGCCGACAACCCCCGCACGACGTGCCACACCGTCAACCACGAGGAGTACCACTATGACCGTGCGAGAGGTTCGTCTCTACGGCGACCCGGTCCTCACCACCAGAGCTGAGGAAATCACCGA
Source organism: Corynebacterium aurimucosum ATCC 700975 (assembly GCF_007672725.1). GTDB lineage: Bacteria > Actinomycetota > Actinomycetes > Mycobacteriales > Mycobacteriaceae > Corynebacterium > Corynebacterium hesseae. Next base: position 247,395 of record NZ_VDTC01000003.1, read on the forward strand.
GTTCGGGCCATCATTGGAACGCTTGGCTCAGGACATGCTGGAGACAATGGAAGCCGCAGGGGGAGTAGGTTTAGCGGCCAACCAGATCGGTGTGACCAAGCGCATCTTTGTCTTCGATTGCTCGCATTATCAGCATGGTTTGCGCGGTGCCGTCATTAACCCGGTATGGGAAGCGGTGGGCCAGGACATGCAGTTGGGGACCGAAGGTTGCTTGTCCATCCCCGGCATTTCTCAGCCCACTGAACGCTTTTCTACCGTACTTCTGCGCGGATTCGACCCACACGGCCGCCCGATATCCATGCTTGCCTCCGGGCTGATGGCGCGTTGTATCCAACACGAGACGGACCACTTGGATGGGATCTTGTTCTTGCAGCGTCTGAGCGATGAACTGCGGAAGGACTCTATGAAAACCATCCGCCAATCGGAGTGGTTCAACACATAGCCGTAGCCCTGCTTAATCAGCAGTACAGCAGACTTACTTTTGAAGATTAGATTTAGAAACTCTCACACGAGAAAGGCATGCTCTAGCAGTGCGTATTGTTTTTGCCGGAACCCCGGAGCCCGCAGTTGTGGCTTTGGAGAAGCTCATCGACTCACCCCATGAGGTGGCCGCCGTCATTACTCGGCCTGACGCCCGCCGGGGCCGTGGCCGCACCGTTCATCCAAGCCCGGTGAAGGCACTGGCGGAAAAGCACGGTATCGAGGTGCTCACGCCGACCACACTTAAGCCTGGCACCGAGGACGGTGATGCCCTGCGTGCACGACTAGCAGACATTGCTCCCGAGGCTATCCCCGTGGTTGCCTACGGAAACCTGATCACCGAGGACTTGCTGAGCCTTCCGACGCACGGTTGGGTGAACCTTCACTTCTCCCTGCTCCCGGCGTGGCGAGGCGCGGCACCGGTGCAAGCAGCCATTGCGGCTGGGGATACTCGCACGGGTGCTACGACCTTCCGCATCGACCAAGGCCTGGACACCGGGGACATCCTCGCCACGATCGAAGAGGACATCCAAGACACCGATACCGCGGATGACCTATTGACGCGGCTGGCCTATGCCGGTGGCGACCTCCTCGTGCGGACCATGGATGGGTTGGAAGACGGCAGCATCGCGCCGCAGCCGCAGAGAGGTGAAGCCTCGTACGCGCACAAGATCTCTACCGACGATGCGCGCATCGACTGGACCGCGCCCGCCGAGGCAGTTGATCGCCACATTCGCGCGCATACCCCAGGGCCGGGTGCTTGGACCCTGCTGGGGCAGTCACGCCTAAAGCTTGGTCCAGTAAGCCTAGTGCCGCCCACAGAACTTGAGGTCCTTACTGAGCACTCTGCGCTTTCCGCATTGCAGCCGGGTGAAGTTCACGTGGCCAAGAAGGAAGTGATGGTCGGTACTGGCAGCACCCCGGTACGTTTGGGAAAGATTCAACCGCCAGGCAAGAAGATGATGAATGCCGCCGACTGGGGCCGCGGGCTTGCACGCAAGGCTTCGCAGTCAGTAGAAGGTGGCGAGGATGAGGTGAAGTTCTCATGAGCGGAGGTTTTAGATCCCGCAGTAAGTCAGGCGATCCTGCAGACCGCGCACAGCGAGGGCAGCAACAACGCAGCGGTGCGAAACGCCCAGCCAAGGGCAACAGGGAGCGTCGCGGCGGTCAGCGTCACGATACACGTCGCCCGGTGCGGTCGACGTCGGTGATTTCTGCCGCGCGGCGCTCCGGGGTGGATCGTCCACGTGCTGTGGCTTTCGAAGTATTGCAACGCGTGAACGCAGATGATGCCTTTGCCAACCTCACGCTGCCGAAGGCCGTAAGTGCCAATAACCTCAGCGGCCGCGATGCTGCCTTCGCCACCGAATTAACCTACGGCACGCTACGGACCGAGGGCGTGCTCGATGCCGTCATCGCCGAGTGCGCCTCTCGTGGCCTCGACGCTATCGCCCCCGACGTGCTCACCGCCCTGCGGATGGGCACCTACCAGGTGCTCTATACCCGCGTTGAGGCTCACGCGGCGGTCGATACCACCGTGCGCCTCGTGGAGGCAGCTGGCCAGGATAAGGCTAAAGGTTTTGCCAACGGCATCATGCGAACCATCACCCGTACACCGGCGCAAGCGTGGTTGAATCAGCTTGCTCCCCAAAACCAGGTGGCTGCCTTGGCCTTCCGCCATGCCCATCCGGAGTGGATTGCCCGCTCCTTCGGCCGTGCCCTGGGCGTGTTGGGACCCGATGGCACTGATGCGCTCAGCGCCGATCAGTCGGTAGAGCTGGAGCGCGCACTCGAGGCGGACTCCCAACGCCCCGTTGTGCACTTGGTAGCGCGCCCCGGTGAGATCTCCGCCGAAGAACTCGCCCTGATCACCGGTTGCGAGGAAGGCCGCTATTCTCCCTATGCGGTCTACCTTGAGCACGGGGATCCTGGTTCGCTAGAGCCGGTTCGCCAACGGCTAGCGGCAGTCCAAGACGAAGGTTCGCAGCTCATTGCCCGTGCGGTAACGGAAGCCTCGCTCATGGGTGAAGACACCGGACGCTGGCTGGATCTGTGCGCCGGACCTGGTGGCAAGGCCGCCCTCATGGGTGCAATTGCACGCATAGAGGGCGCACAGGTCGATGCCGTCGAAGTCTCCCCGCATCGCGCCACCTTGGTGGAAAAGACGGTGGGGGACCTGCCTGTGCGCGTGCACCAAGCGGACGGCCGAGCGCCAGGGCTGAAACCAGGCTTCGACCGCGTGCTGGTCGACGCCCCCTGCTCCGGCCTAGGCGCGCTCCGCCGGCGCCCGGAAGCTCGCTGGCGCAAGGCCGAATCAGATATTGCGGAGCTGAACCAGCTGCAAACCGAGCTGCTCGAGTCCGCGTTGGAGCTGGTGCGCCCAGGTGGCGTCGTGGTGTACTCGACTTGCTCGCCGGATCTGCGTGAGACCAGGGGCATCGTGGATGCCGCCGTGCAGCGGCACGCAGAGGGAGCAGCGATTCACATTGAAGAACTAAATACGCGCGACGTGCTGCCGGAGATGGGGGACCTTGGCGCCGAGCTGTCCGCGCAGATGTGGCCGCACCGCCATGGCACTGATGCGATGTTTTTCGCGGTCTTGCGCCGAGTAGCGGACTGAGGCTGCGAGAGGGACTAGGCTGAAGGTCATGTCTGCACTCTCGTCTGGTCCCATTATTTCCCCGTCCATCTTGGCCGCCGACTTCACCCGTTTGGGCGAAGAGGTCCGCGCCGTGGCCAACGCGGATTGGATCCACGTTGACATTATGGATGGACACTTCGTCCCGAACCTGTCTTTTGGCCCGGATATCACTGCGACGGTAGACGGGATTACACCGCAGACTCTGGACGTCCACCTGATGATTGAGGAACCCGAGAAGTGGGTAGAAACCTACGCCAAGGCCGGTGCCGATTGCATCATCTTCCACGTCGAGGCAGTCGCCGACAAGGACGCGGCCATCGCCCTCGCGCGCACAATCCGGGATTTAGGTGTGCGCGCGGGCTTTTCCATTAAGCCGGGCACGCCGATCGAGCCTTGGCTGGACGCCCTCGAGCACTTCGACGAAGTGCTCGTTATGTCAGTTGAGCCGGGCTTTGGCGGTCAGAGCTTTATGCCGGATCAGCTGGACAAGGTGCGCGCCTTGCGCGCGGCCATCGACGAGCGTGGTCTGGACGTCCTCATCGAGATTGACGGTGGCATTTCCGCTGAAACGATTCGCTCCGCCGCCGAGGCGGGCTGTGATGCTTTCGTTGCAGGTTCCGCCATCTACAAACAAGCGGATAAGGCAGCGGCCGTCGACGAGCTGCGTCGCTTGGCCACGCTGTGAACCCACACCTAAACCCAGCGGTTCTCAAGCAGGCGCTGCGTGTGGCCATGGAGGCCGGCGACAAGGTGCGCGGCGCGACGAGCCCAAACCCGCCAGTGGGGGCAGTCATACTTGATGCCGCTGGCCGCGTCGTCGGCGTTGGTGCAACCCAGCCTCCGGGTGGTCCGCATGCCGAAGTCATGGCGTTGCGCGATGCGGGCGACAAAGCGCGTGGCGGCACGGCGGTCGTGTCTTTGGAACCCTGTAACCACACCGGACGTACTGGGCCCTGTGCACAGGCGCTTATCGATGCCTCTGTGGCCGCCGTTTACTTCCTCCACCCAGACCCCACCCTGGAGGCTGGCGGCGGCGCGGCCACATTGCGCGGCGCCGGCATTGCCGTGGGGCAGATTGAGGCGCCGGACGGCGTGAGCGATGCACTCGCCGGGTGGTTGGGTGCGGTGCGCTTGGGCAGGCCGCACGTGACGCTCAAGTTTGCCCAAAGCCTCGACGGGTTCACCGCCGCAGTGGATGGCAGCAGCCAATGGATTACCGGGGAGCAGGCTCGCGAGCATGTGCACCGCGACCGGTCAAAAAGGGATGCCATCCTCATCGGCACGGGCACCGCGCTGGCTGATAACTCGTCGTTGACGGCACGTTACCGGGACGGCTCCTTGCGTGAAACGCAGCCGCGGCGCGTCGTCATCGGATCGCGGGACGTGGACCGAGGCGGAAGCAGTAATCTGGCAAAGCTAGGTTTCGAGCACTATGCCACCCCGCAGGAGGCGCTAGCCGAGCTATACGCCACCGGCGCGCGCGACATTCTCGTCGAAGGCGGTGCGGGACTCGCGACGAGCTTTATGGAATTGGGCAGCGTGGATTCCATTCAGGCATACATCGGCAACGTCATCCTTGGCCAGGGCAGGGGAGTTCTCACTCGGGCTATAGCCTCGAACTTGGCGCTAGCTCCAAGGTGGCAGCGCGCGGCGGTTACCGAGCTTGGCGCCGACCTGCTCGTGGAATACCGGAAGAATGAGAAGTAGGAAAGGGGAGTACGGACTATGTTTACCGGACTCATAGAAGAAATCGGGCACGTCGATAGCGTGGAACCGCAGGGCGATGCAGTCCGTTTGGGCATCGCGGCATCTACCGTGCTGAGTGATGCGCAGTTGGGAGATTCCATCGCTGTCAACGGCGTCTGCCTGACCGTAGCCGAGCTGGGAGAAGGAACCTTTATCGCAGACGTTATGAAGGAATCCTTGAACCGTAGTTCATTGGGAGAACTCGAAGTGGGTTCGGCGGTTAACCTCGAGCGGGCGGTGCTCCCAACGACTCGTTTGGGCGGCCACATCGTGCAGGGCCATGTCGACGGCACCGGCACGCTGCTTTCCCGCACCCCCTCGGAGCACTGGGAGGTGTTGCGTTTTAGCCTGCCGCGGGAGCTCGCCCGATACGTCGTGGAGAAGGGATCCATCGCCGTCCAAGGAACGTCCCTGACGGTGTCCGCGGTATCGGCGGATGAAGATAAACCTGGCGCGGATGGCTTTTTTGAGGTCTCTCTCATTCCCACCACATTGCGCGATACCGTGTTTGGTGCAATGGCGCCCGGCGCCCGCGTAAACCTCGAGGTAGACGTGGTTGCAAAGTATGTAGAGAAAATGGTTCACCCTAACGCCCACGCCGCGGGCACAGAGGGATAGAGTTAGTCCTTATGAGCGCTGCAGATTCAGCATTTAGTTTAGATAGCGTCGAGCAAGCCATCGCCGACATTGCGGTCGGCAAGGCAGTCGTCGTCGTGGACAATGAAGATCGGGAAAACGAAGGTGATCTCATCTTCGCCGCCGAGCTCGCCACCCCGGAACTCGTAGCTTTCATGGTGCGTTATAGCTCCGGATATATTTGTGCACCTTTGCTCCCAGAGGACTGCAAGCGCCTGAACTTGCCCCCGATGATGGCGGTTAACCAGGACGTGCGGCAGACCGCCTACACCGTCACCGTGGACCTGGCTAATGGCTCCACTGGCATCTCCGCTACCTCGCGCTGTGAGACCATCCGCAAGTTGGCTGATCCCTCTTCCGAGCCGTCGCAGTTTACGCGCCCGGGCCATGTCGTCCCGCTGGCTGCCCGCCCGAATGGTGTGCTCGAGCGTGATGGCCACACGGAAGCCGCGATCGATCTGGCACGGTTGGCGGGGCTCCGCCCGGCCGGCGTGCTCTGTGAGATCGTTTCCGAAGAAGACCCCACGGATATGGCTCGCTCGCCGGAGCTGCGCCGCTTCGCCGACGCCCACGGGCTCACGATGATCTCCATCGAGCAGCTTATCGAATGGCGCCGCCACAATGAGCAACAGGTTCACCGCGGGGTAGAAACCCGCCTGCCCACCGAGTACGGTGAGTTCCGCGCAGTGGGGTATGTGAATGGCGTCGACAAGCGCGAGCACATTGCCCTCTTCGTCGGTGACGTGGAGAGCTATTCCGGTGCGGAAGACGTACCTGTCCGCGTGCACTCTGAGTGCCTGACCGGTGATGTCTTCGCATCTGAGCGCTGTGACTGCGGCCCGCAGCTGCAGGAATCCCTCCGCGCGGTCCAGGCGGCTGGGCGTGGCATTGTCATCTACCTGCGCGGGCAGGAAGGGCGTGGCATTGGTTTGGTGAACAAGCTCAAGGCCTATCGCTTGCAAGATGACGGGATGGACACCGTCGACGCCAACGTGGAACAGGGGCTGCCTGAAGACGCCCGCGAGTACTCCGTTGCCGGACAAATCCTGCGCGATGTGGGCGTGAAATCCGTCAACCTCTTGACCAACAACCCACACAAGGGTGAAGGGCTACAGGGCTTCGGCATTGACGCCACCGCCCGCACCGGGCTGGCTACACCCGCCACGGCCGAAAACATTAGCTATCTGCGCACGAAGCGCGACAGGATGGGCCACGACCTGCCACAGGTGGCCGAATGGGATCTCAAACACTCTTAGAGCATTAAGACCGAACACTAGAACAAAACAAAGGAGCACACCGTGAGCAAGGAAGGCCTGCCAACCCCGAACAATGTTTCGGGAGAGGGACTGCGCGTCGCCGTAGTCACCGCCACGTGGAACGCCGAGATCTGCGATCAGCTGCACCGCCGCGCGCTTGAGACCGCCGAGGCCGCTGGCGCTGAGGTCACTCCGTTGCGCGTCGTCGGCGCCCTTGAGCTGCCCGTCGTCGTCCAGGCTGCAGCGCGCACCCACGATGCCGTGGTGGCGCTGGGCTGTGTCGTCCGCGGCGGCACTCCGCACTTTGACTACGTGTGTGATTCGGTCACGCAGGGGCTGACGCGCATTGCTCTCGACGAGTCGACGCCCGTGGGAAATGGTGTCCTGACGGTGAACGACTATGAGCAAGCCGTCGATCGCGCCGGATTTGAGAACTCTTCAGAAGATAAAGGCGCGGAGGCTATGCATGCAGCTTTAGAAACCGTGCATACGTTGCGTACACTGAACGAGTCGACCCTAAAGTAGGCTGCCTAGCGCAACCACGGCGATCTGCATACCGCGCAGGCCCGTGGCCTTTCTTAGCGGAGTGATGAGGAGATGGAAACTCGATGACGGATCCACAGGTGCCTTCGGCGCACGAAGAGCGGGCGGGATCAGCTCGCGCTGGCAAGGCCTCCCAATCCTCGCAGCCGGGGGCGCCCGCTGCGTCTGGGGGTTCCTCGAGCGTGAGCGATGAGCAGGTGCGGGCTTATACCAGCGCCGATCCCTTCGCCCAGACTTCATCCAAGCCCTGGGAGTATGAGGCCACCTCGCCCTACCTGCGCAAGGTGGCAATCATCTGGATCATCCTTGTGATGGCAGCGCACCTGTTTATGGGCTTCACGGTTGGCTTGTCCTTTACCGGCGCGACTGTGACGACGATTGATAAGTTTGCCTTCCCCGGCGTCGGCGTGATTATCTCCATTCTGTCTTGGTTGGCGCTGACGCGTCCGCGGCTGCGCGCGAACTCCGATGGCGTAGAGATCCGCAACATTGTGGGAACCCGCTTCTACCCGTGGCAGGTCATCTATGGCCTGTCCTTTCCCGAAGGCTCGCGCATGGCACGCATCGAACTTCCTGACTTTGAATATGTTCCGGTGTGGGCCCTGCAATCGGGCGATAAGCAGGACATTATCACCAAGGTCCGCTCTTTCCGTGACTTGGAAGCCCGCTACATGCCGCAGGATGACTAGTGGCCGATCCCTCTGAGTACCGCCCTGCGCCCGGAAGCATCCCCACGGATCCGGGCGTTTATAAGTTCCGCGATGATAATCGCCGCGTCATCTATGTGGGCAAGGCAAAGAATTTGCGGGCGCGGCTATCGAATTATTTTCAAGACATCACGCAACTGCACCCGCGGACCCGCCAAATGGTCCTCACTGCGGCTTCGGTGGAATGGACCGTGGTGGCCAGCGAGGTGGAAGCGCTGCAGCTGGAGTACACGTGGATTAAGCGCTTCGATCCACGCTTCAACGTCATGTACCGCGATGACAAAACGTATCCGATGCTTGCGGTATCTGTGGGGGAGACCATCCCGCGAGCGTTTTTCTACCGCGGCCCACGCCGTAAAGGTGTGCGCTACTTTGGCCCCTATTCCCACGCCTGGGCAGTGCGTGAATCGCTTGACCTGCTGACGCGAATTTTCCCTATGCGCACGTGTGCCAAAGGGGTATTCAACCGCCATGAGCGCTTGGGGCGGCCTTGTTTGTTGGGGTATATCGGAAAATGCGATGCCCCCTGCATTGGCAGGGTGAGCGCCGAGGAACACCGTGAGACGGTGAACCAGCTGCTGAGCTTCATGAACGGCAATACCGGTCCTGTGCGCAAGCGACTAACGCAGCGAATGGAGGAGGCCTCAGAGAACCTCGAGTTCGAGTTGGCTGCCCGCCTGCGCGACGATCTCGGCGCGATTGACAAGCTCATGGAGCAACAGGCTGTGGTGCTTTCCGACGGCACCGACGCCGACCTCATCGCGTTTAGCTCCGACGAGTTGGAGGCGGCAGTTCAGATCTTTCACGTGCGCGCGGGGCGCATCCGCGGCCAGCGAGGCTGGGTGGTGGAACGCTCCGGTGACCAAGCCATCACGGAGCCAATCGAGGAAGGACAGCCTGATCCGGGGCTTCCGGCGCTCATCCAGAATTTCTTAATCCAGTTCTATTCGGATGCCGTGGAGCGCCAGCGCCAGGAGGCCGCGGAAGACGCCAAGCTGGAGCGCAGGGGAGTAGACCAGGAATCCCATACCGCGGTTCATCGGGGAAACGCCATCCCTCGTGAGATCTTGGTCCAAACGCTGCCGGACGAAGCCGATGAGGTGAAGATAGTTCTGGAGGACCTGCGGGGCGCGCAGATTGACTTGCGGGTTCCGCAACGCGGTGACAAGCGTGCCTTGATGGAGACCGTCGAGCGCAATGCGAAGGAGCAGCTGCGGCAGCACAAACTCAAGCGAGTCGGAGACCTTACTGCCCGATCCGCAGCCCTGCAGGAGCTGCAGGAAGCGTTAGACATGGATTCCGCGCCGCTGCGCATCGAGTGCACGGATATCTCGCACATTCAGGGCACCGATGTCGTGGCCTCCCTGGTGGTTTTCGAGGATGGGCTACCGCGCAAGTCCGATTACCGCCGCTACCGCATCAAGGAGGCGGCGGGCGATGGCCGCTCCAACGACGTGGGGTCTATCGCTGAGGTGACTCGGCGCCGCTTCAAGCACCACCACGAGGACAAACGAGCGGTTCCGGACGAGGAGCTGGAGAACACCACCTTCGCTGAAGAAATGGTCCGCGAGGAGGCCGCGAGCCAGACCAAACGCAGCTCCTATCCGCCGCAACTGTTCATCGTCGACGGTGGCGCACCGCAGGTGGCGGCGGCGCAGGCGGTGTTCGACGAGCTTGGCATCGTCGATGTGACACTCATCGGCCTGGCTAAGCGCCTGGAAGAAGTGTGGGTCCCGGGCGATGATGAGCCGGTGATTCTGCCGCGTAATTCGCAGGCGCTATTTCTTCTTCAGCACCTCCGCGATGAGGCGCACCGCGTAGCCATTACGTATCACCGACAACAGCGGTCTAAGCGAATGCGCTCGTCTGTACTCGATGCGGTACCGGGATTGGGGCCGCAGCGGCGCACCGATCTGGTGAAGCACTTCGGCTCAGTGAAGAAACTCAAAGAGGCCAGCGTGGAGGAGATTGCCGCGGTCAAGGGGTTTGGCCCGAAGCTGGCGCAAACTGTATTTGATCATCTCCATGCTTCCTAAGCAAGATTCCCTTCTAGCCTCTTGATTAGATGGTAAGAATGGAAGTCATGACGCTGTTAGACTCCCCACCCATTTTGATCACGGGCATGTCAGGCGGTGGCCTGACGTCGGCGGCAAAAGTGCTGGAGGATAAGGGCTATTACGTAGCCCACAACATTCCGCCGAAGTCTATCGTCGACCTGCTGAGGCTGTGCGCGCGCCCCGATTCTCCGGTGACGAAGATTGCCGCGGTGACCGATGTGCGCTCCAGAATGTTTCCGGGTTCTTTAGCGGAGACCTTGGAGGAACTCGAAAAGCTGGACATGAAGCCCACCCTGCTTTTCCTCGATGCGCGCGATGATGTGCTTATCCGTCGCTTTGATTCGGTGCGACGCACCCACCCGATGCAGGAGGGAGAGACACTCAAGGCGGGCATCCAACGAGAGCGCGCAGAAGTGCAATCTATCCGCGAGCGAGCGGACATCATCATCGATACGACCAACCTGTCCGTCCACGATCTGCGTCGTGCGATAGAAGCATCCTTCGGCGAAATGGGTCATGAGAAGCAACACGTCACGCTTGAGTCCTTCGGCTTCAAGCATGGCTCCCCGCGTGACGCGGACCTTGTCGTCGATGTTCGCTTTCTTCCCAATCCCTATTGGGTACCTGAGCTGCGGGGTTACCGTGGCACCGACGAGCCGGTTGCGGATTATGTCTTGTCCCAAGAGGCAGCTGGGCCCTTTATCGAGCGTTTCATCACCATGTTTGACTCGATGCTCACCGGCTACCGCCATGAGGGGAAGAACTTCATCACCGTGGGCATCGGTTGTACCGGTGGGCACCATCGCTCCGTGGCAGTTACGGAAGAAATTGCCCGCCGCCTCAGGGACCGCGGTGACCTCGATGTGAGCACGTTGCACCGAGATATTTCTCGCGATTAGGTGCGATAAAATACGTATTCATTCCCTACCTGAATAGTTGAAAGCTAGTGTTTCCGTGACGACTCTCCCTATCCACATGGCTAGCCTGGGTGGCGGCCATGGGCTGTATCAAACTCTGCTGGCCGCACGCCATACGGGCGCAGAGACAATCTCCGCCATCGTGACCGTGGCCGATGATGGCGGTTCCTCCGGCCGGTTACGCCGTGAGATGGACATCATCCCGCCCGGTGATTTGCGCATGGCCCTTGCCGCTCTGTCGAGCGATTCGGAGGAAGGGCAGCTGTGGGCTTCAACGTTGCAGCATCGATTCCAGAGCACTGGTGCCATGGCCGGGCACGCTGTGGGCAATCTCCTTATCGCCGGACTCAACGAGGTGTTGGGGGACTTCCAGGCGGCGCTCGATGCCGTTGCGCGGTTGACGGAGTCGGCCGGACGGGTGCTGCCGGCCGTAAATCTACCGCTCGAGATCGAGGCGGATGTTTCCGGGCTTGACGACGACCCCCGTATCATGCGCTCCGTGCGCGGCCAGGTGGCCGTTGCCTCAACTGTGGGACAGGTGCGCCGCGTGCGCATCATCCCGGAGAAGCCGGAGGCTAACCCAGAAACGATCGCCGCGCTTCACGACGCGGATTTGATCACCTTAGGCCCCGGCTCGTGGTTTAGCTCCGTGCTTCCGCACGTTCTCGTGCCGGACATCGTCAACGCTATAACGTCGTCGGATGCCCTTCGCGTGGTGGTGCTCAATCTTTCCGCCGAACCAGGGGAGACCCAGGGGTTTTCTGCTGAGCGCCACCTGCACGTGCTAGCGCAGCATGCGCCGAACCTGCGGGTCGACAAAGTCATCGTCGACGGCACCGGTCTCCCCAATGAATCGGAGAGAGTCTTTGTGCAGCGCGCTGCCAGTGTGCTGGGCGCCAGCGCGGTTTTCCGGGATGTCTGTCAGACGGACGCTGAAGGGAACTCGCTGAACAAACACTGTCCAGACAAGCTAGCGCACGTGCTCACCGAGCTGTATTCCGAGTATGCTGCCGAACGTGAGGCGACGGCGGGTGCCCCGGGCACTCATCGAGGCTAAGCGCACGATAGACTATGGGGCATTCATTGTTCACTGCTACGTCATAGCGCATACGTCAAAGCGCACAAGTACGGTGCGACGCGTTGCGTGCCTTCTACATTGAGGTCGGGTTGCGTTCGTACTGCGCTACTTCCGACGTGCGCGGTGCACTGTGTCAAGAGTTGAAAGGGGAGGCACGAGGTGTCTGCGTCGTTGACCGATCAGGTCAAGGAAGAGCTTACGGCGGTGTCCGTACCGCGCCAGTCCGCTCGTGCGGCGGAGGTTGCCGCAATTCTCAGGTTTGCCGGTGACCTCCACATCACCGGGGATCGGGTGATGTATGAAATCGAATTGGAATCGAAGAGCGTGGCCAATCGTTTAGTTACTGCGCTCGATGAGCTGTACTCAATCGCGGCGACCACCCATGTGGCAGGTCCCGCTGCATCGTCTAAGAAGAGCAGAGTGCAAGTGCGAATCACCTCTGGGGCTAAGGAGCTTACGAGGCGGCTGGGTTTGGTAACTCGCTCTGGACACCCCGTGGTGGGCTTGCCACCGCAAGTCATTTCAGGTTCTGTTGCTGATAATGAAGCGGCGTGGCGTGGAGCCTTCTTGGCTCAAGGATCATTGACAGAGCCGGGCCGCTCTTCAGCGCTCGAGGTGACGTGTCCGTGCCAGGAGGCGGCTCTCGCCCTCGTGGGCTGCGCGCGCCGTTTGGGCGTGGTGGCGAAGACCAAGGAAACACGCGGCGCCGACCGCGTCGTGGTGCGCGATGGCGACGCCATTGGCGCGTTGCTGACCCGTATGGGCGCTCAGGAGACTCGCCTGACGTGGGAAAAGAAGCGCATCCAGCGGGAGGCTCACGACACCTCCCGCCGCCTCGACAACTTTGACGATGCCAACTTGCGCCGTTCCGCGCGAGCGGCAGTAACCGCCGCGGCCCGCGTCGAGCGTGCCATGGTGATCTTGGGTGATGACGTGCCGGAGCACTTGGCTGATGCTGGCCGCCTACGTGTGCAGCACCGCGAAGCCTCCTTGGAAGAACTCGGGCGTTTGGCAGATCCGCCGATGACCAAGGACGCGGTGGCTGGGCGTATTCGCCGCCTATTGTCCATGGCGGATAAACGCGCCAAGGAACTTGGTGTACCGGATACGACGAAAGCAGTGACTGAGGATCTCTTTGAGGAGTCCTAGAATCCAAACGTCTTAGTTTCCAATCCTTGCCTCAGACAGAGTCGTGGGTGCCCGTTCGGGCACTGAAAGGCTCTTCTGGGGCATTTTTTATGGTTTGGATGCCAGTACTGTTTTTGGGTTAACCCGCTCTTTTCCGGTTAAGTGAGATATCCCACCCTGCAATTCCGGCACCCCACACAATCCCACATAATCGGGCATTACCGCAGGTGTCTGAACTTTGGTCCCCCACCATCCCCGTTAGAAGCCTTACTAGTGTACGCCTCCTTGTGCCGTCATGCGAGAGCTTGCAACAGGAGCTCACATGCTCACTGCGGGAAGCACAATGGGTCGGTACTATCGGCCGTGTTGGGAAAACCACCGAGCACGTCACGGAAGTGGCAGAGCAACGGTGCCGTGGAAGCGGTTTACCGCACTGCCGTTAAAGACAGAGTCTCGGAAGCCCCACAACAGAACTTCACTCGATTATTTGAGGAGACATTACAGTGACCATTCGCGTAGGTATCAACGGATTTGGCCGTATCGGCCGTAACTTCTTCCGTGCAGTTGCACAGGGCAACACCGACCTCGAGGTCGTAGCCGTCAATGACCTGACTGACAACGGCACTCTTGCCAACCTGCTTAAGTACGACTCCGTGCTGGGCCGCTTCGACGGCACCATCGAGCACGACGAGGAGTCCATCACCGTCAACGGTCACCGCATCGCTGTCTCCGCAGAGCGTGACCCGAAGAACCTGAAGTGGTCTGAGCACAACGTTGACATCGTCATCGAGTCCACCGGCTTCTTCACCGACGGTGAGGCTGCCAAGGCTCACATCGAGGCCGGTGCCAAGAAGGTCATCATCTCCGCACCGGGCAAGAACGTTGACGGCACCTTCGTCTACGGCGTCAACTCCGACAAGTACGATGCTGATAAGCACAACGTCATCTCCGCTGCTTCCTGCACCACCAACTGCCTGGCTCCGATGGCAAAGGTCCTCAACGACAAGTTCGGCATTGAGAAGGGCCTCATGACCACCGTTCACTCCTACACCGGTGACCAGCGCCTGCAGGATGCTCCGCACCGCGACCTGCGCCGCGCCCGCGCCGCCGCCGTGAACATGGTTCCGACCTCCACCGGCGCTGCTAAGGCTGTCGCTCTGGTTCTGCCGGAGCTCGAGGGCAAGCTGGACGGCTACGCAATGCGCGTTCCGACCATCACCGGTTCCGCCACCGACCTGACCTTCGAGGCTTCCCGCGAGGTTACCGCCGAGGAGATCAACGCTGCCATCAAGGAAGCTGCTACCGGCGAATTCGGTGAGACCCTGGGCTACACCGAGGACCCGATTGTCTCCACTGACATCATCACCGACCCGCACGGCTGCATCTTCGATGCCGGCATGACCAAGGTCTCCAACGGCAACCTGGTCAAGGTACTCGGCTGGTACGACAACGAGTGGGGCTACACCAACCAGCTCGTCCGCACCACCTCCTTGGTTGCCTCCAAGCTCTAAGGACTCGATTCTTAGAATGAGCACAGTGAACCAAGCTGTGATTGCCTGCGGTAGCACCACAGGTTAGAAAACCGGCCCATGCGCCACGCCTCATGATTACGTGGCGTGCGCTGGGCCGTTATTCGTCTATCCAGAACGCACACGGCGCCCCGAACCCGCCGTGCTAGGCGTTCACCACACTTTCTAATTGAATAGCATTAACCTTTAGCTTGAATACCTACCTTTAAGGAGAACACTATGGCTTTCAAGACTGTGGACGACTTGCTCGCAGAAGGCGTTTCCGGCCGTCACATCCTTGTTCGTTCGGACTTCAACGTTCCGCTCGATGACGAGGGAAACATCACCGACTCTGGCCGTATCACCGCCTCGTTGCCGACTATCAAGGCATTGATCGAAGGCGGAGCCAAGGTCATCCTGTCCGCGCATCTGGGTCGCCCGAAGGGCGAGGTCAACCCGAAGTACTCCCTGGCACCGGTTGCTGAGGCACTGTCTGAGGCCCTGGGCCAGTACGTTGCCCTGGCCGGCGACGTCAGCGGTGAGGATGCCCATGAGCGCGCCAACGGCCTCAATGATGGCGATGTCCTGCTGCTCGAGAATGCTCGCTTCGATCCTCGCGAAACCTCCAAGGACGAGGCCGAGCGTGGGGCCTTTGCCGATGAGCTCGTTGCACTCGCTGCGGATAATGGCGCCTTCGTTTCTGATGGCTTTGGCGTCGTCCACCGCGCACAGGCTTCGGTGTATGACGTCGCCAAGCGCCTGCCTGCCTACGCCGGCAAGCTGGTTCAGAAGGAAGTGGAGACCCTCGCCGCAGTGGCGGAGAAGCCTGAGCACCCGTACGTTGTCGTACTCGGCGGCGCTAAGGTTTCCGACAAACTCGGTGTGATCGAAGCTCTTGCTGGCAAGGCCGACAAGGTCATCATCGGTGGCGGCATGTGCTACACCCTCCTGGCTGCAAAGGGCTACAACGTTCAGAATTCCCTGCTGCAGGAAGACCAGATCGACAACTGCAAGGAACTACTCGAGCGCTTCGGCGACAAGATCGTCCTGCCGGTCGACCTCGTTGCTGCAACCGAGTTCAACGCTGACGCAGAGAACAAGGTCGTTGCACTCGACGGAATCCCGGAGGGCTGGATGTCCCTCGATATTGGACCGGAGTCTGTAAAGAAGTTCGACGAGGTCATCGCTTCCTCCAAGACCGTCTTCTGGAACGGCCCGATGGGCGTGTTCGAGATGGAGGCCTTCTCCAAGGGCACCGCAGGTGTCGCACAGGCCATCATCGATGCCACCGCGAAGAACGGTTCCTTCACCGTCGTTGGCGGTGGCGACTCCGCAGCCTCCGTCCGCCTGCTCGGCCTCGACGAAGAAGGCTTCTCCCACATTTCCACTGGCGGCGGCGCTTCCTTGGAGTTCCTGGAGGGCAAGGAGCTGCCGGGCGTTAAGGTCCTGGAATCCTAGTCATATACACCGTCAACACAGTCTGATCTAGAAAGGCTAATCATGGCACGTACCCCGCTTATTGCTGGTAACTGGAAGATGAACCTCGACCACAAGGAAGCCATCAGCTCCCTGCAGAAGTTCGCCTTCTCCCTGCCGAAGGACTACTACGAAAAGGTCGACGTGGCCTTCATGGTCCCGTTCACTGATATCCGCACTGTGCAAACGCTTGTCGACGGCGACGACCTCCAGTTCACCTATGGCGCACAGGATATTTCCAAGCACGAGTCTGGCGCCTACACCGGTGAAGTATCCGGCAAGATGCTGTCCGCCTTGGGCTGCTCGTGGGCAGTCGTAGGCCACTCCGAGCGCCGTCAGTACCATGGCGAGACCGACCAGCTCGTTGCGGAAAAGGCTGCAGCGGCACTGGCTAACGGAATCAGCCCGATTGTGTGCGTCGGCGAACCCCTCAACGTGCGCGAGGCTGGCACCCACGTCGACTACGTGGTCACCCAGACGCGCAACTCCCTGCAGGGGCTTGCCGCAGAGGATCTTGCCAAGACCGTCATCGCATACGAGCCCGTGTGGGCAATCGGCACCGGCAAGGTTGCCTCCGCTGATGACGCACAGGAAGTGTGCGCCGCTATCCGTGAGCTCATTCGCGAGCTGGGTGGCGATGAAGTGGCCGAAGGTATCCGCATTCTCTACGGTGGTTCAGTCAAGGTCGACTCCATCGCAGAGATCGTGGGCAAGCCTGATGTAGACGGCGGCCTCGTCGGCGGTGCATCCCTGAAGGGCGAGGAGTTTGCCAAGTTGGCGGCTAACG
Organism: Corynebacterium aurimucosum ATCC 700975; assembly: GCF_007672725.1. Taxonomy (GTDB): domain Bacteria; phylum Actinomycetota; class Actinomycetes; order Mycobacteriales; family Mycobacteriaceae; genus Corynebacterium; species Corynebacterium hesseae. Next base: position 264,355 of record NZ_VDTC01000003.1, read on the forward strand.
CTGCACAGGGCGCTTAGTTCTTCCAGCTGATCGCATCTGCACCACTCTGTCGTGGCGGGTCGGAATGGTTTCTGGCCCGCCACGTGGTGTATCATCAAGGTTTATTGCGCCCGTTCGCTGGCGCCCCTTTTCCAGCGTGAAAGTGATGCACACCTTCACGCGCCACACTAACCGTTTGAACGCGTACAACAAGGAACTATTTCATGATCTTGGCACTGGAAATCATCCTCGTGATTGCCGCAATCTTGATGTCTATCTTCGTGCTGCTGCACAAAGGTAAGGGCGGCGGCCTGTCCAGCCTCTTTGGCGGCGGCGTACAGTCCAACCTGTCTGGTTCCACCGTGGTGGAAAAGAACCTCGACCGCTATACCGTGGTCATGGTGGTCATCTGGCTCGCCTGCATCGTAGCCCTGAACCTGCTGCAGGCTTATAGCTAAAGGCCGCTGACGAGCCTCCGGCTCCGGACACGATTAACGCCGCGTGCCTCCTCACGTCGAGGGGGACACGCGGCGTTATAGGTTTTCTCGGGTTGCGCGCACGCGTTGTTAGAGCTTCTGCGCGGCGTCTTCGCTCACGAAAAGCAGGGTCTCTTCCGCTCCCTGGGCGCCAGCGGCCGGCCAGTCTTCTGCGGCAGCGCCAGCAACAAGGTGTGATACCGCCTCGGCTTTTTCTTCTCCGGAGACAAGGAACCAAATGCGCTGGGAGCGGTTGATCGCGGGATAGGTTAGCGTGACACGCTCCGAAGGCGGCTTCGGGGAATCGTGGACAGCGAATGCATAGTCCGAGTCCTCGTAGACTGCCTCCGAATGCGGGAAGAGGGAATTGATATGGCCTTCGTGTCCCATGCCGAGGAGATGCAGATCAAAACCCTCAGGTGCGAATTCACGAATCTCGCCTTCGTAAGCCTGGGCGGCGTGTTCCATGGACACGGCGCCCAAGTCATAGCCGTGGATATGGCGCTCGGGAACGGCGACCTGGCTCAGGAGTGCTTCGCGGGCTTGGCCCTCGTTGGAATCAGGATCACTGACCGGCACGTTGCGCTCGTCGCCGAAGAAGACATGGACTCGCGTCCAGTCCACCGAGAGGGCAGGGAAGTCGGTTCCTTGCTGCTGGGCGGCGTGAGCAAGGCGAGCCAATTCGCGCAAGACACCAATGCCTGCACCGCCACCGGTGAGGACTACGCGGGCTACTCCGTCTTTGTGAAGGCCTCCGCCCGGGGCTTGAACCGCCGCAACCGTCTCAATAAAGGCGAGTGCGGCGGAGGATATGAGCTCATCGATGTCGCTAACGCGGCGAAGCGTGACCATAGTGCAGAAAGATCCTTGTGAATGCTGTGTCTAGGGGTCTAGGGGTCTAGGTGAAAAAGAAAAGTTTACGACTACACACTGTAGTCCACTCGAGCTAAAGCGCGGAGAGAATGGGCGTATGTCTTATCTGCGTCGAGGTGGCGGAGTTCCTCTGAGAGTACTTCCGCTTCGGAACGTACGGTGAGGCTTACGAGGGACTCTGGGGAGCCGGGAACGCTGACCCTGACCGTCTCGGAATCGACAACGGTCACGCTGACATCTGCAGTGGGGCGGCGGAAGACTACCGAGGAGATCGGGAAAGGACCCGCGGTGCAGTCCGAGACGGTGCGGGTGACGGGGACGGAGAGGGCGTCGAGAAGCCAGCCAGCTGCAAAGTCGACTGCAGCGTGGTGCTCAGCACCAGAAATTTCGACGGAAATGACCGGCTCATGGGGGTGACGGTCAAGCGCCGAGGCTACGATGCCACGCCACAGGGTAATAGCGCCCCACGACATGTCGGAATCACCAGGCGTGTAGCCCGAAGACAACACGTGCAGGTCATACTGGTCAACGCCGCTGCCGAAAGCCACGTTCGTAATGCGGCGTTGGGCGAGTGCGCCGATGGGCACCGCGGCTGGTGACGGTGGGCACGCGGTGGGCCACCATGCCACGATTGGGGTATCGGGAAGGAGAAGGGGAGTAACCACGGACTCCGCTTGGTCCGCTAGCGCGCCGTGCAGGTGCATCACGACGATTTCGGAAGCGCCCGCTTCGCCGCCCACGCGCAGTTCGGCGTCGAGCCGCGTCTCTTCCTCCAAGGAACCCGTGGCAATCACGATGACGCGAGAAGGGTGCTCGTGGGAGGCATCTCGAACCGAGGCGAGAAGGTTGTCTAGGTCATCGCCTTCCTCAGTCATGACGATGAGGGTGAGGACGCGGCCTGTCGTGAGCGTGTAATGCTCCTGCATCTCCACGAGCTTCTTGGAGATCTTGCGCGTAGTCGTATCGGGCAAGGGGATAATCATTAAGCCATTCCTCCTAGGGACCTACGGACGACGCCAGGAATGTCCCCGGCGGCGCAGCATTTTATCGGCAGACTCCGGTCCCCACGTGCCGGCGCGATATTGCTCCGGCTGACCAATGTTGGACCAGTATTCAATGATGGGATCGAGGATGGACCAAGACAACTCAACCTCTTCATTAGTGGGGAAGAGGGAGGACTCGTCAAGGAGGGCGTCGAGAATCAGGCGTTCATAGGCCTCGGGAGACTCCTCCGTAAAGGCCTCGGCATACGCGAAGTCCATGTTGACATCGCGGACCTCCATCGTGGATCCGGGGACTTTGGAACCAAAACGCATGGTGACGCCTTCGTCTGGCTGCACGCGGATTACCACGGCATTCTGGCCTAGGGCCTCTGCTTGGCCTTGATTAAAAGGCTGGTGGGGAGCTGTCTTAAACACGAGCGCAATTTCAGTCACGCGGCGGCCGAGACGCTTGCCAGTGCGCAGGTAGAAAGGAACGCCCGCCCAGCGGCGGGAATTGACCTCAAGAGTGCAGGCTGCATAGGTTTCCGTCGTGGATTCCGGATCAAAACCCTCTTCCTCCCGGAGGCCTTTGACATATTGCGATCCTTGCCAGCCGGCGGAGTATTGGCCACGCGCAGTGGTCTTGTTCAGCGGATGCACGGCGTTGGTGGCTCGCAGCACCTTAATCTTTTCCGCCTGAAGAGCCTCGGGGTCGAAGGAGGAGGGCTCCTCCATTGCTACGAGAGCAAGCAATTGGAGGAGGTGGTTTTGGATGACGTCGCGCGCGGCGCCGATGCCGTCATAATAGCCGGCACGCCCGCCCAGCCCGATGTCCTCAGCCATCGTGATCTGCACGTGATCGATGTAATGCGCATTCCACATTGGCTCGAAAATCTGGTTGGCAAAGCGCAGGGCCATGATATTTTGGACCGTTTCCTTGCCCAGGTAGTGGTCGATGCGGAAAACCGAGGACTCAGGGAAGACGGCGTTGACAATCTCGTTGAGCTCGCGCGCGGAAGCCTGATCGTGTCCGAATGGCTTTTCAATGATGACGCGGCGCCAGGAATTATCCGTGCTATCGGCCATACCGACGCGCTCAAGCTGGTGGCAAATATCGGAGAAAAACTCCGGAGGTACCGAAAGATAGTAGGCCCAGTTTCCACCCGTGCCGCGGGAGTCATTGAGCTCCGCCAGCCGTGCAGAAAGCTTGTCAAAGCCGGCGTCATCGAAGTTGCCCTGCACAAACTCGATTCCCTTGGCAAGGTGCTCCCACACATGCTCGTTGAAGGTGGTTCGCGCACCTGCTTCGGCGGCCTCGCGGACATAGTCACAGAATGCCTGCTTGTCCCAGTCGCGACGGCCGTAGCCGACCAAAGTAAAACCTGCCGGAAGCAATCCGCGGTTGGCCAAGTCGTAGATGGCGGGGAGGAGCTTCTTGCGCGCCAAGTCACCCGTGACGCCGAAAATCACCATGCCAGAGGGGCCGGCGATGCGTGGCAGGCGCTTATCCTTCGAGTTGCGCAACGGGTTGACCCACGCGCTGCTAGTGCTCACTAAGTGTCCTTTCGGTCTGTGTGAGGTAAGTCCAACAGCCCAGCATAGCGACACGCGCCCCGCCGACCATAGTTGCATGGCCATTTGCGGTGCGCGCGGCGATTGTAGGCGGTCAAGAATTCACGTTCGATTAGGAGAGGCGATCGGTCATGGAGGCAAGCAATTCCTCCCAGGCGTTGACGAACTTGTCGACACCCTCCTTCTCCAACACAGCAAAAACATCGTCGAAGTCGATGCCGACTGCCTTCAGTTGTGACCACACGTTCTCTGCCTGCTCAGCAGAGCCACTGAGAGCGTCGCCGTGCAGGTTGCCCTGTTCGAGAACAGCATCGATGGTTTTTTCCGGCATCGTGTTGACGGTATCTGGGCCAGCTAGCTCGGAGACGTACAGCGTGGCGGGGTAGTCGGGGTTCTTGACGCCCGTCGACGCCCACAGAGGGCGCTGCGGGTGTGCACCAGCCGGCAGGTGTGCGCCTGGCTCCTTGAATTCCTTGAGGAATAGGGCATAGGCACGCTGGGCGTTGGCAACCCCGGCCTTTCCACGCAGTGCGAGGGCCTCCTCAGTGCCGATCAGCTCGAGGCGCTTGTCCACTTCGGTATCCGGGCGGGAGATGAAGAAGGATGCCACGGAATGAATCGTGGAGACGTCCTTTCCAGCCTCGGCAGCGCGTTTGATTCCCTCCTTGTACGCAGCGATGACGTGGGCATAACGCTCTACGGAGAAGATCAGGGTGACGTTGACGGAGATACCTTCCGCAAGCGCCTCGGTGATGGCTGGGAGGGAGCCTTCCGTAGCCGGAATCTTGATCATGAGGTTGGGGCGGTTAACCTTGGTCCACAATTCGCGCGCCTGCTTCAAGGTTGCGTCTGCATCGGCGGAGATGCGTGGATCAACCTCGATGGAGACGCGGCCGTCGCGCCCGCCCGACTTCTCGTAAATCTCAATGAAGATATCGCATGCGTTGCGGACATCGTCGATTGCCAGCGAGTACACTGCCTCATCCGCGGTAGCGGACTTTTCCTTCAGCGCTGCGATTTCGGTGTCATAGGAAGTGCCGGAGGACATTGCCGCGGCAAAGATTGCTGGGTTCGTGGTGACGCCCACGATGGACTTGGTGTCCAAAAGCTCACGAAGATTGCCGGAGTCTAGGCGCTCGCGGGAAAGATCGTCGAGCCAGGTCGACGTCCCGAGGCGAGCCAATTCATCAATATGCGTCATGGTGTTGTGCAGATCCTTTCGTGGTGAGAACTCGGAACGGGAAACTAGCTTTCCTTGGCAGCGTTCAGTGATTCGCGGGCGGCGTCGGCAACAGCGTCGGCGGTGAAGCCGAACTTCTCAAAGAGCTCTGCGGCAGGTGCGGAGGCACCGAAGTGTTCCAAGGATACAGTGCGGCCGAAGGTACCGGTGTACTTGTGCCACGGCATCGAGATGCCAGCCTCCACGGAGACGCGAGCGCGGACCGAGGAGGGAAGGACAGATTGGCGGTAGGAGGCGTCCTGCTCGTCGAACCACTCCAGGCACGGAGCGGAGACAACGCGCGTTGCCGTGCCTTCAGCCTCGAGCTGCTTGGCGGCTTCTACCGCGAGCTGAACCTCGGAACCGGTGGCGAGGAGAATGACGTCCGGGGTTTCCTTCGATGCTTCAACGAGGACGTAGGCGCCGCGGCGAACACCTTCGGCGGCCTTCTCCTTGGTGCCCTCGAGCACGGGCAGGTTCTGTCGGGACAGCGCCAAACCCTTCGGCGCTGCCTTGTATTCGAGTGCCGCTGCCCATGCCTGGGCAGTCTCATTGGCATCGGCCGGGCGGATGACGGAGAGGTTGGGGATGGCACGGAGGGCAGAGAGCGTCTCCACCGGCTGGTGGGTGGGGCCGTCTTCACCCAAACCAATGGAATCGTGGGTCCACACGTAGTAAGTATCGGTGGACATCAAAGCGCCGAGGCGGACGGCAGGGTACTGGTACTCGGAGAAGATGAGGAAGGTACCGCCGTAAACGCGGGTATTACCATGCAGCGCGATGCCATTCATGATTGCGGACATGGCGTGCTCACGAATACCGAAGTGCAGGTTGCGGCCGTAAGGCGTGGCCGTCCAGGCGCCCGTGGTGATGGACTCCGGGCCGAAGGAATCCGCACCCTTGATGACTGTGTTGTTGGAACCCGCCAGGTCGGCGGAGCCGCCCCACATCTCCGGCAGGGAGGCTGCGAGCGCTTGGATAGCGGCCTCAGAGGCCTTGCGAGTGGCCAGAGATTCGCCTGCCTCCCAGGTAGGAAGGTCAGCGGCGAAGTCAGCCGGAAGTTCCCGGGCCTGGAGGCGGTCGAAGAGCTTCTTTTCCTCCGGGTGGGCCGCAGCCCATGCGTCGAACTTCTCCTGCCATTCGGCGTGCTTCTGTGCACCGCGGGCAGTCAGCTCACGGGTGTGAGCGAGGACTTCCTCGTCGATGTGGAAGGACTGCTCAGGATCGAAGCCGAGGACTTCCTTGGTGGCGGCGACCTCATCCTCACCGAGGGCGGCGCCGTGGACGCCACCGGTGTTCATCTTGTTCGGTGCCGGGTAGCCGATGACCGTCTTCACACGGATGAAGGAAGGCCGGGAGGTCTCGGCGCGGGCAGCGGCGGCGGCTGCCTCGATGGCTTCAACGTCCTCGCCGGATTCGACGGTCTGCACATGCCAGCCGTAGGCCTCGTAGCGCTTGGCCACATCCTCATTGAAGGCAATGTTGGTGTCGTCCTCAATGGAGATGCGGTTGTCGTCCCAGAAGACGATGAGGTTCCCCAGCTTCTGCGTACCCGCCAGGGACGAAGCCTCAGCAGTCACGCCCTCCTGCAGGTCACCGTCCGAGGCGATGACGTAGATGAAGTGATCGAAGGGAGACTCGCCCGCTGGGGCGGAGGCGTCGAACAATCCGCGCTCCTTGCGCGCGGCCATTGCCATACCAACCGCGGAGGCCAGGCCCTGGCCCAGCGGGCCGGTAGTGATTTCTACGCCGTCGGTGTGGTGCACCTCCGGGTGGCCGGGCGTCTTGGAACCCCAGGTGCGCAAGGACTTGAGGTCCTCCATCTCGAGGCCGAAGCCACCGAGGAAGAGCTGAATGTATTGCGTCAGGGACGAGTGTCCGACGGAAAGGACGAAGCGGTCGCGCCCGGCCCAGTGGGCGTCTGCTGGATCGTGGTTTAGCACGCGTTGGTAGAGCGTGTAGGCCAACGGGGCCAGGGACATAGCGGTACCCGGGTGGCCGGAGCCGCAGTTTTGGACTGCGTCGGCAGCTAGCACGCGCACAGTATCCACGGCGCGGGTATCGAGGTCACTCCAGTCCGAAGGGTAGCGGCGCTGGACCATAGCCTGCAGTTCCGGGGACAACTTATCGTGCGACACGGCGAAAACCTCACTTCGCTTCTGGAAACAGATATACCGTTTATCAGTGTAAAGGTTTTTCGATCCTCGGCGGGGGATTATAGAAACCAGGTTTCGGACGGTAATCTGGCATGGTTGACGCCGTTGCTCCCTGCTATCGGCCAGTGGCCGGCGAGTTTTCTCCGGAGAATGATCTGGATTCTCGCCACGAGGTTTTCAGGATGTGTTCTAGACGTCCTTGGGAACTTTCTAGCACGAGCAGACGACCACTACTTCAGACCAATAAGCCATTCACCCACGTGCCGGATTTACGGAGGACTGTTCCTTGGAGACCATCAAGGCCTATTTTGCGCTAACGAAACCGAGGATCATTGAGCTCCTCCTCGTGGCAGCAATCCCGGCTATGCTCCAGGCCCAGCGTGGATTCGAGGCGGTGTCGTCGAATTTCTGGCTCATCTTATCCACCATCTTTGGTGGCTGGATGGGTGCCGCAGCAGCCCACACGTTCAACAACGTTGTGGACTATGAAATCGATCAGAAGATGCAACGTACGCGCGCTCGCCCGCTGGTGCGCAAGACCATTGCGCGCCGCAATGCCGCTGCCTTCGCCTGGGTCATGCTGGCGCTGTCCGTCTTTTGGCTGGGCGTGCTGGCGCATTCTTGGCTGGCCGCGTTCTTCGTGCTGTTGACCAACTTTTTCTACGTCATCGTCTACACGAAGTTCCTCAAGATGCGGAATTCCCAGAACATCGTGTGGGGCGGTCTCGCTGGCTGTATGCCCGCCATGGTGGGCTGGGCAGTGATTCGGGATAACGCGCCCGCGGGGGAGCCCGATAAGTGGTGGCAGGCCGTGGTGTTGTTCCTCATCATTTTCTTCTGGACCCCACCACACACGTGGGCACTCGCAATGAAGTACAAAGAGGACTACCGCAAGGCTGGGGTACCGATGTTGCCCGTTGTTGCCGGAGAAGTGGAAGTAACTCGCCAAATCGTTTGGTACACAATCGGAACGGTCATCGTAACCTTCCTCATCATCCCGGCCGCTTCGTGGATCTATCTGGTGGCCGCGGTGGCTTCCGGTGCGGTCTTCCTGTGGATGGCCATCCGCCTGCACCAAGGAGTAAAGAAGGGCGCAAAGGTCAAGCCCATGCGCCTGTTTATCTACTCCAACAACTATCTGTCAGTTCTTTTCATCGGCCTGTCCATCGACGCCATCGTGGGTTGGGAGCCCATCGGGCGCATGCTGGGTTGGTCAGCCACGCTCTTTTAATTAGCTAGTGTTTATCTAGCTATTCTTCCTCCCGCACGCGCAAAACAATTGAGCCGGTGGTCTTGCGCTCTTGGAGGTCGCGGTGGGCCTGAGCGGCTTCTGCAAGCGGATATTCTGCAGATACGCGGAAGTCAAGCTCGCCGTCGATAACAGCCTGCACCACGGCTTGAGCACGCATCTGGAACTCGCCTTCTTGGGAGGTCCAGGCGCCGAGTGAGGGGCGGGTGAGGAAGATGGAGCCGTGCTTATTCAGCAGCTGCGGATCCATGGGCGGGACTGGTCCCGATGCGGCGCCGAAGAGCGCCACAGTACCGCGCGGGCGCACGACTTCGAGGGACTCGCCGAAGATCGCCTTGCCGACGCCGTCGTAAACCACGTCAACCCCACGCCCACCGTTGTGGCGGCGTACCTGTTCGGCCAGGCCACTGCTGTAGCGGAAGACACAGTCAGCACCTGCACCGTAGGCCAGCTCTTCTTTCTCATCGGTGGAAACCACTGAGTAAACGGTGGCGCCAAGGGACTTGGCCATCTGCGTAAGGACTAGGCCGACGCCGCCCGCACCGGCGGTAATGAGGCACGATGCGCCTTCCCCAAGCTGATATACACCGTGGGTGAGATAGTGGGCCGTCATGCCTTGGAGGAGCATGGACCCAGCGACGGCGGACGGGATCTCATCCGGGACGGCCACCACGCGGTCGCGCGGCACACAGACCTGCTCGGCATAGGAACCGAATGCGTGATCCCAGGCAACCATCGTGCCCGGGGCGATCTCCCCCTGGGGATCGTGCACAACCCGGCCGGTGCCTTCGAGGCCGAGGATGAAAGGCACAGAGGCGTTGTAGATGCCTTCGCGGTAGTAGGTGTCGATGTAGTTGACGCCGGCCACGGAGACGTCGACAAGCAACTGCTCCTGCGATGGCGTGGGGGAATCTACCTCGGCGTAGGTGAGGACCTCAGGCCCTCCGGTCGTGGTCACTTGAATAGCATGCATGGTGTCTAGGCTAAACGACACCCCGGCCCCCGCGCAGCAAAAGCGCCGCCTTCCTCCTAGTGTGGTGGGGAAGACGGCGCTGTGAGCACCTAGCGGGTTGTCCTAGCGTTGGGTTGCGGAGCTGCTTTCGACACCAGATTGAGTAGCGCTGGAGGAAGCAATTTCAGTGGTGCGGACTCGGCGCAGCCCATGCGCCCACAGTAGGGCGGTGAAGGCCGTAACCACCGAGGACATGCCAACGTGGAAGGGGACTGTCCAGCGTGGAATGTGCAGGTAGAACTGCGTTACGCCAAGAGCCCATTGGATGACGATGCAGGCAATGAGCACCCAGCCGGCCTTCCTGGCCGCCTTGGGCGCACCAGTGCGGTGAAGGAGGAAGACCACGATGAGGGTCAGCGCCAAGTAGACGTACATGCAGATAGCGTGGATGACGGCCATGCCATAGGTATCGACTCCGAGGCGTCCCTCCATGCCCACGCCAGCGTCGCCGGAGTGTGTTCCGGAGCCGGTGACAAAGGTACCGGTCAGCAGCACGATGGAGAGCGCTACCGCAGCAACGACCGCGAGGGTGCGCACGGCGGCAGGGAAGAGGCGAGTAGGGGTTCCGTCATCGGGTTCGTTGATGCGGGAGAACAGCATGGCCGCAATCCACACCAGGGCCATAGAGGGGAGGAAGTGAATTGCCACGCTCCACCAAGAAAGCTTCAGCACGACCGACAGGGCGCCAATGAGTGCCTGCACGAAGATACCTGCGAGCCCCGCCCAAGCATAGACCTTGAGCTCCTTGCGGCGCTGCGCCTTGTGAACGGCCACGATGCTGGCGATGGCCGCCGCCGCAACAACAAAGGTCAAAAGCCGGTTACCGAATTCAATGGCTTGGTGCAGCATGGGGGCCGCGCCTTGAATGGGGACGAGGGAACCGGGGTGGCAGTTGGGCCACGTCACGCAACCAAGGCCGGAACCGGTCACGCGGACGATGGAACCCGATACTGTAATGCCAGCCTGACAGATTAAGAGGACGAGTGCGATAATGCGCTGTGTCTTCAGCGAGGGGCCTGCAGGATTTGTAGCAGGCGCAGGGGTGCGTTGAGAAGAAATGTTGGCAGTACTCACGGGTACTCAGCCTACCGTTCGGCACCGCTCCGGAACCAAAATCAGTATGTGCGTCACGCCGTGCAAGGGAGAAGAATCACTTTTAGCCCTCGAAGCGGAACCAACGCACCGCTGCAAACGACGCTACCGCTGACCAACCGATGAGGACGAGGATCTCAAAGACAGGGAATGCTCCTTTAAGAGCGATGTCGAGCCCACCGGCCATCGCCACAGTGGGCACGAGCGTGAGCACCCCATTATCGCCCAGACCCTGGGAATACATCACCCAGCCGACGGTACCGAGCAGAATGAACCAAATGAGGTTGGACACCGCCAGGACAGCTTCTGAACTGAGGGTCCCGCCGAGCAGCAAGCCGAGCGCTGTAAATGTGGCGACACCAAACGCCAACACCACCACGCCGATGGCGGCACCGCCGGCAGTAATACGCAGCCCGAGGATGGCAGCTGCTGCGCCCAGTACAAGGACCTGAAGTACCACCATTGAAAGAACGCCAAGGATCTTTCCCACCACGATGGCCCAGGCCGGAACTCCTGATGCGCCCGTTCGTTTGAGCGCGCCATAGCGACGGTCGAAAGCCAGAGAAATAGCTTGGCCGGTAAACCCAGAGGATGTAGCGCCGACGGCCAGGACCATGGGGAAGATCTCCTCTACGCCGTGGCCCGTACTGTCCTGCATCTTGGCGGCGCCGATCAGGATAGTGAGCGGAATGATGATGCTCAGTAGCTGTTGCTCGCCGTGCCGCAGCATCAGCTTTGACTCGATTGCCCCTTGGGCACGGGCCATGGCGGCAACGCCAACGCGCTGCGGATTCGGGCTGAATGTGCCGGGTGCGAAGGTGCTCATGGAGCTTCTCCTTGATCAAACAAAGTGGTAGGTGTCAGATGCGGGCTAACTGCGCATCTCGCGGCCGGTGAGATCTAGGAAGACCTCTTCGAGGTTTCGGTGCGAGGTTTGCAGGTTGCGGAGGACAACGTTGTGCGCGGCTAAGAACGTGGCGAGCTCTGCGATGACCTCTGGGCTGACCGAAGAGGTAAGGCGGTAGTGGAGGGGGCGGGTAGCGTCGGCGGAGATGCCTGCCTTACGCAGCGCCTCAAGGTCCACTGGAGTCGCGGTCTCAAAACTCACCTGTGGGATATCAGCGGAACTCGTCAGCGACGCTGCGGTGCCGCTGGCGACGAGCTGGCCGTGATCAATAATGACCACGCGGTCGCTGAGTGCTTCTGCTTCATCCATGAGGTGCGTGGTGAGGATGACTGTCACGCCATCTGCACGCAACGCACGGATGAGATCCCACACGGCAAGGCGCGATTGTGCGTCCATACCTGCCGTGGGTTCATCGAGGAAGACCAATTCTGGACGTCCAATGATGGCCAAGGCGAGAGATAGTCGCTGTTGCTGCCCGCCCGACAAACGGCGGTAACTATTCTTTTCCACCGCGCGCAGCCCTAGGGTATCCAGTAGCCATTCCGGGTCTAAGGGATTGTCGTTATAGGAGGCGCTAAGTTGCAGCATCTCCTTAACCTTGATTCCGGAATAAGAACCTCCGCCCTGCAGCATGATGCCAATGCGGGCGCGCACCGCGTCAGGGTTGCGTGCAGGGTCAAGCCCCAGAACCTCAATGTGGCCGGAGGTGGGTTTCTTAAATCCCTCACACATCTCGATGGTGGTTGTCTTGCCCGCACCATTGGGGCCAAGCAGACATAGAATCTCGCCGTAATTAGCGCGGAAGCTCAGCCCATTTACCGCGTTGACGTCGCCATAGGTCTTTATGACGTTTTCTAGAATGAGAGCCGATCTAGTCACGGGCAGTTAGTTTAAGACACGCACGCCCGCTCGACGCAACGCAACCCACCCCGCAGCGATCAGTGCTACGAACGTCACCACAGCGGCCAAGTAGATAACGAAGACCGTGCCTGGGGGCAGGCCTAGCCCGCGCGGTAGGACGATGAAGCTCATCAACCCGGAGTAAATCATTACCGCCATACGGAAGAAGCGCCGGTTTGCCCACGCCGCGAGCGGCAGCACCGCCCACAGGATGTACCAGGGCTGGACGACTGGGAAGAAAACCACGAGCGCGAAGGTGGACACACCGAGTCCGCCCACCGGGTGGATGGCTCCGCGGAAGGTCGCATACAGCATGCGGAGCATAAAACCGGCGGCAATGATGACGCCGACAGTGCGGGTGACGCTGAGAATGGCCTCGGTGTGATCACCCAAACCCAACAGCATCCCGAGGAAGCCGGCGCCGACGCCCACGGAGGTCGTCGCAGAGAGCCAGGAACGGATCGTAGCCGCGCCGCCTTGACCAAAGATCCATCCAATATCGATACCCGTGATTATCGTGACTGCCGCAATAGAGACGGCGAGCAGAAGCAGCTGGGCAAGACCGGCGCCAAGGACCGCCCGGACGGCGGGCACACCGTGCTTGTCGACGAGCCTGCGAGCAGCCGCCATCCCGACAAACCCAAGTCCAATGAAGCCGGTAACCTTCACCATGCCGGCGCACGAAATGAGGACGCCAGACGCGATGAACAGTGCCCATACCCGCCAACGGGCGGCGTGGGAATCGTTGACAGCCCGAAGGCCCAATTCCACCCCGACGAGAGCCAGCCCCAGCATGAAGGATTCATTGTGAATGCCTCCTACCAGGTGAAGGATGGTCAAGGGGTTGAGGATGCCGAGCCAGAGTGCGGCCTCCGGCGCCACCCGGCAGCGGGTGGCGAGACGTGAAATGGCCCAGCCAGCAGCGATAATGCCGACGAGGGAAAACACTCGGTGCAGGACTACACCCCAGATGATGGAGTCGTGGGTGAGCCAGCTGACCAATGCGGCCAGTCCTAACGCCACAGGGCCATACGGGGAGGGGGAGTTTGCCCAGATGAATGGGACGGAACGGGCAAGGTCGTTATCGGCACCCAGCAGTTCGACGGGGCCTGCGGAATAGGGATCGAGGCCTTGCAGCACGATGGATCCGTTGGCCAGGTAGGAGTAGATGTCTTGGGTGAAAAGGGGAGCGGTGACCAGTAGTGGAAGTACCCATCCCAGCCAGGTTCGCCACATTTGGCTTTGCGTCAGCACTCGGGGGGAGTGGCTAAACCTCGTATCTTCCCCGTCGCCCGTTGTCCCTGGATTATGTTCGGCCTTGCGCAGGCGCAGTGGAGCTCCCACGAGTGGGGCCATACAAATCCACGCGGTCACCATGAAGCCGACACCGATAAACACGATGGCGGAGGAAGACTGCAGCATTCGTGACATGAGTGAACCGAAAGGCAAGGACTCATACGGGTTTCCCACCACTGGGAGCGCGCCGGCGCCCAAGCCGCCGAGTGCAATGAGCAGTGCGCCGATCGTGCCGAGCCAGCGAAGCGTGAACAGTGTACGCAGCTGGGAGATGGTGCGGCGGTGGGCGTCGCCAAGCGCGGCGTGATCTGCGCCTTCGGCGTAGTCGGGGAAGTCTTGGTGAAGGAGCGCGGAACGGGAACCAGGAACACCCATGCGGGGAAGCTCATCGCGCACGCCCCAGATGACGCGGGGCAGTCGCCCCGATCGGGTGTAGTCGCGTTCCATATTCATGACTGTCTACCTTAGCGGCTCAGTGGTGAGCGGGAACTAGCTGCCCGCGACACGAAGGAAAGAGTGGAAATTGGGAATGAATTAAGGAACACTAGTGTTGTCTAAACAGGGAATGATTCACTCAAGGAGGTGTGCACCGTGACGAAGGAGTTACCCAGGGAGACTCGTTCTACCGAGGGCGATACTCGCCGACACGTCATGTTGTTGCTTCTCAAGGACGGCCCGGTGACGGCGTCGTACTTAGGTGAACGCCTAGGTCTCTCTGCAGCCGGCATACGCCGGCACTTAGACATTTTGGTGGAGGAAGGACTCACCGAGGTTGTACACCGCCGCCCAGCAGCCCGCCCCGGGCAGTCGGCAGGCCGTGGCCGCCCCGCCAAGCACTTTCGCCTCACGGATCAAGGCCGTGCCCAATTCGGTCACGCCTATGACCAACTGGCGGCGGAAGCACTCACCGCGTTGCGGGAAGCGGGTGGGCCCGAGGCGGTCCGGCGTTTTGCCAAAGCCCGCTTCGAACGGCTCGTGGAAGACGTGACCCCTTTGCTAGAGGAAGAAGAATCCGTACCTGAGGTGGCGCGCCAGCTGGCCGCTGTGCTTGATGCGCACGGTTACGCGGCCACTGTGACGTCGGTGGGAAATGGAGTACAGATTTGCCAGCACCATTGCCCGGTAGCCCATGTGGCGGCTGAGCATCCGGAGTTGTGTGAAGCAGAACAAGAAGTTTTCTCCGCGCTATTAGGCAAACACGTGCAGCCCTTGGCCTCCATCGCGGATGGCCACGGAATCTGCACCACGAATATCCCCTTAAAACCTGTCCCGCCGTCTGCGGTGGAACGGGAAAAAGACTAATCAACATAGAAAGGAGCGGGCTTTGACACAGGCACAACCAGCACCAGGGCTTGAGACCAAGATGAGCGATGATGAGATCATCTCCTCCATCGGTGGATATGACTACGGCTGGCACGATTCGGACGCGGCCGGTCAGGCAGCACACCGAGGTTTGAGCGAAGACGTCGTCCGCGATATCTCGGAGAAGAAGAACGAGCCGGAATGGATGCTTGAGTCCCGACTTAAGGCACTGCGCGTTTTCAACAAGAAGCCGGTGCCCACGTGGGGTCCGGATCTCTCCGACATCGACTTTGACAACATTAAGTACTTTGTCCGCTCCACTGAGAAGCAGGCCCAAACCTGGGATGACCTGCCGTCAGACATTAAGGAGACCTACGACAAGCTGGGTATCCCGGATGCCGAAAAGAAGCGTCTAGTCTCCGGTGTTGCCGCCCAGTACGAGTCTGAGGTGGTCTACCACAAGATTCGTGAGGACCTTGAAGCCCAAGGCGTTATCTTCGTCGATACCGATACCGCTGTGCGCGAGTACCCGGAGATCCTCCAGGAGTACTTCGGTACGGTCATCCCGGCCGGTGACAATAAGTTCTCCGCACTGAACAATGCCTGCTGGTCTGGTGGCTCCTTCGTCTATGTGCCAAAGGGCGTCCACGTGGACATCCCGTTGCAGGCTTACTTCCGCATCAACACGGAGAACATGGGCCAGTTCGAGCGCACCCTCATCATCGTGGAAGAGGACGCCTACGTCCACTACATCGAGGGCTGCACCGCTCCGATCTACAACTCGGACTCACTGCATACCGGTGTCATCGAGATCGTCGTGAAGAAGGGCGGCCGCTGCCGCTACACCACCATTCAGAACTGGTCCACCAACGTCTATAACTTGGTGACCCAGCGCGCCAAGGTGGAAGAGGGCGGCACCATGGAATGGGTCGATGGCAACATCGGTTCCAAGGTCACCATGAAGTACCCCTCCTGCTGGCTGACCGGCGAGCACGCTAAGGGCGAGGTTCTCTCCCTGGCATTCGCGGCGGACAACCAGGTGCAGGACACCGGCTCCAAGATGGTCCACATGGCGCCGAACACCTCCTCCAACATTGTGTCCAAATCGGTGGCCCGCAATGGTGGCCGCGCCGCTTACCGTGGTTTGGTGCAGGTCAACGCCAACGCTGCCAACTCCACGGCCAACGTCGAGTGTGACGCGCTGCTGGTGGACAATAACTCGCGTTCGGATACGTATCCGTACAACGATATCCGCAACGACCACGTCACCTTGGGCCACGAGGCAACCGTCTCGCAGGTTTCTGAGGAGCAGTTGTTCTACCTCATGTCCCGCGGTATCGCCGAGGAAGAGGCCATGGCGATGATCGTGCGCGGCTTCGTCGAGCCGATTGCAAAGGAGCTCCCCATGGAATACGCATTGGAGCTCAACCGTCTTATCGAGCTGCAGATGGAAGGATCGGTGGGCTAAGTGGTAGCTTCCAACGAATTTAATCCTGCTGACGTCACCAAGGGTGACCAGTTCACGTCATTCAATGTGGAGGACTTCCCGGTCCCGCATGGCCGCGATGAGGTGTGGCGCTTTATTGCCCTGCGCAACCTGCGGGGCCTGCACAACGGTGAGTTTGCGCCGGCAACCGCGCAGAAGATCGACGTCATCGCTCCGGAAGGCGTAACCTCCGAAACCGTTGCGCCTGACGACGCCCGCCTCGGCACCGCTGGCGCCCCTGCTGACCGCGTTGCCGCACAGGCCTGGACTTCCATGCCGGAGGCACAGGTTGTCACTGTGGGCGCTGAGGCACAGTTGGACCAGCCGGTGGAGATCACCATTACCGGTGCTGGTGAGGGCGTGACCTCCTTTGGTGCGACCTCCATCCACGTGGGACACCACGCCGAAGCCACCATCGTGCTGAAATACGTCGGCTCCGGCACCCACGCGGACAATGTTGAGTTCGTGTTGGGCGACGGCGCCCACGTCACCGTCGTCGTTGACGCCGACTGGGAAGATGACGCCGTCCACCTGTCCCACCAGATCGCGAAGGTGGGCCGCGACGCCGTCCTGCGCCACAACACCGCCATCTTCGGCGGCGAGATTGTGCGCCTCGTTCCGCGCGTGGTTTTCGACGCCCCGGGCGGCGATGCCGAGCTGCTGGGCGTCTACTTCGCCGACGCCGGCCAATACTTTGAGAACCGTCTGCTGGTGGACCACGATGTGCCGAACTGCCGCTCCCGCGTTTTCTACAAGGGCGCGCTGCAGGGCGCTACGGCCGCGCAGAAGGCCGAGGCTGGCTCCGCTTCCCGCACCCCGGAGGCCCGCACCTGCTGGGTCGGTGACGTGCTCATCCGCAAGAACGCGAACAACACGGACACCTATGAGACGAACAACAACCTGATTCTCACTGAGGGCGCGCGTGCAGACGCCATCCCGAACCTGGAGATCCAGACCGGTGAGATCGTCGGCGCCGGCCATGCCGCAACTGTGGGCCGCTTCGATGACCTCGAGCTGTTCTACCTCATGTCCCGCGGCATTCCGGCCGCCGAGGCACGCCGCCTCATCATCCGCGGCTTCTTCTCCGAAGTCATCTCCCGCATCCCGGTCGAGTCCCTGCGCGAGGAACTGGAATCCCGCGTCGTCGACGAGCTCGCCAAGATCAACGCTTAAAACTCCCCGAAAGCAGGTACCAACTCAATGTCTACTCTGGAAATTAAGAATCTCCACGCGCAGGTGCTCCCCAACGAGGAGGACGGCGAGCCGAAGGAGATCCTCAAGGGCGTCAACCTGACCATCAACTCCGGTGAGACCCATGCCGTCATGGGGCCCAATGGCTCCGGCAAGTCCACCCTGTCCTACGTCATTGCCGGTCACCCCAAGTACGAGGTTACTGAGGGCGAGGTGCTCCTCGACGGCGAAAACATCCTCGAGATGGAAGTTGATGAGCGCGCCCGCGCTGGCCTCTTCCTCGCCATGCAGTACCCGACCGAGGTGCCGGGCGTGAAGATGTCGCAGTTCATGCGCTCTGCCGTGACCGCTATTCGTGGCGAGGCCCCGAAGCTGCGCGAGTGGAACAAGGAGCTCACGGAAGCTCGTGAGAAGCTCTCCATCGACAAGTCCTTCGCCCACCGTTCCGTGAACGAAGGTTTTTCCGGCGGTGAGAAGAAGCGCCACGAGGTCATGCAGCTGGACATCCTCAAGCCGAAGTTCGCAGTCATGGATGAGACCGACTCCGGCCTGGACGTCGACGCCCTCCGCGTGGTTTCCGAGGGGATTAACCGCTACCAGGAAGAAACCAAGGGCGGCATCCTCCTCATCACGCACTACAAGCGCATCCTCAACTACGTCGTCCCAGACTTTGTCCACGTCTTCGCAGACGGACACGTCATCAAGACCGGTGGCGCCGAGCTGGCTGATCAGCTTGAGGCGGACGGCTACGAGCAGTTCCTCAAGTAGAACTCATCAGGCTGCACACACCACGTACGCAATCGATAAAGAACCGAGCACAAGGACCTATGTCTGAACTAGACGTTAATGCGATCAGGGAGCAATTCCCCATCCTCTCGCGCACCGTGCGCGACGGTAAGCCACTGGTGTACCTGGATTCGGGTGCGACCTCGCAACGTCCCCTCCCGGTGTGGAAGGCTGAGGAGGAGTTCGTACTCGGCACCAATGCGCCGGTGCACCGCGGCTCCTACCAGTTGGCGGAGGAAGCCGATGACGCGTATGAGTCCGCCCGCCAGGCCATTGCCGCTTTCGTTGGCGCGGACCGCGATGAGATTTCCTTCACCAAGAACGCCACTGAGGCGTTGAATGAAGTCGCCTACGTGCTTAGCGATGAGCGCGCGGGTCAGCTTTATGTCGGCGAGGGCGATACCGTCGTCGTCACCGAATTGGAGCACCATGCGAACTTGGTGCCATGGCAGGAGCTGTGCCAGCGCACTGGCGCGACGCTGAAGTGGTACTCCATGACTGAGGACGGCCGCATTGATCTTGATTCGCTCGAGCTCGATGACTCCGTCAAGGTCGTGGCTTTTACCCACCAGTCCAACGTGACGGGAGCCGTGGCCCCCGTCGAGGAACTGGTGCGCCGTGCCCGCGCTGTAGGCGCCATGGTGGTTCTGGACGCATGCCAGTCCGTTCCGCACATGCCGGTGGACTTCCACGCTCTCGACGTGGACTTCGCTGCGTTCTCTGGGCACAAGATGTGCGGCCCAACCGGCGTCGGTGTGCTCTACGGCAAGGCGGAGCTGCTGGCACAGCTGCCGCCCTTCCTTACTGGCGGTTCCATGATCGAGGTGGTCAAGATGGAGGGCTCGACCTTTGCCGAGCCGCCGACTCGCTTCGAGGCCGGAACTCAGATGACCAGCCAGGTCGTTGGTCTGGGGGCCGCGGTGAAGTTTTTGAGCGAAGTTGGCATGGAGGCCATTCACGCCCACGAGCAGAAGCTCACCGCATTGGCTTTGGACAAGCTTTCCGAGATTCCTGGTCTACGCATCATCGGCCCCGAAAACACCGAGGATCGCGGGGGAGCGGTCTCCTTCATCGTGGAGGGCATCCACCCGCATGATTTGGGCCAGGTGCTTGATGCTCATGGAGTGTCCATCCGAACTGGTCACCACTGCGCGTGGCCACTGCACCGCGCGTGCAAGGCTAATTCGACCGCACGCGCTAGCTTTTACCTGTACAACACTGAGGACGAGGTCGACGCCCTCGTAGAGGCGGTGCGGGCTGCCCGTGCTTTCTTTGGAGTGAGCGAATGAACCTAGATTCCATGTACCAGGATGTGATCCTGGACCACTATAAGAACCCGAAATTCTCCGGCCTGCGCGATGGCCAGGCTGAGGTTCACCACGTTAACCCCTCGTGCGGCGATGAGATCACGCTGCGCGTGAAGCTGTCGGCCGACGGCAAAACTGTGGAGGACGTGTCCTACGACGCTGAAGGCTGCTCCATCTCGCAGGCTTCGACCTCCGTCATGGCGGAAGAAATCGTAGGCATCCCGTTGGAGGAGGCCAACGCCAAGCTCGAGGAGTTTGACCGCATGGTGACTTCCCGCGGCGAAATTGAGGGAGACGACGAGATCATTGGGGATGGCGTCGCTTTTGCCGGCGTGGCCAAGTTCCCTGCCCGTGTTAAGTGCGCGCTGCTGGGGTGGAAGGCCTTCCAGGCTGCCACCGCGCAGGCGCTGACTGAATTGGAGAAGTAGATGGCGGATACCACTAACGATAGCCAGCCGACCGACCCGTATCAGGACGAGAACGCCTCCTTCGCCGGCGGCGGAGTAAAGCCTGAACAGACCGAAGAGCAGATTGCCAAGGCATTCGACATCACCGAATACCTCCGGGACGTCATCGATCCGGAGCTGGGCATCAACGTTGTTGACTTGGGCCTGGTCTACGACCTCTGGCTCGAGGACATTGACGGTAAGAACACCTGCGTCATCAACATGACGCTGACGTCCCCTGCGTGCCCGCTGACTGACGTCATCGGTGAGCAGATCGACGACGTCGTCGTGGGCAACAAGCTTGCCGACGCCGTCCAGCTCAACTGGGTGTGGATGCCGCCGTGGGGCCCGAACATGATCACCGAAGAGGGCCGCGAGATGCTCCAGGCCCTCGGCTTCGCGGTCTAATCGTTTCGCTGCCCCACAGTGGGCAAGGACGCCGGATCCAGCGCCGAGGAGATGATATCGACGGCTTCTTCTTGGGTTGTAGCGGACTGAAGGCGAACGCGGAAGTCCTCCTTCATGATTGCCCGTGCCAGCTTGGAAAGCAGCTTGAGGTGTTGCTTGCCGGCGTCGTCTGGCACGGCAATGAGGAACACCATCGTTGTGGGCTCCTCACCCTGTGCCCACGTGATTGCTTCGGGAAGACGTGCAAAAGCCAAGGTAGGAACCTTCACGCCAGCTGAACGGGCATGCGGGATCGCCACGCCATGGCCCACGCCGGTAGAGTGCTTCGTCTCGCGCTCAAGAGCCGCTGTGAGCACCGCAGAAGGATCAGCAAAGCGAGGAGAAACTAGCCGCACTAGTGCTTCGATGGTTTCGTCGCGAGTACTGCCCAGACTGTGGTCGAGGCTCACCGTTTCGATAGACAGCAGTGGTTGTCCCAGATGCGAGCTTTCCGCCGCGTTTGCTGAAGCTTTGTCCGCAGCGCCCTGGTCGCTCTTGCTCTCATTCTTCTCTGTCGTTTTCTTATGCTGAGTAAGTGCGATTAAGAGGAGCATGACTGATGCACAGACGACAACGCCAATAAGCAATGCCACGAAGAAGCCCACGACGTTGTCGACAGCACCGAGCACTGCGACGATGGGGCCGCCGTGCATGACATGGTCTTTAACTCCGAATGCGCCTGCTAGGCCACCGGCAACCGCACCGCCGATGACGTTCGCCGGAATGACCTGCAGAGGGCGTGCAGCGGCAAGGGGAATTGCGCCTTCCGTAATGCCGAATAGCCCCATGAAAAGCGCGGCGATACCGGCGTCTTTTTCGGCCTTATTAAACCAGGCACGGCGGGCAAGGGTGGCAGCGCCCACCGCCAATGGTGGTACAGCGATAGCGGTAGCGGCCATGCCCATAGGGGCTGCATTACCAGCGGCAATCATGCCTCCGCCAAAGAGGAACGCTGTCTTGTTGAAGGGGCCGCCCATGTCAAAAGCGATCATCGCCCCGATAACGAGACCAAGCACAACGACAGATGAGCCTTGCATTCCTGCGAGGTACTCGGTCATGGCTTCAAATGCGCCAGCTATCGGTGCGCCGACCAGGTAAATGAAGATAAGACCCACAATGAGGGTGGTGAAAATCGGGATAACGATGATCGGCCAAATCGGGGCAATGTATTTGTTCACCGGAATCTTCTTGATTCCAAGCGCCACATAGCCGGACAGGATGCCGGTGACGATACCTCCCAAGAACCCGGCACCGGCTTCAGATCCGTAGAGTGATCCAGTCGTAGCGATGAGGCCAGTAATCAGACCAGGCGCCAACCCAGGACGGTCCGCAATGCCCACTGCGATATAGCCGGAAAGAATCGGCACCATGAGTGAAAAGGCCAAACCACCCAGCTCGTTCAGCGTATTCCAGAAGGAATCCTCGGGAATTGCCAAGCCTTCGGGCGTCGGGGTTCCTCCAATTGACAGTGCTACTGCGATGAGGAGACCGCCGGTCACCACGAACGGGATCATGTGGGATACGCCGTTCATCAGCGCTTTATAGAGGGTCTGTCCCACGGCGCGCGCGCCATGGGCACTGCCGGAGCTGTCCTCGCGCTGAGATCCCTTCGGCTCTTCGGCAGAAAACTTTTCTTCCCATTTCGACGCGGACAGCGAACGGCGGAGGAGCTCCTTTGGGTGCTTAATAGCTTCATCGACGCCCGTTGCTGCCAAGCGCTTGCCGCGGAAACGATCCTTGGCAATCACAGTGTCGGCGCCAATTACGATGGCATCGGCTTCTTCGATGTCCTTAGCGCTAAAGGTGCCTTCGACACCGATTGAGCCGTGGGTCTCAACTTTGATCCGGTATCCAAGTTCCGCGGCAGCGGCCTCGAGGTTTTCAGCCGCCATGTAGGTATGCGCAATACCAGTTGGGCAGGCGGTAATCGCGAGGATTAATGGCGGTTTCGATGTGGCTGATGTACTCATGATGTCAATGTAGGCACATCTTTCATCTTGTATAGGTCAAGCGCGCCGAATCCGGGCCACGAATTTCCAGATGACTTATCCTCCGTACCGTTAGCTTTACGTCGATCAGCGCCCTGCCGCTGGTTCGGGTTTAACTGCCCTGGTTGCTAGACTGTTTCGACGTGATTGTGACCAATGATTTCGAGGTGCGCGTGGGCGCACGCACGCTTCTCGACGCCCCCGGCCAGCACCTCCGCGTACAGCCGGGTGACCGCATCGGGCTGGTCGGCCGCAACGGCGCAGGAAAGACCACGACGATGCGCATCTTGGCGGGGGAGACCGAGCCTTATGGCGGTTCGGTAACGCGCTCTGGCCCCATTGGTTACCTGCCGCAGGATTCCCGCGAGGGCAACATCGAACAGACCGCGCGCGAACGCGTGCTCTCGGCCCGTGGTCTCGATGAGATCAAGCGGCGCATGGCCAAGCAGCAGGAACTCATGGAGACGGCAACGGACGACAAGTTCCGCGATAAGGCCATCCGCAAGTTCTCGCGCTTGGAAGAGGAGTACCATTCCCTCGGCGGCTACGAGGCGGATTCCGAGTGCGCACAGATCTGTGACAACCTTGGCCTCCCGCAGCGCGTCTTGGATCAGCAGCTCAAGACGCTCTCCGGTGGCCAGCGCCGCCGCGTGGAGCTGGCGCAGATTCTTTTCGCGGCGTCGGCAGGCTCCGGCAAGTCCCAGACCACGCTGCTTCTCGACGAGCCCACGAACCACCTCGACGCAGATTCCATCACCTGGTTGCGCGGCTTCCTGTCGAAGCATGAGGGCGGGCTCATCATGATCTCGCACGACGTGGACCTGCTCGAGGCCGTCTGCAACAAGGTCTGGTTCCTCGACGCCGTGCGCGCCGAGGCGGATGTCTACAACATGGGCTTTAAAAAGTATCTCGATGCCCGTGCGACCGATGAGGCCCGCCGCCGCCGTGAGCGCGCCAACGCAGAGAAGAAGGCGGCCGCCCTGCACAAGCAGGCCGCAAAGCTCGGCGCTAAGGCGACGAAGGCCGCAGCAGCTAAGCAGATGCTGCACCGCGCTGAGCGCATGATGAACGAGCTCGATGACGTGCGTGTGGCCGACAAGGTTGCCCACATCAAGTTCCCGGAGCCGGCTCCCTGCGGTAAGACCCCGATGAACGCGAAGGGCCTGACCAAGATGTATGGCTCGCTCGAGGTCTTCGCGGGCGTGGACTTGGCCATTGACAAGGGCTCGCGCGTCGTCGTGCTGGGCTATAACGGTGCCGGAAAGACGACCCTGCTCAAGCTTCTAGCGGGCGTGGAGCGCACCGACGGTGAGGGCGGTATCGTCTCCGGCCATGGTTTGCGCATCGGCTACTTTGCCCAGGAACACGACAACATCGACCCAGACAAGACCGTGTGGGAAAACACCATCGAGGCTTGCCCCGATGCAGGCCAGCAGGATTTGCGCGGTCTACTCGGCGCCTTTATGTTCTCCGGGGACAAGCTGGAGCAGCCCGCCGGCACGCTCTCCGGTGGTGAAAAGACGCGTCTTTCCTTGGCCACGCTCGTGTCCTCGCGCGCAAATGTGCTGCTTCTCGACGAGCCCACGAACAACCTCGACCCCCAGTCCCGCGAGCAGGTTCTCGATGCGCTCGGTACTTATACCGGTGCCGTAGTTCTGGTAACCCACGACCCAGGCGCGGTAAAGGCCCTCAACCCAGAGCGTGTCATCATCATGCCCGACGGCGACGAGGATCTGTGGAACGACGAATACATGGAGATCGTTGAGTTAGCCTAGGGGGGTGTTCCTATATAGGTTGTCAACCTAGCGGGTGGAGAAATTGGGGGCGGATTCT
>NZ_VDTC01000400.1 GCF_007672725.1 Corynebacterium aurimucosum ATCC 700975
GTAGAGGATTGTACACGGAGGGAGTGGAGTGTGACACGTGGGGAAAGTCTGGGGGTTGGTTGAGTTGAGGGGTGAGAATGGAAGTGTGTGGGGGAAGATGGTTAGGTTGAGTGGTTAGAAGGTAGAGAGGGGTAGGGTGGGGAAATTGAGCTGGGGTGAGATGGGGGTTTGGGTGTGTGGTTGTAAGGGGATGTTGGGAGTGGTGTTTGGGAGGAAGGGTGAAGGAAGGTGTAAAGAGTGTATTGGCTGGGCGGGGGTGAAGAGGGTTAAAGTGAATCTGTGGGGTGGCAGGAATAGTAACCTGG
>NZ_VDTC01000401.1 GCF_007672725.1 Corynebacterium aurimucosum ATCC 700975
CCAATACCATTCTTTCCCAGCTCCGCCTCTTGCTCTTCTTCCCCCACCCCGCAACCAATCCCCGCGCCGACATCCCCGCTCCCTTTACACCCCCTTCATGGTCCAACATTCTCCTTCTACCCATCATCATCACCACCCTCCTCCCATTCCCCTTTCCCTTCCTCATCCCCCACTTTCTCCACCTCCCCCCTACCAACACTCCCCCCCCTATCCCCCCCCCTCACACTCAACCACCACTTCTCCCTTTTCTCAATAATCCCACAACCACCCATCACCCTCTCTCCTTCCCCTATCCCATCCTCTAT
>NZ_VDTC01000402.1 GCF_007672725.1 Corynebacterium aurimucosum ATCC 700975
CATGGGGGAGGGAGAGGGGGATAGGGGTGTCGATGAAGATGGAGTGATGGGGGTTGGGGTAGGTGAGGGAGTGAATGTGGTGATGGGGTTGGAGTTTGTGTATGAGGATGGAACGGAGTAGTGGGTGAAGGGGATGTGGGAGGTGTTAAAGGTCAATGGCTCGGGCGTGGGGTCTACGGTTGAGGGGATGGGGTTTTAGGGAAGGTGGTGAAGGAGTAGAGGGGAGTTGTAGGGGGAGAAATATAGAGAGGATGAGGAGAAAGAGTAAGCATGTTATGGGGATAGGGTTTTTGGAGATAAGAGAG
>NZ_VDTC01000403.1 GCF_007672725.1 Corynebacterium aurimucosum ATCC 700975
GTGAAGCTAATGAGGTACGTTTGCTAGGTGTTGCAGACTGTTTTGGGTTATGAGAAGAAGGGAGGTAAGGAGGTGATGATGGAAGTGGATACGGAAGGTAAGGGGGGGGTGTCGTGGGGTGAAGGGGAGAAGGTTGAAGGTGAGGTGAAGAAAGTAGAGGTGGGGGGGGTGTGGGGGAGGATGGAGGAGGGAGGATAAGAGTATGGAGAGGTGGAAGAAGAAAAAGTGGTTGATGGGTGGTGGGAAGTAGAGGAGGGTATTGGAGGGGATGGAGCGTGAAGTGGTCGGTGATCTGACTGGGAGGG
>NZ_VDTC01000404.1 GCF_007672725.1 Corynebacterium aurimucosum ATCC 700975
CCCATCCCCTTATCCCAGCGCTCTCCTTCTCCAATCCCCCCTCCTCACTCCCTTCCACACCCCCCTCCTCCCACAACCCCCCACACCCATCTTCCTCTTCCCCCCTTCCCCCATACCCTTCCCCATATTTCTCTCACACCCACCCCATCCAAATCCCCACCTCCGCCCCCCCCAACATCATCCTCACCTCCTTCACCCACCCAACCTTCTCCCCGCCCTTCTCCCCCTCATCCACCCCCAACATCACCTACATCACCCCAATAACCCTCACCCCCCCCATCACCCACAACCACACCAACCCCCCC
>NZ_VDTC01000405.1 GCF_007672725.1 Corynebacterium aurimucosum ATCC 700975
GAGGAGTGGGAGGGTGAAGAGGCCGTGGCGCAGGTGGGTGGGGGGGGTGTTGGGGGAGTGGTGGGGATGGGAGAAGATGTGGATGATATGGTGGAGGATGTGGAAAATGATGGGGAGGGGGGGAGGGATGTGGTGAAGGAGTTGGGGTGAGTGAAGAAAGTGAAAGAGGGGAGGGTGGAGGAGATTGGGGGGGTGAAGGGGTTTGGGGGGAAGGTGGGGGAAAGTGTATTTGATGATGTGGATGGTTGGTAAGCAAGATTGGGTTGTAGGGTGTTGATTAGATGGTAAGAATGGAAGTGATGAG
>NZ_VDTC01000406.1 GCF_007672725.1 Corynebacterium aurimucosum ATCC 700975
GTGGAGGGGTGAGGGGGGGATGGGTTGGTGTGGAGGGTGGAGGATGTGGTTGGGTTTGGGGGGGAGGTGTATTGGGGGGGGGTGGTGGATTTTTGGAGGGTGGAAGAGATGGGGAGGGTGGAGTTTGGGGGAGTGGGGGGGATTGTTGGGGGGTATGGGAGGTTGAAAGAGTGTAGGTGGGGGGTGGGGTTTGAAACCGATGGGGCGAAGGAGGAGTGGATGGGTGGGTTGGGGGGGGATGGGGTGGGGGATGATGGAGAGGGGGATGAGAGAAATGGGGAGGGTAGGGGTGGCGGGGGAGATG
>NZ_VDTC01000407.1 GCF_007672725.1 Corynebacterium aurimucosum ATCC 700975
CGGGGGAGATGATTTGTGGTGGGACGACCGTTAATGAGTTGACGGTGGTATCGGTCAAAGTTGGTAAGGGAGTAAAGGGGGGTGATGTGGGGAGGTTGGGGTGGGATATGAAGAAGGGTGTGGGTGATGTGGGGGGTGTGGTTGTGGTGGGATGGGAGAAGGAGGGAGGGGATCGGGGTGGGGGGTGAGGGGGGTGCAGAGCAGCAGGGAGGTGGGGAGGGGATGGGGGGAGGGAAGGGGTGAGGTTGGTGAGGGTTGGTGGGAGAATTGAGGAGAAGGGGGGGAGGAGGGTGGGGGAGAGAAG
>NZ_VDTC01000408.1 GCF_007672725.1 Corynebacterium aurimucosum ATCC 700975
GTGCTGGATCGGGGTGAATTTGTGGTGGGTGCAAGGCTGGAGAAGTTGACGGTGCGGGGCAAGGTTGGAGGGGGGTT
The DNA here is from genome assembly GCF_007672725.1 of Corynebacterium aurimucosum ATCC 700975. GTDB lineage: Bacteria > Actinomycetota > Actinomycetes > Mycobacteriales > Mycobacteriaceae > Corynebacterium > Corynebacterium hesseae. The sequence continues at coordinate 78 of NZ_VDTC01000408.1, forward strand.
GGAGGGGAAGTGGTGGGTGGGGGGGTTTGGGTTGTTTGGGGGTAAAGGGGGTGGGGGGGAAGTAAAGGTGGTTAAGAGTTGGTAGTTGGGGAGGATGGGAAGGAGAGGCTGCGAGGGGGGGGGGGTGATGGGGTGGTTTGGGGGAGGGTGAGAGGGAGGGGATGTGTGGGTAAAAAGGTTGTGTTTGTGTAGTTGAAGAAGGGGGAAAAAGCTTCATTGAAGCGGAC
>NZ_VDTC01000409.1 GCF_007672725.1 Corynebacterium aurimucosum ATCC 700975
TGGGTGAGGAGTAGGGGAGCTTGGTGGTGGATGAGTAGGAGGACGTGAGGGGGGTGGAGGAGGGAGTTGAAGGGGTAGTTAATGTGGTTGTGAGGGGTGGGCAGGTGGTGGTGGAAGGGGTGGAGAAGATGTTGGTGGGGGGTTGGGAGGTAGGGGTGTGGATGGGGGGGGTGGGGGGTGGGGGTGATTTTGTGGGGTAGGGTCTGGGGGGAGGGGTTGGGTTTGTTTGGGAGGGGGGCGGTGGGGTGGGTGGTGGGGGAGGTGGGGTGGTGGTAGAGGGAGAGGATATGGGGGGTGTGTGGGT
>NZ_VDTC01000040.1 GCF_007672725.1 Corynebacterium aurimucosum ATCC 700975
GGAACGTCGGATGCGAGGTGGGCTATGGGGGCGAGGATGGGGAGGAGGTGGAGGCGGGCGCGTGGCGTGGGGAGGAGGAGGAGGAGGAGTTGGTGGGGGGTGGCGACGAAGTGGGGGAGGGGTTGGAATGGATGGGGGAGGAAGTGGGTGAGGGGGGGGAAGGCTTCGAGGGCGGGGAGAAGGAGCAGATGGGGGAGGTGGGGGGGATTGGGGATGGGGGGTTAAGTAATGGAAGTGATGATGGGGTGGAGGGTGGGGTGAATGATAGTGTGGGGGGGAGGGGGGTTGAGGTGGGGGGTGAGGTGAGGGAGGTGGGGGAGGTGGTGGGGGGTGGGGTGGTGGGGGGGTAGGGGAATAAGGTGAGGGGGGTGGTGGAGGCAGTGGTGTGGGGTGGGGATGGGGTGTTGTTGTTGAGTGATGAGTTGGGATGGTAAGGGGTTTTGGAAAAGAGCATGTGAGGGGGTAGAGTAAGGGGAGGGAGTTGGATTTTGGTGCTCGGGGCGGGAAAAATGGGGGTGGAGGTGGGGAAATGTGGGAAGGGGGA
>NZ_VDTC01000410.1 GCF_007672725.1 Corynebacterium aurimucosum ATCC 700975
CATCCTCATCACCACCCCGCAATCGCCCTACTTCATCCTCACCTCCAACCCCCCCCCCATTTTCAACACCCTCCATACCCTCATCATCCATCACATCCACCCCCTCCCCCCCACCAACTCTTCCACCTCCCCCTTCTCTACCCTTCCCCCCCCCACCCCAACCCCTTTCCCTTCAGCATCACCCCTCCCATCCCCCCCCACCCCACCAACCTCTCCCACCTCCCTTTCCCCACCACACCCTTCCAACCCCTCATCCCTCTCCTCTCCCTCATCCCCTTCCCCCTGTTCCCCATCCCCCTCCCAC
>NZ_VDTC01000411.1 GCF_007672725.1 Corynebacterium aurimucosum ATCC 700975
ACGAGGCCTGGTCGGCGGTCGCGGGGATTTCTAGCTTGGTGGTGGAGGAGGTGATGGATGAAGTGAAGGAAAAGTTCAGTATGGTTATTGTTAGTGAGAAGATGGAGGAGGGAGGGGGGGTGTGGGAGAAGAGGGGGTTGTTGTGGGTGGAAGGTAGGGGGGGGGGGGAGTGGGAGGAGGTGGGGGAGGTTGTGGTGGGGGGTGCAAGGGGTTGAGGTAAGTGGGTGTTGGTGAAGTGGATGGTGGTGTGGGTGGTGACTGGGGCGAGTGGGGAGGATGTTGGGGTGATGGTGGTGGATGCGAA
>NZ_VDTC01000412.1 GCF_007672725.1 Corynebacterium aurimucosum ATCC 700975
ATGTTCGATGTTGGGGAACTGAGAGCCAGGCTGGTGGTGGGCGATTGGATGGCATGGTTTTTGGATTGGGTGATTGTGTTGAAGATGTTGTTGTGGTGGGTACGGAAGGTGAGGGGGTGGGGAGGGATGTAGGTGTGAGGAATGTGGGTGGGGGAGGGGGTGAGGGGGGGGGAGTTTGGTGAGGGGGAGGTGGGGGTGGAGGGGGTGGGGTGGGAGGGGGTGGGAGTTGTTGATGAGGGTGATGATAGGGAGGGGGGGGGGGTTAGAGAGGGGAAAGAGGTTGAGGGTGTGGGGGTGCTTGGGG
>NZ_VDTC01000413.1 GCF_007672725.1 Corynebacterium aurimucosum ATCC 700975
CTTACTACCACCTTCCTCCCCCCCTTACCGCTCCTAATCTCCCCTTCCATTCACACCACTCTCCTCCCCCCACTCCCTCCCCCTACCACCTCCCCCCTCCCCCTCCCCACCACCCCTCCCACAATATCCACCTCATCCTCCCCAACCACCTCCACTTCATTCCCCTCAACCCCACCCTCCTCCCTCCACTCCCTCCCTTCCTTATCTACACTCTTAATCATCTCCTTTTTCCCCTCTAACAACCACTCACCACCATCTCCCTATTTCACTCAATCAACAATCCCCCTTCCTCTCCTTTTGATC
>NZ_VDTC01000414.1 GCF_007672725.1 Corynebacterium aurimucosum ATCC 700975
CGAAATCGGTCGCGGCCAGTAAGGTGGGGTCGTCAAGGTGGGAAGGCTAGAAGTATGAGGAATATCTGAACATGTAAATGGGTGGTAAGAATGGGGGGTTGGGGGAATGGGTATTGGGGTTAGGGGATTGGGAAGGTGGAGGAGGGGGGGTTGGGGGTATGGGAGGTGAAAGAGGAGAAGGAAGAGTGAGTGGATGGAGGTGATGGGTTAATTGGAGGATGATGAATGGAGAGTTGGGTGAAAAGGATGGGGGGAATGGATTAGGAGTTGAGTGAATTGTTGAAATGATTTAATAAGAAATTG
>NZ_VDTC01000415.1 GCF_007672725.1 Corynebacterium aurimucosum ATCC 700975
AGGTGGAGTTGATGTCGGCTGGGGGGGGGGGGATGGGGCGGAGGTGGAAAGGAAGATGGTGGATGAAGGGGTGGTGATGGGGGGGTAGGTGGAGGAGGTGGGGGGGGGGGTTGTAGGGGGGGGGGATGCGGCGGGTATGGGGCGGGAGGGGACGGGTGGGGAGTGTTGTGGAGGGGGAAGGAGATAGATGAGTGTGTTTATTTGTGGCAGTTGGGATGTGGAAGTGGTAGGGAGGATTGTGGGAGTGAGAGCTAGGGAGTGGAAGGTTGAAGAGGAAGGGTATAAGGGAAGGGGGGGTGGAAG
>NZ_VDTC01000416.1 GCF_007672725.1 Corynebacterium aurimucosum ATCC 700975
CCTCACCTTTTCCCTCCCATCACCATAAATCTCCCCACACACCCTACCCACCATCCCCCCCATATCCTCCACCACCACAATCCCCCCCCACTCCCCTCCTTCCTCTCCACCACCAACTCCACCACCCCTCCCCACTCAACCCCAACCCCCCCCCTCCCTCCACTCACCCCTCCCCCCAAAACAACTCCCACCCCCCCGTCCTTCGCGCCACCGGCTCCATCCCCATTCCCACCATCATTTCCCCCATCACCCGATTCATCCCCAACCTCCTCATCCCCTCCTCCCTCCGCCCCCCTATTTCCT
>NZ_VDTC01000417.1 GCF_007672725.1 Corynebacterium aurimucosum ATCC 700975
CAAGGACGTCGAAGTGTGGAAGCGTGTCACGGCTAAGTTTTGGTTGGCAGAGAAGGCGGGGGTTTGTAATGATCTCGGGGGATGGGAGAGGATGACACGGGAGGAAGGCAACCTGAGGATGTGGGTGTTCAGGGGAGTGAGGAGCGTGGATAGTGTGGAGGGGAGGGTGGGTGAAATGTGTGAGATTGAAGATGGGGGGAGGGAAGAGGAGGAGGGGGTGTATAGGAAGATCGCCTTGATGGAGTGAGTCCATGGGGGTTGTTACTGTTGAGTGTTTTCTAGCGTGAGCAGTAGAAAGGAAAT
>NZ_VDTC01000418.1 GCF_007672725.1 Corynebacterium aurimucosum ATCC 700975
GGTAATGGGGGTGGCGGCGATGGGGTAGAGGTGGGAAAGGGGATTGGCAGGAGGGACGGGGGCGCAGTGATAAGGGTGATTGAGGATGGGGGTGAAGAAATGGGGGGTAGAGATGGGGGGGAGGATGGGGAGGATGGTGTGAGGGGTAGGTGGGTGGCGGGGAGGGTTGGAGAGAAAGAGGGCATCGGGGTTGTAGTGGTTGATGTTGTGGAAGGGGGTGTTGGGTGGAAGGAGGATGGTGTGGATGGGGGGGTGGGGGAAATTGTTGGGGGTTGGGGTGTTAAGAGGGATGTGATAGGGGAG
>NZ_VDTC01000419.1 GCF_007672725.1 Corynebacterium aurimucosum ATCC 700975
ACTCACACCATCTTCTCCATCCCTCCTAACAAACCTTCCCTAATCCCCTTCCACTCATCAACCTCCAACCTGCCTACCCTCTCCGAAGTCCTGCCCCCCTCTTTACATCAATCCCGGCGCCTAACACTTTTCTTCTTTTTCTCAAACACCTTCTCCACCATTCTCTCACCTTATTTCTTTCCTAATCCTCATTCTCAACCTCAACTCTATCTTTACCACCCTATCCAAAACCTTTATTCACCCCCTCCCCAACCTACCACACTACCCTATCACACATCACCCACTTTCACCCTTCCCCTCCCC
>NZ_VDTC01000041.1 GCF_007672725.1 Corynebacterium aurimucosum ATCC 700975
CCCCAAGCCCCACAACACCACCTCCCACACCCTACCCCCTACCCCAACCACAGCCTCCCCTTCACCAGACACACCCTCCCTATCCCCACCCACCCTCCTATCACCCTCTCTACCACTTCCTTTTCCACTACTACCCCCTCCCCCCCCCTCATCTCCCCCCTTCCCACCCACCCATACCCCTCACCCTCAAACCCAACCCTCCCCACACCCAATCCCCCTACTACCCCCCCACTCCCCACCCCATCACCATCCACACCCACGCCTTCCTCCAACCCCCCCCCCACTTCCTTCTCTCTTTTCTCAATAACCCACCTCCCCATCATCCCCCCCCCCCTCACCCTCCTCCCCCTCTCCAACCACCCTCACCCCCCCACCAACCACCCCCTCCACCCCCTCACTTATCATTCCTTCCCCACCCCCACCCCCCCCCCAACATCACCCACATCATCTCCTCCTCCCACCCCACCCACATCCACCTTCTCACTATCTACCTCCTCTCCACCCACAACCTCAACCGCACCCAGCACGAGCTCCACCTC
>NZ_VDTC01000420.1 GCF_007672725.1 Corynebacterium aurimucosum ATCC 700975
GATGTGTGGCATGCATTAATGCTTTCTTGTGTTCGGCGCAGGGTACAGACGGAGGTTGAGGTGGGCGGGGGGATAGGGGGAGGGGGGGATGGGGTGGTGGGGGTATTGGGAAAAGGAGGGGGATGGCGGTAATGGGTGGGAGGTGAGGGATGGGGTGGTGGAGCTCGTGGGGTATGGGTGGGTGGGGTTGAGTTGGGTGATATGGGTGGGGATGGTGGTGGTGGTGGGGATGATGGTGGGGTTGATGGAGAAGAAGTGGAGGGGGGGGGGGAGGGGGCGGAGTCATGGGGGGTGCGAGGTCCG
>NZ_VDTC01000421.1 GCF_007672725.1 Corynebacterium aurimucosum ATCC 700975
ACCCTACCCACACATCCCCCCCCTTCCCAACCCCCCCCCTTCAAACCACCCCCTCCCCTCCCCCACCCCACCCACCATCTCCCCCCCCACCTCTTCCCTCTCTTCCACCCCCTCCTCCTCCCCCCTTCCCACCACCCCCCCTTCCATCACACTTACCCTCCCAACCCCCACTACCTCCCCCATCTTCTTCCCCCCCAGCTCCTAACCCAAAACCTCCCCACCAAACCCCCCCCCCTCCCACACCTCCCACCCCACATCCCCGCTGTCCATCCCACCAAACTCCACCCTCACCACGCCACCGCC
>NZ_VDTC01000422.1 GCF_007672725.1 Corynebacterium aurimucosum ATCC 700975
GGTTTTGGATGGTTGGGTTATGGAGGTTGGGGTTGTGGAAGGGAAAGGGGATGTTGTGGGGGGGTGTGATGTTGGGGTAGAGGGGATAGGATTGGAAGAGGATGGGTAGATGGGGATGGGGGGAGGGGGGTTGAGTAAGGTGAGGGGGATGGATGAAGATGTGGGGTTGGTGGATTGGGTGAAGGGGAGGGAGGATGGGGAATGTGGTAGATTTGCGGGAGGCGGAAGGGCGGAGGAGTAGTAGGAAGTGGGGGTGGTTGATATGTAGGTTTATGGGGGTAAGGGGGGGAGGGTTGTTTGGA
>NZ_VDTC01000423.1 GCF_007672725.1 Corynebacterium aurimucosum ATCC 700975
GAGAGGAAAAGATGGTGGGGTGGATTGTTGAGAAGGTGGAGGGTGTAGGGAGGAGTGAGGTGCTTGGGGGAGGGCTGGGTTTGGGGTAGGTGGAGGAGAAGATGGGGGATGAGATGGGCGGGGAGCCGGACGTGGGGGCGGTGAAGATGGAAAGGAGGGAGAGAGTGGTGGTTGGGAAGAAGGATGGGGAGGGGTTTGAAAGGGGGGGGGGGAGGTGGAGGAGGGGTGGAGGGGGGAGAAGGGTTTGTGGGGGGTGAATTTGGGGGGGGATGAAGGGGGGTTGGTGACGGGTATTGAGGGGA
>NZ_VDTC01000424.1 GCF_007672725.1 Corynebacterium aurimucosum ATCC 700975
GGGATGGGATAAAGGGTGAATAGTGATTTGGTTGTTGAGAGATGGGCGGGAGTGTAGCGGGGGTGATGAAGAGGAAGGAGATGGGATGGGGGTGAGTGATTTAGGAGGGATGGTTGGGAGGGGGGTGATTGGGGTAGAAGAGATGTGTGTAGAGTATGGGGGAGGGAAGTGAGTTGATGAGTAGGGGGAGGAGGGGGGGGTGAAAGGGGGGGAGGAGAGGGTTGGGATGATGTTTGGTAATTGCAACGGGGTCGCGGGGGTTCTTGAGATGAGTGTCGTGGATGTGGCGGGAGGGGTAGCT
>NZ_VDTC01000425.1 GCF_007672725.1 Corynebacterium aurimucosum ATCC 700975
TAACTTGTGCGGCATCGGGGGGCAGGAGGTCAAAGGCGAAGCGGTGGAAGTTGGAGGGAGGGGAAATATGGATCGACGGGGAGGAGGTGTTGTAGGTGTGGTGGGAGGAGGGGGGGGGGTAGGTGCGGGTGGGGAAGAACTGATGGAGGAGGTGGTTTTGGTTAGTGGGGAGGATGAGGGGGTGGATGTGTTTTTGAGTCGTGTGGAAGAGAGTGAGGATGTTGGGGGGGTTGAGGTTGGGGGAGTTGTGGGGGTGGGGGGGGGGGGATAGTGGTAGGCAGGGGGTATGACTGGAGTGAGA
>NZ_VDTC01000426.1 GCF_007672725.1 Corynebacterium aurimucosum ATCC 700975
CCACCACCAATCCCTAATCTTTTCACCCAAAACCCTCATAACCACCGCTATCACTCCTATCACCCCATCCCTTTCTTTACCCATACCTCCATTTCCATTCCCTCCAACCCCTCTCACGTCCCCTCTAACCACTCCAACCCCAACCCCCTTCACCCCTACCCACTCACCCCTCACTCTTATCACAACACTCCTTCGCTCCCCCCCAATACTTCCCCCCACCTCCCCTTCATTCACCAAACCAACCACCCTATTCAACACGCTCGCCAGCACCCCCGCAACCTTCTTTCGCTAGCCATGCCC
>NZ_VDTC01000427.1 GCF_007672725.1 Corynebacterium aurimucosum ATCC 700975
GGGTGAGGGAGCGATTGGGGGGGCGATAATGGGGGAGGGGTGATTGTGTGGATAGAGGTGGTGGGGTGAGGAGGATGAGGTTGGGGCGGGGGAGTTGGTGGGTGAGGGTGTTGAAGGGTTGTTGTGGAGGGGTGGGGGTGGGAATGTGGGTGAGGAGAGGAGAAATGGAGGGGAGGGGAGAGTGATGGGGGTGGGGAAGAGGGGGATGGATGGTGGGGGAGGTTAGGGAAGTGGGTGGTGATAAAGGTGATGGGAGTGGAGGTGGGCGTGGCGGGAAGAGGGGGGGTTGGAAGGATGCGG
>NZ_VDTC01000428.1 GCF_007672725.1 Corynebacterium aurimucosum ATCC 700975
TTCCTTCCCTCCGTCCACATCCCAACACCCACCTCACCTTTCCATATGACCACAACGATCTCCCCACTCCCTTACACACGATTCTCATCTCCACCCACCATCATCCGCAGGTCACCCACCACTCCCTCCCCCAACACCTTCCTACCCATCTACTCCACTGCCTCGTCAACCATCCCCACCTCACCAACTACTACACCCACCACACCCACCTCCTCATCAACCCCTCTCCTTCCTTCATTCTTCCCCCCCCAATCCCTCATCCACCTCTCACTCGCCCCAACATCATCCTCGATACCTACC
>NZ_VDTC01000429.1 GCF_007672725.1 Corynebacterium aurimucosum ATCC 700975
GAGGGTGGGGTAAGGGGAGCGTGGGGATAGGCGGGTTGAATTAGGGGGGAGAGTGTGGTGACGGTTTTGGGTTGAAGATGATATTTGTGGAAGAAGTAAGTTTGGAGTGGAGGATTAATTGGGGGTTTTAGGGGGAGACCGTGGGATAAAGTAGTTGGGAGGCAGAAGGAAGAGGGACGATGAGTGAAGAGGAAGGGGTGCAAGGAGTTGAAAGTGGGGTTAGGCAATTGGAGTGGGAGGTGGGGGAATTAGTGAAGGGGGTGGGTGATGGTGGTTGGGGGGGTAGTAGTGGAGAGAGAG
>NZ_VDTC01000042.1 GCF_007672725.1 Corynebacterium aurimucosum ATCC 700975
CAGCCTCACTTCATCCTCCCTAACCCTTCCCACCTCACCTCCCAAACCCTCCCCACCCCTCCCCACCTTATTCTCCCCCCCCACCCCCACCCCAACCCCTTCCCTCCCCACCCCCAACAGAACCTCAATCTCCCCCATCATCTCATTCAACCACTTCCCCACCCAATACCTCCCCAACTAACCCACCTTCCACGACACCTCCTCCATCCCTTCCAATCCTTCCACCCTCTACCCATCCCCCTCCCCCACCTCTCCCACCCCCTCCGCAACCCCCACCACCTCCTCCCCCCCCTCACCACTCATCTCCTCCACCTCCATACCCACCTCCTCCAAACCATCACCCCCCTCCCACCCCCTCCCCCCCTCCCTCCCCATCTTCCCCCACATCCCCATCTTCATTCCTCTCTTCCACCTCCTCCCCTCCTTTCACCCCACTCTTCCCCTCCCCCCTCCCATCCCCCCCCCCCCCTCCCTTCCCCCCATCACCCCCACCTCCACCTCCCTACCCATCCACTCACCATCTCGCATCTTCACCCC
>NZ_VDTC01000430.1 GCF_007672725.1 Corynebacterium aurimucosum ATCC 700975
ATCTCCTCAAACACCGCCTTTTCATAAACCTCCCCCTACCGCTCCCCCGTCCATTCATCCCCCGCTTCCACCCACCCCTTCTCTTTCTCCCCCACCTCCTTCACCTCCCTCCTCCCCTCACCCATCACGCCCCCCGCCGCCTCAAACATCCTCACAAACCTCTCCCTCCCCCCCACAACTCCATACTCCCCCTTCTTACCCCCCCCAATACCCTTCCCCACTCCCTTCTCCCACCCTCCCTCCTTCACCATTCCCCCGCTTCCCCCAACAACTTCACCCCCTTCCCCTTCCGCCCCAGCT
>NZ_VDTC01000431.1 GCF_007672725.1 Corynebacterium aurimucosum ATCC 700975
CCTCTCCCCTCACCCAATTCTTCCTTCTCCTCATCTACACCCCCTTCATAAACCTATATCTCTCACCTCCCTCATTTACCTCTACCACATTATTCCCCACCACACTTTTGTTTCTCACTACACAATATTCCCAACTATCTTTCACATATCTCAAAAGTCACACCCCCCCACCTCACCACCATCCACCCTCCCCACCATCTTCTCCACCTCCTCCCCGCATACCCATTCCCCCTCCTTCCACCACACCTCACAAATCACCCACTAAATACCCTACCCCACATCACCCCCCACCACCTTCAC
>NZ_VDTC01000432.1 GCF_007672725.1 Corynebacterium aurimucosum ATCC 700975
CACCCCTCCCCTCCTACCACACCCCCCATCCGCATGATTCCTCCTTTGCTACTTACTCACTCAAGGCTCCTTAAACCTCCTCCTCCACCCCCTCCTCCACTTCCCCCTCCATCCCACTCATTTCCTTCCCCCCATTCTTCCCCTCCCCCTAATCCCACTCCCCCTTCACCCCCATCCCCCCCCCCCCCTTCCCCATCCCTCCCTCTCCCATTCCATCCCACACTCTCACCCAACCCCCAACTCCCCAATCAACACACCCAATGCTTTCTCCGCTCCCCTCCACTTCACCCCCTCCACCTG
>NZ_VDTC01000433.1 GCF_007672725.1 Corynebacterium aurimucosum ATCC 700975
TAATTATGACGTGGTGGGGGGGGCGGTGGAGCGGCTGGAGGGTGGGGATGAGGGCACGGTTCGCATGGGGGTGGGGGATGGGGAGGTGGAGTGGGGGGGGGGGGATTTGGTGGGGGTTGTGGGGGGGTGGGTGGGGTGGTAGATGAGGTGGGGTTTGATGGTGGGGGAAGGGGGGGGGGGGTGAGGATGTCGACGGGGGGGAGGAAATGGAGGGGTGGTTGGGGGGTAGGGGTGGGGTGTTGGGAGTGTGGATGGGTGAGGAGGAGAGGGTGATGGGGGAGAGGTCGGGGTGTGGCGTGG
>NZ_VDTC01000434.1 GCF_007672725.1 Corynebacterium aurimucosum ATCC 700975
ACACAACAATCATCATCACCCACCCTACTCCAACCCCTTCCCCATACCTCTCTCCCCCCCACAAAATCTCAGCTTTTTCTCACCTTTCGCTTCTCCCCCTACTCCCCCCCTCTCCCCCCCACCAACTTCCCCAACCTTTTCTATTCTTCCCCTCACTCCACCCCCTCCCCCACCCCATCCACCACCTCCTCCCCTCCCCCCATCCCCTTCACCCTCACCCCCTCCCCCACCAACACCATCAACCCCAACAACAACAACCCACCCTATTCCTACCTCCAGTTCCTCGCCGATAAACACCCA
>NZ_VDTC01000435.1 GCF_007672725.1 Corynebacterium aurimucosum ATCC 700975
TCCCCACCCCCTCCCACCAGAACCACCATCTCAATAAACGCACCCCATATCACCCCAAAACCCAAACTTCACTCTCACCCCATCAACCTCCCCTACACATCCAAATTTAAAAAACTTCTACTTCACTCCAACACACTCAACTTCTCTCCCCTTATACACACTCAACCTTCCTTCCCCACTCTTCTTCCCCCAACCTTTCCACAAACACTACAAACCCACAAACACAACAATCACTTCTTTTAACCCCACCACTAAAACTCACCACCCCCTCCACCAACCCCTCCACACCCCCTCCCCCA
>NZ_VDTC01000436.1 GCF_007672725.1 Corynebacterium aurimucosum ATCC 700975
TTGTGGTTGGAGGATTTGGGCGTATTGATGGTTGAAAGGGGAGTGTTCACCGGTGAGGCTTTGGAAGAGTGGAAGAGGAGAGAAAGGAAGGTAGTAGTGGGAATAGGGAGGTTCTTGGACGAGGAGTAGATTTGGTTGAGAAAGGGTGTGTGGAGGAGGTAGAAGAGGGTGAGTGATGTTGTAGTAGGGGGAGGTTGTTACGATGATGGGGGGTAGAGGGTGCATGACGGGGGGATGGTAGGGTGTAGTAAGGATGATTAATTGTGGGTTGAATTGGTGAAGTGGTGGAATGTTGTTGT
>NZ_VDTC01000437.1 GCF_007672725.1 Corynebacterium aurimucosum ATCC 700975
CCCCCCCCCCCCCCCCACCTCACCCCCCTCCGACTTCCCACCATACTTCCAGTCGTACCCCCACCGCACATCCCCAACCCCCAACTCCCTCTCCCCCCATTCCACCTACCCTTCCTCCCCGGTAACCCACCTCACCACCCCACCCCATTCCCCCCCCATCTCCTTACCCCCTGCCCCCCTACCCTCCCACCCCTCCCCCATCACCCCCTCCCTCATCACCCCCCCCACTTCCACCATTACCTCCCGCTCCCCTTCAACTCCCCTCATCTCCAACTCCATCCACACCACCCCCTCCTTTT
>NZ_VDTC01000438.1 GCF_007672725.1 Corynebacterium aurimucosum ATCC 700975
ACTTCCTGCACAACTTCAAGACTCACCACCCCTCCGAGAAGACCTCCCCTCACTACTCCCCCCACTCTCATCCTCCCCTCCCCCATCCCCTCTCACCCTTCCCCCACTTCCACTCCCATCCTCCACACCCCATCCCCAACCCCCACCCGCTCCTCAACATTCCCCTCCCTCCTCGAAACTCTCCCTACTCACCTCACCAACTACAACACATCCTCCACCCCGTCACCGCTCCCCACGCTCCCCTCGATCTCCCCCTTACCAACCTCGACCCTCCACCCCGCTCCCCCCCGGTCCTCCCC
>NZ_VDTC01000439.1 GCF_007672725.1 Corynebacterium aurimucosum ATCC 700975
GAGGGGGGGTAGGGGGTAGGATGGGGTGGTGTGTTAAGGAGGATTGATGGGGAAGGAGGTGGTGATGATGGGAGTGTGGAGGTGGGGAAAATGGAGGGTGGGGGAGTTGGTGGGGGAGGGGGAGGGGGAGGTGGTGGGGGAGGTGAGTAAGTTTAGTATTGTTGTTGTGGGTGAGGGTTGTGTAGGGTAGTGGATGGGTATACGGTGGGGGGATGGGGGTTGAGAGAGTGTTGATGTAGGGGTTAGAGAGGATGAAGGGGGGGGTGATGTGAACCGTATTAAGTGATGACGTGGGTTGG
>NZ_VDTC01000043.1 GCF_007672725.1 Corynebacterium aurimucosum ATCC 700975
AAGGGGATTGGTGAGGAGTGGGGGTATGAGGGGTTGGGCAAGGTGGTGGTGAGGGCAATTAGGGGGAAGGATGCTGAGGATGAGGTGGAGGTGGAATTGGCGGGTGGTCTGGCGACGCTGTGGCTCAAGGGGGAGGGTCGGGACGGGAAGGTGGCGATGGATGGGAAGGAGGTGGGGTGGGATTACGAGGGGGTGATGGGGGTGAAGTGGGAGTGGGGGAAGGGGGGGGTAGGGTAGATGATGAAGAGGGATGATGGGATGAATATGGGGGGGGGGATGGAAGGGGAGTTGTGGTGGGTGGTGGAGGGGGTGAGGGAGGGGGAAGGTGGGGAAGTGAAGTGGAAGAAGATGTGGGATATGTTTGGGAAGGAGTTGTTAGAGGGGAGGTGGGGGGTGGAGGTGGTGAGGTTGGAAGTTGATAAGTGAAGGAGGGAGGATGAAGAGGGGAAGGTGAGGGGAAGGATCGTGTTTAAGGGGGAGAAGGGGATTATGTGGGGGATGGGTAAGGGGGGGATGGGGGGATAGGCGA
>NZ_VDTC01000440.1 GCF_007672725.1 Corynebacterium aurimucosum ATCC 700975
GTAGGGGTTGGTGGGTTTTTGTTTGAAAGGAGGTGGTGATGGGCGGAAGGACCGAAGGCGGCGATAGCGAAGAAGAGGGAATGGGTGAAGGTTGGGGGGAGTGGAAGATGGGGGGGTTTGATGTGGGGTTGGGGTTGGTGGAGTAGGGGATTGAGTGGGGAGAGTTGGGAGAAGGGTTGTTGATGTGGGTGGTGGATGTGGGTGGTATGGGGCTGATGAGTGAGGGCGTGGGGATGGGCTATGAGGGGGGAGTGGGGGTGGTGATGGTTAACGGGGTTGTGTACGTGACCGATGACCTC
>NZ_VDTC01000441.1 GCF_007672725.1 Corynebacterium aurimucosum ATCC 700975
GGTAACGATTGGGCCGGAGTCGGGGGGAGGGTGGGTAGGGGAGTTAGGAAGGTGGTTGTTAAGGGGGTTGACGTGCTGAAGGAGGAGGTTGTCGGGCTTGGGGTATGCGTGGATGAGGTTGGGGTTGGGGGGGTTGTGGGGGGGGGAAATAAGGATGAGGATATGGGGGTTATGAATGTTGATAAGATTAGATGAGCTGGGGTGGGAGAGAAAGGATGTTGATGAAGGGGTTATGAGGAAGTTGGGGAGCAACCGGGGCGAAGATGGGGGTAGGGGGCGGGTGGTTGTCGGGGTTGAGA
>NZ_VDTC01000442.1 GCF_007672725.1 Corynebacterium aurimucosum ATCC 700975
ACCATCTTTCTTTGCAAGCCACAACCCACGCTGCTCCCACCTAACCACCCTCTTCCCCCCCCCCCCCACCCTCTTCTTCACAACCCCCACCCCCACCCCCTCCTCCCCACCCCCCCCCCCAACCACTTCCACGATGACTTCAACCCCCCCTTTCCCCACCACTCCCCCTCCCCCCCCCTCAACCATCCCACCCCCTCCACATCCATCTCCCCCAGCTACCCCCACTCCCCCACCACCACCCTCCCCCCCCCCATTTTTCCTACCCCCCACAATCCCACCCGCACCACAACCCACCCAAA
>NZ_VDTC01000443.1 GCF_007672725.1 Corynebacterium aurimucosum ATCC 700975
TTGAGGGTGAAGAGTGATGGTGTAGGTAGGGGGTTGGGTAAACGCGCAATTGAGGTGTGGGTGGGGCGGGTAAGGGTGATTGATGAGGTGAGGGGATAGGAAGTGGAGCTCGGGGGGGTTGGTGAGGGGTTGAATATGGGGAAAGGGTGGGGTTTGGAAGATGAAGATGTGAGTGGGGCGGGTGAGGTGAAGAAATTGGAAGTTTAGGTGCTTATATGCAGGAGATTGGGCGGCTTGGGTATCGCAACCGGGGGAGAGGAGTGAGGTGTGGTGGGTGTGGGGGAGGTAGTAGGTGGGT
>NZ_VDTC01000444.1 GCF_007672725.1 Corynebacterium aurimucosum ATCC 700975
CCACCCACTACATCAACTGCTTCATCCCCCACACCCCCCTCTTCATCACCCCCTTCCCCTACTCCCTCCCCACCCCCACCACCCCACCCCACCCCACCCCACTCCCCCTCTCACTTTCACACACCTTCCCCCCCCCCACCTCCACCTCCACCACCCCCCCCACCACCATCTCCATATCCTTCATACACCACATCATCAACTTCCCCCCCATCACCCACAACATCCCCATCCAACCCCCCCACCCCACATACCCCTTCACCTTCCCCACCATCATCACCGCGCAGCCGATCATGCCCAT
>NZ_VDTC01000445.1 GCF_007672725.1 Corynebacterium aurimucosum ATCC 700975
TTTGCGGTTGGTGGGGTGATGGGGGGTGAATGGGAATGAGTGGATGGGGGGGAGGGGCGGAGTGAGAGGGTGGTGGGGGTGGGATGAAGGGTGGGGGGGACAGGGAGGTAGGAGGTGTGTATGGGGGGAGGGGGGGGTGGGAGAATGGGGGGAAAGTATATGGGTTGGTTAGGGTTGGGGGAGGGAGGGATGGAGGGGGAGGAGGGGAGAAGGGTGATTGGGGACCAGGTTGAGGTGGTGAATGATGTGAGAGAGGGAGGAGTCTTGGTCAAGCTGCTCCTCGAGGAAGGAGGTGATG
>NZ_VDTC01000446.1 GCF_007672725.1 Corynebacterium aurimucosum ATCC 700975
TGTGGATTTTGGGATGGGTGGGGATTGTTTGGATGGTGGGTGGGTTGGAGGAGGTGAAGGTGTTGGGGGAGGGGGTGGTGAGGGTGGTGGGAGTGGGGGTGGGGATGGAGTATGGGGTGTTGATGATGTGGGGCTAGGGAGAGGAGGGGTTGGGGATGGATGGGGGGGATGGGGGGGGGGGCGGTGGAAGGGGAGTTAAAAGGGGGAGAGGGGTTGTGCGGAGGATTGTGGGAAGGATTGGGGGGGGGAAAAGGGGGGAAGGGTGGAGGGCGAGTGGGGGATGGAAAGGGGGAGGCA
>NZ_VDTC01000447.1 GCF_007672725.1 Corynebacterium aurimucosum ATCC 700975
GTGAAAACGGGAGCGGGGTGGTGGGGAAGGGGGTGGTGATTAAGTTGGAGGGGGTGTTGGATGAGATGGATGGGGTGGAAGGGGGGGGGGAAGGGAAGGGTGGGAAGGAAGAGGGTGAGGAGAAGGTGGGTGTTTTTGAGTGGGGGAAGGTGAGTAAAGATATGGGTTTGGGGGATGCGGGTGATGTGGGGGAAGAGGAAAAAGAGGAGGATGAGCGTGAGCGGGGGAATGGGGAGGAGGAAAAAGTAGGGGGGATGGGAGGGGAATCCTTGGGGTAGGGGGTGGGGGGGGGGGAGA
>NZ_VDTC01000448.1 GCF_007672725.1 Corynebacterium aurimucosum ATCC 700975
TCTCCCCTGCTCAACCCCTCACCCTCCCACTCACCCCCCCATTCTTCCCCAACCCCCATTTCCTCATCCTCGACCACCCCACCAACAACCTCCACTCCTCATCACCCCACCCCCTCCTCCACCTCACCCACTTCACCCACCTCCCCCTCCCTCTCCTCCCTCTCTTCCCACCCCCCATTTTTCCCAACCCTCCCTCCACCTCCGCCCTCCCTCTCCCCCCCTTCCCTCCTCTCCCCCGTACCCTCCTCTTCTTCCCCCCACTCCTCCTTCCCACCCGACTACTCATCCGTAGCCACC
>NZ_VDTC01000449.1 GCF_007672725.1 Corynebacterium aurimucosum ATCC 700975
GAGAAGGATTGGGGAGGGGTTCGATTGTCGGAGTGAGGAGTAGGAGCGATGATGTGGGTGAAGTTGGCGAGGTAGTTAGGGATGGAGGGGGGAATGTGGTTGAGAATGGAGAGGGTGGGGGGAAAGATGAACAGGAAAATGGGGAGGAGAGGTGGGAGGAGGATGTTGGGGTTAGAGAGGTAGTGAATGGCTTTGGGGAGACGAGAGATGGGGGAGAAGATAAAGGGGAAAGTGAGTAGGAGAAGGATGGGAATGAGGAGGGTGTGGGTGGGGTTGATAGTGGGAGGGTTGAAGAA
>NZ_VDTC01000044.1 GCF_007672725.1 Corynebacterium aurimucosum ATCC 700975
GGGGTGGGTCGTGTTGGGAGTGGTGGAGTGGGGGGGGTTGTGGGGAGTGGTGGAGTGATGGGGGTTGTGGGGGGTGGTGGAGTGAGAGGGGTGATGGTTAGAGGTGAGAGTGTGAGGGTTATCATTGATGTGGTGGTGGTTAGGAATGTGGTTGGGGTTGTGGGGATGAGTAGGGGGAGTGTGGTGGGGGTTGTGGTTGAGGTGAAGGGAAGTGAAGTGGTGAAAAGGAAGGGGAGGGTGAAGGGGGTGGTTGAGGGAGTGATGAAGAGTGATGTGAAGAAGGGTGTTAGGGTTAGGGGTGTGGGGAGTAAAGGTGTTGTGGGGGTGAGGGAGAAGGGTGTTGGGGTGGTGGTTGGAAATGAGGTGAGGATTAAGGGTGTATTGGTTAGCGGGAAGGAGGTTGTTGTAGGTGAGGGTATGGTTAAGGTGGGGAGGAGGAAGAAGGTGGGTTGGAGGGTTAGGAAAGTGAGGATTCGTCGAAATGTTGGGGTTGGGAGAGTGATGATGGGCGGACTTGGGAAGGGT
>NZ_VDTC01000450.1 GCF_007672725.1 Corynebacterium aurimucosum ATCC 700975
TCCCCCCCGACAACAACATACCTCACCACAATCCCCAAGCCATATATTTTCTCCGTCTTTAACAAACTCCACATACAAACCTAACATCCCTACCTTTCTTCCCCCCCCTCTCTAACAACCATCACCACTACTTTTCCCCCCACCAACCACCCCCCCATAACCCCCCTCCCCCCCCCCCTGCCATTCCCCCAACTCCTCGCCAACCTCCTTATAACCCTTCTACTCCACAACCCCCCCAAACACCACATCGCCACTCTCCACCACCTCAACATCTTCAAACTCATCCACTTCCCCAC
>NZ_VDTC01000451.1 GCF_007672725.1 Corynebacterium aurimucosum ATCC 700975
TGGAGGTATGAGGGGATTGAAAGGGGAGGGAGTGGGGGGGGGGAGGGGGTGAAGGGAGGGGGCGGGAGGGTGGGAGAAATGGTGGGGTGGGGAAGGTGGGAGAGGTGGGCGGTGGGGTGAAGGGGAATGTGATGGGTGGGAGGAGGGTGGATGAGTAGGGGAAGGAGATTGAGAAGGAGGGGGGTGTGGAGGGGGGGTTGGAGGGGGTGAAGGTGGAAGAGGGTTGTGTGGATGAGAGGATGCTGATGGTGAAAGGGGTGGGGGATAAGTAGGAGGGAGAGGACGGTGTCTGGTAT
>NZ_VDTC01000452.1 GCF_007672725.1 Corynebacterium aurimucosum ATCC 700975
CATTCATACCCCCAAACTCTATCCTCCCCCCCCCTGCGAGGCCCTATCACGTCTCACACGTTACCAACGTCACTCACCCCCATCACCTGAACGATCCCCCACACCCAACCACCAACTTCTACCCTAAACCCCTTATCTCAATCCATCCAACCTTTCCCCTTCTCCCTTCCCCCACACATCCGCTCCCCCATCCTCCCCACCTCCACAAACACCCCACCACCACCCAACTCCAATTCACTTTTATCTCAACCTTCAACATCACCACCCACCCCATTCCTCGCAACCTCCGCCTCACC
>NZ_VDTC01000453.1 GCF_007672725.1 Corynebacterium aurimucosum ATCC 700975
CTTCAAAACGTTGTCCCCCCCCAACCTCCCCCCGGCCTTCAGCCCCTCTTCATCGCTCGAGGTTCCTTCCACCCTCATCTTCACCCCCTTCCTCACCCCCTCCCCATCTCCCTCCCTCCCCCCATTATCCTCCTTCTCCTCCTCCTCCTCCCCCTCCTCCACCTCCATAACCTCACCAACCTCATCCCCCCCATCCATTCCTTTCCCACCAACACCATCCTCCTTACCCCCCTCCTCCTTCTCCTCTTCATCATCTTCCACCTTCTCCACCTCACCATTCCTCTCCACCCCCTTCC
>NZ_VDTC01000454.1 GCF_007672725.1 Corynebacterium aurimucosum ATCC 700975
GATCCCCCGCATCCGTTCCCTCCCCTTCTCCACCCCCTCCCACCTCCACTTCCAAATTCACCCCACCCCTCAACCTCCCCTCCACCCCCTTCCCCTCCCCATTCCCCTCCAACCACCACCCTCAACCCCTCCCTCACCCCAATCTCCCTCTCCCCAAACTACTCATCAACCCTCCCCCTCACCTCCACCCAATCCCCCATCCCCCCCTACAACCCCCTCCCACCCGTCTACACCAACACCCCCTCCCACCCCACGACAACAATACCAATCTCACCCTCGACCATCCCCCCCATGAA
>NZ_VDTC01000455.1 GCF_007672725.1 Corynebacterium aurimucosum ATCC 700975
GGGATGGGTGGGGTTGAGGTAGGGGTGGGGGAGGGGATGTGGAGGATGGTGTTGGTCCGGTCGGGGGCGAAGGAGGGGGGGATGTGGAGGGGTTGGTGGGGAAGGAGGGGGCGGAAGGGTGGGGAGTGGTGGTGAATGGAGTTGAGGATTTGGTTAGGAGTGGGGGGCAACAGTTGGCGGTCCTCGATCGCGGTGGAGAGCGGGGTGGGGAAGAAGAAAGGGAGGAGGGGAGAGATGAGAAGGAGGAGAGAAATAAGCAGGGGGAGGTTGAGGGGGTGGGAGAGGGGAAGGTGAG
>NZ_VDTC01000456.1 GCF_007672725.1 Corynebacterium aurimucosum ATCC 700975
CCCACTCCCCCCTCCCAGCGTCCCCCTCCCATTCCCGCCACCATTCTCATCCCACGCCCCTTCCCAACTACCAACCCCCACCTATCCCCCCACAACTTTCTATTCCCCCCCCTCCACCACCCACTCCTGTTCCCCCATATCCCTATCATTCATCATCCATTCAAAACCCCCCAACCCCCCCTCCTCCCCCCGCTACCCCCACTACCCTTCTTCACTCTTCCCTCGCCCCTCATCCCCTCCATCCACTCCCGTCCCACGCCGCCGGCCATGGCGCAGAACGTCCTCGATGATATC
>NZ_VDTC01000457.1 GCF_007672725.1 Corynebacterium aurimucosum ATCC 700975
GGCTCAAGAGGAAGGGGAGGGAAAGCCAGACCGGGGGGTGGGGGGGGAGGAGGGGGGGGAGGGGGAGTAGAGCGGTGATGGGGAGTGGGATGAAGAGGATGATGATGGGGAGAGAGAGGAGGATGTTTTGGTTGATGATGGTGGTGGGTGGGGGGGCGTGGTGGAGGGGGTGGGGGATGAGGGGGAGGTGGTGGGGAGTGAAGGGGAGGTGAGGGGAGTGGATGGGGGGGTGAGAGGGGGTTGGTGGGATGGGACAAAGAGATGAATGGTGTGGGGGGGGGGAGGTGGGGGGGG
>NZ_VDTC01000458.1 GCF_007672725.1 Corynebacterium aurimucosum ATCC 700975
AGAGGGGGGCGGGGGGATGCTGTTGGAGGGGGGGGATAAGGACCTGGAGGTGCAGCTCGGGCGGGGGTTGGTTGGGGATATGGGGAAGGTGGGGGTGGGGTGGTGTTGGGTTGAGCGAGGGGGTGTCCGGGATTTGGGGGGGGGGGTGGGGTTCGTGGGTGGTGAGGGTGGGGGTGTGTGGATGTTGGGGGGAGAAGGGGAGGAGGAGGTGGTGGAGGGGGAGGGGGGAGGAGGGGTAGGTGGGGAGGGAGCGGTTTGGGGGGTCGTGGGAGCTGTTGGAGGAGGCAGGGCTGG
>NZ_VDTC01000459.1 GCF_007672725.1 Corynebacterium aurimucosum ATCC 700975
CCCCCCCCACACCTCCCTATTCCGCACCTGCCCCCGACGATTCCCCGTTTTCTCCTCCCACTCCCTTCCACCCCGCCACCCTCTTCCCTGCCCCTACCCTGCCCTCCTATCACCCCTCCCTACCTTCCCAACAACCCATTCCTTTTCACTACCCGCTCCTATATCACCACCCCCATCTCATACTCGTCCATAACCCCCACTTCTTACCCACCACCTCCAATCCTCCCATCATGCCCCAGACCCTCCACACACCCTTCCCTCTCCACTTTAATCACCACTCCATCCTCCCACTCC
>NZ_VDTC01000045.1 GCF_007672725.1 Corynebacterium aurimucosum ATCC 700975
CCCAATCCCCCCAAACAACCACACACCTCCTATAACCCCTTCCCCCCTCATCCCCTCCCTCAACTCTCCCAAATCCATCCACTCCTCTATCCCCTCTTTCACCATCCCCACACACATCTCACCATTTACCACATTATCCATCATCCCAGCACATTCCATCTCCCAACCACACCCTTCCCCCTCCCACAAAACCCTACTCACCCACCCCCCCTACTCCCCCCACCCTTCCCTCCCTACCCCAAACCTCAACAAATCCTTTCCCACAATCCCCATCCCTTCCCCACCTACCACCCTCCCTTTCTCTCTCCTACTCAAACCTCCCTCCCCACCCAACCTCTTCTTCCTATTCCTCCTTTCCCCCCCACAACCCACCCAAAACACCACCCCTCTCACCCCACCTTCACCCACTTCCTCCATCCACCCCACCCACTCACCCTTCCTCACCTCAACACATATCTCCCTCAATACCCCCACCTCTACAACCAACCACCACCCCACCAATCACTCCTTATCCC
>NZ_VDTC01000460.1 GCF_007672725.1 Corynebacterium aurimucosum ATCC 700975
AAGAGAGTAAAAGAAAGGTAGGTAAATCATGGAGAAAAAAGTAAAGTAGGAGTTAGTATTAGGGAATGATGATGGTATGTGGAGGATAGAATATGGGATGGGTTGGGTGGCGGGGGGAGGGGTTGGGGGGGTGGTGGTGGTGGGAGATGGGGGGAGGGATGGGAGAGGGGATTGGGGGGGTGGTGATCGGTGGGGATGATGGGAGGTAGGGGAGGCGGATCGGTTCGTGGGATTGAAAAGAGGAGGAGCGAGAAAGAGGAAAGGAATGAGGGAATGTCTGAATAGGGAATGTGA
>NZ_VDTC01000461.1 GCF_007672725.1 Corynebacterium aurimucosum ATCC 700975
TTCTCCCATCTTCCCTCTCCCCGCTCATAACTTCCACTCTCACCCTTCCCCCAAATTCCTCCCACCGCCTTCCCCCAATCACCCCATCCCACCTTTCAACCACCCCATCCTTCACACCCCTCACCACCTCACCACACTTCACTCCTCCCTTATCACCCCCCCTACCACATTCCACATCCACCATTTCCCCCCCAACCCTATCCCTCTCTCCACCCACCTTAACCCCCAAACTACCATCCTTCACCTTCCCCTTCCAGGTACGCCCGCCGACGCGCTCGCGAGCTTCGAGGACGG
>NZ_VDTC01000462.1 GCF_007672725.1 Corynebacterium aurimucosum ATCC 700975
GTTTGGGGATAAGTGGGGGGTGTTATGGAGGGAAAGGTGTGTGGGAAAGAATTGGAGATAAGTTATGGAGATTGTGGATAAGTAGATTTTTGTAATTTAGCGAAGGTGTGGGGGAAGATAAGCGGAGATGAGGAGGGTATTAGGTTGTGTTGGAAGTTTTTGTGGGGGGTGTGGGAAGGGTGAAAAGAGTTATCCAGAGGGTGTGGAGAAAGGGTGTGGAATTGGTTGTGGAGAGAGTTATGGGGAGTGTGTGGATAAGTTTGTAGGGAAGGTGTTAACAGTGGTGGGGATGG
>NZ_VDTC01000463.1 GCF_007672725.1 Corynebacterium aurimucosum ATCC 700975
AGGCACGTAAGACGGGGATAGTGAGATGGGTTTTGAGTAACAGATGCGAGTATAAGAGGCGTGTGAGGTGGAGGGAAAGAGGTAAATTAGGTTTGGGTAGGGGGGTTAATAGTGATGGTGTGAATGTTGACGTGGTGCGGGAGGGAGGGCAGGCAACGGAGTGGGTGAGGGATGTGTTGTGGGGTGAGGTTGAGGTGGGGGTGATAAAGTTGTGGGGGAGGTTTGGGGTGAGGGGGAAAAGGATTGAGGGAAAAGTCGTCCGTGGGTACAGGGGCGGGGTGAAGTTCGGTAAG
>NZ_VDTC01000464.1 GCF_007672725.1 Corynebacterium aurimucosum ATCC 700975
GGTTGTATGTCGGGGGTTAAGAGTTTGATGAGTGCTTCAGGAAGAGTGATTGGTTGTTTTGGGGGGGTTTGGTGGATGAAGGGATGGAGTTTAATGGGGGTGTGTTGTTGAAGGTGGAGTTGGAGGGAGGGAGAGGTTGGGTTGGAGGAGAAGGGGTAGGTGTGTTTGGGGGGGGTGTCGGGATATGGGATGGAGTGATGGAGGGTTTTAGAGATGTGGGGGAGTTTAGGGGTGATTTGGCTGGGGGTAGGAACAGGGTGATTGGGCTTGGTGGGGGTGAAGAAGTGGGGGAG
>NZ_VDTC01000465.1 GCF_007672725.1 Corynebacterium aurimucosum ATCC 700975
CGAGAATAAAGGCTGAGATTAGGAGCATGGATGAACGGACGGGGATGAAAGCGCAGAAAATAGTTAGAGAAGGTGGAGGAGGATAGGGAGTTGAGTGGGGTGATAGAAGGGGATGAAATTATGGAGGGGATGAGGGAGGGGGAGGTGAGGATGTTGGTGAGGAAGGTGGGCGTTATGGATGGGGTGGATAGGGTTGGGAGTAGTGGGTTCGGAGTGTTTGATGTGGAGGTGGATGGGGTGTAGATTGTGGTCGGTGATGGTGGGGGGGTGGAGGGGGAGGAGGGGGGGGGGGG
>NZ_VDTC01000466.1 GCF_007672725.1 Corynebacterium aurimucosum ATCC 700975
GGAGTGATGAGTATGACTGGATGGGCGATCTAGTTTGGGCAGTACGGGGGGGATGGGTTGTGTTAGGGGGGGTTGAATGGGAAGGAATGGTAAATGGGGGTTGGGGGGGTTATGGGGGGGGAGAGGGGGGGGAGTTGTGGTGGGGGAGGTGAGGAGGGAAGAAGGAGAGGTTAAAGGGTGGATTGAGGGGTTTGTGGAGTGGGGTGACGGTGGGGGGGTGGGTGGGAGGTAGGAGGGTGTGATGGAAGGGGGGGGGTGGGGGTGGAGGAAGATGGGGTTGTAGGAGTGGGTGA
>NZ_VDTC01000467.1 GCF_007672725.1 Corynebacterium aurimucosum ATCC 700975
GGGGGGGGTCTGGGGGGGGAGGATGTGGATGAGTTGGTGGTTGAGGATGTTGAGGAGTTGGTGGGGAGGGTTGAGGGGGTGGGGAGGTGGAGGGAATGGTTGGTGGTAGAGGGGGTTTTTATGGGGGAAATAATAATGGATGATGGGGTTGGAGATGGGAGAGAAGTTGGAGAGGGTTTGGAGCTTGGTGTGGGGATAAGGGTGGTGAGAAAAGTGGGTTATGGGAAGATGGATGAGGTGGGGAGGGAGGTGTGGGTGGAGGAGGGGAAGAGTTTGGGGGATGGGAAGGGAG
>NZ_VDTC01000468.1 GCF_007672725.1 Corynebacterium aurimucosum ATCC 700975
CGGACGTGATGGGAGGGGTGGGGGAAGGGAGATGGGGATCGGGGTTGGAGGTAGGAGGGGTGGGGAGACGGAGGAGGGGAGGGTTAAGAAAGAATGGTGGGGGGGAGTGGGGGGGGTGGATGGGGTGAGGATTGAGGGAGTTGAGGTGGATGATGGGAGGGGGAATGATGGGGGGGAGTGGGGGAAGGTGAGGGGGGGGATGGTGGGGGGGGATAGGATGGAAATTGAGATGGGGGGGGTGGGGAGGGTGAGGAAGGGGATTGAGGGGGGGTAAAGGGGGGTTTAGAGGGGG
>NZ_VDTC01000469.1 GCF_007672725.1 Corynebacterium aurimucosum ATCC 700975
ACGGTGGGGGTGAGGGCGTTCGGCAGGGGTTTGGGGGTGATGCGGGGTGGAATTGTGGAAGCACTTGTTTGGGGGATTGTGGGGGGAGTGTTGGATTGGTATGGGGGGGGGGGGGTGATGATTGGGGGGTGGGTGTTTATGGTGGGGAGGGTGTGGGTGTTGGGGAGGTTGGGGGAGAAGTGAGGGGTGTGGATGGTTGTGGGGATGGAGGTTCTCTTGTGCTTCGGGATGTGGGTGATGATGAGGCGGTTGATGAGAACAGGGGTGTGCTCGCTTGGGGAGAAGGTGTATT
>NZ_VDTC01000046.1 GCF_007672725.1 Corynebacterium aurimucosum ATCC 700975
GCCACCCCCCCCCCCGGTTACACCACGCCCCCCGCACCACCACACTCAACCACCCCACCCCCCCTCCAATCACCCACCCCCATACCACCCCCCCCTTTCTCGCCGCTCCAGACCACTTCACCATCCACAACCTCCCTAACAAACCACACTAAAACCCCATCTCATCACCAACCCCCCCACCACATCCCTTCCTTCACCACTCCGTCCTCCCCCACTTCACCCCCCTCCCGATCACTCCCTTCCCCAGAACCCTCATCCACATCCCCAACCATCCCCCATTCCACCCATCCACCTTTTCCCAAAACCTCCTCTACCCACTCCATAAACAACTCCCCCCCACGCGTCAACGACCCATCAACAAACTCCTAAAACCATCCCCATCCCCAAACCTTCATCCTTCCCTTCAAAACCTCCTCTCCACCCCTCACCCCAACATCAACCCCCACCAACTCACCACACTCCCTCACCCACAATCCTCCCACCTCCCCCAAAACATTCTCATCCTCGCCAAAT
>NZ_VDTC01000470.1 GCF_007672725.1 Corynebacterium aurimucosum ATCC 700975
GACGAAGTTATGTGTGTCGCCGGGATAAACGCGGGGAAAATGGTGAGATAGGGGAGTTTTTGTTGAAGGAATTAGTGGGTGAGAGGGTAGGGGGGGATGATAGGGAGGAGGTGGTGGAGGATGGGGTGGAGGTGGTGAGGGGTGTTGGGGTGAAAGTTGAGGGGGAGGAGGAGGATGGATAGGGGGAGGATGGGGATGGGAGAAAGGAGAGAGAGGAGAATGGCCAGGGGTATGTAGTTGAGGGAGGTGGGATGGGAGAAGGGATGGCGGAACTGGCCGCGTGGCGATGTCC
>NZ_VDTC01000471.1 GCF_007672725.1 Corynebacterium aurimucosum ATCC 700975
GGGTGGTGGGGGGTGGGGGTGGGGAGGAGGGGGTGGAAAAGGATGGGGACGGGGTGGATGGGTGAGGAGGGGGGGAGGAGGTGTATTTGCGGGGTTGATATATTTTTTGTTGAAGGTGAGGGGTGGAAGGGGGGGGGGATGAGGGTGAGGGGGAGGTGGAAGGGGTGGAATAGGGGGGGTGTGAAGTGGGGGGAGGTAATGTTGTGGAAGTGGGTGGAGGTGGAGGGGTGGAATTGGGTGAGCGGTGTGGGGAAGGACGGGAGCGGGAGGGTGGGCGTTGTGGGGGGGGAGG
>NZ_VDTC01000472.1 GCF_007672725.1 Corynebacterium aurimucosum ATCC 700975
CTATCCACCCTTACCCACTACTACTAACACCCCTACCTTCACCCCCCTTTCAACTCAATTAAAACCCAAAACCACCTCCCTTCTCCCGATCATCCCCTATTTTCAACTCATCAGAACTTTTCCCAAACCTCAATACTCCATCAACAACCCCTTTCTCCCTACCTCCCTCCCTTCTCTCCCCCCCCGCCTACTCCTCACCACCCCTCCACTCCCCTTCACCTTCCCACCTTCCTCCTCCCCCCACGACCCCTCCTCCTCAACCCCTCCCTCCCATCCCTCCTCCACCCATCCT
>NZ_VDTC01000473.1 GCF_007672725.1 Corynebacterium aurimucosum ATCC 700975
GGTAAGAAGGGGGACGTGGGGAAGCTGGGGGCGGGGGTTGAGAAGGTGGGCGGGGGGGGGGAAATTGTAGAGGTTAAGGAGGGGTACGGAGGTAAGTAGTTGGTTGGGTGGGGGGTGGGGGGAGAGTGGGTTGAGGGAAGGGGGGTGGGGGGAGATGGTGGCGGGGGAGTCGGCGTGGAGAAGGAGGAGGTCATGGATGGGGGGGTAGTGGTGGATGAGTGGAGGGTGGTGGTGAGTGGGGGGGGTGAGGAGGGGAAGTTGGATTGGTTCGGGGAGGTGGGTGAGGGCGTGG
>NZ_VDTC01000474.1 GCF_007672725.1 Corynebacterium aurimucosum ATCC 700975
AGTGGAGTGATAGTTGTTGATTATGCGTGGTAGGGGATAGGTTGGGGAGATGGGGGGAGGAAGGATGTGTGTGTATGAGTGGCGGGTTGAGGTTGTGGAGGGGGTAGAGAAAGCGAAAGCCGGGGGCTGGGTAGTAGGGAAGGAGGGGGTTTGGAAAATGCAGTGGGGGAAGATTAACGGTTGGAGTAGTGGGGGGGAGGAGGTGGGTTGTGGAGAGGAGGGTTGTTGGGGTGGAAGGTAGGGTTACGCTTTGCGAGGATTAACTGGTTGAAGTTGTTGGTGGATGGGAGA
>NZ_VDTC01000475.1 GCF_007672725.1 Corynebacterium aurimucosum ATCC 700975
ATGCGATGAGAGTGGTATTTCAACAACGAGTGCATGCGTGGTGGGGGAGAGGTGTGATAGTGTGGGAGGTATGGTACAGAAAGGGAAGCGAAGAGGAATAGGAAGGTATAGTGAAGGTGGGGGGGTGTTTTGGTGGTGGGGGGGGTAAGGAGGATGTTTAGTGGTAGTGGAATTTGAGGGGGGGTGTGGTTGAGAGAGGAGAGAAGTGGTTAGGGGATTGGTGGAGGTGGGAAGTTACGGGAGAAGGAATTTGGGTAGGTTAGGATGGTTATAGTTAGGAGGGGGGTTTA
>NZ_VDTC01000476.1 GCF_007672725.1 Corynebacterium aurimucosum ATCC 700975
AATTGATGAGTTGGTGGAGAAGTTGAAGACTGAGGAGGCGTGGGAGAAGAGGTGGGGTGAGTAGTGGGGGGAGTGTGATGGTGGGGTGGGGGATGGGGTGTGAGGGTTGGGGGAGTTGGAGTGGGATGGTGGAGAGGGGATGGGGAAGGTGGAGATGGAGAGGGGTGAGATGGTGGGGGGGGGGGATGGGGGGAAAGTTGTGGGGAGTGTGGTGGTATTGAGTGATGAGGTGTCGAGTGTGGGGATGACTGTGGGTGAGGAGGAGGGTGAGAGGAGGGGTATCGGGGTGG
>NZ_VDTC01000477.1 GCF_007672725.1 Corynebacterium aurimucosum ATCC 700975
CAGGATGACCTGTCCAACTTCAACACTCACATCCCTCACCACACCCTGTTCCATGACCACTTCAACACACCCTTCAATATCTTCCCCCCCAACCCCCACCCCATCCTCCCCTTCCCAAACCCCCACCCCCATCCCCGATCCCACTCCCAACTCGCTCACATCCTCATCCTCCCCCCCCTCCCCGCCATCGTCTTCAAACCCCCCGCCCCCCACCCACTCCCTCTCAATCCACTGTGGTGGCGGGCGCTGAACCTTCAATCCCAGTCTTACTCAGCCCGCGCCTCGCCTGG
>NZ_VDTC01000478.1 GCF_007672725.1 Corynebacterium aurimucosum ATCC 700975
CACCATCATGATAGCAACGTCCTCCTTCCACCCCTTCTTCACCATCCCCCCCCCAACCACCATCTCCAACACACCACCCTCCTCCTCCTCCTTCTTCCCCAACCCCACCCACCTCAACTCCCCCCCCACCAACCCCCCCCTCCCCTCCCACCCCCACCCCCAACCAACTCACCTCTCCTTATCACCCCAACCTCCTCCCATCCAACCTCCTCACCCCCAACCACCACCCCACCCCCTTCCCCATCCCCCACATCCACCCCGTCCCCCACTCCAACCTCTCCCCCATCCAC
>NZ_VDTC01000479.1 GCF_007672725.1 Corynebacterium aurimucosum ATCC 700975
GGGGATGGTGGGCGAACGGATGGGGAGAAGATGGTGGGGTTGTGGGAGGATGAGGAGAAGATGAAGAGGGATGGGGGGGGGTTGTATTTTTTGGAGGTGGATAGGGGGGATGTGGTGTGGGTGTTTGAGGATGGAAGGTGGGGAATGAGGGAAGGTTGGGGGGGAGTAGGTGGTAGGGTGGGAGGGGGGAGGGGGAATGGTGGTAGAGGGATAGCGGTAGCGGGCATGCGCATAGGGGCTGGATTACCAGGGGCAATCATGCCTCCGGCAAAGAGGAACGGTGTCTTGTT
>NZ_VDTC01000047.1 GCF_007672725.1 Corynebacterium aurimucosum ATCC 700975
GTGGTGGTTGATAGGTACATTGATAGGGGCATCCCGGAAGTGCTGGGGAATGGGAGCGTTTAGGGGAGTTGAAGGATGATATTTAGTATTATTCTGGATGGGAATGGAAGGAGTAGGATGGATAGAGGATGGGGAGGGTAGATTGTTGGGGTTGTTTGGTTTGTGATAGTAAGTAGTAGGGGGTTTTGGGGGGGAGAGGAGGGGTGGGGAAGATGTATGAGTAAGGGGATGGTGAGTGTTTTGAGGGATAGTGATATTGGGGTTGAAGTGGGTGGGGTGAGGGGGAGGGGGGTTGGTGGAGGGAAGGGTGAGGATGGGGGGAATGAGTGGTATTGTTGTGAAAAGAGGAGTAAGGAGGATGGAGTTGTGTGTGGAGATATTGGTTAATTTAGTGATGGTTTGGTGTTGGAATGATGTGAATGTGTAGAAGTTGTTCTGGAGAGGAGTAAGTTTGGGGTGAGAGAATGTGAAATGTGGACGTAGGTTTTTAGAGGGTGAGGGGTGATTGTCGT
>NZ_VDTC01000480.1 GCF_007672725.1 Corynebacterium aurimucosum ATCC 700975
TCTGTACACCCTTTACCCACCCCTAAACCCCCTAAACTCCATACCAACCCCCACTTCCCGCCCTTTGTCATCCAGCCGTTCAACACCAACTCGTCACCTTCCCCTTCCCTCCTCACCCCTCCCCCCCCCCCCACACCATCAACCCCCCAACCCCCACCCCTATCACCCCCATCCCCCATTCCACTCACCCACCCCCCCCCCCTACCCTTCACCTCTACCCTCATCTCCAACCCCCCCCGTATTCCAACTATATCACTACCACCCCTCACCTTCATCACCTCCATCTTTCC
>NZ_VDTC01000481.1 GCF_007672725.1 Corynebacterium aurimucosum ATCC 700975
GGGAGGTTTTGCGTGGAGGACAATGGCGGAGATGGTTGGGGTGCGGTGGAGAATTGAGAGATGTAGTCGATACTAAAGGGGATGTGGGGAAGATTTGTTGTGTTGAGGGAGTGGGTAGTGGAGGAAGTAGGGGGGTGGGAGTGGATGACGGAGGTGGAGGGGTGGGAAGGGTTGGGGGATTGGGTGAGGGTGTGGCGAGGGAGGGTGAAGGAGGTATTGATATGGATGAAGGGAGGGGGTGGGGGGGGATGAGGGGTGGCGGGGGTAGGGGGAAGACGGTGGTGGTGGTG
>NZ_VDTC01000482.1 GCF_007672725.1 Corynebacterium aurimucosum ATCC 700975
GGAAAAGGTGCGGGTGTGTAAGGATATCGAGAGGTGGAAAAGTGTGAGTGAGAAGGAGGAGGAGAGGAGGATGGGTGTGTTGGGTGGTGTGAGTGTGGTGGATAGGATGGAGGGGAGGGTGGGTGGGGTATGGGTGGTGTGAGTATTCTTGGGGAGGGGTTGGTGTAGGGGGTTTGATGGGGGGTGGAGGTGGGGGTGGGAAGGTTTTGGTAGGGGGTGGGGGTGGAGTGGGGGGGGGGAGGGAGATGGAGGGGGGAGGGGAGGGAGAGGAGGTTGGGGGGGTTGGGGGG
>NZ_VDTC01000483.1 GCF_007672725.1 Corynebacterium aurimucosum ATCC 700975
CCCCCACACCCCCCTCGTACACCGCGATGCCCACCACCACCTTCCCCACCCACCCCCACACCCCCGCCCACCACCATCCCGCCTACATCCCCGAACCCTTTCATCCCCTCCATCACCCCCTGCCCCTCCCCCTCCTCCTCCACTCCTTCTCCCTCCGCCATCCCCTCCCCCCCTCCCCCCAACCCAACCACTCCTCCCCTCCCCCCCCCTTCCCCTTCCCCCCCCTCATTCCCCCAACCATTCCCACCCTTAATAACTTCCCCACCTCCGTTATCTCTCATAATCGCTAC
>NZ_VDTC01000484.1 GCF_007672725.1 Corynebacterium aurimucosum ATCC 700975
CCCCAACATCCTCCCATATCCCCATCACAACCCCACCTTTCCCTCCCCCAACTCCCGCAACCCCTCACCCAACTCCCCCACCCACACCCCCCATTTCCGCACATCACCCCCCCCCTCCTACTCTCTCCAACCTTTCATCTTTATCCATCAAAACTCTCATCCACATCTCACCCCCCATCTCCTTCACCACCCTTCTCCACATCCCCTACCCCCCCCCACAACACCCCCTATTTTTCCATCTTTGCCCGACTAAACCCCTCACTTCAACCCCAACTCATACACAAACACT
>NZ_VDTC01000485.1 GCF_007672725.1 Corynebacterium aurimucosum ATCC 700975
CTTTTTGTTCTCAATAATTCTTTCCCCCTCAAAACCTTTCACTCCACACACTATGCTTACCCTCCATCAATCCTCTTCATCATCCCTCTATCTCTCCCACCCACACCCTCCACCCCCACCTCCTCCTCCTTCCCACCCATCCCACCCCCCCCATCTTCCCCCCCCCCTCCACTCCCACCACCCACCACTTCCAACCCTCCCTACCCACCACCATCTTCTTCTAATCCCTCATGATCACCTTTCTTCCCTCCCCCCCAACCTTCACCCCACCGCTAAACAAAATTCTAAA
>NZ_VDTC01000486.1 GCF_007672725.1 Corynebacterium aurimucosum ATCC 700975
GGGATTGACTGGGAATGATATTTAGGGGTTGGCGGTGGATGGGGGATTGGTAGTAGATTAGGGGTGGTGGAGAAGTGAAATGGTTGTTGAAGATATAGATGAATGGGAGGAGGAGAGTGGGTGAATTTGTAATAAGGTAGAAAGGTCGGTGAGGGGAGTGTTTGATGAAAGAATTTTGGGATTGAGGTGAAGGGGTTAAGGAACGGGTGGGGGGGGAAGGAGGGGAGGGAAGGGGGGAAGGAATGTTGGTTGTTGTGGTGGAGGGGTAGGAGGTGGTTGTGGGTGTAGG
>NZ_VDTC01000487.1 GCF_007672725.1 Corynebacterium aurimucosum ATCC 700975
GGTTGGGGTAGCGGGAGGATTATGGCGTTCGAGGAGTTGATGGGGGATGGGGTTGTTGAAGTTGTGGTAGCAGTGCTTGGGGTGGGGCTTGATGTGTGAGTGGAGGGGGGTGGAGAAAGGGTTGAGGAGGGAGATAGGGATGGGGTGGGGGTGGGGGGAGGTGAGAGGGGGGGTGGTGGGGAGAGAAGGAGGAAAGGTGGTGGGGGGGAATGAGATGGTGGGAGGGAGGGTGGAGGTGGTGGGGGGGGTGAGGTGATGGTGGGCGTGGGGGAAGGTTATGTGAGGGGGT
>NZ_VDTC01000488.1 GCF_007672725.1 Corynebacterium aurimucosum ATCC 700975
CCCTCCACTCAAACTCTCCACCACTCCCCTACCCCCAATCATCCCTTCTCCGCTCAATCGCCAACCCAAACTTCTCCCCCTCTTCCCCCACCCCCCTCTCCACTTCATCCAAAACCTCCCCCACCCACAAACTCTACCCCACCCCCTCCCTCACCCACACCCCCAACACCACGAATTATCACCCCCCCCCTCCTCCTCATCCACCCCCCCCTCCTTCCCCACCTCTACCCCCGAGCCAATCCACACCACCCCCATCAACACGAGCAACCAACCGCCAATCACCTCAATC
>NZ_VDTC01000489.1 GCF_007672725.1 Corynebacterium aurimucosum ATCC 700975
TGTGTTTTGAGGTGGAGAGGGTGGGTGAAGGGTGCGGTGAGATGGAGGATGTGGTTGGAGGTGGAGGTGGAGGGGGAGGAGGAGGTGGTGGGGAGGGTTATGGAGGGGTGGTTTGGGGGGGGGGGGTGGGGTAGGGGGTGAGGAGGTAGTGGGGGATGAAGATGGGGAGGTTGTTGGGGTTGAGGGGGTTAGTGGGATAAGTGGGGAGGAAGAGGGGGGTGGGGATAGGTGAGGGGATGGGGATGATGTGAAGGTGAGGGTTAGTGATGCGGTTGTGGAGTGGGCGATG
>NZ_VDTC01000048.1 GCF_007672725.1 Corynebacterium aurimucosum ATCC 700975
ACACCTTCCCCCCCATCCACAACCCCAACACCCCCTCCCCCACCAACTCCACACCCTCATTCTTCCCCACCTCACCCTTCTCCTTCCCAAACGAACAGTCCCTCACCACCAAACACACCACCTCATCCTTCACTTCCACCCCCACTCCCTTCACCACCGCACCCTCCTCTACCTCCCCCAATCCTACCCCAACTCCCTCCTCCCCCCTCACTTTCTTCTTCTTCCTCATACCAATTTCTCCAACCCACACCACCCCCCATCGACCCCCTCTTCTTCCCCCCACACCCCCCTCCTCACCCCTTCCCACCTCCACATTCCCCAACCCACCACCCTCAGTCTCTTCACCCCCCACCTACTTCCACTCCCCCCCCTCCCCTTCCCCCATCCCCAGCCTTATTCCATCCACCATCCCTCCTATAACTCTCCCTTCCCACCCACCCTCCTCCAAAATCACATCTACAACTCTCTCTACTCCATTTTCCATAACACCTTCAACCTCCCCATCACCC
>NZ_VDTC01000490.1 GCF_007672725.1 Corynebacterium aurimucosum ATCC 700975
TCATGAATCCCCTTTCAGCCACACACATCCCTCTCGCTCTCATCCTTCTATCCCTTCACCTCCTTCCCTTCCTACTCCCTACCTCCATGCAACCAACCCCCTTCAATACCCCATTCTCTCCACCCCACTTCTCCCTCATTCTTCTTCCCATCATTCCCCCCTCCCTCCCTCACAACATTATCAACCCCCACCACCCCCTCTTTACCAACCTCATCCTTCCTCTTATCCCCCCCCTCATCCCTGCCGGATTCCTCCCCCTCTTCAACAACACCCTCCCCGATACCTCCT
>NZ_VDTC01000491.1 GCF_007672725.1 Corynebacterium aurimucosum ATCC 700975
GAGGGAGGTGGAAGGGGGAGGGGGGAGAAGGGTTGAAGAAGGAAGGGATGAGAAAGTGAGGGGGGTGGGAAGGAGGGAGGTGGAGAGGGGGAGAAAGGAGAGTGTGGTTGGGGGGGTGGAGGAGAGGGGAAGGGGGAAGAAGGAGGGGAAAAGGGGGGGAGGGGCGGGAAAGCGAAGAAAGTCCGGGTGACTGGAAAGGGGAAGGAGGAGAGAAAGAGGGAGGGGGGGGCAAAGGGGGGGGAAAGGAGAAAGGGGGAAAAGAGGAAAGGAACGGGGGAATGGAAGGAA
>NZ_VDTC01000492.1 GCF_007672725.1 Corynebacterium aurimucosum ATCC 700975
TAGGTAGTTGTGGAGCGGTGTGAGGGGATGTGAAGGGAGGGGAAGTAGGGGTTGGTTATGGGGGTTGGGGGTGAAGAAGAGAATGTGAGGAAGTGAAGGAGTGGGGTGAGGGGTGAGATGGTGGAGATTTAGGGGGATGATTTGGGAGATAGGTGGGCGGGTAGGATAGAGGATGTGGAATAGAGGGGGATCTGGGATATGAATGGGGGTTGGAGTATGTGGGGTAGGGATGGGATGGAGGAGTGGGTGGAGATGGTGGAGGGTAAGAGTGTGGGGGAGGGGTTGGGG
>NZ_VDTC01000493.1 GCF_007672725.1 Corynebacterium aurimucosum ATCC 700975
GGGGGTGACGGGCTGGGCAAATGGGGGATTTATGTGGTAATGCAACGTGAACGGAGGAGTGGGGGGGAAGGGGTTTGGAGGGTGTGGGTTGGATTGAATAGGTTTTTGGAGGGGATGTTTAATGTGTGGGGGTGTGGGTTGAATGGGGATTGGTGAGTTTGGAAAAGGAAGGAGGGATTGGGGATCGGGAGGGGTTAATGTGGGTTGTTTCATGGGAGGAGGGTGGGGGGGAGGGTGAGGAGCCGGGGATTGGGGGGGTTGTTGTGGTGGAGGAGGTGGTTCAGGGGG
>NZ_VDTC01000494.1 GCF_007672725.1 Corynebacterium aurimucosum ATCC 700975
CCACCCCACCACCCTCCCCACTCCATCCCCACCCCCCCTATCTCCCACCTCTACCACCCCCACCACACCCTCACTTCTTCATCCCCCCCATCAACCACACCCCAAGAAAACCCCCTTCCTTCAACCCCTCCCCACCCCACACCCCCCCCCATACTCAGCCCCAGAAATAACACCACTACCCCAAGCCAACACCTCATCCCTCTCATCATCCCACCCTCCCCCCACACGGAGCCTTAGCTCTTGTCTTTTGATTCCAAAATCTCTTCCACAGCGCCAATCGCTCGCTTG
>NZ_VDTC01000495.1 GCF_007672725.1 Corynebacterium aurimucosum ATCC 700975
CATCCTCCCCATCCTCATCATTCTCTACCTTCTTCTTCCTCCCATCAACCCCACCACCTACCTCCACATCATCAACCCCCTCCTCCTCCTAACCCCCCTCGTCATCATCTCCATCCTCACCTTCCTCATCCTCAACCCCCCCTTCACCCCACTCTTTACCCAACCCATTCATATCCACCCTAACTCCCCTCCCATCAACGAAGCCCCCTACCAACCCTCCCACATCATGGAGCCGCGCCTCAACTACGGCAAGAACCTCACCACCAACCTTGACTTCATCTCCCTGCC
>NZ_VDTC01000496.1 GCF_007672725.1 Corynebacterium aurimucosum ATCC 700975
GGTGATGAGCGCGGGATCTTGTGGGTCGGGGGTGAGGGGGGGGGGGTCCTGGGGGAAGAGGAGGAGGGAGGGGTGGGGGAATTGGGGGGTGTGCAGTGGAAGGGAGGGGGGGGTGTTATCGATGGGGAGGAGGGTGAGGGGGTGGGGGAGCAAGAGGATGAAGGGGAAGAAGAAGAAGGGAGGGTATTGGTAGCTGGAGTTGGTGGGGGATAAAGACCCAGATGTGGTGGTGGATTGGGAGGTGGGGGAGGTTGGGGAAGAAGAAGGGGAAGGGGGGGTTGGAGAGGG
>NZ_VDTC01000497.1 GCF_007672725.1 Corynebacterium aurimucosum ATCC 700975
AACTTCCTCCCCTACTTCCCGGTCTAGTTCACCCTACACTTTCTCCCTCCCTGTCTTCCACTCTTCCTTACCGTTAACCCATCGATTGACCCGATCCTTCACCACTTTCACTCTCTTCTCCTGTCTGGACCGCTCAACCGTCATCTCGACCTCAACCAACCTTCCATAATCACCCCCCCCTCCCACCATCCCCCCACCATCTCCCCTCTACCTTACTTCTTCCGCTCATTCCCCCTCGTTTTCTTCACCCAACCCTCCTGCAACCTCCCCATTCTCTTCCATTACCCC
>NZ_VDTC01000498.1 GCF_007672725.1 Corynebacterium aurimucosum ATCC 700975
GTGGAAGGAGAAGAAGCTGTAGAAGGAGATGTGGGAGTAGAGGGAGAAGAGGGTGGAGGTTGGGTGGAAGTAATTTGTGGTTTGGGGTGGTAGGTGGTTGGGTGGGAGGTAATTGTGAGTAAGTGGGAGGGAGGGTGGAGTGGAGGGGAACGGTGGAGGAAGGAGAGGGGCGGATAATAATGGTGTGGGTTTGAGAGAGGGGATGGGAGAGAGATAGAGAGAACTCGAGGTGGGGGGGGGGGTGGGGGTGATTGAGGGAAGTGAGGATGTGTTGTGGAGGGAGGGTG
>NZ_VDTC01000499.1 GCF_007672725.1 Corynebacterium aurimucosum ATCC 700975
GTAGAGATGGGGGGGTGGAGGTGGGTGGGGTTGGTGGTTGGTTATAAGTTTGGTAAGGAGAAGGGGGAGGGGGGGTAGGGGGGGTAGGGGGGGTTGTGGGGGGTGATGAGGTGGGGGTGGGAGGGGTGGACGGCGAGGGGGGTGTGGGGGGAGGAGTTGTTGGGTGGGGGGATGGGTGGAGGTGGAGATGTGTTTAAGGGTATGGGTTGTGGGGGGGGATGAAGTGGTGAAAATTTGGGACAGTGTAGGTGAGGCTGTGGTGTTGTGGAGCATAGATGAATCCTTTA
>NZ_VDTC01000049.1 GCF_007672725.1 Corynebacterium aurimucosum ATCC 700975
TGAGGAGATCGTTGAGGTTGTGGTTCGGGATGAGGGGGAGGGTGAGCTTGTGGGGGGAGTTGGAGTGATGGGTTGAGGAGGAATGAGAGGAGGAAGGGGTGAGGGAGAGGGAGAGTGGAAGGGGGGAGGGAGGGAGGACGGTGAAAGGGGGGATGAGAATGTGTTTGTGTGTGGAGGGGTGGAGTGGTAGAAGGTGGAAGATAGTTGAGAAAAGATGTGGGTGAGGCGGTGAGGGGGGGACGTGGGGTTGGGGTGTGGGGGGGTGAGGAAGGGAGGGGGGATGGATGGACTGGGACTAAGCGAGGCGGCCTTGTTAGGTGTGGGGGTAGGAGCTGGGAAGGTGGAGAGAGTTGATGGGGTGGTGGGGATGGGGGGGGAGAGAGTGGAGGTTGGGGGGGGGGAGAGGGGAGGAGGTGATGGGGGTGTTAGGAATGGTGGGGGAAATATGGGTGGGGGGGTTAATAGGGTGGAGGATGAGGGGGTGGAGGGGGTTGGTCTCCTCGGGGTAG
>NZ_VDTC01000004.1 GCF_007672725.1 Corynebacterium aurimucosum ATCC 700975
CGCTGATGGTACTGCAACCGGGAGGTTGTGGGAGAGTAAGAAACCGCCGACACCAAACAACAACAAACAACTCAATACAACAAGCCCGCCACCTTTGAGCAACAACTCAACGGTGACGGGCTTCTTCCTCGTTTTCTAGACTCCACCACGACCCGGTGGCACCACCAAAAGTACAGAGCCGAATATACAGACACGCTGGTCACGTATCCCACCCCTACGAAAGGTAGTCTCCTGTGACCTGCAGGTCTGCACTTTTAGTGCCTGGACACGTGCACATTTGCCCACAGTGGCAACACGCCCCGATTGGGCCCAACCATATTCACCTGAAAACTCTGATAAACAAGACTCATGCTCTCCCTGGTAGCTGCCTAGTTCCTAACTGCTGCGAAAGGGCCACGGAAGTATGATCTACCCCACGAATGCTTGGGCGTCTCGTCCTCATACAGAATTGTAAACTGGGCACCGAGCTTTCTGGCTAAGTAGCCAACCCGGTCCGGGATTAGGGTACGGAGACGATGTTTGAATTCCTTTTGTTTCTCGTTCCTTCAGTGCTTTATATCATTTTTCAGCGCAAGAGAATTGGGGTTTCTCAAGCTCGGACAAATGTGGGTTGGCAATGGGGAAATTGGCAATCAGTAGTATTAAGCATCATCTTTTTCCCCGTGTTGCTTGGAATAGGATACGCCGGTATCCGTGTGGTGTCGTCGGCTAGTCTGGCCATACCGGGGGTGGTTCTGTCTCAAGGGGTAAGCCTTGCTGTCATTTTCAGGGCTATAGGCGAGGAAGTGTTTTTCCGAGGATTTGTTGGCGGCTTACTTCTTCGATCCTGGGGGTTCTGGGGTGGTAACACGCTCCAAGCGGGAGTTTTTCTTCTGCCTCATTTGATGTTGTTGAGCTTCGATGCGCAGTTGTGGCCCATACTTCCGGTTCAGTTTCTCTGCGGGTGGATCCTGGGAGTGGTGCGATACCGCTCGGGAAGCGTCATTGAATGCGCGATATTGCACGCTGCTATTAACCTTGCAATTGGACTGCTTGCGGGATAAGCGAAGGATTGTGCGCGGGCGCTCAGGGCGGTTAGTGGCTGTCAATTCGCACCAAAGATTGCGGCGCGTGCCTATTTGTCACGTAGCAGTCCTCGTACGGCTTCGCGGACACTCTTCTGTATCCAGTTAGATTCCCAAGACAGACTTCGCAATGAAGAAGTAGACGATCAAACCCGTTGCGTCACAGAAGGTGGAGATGAATGGGTTGGAGAAGACCGCAGGGTCCGCGCCAACAGTCTTAGCCACAATGGGCATGAGTCCGCCTACCGTCGCGGACATCGAACAAATGAGAAACAGGGTGGAGCCGATGACGAGGCCGATATCTAGGCCATAGATGACCGTTGCCAAGACAAGCCCGGCCAGCCCCAGCACAGCGCCCAGCAACATTCCGACGCGCAGCTCGCGCCACATGACTGCCAAGAGGTCGCGCGTGCGGACGTCGCCAAGCGCGAGCGCACGGGTCACAGTAGTAGCTGCCTGGTTTCCTGTATTGCCGCCCGTGCCGGTGAGCAGAGGGATGAACAGAGACAGTACAACTGCCTTGGCCAAGGTGTCTTCGAAGGAATCGAGAACCCGCACAGTCAACAGCGCTGACACAGCGAGCACGAGCAGCCAGAGAATGCGGGAGCGGACGAGCTTGAGAAGGGGCGTCGACAAGTACGGCTGCTGGAGCGCTTCCGTACCACCGGAACGAGCTGAGTCCTCGCTGTCCGCCTCTTCCATAATGTCGGTTGCATCATCCCAGGTAAGAAGGCCAACGAGGCGGTGTGAATCATCCACAATCGGCAGCGCCAGCATGTCGAGGGGCAAGAACCAGCGGACGGTCTCTTCGGCGTCGGCAGTCGCGTATGCATAAACTGGCTCGTTCATGATGTCCTCAATGAGAATGCCGCGTTCAGCCGTGAAGAGCTCGCGCAGGCTGACGACACCCACCAGACGCCGGTCCTTACGCGTCACAGGAACGGTATAGATGGTTTCCAGCTCATCGGCGTTGTCGCGGAGGGTGCGCAGGGCATCTTCCATGCTCATTTCCGGGTGGATATTGGGCACCTCCGGCGACATACGGCGGCCGACGGATCCCTTTGTGTAACCAAGAATCACTCCGGTCACATCGCGCTGGGTCTGAGTCAGCGAGCGGAGGAGGCGATCCGCAATTTCCGCAGGAAGCTCGTCCAACAGCGCCACGCGGTCTTCGGGATCCAGCTCGTCGAAGAATTCGTAGACATCGGCGTTGCCCAACTCGTCAATGATGTCCGCTTGGTGTTTGGCATCAAGCGCATCGAAGACCGCGATAGATTTTTGACGCGGCAGCAGCCTTAACGCCAATGCGGCGCGGAGAGCATTCTGGCGCTCCACAATCGCGATGAGCTCTTGACGCGGAACGCGAGCTAAGAGCTCTTGGAGCCGAGGAGCCTTTTGGGGCTCGATGGCGTCTTCTTGCTTGAGCCACTCCTCAACAATTTCGGTGGCCTGCTCAATCGTTTCTGCCATCGGCTATTCGCCCTTCTACTCGACGTGAACCTCCTCAGACTACGCCATGGAGCGCTGCGTAGCCTTTTCACGTATGTACTATTGCGGCATGCTTTCCCTCTACCGTGATTTCTCGGACAATGACGTCGTCAGCTCTATTCTGGGCTACGAGGAAACAGAGTTCCTCTTCGTTGTGGCAGATGTGCCGAAGAAGTGGGTGAGTGATGATCCCTACGCTGAGGACAAGACGCATATTCAGCTCATGAACATGCCTGGAGTCGCCTTAAAGATGCTGCCCGGGGGCGAGCTGATTACTGGTGACGTCGGCGTGCGCTATCCGCAGCTCTTCCAGACCGTCGCAGGAAAGACGCTGTGGGATCCGCGCGAAGTTGCAGAGCTTGAGCCTTTCACGGTGATTCATGCTCGGGGTAGCCACCACTTCCACGAGAGGAGCAAAGCACACTATGTCGATATCTGGGAGATCCTCCCAGATGTGGAAGACGAGGCAATGGAGCAACTCCTCGCTCGGATTGCCGTTCCGGTAGAGCTTGATTCCAAGTTCGGTCCGTTGGTGCTCGATCGCAGTACGAACACGTTCGACGGTAGGGCAGAAGAGCTCGGAGTGGATATCAGCATCTGGTATGAAGGGGAGGAGCTTCTCCTTGCGGAGAGCACGAACCTAGGCCGAAAATTCAAGGCACCCCTCACCGTTATCAATAAGGTCCTCAGCGCCGAGTTCATTGATGAGGCCCGGCGCTTTGCCGCCAAAAGAGCTCTTCGAGCGGCGAACCGCTGGCGCCATGACGTCGCCCTGTCTGAAGGCGCCAACGCCCCGGCACCTGAGCTCACGGCCGGCGACGTATACGCCAAACTCACGCCCGTTGCCGTTGAGGTCCCCCAACGCGGACACCTCAGCGTGGAATTCGATGATGGCTATCTTTTTGGTGGGCACGCCGTAACGGTGAAGACTAAACGCAGCGGTGCACCCGCAGCCCTTGAGCTCGACGCTTAGTGCTGTTCGCGCATCCGCGTGATGACATTGTGCGCGGAAATGAGGCACATCGGTACACCAACACCCGGTACCGTCGTACCGCCCGCGTAGTACAGGTTCTTGAGTTTTCGCGAGGCATTGCTCCCGCGGAAGAAGGCGGATTGCCGCAACGTATGCGCGGGCCCCACCGCGCCACCAGCCCAGGAGTTGTAGCGCCGCGCAAAATCAGAGGGGCCGACCGTCCGGCGCACCACGATGCGCTCAGCAAAGTCGGGAACGCCAAGCCACGTGCCGAGTTGGTGAATCGCGGCATCGGCAATTGCGCCAACGCGGGGCGATTCTTCTTCGCCATAGGCGTTACCCGCGCCGAAGTTTTCCTCCGCCGGCACGGGGACCAGCACAAAGAGATTCTCGCAGCCCTCCGGCGCCACGGCAGGATCCGTCGCGGAGGTCTTCGACACGTAGATGGACTCGGACGCCCCCAGCGGGCGCGAAGCCTCCGGAGCGTGATACACCGCCCGGAAATCGGGCTCCCAGTCCTTGCTGAAAAGAAGGGTGTGGTGGGCCAGCTCCGGCAGCGCGCCCCGCACGCCGAGGAAGACCAACACCGTGCCGAGGCCCGGGTCGCGTCGCGCGAAATAGCTCTCGGGATAGGTCCGCGCCGACTGAGGCAGCAGAGAAGTCTCAGTATGGCGCAGGTCCGCCGCGGAAACGACGGCCTTGGCGGAGATGAAGCGGCCGTCGTCCAGCTGCACGCCAGTCGCACGACCTTCTGCGCACTCGATCGCCGTTACCGCCGTATCCATGAGGAAGGTTGCGCCTTGTGCCTGGCGCGCAATCGCCGTGACCACCGCGGCGAAACCACCTTGCGGGTAGCGCACGCCTTCGACTAAATCGGTGTGGCTCATCAAGGAATACAGCGCCGGTGCAGCTGTTGGCTCCGTGGACAAAAACACCGCCGGGTAGGTCAGCACCTGGCGCAGGCGGTAGTCCTGAAACTGTGCTGCCACCAGCCGGTCCAAGGACCGAGTGAGAAGTAGCGCCAGCGAACCCAGCCGCGTGAGCACGTCCCGGGTTAAAAGCTGCGTGGGGTGGGAAAACGTGGTGTACAAAAAGCTGCTTAGCGCCACGGCATAGATATCAGAGGAACGCGCTAAGTAGGCGCGCACGCGCTCGCCTGCGCCCGGCTCGATGGACTCAAAAAGCCGAACAACGTTGTCCACGCCGCTGTGAATGTCGAGGAAGGCGCCGTCGTCGTTGTAGACGCGATAGGCGGGGGAGAGGTCAACCAAGTCCAGCTCGCGCGCGGTGCTCGTCCCGCAGGCACGGAAAAACTCGTCGAAGGCTTCCGGCATGAGGTACCAGGACGGGCCCGTATCGAAGCGGAAACCGTCGACCGTCAGTTCGCCTGCGCGCCCGCCGACGCTGTGCTGCTTCTCGACGACCACCACGTCCCAACCCTCACGCAGCAACAGCGCCGCGCTGGCCAGACCAGCGATGCCCGCGCCGATGACGACAACACGCTTGCCCATAGCTACTTCACCGCCGATGCCGCTGCCCGGCTCACCAAGAATGCCTTGCGCGCCGGCGAGACGGAGACTCGTGTCGTGAGAATATCGGCTGCGGGGGTAGCCGCGAGCTGGTCGGTGAGCTCGGTAAACAGGGCCGTCGCAGCCGCCACGCCCACCCGCGAACCACGCGGCAACTTCTCCATCGCGCCGCGCGCTACAGCCAGGTCGCGCCGAATATCAGCGATGATTGCCGTTTTCCGCTCCTCATCCAAGCTAGCCGGGTCCGGCAGGTTCGGGAAATAGGAGCGGCCCAGCTCTGCGGAATCCTCGCGCAGGTCGCGCAAGAAATTGATCTTCTGAAAGGCCGCGCCCAGGCGCCGCGCGCCTTCCTCGATGCCGGACGGGCGGGGCCCGCCGGCGTAGAAGGCGTCCAGGCACAAGAGCCCAATGACCTCCGCGGAGCCGCAGACGTAATCCTCGAAGGAGTCGTGGGTGTGCGTGTGGTGCGTCAGATCGCAACGCATGGAGGAAAAGAACTGTGCAACGTGCTCATCGCTGAACCCGCAACGCCGCGCGGAAAGCGCAAAGGCATGCACGATCGGATCAGCGTGAAAACGCTGGGACGGGGCGGCGCGGACGGTGGCCTCGTAGGCGTCGAGAAGCACGGCGGCGTCCTGGGGATCGAGCCCGGCGTCGACGATTTCATCGGCGGTGCGCACCATGGCGTATAAATTTCGGATGTCCACCCGGACCCTGGGGGAAAGAAGCCGCGTGGCCAGGGAAAAACTGGTGGAGTAGTGGCGCATGATTTGAGCCGCGGCGGCTTCGGCACAGCGGTCGTAATGTTCCAGAGCGGAAAGGGATGCGCGCATGGAGCATATTTTAGACCACACGCGTCACATAACTTAGCCAGGGCAAGATAGGGTAGTGACGTTACTTTCCCTATCTATAAGGAGAACACGTCCATGACCACCCCAACGATGACTGCTGCGGCCCGCGCCGTTGACCTGTTCAAACAATACGGTCAGGGAGACACCGCAGTCACCGCGTTGGACCACGTCGACGTTGAGTTCGCGCGCAACACCTTCACCGCCATCATGGGCCCGTCGGGCTCCGGCAAATCCACCCTCATGCACACTATGGCGGGCCTCGATTCGGCGACGTCCGGCTCGGCCTTCATCGGCGACACTGATATGTCGCAGCTCAGCGACAAAGACATTACCGCCCTGCGCCGCGACCGCCTGGGTTTCATCTTCCAGTCCTTTAACCTGGTGCCCACGCTGACCGCGGCGGAGAACATCACGCTGCCCTCCGATATCGCTGGGAACAAGGTTGATAAAGAATGGTTCGATGAGGTCACCACGCGCCTTGGCTTGTCCCACCGCCTGAACCACCGCCCGGCGGAGCTCTCCGGCGGCCAGCAGCAGCGCGTGGCCTGCGCGCGCGCCCTAGTTTCGCGCCCCGAGATCATCTTCGGCGATGAGCCGACCGGAAACCTGGACTCCAACTCTTCCGCCGAGGTGCTCGATATTTTGCGCACCGCGGTGGACAAGGACGGCCAGACCGTCGTCATCGTGACGCACGATGCGAAGGCCGCGTCTTATGCTGACCGCGTGGTCTTCCTTGCCGATGGCCGCCTGGTCAATGAGCTGAACAACCCGACCATGGAGTCCATCCACGCAGTGATGGCAGAAATCGAGGGCTAGAGCATGGCCACGAAGAACACCATGCGCACGGTGTCCGTGCGCAACATTCTCGCGCACAAGCTGCGCCTTGCCCTGACCCTGCTGGCGGTGGTCCTCGGCACCGCCTTCATCTCTGGGTCCTTCATGTTCACCAAATCTTTGTCGAACACCTTCGACTCTGCGGTATCGACCGCATTTACCGGTGTGGATGCGGCCGTAAGCCAGAAGGAAGGCGGCCCGAACCTCGACCAGAAGATGCGCGATGACATCGCCGCCGACCCCGACGTCCGCGCGGTCAACATGCAAAGCAGCCAGACAGTCGTGGTTGCCAACAAGGATGCCGAGGCCTTTCAAACCGGCGGCGGCACCTCCAGCGTGCAGCCCTACTACCCGGAGGACCAGTCCGTCGGTGAGCCCGCCACGCTTGTCGACGGCTCCGCGCCCCACGGGACCGGCGAGGTTCTCATCAACGACTCGGCTGCGGAAGAGTTCGACATCAAGATCGGCGACAGCCTCCTCGTGGTCCACCCGGACCAGCGTGATGAGGTTAAGGTCGTGGGCGTCGTCAAGCCGGTGGTGGACCAAGGCCCCAGCCTGACGCTGCTCATGGACCACGAGGCCTTCGTCGAGCGATACGGCAATTCCGAACAGCTGAAGGTCGCTGCGGCCGAGGGCGTGAGCGCCGATGAGCTCGTGGATCACCTCAACGACACCTTTGAGGTCAAGGCGGAATCCGGCCAGAAGCTCGCTGATGAAATTTCGGATCAGATTTCCTCTGCCCTGAAATTCGTCAACTACTTCCTCATCGCCTTTGGCCTCATCGCGCTGCTGGTGGGCACGTTCATCATCGCGAACACGTTCTCCATGATCGTGGCTCAGCGCACCAAGGAGTTCGCGCTGCTGCGCGCACTCGGTGCATCCCGCGGCCAGATTACGCGCTCGGTGGTGACGGAGGCCTTCATCGTGGGCCTCGTGGGCTCTGCCGTGGGCGTGGTAGCAGGCATGGGCCTCGTGGCGCTCATCAAGGCCGTCTTTGAAGCCAAGGGCATGCCCATGGGCGGCGGCCTGGGCCTGAGCTTGAGCGCTGTGCTTGTGCCATTGATTCTGGGTGCATTGGTCACCATCGTTTCCGCGTGGGCACCGGCGCGCCGTGCAGGCGCGGTCAAGCCCGTGGAAGCCATGCGCACCACCGAGTCCGCGGCGGGCGCTTCGCTGCTGGTGCGCAGCGTGCTGGGCGGGCTGCTGCTCGTCGTCGGCATTATTTTTGCGCTCGTGGGCGTGCTTGTCGACGCCTCCACGGGCATCCGCGCCACACTCGTGGGCCTCGGCTCGCTCAACCTCATCCTCGGCTTCTTCCTTGCGGGACCGGCCATCTCCTTGCCTATCGTTCCGGCGATCGGCCGCGTGGTTGGCGCGCCCTTTGGCGCGGTCGGCAAGCTGGCATCGACGAACTCGGCGCGCAATCCGCGCCGTACCGCGGCGACTGCGTTCGCTCTCATGCTGGGCGTGGCGCTGGTGACATCGATCGGCATGTTGGGTGCGACGATGAAAACCTCGGTGGCCGACGCCGTCGAGCAGGACGCCCGCGCGGACTTCTTGTTGTCCGGGCCGACGTCTGGAAACTTCCCGACGCCGAACGAGACGGTGCAGCGCGCCCGCGATACCGAGGGCGTCGGACAGCTCGTGGCGATGAGCACAGCACCCCTGCAGGTGGATGGTCAGGCTTCGATGAATTATGGCCCGGAAATGATGATCAGCCAGATCATCGATGGCAACGCCGATGACATGCTCAACCTGACCTTGGTAGATGGTGCCCTGAATACGGGTGAGGAACCGGGCTTCATCGCCGACTCTGCCCTGGCTGAGAAGCAAGGTTGGGAGGTCGGCCAGAGCTATGAGCTGGCGGGGCCCGATCCCTCGCGTACCGCGCAGGTAAAACTCCTCGGCACCTATGAACCTTTCCAGATGCTCCCGGGCCTGGCCGTGTCCCAATCCGCGGTAGAAGAGGTCATCGACCCCAGCAGCCTCGACGTCACGGTGGTTTCCGTGAACGCGGAAGAAGGCTATGACAAGGAGAAGCTGCGCGCCAACCTGGAGAAGTCCGTCAAGGACCTCGTTGTGGTGCAGGTGCGCACCAGTGAGGAATATGCTGGCGAGGCCGCCGGAATGATTGACCAGATGCTCACGATTCTCTACGCGCTGCTGGCTTTGGCCGTGGTCATCGCTGTCCTGGGCATTGTCAATACCCTCACCCTCGGCGTGATTGAACGCCGACAAGAGATCGGTATGCTGCGCGCGGTGGGTACTCAACGCCGCCAGATTCGCACAATGATCACGGTGGAATCGGTACAGATTGCCCTCTTCGGCGCGCTGATGGGCATCCTCATGGGATTGGGGATGGGGTGGTCCTTCATCTCCGTGCTTTCCGACGAAGGCCTCGATTCCGCGACGGTGCCGTGGATGATGCTCGCGGTCATGTTCGTGGGCTCGGGAATCGTCGGTGTGCTGGCGGCCCTGTGGCCGGCGCAGCGCGCGGCGAAGACCCCGCCGTTGGACGCCATCGCCGACTAGCGCAGCCTGCGGCTGCACAAGGGGCGTGGGAGGCGGGTTAGGCCAGCAGCGAGCCGACCCACGCTCCGCGCCAGGCCACCACGATTCCTAGGCCGATGGTCCAGAAGAGATAACGTGCCAAGCGCCACCAACGCTTGGCCTTTATCATTTCACCGAGTTCCTTGGCCATCGTGGACCACGTGGATAGCCCGCCGGCGAGTCCGGCCGCCAGCAGGGGTAGGAAATACTCGGGGGCGTGTGCATGCGTGGCATAGCCATAGGCCACACCGGCCACCGCCGCGCCGACGAGGTTGGCGGCAAAGGTACACGTGGGGGAGGGGAGCACACGGGTGAGCAAGTAGCGCCCGCAGCCGCCAACAAAGCCGCCGGCGAGGACCGCCAAGATGGAGAGGATCATGCGCGGCCCCGGGAAGCAATGAGGTCACCTATTAGGTATGCCGCGGTGCAGCCAATGATCGTCGCCAGGACGTACGCTCCCGCCCGCGCCGGGCTAAAGCCCGAGGTGAGGTAGGCAAAGGCGGCAAAGCTGGTGAAGCCGCCCAGAAATCCTGTGCCCCAGAACGCCGGGGGTTTGGCATAGCCCATGACAGTGCTGCCTACAACATTGATGAGCAGCAGCGGCAGCGCGCCACCCCCGAGAAGTGAAGTAAGGCCGAAACGAGTCAGCGCCCCGAGCGCGGTCCCGCAGCCCACAAGAAGGATCTGTGGCATAGGCACCATCCTAATTGGGATGCGAAACCAGCGTGAAGCAGGCAAGCTTAGGGTGTATCCACGTCTCCAAGGAGGAACCCACCATGGCACACGAGCGCGCCGGCCAGCTAGCCCAGCCTTCCGATCTCATCGATATCGCAGAACTAGTCACCGCGTATTACACCCGCACCCCCGATGCAGATAACCCCGACCAGCAGGTCGCCTTCGGCACCTCAGGGCACCGCGGCTCCGCCTTGGACACCGCCTTCAACGAGGCTCACATCTTGGCGATTACCCAGGCCATCGTGGACTACCGCGCTGAGCAGGGGACCACGGGCGCCATTTTCATCGGCCGCGATACCCACGCTTTGTCCGAGCCCGCCATGGTCTCCGCCCTTGAGGTTCTCCTTGCCAATGGGCTGGAGGTTCGCGTGGATGACCGCGGACGCTACACCCCGACCCCGGCCGTCTCCCACGCCATCCTGACCAACCCGGGCACCGATGGCATCGTGATCACTCCCTCCCACAATCCGCCGCGCGATGGCGGCTTCAAGTACAACCCGCCGACGGGCGGCCCAGCAGACACGGATGCCACCGACTGGATCGCAGCCAAGGCCAACGACTATCTGCGCGCCGGGCTCGATGGCGTCAAGCGCGTGGCGGTTGACGGCGTGCTCGATGAGCGCTGCGTGAAGCACAACTACCTCGACTCCTACGTGGCTGACCTAGCCAACGTTGTGGACATGGCGGCCATTAAAGAGGCCGGTGTGCGCATCGGCGCGGACCCGATGGGCGGCGCCTCGGTGGACTACTGGGCGGCCATCGCCGAGCACTACGGGCTCAACATGACGGTGGTGAACCCAGAGGTAGACGGCACCTTCCGCTTCATGACTCTGGATACTGACGGCAAGATCCGCATGGACTGCTCCTCCCCGGACGCCATGGCTTCGTTGGTGGAGAACCGCTCCAAGTACGACCTGGCCACGGGCAACGACGCGGATTCTGATCGCCACGGCATCGTCACCCCGGATGCGGGTCTGATGAACCCGAACCACTACCTAGCGGTGGCCATCGAGTACCTGTTTAGCCACCGCCCCGAGTGGGGTGAGGCCGGGGTAGGCAAGACCTTGGTGTCTTCCTCCATGATCGATCGCGTCGTGGCCAGCCTGGGCCGTGAGCTCGTGGAGGTTCCGGTGGGCTTCAAGTGGTTTGTGCCGGGGCTTGTCGGCGGCACCCTGGGCTTCGGCGGCGAGGAATCCGCCGGTGCTTCCTTCCTGCGCTTCGACGGAACCGTATGGTCCACCGATAAGGATGGCATCATCATGGATCTCTTGGCTGCCGAGATCCTGGCGGTCACGGGCAAGACCCCGTCTCAGCGCTATGCGGAGCTGGCCGAAGAATACGGTGCGCCGGCCTATGCACGGACTGACGCCCCAGCTACCCGCGAGCAGAAGGCCATCCTGAAGAAGCTCTCCCCGGAGCAGGTGACGGCGACTGAGCTGGCTGGGGAGAAGATCGTGGCCAAACTCACCGAGGCCCCCGGCAACGGCACAGCGATCGGCGGCCTGAAGGTGACGACGGAGAACGCGTGGTTCGCTGCCCGCCCTTCCGGCACGGAGGACAAGTACAAGATCTATGCCGAGAGCTTCCGTGGCGAAGAACACCTTAAGCAGGTGCAGGAAGAGGCACAGGCGTTGGTGTCGCAGGTTCTCGAAGGCTAGGTCTGAAGGCCAGGGCTGAAGTCTGGGTCCGAAGCCAGGTCCGAGACTAGGCTAATGAATTATGACATCCGCAAAATCCATGTCGGCCGCCGATCTGATGAGCGCGCTGGTGCGTTTTGGAATGGCTGCCGTGTGGATTATCGCCGGCATTCAGAAGCTGGACGCCAGGATGGAGATGACCCAGGCCATCGAGGCCTACGGCATCTTCACCCCGGAATGGTCCGG
Source organism: Corynebacterium aurimucosum ATCC 700975 (assembly GCF_007672725.1). Classification (GTDB taxonomy): domain Bacteria; phylum Actinomycetota; class Actinomycetes; order Mycobacteriales; family Mycobacteriaceae; genus Corynebacterium; species Corynebacterium hesseae. The sequence continues at coordinate 11,908 of NZ_VDTC01000004.1, forward strand.
ATACTTGGCCTACCTCATCGGCCCCTTGGAACTCATGGGTGGGGTGCTGTTGCTGCTGGGGTTGTTCTTGAGGGAGGCGTCGGCAGTCGCGGCGGTGGTCTTAGTCCTCTTCATGGTGGGAATCTCCCAGGCATGGGCGCGTGGGCTGGTGATCGATTGCGGTTGTTTCGGCTATGACCCCGCCGACGTGAGCCAAGGCATGAACTACGCGCTGACGCTGCTACGTGATGCAACCTTTTTGGTCCTCACCCTTTGGACAATTTGGCGCCCGTATCGCCGTTACGCTCTCCACCCTTAACTTGTTAGGCTGTGCTCGTGATTAAAGACAAAATCAGCGCCGCCCTTGTGCTTGACGTCATTAGTGCATTCGCGCGCTTTTATATGGCCTATGTGTGGATCAAAGCGGGAGCGTCGAAGCTGTCGGATCAGCTCGCAGTGTCCCAAAGCATCAAGGCCTATGAGATCTTTACACCAGAGTGGTCTCAGTATTTGTCCTACCTGATTGGCCCGCTGGAAGTGTGCGGCGGCCTGTTGTTGCTGCTGGGGCTGTTCCTGCGCCAATCGGCATGGGTGGGACAGATTGTCCTCGTTCTATTCATGATTGGCATTGCGCAAGCGTGGATGCGAGGGCTCGGGATTGACTGCGGTTGTTTCTCCGTTAGCCCTGATGAAGACGCGCAGGTGATGAACTACATGATGACACTGCTGCGTGATGTCTTCTATTCTGTGTTAATGGTGTGGACAATCAAGCGTCCCTTCACCAAGTTTGCATTGCACCCTTAACAGCGGTGTGTAGGATTTCGGTTCGTTCCATTTACGTCATACAAGACAAGGTTTCTCAATGAGTACAGTTAAAGACCCCACCGCCAATAACAACAGCGGATTCCTGTGGGGCATCGGTGTTCTGCTGGTGATTATTGCCGTCGTGCTCGGCTTTATCTTCTACCAAAACCGTGGTGCCAGCGTTGAGGGCTTGGAAGGCTACACCAAGCAGGACGCCAATATGGAGATGTCCTTTGCTGATAACGCCGTGACCCTCAAGGCTGCCGACGCCAAGGATGCGCCGGAGGTCGAGCTGTACGAGGACTACTCTTGCCCTCACTGCTCTGATCTGGCCAAGCAGACCGATGATCAGATGAAGGAAAAGATTGAGCAGGGCAAGCTCATTGTTAAGGTGCGCACCCTCAACTTCCTGGATGGCAGCCCGAATGGCATCGAGAGCATCAAGTCCAACGAGGGACACTCCTCCAAGGCCGCGGCTGCGATGGAGCAGGTAGCCAAGTCCGGTGACGTACAGCTCTACTGGAACCTGCGTAAGTACCTCATGGATGAGCAGTCCAAGGTGTACAACAAGTGGGAGATGAAGGATTTTGCGCAGGCCGCTGAGTCCTTGGGCGCGGATAAGGACACCGTCAAGGCCATCGAGGATGCACCGGTGGGCAAGGGTAACGCCCTAGTTACCGCGAACTACGAGAAGCTGGAAGCCGACACCGGCAGCGTGTCCTCGCCGCGCATCATCAAGGACGGCAAGGACATTCCGGAGGATGACAAGACCTCCATCATGGAGTGGGTCGACCTCGTCGCAGCTAAGTAGGGGCGTGCAAATACCGCACCTAAACTCGCGATTTGGTGAGTGAAAACGGAGAAGATATATTGATACGAGTTGCAATCACAAAGGTTGCACCTCGTATGAGGGGCTATGGCGCAGTTGGTAGCGCACCACACTGGCAGTGTGGGGGTCACGGGTTCGAATCCCGTTAGCTCCACTTCATAATTCAATACAGCTCTGGGGCTATGGCGCAGTTGGTAGCGCACCACACTGGCAGTGTGGGGGTCACGGGTTCGAATCCCGTTAGCTCCACTTTCGGCCGTCTCCTTGAATGGGGGCGGCCTTTTTCTATGCTGGGGCCATGGATGTATTCACCAAGACCGTGTCCCGTCCTGATCAAGCTGGCGCCGAGGCTGCTGGGTTGAGATGGCTGGCACAGGCGCTTGCCGCCGTCGTTGTGGACGTCACCGAAGTCACCTCTACTTCTATTAGCACGCGGCGGGTGGAGCAGGCGCGGCCGAGCGCCCCTGCTGCCCGCGCCTTTGGCGCTGCGCTGCGCACGGTCCATGAAGCGGGAGCGCCCGCCTTCGGCGCGCCACCGGCGGGCTGGGAGGGCGCGAACTTCATTGGGCGCGTGGAGCAGCCCTGCGAACCATGCGAATCCTGGGGTGAGTTCTACGCTGAGCAGCGCGTGCTGCCTTTCGTGGGAGGACTGCCTCAGGGGGTGCAGGGGGTTGTCCGGCAAGCATGCGAGGCCATAAAAACTGCCGACTGGGACGTGAAACCGGCTCGCATTCACGGTGACCTGTGGGCAGGTAACGTACTGTTTACTGACGTTTCGGCCGTGATGATCGACCCAGCTGCACACGGCGGTCACCCGTGGACGGACCTCGCCATGCTCGAACTGTTTGGCACGCCGTTCTACGAGGAAATCCTCCGCGGGTACGGGGCGCCCAAGGAATACGAGAATTGGGTGCCCATGCATCAGCTGCACCCGCTGGCGGTGCATTCCTTAACGCATGGGCCCGCGTATTACGGCCCGCTCGAACAGGCGGCGGAGGCCACGCTCGACGCGTTGCGTTAGCGCGATTCCATTGCTTAAGAGCGCACTGCAACAGGCAGAAGATTATTGCGGCCCAGGCGGCATGGTGCGCTTGTGGGCGCCGCGGCGCCACAGGGTCTCGATGCGCGATTGGGCGGCGGCAGGCACGTCCTTCCCCTCGAGGTAGTCGTCGATGTGGGAGTAGGTGACGCCGAGCGCTTCTTCGTCAGAGAGCAAGGGGCGGTCATCCTCTAGGTCTGCGGTGGGAACCTTCTTCCACGTGGAATCTGGTGCGCCGAGATGCTTCAGAAGCTGAGCCCCCTGGCGCTTGTTGAGCCCGGCGAGGGGCAGGACGTCGGCAGCGCCGTCGCCCCACTTGGTAAAGAAGGCGGTGACGTTTTCGGCGGCGTGGTCTGTGCCGATGACCAGCGCGCCGACTTCGCCGGCCAGCGCGTACTGCGCGGCCATGCGCAGGCGGGCCTTGAGGTTGCCTCGATTGAAGTCCCCCAGGGAGTCCTGGTGTAGGGCGTTGGCCACGGCGCCGTCGAGAGCCGCGGTGGCCTCGGCGATGTTGACGGTGAGGCAGTGGTCGGGCTCGATAAAGTCGAGGGCGATCTGTGCGTCATCCTCGTCGGCCTGTACGCCGTGGGGAAGTCGCACGGCCCATAAGTCCGCGCCGTCGACGCGGGCCACCGCCAGCTGTGCCAAGCGCCCAGCCAGGGTGGAGTCCTGGCCGCCAGAGATGCCTAGGACAAAGCCCTTCGCGCCGGTTGTGCGTAGGTAGTCCACCAAAAATGCGACGCGGCGCTCAACCTCTTCTGCCGGATCGATACTGGGTTTTACGCCGAGGGCCTTGATGATGTCGTGCTGGAGGTCTATGGATTCATGTGACATGACGCCAATGGTAGCCGCCTGCGACAATAGGAACCCGTGAACAAAGATACGTACGTCATGATGGTCGCAGGTGTCGCCGCCCTGGGTGGCCTGCTCTTTGGGTATGACACCGGAGTGATGTCCGGCGCCCTCCTCTTCGTGGGGCCGGAATTCGGCATGTCCGCCCACGAGGAGGGGCTGGTGACCTCGATGCTGTTGGTTGGGGCGGCTGTCGGCGCGCTGGCAGCTGGGCGAGTGGCGAGCATGATCGGGCGGCGTCGCACCCTCATCGCCGGTGGACTCATCTTCGTGGCTGGTTCCGTGTGGTGCGCGCTTTCAAGCTCGGCCGCTGAACTCGCTGCCGCCCGCACATTCCTCGGCGTGGCAGTGGGCGCGGTGTCGATCGTCTCCCCGATGTATATCTCCGAAATCACCCCGGCGGCTGTGCGGGGCCGGATGGTCTCCCTCAATACGCTCATGATCGTCGTGGGGCAGCTGCTGGCGTATGGCGTGAACTCGCTGTTGGCTGCAAGCGGCAGCTGGCATTGGATGCTGGGGCTGGCCGCGGTCCCGGGCGCGGCGCTGGCGCTCGGCATGGTCTTCCTGCCCGATACCCCGGCATGGCTCGCGGCACAAGGGCGACCGCGTGAAGCTGCCGCGGTCAGCGCTCGGGTCGGTGCGCAGGGAGCGGAGCTGGAAACTGGCGCGCGGCCGAGCACGGGTGAATGGAACGCTGTGCGACGCCACCGCTGGATGCGCTGGGCCATCGCACTCGCCATGCTCATGGGCTTGACCCAGCAGATTACGGGCGTGAACGCCATCGTGTACTTTGCGCCCACGATGATGAACCAGGTGGGTATCTCCACCACTAACTCGGTATATACGTCGATGGTGATCGGTGCGGTGTCCGTCGTGGCGTGCCTCGTGGGCATGCGCGTGATTGACCGGCTGGGACGCCGCCGGCTGCTGTTGGCGGGCCTAGGCGGAAACGTGGTCTCGCTCGTGGTCCTCGCGGTGGACTATCATTTCGTCCATGACTCCATTCCGCTGGCCATGCTGTCGTTGGCGTGCATGGCGGCATTCATTGCCTTCCAACAGGCGGCGGTCTCCCCGGCCACGTGGTTGCTCATGTCAGAAATCGTGCCGCCTGAGGTTCGAGGGGTGGGCATGGGAATCGCCGGGCTGGCGCTGTGGGTGAGTAACTGGGCGGTGGCGCAGTTCTTCTTGCCGGTGGTGGAGTGGCTCGGAGGTTCGCTGGCCTTTGGAATCTTCGCGGTCTTAGGCCTCGTTGCGGTGGGATATACCCGCGCACTCGTTCCGGAAACGGCGGGGGAGAGCCTCGAGGATGTTGCCGAGCAGCTGCGCTCCCGCTACTCCGAAAGCTGAGTGTTTTGGTAATGACGCGCGTGTGGGGTAACATTTTTCCTCGTGTCATTGCTGGGTGTCTTCCCAGCTATGCTTTGAACTAATCAATCGCATCAAGATTGCGCATAACGAAAGGAGCGCCCGATGAAGGTTCGCAAGTCGCTTCGGTCGCTGAAGAAGAAGCCGGGCGCCCAGGTTATTCGCCGCCACGGTAAGGTCTTCGTGATCAACAAGAAGGATCCGCGCTTCAAGGCTCGCCAGGGCTAAGAAACGAGTTTCCTCGTCTCCGCCTTCCCCGCTTTGTGGGGAGGGCGGATTTTTTATGCCCACGTGCCTGGGCAGATGCGATTTAATGAATATAATTATCGGGCGGACTTCAGCAGGGGTCCGAAAGATAGTTGAAAGAAAGAAGAATAATGAAGAAGCGTCTCGTGGCGGCGGTGTGTGCTGCTGCAGTTGGGTTCACTGTTCCGGTAGCTCATGCTGCGGACTTTGAGTTTGAAAGCTTGGCGGATTCCTCGCTGGGAATCAATGATCCCTCGTGCGAGCCGAGCGGCGAGGTGCGTGAGCCGGTGGTGCTTCTCCACGGCACGTCGGACAATTCCTCGACGTGGAACGAACTGATCCCGGTCCTGCAGGAGGAGGGGATGTGCGTGTGGGCCTTTGACTACGGCGCGGACGACGTGACGCTGCAGAATGCGAATCCTCGTGCCAAGGCGATTGCGGACTTGGATGAGTCTGCGCGCGAAATTGCAGGGCAGATTGATTACGTGCGCGAGGTGACCGGAAGCGACAAGGTTAATCTGGTGGGTCACTTGCAGGGTGGGCTGCACATCAAGACCTACACGCAGATGTACGGTTCGGCTGAGCACGTTTCCCACGCTGTGGCCATTGGTGGCAACCTCCATGGCACAACCCTCAACGGGATGGGCGAGGTTCTGGCCAAGATGATTGCGGCGATGCCACACTTTGCTCGGTTCTTGGCGAGCTCTGCAGGCATCCAGCAAGTTGTCGGCTCCGAGTTCATGGAGAACCTCAACGCGCTGCCTGATACGGCGCCGGGGCCGCTCTATACCTCGATCTATTCGCCTGCCGACGTCACGGTGACCCCGAACTCTTCCTCCATGCTTACACCTGTCGACGGTGCCGACGTGGTCAACATCGATCTAGGGGAGCTGTGCGGAGCGGAGCCGCTGCATCCGGACCTGCCGCGGGATCCCATGACGATGAGCCAGGTCCTCTTTGGTCTGACCCGCGAGGCGGGGCAAGGGGCTGATTCTGGAACCTGTGTCGAGCCAATGCTTGATTAGATTTCATTGGCAATAAAGGGGCCGGTATCGAGGGCGTGGCCTAGAGCCGTGCCCTTTTGTGGACTTTGTCACAAACTAAGTGAATCTTCGGTAAACGTGCAGGGAATATCAACGGTGTAGTTACCGCCGTGGGGACGGGCGGAGTGATGGGGTGTCAACATGTGGGGTCGGGCCAAGTTACATCCTGGGAATACCAGGCATGTAACTACTACATGTAGTGCTAGTTGCGGGGTGCGGGCACAAAGTATAGTGTCGTTGATGTTGCTTGAACGGCGGTCCGATATCGCTGTTCAGAGCCTGTGGGCAGAGCCGTTGAACGCTCTGCCAGTATCGAATTCAACAGTCACTCCGCGTGTAGCGCCGAAGGAAGCCAAAGGAACGTCACATGAGCATCACTGTCTACACTAAGCCCGCTTGCGTCCAGTGCAACGCCACCAAGAAGGCTCTCGACCGTGCTGGTCTCGAGTACGAGTTGGTGGATATCTCCCTCGATGATGATGCCCGCGACTATGTCATGGCCCTCGGATACGTCCAAGCGCCGGTCGTGGAAGCGCACGGCGAGCACTGGTCCGGCTTCCGCCCGGATCGCATCAAGGCCCTCACTGCGATGGTGGCGAGCGCCTAGGTTAACGCCATGTTGGTCGTGTATTTCTCTTCCGCTACGGAAAACACCCACCGCTTCGTCGAGAAGCTCGGCCTTCCCAGCGCACGCATCCCGCTGCGTCTTAATGACGAGCCCCTCACCGTGAATGAACCTTATGTCTTGGTCTGCCCGACATACGGGGGAGGGGCGTCGATAAGCGGGCAGAACACGCGGCCTGTACCCAAACAAGTCATTCGTTTCCTGAATGATGAACACAACCGCAGCTTCATTCGCGCCGTTGTAGCCGGAGGAAACAGTAACTTCGGCAGTGACTTTGGCAAGGCGGGTGACGTCATCGCCGCCAAGTGTAAGGTTCCTTATGTGTATCGCTTCGAGCTTCTCGGAACCGAGGAAGATGTCACAATTTGCCGTGAAGGCCTCCTGGCCAACGCGGCAGCTTTAGGTTTAGCCGCCTAAAGCCTCATCCGTACTATTTCGTCTCTCCATTTCGCCATAGCAAAGAAAGGCCCGTGAACGTCGTGACCACGCAACTGGGTAAGACCGTCGCCGAACCTGTGAAGCCGGCCGAGCAACTGGATTATCATGCACTTAACGCGCTGCTGAACTTGTATGACGAGAACGGCAACATTCAGTTCGACAAGGACCGCGAGGCCGCGAACCAATTCTTCCTCCAGCACGTCAACCAGAACACTGTCTACTTCCACGACTTGGAAGAGAAGATGCGCTACCTGGTGGAAAACAAGTACTACGAGCCAGAGCTCATCGAGCAGTACGACTTCGAATTCATCAAATCCCTGTTCAAGCGTGCCTATGCCTTTAAGTTCCGTTTTAAGACCTTCCTTGGCGCCTACAAGTACTACACGTCGTACACCCTGAAGACCTTCGACGGCCGCCGCTACCTCGAGCGCTTCGAAGACCGCGTGTCCATGACCGCACTCTTCTTGGCTGATGGTGACACGGAGGTGGCTGAGCATCTCGTGGATGAAATCATGACAGGCCGCTTCCAGCCGGCTACCCCGACCTTCCTCAACGCCGGCAAGGCCCAGCGTGGCGAGCTGGTGTCCTGCTTCCTGTTGCGTATTGAGGACAACATGGAGTCGATTGGGCGCTCTATTAACTCCGCTCTGCAGCTGTCCAAACGCGGCGGCGGCGTGGCCCTGTTGCTGTCCAACATCCGTGAATCTGGCGCGCCCATCAAGCACATCGAGAACCAGTCTTCCGGCGTCATCCCCGTGATGAAGCTGTTGGAGGATTCCTTCTCCTATGCCAACCAGCTGGGCGCTCGCCAGGGCGCTGGTGCGGTGTACCTCAATGCGCACCACCCGGACATCATGAGCTTCCTTGACACCAAGCGTGAGAATGCGGACGAGAAGATCCGTATCAAGACCCTTTCGCTTGGCATCGTGATCCCCGACATCACCTTCGAGCTGGCAAAGCGTAACGATGACATGTACCTGTTCAGCCCGTACGATGTCGAGCGCGTCTACGGCAAGGCCTTCGGCGATATTTCCATCACCGAGCACTACGAAGAGATGGTCGAGGATCCGCGTATCCGCAAGAAGAAGATCAACGCTCGCCACTTCTTCCAGACCGTCGCGGAGCTGCAGTTCGAGTCCGGTTACCCGTACATCATGTTCGAGGACACCGTGAACCGCGCCAACCCGGTCAAGACCGGGCGCATCAACATGTCGAACCTGTGCTCCGAGATTCTGCAGGTGAACGCCCCGTCAGAGCTTAACGACGACCTTACCTACAAGACCTTGGGTAGCGATATTTCCTGCAACCTTGGCTCCCTCAATATCGCGGCTACCATGGATTCCCCGGACTTCGCCTTGACAGTGGAAACCGCTATCCGTGGCTTGACGGCTGTGTCGGACAAGACCTCTATCGACTCCGTTCCCTCCGTGCGCAAGGGCAACGATGATTCCCACGCGATTGGCCTGGGGCAGATGAACCTGCACGGTTACCTTGGCCGCGAGCACATTGAGTACGGCTCCGATGAAGGCTTGGACTTCACCAACGCTTACTTCGCCGCCATCATGTACGCCGCGTTGCGTGCGTCCAACAAGCTGGCCCGCGAGCGTGGCGAGTACTTCACCGAGTTCCCCGAGTCTGACTATGCCAGCGGTGAGTTCTTCGACCGTTATGATCCGGCTGACTTTGCTCCGCGCACGGAAAAGGTCAAGGAGCTCTTCGCTAAGTCCTCGATTCACACCCCGTCGGCGGAGGAGTGGGCTGCGCTGAAGGCGGACGTCGCCAAGCACGGCATCTACAACCGCAACCTGCAGGCAGTGCCGCCGACCGGATCGATTTCGTACATCAACAACTCGACGTCCTCGATTCACCCGATCGCCTCCAAGATTGAAATCCGCAAGGAAGGCAAGATTGGCCGCGTCTACTATCCGGCGCCGCACATGGACAACGACAACCTGGAGTACTTCAAGGACTCCTATGAGATCGGCTACGAGAAGATCATCGACACCTACGCCGAGGCCACGAAGTACGTTGACCAAGGTCTGTCGCTGACGCTGTTCTTCAAGGACACCGCCACTACCCGCGATATCAACCGCGCCCAGATCTACGCATGGCGAAAGGGTATTAAGACCCTCTACTACATCCGCCTGCGCCAGATGGCTCTGGAGGGAACCGAGGTTGAGGGCTGCGTTTCCTGCATGCTCTAGTTCTTGTTAGTCCTTGTTCGCACGCGCCTCAATTAGGATGGCGCGTGCGATTTTTTCTGCCTCGGGGGAGTCGCCGCGGTGGATTGCTTCCGCTAGGTCCAGGTGGCGCTGTTCGGTGCCGGCCGTGGGGTTGCGTTTGCGGGAGCCAAAGAGGGAACGCCCGCGCACCATGGACAGCAGATAGGGGCTGAGAGCTGAAAACATCTCATTGCCCGAGGCATGGAGAACCATGGCATGAAAACGCAGGTCGGTAGCGAGGTGCTCACCGACGCGCCGCGTTGGCGTGTCTTGGAGGCGTTGGGCCAGCTCTAAGATCTCTTCCTTGTCTTCTTGGGACGCATGCAGCGCAGCGAGGCCGGCGGCGACGGGCTCGATGGCAAGGCGCAGTTCGTTGAGTGAGGAGCGCTGCCTGTCGCGGGATTTCTCTGAGCTCAGGCGCCACGAAATGATGGCGGGATCATAGACCGCCCACTCGCTGATGGGGAGCACCGTGATACCTACGCGGCGTGAAGAAGAGACCATGCCTAAGTGCTCTAGTGCGCGCATTGCCTCGCGGGCTACGGTTCGGGAAACTCCGAAACGCGCGCAGAGATCGGTGAGTGTAAAACGCTCACCGGCGGCAAGGGTGCCGCTGACGATGTCGGCGCCCATGGTGTCTAGAACGGTGCTGAGTAGGGGAGCGGAGGGCTCAGTCACGGGGAGCCGGTACCTCCATCGACATTCGGGGGCGTGTGAACAGGGCTTAAGTATAAAACACGCAGGAATTTTGGCCCCTAGTTTTACCGGGTACCATGGCACCAGACTCACAATAACTAGTAAGACGAGGTGACGTGCGTGTCTCACGAGTACGACGATTACATCGCTAGCCACGAGGCTCCGGTGAAGGCGATTAACTGGAACACGATTCCAGATGAGAAGGATCTCGAGGTGTGGGATCGCCTCACCGGTAACTTCTGGCTTCCGGAAAAGGTGCCGGTGTCTAACGATATCCAGAGCTGGAAAACTCTGACTGAGAAGGAGCAGGAGACCACCATGCGTGTCTTCGCTGGTCTCACTCTGCTCGATACCATCCAGGGCACCGTCGGTGCGGTATCGCTGCTTCCCGACGCCACCACTCTCCACGAAGAGGCGGTCTATACCAACATCGCCTTCATGGAGTCCGTTCACGCGAAGTCCTACTCCAATATCTTCATGACGTTGGCGTCGACTCCTATGATCAACGACGCCTTCCGCTGGTCCGAGGAGAATGAAAACCTCCAGCGCAAGGCAAAAATCGTTATGTCCTACTATCAGGGCGATGACCCGCTGAAGAAGAAGGTTGCGTCCACCTTGCTGGAATCCTTCCTCTTCTACTCAGGCTTCTTCCTGCCGATGTACTTCTCGTCGCGCGCAAAGCTGACGAACACGGCCGATATCATCCGCCTCATCATCCGCGATGAGGCCGTCCACGGCTATTACATCGGCTACAAGTTCCAGCAGGGCTACAAGAAGCTCTCGGAGTCGGAGCAGGAAGAGATGAAGGGCTACGCCTTCGACCTGCTCTATGAACTCTACGAGAACGAGATCGATTACACCGAGGATCTCTACGATGAGTTGGGCTGGACCGAGGATGTAAAGCGCTTCCTTCGCTACAACGCCAACAAGGCGCTCAATAACCTAGGCTTCGAGGGGCTTTTCCCGGCTGATGAAACCCGCGTGTCCCCGGCCATCCTGTCCTCCTTGTCTCCGAACGCGGATGAGAACCATGACTTTTTCTCTGGCTCCGGTTCCTCCTACGTGATTGGCAAGGCGGAGGAAACCACCGACGAGGACTGGGACTTCTAAGTAGCATCCACTGCCACGCCGCACCTCCTAGAACGATCAACCGAAAGTTTGATTCTTTCAGGGGGTGCGTTTTCGGGTTTTAGGGGCCGACACACCCGACCATCTGTGTTCTAGATCACCGCCTGGTGGGGCATGGCGTGGCAGGTCTGCCACGTACAAGGGGTTATCCGGATAAAACGGGGCTAACAAGGGCTATGGGGAATATCAGAGCGCTGGAAATTTGGCCCTGAGGTGCCCTAATATAAGGCGAGTAAACCTAGGTGTTTAATCACTGGGCGTGTGGCGCGATAAAACGCGTGATACCGATGTGGTTAGACGCTTGTTCTTCAGGAGGATTTTATGACCGCTGTGGCGCCACGGCTCGACGATTACGTCGCGCCTACACGTCCGGAGCCGACTGGTAACGCAAAGACCGGTTCCAAGGCGTGGATGTTGCTAACCACCACCGACCACAAGCAGCTGGGCATCATGTACATGATCATGGCCTTCAGCTTCTTCTTCCTCGGTGGCTTCATGGCTCTGCTGCTTCGCGCTGAGCTTTTCACCCCAGGATTGCAGTTCCTGTCCAACGAGCAGTTCAACCAGCTCTTCACCATGCACGGCACCGTCATGCTGCTGCTGTTTGCAACACCAGTGGTGTGGGCATTCGGTAACTATGTTCTGCCCCTGCAGATTGGCGCACCGGATGTGGCCTTCCCGCGTCTGAACGCTTTCGGTTTCTGGATTACCCTGACCGGCGGCGTCGTGATGCTCGCGGGCTTCTTGACCCCGGGCGGCGCTGCTGACTTCGGCTGGACCATGTACGTCCCGCTGTCTGACTCGGTTCACACCCCGGGTATCGGCGCCGACATGTGGATCGTCGGCGTGGGCGCTACCGGTGTCGGTACCATTGCTTCCGCCATCAACATGATCACCACGGTCCTCACCCTGCGTGCACCGGGCATGACCATGTTCCGTCTGCCGGTCTTCACCTGGGCAGTGTTTACCGCATCTGTCATCGTTCTGATGATCTTCCCGCTGCTGACCGCTGCGGCGCTGGGTGTTCTTTATGACCGCAAGCTGGGCGGCCACATCTTCGACTCCGCCAACGGCGGCGGCATCCTGTGGCAGCACCTCTTCTGGTTCTTCGGCCACCCGGAGGTCTACGTCCTGGCACTCCCGTTCTTCGGCATCATCTCTGAGGTTGTCCCGGTCTTCGCTCGCAAGCCGGTCTTCGGCTACATCGGTCTGGTCTTCGCCCTGCTGGCAATCGGTGCGCTGTCCATGGCCGTGTGGGCTCACCACATGTTCGTGACCGGTGCTATTCTGCTGCCGTTCTTCTCCTTCATGACCTTCCTCATTGCGGTTCCGACCGGCGTGAAGTTCTTCAACTGGGTCGGCACCATGTGGAAGGGCCACATCACCTGGGATACCCCGATGATCTTCGCCATGGGCTTCCTGGCAACCTTCCTCTTCGGCGGCATGACCGGTATTATGCTGGCCTCCCCGGCACTGGACTTCCACCTTGCTGAGTCCTACTTCTTGATTGCTCACTTCCACTACACCCTCTTCGGCACCGTGGTGTTCTCCGCCTTCGCTGGCCTGTACTTCTGGTTCCCGAAGATGACCGGCCGCATGCTCGATGAGCGCCTGGGCAAGATTCACTTCTGGCTGACCTTCATCGGCTTCCACGGCACCTTCCTGGTTCAGCACTGGGTGGGCAACATGGGTATGCCGCGTCGTTACGCCGACTACCTGGAGTCTGATGGCTTCACGGTCTTCAACCAGATTTCCACCATCTTCTCCTTCGTCCTCGGCGCCTCGGTTATCCCGCTGATTTGGAACGTCTTCAAGTCCTGGCGCTACGGTGAGATCGTCACCGTGGACGATCCGTGGGGCTATGGCAACTCCCTCGAGTGGGCCACCTCCTGCCCGCCGCCGCGCCACAACTTCGTGTCGCTGCCGCGCATTCGTTCCGAGCGCCCGGCCTTCGAGCTGCACTACCCGCACATGGTTAAGCGCATTCGCGAGGAAGCACACGTCGGCCACTAAGCACTCACTAGCTGAGTACTCCTGAAAACGCCGCCTCCCCATCACTGCGATGGGGAGGCGGCGTTTGCCGTAGGTGAAAAGGTCACGAACGTGGTGTGAGATAATAAGCCCCGTGGATAATCAAAGTGAACAAGTCTTCGCCGTTGTTACCGCCTCCGGCCCCGATAAGCCAGGCGTGTCGGCGGCCTTCTTCCGCGTACTGGGCTCTCATGATGTGGAGCTCGTCGACGCCGAGCAAGCTATCTTCTCCGGTCGGATTTCGCTGTCCGCCTACATCCGGGTTCGTTCCTCGCGCCTCGAGGCTTTGGAGCAGGGATTGCGAAATACGCTGAGCATCTACGCGCAGTCCATCAACGTGGATCTGCGAGAAGAAGAGTCAACCTCACGCCCGCGCTCGACGCACGTCGTCGTGGTTCTGGGACGCCAGCTCAACGCCAGCCAGATGTCCGCCATTGCTAAGGAACTGGCTAACCTCAACGTCAACATCGACCGTATCCGCGGGCTCTCCACTTATCCGCTCAATGGCTTGGAGCTGTATATCACGATCGATGGTGCTGCCGATCCTGTGCGCGCCATGCTGGCCCGCCTAGCTACCGAGCAAGGTGTCGACATCGCCATCGAGCGCTCCGGCCTGCAGCGCCGTTCGAAGCGGCTTATCTGCTTTGACTGCGATTCCACCCTTATCACCGGCGAGGTCATCGAAATGCTGGCCGCCCACGCCGGCAAGGAAGCCGAGGTTGCCGCAGTGACGGAGCGCGCGATGCGCGGCGAGCTGGACTTCGAGCAATCCCTACGCGAGCGCGTCGCCACCCTGGAAGGTTTGCCGGAGTCCGTCATCGCAGAAACCGCCGCCGATATTTGCCTGACCCCGGGCGTGCGGACCACCATCCGCACCCTCAAGCGCATGGGATACCGCGTTGCGGTAGTCTCTGGCGGCTTTATCCAAGTCCTCGAGGATTTAGCACGGGAACTCGACCTCGACTACGTGCGCGCCAACACCCTCGAAATCGTGGACGGTAAGCTCACCGGCCGCGTCATCGGTGACGTGGTGGACCGCAAGGCCAAGGAGAAGTTCCTGCGCGAATTCGCTGCGGATTCGGGTCTGAGCATGCTGCAGACCGTTGCCGTCGGCGACGGCGCTAACGATATCGACATGATTTCCGCCGCCGGCTTGGGCATTGCCTTCAACGCCAAGCCAGCGCTTCGCCAGGTTGCGGATACCTCCGTCAACCACCCGTACATGGATGAGATCCTGCAGATCCTCGGTATCCCGATGGAAGAAGTTGCCAGTGAGTAATCTCCGCGAGGCCCATCGCCGTCTTGCGGCTGCGTGCAGCGAGCGCAGTTGGCGCGATGACCCTGAGGACCCGAACAAACCCGAGACCATTCAGGCGATGCAGATCGCGCTTAACCTGCCCAAGCAGGATCCGCCCGCGCGCACGGAGGTGCTCGAGGCGGCAGCTAAAGGCGTCGTCAAGCTCTGTCTCGATGAGAGGGCTGGCCAGGATGGGGCCTTCGCCGAGGCCCTAGGGCAGTGGTACGGGCACCGCATCCGCAAGGTGGCGCGCCGCGCACGCAACAAGGCCTGGCGCGATGTGCAGTCCCTGCCGGGCGTCACCGTGGATGATCGCGCGCGCGTCTTCCTTCCCTCGGCGGTGCAGGACGTGCACCCGCTCGTGGCGAAGCTACAGATCGGCCACACCGATCTGCCCCAGGATGAGCCAGGGCCCGCGCTTGGCGACGCCCCCGTGATCTACGTCGACGCCTCCCTCGCCATGAGCGCGGGAAAGGCCGCAGCACAAGTAGGGCACGGCTCAATGCTACTGGCCGCGGCGATGAGCGCCGAGGAAGTGGAGGACTGGGCGGCACAGGACTTTGTGCTGTCCGTGCGCGAAATCCCTCATGCGGACTTCGCCGTGGCTTGTACGCGTCAGGGAGCGGTGGTGGTGCATGACGCCGGTTTCACCGAGGTCGCCCCAGACTCAGCCACGGTGTGCGCGCTGCGCCGCCCCTAGCGGGCCTCAACCAGGCGCTTGAGCGCCCCGCGCACGACCTGCGGGTCGCTCGTGGGCCACATCTGCGGCATGGAGGCTCGCAGGTAGGAGCCATAGCGCTTGGTTTCCAAGCGGCTATCGAGGACTGCGACGACCCCGCGGTCCGCAGTGGAGCGCAGCAAGCGGCCCGCGCCCTGGGCCATAAGCAGCGCCGCGTGCGTGGCAGATACCTCCATGAAACCATTGCGCCCAGCTGCCTTAGCTGCTTCGGTGCGCGCTTGCATCAGGGGATTATCCGGGCGGGGGAAGGGGATACGGTCGATGAGCACCAGGGAACACGCGGGTCCCGGGACGTCGACACCCTGCCAGAGAGTGAGCGTGCCGAACAGACAGGAGTTCTCGTTCTTCGTGAACTTCTCCACGAGCGCGCCGATGGAGTCCTCGCCTTGAAGGTAAATGTCGAAGGGGAGCGTGGGCTTGAGCTCCTCGGCTGCTTGTTGTGCGGCCCGGCGTGAGGAAAAGAGACCGAGGGTGCGCCCGCCCGCGGCCATGATGAGCTCGCGGATTTCCTTAAGGGTCTGCGGGCTGAGTCCGTCGCGGCCCGGCTGCGGAAGGTGTGCTGCGGTATAAAGGATGCCGCTGCGGGCGGGGTCGAAAGGATAGCCCACGTCGAGACTATCCCATGTGCCTTTGGGCAGGCCCCATTGCGCGGCCATGGCGTCGAAGCGCCCGCCCAAGGCAAGCGTGGCGGAGGTTAGCACCACGGTCTGTTCGCCGAAGAGCTTTTCGTGCAACATGCCGGCGATGGAGAGAGGGGCAACGGCCAGGGTGTCGTTCAGCGTGCGCTCATCGCGTTCCAGCCACACCACGTCGGCGTGTGCTGCGGGGTCACCGGTGGCGAAGACGTCGAGGATGCGGGCGATGGCTTCGACGAGGCTGCCGAGGTGATTGGCCAGGTTTTGGCGCTCGGCAGATTTCTCCGGGTCCTGGGCCTGTTCGCCCTCGGGGGCGCGGGCGATGGTCTCGCGGCAGTCGCTTAACGTGTCCGCGAGACCCATGAGTTGCTGCTTGGCTTCCTCCGGAAGATCGGTCCAGCGGCCCGGCGTGAATTCACCGAGTAGTTGGCTCAGTTCATTGGCTTGTTCGCTCAGCCGCTGGTCTTTGCCATTGGCGCCGAGGGACTTGGCGCGGTTGGCCGCCATTTTGAGGGCGCGCCCGGTGATCTCGGCGGTAGAGACCGAGGTGATGCGGCCGTCCAGCTCGTGTGCCTCATCGATGATGACGACATCGTGCTCCGGCAGGATGTTGATGTCTGCCACCGCATCGATGGCGAGCAGCGCGTGGTTGGTGACGACGATGTCGACGTCCGCCGCGCGGCGCCGCGCGAGCTCCGCAAAGCAGTCCTCGCCGTGCGGGCAGCGGGTAGCACCAAGGCACTCATTGGAGGTGACGGAGACCTGCCGCCAGGCTAGATCGGGCACTCCCGGTTCGAGGTCCTCGCGGTCGCCCGTCTCGGTGTCCTCCGCCCACTCGTAGACGCGCTGGACATGGCGTCCGAGGCTGGAGATGGCGTCCTGGTCAAGCAGGGCGTCTTCGTCGTCAAGTTCAGCGGCGCGGGAGACTTTGTTGAGGCAGACGTAGTTGGAACGCCCCTTCATGATGGCGAAGGTCGGCTTCTTTTCCAGGTGCGGTTCGAGGGCCTCGGCGAGGCGCGGCAGGTCTCGTTCCACCAGCTGGCGTTGCAGTGCCAGCGTGGCCGTGGAAACAATCACGGTGTGCCCGGTCTCTTGCGCGTGGCGAAAAGCAGGGACGAGGTAAGCCAGTGATTTACCCGTACCCGTTCCAGCTTGCACGGCGAGGTGGCGCTCTTTTTCCAGCGCGGTGGTCACGGCTTCCGCCATGCGCACCTGGCCGGCACGCCGCGCACCTCCGAGGGCGGAGACGGCGGCGTCAAGGAGGTCAACCGTTGAGTCCTGCATTTGAGTCAGTCTAGTCGGTTGCCTCCCGCACGCATCCTATGAGCCGAACCCGATGAAGCGGGTCGGCACCGCAGGCTCGTCGCGGGTCAGAGCCAAACCTTCCCACGGCAGAGTGGTGATGGCCTGGGCTAGGTACTCGCGGGCTTCGTGGAGGGTGGGCAGATTGTCCAGGATCTCTCCGTCGCGCATGAGCGGCACCGTCATGTCGCGGGTGCTCAGCGTCCCGGTGTCTGGATCTTCGGCGGAGAAGGGGAGCACGAGCTCCTCGACGGCCACCCCGGAGGAGCGGTAGGTGCGCAGGGAGCGCTTTGCCCCGCCCTGCGACTTCTTCGAGGAGGAACGCTTGGCCACGGGATGGCCATCAACCTCGACGACCTTGTACACCATGCTGGCGGTTGGGGCGCCAGAGCCGGTGACCACCGAGGTGCCCACGCCGTAGACGTCGACGGGATCTCCTCGCAGGCCAGCGATGGCGAACTCGTCCAGGTCGGAAGAGACAACGATCTTCGTGTTGTGGTTGCCCAAGTCATCGAGCTGCTTACGCACGCGGCGGGTGACAGCGGCCAAATCGCCGGAGTCGATGCGAACGCCGCCCAGCTCGGGGCCGGCCACCCGCACGGCGGTTTCCACGCCCTTGGTGATGTCGTAGGTATCCACCAACAGGGTGGTGCCCACGCCGAGGGTTTCGATCTGCCCGCGGAATGCCGCCTCCTCGTTCGGGGTTCCGTCTTCGTTGACGTGCGCGAGCGTCCATGCATGCGCCGCAGTACCGGAGACCGGGATGTCGTAGCGGTAGCCAGCTTCCAGGTTGGAAGTGGCCTGGAAACCGGCTAAGTAGGCGGCGCGGGCGGCGGTGACGGCGGCATACTCGTGCGTGCGGCGCGAGCCCATCTCGATGATGGGGCGGCCATCCGCAGCCACCACCATGCGTGAGGCCGCAGAGGCCACGGCGGAATCGGAATTCATGATGGACAGGATCACGGTTTCCAGGATCAGGCATTCGCCAAAGGTTCCGCGCACGGTCAGCAGTGGCGAGTTGGGGAAGTACAGCTCGCCTTCGCGATATCCGTCGATGTGCCCGGAGAAACGGTAATTAGCCAGGTACTCCTTGGTCTCTGCATCGAGGAAATCCATCTCCGCCAGCTGCTGAGCGGTGAAGCGGAAGTCCCGGACTGCGCGAAGGACACGCTCGGTGCCGGCGACAACACCGTAGCGCCGCTCGTTGGGGAGGCGGCGGGCAAACACTTCGCAGGCCACCTGGCGGTGCGCGGAGCCATCGCGCAGCGCAGCCTGCAGCATGGTCAGCTCATACTTATCGGTAAGCAGGGCCGTAGAACGATCGCTGGGCCCGAGCCCAGAATCCTGGACGTTGTCTGAGGTAGTAGTCACATCGAAGATGCTACTCAGCGCGTACCGAAAAATCAGCAGTTCTATGCTTCGAGCTGAATGACAACGTAGACTTCGCCGTCGCTGTAAGCCGTGCCCACCGCAGCGGTGGTCATGCGGGGATCGCGCAAGGCGGCCACGTGGGAGGGGGAAGCTCGGAAGGCTTCGACAAATTCATAGGCGCTAGCTTTGTCCAAAGGAAGGTGGTGCTGGACCATTTGCACGTTTTCTTCTGATGGTCCTTCCTCGTGTGTTACCGCGTTGCACTCCGCCTTTTCGCGGGCTGCGGTTTGGCGGTCGATCCAGGGCACCAGCGGGGCTAGACCATCCTCCTTGCGCCACGTGTTGAGCGCCTCTATGAGCTCATCTTGGATGGTGGCGAGCTGGCGTTGGACGGGGACGTCGGGAAGCTCGTAATCGCACGTCGCCGGTGCGGGAGGCTCAGAATCCTGTGAGCTGCCGTTATCGGAGGGGCTGGTCAAGCTGAGCACGGCGGTCACGAGCGTGCCACCGAGGACCAATACGGTGATGATGCGCTGCACGAGAGGCACAAGGTCCTCTCTTGAGGGTTGGCGTCCCGCGAGAATGTCAGTAACGGCTGGGGGAAGGGAGAAAGAATTCATCGATGCCACCTGCAAACGACAATCAGGTTAAAGGTCGAAGACAGTATAACTGTTCGCGCGATGAAAAAATTTGGCTAGTGTAGAGGACATGAAAGCGCACAACGAAACGTCCGCAGTCGTGGTGATGAGTTCGCCCATGGCCACCCCGGAGCTGGATGAGGCGATTGACGTCGACGTCGCCACGAGCGAAAACCTGCCGTGGATGTGCATTGTCTGGGATGACCCAGTCAACCTAATGAGCTACGTTTCCTACGTGTTCCAGACTGTTTTGGGTTATGACAAGAAGCGAGCTAACGAGCTGATGATGCAAGTCCATACCGAAGGTAAGGCGGCGGTGTCCTCGGGTGAACGCGACAAGGTTGAAGCTGACGTGAAGAAACTACAGGTCGCCGGCCTGTGGGCCACGATGCAGCAGGCAGGATAAGAGTATGCAGACGTGGAAGAAGAAAAAGTCCTTCATGCGTGGTGCGAAGTACACCACCGTATTCGAGCCCATGGAGCGTGAAGTCCTCGGTGATCTCACCGCGACGGTCTCCGAGGCCATCATCGCCCGCGCGCAGTCAGCGCCGAAGGATGAATTAGCGGACATGCTCGACATGCCCACTGGCCACACCGAAGCACCGGAGGATCCGTCACTGGCCCGTCTCTTTCCAGACTTCCAGAAGCCAGGGGATGAGGAGTTCGATGGTGATAATTCGCTGCTGCGCTCGCTGCACGAGAATGACATCGCGCGCGCCAAGCTGGAGAATCTCCAGGTGATTAACACCGCCCTTGGCCCCACTGGCGGGGTAGAGGTGGCTATCAGTGAGGAAGAGGCACATGCTTTCCTCGCCGGCCTCAATGACCTGCGCCTCTACATCGCTGCTGGCGACGTGCCGCAGGATACCCCCGGGGCAGACCGCGATGCGCTCGTGGAATGGCTGGCCTTCTGCCAGGATTCGTTGCTCAACGTCATCATGGACTAGCAGAAGCGCAGGCCGGGATTGGAGACGTAGTCCTTGCCTCACGCTTGCTAAAGTTGGAGGCATTATGACCACGAGTGGACCCTTTGGCCAGCAGCAATCGCATGAGCCCAACCCTTTCCAACCCCGCCCGGCAGGACCGGGAACGGGGCACCAACCCGTACTCAACAAGGGGGACTCGAAGAACTACACCCGGACCGGACGTTTAAAAACGGCTGCGTCTTTAACGGTGGGCTTCCTGGCCGTCGAGTGGATCATCCACATCATCAACTTCCTGTTCTTTGGAAGCGAGCTGGGGCAGTACGGCATTCACCCGTTGGATTTCAACGGTATCTGGGGGATCTTCACCGCGCCGCTGCTCCACGCAAACTTTGAGCACCTCATCGGTAACTCGCTGCCAGGTGCGGTGTTTTGTTTCCTGATTGGCCTATCCGGGCGTAAGGCGTGGTGGGAGGTCACCATCATCGTGGTACTCATCGCCGGTGTTGGCACGTGGCTGCTGGGCGGGCCGGGAACCTCGCATATTGGCGCCTCGGGCGTGGTGTATGGCTGGTTGGCATACCTTATCGTGCGGGGTATCTTTAACCGCTCGTTGAGCCAGTTCCTCGTTGGCTTAGGCCTTGGTTTTGCCTACTCCGGCCTCATCTGGGGCGTGCTGCCCATCTATGAGGGAGTGAGCTGGCAGGGCCACCTTTTCGGTGCCATTGGCGGCATCGTTGCGGGCATGGTGATCACCTCTGATGACCCGATGAGAAAGGTTAAGCCTGCGCCTCGAGGAGTGATGAACTAATGGCTGATGCAACCTCTCCCATTGGGATTTTTGATTCAGGTGTAGGCGGACTCACCGTTGCGCGCACAATCATTGAGCAGCTTCCCGACGAATCCATCGTCTACATCGGCGATACCGCCCGTGCCCCTTATGGCCCGCGGCCCATTGCCCAAGTCCGTGAGCTGTCCACCGCGATTGCTGATGAACTCGTGGAGCGTGGCTGCAAGATGCTGGTGATTGCGTGCAACACCGCCACCGCAGCCTTCCTCCACGATGCCCGCGAGCGCTACGACATTCCGGTCGTCGAGGTGATTCGTCCGGCCGTGCGCCGTGCCATTGCCACCACCCGCAACGGCAAGATCGGCGTGATCGGCACGGAGGGCACCATTAATTCAGGTGCTTATCAAGATCTTTTTGCGGTCAACCCGAACGTCGAGTGCGAGGCAGTTGCTTGCCCGGACTTTGTGAACTTTGTCGAGCGCGGCATTACCGCTGGGCGCCAGATCCTCGGTGTGGCGGAAGGCTACCTCGCTCCGCTGCAATCGGCAGGGGTCGACACACTCGTCCTCGGCTGCACGCACTACCCGCTGCTCACAGGCGTCATCCAGCTCGCTATCGGTGACAACGTCACCTTGGTGTCTTCCGCTGAGGAGACCACGAAGGACGTTTTGCGCATCCTCACCAACATGGACATGCTTGCCCCGGCGGGGCAAGTGCCAACCCGCAGTTTTGAGTGCACTGGTGACCACGCGGCGTTCGAGCGTTTGGCTACGCGATTCCTGGGACCCAAGATTTAGCACCGGCAAAGATGTACAATCGAGCCAAATCTCGCATCCCCCATTGTTTCGTGGAACTATTGAACGCATGAAGCTGACCATCCTAGGCTGTTCCGGGTCGGTGCCCACTGTGGGTAATCCGGCCTCTGGCTACCTCCTGTCATTCCCCTCGGCTCCGTCCATCATCATGGACCTCGGCCCGGGTACGCTTGCTCGCCTGCAGGAACTCCAGGATCCGTGCGATGCTCACGTGGCATTAACGCATCTCCACGCTGACCACTGCCTAGACTTCCCGTCGCTGATGGTCTGGCGTCGCTTCCACCCCACGGCCCCGGCAGCTTCCCGCAATTTTTGCCTCGGCCCGGCGGCGACTGAAACCCACTTGGGTCGGTTGTCATCGGATGCCCCGGATGGGGTGGATGATATGAGTGATTCCTTTGCGTTTAGTCCGTGGGTGGACCGTGAGCGCCAGCTTGTCGACGATGTCTACATCACGCCTTTCCGTACCGTGCACCCGGTAGAAACGTATGCTCTGCGGGTCGAGCACACGAAGACCGGCGCAACTGTGTGTTACTCGGCGGATTCCGCTTATACGCCCGCACTCGTTGAGGCCGCCCAAGGCGTGGATGCTTTCCTCTGTGAGGCTGCTTGGGGCGAGACTTCGGAGGATAAGGCTCCAGACATGCACATGTCGGGAGCAGAAGCTGGGCGCCTAGCGCGTGAGGCAGGGGTAAAGAAGCTCGTGCTTGTTCACCTGCAGCCGTGGGGCGATGTCGCCGCAACATATGCTGCTGCTGCCCGCGAGTTCGACGGAGAGATCGTCGTCGGCGCCGCTGGGATGGAGCTCGACTTTTAACACGCGCGGTAGGGTAGTGGGCATGACTGATTTCACTCGTGCTGATGGTCGCGCGCTCGACCAACTCCGTAGCGTTCGCATTACCCGTAATTTCACCACCAACCCGGCTGGGTCGGTGCTGGTGGAGTTCGGCAACACCCGAGTCATGTGTACGGCTTCCGTGGAATTCGGGGTGCCGCGTTTTAAGAAGGATTCCGGCGAGGGCTGGCTGACTGCTGAGTACGCCATGTTGCCTTCTGCAACCCACGAGCGCATGCCGCGCGAGTCGATGAAGGGCAAGGTCAAGGGCCGCACCCACGAGATTTCCCGCCTGGTGGGCCGCAGCCTGCGCGCCGCCGTGGACCTGTCTGAGCTGGGGGAGAACACCATCCAGCTGGATTGCGACGTGCTGCAGGCAGACGGCGGTACCCGCACGGCGTCGATTACCGGCGCGTATGTGGCGCTGGCTGATGCGATTGCTTACCTCAAGGAGGAAGGCGTCGTCCCGGGCGAGCCGCTGCTGGATCCCATCGCTGCTGTTTCCGTCGGCATCATTGACGGCCACGTGTGCCTCGACCTGCCCTATGAAGAGGACTCCCGCGCGGAGGTCGATCTCAACGTGGTGATGCAGGAAGGCGGAGACTTCGTTGAGATTCAGGGCACCGGCGAGCACGGTCTGTTCGGCCGCGCGGAGCTCAACGACATGTTGGACGTGGCTCAGGCCGGTTGTGCCCAGCTTATCGACGCTCAAAAGGCGGCCCTCGGATGGTAAAGCTCCTCGTCGCTTCGAATAATGCCAAGAAGCTCAAGGAACTAGAGAAGATCCTCGCCGACGCCGGCATCGCGGGCATCGAGCTGCTCCCCCTGTCCGCGGTGGAGGCTTACCCGGAGCCCGTGGAGGATGGCCGCACCTTTGCCGATAATGCGCTGATTAAGGCGCGCGCCGGGGTGAAGCACACCGGCTTGGCAACGATTGCGGATGATTCCGGCCTCGCGGTGGAAGAACTCAACGGCATGCCGGGCGTGCTTTCGGCCCGCTGGTCGGGCGGACATGGCGACGATGAAGCGAATAATCGTTTGCTGTTGGGGCAGATGTCTCACGTACCCGCAGAGCGTCGCGCGGCTGCCTTCGTGTCGGTCTGCGCGCTGGTGACCCCGGATGGCCAGGAGCACGTGGTGGAGGGCCGCTGGCCAGGCTCCTTGCTCACCGCTCCACAGGGCGAAAATGGCTTCGGCTACGATCCCCTCTTCCAGCCCGAGGGCGAATCCCGTTCCGCCGCGGAAATGTCCCCGGAGGAAAAGAACGCGGTGTCGCACCGTGGCCGCGCACTGGCGCAGCTGCGCGAACCTTTGGCGGCCCTCGCCGGGCAAGCCTAAGCGCGCGGAACTGGGAATAACAAAAGCCCCGCTCGAAATTTGCCGAGCGGGGTTTGAAATTGTGCGCCCGGTGAGATTTGAACTCACACGTCATAAGACACTAGAACCTAAATCTAGCGCGTCTGCCAATTCCGCCACGGGCGCTGGTTTTGTTGCTGCGGAGTACTACCTTCTCTGCGCAACGTCCACTAGCCTACAGGGCAGCAGGCCGCGGAAGGAAATCCACTTTTCACGGCGTGGTGGGTAGGCTGTTGTGGGTGAGCACCAACCCAGCACCGAAAAAGCGGATGAAGGTTCGATGGTGGCACATCGTCCTCATCGTGTTCTTTGTCGTGCTCTTTTTGTTCCTTGCCTATTGGCAGTGGACTCGGTTCCGCTCTGGCTCGGGAACCTTCCAAAATCTGGGATACGCCTTCCAGTGGCCGCTCTTCGCGGTGTTCGTGGTCTACGCATACCGCACCGCTATGCGCTACGAGAATGAGCGTATCGATGCAGAGAACGAAGCCCTCGAGCGGGGAGAAGAACCAGCTCAGTATGAAGCAAAGCGCGTGAGGTCAACCAAGGAACAAGCCGTGACCAAGATCGACGAGGATTTCCTGCCACCTCGGCCGCAGGTTGATGTGGAAACCTTCAACGCCATGAACAAACAGCGCCGCCGTCGCGGCACCGAAGAGGAGAATTAATGAGCAACTCAGTGAGCAACGCCGTCCACCCAGACCGCCAGGCCCGCATCCGTGGTCCGCTGAAGTTCTTTTCCATCGCCGCCACGGTTACCGGTATCTTCCTTCTTATTTTGGTTGTGCGCATGATCCTGCAGTACGGCGTAGGCATGGAAATGCCGTCGTGGGCCACGCTCATTGCCCAAGCCCACGGCGTGGCCTATATGGTCTACCTCGTTTCCATCCTGGTTCTTGGGCCGCGTGTCATGTGGCCGGTGAGCAAGTTGTTCACCACGGCGCTTGCCGGTGTTGTCCCGTTCCTGTCCTTCTGGATGGAGCACAAGCGTCGCACTGAAATCGTCGAAAAGTTCCAGCTTTAGGCGCCTTCCACCGGCACCATCGTGAGGTTGGCGCCGGCATCGACCACATCCTGGGCTAGATCCTGGGATAGGTCAGTCGTTGTGATGACCGTGTCTACTTGATCAAATGTGGCCACGCGGTGGGCTGACATGCGCGTGAATTTCTCTGGTGTGGTGACAACGATGACTCGTCGGGCGGCTTGGAAATAGGCCCGCTTAATGGTCGCCTCGGTGAGGTTCGGGGACATAAGGCCTACCGACGGAGTACACGCGCAGATTCCGACAATCGCGAGGTCGAAGCGCATAGACAGGACTGTTTCAACCGCTTCCGCCCCGTACACCGCAAGATCGTCGCTGTTGACGGTTCCGCCGGGAATGATGACGTCACTGCCCGGCGTCTTGGCTAATGCTGCGCCCGCGTACAGGGACATCGCTAGTGCTGTGATGTCCATGCCGGCGAGATTGCGGGCAACGGCAGTTGGTGTTGTCCCTGAGTCAACGAGCACGCAGGAGCCTGGTTCAACGAGGCGGGCAGCCTCCGCAGCAATCGCCCGTTTGCCGGCGGGATCCTCTTTTCGGCGTACCTCCAGGGGATAGCGGGCGCCCCTTCGAACCGCGGGGCGTGCTCCTCCGTGAAATCGTTCGAGGGCCCCTACTTCTTCCAGCGCCGTGAGGTCGCGGCGGATGGTAATAGCGGAAGCTCCGGTGAGTTCTTGTAATTGGCTGACCGTTTTGCTTCCTGAGTCAACGGCCCAAATGATTCTGCGCTGGCGTTCTTCCTTGTCCATGGGCTTGATTGTATCGGCATGAAATGACCATGGTCGGTGAACGCTTCAATCTTTAATCTGTAGCTTGTCAAGGCAAAAAGCCATGTCATGCACGATTAAGGAAGATGATTGAAATGCGTAAGACCATAACCCTTGGGCTTATGATGAGCAAACGGCTCGCTGATGACATCGCCGCTTATGCGCCGCAAGGAGTTTCTGCCCGGTGGATCGGTAGCGAAGTGGAAGCGCGTGCGTGCGACGGCGTGATTGTCGACGCCACAGAATTCGCTGGTGTTCTTCCCGGCCAGGTTGTGCTGGTGCTTGGCGACGTCAACGGAGCCGCCGAAGAACGCCTTCGGAAGTCGGGCTCGGTGGTCATGGATCGTCACCTGCGCACGCATATCGACACCCTGTTAATGGCTTTTGCTGCTTTCGCTGAGCAGCAGGCTCTCGTCTCGGTGGTTGCAGGTGACGTGTACTAAAACTGCGGAGACTAATCTGGAGCGTAGCTATCTCTACTACGCACGAAAGGCTAAGCCTCATGTCTCCTCGCAAACTCAGCACCACGCTCATCGCGTTGGTGGTGCTTCTTTCACTCGCCTGTGCCGGTTTAGGTGTGTATGCCGTGCGCCAACCACATGAGGTGTACACCGCGCCGGTAGAGTCAACCACTTCGCAGGTAATCAACGCAGTCGAGCGCGAGGAGCAAGTCGTCTTGCTTAGCCTCGGTATCCAAGGACTCACGGAGAAGTCCTCCGCCGGGCAGGTATTTGGCGTGAGGGTTCCGTGGACCGGCCGCACCCAGTTTGTGCAGTATTCCTACAAAGCCAAGCTTGGTATTGAGGGCAAGGACGTGAGCGTCACCGAAACCGGCGAGCATTCCTACACGGTCCACATTCCGGACTTTATCTTCATCGGGCACACCGACGAGGAGTTTAAGACCGCCGTGGAGAACAACGGAGTTCTCAGCTGGACCACGCAGCCACTCGACGCCGCATCCACGGTGTCGGACGTCCTCAGCGCCGATAAGAAGCGCAAGGATATCAACGACAACCGCGAGCTCTTAGAAGACCAAGCCCGAAGCTTTTATGAAGGCATCATTCGTGGAGTGGACTCCGAAGCCCAGGTCACCATGGAGTTCCACAAACCTTCGCCCGCCAAGTGACCTTGAAGGCGGAATGAACCTTCTTCTACGTCGAGTGACTTCTGGTCACTCGATCTCCGTGAACTTGCGGTCCCAATAAGCGCGTACCGGGTTGGCGTCCGCGAGGAGGATGTCGAAGCGGTCGTTGGCAATCTCGATGATTTCGCTCAAGACCACGCGCTGTTCCAGCTCATCCGAGTTGGACAGGCGGCGCACGCCCGCATCGATGACGCGGTCGGCCGAGTCGTTGGTGTCCAGGTATGCCACAAACGGCATGTCGAAGCGCTTGCGGTAGGCCGTTGAAACGTCGATAAGCTGCTGTGTCTGTACGTCATCGAGGTCATCCAGGGCCAGGGAACCGCGGTCGGCGGAGATGGTGGCGGCCGAGTCGGCGTCGACAAGCAGCAGCTCATCCATCGCCGGGTAGTCGTGGATCAGTGCACGGTGCTGCTCACTCGGGGCGGTGAGCACCGCAACTTGGATTGCTTCCCGCAGCTGGCTGACGTCCTGGAAGGGACGCAGCTCCCAGGCGGCCTCAAGCGGCCAGGTCTCGTTGTTAAAGAGCGGGCGCAGGGCGCTGACGAAGCTGTCGCGCTCCATCTCGTTGAGCTCCTTAAGCGAGACGCCGGCGCCGTCGAGGCGGCTGACATCATCACCCGACTGCGCACCGACGTGGAAGAACAGCAAATTGAGAAGAATCGCCGTAATCGCGCCGATGGACATTCCGGAGGAGACAAAGATCTGCGCCCACTCCGGGAAGGCGGTGGCGACGTCCGGCTTGAAGGTGACCAGCATGGCCAAGCCCAGCGCGGTGGTAACGATGGCGGCGTTGCGGCCGTCGGTGATGTCTTCTTTCGCAATGGTCTGCAGGCCGGCCCAGGCAACGTTGGCGAAGAGCGCCAACGAGGCACCGCCGAGCACCGGGGAGGGGATAGCCGCCACCACGGCGGCGGCCTTGGGCAGTAGTCCCAGGATGATCATGAAACCGGCTGCCGATGCTGCCACCCAGCGCGATTTCACACCGGTCAGGCGAACCAAGCCGACGTTTTGCGCGAAGCAGGTATACGGGAAGGAGTTCATCACGCCGCCCAGGGTGGTGGAGAGGCCATCGGCGCGGATGGCGCGCACAACGTCATCGCGCTTGATGCGCTTCTTTACAATCTCACCGGTGGCGAAAACATCGCCGGTGGTCTCCACCATGGTGATGATCATGACGATGATGAGGGAGAGAATCGCCATGATGTCGAAGCGCGGCATGCCGAAATAGAAAGGCGTGGTCATGCCGATGGCGTCGGCCTCACGCACACCGTCGAAGGACGTATCACCCAACACGAGCGCCAAAGCGGTGCCGATGATCAAACCAAGCAGCACCGACAGTGTCCCCAGGAAGCCACGGAAGAAGCGCTGAACCACGATGATGATGGCCAGCGTGCCGAAGCCATACAGCAGATCGCGCGCGGCCGGGACCCCGTCGGCGTAATTGACAAAGTCATTTGCAGATACCGCCAGCAGCGATGTGCCCAT
This sequence comes from Corynebacterium aurimucosum ATCC 700975, assembly GCF_007672725.1. Lineage (GTDB taxonomy): Bacteria > Actinomycetota > Actinomycetes > Mycobacteriales > Mycobacteriaceae > Corynebacterium > Corynebacterium hesseae. The sequence continues at coordinate 40,341 of NZ_VDTC01000004.1, forward strand.
GACCAGAAGCACGGTGCCGGTGACAATCGGCGGGAAGTATTTGAGCACGCGTCCAAAGACCGGCGCGGCGAAAAACGTAAAAATACCGGCGGCAATAATTGCGCCATAAATCGTAGGAAGCGGCTGGTCACCCGCGCTGAGCCCGATGGCAATGATGGGGCTGACCGCCGTGGTGGTCACACCTTGGATGATGGGCAGGCGAACGCCGATGTGCTTGCCGACGCCCACCGCTTGGATCAACGTCGCCAGACCACAGGTCAACAGGTCGGCGTTGATGAGGTGGATCGTTGTGGCCTCATCCAACCCCAGCGAGCCCGCGATAAGTAGCGGTACGATGACCGCGCCAGCATAAAATGCGAGGACGTGCTGGAGTCCGAGCGCTGCCAACTTCGGGGCTGGTGGGACGGTGTCGACCGGGTGTGTGGGCTGAGGGGCAGTTGCGATGTCGGACACGCGGGGAGGCTCCTTGCTAAAAAGCGAGACGAGGATACTGCGCATAACAATAGAGCGCGGCAAGGACACGCACCAAGAGCCCGCCCCAGAAGGTGTGAGAAAGGCCACGTCAGGGGGTGCTTTACCCCCGCATCCAACCGTACGGCCGTTACCTATGGCGGAGCTGACCTGTGCAGTGCCTAAACTGGCTCGAAGGGTGGTGCGCGGCCCGCATTTGCCGATATGAGCTTGTGCGTCTTTACCCCTACTATGGGCTACAGAGAGGGGTTCGGTGACGAAACGGGTTGACCGAATTGCCTGTGAACCGAAGTCACCTAAAGCCCTTCTGCGACTAAGCATTACGCGTCGTGTGAACTACGAAGGGAGTCAATATAGTGACCACCGCAACTGAACAGTCCGTGCAGTTCGAGGCATGGAAGGGCTTCGAGCCCGGCCCGTGGACTGAGAACATTGACGTTCGTGATTTTATCCAGCGCAACTACACCCCTTATGACGGGGATTCCTCCTTCCTTGCTGGACCCACCGAGAAGACCAAGAATGTGTGGAATCACCTGGAGGAGAACTACCTGTCCATCGAGCGCCAGAAGCGCATCTTCGACGTGGATACCCACACCCCGAGCGATATCGATGCTTTCCCGGCCGGCTACATCTGTGAGGACGACAACGTCATTGTGGGCCTGCAGACGGATTCTCCGCTGAAGCGCGCCATGATGCCCAACGGCGGCTGGCGCATGGTCAAGCAGGCTATCTTTGAGGCCGGCAAGGAAGTTGACCCAGACGTAGAGAAGATCTTCACCCGCTACCGCAAGACCCACAATGACGCGGTCTTCGATATCTACACCCCGCGCATCCGCGCAGCGCGTTCCTCTCACATCATCACCGGCCTGCCGGATGCCTATGGCCGCGGCCGCATCATTGGTGACTACCGCCGCGTGGCCCTCTACGGCGTGGATTATCTCATCGCTGAGAAGGAGGCATCCAAGCACGCAGTCGGTGATATCGGATTCTCCGAGCACTGGGCACGCTACCGCGAGGAGCACGCAGAGCAAATCAAGGCTCTGAAGAAGCTCAAGGTCATGGCTGAGTCCTATGGCTTCGATATCTCGAAGCCCGCGAAGACCGCCCACGAGGCAGTGCAGTGGACCTACTTTGGCTACCTCGCCTCCATTAAGTCCCAGGACGGCGCCGCCATGTCCATCGGCCGCCTCTCCGCATTCTTCGACTGCTACTTCGAGCGCGACCTTGCCGCTGGCATCATCACCGAGGAAGACGCCCAAGAAATCATCGACCAGCTGGTGCTCAAGCTGCGCATCGTCCGCTTCCTGCGCACCGAGGACTATGACCAGATCTTCTCCGGTGACCCGTACTGGGCAACCTGGTCCGATGCTGGCTTTGGCGACGATGGCCGCCACATGGTGACCAAGACTTCCTTCCGTCTGCTGCAGACACTGATCAACCTGGGCCCGTCCCCGGAGCCGAACATCACCATCTTCTGGGATCCGCAGCTGCCGGCGGGCTACAAGGAATTCTGCGCCCACATCTCGATTGAGACCTCCTCGATCCAGTACGAGTCCGATAAGCAGATTCGTGAGCAGTGGGGCGACGACGCCGCAATTGCGTGCTGCGTGTCCCCGATGGCCGTCGGCAAGCAAATGCAGTTCTTCGGCGCCCGCGTCAACGCTGCGAAGGCCCTGCTCTACGCCATCAACGGCGGCCGCGACGAGGTCAGCGGCAAGCAGGTCGTCGACGGTTACGAGCCCATCAAGGGCGATGGACCGCTCGACTTCGACGAGGTCTGGCAGAAGTACGAGGAGATGCTGGATTGGGTTGTGGGCACCTACGTTGAGGCCCTCAACATCATCCACTATTGCCACGACAAGTACGCCTACGAGGCCATCGAGATGGCGCTGCATGATTCCGATATCGTGCGCTCCATGGGCTGCGGTATCGCCGGCCTGTCCATCGTGGCTGACTCGCTTTCCGCCATCAAGTACGCCAAGGTCTACCCGGTGCGCGATGATTCCGGGCTGATCGTGGACTACAAGACGGAAGGTGACTTCCCCTTCTATGGAAACGATGACGATCGCGCCGATGACATCGCCGCCACCATCGTTCACACCGTGATGGAGAAGATTAAGGCCATCCCGATGTACCGCAACGCCATCCCCACCCAGTCGGTGCTGACCATTACCTCCAACGTTGTCTACGGCAAGGCCACCGGTGCCTTCCCGTCCGGCCACGAGGCGGGCACCCCGTTCGCGCCGGGTGCCAACCCGGAGAACGGCGCGGATAGCCACGGCATGGTTGCCTCCATGCTGTCGGTAGGCAAGCTGGACTACAAGGATGCACTCGACGGCATCTCGCTGACCAACACCATCACCCCGTCCGGATTGGGCCGCACCCCGGAGGAGCGCATCACCAACCTGGTGGGCGTCCTCGACGCCGGCTTCATCATGGATTCCGAATAGACCACATCCACACCACTTCCTAAGGAGAACACAACATGGCAACCAAAACTTTCGACGAGCGCCTCGCTTCCATGAAGGCCAGCCGCACCGCCAACAACATGAACTCGGGCCTCTACCACGCCAACATCAACGTCCTGGACAAGTCCACCCTGGAGGACGCCGTTGAGCACCCGGAGAAGTACCCGAACCTCACGGTCCGCGTTTCCGGCTACGCGGTGAACTTCGTGAAGCTCACCCGCGAGCAGCAGCTCGACGTCATCTCCCGTACCTTCCACCAGGGCTCCTAAATGGCAGATGGCATTACCGGCGTCGTGCACCTCAACCCTGAAGAAGGGGAGAAGGTGCGCGGCGCCGCCGCCGGTTTAGGAACGGATAACGACCTCGAGGGCTACACCCGCCCGGAGTTGATGCAGGCCCGCCGCTCTGGCGATGTCGCGCTCGTGCACTCCTGGGAGCTGGTGACGGCCGTGGATGGACCCGGAACCCGCATGACCATGTTCATGTCGGGTTGCCCGTTGCGCTGCCAGTATTGCCATAACCCCGACACCATGGAGATGAAGGTCGGAACGTTGGAGCGCATCGAGGATGTGGTCAAGCGCATTAAACGCTATAAGCCCATCTTCAAGGCTTCCGGGGGCGGCCTGACCATCTCGGGCGGTGAGCCGCTCTTCCAGATCGCCTTCGCACGGCGTGTGCTCAAGGAAGTCCACGATGCAGGCATCCACACCACGATCGACACCTCGGGTTACCTCGGCGCGCGCCTGCGCGATGAGGACTTAGACAATATCGACCTGGTGCTCTTGGACGTCAAGTCTGGTGACGAGGAGACCTATAAAAAGGTCACCCGCCGCGAGCTGCAGCCGACGATCGACTTTGGGGATCGCCTCAACGCCATAGGCAAGCCGGTCTGGATCCGCTTCGTGGTGGTGCCGGGGCTTACCGACGACCCCGAGAACGTCGCCAACGTGGCCAAAATTGTCTCCCGCTGGAAGAGCAACGTCGAGCGCGTCGAGGTGCTGCCCTTCCACAACATGGGCGCGGACAAGTGGCACGAGTTGGGCTACCCGTACACCCTGGAGGATACGAAGCCGCCGAAGCCGGAAGACGTGGAGGAGATCCGAGAGGTGTTCCGTAAGGAAGGTTTCGTGGTCTACTAGAAGCATGAAACGCTTCGGCCACACCATCAAGGAACACACCATCACCGTCCCCTGGGACTATGACAATCCAGCCGCGGGGGAGTTCGAGCTCTACGCCCGGGAGATCATCCCGCCGGGCGGTGAGAATTACCCGGCGCTGCTCTATAACCAGGGCGGGCCGGGTTTCCCGGCGCCGCGGCCGACGGGTGCCACCGGGCTCATCGGAAAGGGCCTGGAGCGCTACCGCTGGATCCTCATGGACCAGCGCGGCACCGGGCGCAGCCACCGCATCGATGAGCTCAGCCCGGCTGAGGATCGCAGCGCCGCGCGCTTAGCTCAGCTGCGGCAGGAGAATATCGTGAGCGATGCTGAGCGCCTGCGCGAGCACCTCGGCGAGGACTCCTGGGATCTCTTCGGCCAATCCTTTGGCGGCTTCATCATTACCGCCTATGCCTCGATGTTCCCCGATTCCATCGGGCGCGCCTTCCTTACCGGCGGCCTGCCCACCCTGACCAAGGGTGCGGATGATCTCTACCGCACCACCTTTGCCAAGCTCAAGGTGCGTCACGAACGTTTCTATGCCCAGTTCCCGTGGGCTCAAGCACGCATCGAGGAGCTCATCCACCACCTGGACAACTCAGAGGAGCTGCTGCCGACAGGGGAGCGCCTGTCCTCCCGCCGCTTCCGCACTATCGGCATTGAGCTGGGACGAGGCACCGGATTCGATTCTCTGGGCTACCTGCTGGAGGAGCCTTTCCGCACCGTGAACGGCGAAAAGCGCTTGCGTTCGGACTTCCTCAACAACGTCGGAAGCCGCGTGAGCTTCCAGGCTGGCCCGCTGTACGCGGCGATTCATGAGTCCATCTACGGCGGCGTGGGTGGCCAGGCCGTCACCGGTTGGGCGGCGCACCGCATGCGCGAGGAATTCCCCGAGTTCGCCGAGGATGGCACGTATCTCACCGGTGAGCACATTTTCCCTTGGCAGTTCGACGAGGACCCGGCGCTGCGCCCCTTCAAGCAGGCCGCCGAGGAGCTCGCCGCCCACGAGTGGGCCGGTTCGCCCTATGATGCCGTCGCGCTTGCCGACGCCCCCGTTACCGCCTCCGCCGCCATCTACCTTGACGATATCTTCGTGCCTTTCGAAGATTCCCTTGCCACGGGGGAGACCTATCGTGACTTGCGCCCGGTGGTGACCAACCGCTTCCAGCACAACGGTATTAGCGAGGACGGCGCGGGGATTTTGGGCGAGCTCTTCCGGGCGGCTGACGAGCGTTAACGGGCGTCGAGTACGTTCGGGGAGCAATCTCCCCCAAGATGTGGTGGTGGTCACCGTGTGGCACACTAGTTAGGAAAATCCAACCGAAGCAGAAAGGATAAGCCTATGGGCGGACTCATCGTCATCGGCGTGATTCTTCTAATTATTATTGCCACCGCCTTCGACGGTTTCTACATCGTCCGGACGAAGGAGGCCGCCATCATTGAGCGGATGGGTAAGTTCGTGAACGTTGCTCACGCGGGCTTGCATTTCAAGGTGCCTTATGTCGACCGCGTGCGCGCCAAGATCAGCCTCCAGATCCGTCAGCTTGATGTCATGGTGGAAACCAAGACCAAGGACAACGTCTTCGTCCAGATCCCCGTTGCCGTGCAGTACGAGGTAGTTCAGGGCAGCGAGCGTCAGGCCTTCTACACTCTGTCTAACCACGAGCAGCAGATCGTGGCCTACGTCCAGGACAACGTCCGTTCCTCCGTGGCAAACATGAACCTGGATGATTCCTTCTCATCCAAGGACACCATCGCCCGCAACGTGGCGATGTCGCTGCGCGATAACATGGCCGCCTATGGCTGGAACTTCGTCAACACCCTGGTCACCGATATTCGCCCGGATGCCCGCGTGCGCGAGTCCATGAACTCCATTAACGCGGCGCAGCGTGAGCGCGAGGCGGCCGTCGCCCAGGCAGAGGCCGAGAAGATCCGCGTGGTCAAGGAGGCCGAAGGTGCTGCCGAGGCCAAGAAGCTGCAGGGTCGCGGTGTGGCTGACCAGCGTAAGGAGATCGTCGAAGGTATTGCCCAGCAGTATGAGCTGCTGCGTGCTGCCGGCGTGCAGGAGAACCCCGAGACCCTCATGCTGGTCTCCCAGTACCTCGACGCCATGGTAGACGTGGCCGACCGCGCCCACACCAATGTGCTCTACATGCCGTCTAATCCGGGCGGCATGCAGGATCTCTTCGGCGGTATGCGCGACGCACTGCTGTCCACCAACGCTATTAATGAAGCGCCGAAGCCGTCGGTTTCCCTGTCCGACAACAAGCACAGCCGTGAGGATTCCGGTGCTGCACGTCGCCGCCGCGAGGAGCAGGAGCGCCATGAGCGCGACGAGCGCGCCCGCCGCGATGCTGAGATGATGGAGCAGGCGCAGCGCGCGCAGCAACAAGCACAGCAGCAGGTGCAGAACGCGCCGCAGCAGGGCCAGGGCTTTAGCCAGATTCCGAGCTTCCCTTCCCCGCCGCAGGGCAATAACCAGCCGCAGAGCGCGCGCGACTATTTTGACCAGCTGCGCAACCAGCTCAACAAGGGCAATAACTAAGCACAGCGCTTAAGACTAAGCTCAGCACATAAAAAGAGGGCCTTCCCGCTTGGGGAAGGCCCTCTTTCGCTGCCTTGGGTGGTGCTAGGCGGCCGTTACTTACTTGGTGTAGCCGATGTTCTCCACCTCGATGACGGCGAAGGAGTTGGCGCCGAAGTTTGCGATATCGGGGTGGGTCGCAACCATGGTCGGGCCGTTGAAGATAGGAATGATGCCGTACTGGGCAAGGGCCTCTTTCTCCAGCTCATTGGATTTTTTGATCTGCTCGTCTGGGTCAGCGATCTGGGATAGCTCGTCGATCTTCTTGTCCAGTTCTGGTGTGCCCGTGCCGGAGCGGTTGAGCTGGGAGCCGGTGCGATAGGTCTGGCCGAAGTAAGCGACACCGAAGGGATCGCCGGAGGAGAAACCCATAGGCAGAATATCGAAGTCGTACTTGGAGGTGATCTCGGAGAAGTCAGAGACTGGGCGTTCCTCCACCTTCAGGTCCACGCCGATATCCTTCATCATCTTTTGGGTGGCGGTGGCCATGGCCTTGCTGATGGAAGAATCTCCCAGCAGCGTGTAGCGCATGGACAGCTTCTTGCCGTCCTTCTCGCGGATGCCGTCGCCGCCTTCCTTCCAGCCGGCCTCATTGAGGAGCGACTTGGCCTTCTCTGGAGCGAAAGAAATGACTGCGCCGACGTTGTCCTCGTAGCCCTTCTGGGTTTGGTAGAGGTTGAAGGAACCTGGCAGGTCCTCGGTGTAGCCGTTGAGTCCGTTGAAGCGGATGCCGGAGAGCGTGGCGCGGTCGATGCCAGTCATGATGGCTTCGCGCACCTTGATATCAGAGAGGATCTCGTTCTTGGAGTTGAGCGTGTACAGGTTCTTGCCTGGGGTCATGGCGGTGCGAATTTCAACGTCTGGCATGTCCTTTACGGCCGCCAGGCGTTCCTTGTTGGCCACGCCGGTGGCGTCAATTTCGCCGGCCTTGAACGCGTTGATTGAGGCCTGGTCCTCCATCTGGCGGTAGGTCACCTTGTCTAGGAATGGCTTATCACCCCACCACTTCTCGTTCGGAACGAAGGTAGCGCTGCCGTTCTTGAAGTCGACGCTTTCGACCTTGTACGGGCCCGCGCCCCACTCCGGGTGGACCTTGCCCAGGTAGGCCTCGTTGAACTTCTCCGCGGAGTCAACCTGTGGCGGGAGCAGGACGTTGAACAGACCCTGCCACCACGGATAGGCCTGTTTAAAGGTGATGACGGCCTGCTTGTCGTTCTCACCCGGCTTGACGGACTCGATGAGCTCGTAGCCGTCGGTGGCGCTAACGTTGACGTCCTTGTTCTCACCGTTGTTGAACTTCCACGTGTTCTCAAAGGATTTCCAGTCAATCGGGGTGCCGTCGTTGTACTGCGCCTTCTCGTGGATGGTGAAGGTGACGACAGTCTTTCCGTCCTTTTCTTCGTCTTTGACGTCGGTGATGTAGTCATTGTTGACGTGGAACTCCCCCGCGCCATCGAAGAGGCCAATTTGCGGGTTGTAGTACTTCCACAGGCTCAGGGTGTATGAGGTGGCGTCGGCCTGGAAGGTGTTCTGCTGCTGGGAGATCTCGTCGATAGCCAAGCGCAGCTCGCCACCCTCCTTGAGCTCGGAGCGGTCCTTAGGGTTGTAGGAGCCGTCCAGCTTGACGTCGAGCTTCTCGCCGGAGGCGGAATTGCCTGATCCATCGGAGCCGGAGCCGCCATCGGAGGCGCAGCCGGTCAGGATGAGGGCAGAGGCGGTGACCACTGCGAGGGCGGTCCTGCGGAGCTTCATATTCATGTGTGTGTGTCCTTTCGAGAGGAAACATGGAGACAAAGGTGAGTATTTAGTTATAAGTCTTGCTAAGCCGGGGTTTCGGCGGGCTGGTAAATCTCGCGTACCCGGTCACGTTCCACGGCTGGATCCGGCACCGGGATGGCGGAGAGCAGCGCGCGGGTATAGGCGTGTTGCGGGTTGTCGAAGACTTCGTCCGTGGGGCCGTATTCCACGAAGTCGCCCTTGTACATCACGGCGACCTTGTCGGAGAGGTGGCGCACCACGGAGAGGTCGTGGGCCACGAAGACCAGGGAGATACCCAGGCGGTTCTTCAGGTCGTGCAGCAGGTTGATGATGCCGGCCTGGATGGACACATCGAGTGCGGAGACAGGCTCGTCGAGCACCACGATGGAGGGGTTGGTGGCCAGAGCACGGGCCAGGCCGATGCGCTGGCGCTGTCCGCCGGAGAAGTGTCCGGGGAAGCGGTCCACCTGGTGGGATTCCAGGCCGACGAGCTTCATCAGCTCAGCGACGCGCTGGCCGACGTCCCCCTCATACCCCAGCGACTCCAGCGGCTCAGCGATGATCTCGCGGATGGTCATACGCGGGTTGAGCGAACTCATCGGGTCCTGGAAGACGATCTGGATGTCCTTGCGCAGCTTGCGGCGCGCCGACGCGCTCAAGCCGGAGGTGTTGGTGCCGTTGACCACGATGGTGGAACCCGCTGGCGGGTTGAGGTCCATGATTTCCAGCAGGGTGGTGGTCTTGCCGGAGCCGGACTCGCCCACGATGGCAAAGCACTCCCCCTGGTGCACATCGAAGCTGACGTTTTTGACCGCGTGTACTGTGCCGACGCGGCGCTTGAGAATCGCTCCCTTGATAAGAGGGAAGTCCTTGACCAGGTTCTTGACCTCCAAGGTGACCGGCCGCTGCTCGTAGGGAGTATCGCCCAGGGTATCTGCGGAAATCTTCGGCAACGGGTACATGCGCTCGCCGCCGATGGTGCCGTCCTTGATCTCGTCGGAGCGCAGGCAGGAGGCAAAGTGTCCGGGGACGTCGTCAAGCGCGCGCAGCTCCGGTTCCAAGGTTCGGCACTCATCCTTCACCACTGGGCAGCGGTCCGCGAAGGGGCATTCGGCGGCGACGTCGATAAGCTGCGGCGGGGTACCCACGATGGGGGTCAGTGGTTCGTCGGTGGCCTTGTCCACGCGCGGCGTCGACCCGAGAAGGCCCACGGTATAGGGCATCTTGGGGTTGTTGAAGATAGTGTCGACATCACCGAGCTCCACCGGGCGCCCGGCGTACATGACGAGGACATCGTCAGCCGTGCCGGCGACTACACCCATGTCGTGGGTAATCATGATGACCGCGGCGCCCGTTTCGCGCTGGGCCACCTTGAGGACCTCCAGGATCTGGGCCTGGATGGTGACGTCGAGCGCAGTGGTGGGCTCGTCGGCGATGATGACGCGCGGGTTGTTGGCCATGGCAATAGCGATGACGACGCGCTGGCGCATGCCGCCGGAGAATTCGTGTGGGAAGGACTTCACGCGCTTTTCCGCCTCCGGGATGCCGACGAGCTCGAGCAGGCGAATGGCCTCTTTCTCCGCTTCCTTCGTGGAGACATCGCGGTGGGTTTGGATGGCTTCGATGAGCTGGTCACCGATGGAGAACACCGGGGTCAGGGAGGAGAGAGGATCCTGGAAGATCATGGCGATATCCTTGCCGCGGATCTTCGACATTTCCTTGTCGGACTTGCCAATGAGATCGGTGCCGGCATAGACCACGGAGCCTTCCACCTTGGCGTAGTCGGGCAACAGGCCCATGACGGCCAAAGAGGTCACGGACTTACCGGAGCCTGACTCGCCCACAATCGCCAGGGTGCGGCCCGGCATGAGGTCGAAGTCGACGCCGCGCACCGCGTGGACGGAGCCGGCCTCCGAGGGGAAGGTGACGGTGAGGTTGCGCACGGACAGCACCGGCTCGGTGGATGAAGTGGGATCGGTGGCGCGGCTGGCCGGGATGGCGTTGGCGGTGCGTGCAGTATTCTGCGGGGTCATGCTCGGCCTCCGGAGTTCGAGTTGGGGTCAATGGCATCGCGCAGGCCGTCGGCGATGAACGCCATGGAGACGGTCAGCAGCGTGAGGATGCCTGCGGGGAAGTAGAAGAGCCAGGGCGAGGCCTCGACGGCGTTGGCGCCGCCGGCCAGGAGGGTGCCCAGGGAGACGTCGGGAAGCTTCACGCCCAAGCCCAGGAAGGACAGCGCGGTCTCCGACATGATGGTGGACACCACGCCCAGGGCCGCCTGGATGATGAGCAGCGAGCCGATATTGGGAACCACGTGACGGAAGATGGTGCGCAGACGCGAGACTCCCATGTAGTCGGCAGCACGGACATAGTCGTTCTCGCGCACGCTGAGCGCCATGGCCCAGATGACGCGTGCCGGGTACATCCAGCCGCAGGCGATGAGCACCACGATGAGCAGCTTCCAGTCGCCGCCGGAATCGGAGACCACCAAGGCGATGAGCAGGAAGGTCGGGATAGCCAGCAGGAAGTGAATGACTGCCAGGATGACCTTTTCCACCGCACCGCCGTACATGGCCGCGGCCGCGCCGATGAAGGCGGAGATCAGGGTAGAAGCCAGCGAGACGATGAGCGCAATGATCAGCGAGCGGCCCAAGCCGTGGACGGTCTGCGCAAAGAGATCGTTTCCGGAGTCCGTGGTTCCGAACCAGTGCTCCGGGGAAGGCCCGGTGGAGAGGTTGAAGAAGTCAGGCTCGTCGAAGGACCACGGGGTGAGGTAGCTGCCGAAGATGGAGAGCAGCGCGAGTAGCACGAAGATGACGAGTCCGACGGCAGCTGCCTTGTTGCGGAAGAAGCGGCGAACGTACAGCTTGAGCTTGGAGGTGCCGCGGAAATCACTGCTGGAGAATTGCTTGCGCTGTGCGTCATCGACGTCGACGCCGGAGCCGAGAGCGGACTGGGCGCTGGGTTCGGTCTGCGGTGAAAAGTCCGCAGTGGCGGCATGCGGGCGCACGCCGAGGTTATCAGCTGCCGTATCGATAGCGAGGTCGTTGCGGCGGTGGCGCTCGGTGTGGCGCGCTTCGGAGCGTGGCGACGTGGATTTCTTTTCTGGAGACATTTAGCTCACCCTTACTCGCGGATCGAGGGCGACGACGACGAGGTCAGCCAGAATTGCGGAGAAGGCAATCATGACGGCACCGAAGGCGGCGACGGCGGTGGTGCCGTTGACGTCGTTGCGGCTGATGGTTTCGATGAAGTACTGGCCCATGCCCTTCCAGGCGAAGATGGTTTCCGTCATGATGGCGCCGGTAAAGATTCCGGGAACGGAGAAGGCCACGGAGGTTGCCACCGGGATGATGGAGGTACGCAGGGCGTGCTTGCGAATAGCCTGTGCACGGGTCAGGCCCTTGGCGCGGGCGGTGCGCACATAATCGGCGTTCAGGTTATCTAGCAGCAAGGTGCGCTGCATCATGTGGTAGCCGGCGTAGCTGATGATGATGAGCGAGATGGACGGCAAGACGAGGTGCTGCGCCATATCCAGCAGCTTGGGGAAGAAGCCTTCGACGCCGAGGCTGGAGGCACCCGTTACGTAGACCACGCGGTGGCCGGTGACGCGGTTGATCCACAGGCCGCCGGCGACGACCAAGATGGAAGCCACGACGACGTGCGTGTTCATGGTGATGATGGAGACGCCCTGCCAAAAGCGGTCGGCCGCCTTGTACTGGCGGGAGGCGGTGTAGACGCCGAGGGCGACGCCGATGACGACGGAGAGAATCGTGGCCACGAGCAGCAGCTGTGCCGAGACGAGCGCGCGGTGCCCGATTTGTGCGCTGACCGGGTCACCGAGAGGGGAGGTACCCCAGTCCCAGTGGAAGATGATGTTGGACAGCCATCCCCACCAACGCTCAAGGAGCGGGGTCTCCGGGTTGAGGCCGAGTGGCGTGAGAATTCGGCCGATTTCTTCCGGCCCGAGCGGTGGGTTGCGGCCGACATAATTTGATCGGGGATCAAGGAAGGTTGCGGCCAGGAGGTACGCGATATTAGTCGCGAGGAAGATGACTACCAGCCAGCTGGCGGTCTTCTTGATGATGTACTTGAACATCACTATTCCTTCGCAGGGTGTGGTCTCAACGGGTGTGGGAAGTATGGCGGCCGTGAAAACTCACGGCATCCATGTGACCTAGACCTCAGGCTAGGTGCTGTGTCACATATTAAAAGAAATGTGAGACAGGAGGGAAAGATTTATTGTTTTTGTTTCATGAGGGGTATCACCTGCACGTCCGTAGGTTGCATTTATTACATATTAATAGGCCTATAGAAATTATCGGGCGTGAGGAATGTAGGTGCAGTGCGCACCAAGGTTCCCGCCGCCGAAAACCCTGCATAACCGTTTAGGGGTGAGTGAATATTATGCGCATAATTTCGGGGGTAGCGGGAGGGGTATCAGGGCATCTAAAGGGGGTAAGAATACTCAGCAAGCATTCAGTAGCTGACGGAGCGCATCCTTCTCCGCTGCCGTGACCCAGATTTCATAGGCCGCCTTCACCTCTACGATGCGGCGCGCATACTCACAGCGAAATCCTTTGTTGGGCGGCAACCACGTGGCGGCATCGCCAGCGCCTTTTTGCTGGTTGAGGGGACCATCGACGGCGAGGAGGTTGCGGGGATCATTAGCAAAGTCGCGGCGTTTTTCTGGTGACCATTGCTGGGCGCCTTTCTGCCAGGCGTCGGCAAGCGGCACAACGTGATCGATCTGTACCGCACGTGATGTCTGCGCCCCGCGCTGGAACTCAATGTCCTGGCCCGAATAGGGATCGTGCAAGGTGCCGGAAAGCGCCACGCAGTCGTGGGTGCCTTCCTTGAGAACGAGGCTCTCTGGGGCCAAGTCTCTGCGGAGGATGTCATTGCGGGTATCGCAGCCATTGTGGCCGAACTCCACCGTGACGTCATCGGACCACGCCTGGCCAAACTCTTCGCGCTCATAGCCGGTCCTGGGCGCGCGGCCTTTGACCTCCAAGGAATCTAAGGCGGCGAGCGCCTCGGCAATTTCTGGCGCAATGTCTGGTGTGTGCGTGGTTACGTCGGAGGGTTCTTCTGTTGGGCTCTCCTGCGCGGTGGGTGGTGTAGGTGCCGCGCTTGGCGACGCCACTGGGGGCGCGGCCGGGGCGGGAAGGAGCAGGCCGATCGCCACGAGCACAGCCACCGCGGCGTTGAGCAGCGCGGCGATGAAGAACGGGGTACGAGTGGCCATGACGCATTGATCCTAGTGGGTAGAATCGGCACACGGTATGAGTATCGATATGTTCTTTGACGAGTACCTCGCTGAACGCGGCCTGACGCGCTCCGCCGAGGTTGTCCCGGACCACGCCTGCCAGGTCTTTTGTGATGCGCCTGAGCCGAAGCCCCAGTCTTCCCTCGAAGAGGCGGTTCAACTCGTCGCCCACACCTTGGGGGAGTAGAGCAGGTGTCTGATTTTCACGTCTCTGCGCCTTTGTTGCCTTTGTCCGCGCGCTTGGGCTCCGAGCCCTTTGCGCTGTCTTTCTCCGGTCAGGGCTATGCCTGGTTGCCGACGTTGCGCGATGCCCTCGCCACCGGCGTCCGACCCAAGATAGCGGCGTTCCTCTCCGCGGCCGAGGAACTCCTTGCCCCGCTGGAGGAGGAACTCCTGGCTGCCACTCCGCACGGGTTTGCGCCTCTGGACTGGGCAGACGAGGAGCCGGCGTGGGCGCACGCGCTTGCCGACGCCTCGCTTTCCACCCCCGGCATCCTCACCGCGCAGCTAGCGGTCCTCGAATCTTTGCGTGCGCAAGGAATAGAACTCGAGGATGCCGTCACCAGCATCGGACATTCCCAGGGCGTGCTTGCCGCGGCGGTCGTTGAGGGACGCATGAGCCCAGCCGAGGCTCTGGCGCTGGCACGCCTCATCGGCGCGGCTCTGGAGACAACCGCACGCAGTGCTGGGCTGGTCCGCACCCCGCAGGGCGCGCCCATGGCGGCGGTGACCGGCGCGACGAAGCAGCAACTACTCGACGCCGGCGCCCACATCGGGCTCGACAATGGGCGGGGGCGCTTCGTCATCGTCGGAACACCGGCTGAACTTGCCCGAGTGAAGGCCGCGCTGCAAGAGGACGCGACTCAGGCGGAAGGGGCGGAAGGGAAGACCGCCGCAGTTACCGTTTCCGACCTTGACGTGTCAGCCGCTTTCCACCATCCCACTATGCAGTTTGCGGTGGACCAGGTGGAAAGCTGGGCGGACCGGATCGGACTGGATCCTGAGCCCACCGCGCAGCTCGCGCGGGCGGTATTGACCGATTACGTGGATTGGCCCGAGCGCGTTGACACAGCGCTTCAGGCCGAGGCGCGTTGGATTCTGGAAATCGGGCCCGCCCGCGGGGTGGAGCCGCTGACTCGGGATATCGTGGCCGGGCGCGGTGTGGGCACGCTGGCCGTTGCTACATCGGAAGGGTTGGCCCAGCTGGTGGAGCCGGGCCGTGCACCGGCCCTGCCCCGCGCGTGGTCCGAGTGGGCGCCGCGAGTGGCAGACGGGCGTCTGATGACTGCCTTTACGCAGGCCACTGGTTACTCACCGGTCATGCTCCCCGGGATGACCCCCACCACGGTGGATCCGGCCATCGTCGCCGCGGCCGCCAACGCTGGGCACTGGGCGGAGCTGGCCGGCGGGGGTCAGCACACCGATGACATCCTGCAGGAGAACCTGAGCACCTTGAGCCGGCTCTTAAAGCCAGGGGTTAATGCCCAGTTCAACGCGCTGTATCTCGCGGCTTCCCAGTGGCGCCGCCAAATTGAGGGGCCAAACTCGATTCTGCGAGCGCGCGCCGCAGGAACGCCTATCAACGGCGTGGTGATTTCCGCGGGCATTCCTCCTGTGGAGGAGGCCGTGGAGCTGGTGGAGAAGCTCCACGGGGCAAACATCCCTTGGGTCGCCTTCAAGCCGGGAACTTCGGCGCAGGTGGAGGAGGTGCTCCGTATCGCCGATGCTCTCCCCGAGACCACCGTCATCGTGCAGCTGGAAGGTAGCGCGGCCGGCGGCCACCATTCTCTCGAGGACCTCGATGATGTTCTGGCCGCCTCCTACCCGCGGATCCGTGAGCGCGACAATGTCCTCCTCGCCGTCGGCGGGGGAATCGGCACCCCGGCGCGTGGCGCGGAGTACCTCCTGGGTACGTGGGCGCAGCGCTTCGGCCTGCCCGCAGCCCCAGTCGATGCCATCATGGTGGGCACCGCTGCCATGGCGGCGAAGGAATCCACCGCATCCGAGTCGGTGAAGCAGGCTCTTGTCGCCGCGCACAGCGGGGACGTTGTGTCGGGCCGCTCGGACCTGGGCGCGGACATCCATGAGCTGGATAACTCTTTCGCTCGCGCCGGGCGCCTTCTGGATGAGGTGGCCGGTGATGTTGCGGCCGTGGAGACCCGCCACGCGGAAATCATTGAGGCCATCGGGCGCACGTGCAAGCCCTACTTCGGGGACCTCGATGAGATGACCTATGCCGAGTGGCTCCAGCGCTACCTTGAGCTGTCCTACCTGGACGGCTGGGTTGATGAATCCTGGTTGAGGCGATTTACGAGCATGGTGGCTCGCGCCGAAGCCCGCCTTCACCCGACCGATCACGGCGAGATCGAGCTGTGCGTTGAGGTTGACCGCGAAAACCCTGCCGAGGCAGTTGCTCAGCTAAGGGAACTCTACGGTGACGCGGCGCTGCACCCGACCGACGCCGCGTGGTTCATTCAACTCGTGGACGGTCCGGGCAAACCCGCAAACTTTGTGCCGGTCATCGATGCTGACGTACGCCGCCGCTGGCGCCGCGATACCTTGTGGCAGGCCCACGATGAGCATTACGACGCCGACGAGGTCTGCATCATCCCCGGCACGTCAGCCGTTGAGGGAATCGCGCAGGCCAACGAGCCGGTGGCACAGATACTCGACCACTTCGAGCAGGCGGCGCTTGCGCTTCTCGACGCCTCCGACGAAGAGTTCGACGAGGTGCTTGCGGGCGAGCTCAACATGAGCGACGAAGAGATCATCCGCCGCGCCCCGAGCCTGAATTGGGCCGGGCGCGAGCAGCCCAACCCGCTGAGCCTTGGGATTGATGGCGCCGAACTGGAAGCTGCGGGCGAGGAGGCCATGTGCTTGACCGTTCCTTTCCACTCCGATGCGTCCATGCGTGTTCGCATCACTCCGCCGAGCATTCCGGGTGCCTCACCACTCGTTAAGGTCGAGGATGCCGAGACCGCCATGCGGGAGCTGCTGCGCCAGGCCCTCGGCGGTGATCTTCCGGACGTTAGCTCCGGGACCGCGACGGTCAGCGCTCACCTCAGCACCACCGACATCGCCCACTACAGCGCGGTGACGAGCGGGGAGATAAGCGCTACTGTCTCGCCCGATGTCCTCGTCGGCCCCGCCTGGCCGGCCACCTTCGCCGTGCTGGCCAGCGCCCATGCGGCGTCCGGGGAGCCGGTAGTGGAGGGCTTTCTCGACCTGGTCCACCTCGAGCACGCGCTGAGCCTCAGGTCAGACACCTGGGAGCTGCTTCGCGCCAGCGCCGCGCCGGGCTCCGAGCCTTTGGACCTGCGCTACACCGCTGAGTTGGAGGAGGTACGCGATACACCGTCGGGGCGCGTTGTCGACGTTTCTGTCGGCGTGACTGCAGCCGCGCGTGGAGAAGAACATGAATTCGCGCAGATGCACGAGCGCTTCCTCATCACTGGGCGCCGCGGTGACGCCGCGCTCGAGACCGTGGGCGCCGCAACTTATGGTGCACAAGAAAGCGGGGCGGAGACAGTAGAGTCATCGGTCCGTGAGACACCGCGCTCCTTCCGCCACCGCACCAGCGTGGTGGCACCGGAGTCCTTGCTGCCTTTCGCCGTGGTTACGGGGGATAGGAACCCCATCCACCTGTCATCGAACGCGGCGGCGCTGGCGGGACATCGTGAAGGCCCCATCGTCCACGGCATGTGGACCTCGGCGCTCGCGCAGGCGGCCGCGGCTTTTGACGGCGCCCGCGTCCTCGACTGGTCCGCTACCTGGCTTGCACCAGTGCTGCCGGGGAGTGAGGTGGAGTTTGTGGTGGAACGGGTGGGCGTCGACAAGCGGCGCGGCTACGGTGAGGTCCGCAGCGTGACCGCCACCAGCCAGGGCGTGCCGGTGCTGCAGGCGCGAGCGACGATGAACAGCCCGATTACCTTCTATGCCTTCCCCGGCCAGGGCATCCAGTCCCCGGGGATGGGGATGAAGGACTATGCGGAATCCGCAGCAGCGCGCGCGGTGTGGGAGTGCGCGGACAAGCACACGCGGCAGAGCTTGAGCTTCTCCATCCTGGAGATTGTCCGCCACAACCCCGACACCGTGGTGGTGGGTGGTGAGACCTTCACGCACCCGGACGGGGTGCTTTATCTGACGCAGTTCACACAGGTGGCCATGGCCACCCTGGGCTGCGCACAGATCGCGGCACTCAAGGAAGCTGGGGTCCTCGAAGACAGTGCCTTCTTCGCTGGCCACTCGGTGGGCGAGTATAACGCCCTGGCCGCCTATGCCGAAGTCCTGTCGCTGGAGGCGGTCCTAGACATCGTCTATGTCCGCGGGCTGACCATGCACCGACTGGTCGAGCGCGATTCCGCTGGCCAGTCCCTCTATGGTTTGGCGGCGCTGCGCCCGCACAAGATGAAGATGAGCGCGGGCGAGGCCTTCGCCCATGTCGTCCGTGTGGCCGCGGAGACGGGTGAGTTCCTCGAAGTGGTCAACCACAATATCGCCGGGCGCCAATACGCGGTCGCCGGAACGAAGGCGGGCCTGGATGCGCTGGCGAACGACGCCGAGCGCCGCGCCCCCGGGCAACGTGCCGTCATCCCCATCCCGGGGATTGACGTGCCCTTCCACTCCTCCCGCTTAGTGGGCGGTGTGGTTGATTTCCGCGCGCACCTCGACGCACTCATCCCTGAAGAAATCAACCTCGACGCGCTGGTGGGGCGCTATATCCCTAACCTCGTGGCGCGGCCCTTTGCGCTGAGCCGCGAGTTCGTGGAGTCCATCGCCGCGGTGGTGGATTCGCAGCCCATCGAGGAGATCCTCGCGGATTTCGATGGCGCTATGGCATGCCCGGCGCGCCTGGGCCGCACCCTGCTCATCGAGCTATTGGCCTGGCAGTTTGCTTCCCCGGTGCGCTGGATTGAGACCCAGGACCTGCTCCTTGGTCAGCTCGGCGTGGAGCGTTTCATCGAGGTTGGCGTTGGCACCGCGCCCACGCTGACCAACATGCTGGGCCAAACCCTGCGGCTGCCCCAGTACGCGGGCAGCGCAGGCATCGAGGTGCTCAACTACGAGCGCGACCGTGAGCGGGTCTTTGCCGAAGACGCCGAGACGGCACCCGAGTCAGCAGCGAAGGATTCTGCGGACGCCGTCGAAGCACAGGCAGATGAGCCTGAGTCGAGGCAGCCAATTGAGAGCGCACACCGGGAAGACTCCGTGCACGCCCCGCGCGAGGAGGCCCCAGCCGCCGTCGAGGATCGCCCGCTCAGCGTGCACCAGGCTCTTGAGATGCTCATCGCGCTGTGGACCAAGGTCCGGCCTGATCAGATGGCCGCGACCGATTCCATAGAAACCCTCGTGGAAGGCGTGTCCTCCCGCCGCAACCAGTTGCTCGTTGACCTCGGCGTGGAGTTCGGTATCAGCGCCATCGAGAATGCCGCGGACGCACCCATCCCGCAGCTGGCGGAGAGCGTGGCGCAGCGCGCGCCGGGCTATGCAACGTTTGGGGAGGTCCTCGCGGAGCACGTCGCGCAGGCGCTCACCCGGCTGACCGGGCCCGCGGGCAAGAAGCCGAGCTACGTGGCCGAGCGCGTGAGCACTACCTGGGGATTGGGCCCGGGCTGGGCCGATCGCGCTATTGCACAGCTGGTCCTGGGCACGCGCGAGGGCTCGTCACTGCGCGGCGGGGAGCTGGCCAGCTTGCCCATGACCGGTGCGGCATCGGTTGCTGAGCTCGATGCGCTGATCGACGCCTCCGTGCGCGCCGCCGGCGAGCGCGAAGGAGTCTCGCTGCAGAAGGCCGTTGCTCTAACGCCACACGAGACCGTGGACCCGGAGGCGGTGCGCACTTATACCGAGCGCCTTGAAGCGGCGCTGGAGGACTCCGCCCGCGCCGCACTCGCCGCCTTGGGGCGCGAGGAGACCGCGACTGAGCAGGGGGACAGCGCTTCGCACACGGAGCTGGAGCAGCTCGTTGCAGCGGAGCTCGGCCCGGACTGGCAGCGCCAGGTCGCCCCCGCTTTCGATGCGCGCAAGGCAGTGCTTCTCGACGACCTCTGGGCCACCGCCCGCGAGGACATCGCCCGCGCGGCCGCCGCCGGGGAAGCAGAGCCCGAGCTGGACGTGCTGGGCGCCGGCGAGGAGGTGGCGCTCCTGGCTGAGCACTTCGGCTATGAGGACCTAGCCCGCGATGCCCGCACCCCGGCGAATGGATTGCTCTTCGCCGGGCAGGTGGCCGTGGTGACGGGTGGCTCGCCGGGTTCGATTGCCGCAGAGCTCATCGGTGAGCTGCTCGCGGAAGGCGCGACCGTGATTGCGACGACTTCCCAACTAAGCCACGAGCGCCTCGAGTTCTATAAGGAGCTCTATCGCAGCCGTGCCGTCGGCGCGGCAGCACTATGGGTTGTTCCGGCGAACCTTAATTCCTTCGCGGACGTGGACGCGCTTGCGGAATGGATTGCGGCGGAGCGCACCGCCACCGTCGGTGGAAAGTCTGTGCAGCTCAAGCCTGCTTACGTGCCGGATCTGCTCTTCCCCTTCGCCGCGCCGCGTGTCGCCGGCACTCTTGCGGATGCCGGGGCAGGGGCGGAGTCCCAGATGCGTCTGCTGCTGTGGTCGGTGGAGAAGCTCATCGCGTCGCTGTCCGCCGTGGGTGCGGATACACATGTTGGCCACCGGCTACACGTGGTGCTTCCGGGCTCACCCAACCGCGGGCGCTTTGGCGGCGATGGCGCCTACGGCGAGGCCAAGGCGGCCCTCGACGCCCTGGTTAACCGCTGGTCTTCCGAGCAATCCAGTTGGGGTGCGCGCACCTCGTTGGTGCACGCCCAGATCGGGTGGGTGCGCGGCACCGGCCTGATGGGCGGCAACGATCCGCTGGTTACACAGGTGGAGGCCCGCGGCGTGCGAACCTTCTCGGCGAAGGAAATGGCGGTGCAGCTTATCGACGCCACCGCCTCCCCTCGCATCCGCGCCGAAGCAGCACAGGCGCCGCTGAGCGTGGACCTCACCGGCGGGCTGGCCGAGGCTGAGCTGGACCTTGCTGCACTTGCCAGCGCGGCGCAGTCCGAGAACAGCGACGCATCGCGCGTAGCCGGTAGTTTGTGCGAAGGGAAGGCGCCGCGAACGGTAAAAGCCCTGCCGAATGTGCTCAGGCCTGCCGAGTGCACCAGCCCAGACTTCAATGGCGTGACGCAGTCCCTCGAGGACATGGTGGTCATCGTCGGGGCCGGCGAGCTCGGCCCGCTGGGTTCATCGCGTACTCGCTTTGAGGCGGAGGTCGGCGGGGACCTGTCTGCTGCTGGAGTGCTGGAGCTGGCGTGGAGCCGCGGGCTCATCAGCTGGGATGAGCGCACAGCCGGATGGCTGACGGCCGAAGGAGAGGAGGTAGCCGAGGAAGACGTCTACGCGCGCTTCCACGACGAGGTTCTCGCCGGGATTGGTGTGCGCCGCTTCCACGATGACTTCGGCCCGCACCTGCCCATGGTGGATAACCTCGCGCCCGAGCTGACCACCATCTACTTGGAGAAGCCGCTGAGCTTCACCGTGCAGGACGAAGAGACAGCACGCAGCTTCGTCGACAGCTGCGAAGGCGCTACGCTGCGCCGCGTCACTGATGCGACCGGTGAGGATGAATGGCAGGTCGCCCGACCCGCGGGCTCCCCGGTGCGCGTACCGCGCCGCGTGGCCATGACCCGCTTTGTGGGCGGCCAGATACCGCAGGGCTTCGACCCACAGGTCTATGGCATCCCCGCGGACATGGTGGATAACCTCGACCGCCTCGCCCTGTGGAACCTGGTGTGCACCGTGGAGGCCTTCCTGTCGGCGGGCTTTAGCCCCGCCGAGCTCTTAGCCCACGTCCACCCGGCGCGCGTGAGCTCCACCCAGGGAACCGGCATGGCAGGCCAGGAGGCGCTGCGCTCGCTGTACGTCGATAAGCTCTTGGCCCAGCCGCGGCCCAATGACATCCTCCAGGAAGCGCTGCCCAACGTCATTGCCGCGCACGTGATGCAGTCCTATGTCGGCGGCTATGGCCAAATGGTGCACCCGGTGGCCGCCTGTGCCACGGCGGCGGTGTCGGTGGAGGAGGGCGTCGACAAGCTGCGCCTGCACAAGGCGGACTTCGTCGTTGCCGGCGGCATCGACGCCCTGTCGATTGAAGGAATCACCGGGTTCGGAGACATGGCGGCCACGGCCGATAGCGCGGAGATGGCGGCGAAGGGGATTGAGCATCGCTTTTTCTCCCGAGCTAACGACCGCCGCCGCGGCGGCTTCGTGGAATCCGAAGGCGGCGGAACCATCCTGCTTGCGCGGGGAACCTTTGCGGCCGAGATGGGGTTGCCGGTGCTTGGCGTGGTGGGATTTGCCGAGTCCTTTGCCGATGGCGCGCACACCTCCATCCCCGCGCCGGGTATGGGCGCGCTCTCGGCGGCGCGGGGTGGGCAGGACTCCCGCCTGGCCCGCTCGCTGAAGGCCCTCGGCGTGGGCGCGGACGATATCGCGGTGGTGTCGAAGCACGATACGTCCACCAACGCCAACGACCCCAACGAATCTGACCTGCACGAGCGCATCGCCGCCGCGCTTGGCCGCAGCCCCGGCAACCCGCTGTATGTGGTTTCGCAGAAGAGCCTGACCGGGCACGCCAAGGGCGGTGCCGCCGCCTTCCAGCTCATCGGTCTGACTCAGGCGTTGCGTAGTGGAGTCCTCCCGCCGAACCGTTCGCTTGATTGCGTTGACCCCGTGCTGCGCCGCCACCCGCACCTGGTGTGGCTGCGCCAACCGTTGGACCTGCGCCGCACCCCGCCGAAAGCCGGCTTGGTGACCTCGCTGGGCTTCGGTCACGTATCCGCCCTCATCGCGCTCGTGCACCCGGGTGCGTTTTATGCCGCGCTGGTTCGTGAGTGGGGTGAGGCCGAGGCCGAAGCATGGCGCTCAGCCGCCGCCGAGCGCGAGTGGTGTGGCTTGCGGCGCCTGGAAAAAGCCATGCGCGGCGGGCCCGCCCTGTACGAGCGGCCGGTGAACCGCAACCTGGGGACGGGCACAGCCGCCGAGGTAGCTGAACGCGAGGCCGCAGTGCTGCTGAGCGAGTCCGCGCGCTTGCGCGGAGGCACCCTGGATCCGGAGGGAGGAAGCACGGCTCAACGGGGGTAGCAAACCGTGGAGTATCCCCAGCTTGTACCCTCTGGAACGATAAAGAAGCAGGTCAGACGTGTTGGAGAAGTCCCCCAATCTGGGGCACCATGCAAGGGTGAAAAATGCTAAGAAACCACTGCTAGGTCTCATCTCGGTCGCTGCCGCCGCCGTGCTTACAGCATGTTCGGCCACCGGTGGCGCGCCCCGCCCCGACGCTGACGGCGAGCTAGCCGGTGGCGTCGACACCGAGCGCCTTGTCGTCGCCATGATCTCCCACGGCGCGCCGGGGGATACCTACTGGGACCTCGTGCGCAAGGGCGCGGAGGATGCCGCCCGCAAGGACAATATCGAGCTGCGCTATTCCTCCGATCCGGAAGCGCCCAACCAGGCAAACCTGGTGCAGTCCGCCATCGACTCCGGCGTGGATGGCATCGCCGTGACCATGCCCAACTCTGGTGCGATCGGGCCTGTGGCCAAGAAGGCTTCCGATGCCGGCATCCCGACCGTGGGGCTTAACGCCGGCATGGATGATTACCAGAAGTACGGCATGAGCGCCTTCTTCGGCCAAGAGGAAAAAGTCGCCGGCACCAAGGCCGGCGAGCGCCTCAAGGATGAGGGCGCCAAGCACGTCTTGTGCGTTATCCACGAGCAAGGCAACTCCTCGCAGGAGTCGCGCTGCGCCGGCGTGAAGAAGGGGCTGGACAACGGCAAGGTTGAGCTCCTGTACGTCAACGGAAAGGATCTGACCGCCGCGCAGTCCACCATTAACGCGAAGCTGAGCCAGGATCCCTCCATCGACTGGGTCATGGCGCTGCAGGCCTCCGTGGCTATGCGCTCCGCCGACGCGGTTGCCGACGCCTCCTCCAAGGCCAAGGTCTCCACCTTCGACACCAACGCCGAGCTTGTCGGAGCCATCGCGGATAAGCGGATCCAGTGGGCCGTCGACCAGCAGCCCTATATGCAGGGCTACCTCGCCGTCGATTCGCTGTGGTTGGCGCACCGCAACGGATCCACCATGGGCGGCGGCCGCCCGGTTTATACCGGCCCCTCCTTCGTGGATTCCACCAACGTGGACATCATCTCCGAATCCGCTAAGGAAGGTCTGCGATGAGCGAAACCACGACTGCATCCGACGAGGCGCTATCCAGCCCTTCCGATACCCGTCTGACCCGCCGCAGCGGGTTCGCGCGCCTCATCCGCCGCCCGGAGCTGGCCAGCCTGCTCGGCGCGGTGGTCATCTTCGTCCTCTTCATGATCGTGGCGCCCGCCTTCCGCTCGGTTGAGGCTTTCTCCACGGTGCTCTACGCCAGCTCCACGCTGGGCATCGTGGCGTTGGCGGTGGGCCTGCTCATGATTGGTAATGAGTTTGATCTGTCCTCCGGTGTGGCGGTGACGTCCGCGGCGCTCGTGGCCACCATGCTCAACTACAACTTCCACCTCAACTCGTGGGTGGGCGTGGGCCTATCCCTGCTGACCGCGCTGGCCATCGGTGCGCTCAACGGCTTCCTCGTGGTGCGCACCAAGATCGATTCCTTCCTTATTACGCTGGCGGCTTTCCTCATGCTGCAGGGCCTCAACCTGGCGATTACCAAGCTGGTGACCGGTCAGGTGGCCACCCCGACCATCGCTGATATGGAAGGATTCGGCTCCGCCCGCGTCATTTTTGCCGGCACCATCCACATCGGTGGCTTGAGCATCCGCGCTACCGTCATCTGGTGGATCCTCTTCGTCGCCATTGCGTCGTGGGTGCTGTACAAGACGCGCTGGGGAAACTGGATCTTCGCCGTGGGTGGTGATGATGAAGCCGCCCGCGCCGTCGGCGTTCCCGTGCGCCGCGTCAAGGTGGCGCTGTTCATGCTCGTCGGCTTCGCGGCGTGGTTCGTGGGCATGCACACCCTCTTTGCCTTCGACTCCATCCAGGCCGGCCAGGGCATTGGTAACGAGTTCCTCTACATCATCGCCGCGGTCATTGGCGGCTGCTCCATGACCGGCGGGCGCGGTACCGCGGTAGGCACCGCCATCGGCGCGCTTATCTTCGGCATGACCAACCAGGGCATCGTGTACGCCGGTTGGAACCCCGACTGGTTCAAGTTCTTCCTCGGCGCCATGCTGCTCTTTGCCGTGCTGACGAACACCTCGGTGGCCAACTTTACGAGGAAGCGATAACCATGATTGAGCTGCACGATATTTCCCAAACCTTCGGCAACTTCCACGCCCTGCGCGGCATCAACCTTTCTGTGAAAGAGGGCGCGGTGACCTGCGTGCTGGGTGATAACGGCGCGGGCAAGTCCACGCTGATCAAGATTCTGGCCGGACTTAACCAGCCCACCGGTGGCACCATCACCGTCGATGGGGAAGAGGTGAACTTCACCAGCCCTCGCGATTCCCTCGACGCCGGTATCGCCACCGTGTACCAGGATTTGGCGTTGGTGCCCTCGCTGTCGGTGTGGCGCAACTTTTTCTTGGGACAGGAGCTCACCGGGGCGTTGGGGAGCTTGCGCGAGGAAGAGATGAAGCGCATTACCCACGAGCAGCTGTCCGAAATGGGCATTGAGCTTGGCGACGTCTCCGTGGAACTCTCCGCGCTCTCCGGCGGTCAGCGCCAGGTGGTGGCGATTGCCCGCGCCATCTACTTCGGCGCGCGCTACATCATCCTGGACGAGCCCACCGCAGCACTCGGCGTGAAGCAGTCGGGCATGGTGCTGCGCTTTATCGACGCCGCCCGCGAACGCGGCATGGGTGTGGTGTTCATTACGCACAATCCGCAGCACGCCTACCTCGTGGGTGATCACTTCATCGTGCTCACCGTGGGGCAGATGTCGCTGGATGCTCCCAAGGAGGAGGTCACGTTGCCGGAGCTCACCCAGTGGATGGCCGGCGGCGACGAGCTGGAGGAGCTCAAGCAGGAGCTGGCACGCTAAGCTTGCCCGCATGACAAAAAGTGGCGTGAGCGTGGGCACCGACCTGGTGCACATCCCGTCCTTTGCCCAGCAGCTGGAGCTTCCCGGCACGCGCTTTGCGCAGGTTTTCAGCGCCTCCGAATTGCGCGTGGCGCAGGCCCGAGGCCTTAGCGGTGCTGCCCGCGCGCAGCACCTGGCGGGGCGCTGGGCGGCGAAGGAGGCCTTCATCAAGGCGTGGTCGCAAGCGCTCTACGCGCACCCGCCGGTCATCGCAGAGGAAGCCGTGGACTGGGCGGAGATTGAGGTTCGCCCGGATGCGTGGGGGCGAGTAGCACTCGAGTTGCGTGGTGAGATTGCCCGCCTCGCGCGGGAGTCCTTGGGGGATTTTTCAACTGCGCTGTCGATTAGCCACGATGGTGATTACGCCACCGCCATTGTGTACCTTTCGCGCTAAACACGCCTGGTCGCACCTGGCTTCGCTGGGTGTGGCTAGGCGCTCGTGGCGATGGCGAAGAGATAGGCGATGAGCATGCGCTTAATCTCTTCCACCACGCCATCAAAGCTTTCCTCGGAGCGCATGGTGCTGTAGTTGAGCAGGGAAACCACGGTGTGGACGAGGAAGGCGGCGATCTCCACACGGGCATCGGCGTCCATGCCCTGGGCAAGAGGCTCGATGATTTCCGCGATGGGCTTGAGCAGGCTGAGCTCCGTGTCGGCGGCCGTGGCGCGGGTCGCGGGTGTGGACTGCACGGCATGCCACACCGCTCGGCGCGAGGGGTCGTTGCGCCAAACACGAGCCATGCGGTCGATGAATTCTTCGAGGAAGTCCGGCCATTGCAGGGCCGGAACGCGCTGGGAAAAGCGCTCAACCTCAGCCAACATCTCCGCGGTGTCTTGGCGGTCGAGCTCGCAGATCAGCACGTACTTGTTGGCGAAGTACTGGTAGAGCGTGCCAATCGGCACTTCCGCGCGGCGCGAGACTTCGTCGAAAGTAAAGGACTCGAAGCCATAGTCCACGAGCGTCTCCCGCGCGCAGGACAAGATCCGGTCATACTTGGCCCGGCTGCGCGCCTGCGCTGGGCGACGCCTCGGGACCAGAATCTCCGGTGACTTCGAGCTGGATTCCACGGTTTAGTTGAGCCCCTTAAGCACGCGGGCGACGTGGCCGGTGGCCTTGACGTTGTACATGGCTTGGCCGATCGTGCCGTCCTCTTCTACAAGGAAGGTAGAGCGGATAACGCCTTGGACGATCTTGCCGTAGTTCTTCTTCTCGCCGAAAGCGGCATAAGCCGTCATGACTTCCTTGTCGGGGTCAGACAGCAACGGGAAGTTGAGCTCATGGTCCTCGCGGAACTTTGCCAGTGCCTCGGGCTTGTCAGGGGAGATTCCCACCACGGCGATGTTCATGTCATTGAGCTGCTCCAGGCTGTCGCGGAAGTCGCAGGCTTCCTTCGTGCAGCCAGGGGTGTTGGCGCGCGGGTAGAAGTAAACCACGACGCGCTGGCCAGCATAGTCACTCAGACTTACGGTGTTGCCGGCATCATCGCTCAAGGAAAAAGCGGGAGCCTTGTCTCCTACGGACAGTCGTTGTGCTTCAGTCATGCTGTCTACCTTACCGTGCCCTACGGGGAGGCTATCTGGCGAATCTACGCCACCGAGGGTGAAACAAACGTTGGCCAACTCTGCAGGGGAGCTGGCGGTCAATGTAGAATGTCGACGTTAGAACCACAACGGTTAGAAATACACTAACCGCAACAACACCGAACGAAGCCAAATTCAGGAGATTCACGTGGCACGCAACATTGATGATATCCAGCGCGACATCGAGCGCACCCGCCGTCAGCTGGCTAGCACCTTGGATGAGCTGGCTGATCGCAGCAAGCCGCAGAACTTCGTCGAGGACGCTAAGGGCGCGGCAACCCAGAAGCTGCAGGAGCGCAATGTGCAGATGGCGCTCGCCGGCGTTGGTGCAGCCGTCGTAGGCCTTATCGCTTTCTCCGTTTTCCGCTCCAAGCGCCGCAAGTCCGATATCAAGGAACTGCAGCGCCTGCTCGCTGAGCGTCGCTAGAGCCGGTTAGCGCCGTTGGGTGCGACTGCATACCTAGAGGCCCTGCCTTGGGAAATACCCCGGGGTGGGGCATTTTTGTGCTCCGTATGCGTTACTGGAAGCATTGCCTACCCTATGCAGGTTTTGGGTAGCCTTACCTGTCTGTGTAGTATGAACCTCCGAACAGACCATAAGACCAAAGTTTGAAGGAGAAATCGTGCTTCACGTATCGACGCCTGCAGGCCAGGCATCCCGTCCGCGCGCCGGGCGAGTAGTAGGGGCGTGCGCCATGGTGGCGGCGCTGGCCAGCGCGCTGGCGGGCTGTGCCTCCGACAATGCCGATGCCGGCAGCGAGCAGGCCACGGGAGCGCAGGGGACTGCCGCTGTGAGTTTCACAGACCTTGCCGGCCGCCAGGTGGAGCTGGACCACGCGCCGGAACGCGTCATCCTGGGAGAAGGCCGCAGCGTTTTTGCCACCGGCATCCTCAACAAGGAAGACCCGCTGGACAAGGTCGTGGCCATCGGATCGGACCTGAAGCAGAATGTGCCCGACTACTACCGCGATCTGGAAAAGACCGCGCCCAAGGTCAACGAGCTGCCGGAAATCGGTGGCTTCACCAAGGGCGATGTCACTGTGGAGGAGCTCATCAGCCTCGACCCGGACCTCATCGTGCTCTCCAAGGATCAGTATGAGGCCTCCCAGACCGCTGGGCTCACCGACAAGCTGGACCAGGCCGGCCTGACCTATGCCGTCACGGACTTCCGCGCCAAGCCCTTGGAGAACACCATTCCCACCATGGAAATCTTCGCCGATATCTTCGGCCACGAGGACCGCGCGGAGGAGTTCATCGCGGACTGGCAAAAGAACGTGGACCTGGTGACCGAGCGTGCCACGAAAGCACAGGACAAGCCCACCACCTTCGTGTGGCGCGCAGCGGGTGTCTCCGACTGCTGCGGCTCGTGGAATGACTCCAACATTTCTGAGCTGGTCAACGTCGCCGGCGGAAAGAACGTGGCAGACGGCATCATCGAGGGAGAGTCCGGCGCGCTGACCCCGGAGAAGGTCATCGACGCCGATCCCGACATGATCATCGCCACCGGCGGCGACTGGTCCGCCAAGGTGGATAACGCAAAGGGCCACACCGGCTTCGCTGCCGCCGGCTATGGCATCAGCGAAAAGGATGCCCACGAGAGCGCCGCTTCGCTGGCCGGCGTCCAACCTGGTTTTGAGGACCTCTCTGCCGTCAAGGAGCACAACCTCCACGGCCTGTGGCACCAGTTCTACAACTCGCCCTTCAACTACCTGGCACTCCTTCAGATCGCCGCGTGGCTCCACCCAGAGGACTACGCAGACGTCAACGTTCAGCAAGAATGGGCCGAAGCCCAAGAGAAATACTCGCCCGTACCCGGCGACGGAACCTTCTTCAGCACCAACTAGTCATGAGCATTCTCACCTCAACCGCGCGCTCGGCAAGCCCTGAACGGACCACGCGCGCAGAAACCGCGGTGCTTCCCGTGGAGGCCCTCGCACGCGAGCACTCCCGCGTGACCCGCCGCCGCATCGCCATCGTCGCTGGGCTTATCGGCGTAGCGCTCGCCGCATTCGTTCTTAGTGTGATCGTTGGCGCCATCGACCTCACCCCGGGGCAGGTGCTGCGGGGGATGGTGGATCCGGGAGGCGTCGACAAGCAAACGCGTACAGTCCTGTGGAGCCTGCGCCTGCCTATGGCCGTCATGGCGCTGCTTATCGGGGCCAGCCTGTCGCTGGCTGGCGCGCAGATGCAGACCATCCTGGATAATCCGCTGGCGGAGCCCTTTACCCTCGGCATCTCCGCGGCGGCTGCCTTCGGCGGGGCCAGCGCCATCGTGTTGCGTTGGCAGCTTCTGGCCCAGCCGCAGTTCAACCTCGCGCTCATCGCGTGGCTGTCGGCGGCGCTGGCCACGGCCATCATCGTCGTCGCCGCCGTTATTCGCGGTGCGAAGTCCGAGACGATGGTGCTGCTCGGCATCGGCCTCGTCTTCTTCTTCCAGGCCATGCTGGCGCTCATTCAATACCGCTCTTCCAGCGAGGCTCTCCAGCAGATCGTCTTTTGGTCCATGGGCTCGCTCACCCGCGCCAGCTGGCAGGCCAACGCCGTGCTGGCCGGCGTGCTTGCAGTGGCGTTGCCCATCCTGGGCGCGCTGTCGTGGCGGCTGACGGCGCTGCGGCTTGGTGACGCCCGCGCCACCGCCCTCGGTATCAACACCTCTCGCCTGCGCGTGATCGTGCTCGTCGTGGTCTCGCTCGTCGCGGCCACCACCGTGGCTTTCGCCGGCATCATCGGATTTATCGGCCTAGTGGGCCCGCACATCGCGCGCATGTTGGTGGGTGAGGACCAGCGCTACTTCGTGCCGGCCTCCATGGCCGCGGGCGCGGCGGTGATGTGCGCCGCCCACGCGCTCAGCCTCCTGATTAAGCCCGGGCTGGCCATTCCCATCGGCATCGTCACCTCTCTATTGGGCGTGCCATTCTTCATCGCCATCGTCATGACCCGGAGGAGGGCATTGTGGACGTAGACCTCACCATCTCCGATCTGACCGCCGGTTATGGTTCGCGCACGGTGGTGGACAGGCTGAGCCTTCCCACCCTGCGCGGCGGGCAGGTCGTGGGGCTGCTGGGGCCGAACGCATCCGGCAAGACCACCACCATCAAGACGCTCGCCGGCGTGCACCGCGCGCGGGGTGGCACGGTGGACTTTCGCGTCGACGGCCAGAGCCCGCGCGGACAGCGGCGCCGCCAGCTTATCGGCTATGTGCCGCAGGGCCTGCCGCACACCGCGGCGCTGCGCGCGTTTGAGGCGGTGCTGATTGCAGCGCGGCGCGAAGCGTGCGAGGACCCAATCACCCGCACCGCCGAGGTCCTGCACTCCATGGGGCTCGACGACATTGCGCAGCGCTACCTCAATGAGCTCTCTGGCGGTCAGCGCCAGCTCGTCGCCGTGGCGCAGATGTTGGTGGGGACCCCTGGGCTCATGCTTCTCGACGAACCCACGTCCGCCCTCGATCTCAACCGCCAGCTCTTCGTCTTGGGCCGCGTGCGGGCAAAAGCTCGGGAGGAAGGAAGCCTCGCGTTGGTGGCGATTCATGACATCAACCTGGCGGCCCGGATGTGCGATCAGCTCGTCGTGCTCCATGGCGGCAAGGCCCGCGCCCATGGCGCGCCGGGGGAGGTGCTCACGGAGGAACTCTTGCGCGAGGTCTACGGTGTGGAAGCGGATGTGCTGGACCACCGCGGGCAACCCATCGTGGCGCTGCGGGAGGTTAGTTAGACTCGGGCCGTGTGAGCCGAAATTCGCCCGAAAACCTCCTGTTGTACCTCACCCCAGAGGATGAAAATACCCTCCGGGACGTCTATGCTGCCCTGGCTGAGCGTGGCTTTCCGGTGCAGCACCAGCGCCCGCACATTACGGTGACGTTCGCGCCGGCGCTCGAGACCGCAGTCGTCGACGAAGCCCGCAACCTGCTCTCGCCGCTTCTGCCCGCGGCCTTTCGCCGCGTGGGCACGGTGGTCTTTGGGACGAAGAGTAAACAGACCGTGGCGTGGCTTTTAGAAACCACGGATGAGCTGGAATCCGCCGCGCGCCGCCTCAGTGCCTCGAACCCGGAGGGGAGGGGCCCGCGGTGGACCCCGCACCTGACGATGGGGCTGCGGCTGCCGCGAGCGATGGTGCCTGAGTACATGCGGGCGCTCGATGAAATCTCGACCTTTGAGCACAAGGAATTCACGGCGGCGCAGGCCGCGTGGTGGCGCCCCAAGACGCAGCAGCTCGAGGTCTTGGGCTAGGATCGGAAAAGCCCCTCGCCACGGGGTGAGGGGCTTAAACTGTGCGCCATCAGGGACTTGAACCCCGAACCCACTGATTAAGAGTCAGTTGCTCTGCCAATTGAGCTAATGGCGCTTGGTGTTTCTGACCGGCTCTGATTTCCTCAGTGCCTGCCGTGCAACGAGATGTAACTTTAACACCCTCTTCGTAAAAAGGTAAAATCGCCAGGTAGATGTGTGTTTTTTACGATTAATGCCATGGCTAAATGCTTCTCTCAAAGAGTCGCGGGTGTGGAAGTCTGACGGGTGGGTAACGAAACGGTTAAGAGCGGTGGCGCTAACTGGTTCGTAGGGTGCGTGTGCGGTTAGGCTATGTGCACTCTTATTATTGTCTGCGTCTTTCTATGAGCTAGGGGTTTGTGTGCATTCTCTATTCCCTTCCGCACGTCCCGCAATGCTTCTCTCGAGTATCGTTGCGACCGCTTCACTCTTAACCGCCTGCACCATTGGTGGTGCCGCGGATTCCGGTCCGGCCACTGACCAATCGGAGGCTGACGTCAAAGCGAGCGCTTCGGCGGAAGCATCGGCGTCGGCAGCCGCCAAGGCGAAGCAGCTGAAGTTTTCCGTCAAGGATGGTGCGAGCGACGTCGATCCCTCCAGGCCGGTTGAGGTTACGTCCCCGGCCGGGCTTAAGTCGGTGACAATGACCAACGAAGCCGGCATCGAAGTGGACGATGAGCTGTCATCTGATTCGAAGACGTGGGAGAGCGCCGAAGTGCTGGGGTATAACCGCACCTACACCATTGACGCCACGGACAAGGACGGCACCCATAAAACCATCACCTTCACCACCCCGCAGGCAGCAGGCGTGTCCGAAGTGGCCTTGAGCCCGATACCGGATTCTGAGGTGGGGGTTGGCCAGGTCATCGGCGTGCGTTTTGGAAACTACGTCACTGACCGCAAGGCGGCCGAAGAGGCAATCACGGTCAAGACTGAGCCTGCCGTTGAAGGTGCCTTCTACTGGGTCAACAATCAGGAAGTGCGGTGGCGCCCGGAAAACTACTGGGAGCCGGGCACGAAAGTGACCGTCGACGTCGACCTGTACGGCCGCAACCTCGGTGGCGGCATCTACGGCGGTGAGGATGCTTCCACAAACTTCACCATTGGTGACCGCGTCATCGCGCTGATCGACAACAACACGAAAATGATGTCGGTGTTCAAAAACGGTGAAGTGCTGCGCCGTTTGCCTGTTTCGATGGGCAGGGATGGCCAGTGGGATACCCCGAACGGAACCTACGTCATCGGTGACGAGTACCCGTCCCTCGTTATGGACTCCACTACCTTCGGCCTGGCTCTCGACGCCGGCGGCTACAGGACTGACGTTCAGTGGGCAACCCAGATGTCCTACTCCGGAATCTATGTCCACGCGGCGCCTTGGGCTGTCGGTGCGATGGGTAGCTACAACCAGTCTCATGGCTGCATCAACGTGACTACTGAGGCTGCTCAGTGGTTCCAAAACACGGTCAAGCGCGGCGATATCGTGAGGGTCTCCAACACCGGCGGTGGCGTGCTGAGCGCGCTCGACGGCCTAGGGGACTGGAACATGGATTGGGCCACCTGGTCTGCGGGCAACGCTACCGCTAATCAGTAGCGGCCGGGCAGCACTAGCGCGGCAGACCGCGGCGTCGAGACACTGTCTTGTCAAAGGGAATCCAAAACCGCAGGGCGGCGTCCTGGTTCTTGGAGATGCCAATGCGCGGACCGCGCACCCACTCGGGCTCCTCGGCACGCGGGCTAAGTTCTACCGGCGTGCCGTTGTCCTCGAGGCGGAAACCTAAGGCCTTGCCCAAATTGCCGGGTCCGCGGGCGAGGTTATGAAATTCCGTGTCGCCCCGGCGTTTGTAGGCAAGGTCTACTCCGTCGATGACTTCCCCGCCGCGGAGCAAGCAACCCTGACCGGTTCCTTCGGGCGCGCAGACGATGTTGCCGTTCCGGTGGATGCCGTAGGACATGTAGACGTAGAGGCGGCCGGGCGGGCCGAACATGGGGGCGTTGCGCGGGGTGCGGCCGTTGAAGGTGTGAGAGGCCTCATCGTCTGCGCCGAGGTAAGCCTCGACCTCCGTGATGCGCACCGAAACGCCGTTGTGCGTGAGCACCGTGCCCAGAAGCTGGGGAGCAACGACGTCGGCGGTGTCGGTGAAATCGATCATTGCCGCAGTCTAACGTGAAAACAAACGTTAGGCCTTAGCTCGTTCTTCCTCGGCCTCAATCTCTGCGTTGAAATTACGCTTGGAGGATTGCCACTGGTCCTCAGTCATTCCGATACGCCAGTAGCCAGAGATAGAAACGTCTTCCTTGGGAATCCCTGATTCAACGAAAAGGAAGCGACGAAGCTCTTTGATCATTTCGGCGACTCCGTGGATGAACCATCCGGTTTTCTTCTCCTGGGGGATACCAGCCGCGCGGACCACACGGGATAGCTCAGTACCGTGGGTAGCGCCATTGCGGACTACCCAGGTGATTTCCACGCCATCGCGGGTGGGCAGTTCAAACGTGCGGTCTTCGGCTTCGATCTCGATATATGCAGTCGCAGTCGCGCCGTCGGGAAGCCGCTTCAAGCCAGCGCTGATGGCCGGTGCTGCAGACTCGTCGCCGGCGAACACAAAGTGCTCATAGTCTTCGGTTGGTCCCCACGCGCCACCAGGGCCGAGGAAACCGAGCTTCTCTCCAACCTCGGCTCTGCGTGCCCAGGGGCCAGCCAGGCCGGAATCACCGTGGGACACAAAATCGATGTCAAAATCCCCGGTTTCTGAGTTCACGTTGATCAGGGTGTAGGTGCGGAGAATCGGCTGCTTATCGCGCGGTTGCTCTGCGCGAATCTGCTGAATATCAAAAGGCCAAGAGTAATCGGCGCCCTCTGGCACGAACAACAGCTTGATGTAGTGATCTGTAAACTCCAGCTCTTTGCCTATGAATGCTGGAGAGTTCATGTGTAACCGAACCAGGTCTGGAGATACTTGGCGGCGGCCAGTTACGGTCGCTTCATGTGCCTTGCGGGGTTTGCGCTTCGGCGCTGCCTCTTTGCCCTGGTCAGCCATTGTTATCACTATCCTTGCTATCTCTTCATGAGCTTAGATCTTCTGTGAGGACAGAAGCCCACATGCTCTAAGTTTAGGTAAGGCTAACATGCTTAAGGTTGGTGGGCATAAAAAATTACCCCGCGTCCTGCCGGAACAGGGCACGGGGCATATTCGGGGTGGCTGACGGGGCTCGAACCCGCGACACCCAGGATCACAACCTGGTGCTCTACCAGCTGAACTACAGCCACCATCGTTGCCTGAAAGCAACGAGATACAGGTTAACTCACCTCGTTGAATTTACAAAAACGCCTGGTAGTCATCGGTAGTGGTAGCCTTAAGATCCTCCGCTTCCGCGGTGGAGGGGCCGTCGTCCGTGCGGAAAACGCTGCGGCGGTAGAAGTCGAGCTCTCGAATGGACTCAATAATGTCTTGCAGGGCTCGGTGTGCCATGCCCTTTTGTGGCTGGTTGTAGTATGCCCGCGGGTGCCAGCGGCGTGCTAGTTCCTTAATCGTGGAAACGTCAATCATTCGGTAGTGCAGCGCGGCGTCCAGGCGCGGCATGTATTCGCGAATGAAGGTGCGGTCCGTGGCGATGGAATTGCCTGCAAGGGGAGCAGGGTGGTTGGCGTCGCAGTGCTTCTCGACGAGCTTTAGTACCGCTTCCTCCGCCTCTTCGATAGTGATCGTGGATTCCCGGATTTCCTTGTCGAGACCGGACTTCGCATGCATCTCGGTGACGAAGTCATCCATCTCCGCCAGTTCTTCCTCTGTAGCGTGCACGACGAGGTCGAGGCCCTCGTCAAGGATGTTTAATTCGGCGTCCGTGATGACGGCGGCGACTTCCACGATTACGTGGCGCTGCGGTTCAAGTCCGGTCATCTCCAAGTCGATCCAGACGAGGCGGTCGTTTTTGGCGGGGATATCACTCATGGCTTCCACCATAGTTTCTCTTCGGTCATGGTTTGGGAGGTGCCCTAGTCGGCTGAGATGGGGGTAAATGGGGGTGAGGAGGGGTCTCGTTGTGGAAGGTGCCTTTTTATTCGAGGTGTGCTGGGGTTTTCTGGTTGACATTGAGGGGCAGTGTCGAGGGCTTCTTGAACTTTTTCATGATTTCTCTCACCAAACCCTTGGGAGATGGGACATTATTAGGTCAGCCTTTAAAGTGATGGCACTCACATATATCGAAGGACGGAAACCTACCGATGTCAGCCTTTCTTGACACTCTCAACTCATTAATTTGGTCACCAGCATTAGTCTTCCTGTGCCTCGGCGCGGGAATTTATTTCACCCTGGCCACCAAGTTCTTACAGGTGCGCTGCATTCCGGACATGATTAAGCAGCTGAAGGACGGCGAAAGCTCCGATTCGGGTGTCTCGTCCTTCCAATCGCTGATGATTTCCCTGGCGGGCCGCGTTGGCGTGGGAAACATTTCGGGCGTTGCAACCGCCATCGCTTTCGGCGGCCCAGGTGCCGTGTTCTGGATGTGGGCGGTGGCTTTGCTCGGTTCCGCAACTTCTTTCGTGGAATGTACCTTGGCGCAGGTTTATAAGGAGAAGGACCAAGACACCGACGAATACCGCGGTGGTCCGGCTTATTACATCGAGAAGGCCTATAAGCACACCAAGGCCGGTCCTTTCATGGTGGTCTATGGAATCGTCTTCGCTATTGCGATGATCCTTGCCACCAGCTACTTCCTGCCCGGCATTCAGGCTAACGGCGTGGCTGCGGCCGTACAGAACGCTTGGGGTGTTGAGGTCGGTTGGTCTGCCGTGATTCTGGGCGGAATCCTCGCCATCATCATTATTGGTGGCGTGAAGCGCATCGCTAACTTCGCCTCCCTCGTGGTCCCGTTCATGGCCGGCGCCTATATCCTCTTTGCCATCATCATCCTGATCATGAACTTCAACCAGATCCCCGAGGTCTTCGGCATGATCTTTAAGTCCGCTTTCGGCGCGGAGCAGGCTTTCTCCGGCCTATTGGGCTCGGCCATCATGTGGGGCGTGAAGCGCGGTATCTACTCCAACGAGGCAGGCCAAGGTACCGGCCCACAATCTGCCGCAGCTGCGGAGGTATCCCACCCAGCCAAGCAGGGCTTCGTGCAGGCCTTCGCGGTCTACATTGACACCCTCTTCGTGTGCTCTGCTACCGCATTCATCATCATCTCTACCGACATGTACAAGGTCTTCGAAGGCGAGTCGGAGGATGGCCCAGTGCGCTACGCCGGTTCGATCCCGGATGGGGTCGAGGTCGGTCCGGGCTTTGTCCAGCACGGTCTGGACACCCTGTTGGCAGGTTTCGGCCCGAGCTTCGTTGCCATCGCTATTGCCTTCTTCGCCTTCACCACTGTCCTGGCGTACTACTACATGGCGGAGGTCAACCTGACCTATTTCAACCGCTGGATCAGCAACAAGACCACTCGCCGCGCGTTGGTGTGGCTCCTGCGCATTCTCCTCGTGGTGTCCGTGGTTGTTGGCGCAACGACGACTCCGGGTGCTGCCTGGGCGCTGGGCGATATCGGCGTTGGCGCGACCGCGTGGCTCAACATCATCGCCATCCTCTTCCTCCAGGTCCCGGCCCTCAAGTGCCTCAAGGATTACAGCGCACAGAAGGCAGCTGGCAAGGACCCGCAATTTGACCCAGAAGCGTTGGGCATCAAGAACGCCGAGTTCTGGGTAGAGCGCAAGCTCGCCCGGGAGGAGGCCGCTCAGAAGGCTATCGCGGAGCAATCGCCGCTCCAAGGCAAGTAAAGCAATGCCCGCTCTCCACGGGGGAGAGCGGGCATTTTTATGTCCTAGGCCATCTTGGAATAGAAGCTGCCGATAAGCGGTGCAGCAATTGGGGTGGGCACAATCTTGCCCAACGCGTTCATTGCTTTTGATAGCGGCCCAGGAACCACGCGGCGCTGGTTGCGGGCCATGGCCTCCAGGGTCTCTTCGGAGCAGGACTCATAGGTGGTCCACAAGAAATCCGGGACTACCTTGTCCACGATGGATTGCTCTTCTTCGGGGATGACGGCATCGCGCACCGGGCCGGGGGCAAGCAGCGTGCAGGTTACGCCGGAGCCCTTGAGCTCGTAGTGCAGGGCCTCCGTGAACGCGTTAACACCTGCCTTGGTGAACACGTAGGTGGCGTTGTTCGGGATGGAGACGTTGCCCGCGGCCGATCCCACGTTGCAGATAGCGCCGCTGCGTCGCGGCAGCATCTGCTCAAGGGCGGCGCGCGTCAGGCGGTGAACGGCCTTTGCATTGAGGTCGAACTGCCGGGTTTCATAATCCCAGTCCTGCTCCATGAACTTGCCAAAGCTGGCGATGCCCGCCGAGTTGACGATGATGGAGATTTCCTTGCCCGCCATGAACTCGATGACGCGGTTCACGTCTGCGGCCTCGGAGAGGTCCGCTGCCAGCGCGATGGCGTCCACCTCGTGGCGCGAGCGCAGGTCCGCGGCGATGGATTCAAGGACGTCTTCGCGGCGGGCAACGAGAATGACGTTGTAGCCACGGGCGGCTAGGTCCTTGGCCATCGCAGCGCCAATGCCCTGGCTAGCGCCGGTCAACAGCGCATACGAGGAGCGGGTAGGGGCGGGCAGCCCGGGGGAGTGAGCCATGAAACGGCGTCCTTTCTCTCAGGGTGGGAAGTTTCCACCCAGCGTAGAGCAATCAGGGTCTAAATCAGGGTAAACACCGATGAACCCTTCGGCCCAACTCTGGATAATGGACAGTGAAAGGAGACATCATGAACAACCAACGTTTGACCCGTTCCACAACTGACACGATGCTCGGAGGCGTGTGCGGCGGCATCGCACAGACCTACAACCTCGACCCGACCTTGGTGCGAATCCTCTTCGTTGTTGCCACGCTGCTGGGCTTCTCAGGAATTCTGCTCTACCTCATCCTCTGGGTCGTCATTCCAGTGGAGTAATCGGTAGTTTAGTTTCTACAAATTACTGCAGCGGGCCCATCGCCATGAAGCGCTTCCACGTTTCCCACTCATCACGCAGACGCGGCAGGGCGCTGGGTGGGGTTGCGGTGCCGTCGACAAGCGTGGCGTCCTGCATGCGTACGCCGTAGTCGAAGAAGAGAGCCCCGTGCCCGGAAGCGCCATAGCGGAGGACCGGCACCAAATTGAGCCCGTCGAATGACAAGGGCGCGTTGGGGCGCACATCAAGCCCCGCGATCGCCGCGAGGGTAGGAGCTAGGTCGAGCGGGGAGACAAGCTCAGTGCACTCCCCGGACTCTGCAACCCCGGGCCACAGGAGAGACATCGCGGCCTTATCCTCCTGCAGGGAACACACCGCTACGACGCCATCGAGATCATCCAACACGTGGGGGTCTGGTTGCTCAAGAAGCCGAAAGACCCGTGACGATGCGGGGCGGGTATCCTCCCGAACCTCGAAGCCAGCTGCCGCAAAAATGTCCGTGATGCGCGTTGTGGCTCCGCGCTGCGGGTACTGCCCGGTGAGCACTCCGCGGCGTGACTCCGCATAGCTTGGTGACGTCCCCCAGGCATTGCTGAAGCGCATTCCGCGCAGCGCGGATTGTGGAGCGTGGTCAAAAGTCGCGAGGGTGATGTCCATAAAAGTGTGTCCAAATTGTGCCCAAAGGCCACTTTCCGAGGCTTAATAAAACCCCAAAAAGTGGCCCTGACCTGCGTGCCCCCAGCAGGATTCGAACCCGCGACACATGGGGTAGAAACCCACTGCTCTAATCCACTGAGCTATGGAGGCGTACCGCGCCATCATAACGCACTGGGGCGTGTAGTCCGATTATCGGGCTACCGCTGGCGTTGGCTCGGCGTAGGCGTTGAGGAGGACGTCGTTAAGCGTGCGCGCCGCGGGGCTCAGCGCACGGTCCGCGCGGTGGATGACGAGCGCCTGCACGGTCGGGAGGGCTTCCGCGATTCGCCGGAAGTGGACTCCCTGCTGGCCCAAAGCCTGCGCGGTGTGCGGCAGGAGGCTGATGCCGTAGTCGCCCGCCACGAGTGGCAACCCCGTTTGCAACGTGGGAACTTCTTGGACCGTGACGGGCTTGCTTAACGCTGCCTTGGCCCACACCTGATCCATTGCTTCCGGCAAACCGCTGAGTTCCGGCCAGCGCGGCGGCAAGAGCCAGGTCTCAGCGCTCAGGTCGGTCAACCGCACGGGGTCAGGCAAGCCTTTAAGCCTCTCGGGGAGCGCGACGCGCACCTCAATTTCTGCGGCGCAGTCAATGGTGAGCTGCGCGCCGTAGTCTTGGCGGAAGCGCTGTGGGTTAGTGGTGAGGAGGATTCCCAACTCCGCTGAGCCATCCAGGACCTCTCTCAACGTGGCGGTTGGTTCTAAGTCCTTTAAGGAAACACTTACCTCCGGTGCGCGCTGGCGCATGCGGCACAGAATCTCTGGCATATAAAGCCAGTTGAACTCGGGGGCGGAGCATAACGTCACAGAGCCCGCGCTGCCGGATGCAATTTCGGCAAGGCGCGTGGTGGCGGTGGTAAGAAGGGAATCTATCGAGGTAGCGACGCCATAGAGGTAATCTCCGGCCTCTGTGGTTCGGACTCCACCGCGCCCGCGGGAGAGCAGCTTCACGTTGAGATCCTTTTCAAGTTTGCGCACGGTCAGGCTTAAAGAAGGTTGCGTGAGCTGCAGTGCTTCCGCAGCTTGCGTGAATGAACCGTGGTCCACAACGGACCGAAAATGGTGAAGCTGGCGAGAGTCCATAAGAGCAGACTACCCGAAAGCTTAGAAAAAACTACTTTTTAGGTAAGAGAACCTCCGTGACGGTAGACTGCCCACCATGCACACTGAGAAAGAAACTCCCAGCTCACAGCGCTTTCGGGGGGCGGCGCGCTCGACGTCGGGAGCGCAGCCTTCCCGCTTGTTGAATCTTTCTTTCGTCGTCTTCGCGGGCCTCGTGGGCGGAATCATTTCTCTGTTCTTTCTTGCGGACTCGCTCGCCGCCCTAGGCATCCCCGACCCAGGGCGTATGACAACGTTCGGCCTGCCCTTCTTCCGCGCTATCGCGTGGATGCTCATGGCGCTTTCTATCGGCTCCTTTATGTCGAGCGCCTTCTTTATCTACCCGGCGGTACCGGATAAGGACAACGAGCGTCTCATCAAGGCCACGCTCACCGTCGATGGGCACATCGCAGCGCGGACCGGCGCATGGGCGGCGGTGGGCGCCGCGGTGGTGTCTTTATTAGAGGTCCCTCTCGTCATGTCGGATCTCACCGGCACCCCGTTGGCCAAGGTTCTCAACCCAGAGCTGATGGGCATGGCAGTGGGGCAGATCGCGGCGTCGCAAGTCTGGCTGCTCACCGCAGCTATCGCAGTGGTTGTTGCCGTATCTGGTTTTGTCGCACGCACGTGGGCGGGCCAGGTCGGAACGTTTTTCTTGTCATTGTTGCTGACGGTGCCTCTCGGGATGGAGGGCCACTCGGCTTCCGGCGGCGATCATGACTACGGTACGAACTCGCTGCTGCTGCACCTGTTCTTCATCATGCTCTGGGTCGGTGGACTCATGGGGCTCATCGCCCATGGCCGCCGCCTTGGCCCAGATATGGGTGTGGCGGTGCGTCGCTATTCCACGGTCGCTTTGTTCTCCATCGTGGGGCTGGCAGCTACAGGCGTAGTTAATGCGCTGATTCGCGTTGAGTTCGGGGATCTGTTCACTACTCGATACGGCCTGTTGGTGCTGAGCAAAGCGGTGCTCACCGTGGTGTTGGCGGCCATCGGCTTCGTGCACCGACGGGTCACCATCCCTCACTTGAAGAGTTCGCCGCGCCTGTTTATCAGGGTGGCTGTGGTTGAGGTTCTCATCATGGCGGCGACCGTTGGCGTGGCCATCTCGATGGGCCGTACGCCGCCCCCGCCGCCGCGGGACCCGAATCTCAATGCCATGCAGATCCTGCTGGGCTATGAGCTTTTCGACGCCCCCACCGCCACCAACGTGTGGACCATGTTCCGCTTTGATCTCATGTTTGGCTCGCTGGGGATCGTGCTGGCCGGCTTCTACCTGTACGCGCTGTGGCGCCTCAAGCGCCGCGGGCTGACGTGGTCGGCAGGACGCACTGCGTGGTTCCTAGTGGGAGCGCTGGGCATGACGCTGATCATGAGCAATGGCATCGGCTTGTATATGCCGGCGCTGTACTCCATGCACATGTTGGTGCACATGATTCTGTCCATGGCAGTCCCGCTGTGCCTTGTGCTGGGCGCTCCGGTGACCTTAGTGATGGAAGCTTTTGAGCCTGGGGAGCCGGGCAAGCCCACGCTTCACGACGCTGCCGTCGCCCTCACCAAGGCTCGTACCTTGCGCATTCTTACGCATCCAGCGGTCAACGTTGTGCAGTTCCTGGCTTTCCTCTACGTGCTCTATCTTTTCCCGAACTTTTATGAGCTCGCCATTTCGGAACACGCTGGGCACGTGATCATGAACTGGGTCTTCCTGATCTCTGGCTACATCTACTACTGGGAGGTTATTGGCCCGGACCCGTTGCCGTGGCGCGCGCCGACGGGCATTCGCCTGCTCATCCTCTTCGTGTCGATGCCCCTGCACCTTTTTGCTGGCGTCTACCTCATGCAGATGCAAGTCATTCTGGGCTTGGACTTCTATGAGTCCTTGAGCTTGCCGTGGCACCCGGACTTTGTCACGGACCAACGAACCGGCGGCGGTATTTCCTGGGGCTTCGGCCAATTCCCGCTGGTGATTGTGTTTGGTTCGCTCTTCCTCGACTGGCTGCGGGAGGATCGTGCCACCGCTCGGCGCCATGATGCTAAGGCGGATATTGACGGTGATGCTGATTTGGAAAGCTATAACGCCATGCTCAAGCAGATGAGCGAAGGGGATGATTCCACCTTCCGCCAGCACTAGCGGGAATGCCCACCCTGGGTGCGTGAAAAAGATTCCTTGCCAGGCGAAACAGATTTTTTGTTGATACTTTCAACAAGTTATCCACAGGTTGGCAGTGAGGCCATTGCGGGCGCGCTGATCGGTGGCGATGATGCGAGGTACGGGAGGCGCATCGCTTCCTCGCATTGAAAAGAGCACCAGCCACAAACAGCAAAGGAATCACGCAATGTCTCAATACCCAATCTCACTCACGGGGCGCCTGACTCACGACCCCCACCTGACCAAAATCAGCGAAACCATGTACAAGGCCCGCCTCCGCTTTGCTTCCTCTCGCAGCGCTCCGGAAAAGGATGACGAGGGCAAGACTGTGTGGCGGGAGCTGGACCTTAACTATATCGACGGTGAGGTGTGGGGCCAGTGCGCCATCAACGTTAAGAAGTCCCTGTTTAAGGGCATGCCGGTCTTTGTCATGGGCTCAATTGTCACGGACCGGTGGGAGGATAAGAACGGGGCCACGCGCTCCAGGACCTATATCAAGATCGCCCACGTGGGCC
Organism: Corynebacterium aurimucosum ATCC 700975; assembly: GCF_007672725.1. Classification (GTDB taxonomy): domain Bacteria; phylum Actinomycetota; class Actinomycetes; order Mycobacteriales; family Mycobacteriaceae; genus Corynebacterium; species Corynebacterium hesseae. The sequence continues at coordinate 83,377 of NZ_VDTC01000004.1, forward strand.
TTGACCTCAACCGCTTCTGTATTACCTCCACCAAGATTGGTACCTCCTATGGTGAGGAGGGCAGCGAAGCCCTCTGGCTGGGGGAGAATCCGCCAGTACCGGATGTGGATTACACGGCACCGCCGAGTGCTGCGGAGGATGAGGCATTGCCGGTTGCTCTGCAGTCGGGAGATACCCCGCAGGATACTGCGGCGGATCGTCAGCAAGCGCAGAGCGCGGCCGAACCTCACCGCAAACCGGCGCCAGAAGAAGCTATGGCCTAAGGACGGGGGACTACCACCGCCCATGTGATGTACTCTTTGTACTGTTATTGACCAATCCTGACAGAAGTAAAGGGTGAAACATGGGCGAATTCATCTACACGATGAAAAACGTGCGTAAGGCCATCGGTGACAAGGTTATTTTGGACAATGTCACTATGGCTTTCTACCCGGGCGCCAAGATTGGCGTCGTGGGCCCCAACGGTGCAGGTAAGTCCTCGATCCTGAAAATTATGGCCGGCCTCGATCAGCCTTCCAACGGCGAGGCTTTCATTGACCCGGGCAAGACGGTCGGCATCCTCCTCCAGGAGCCGCCGCTCAACGAGGAGAAGACGGTCCGCGAGAACGTCGAAGAAGGCCTCGGGGAGATTTTCCAGAAGAAGCAGCGCTTCGAGGAGATCGCGGAAGAGATGGCCACCAACTACTCCGACGAGCTCATGGAAGAAATGGGCAAGCTGCAGGAGGAGCTCGACCACGCGGATGCGTGGGAGGTTGACTCCAAGATCGAGCAGGCCATGGAGGCACTGCGCTGCCCGCCGTCTGATGACCCGGTGACTAACCTGTCCGGTGGTGAGCGCCGCCGCGTCGCGCTGGCCAAGCTGCTGCTGAGTGAGCCGGACCTCCTGCTGCTCGACGAGCCCACTAACCACCTCGACGCCGAGTCCGTCCAGTGGCTGGAGAAGCACCTCGAGTCCTACCCGGGCGCCGTCCTGGCCGTGACCCACGACCGCTACTTCCTCGACCACGTCGCGGGCTGGATCTGTGAGGTTGATCGCGGCAAGCTCTACCCCTACGAGGGCAACTACTCCACTTACCTGGAGAAGAAGGCAGAGCGCCTCGAAGTTGCTGGTGCTAAGGACAAGAAGCTGCAGAAGCGCCTCAAGGAAGAACTCGCGTGGGTTCGTTCCGGTGCGAAGGCGCGCCAGGCCAAGAACAAGGCCCGTCTTCAGCGCTACGAGGAGATGGCTGCAGAAGCCGAGCAGTACAAGAAGCTCGACTTCGAGGAGATTCAGATTCCGACCCCGCCGCGCCTGGGCAACAAGGTTGTGGAGGTCAAGGACCTGACCAAGGGCTTCGATGGTCGCGTCCTTATTAAGGACCTGTCCTTCACCCTGCCGCGCAACGGCATCGTCGGTGTTATCGGCCCGAACGGTGTGGGTAAGTCCACCCTGTTCAAGACCATCGTGGGCCTGGAAGAGCCGGATTCCGGTTCTGTCACCGTCGGCGAGACCGTCAAGCTTTCCTACGTTGACCAGGGACGCGAAAACATTGATCCAGAGGCCACCGTGTGGGAGGTCGTCTCCGATGGGCTGGACTACATCCACGTTGGCCAGAACGAGATGCCGTCCCGCGCCTACCTCTCCGCATTCGGTTTTAAGGGCCCGGACCAGCAGAAGCCGTCTAAGGTTCTTTCCGGTGGTGAGCGCAACCGCCTGAACCTGGCCCTGACCCTCAAAGAGGGCGGCAACTTGATCCTCCTCGATGAGCCGACCAACGACTTGGACGTGGAAACCCTGGGCTCCCTGGAAAACGCGCTGGAAAAGTTCCCCGGCTGTGCCGTGGTTATTTCCCACGATCGCTGGTTCCTCGACCGCACCTGTACCCACATCCTGGCCTGGGAAGGCAACGTCGCGGAAGGCCAGTGGTTCTGGTTCGAGGGTAACTTCGGCGATTACGAGAAGAACAAGGTCGAGCGCCTCGGTGAGGACGCCGCCCGTCCGTCTCGCGTTACCCACCGCAAGCTCAGCCGCTAGGGCCGCTCAGCCCTAACACTCAAAGGAAATCTTCGGAAGGATTCTGGAATGCCCGCTCAGAATGTTGTGTCGGAGGAGACTAAGGACAACGTCCACGAGCTCACCGTGGGAGTGCGTTGGTCGGACTTCGACATGTACGGCCACATGATGAACGCCAACTTTATCGAGCTGGCACAGGAGGCGCGCTTGGCCTTTGCCATGCACCACTTCTATTCACGTGGCCTAAACATGGTGGCTTTTGTTCGCCACATCGACGCGGACTATGTTCGCCCCATCAAGTGGGATGGACGGCACGGCACGGTGACAGTGGAGACCACGGTGGTGCGCCTTGGAACTACGTCGTTTACCACTCGCCAGAAAATCAAGGACGCGCAGGGCCAGGTGGCCTGCGTCATCGACTGTGTGCAGGTCACCATTGATCCAGATACCCAGATGCCGCGAGAGGTTTCTGAGCAGGAGCGCACCATCATCCTGGAAAATGCTGTCGTCGAGTTGGACGAGCAGTAGGCGGCCAGCGCAATTATGGAGAGTGAATCCCTGACATTGCACAACGGCGGGGTGGGGCTGCAGGCCCTCCTCGCTCGTGCGACGGGGCTGGATGCCTCAGCGACGGTGCGCTTGCGTCAATACGACGCCACCCACGTTGAGGTTTTTGTCACGACCCCCTTCGATGTCGTCGTAGCGCGGCGCTGCGAGGGCGTCGTTGGCCGCGATGGGGCAGTGGTGTCGGCGCAGGCGCTTCTCGACGCCCTCCGCACCACCCCCGAACACCTTCTTGAAGAGGACGGGGCGGGGGTGCTTGACCTAGGCCCCGCGCGCGACCCCTCATGGCCGGGGGCCTTGCCGCCGGTAACGGGGTTTCGAGAGATTGATTCATTGCCTGTCGACGTCGTCCGTGACTTAGCGGATAAAGGCCGGCAGCTAGCTCGGCAATTCTCTGGTCCGATGGGACCTCCGAAAAGCCTGTTGAATCAAACCGTGCTCACCGTGGAGAGCGCGGAGACCCAAGTAGAGATTCCTATGCGGATGATCTTCGCCTGCACGAGTTTGGGCCTCATCCCGGGCTTTGCTGCGTCACTCAATATCCCCCGCCACCTGCGCGTGGCGGGCAAGGGGCGGTGGGTGCGCCTCGACGCGCCCTATGGCAGTGTTTATCACTCCACGCGGCTGTCTTTGTTCTAAAACGTCTCCAGCCTCGCCGCCGCAGAGTCCGCGGCGGGGCGCGGCACCGCGGAAGGAAAACTGTGTGGTTTCTACGCCCGCAACGCAGCGTGATTTGCGTTACCATTAAGGGGTCGAATTCAGTTTCTTTAATAAAAGGAGATGACTCGCACGATGCGTATTGCGGCACCCAAAGAAATCATGAACAACGAGAACCGCGTCGCTCTTACCCCGAGCGCTGCGCACGCACTCATCAAAGATGGCCATGAGGTTCTAGTGGAAACTGGGGCCGGAGAAGGCGCTTCTTTTCCGGACTCCGAGTACCAAGCCGTGGGCGCGACGATCGTCGCCACCGCCAAGGAGGCCTGGGCGGCGGACATGGTGGTCAAAGTCAAAGAACCGCTCGAGGCCGAGTATGGCTACCTGCGCGAGGATCTGCTGCTCTTCACTTATCTCCACCTGGCGGCGGACCGTCCGCTGACGGACGCCCTGGTTGAGGCCGGAACCACCGCCGTGGCCTATGAGACGGTTACCGATGCCCGCGGCACTCTGCCGCTTTTGACACCGATGTCCCAGGTGGCCGGGCGCCTCGCCGTCATTGAGGGAACTCACCATCTGTTGTCCACGCAGGGTGGGCGTGGCTTGTTGGTCTCCGGCGTGCCGGGCACCCAACCGGCGCGAGTGGTGGTCATCGGCGGTGGCCAGGTTGGCGCGTCCGCGGTGGCTATGGCGCACGGCCTGCGCGCGGAAGTCACGGTGCTCGACCTCGACCCACACGTCCTGCAGCGCTTCGATGAGCAGTACCAGGGCGGCGTGCGCACCCTGGTGTCGGACCCTGCCACGCTGGAAGCGGAGCTTCTCGCCGCCGACCTCGTCATCGGCGCCGTCCTCGTACCCGGTGCTGCCGCCCCGAAGTTGGTTCGGGAGGATGTGGTTAAGCGCATGAAGAAGGGCGCCGTGCTTGTCGACGTTGCCATTGACCAAGGCGGCTGCTTCGAGAACTCCCACAAGACCTCGCACGATGAGCCCACCTTCAAGGTGCACGACACCCTCTTCTACTGTGTTGCCAACATGCCGGGCGCGGTGGCGAACACCTCCGCATGCGCACTCGGCTCGGCCACCTTGCCGTACATGCGCGCCCTGGCTGCCGGAGGCTTCGACGGTGCAGTCGAGCGCTTCCCGGGCTTGGCCAATGGTCTGATGACCCGCGGGGGAGAGCTGGTGTCCCAGCCCGTGAAGGAGGCCTTCGGGCTTTAGGGTGCGCGGTTGATGAGCATCGCCGCTACTCGCTCCATGTGGTCCCAAATCATCGCGCGATAGGCCGGCGGGATGGTGTCTTCGTCGATCTGCGCCAACGAGTTGCCCATGAGCTCGAGCCAGCGATCATGGGCAGCTATGTCGATGGAGTAGGGCGCGTGGCGCATGCGCAGGCGCGGGCGACCGCGATTCTCTGAGAAGAGCTGGGGTCCGCCCCAGTACTGCACGAGGAACCAGGTCAGACGTTTTTCCGCGCCCTCCCAATCCTGCTGCGGGTACATCGGCCCGATGAGATCATCGTCGCGCACCTGTGCATAGAAACCACCGACGAGTTTCTCAAAAGTCTCCATTCCACCGACGGCTTCGTACACGCTCGTTGGTTGCACGCCTAATCTTCCTTTCGCGTCAGGCTGGGTTCTTCCAAATCAAAGATAGCCATCCCTCGCGGGTAGGGCGTGGTAATTCCTTCCGTATGCATGGCGGTGAGGATTTTCGCCTGCATCGCGCGCTGCACATCCCATTGTTTGCCCGGTAGCGTCTTGACGGAAACGCGGTAGGACATGTGGTCAACTTCCAAACCGGACATGCCATTGACCGTAGGTTTGGCCAGGATGAAGCCCTTGATTTCGGGGTCGCGGGCGGCGTTCTCTGCTGCGGAGGTGATGACATCGACTGCGCGGGTGGGGTCGTTGCTCAGTGCGATGGGGACTTGCACGCGGGCGACGGAGTAGCGGTCGGAATGGTTGGCCACCTGCAAGATTTCGCCGTTACGGACGTACCATAGCGCGCCATCGATATCGCGGACCGTGGTAATACGTAGGGAAATGGACTCCACGTCGCCGAAGACCCCGTTTCCGAGGTCGATGGTGTCACCGATGCCGTACTGGTCTTCCATGAGCATGAAGATGCCGGACAGGAAGTCCTTGACCAGCGCTTGGGCGCCGAAACCAAGGGCGACACCAACCACGCCGGCTGAGGCTACGAGCGGGGCGACGTTGACTCCGAGCTTGTCCAAGATAGCGAGCGCTGCCCAGACCCAGACGAATATGGCAACCGCGGAGCGTCCAACGCCGGCGAGGGTCTGGATGCGGGAGGTGCGCCGAGCCTCCTGTGTTTGCTCGAGGACTTTGTCGGTTGTTCGGTGCGCTTTGCGCGGGGAGAGCGGCGAGCTGAGCTTGCCCTTCTTGATGCTGTTATCAGCCAGCTTGGTGATGAGTCGGCGCAGCAGCCAGCTGCCGATGATGGCGACGATGAGGATGAGCGCGATGCCGATGGGTTTGTCGATGAGCCAGGACTGCATGTTTTCTGTTTGCCACCAGCGGGTGACTGCGTCGACAGCCCCGTCGGTTGGCTCGGAGGAAGCGCTTAGGTATGCGGTTGGTCTGGTCACGTGTGTCCTTTCTGCTATCGCTCACAACTGACGCTTACCGATGGTAGGGAAGAGAGCTGAATATAAAAAGCTTGTCTTTCCCGCGACTGAACAGCTTGGTCTAGAATTGTGCCTCATGACTGACAACCGCACCCTTGGCTTTTCCTCTCGTTCAATCCATGCCGGTTACCAGCCGGATCCCTACATGGGATCCATCAACGTACCGATCTACGCCTCCACGACCTACCAACAGGACGGCCTCGCGCAGTTGCGCGGCGGCTATGAGTACGGGCGAGTGGCTAACCCCACCGTTCATTCTCTGGAGAAGACCCTCGCGGCGCTGGAGAATGCCGAGTATGCGCGCTGTTTCGCCACGGGCATGGCGGCCGTCGATACCCTCATTCGGATTCTTGTTCGTCCAGGTGACCACGTCATCCTCGGCAACGATGCCTATGGCGGCATGTATCGCCTCCTGCACCATGATTACGGCGAGTGGGGTATCGAGCTGTCCATCGTCAACACCGCCGATGCCGCGGCGGTTAAAGGGGCGCTCAAGGAAAACACCAAGCTGATCTGGTTGGAAACCCCGACCAATCCGGCGACGACGATCACGGATATCGCCGCAGTCTCTGAGGTTGTTAAGGCGGCTGGCGACGCCCAAGTCGTCGTCGACAACACCTTTGCCACGCCCTACCTGCAGAACCCTTTGGAGTTGGGTGCGGACCACGTCCTGCACTCCACCACGAAGTACCTGGGCGGCCACTCGGATGTGCTGGGTGGAGCGGTCGTGACCAACTCCGCGGAGATGGATGAGCGCCTGCTCTATTTCCAGGGCAACGTCGGCGCGGTGTCCTCACCTTTCGACGCCTACCTCACCGCCCGCGGCATCAAAACCCTTGAAGTGCGGATGGACCGCCACTGTTCCAATGCGCAGGCCGTGGCCGAGTTTCTGGAATCCCGCCCGGAGGTCAAGCAGGTTCTCTACCCGGGCCTGCCCTCGCATCCGGGCCACGAGCTGGCTAAGAAGCAGATGCGTGGCTTCGGCGGGATGATGTCCGTGCGCTTCCACAGCGAGGAGCACGCCCGCCAGATTTGTCTCAACACCAAGCTCATCTCGCTGGCCGAATCCCTCGGCGGCGTGGAGTCCCTCATCGAGCACCCGCAGAACATGACGCACATTTCCGCCGAGGGCTCCGAGCTGGTTCCGCCGGCGGACCTGGTGCGCATCTCGGTGGGCATCGAGTCCATCGATGACCTGCTCGCGGACCTGGAGCAGGCCCTCGACGCCTTACACTAGTAATCGGAGAATCTACCTGTAGGAGAGGCATGACACGAACCACACAACAATTGGGGTCCTTCAGCGATGAGGTGGACGCAGCACGAGAGTTCTGGGCCTCATACTTCGACGAGATTCCAGTTCCATTTGCGAACGGTTCCGATGAACCTACCGAGGAGTTCATTCAATTCCTCCAAGGAACCCACCCCAGGTACCCGCAGGCCACCGTTGCGTCGCAAGGTGAAAACGTGGAAGCATTCCTGAAATCTTGCATGCACGAGCAGGACTTTGCCACTTTTACTAAGTGGAATGCAGATGCCCTCAATGGCGACAGCCTTAACCTCGAAAGCCCAACGTTTAAGGAGTATCTCTGCGGCGCAGTTTTCGCTCCTTCTGATGCCTTTAAGAAGCGCATTAGTGCTGAATTTAAGGATGAGCGCATCGAGGAGAGTGCCGAGGCAATCAAGGAGGCATTTAGCGCGGAGGCTGCGGAGAGTGCCGCGAGCCTTACGCGAACCGTTCCGGAATCCTTGTCGGTCAAGCTAGATAGCGGCATCGAGCACATTCGCATCCTGTGGCTGCTGAAGAATCCGGCATATGGCGGAAATGACGTCATCAGACTGTCTCGAGACGGTATGGAAGGCGTAGCAAATACAAAAGATGGGGGAGAGGCCTTTACTCCCTTCATCAGGGATCAAGGCAACGTCGCGGCGCTGTTCTCGAATGACGTCGACAACGCTCGCTTGCCCTGGGACATTGCAGATGACAAAGGCTGGTATTTCGATCGCGCACGCTTTTACCTCTTCGATGACTGTGAAGAAAAAGAGCCTGTTTCGTGGAATGAGGTCATTCCGCAGCGCCCGGAGTCGGGTGAGCGAGCAGGTGACATCGTGCGCATGGAGATGTTCCCCTACAGGACCAAAGCGTCTGGTGACATCCCCAAGGTCATCGAAAGCAACAACAAGAAGGGACTTGTTCTACCGTCTCAGGAGCGCGTGTTCAGATGCCTCATCGCCTTCCTCAAAGAGGCTAAGCACGGCTACATTATTTGCGCCCGTGACCCGCAGCTATGGCGAGATGTTATCGGTGCTTTTATCGACGCGACCCCTTCTCTCGAAGTTGAAAAGGACGCAATCCTTGCGGCGTTTACGGGTCACGTATGGGAGTTCAAGGGACAGAACGCGCACCTCAATGTGAAGAATCTCGTTCCACCACTAGATAGCCGCGTCGCGGCGCTGCAACAGGTCTTCGCACGCAAATAGCACGTGACCCCGAGGAATGAGTCGGGGCCACGCGGCGGCTAGAGCGTGCCGAGCAGGGAGCCGGCCGTGCGGTCGGTCTCCTGCAGCATGAGTGGGTCCGTGCCGGGCATGGGGGAGATGGTGGTGTCCGGCCACTGCGAATAGGTGGGGATGCCCACGATGTGCAGGCGCGGGTCTTCGGTGCCACCGGGGTTGACCACGCGGCGGTTCCATGTCGTCTCCGGCGAGCCGGTGGACTGACCATGGTCGACGAACGCTCGCACCCGCCCATTGAGGGACACCGCGAGAGGATCACCGGCGCGGCGGACATCGGGGGAGTGCATCCAGGCGTCGATAAGCCAGGCGGAGGAAGCCTCGTTGTGCACGGTGCGCAGCGTGAACTTCTCTCCGATCTCCAGCTGGGGGCGCTGCCCCAGGAAGGTGACGAGGCCGGCGTCGACAAGCGCGAGCAGCTGGCGGGTGCGGAAGAGCGGCGGACCCGACCCCACCATCTGCCCGAAGGCCATGAACTCCTTGAAGGTGCTGGTGCGCGACTCCCACGTCATCCGGCCTTCCGAGCCGGCAATCGACGAGGGCTTGCGCGCGGCCGAGATAGCCCACAGCGCGGACTTCAGCGGGGAATCGGCGGCGGCGACGGCCTCGATGATGTCGCGTGCTAGGCCTTCGGCAATGTACTCGGTGACCTCACCACCGGTGAAATCATCGAGCGGGTTCGCCCAGTGCGCAAGATCTAACGGCTGGGCGGAGGAACCCTCGAGGGCTACGGTGAGCTGGTCCGCCATGCCTGTCAGGTCGTCGGCATCCACCGCGGTGGCGTCGATGGTGGCGATGATATCCGCGAGGGGGCGCTGCGGGGCATCGGGTGCGACCCGCGCCTGGTTCTCGTAGTACTCGGCGTAGGCATCGCGCAGAATGTGCGGCAGTAGTTGCGTGCCGAAGTTCAGCTCAGCCTCCGGATCCAGGGCGGCCACCGCGGCGCGGAAGCGGGTCAGGGCGGCCTTCGGCGGCAGCGCGTGGTATTCCGACTTCGGGATATAAGGGTAGCCGCGGCCGGAGGAGACGATGAAGTGCGGCTCCTCACCGCTGGGCTCGTAGCGCAGCCCGGAGCGCGTGGAGGGATCCTCCACAAACTCACCACCGCGGTCGATGGTGAGCAGCGCCATGATGTCGAAAAAGCCCATACCCAGGCCGCGGACCAGGACCTTCTCGCCCGCGGGGACCGCAGACACCGGCTGTTCGACGGGGTTGTCTGGCCGCACCCAATGCAGGTCCGAGTGTGCAGCCTCCGCCAGGGGGCGTTCGGACTCGCTCAGCGCGGGCACCTGCCAGCCGTAGGCCAGGACGGTGGCGTCGGCGGTGACGGTGGAGGCGTCGGAAAGTGCTATGACATCGTGGTCCTCAGCGGCTTCGATGGACAGCGCGCGGGCGCGGTGCTGGACGACGTCCACGCTCTCCGGCAGCTGCGCCAGCGCAACCTCAAAGACCCACTCCAGGTAGGCGCCGTAAAGCGCGCGGGAGGGGTTGGACTCCGGGCGGGTGTGCGCGAGCTCTTCGGCAAAGGAAGCAGCGAGCTCCTCGCGCGGCGGGTGGGAATCATAAAGCTCCAGCTTGGCAGGCGCGATGTCGGGGCGCTCGCCGCGCAGGAGCTGGATCCACTCGTAGAGGATGGGGCCCTCGAGGACCGGCGCGGTGGTGGTGGAGCTGGGCTCGGTGAACAGAGTGACCGCGCCGGCCAGCGTGTTCATGCACAACGTGCGGGTCTGCTCCGTATCCCAAATGCGGCCAGCGCCCAGCGGGGCATCATCGATGATGTGGAGGTGCAGGGGTGACTCAAGGGGGGTCGCGCGCAGGTGGGCCGCGAGGCGCTCGACCAGCGAGATGCCGCGCGGGCCGGCCCCGACGATGGCGATGGAGGGCATAAAAATCAACCTCAAACTTTTAGACTGTGCTGTCTAGTGGAATAATACCGGTCAGTATGCGTTGTGTTAAATCCGTAGACACAATTCAAACCGACTATCTACTCTCTGAAAGCAATACCGTGAAAACCCTACGCGCACTCGCCGCCACCCTGGCAGCAGCCTTCGCCTTAGCAGGCTGCTCCGCCGCGGAGCGGCCGGACGGGGAGGACAACGTCCTCACCTACCTAGAGCCGCAGTTCTTCCGCACGCTCTACCCGCCGGCCGCCGGCTTTTATCCCAACGGTGGCGTGGTCAACCAGCTGACCGATCGTCTCCTGTACCAAGACCCCGAGACCCTCGAACTTTCGCCGTGGATTGCCACGGAGATGCCCAAAGTCAACGCCGATGCTACGGAGTACACGTTTAATATCCGTACCGACGTCACCTACTCCGACGGTTCCCCGCTAACTGCCGAAAACGTCGTGGCCAACTTCGATCTCTTCGGCCGCGGCGATAAGTCCCGCACGCTGACCAGCTCAGAGCAGATCGCCAACTATGACCACGGCGAGGTCGTGGACGAGGACACCGTGAAGTTCTACTTCACCCAGCCTTCCCCGGGCTTCCTCCAGGCCACCTCTGCCTACAACGCCGGCCTGCTCTCCGATTCAACGCTGGCCTTGGACAACGAGGGCTTCGGTCCCGGCAACGCGGTCAACGTCATTGGCTCGGGCCCCTTCGTGGTGGAATCGGAAGAAATCGGCACCGACCTCAAGCTCAAGACCCGCGAGGACTACGACTGGGCCCCGCCGGCCGTGAAGCACCAAGGGCGCGCGGAGATCGACGGCGTCCACTACATCCTCGCCGCCGAAGAATCCGTGCGCACTGGCGCCATCCTCTCCGGCCAGGCCGATATCGCCCGCCAGATCTCCGCACCGCAGGAGTCACTGCTCAAGGACCGGGGTGTTGGCATCATCTCGCGCGGCACGAACTCCATGAACAACCAGTTCGCCTTCCGCTTCGACCACCCGTTGCTGCAGGACAAGCGCGTGCGCGAGGCCATCATCCACGGCGTGGACCGCGAGGAGATTCTCCGCGTTCTCTTCTCCGAGTCTTATCCACTGGCCACCTCGACGGTGGCCAAGACCGGCCTGGCCTACAAGGACCAGTCCGCCGCCTATGCCTTCGACCCCGAAGAGTCCAAGCGACTCCTCGACGAGGCCGGCTGGGAACCCGGGCCGGACGGCATCCGCGTCAAGGACGGCCAGCGCCTCGTCCTGCGCACCAATACCGCGTTGCCGCAGCCGCGTTCCAAGGAAGTCATGACCATGGTGCAGGACCAGCTGGGTGAGCTGGGCATCGGCATCCAAGTCAACGCCGGCGACCAGGCCACGCAGAACGCCGATGCCAAGGACGTTGACAAGGTGCAGATCTACCACTCGATGGTGGGCCGCGCCGACTATGACGTCATCACCTCGCTCTACGGCATCAACAACCGCGACGCCTTCCTCAACCAAGACGCGGAGGGCACCCCAATCGACGCGCACCTGCAGGAGCTTCTCGACGCCGTCCTCGACACCCCCGACAAGGAAGGCCGCATCAAGGCCACGGAAGAAGTCCAGGACTACATCACCGAGCAGGCCTATGCGCTGCCGCTCTTTGAGGAACCTGTGGTCTACGCCGTCCGTCCAGGCATTTCGGGCTTTAGCCCGGAATCGGTGGCGCGCCCGTGGTTCTACGAGGTGTCCATCGACGCCGCGGCATCGGATGAGGAGGAGAAATAAATGACAACCCGCCAACTCTTCAGCCGCATTGGGCAGGCCCTCCTCGTGCTGCTCATTACCTACACCGTGGCCTTTGTGCTCCTGTCGGCGCTGCCATCGGATGCCGTCCAGTCGCGCTTCGGCGACCCTGCCCTGGGCCTGTCCCAGGCGGAGATTGAGGCTATTCGGGAGGAGATGGGCGTCGACAAGCCGCTCGTGGTGCAGTACTTCACCTCCCTGGGTGGCTTCCTCACCGGGCACTTCGGCAACTCCACGCAGTCGGGCGCTCCGGTAGCCACGCTGCTTGCCGACGCCCTTCCCCACACCCTCATCCTTGCCGCCAGTGCCATCGTTCTCGCACTCATCGTGGCCGTGCTCGTGGCCTTTGTGGCCACGCTGCCGGGGCTTGGCGCCATCGGTTCTTTCTTCCGGGGACTGCCTTCCTTCATGGTCTCGCTGCCCGGCTTCTGGATTGCCATCCTGCTCATCCAGTTCTTTTCCTTCCAGCTGGGCTGGGTGCGCGTCATTGAACCCGGCAGCGTGGAGGGCCTCATCCTGCCTACCGTGACGCTCTCGGTTCCTATGGCCGCGCCGCTCATCCAAGTGCTGATCCGCTCCATCGATGAGACGCAATCGCGGCCCTTCGTCCAGGCGGTGCGCGCACGCGGTGCCTCGGAGGCGTGGATCTTCTGGCGAACTGTCCTGCGCAATTCGCTGCTGCCCACCTTGACCATGGCGGGCCTGCTCTTCGGTGAGCTCGTCGGCGGTGCCGTGGTGACCGAGACCGTCTTTGGCCGCACCGGCTTGGGCTACATGGTGGCGCAGGCCGTGGCGAACCGCGATACCCCGGTGCTGCTGGCTGTGGTTCTCATCGCTGCGACCTCCTACATCATCATCAACCTCGTGGTGGACCTGCTCTACCCGGTGCTGGATCCGCGCCTGCGCGCCAGCACCCCAGAGCGAGCTGCCCGCCGCAGCACAGATTCCGCCACCACCTCGGCCGCTACTTCGGAAAGGACGGTGCGCTCATGAGCATGACGCACACCAATCCGCTGCGTTCTTCACGAGCGCCGCGCCGCCACACCGCGAATCCCTGGCTCGCGCCGGGTTCCATCATCGCCATCGTGGTCCTCGTGATCGCTTTCCTGGCCGCGCTTTTCCCAAGTCTGTTCACCTCGGCCGACCCTTATGCGGGCACCGATGTGGCCCTGTTGCCGCCGGGGGAGTCCGGCCACCTCATGGGCACGGATGCGGTGGGGCGCGACCTCTATGCGCGCATCGTTTACGGTGCCCGCCAGTCGCTCCTCGGCGCGCTGATCGCCGTGGCCGTCGGCCTGGTCGTCGGCACGCTCATCGGTTTGCTCGCCGGCTCCCTGCGCGGAGCGGTGGACACCGTCCTCATGCGCGTGGTCGACGTGCTTCTTTCTATCCCCGGCATCCTGTTGTCGCTGTCCATCATCATCGTGCTGGGCTTCGGCTCGGTGCAGGCGGCGGTGGCTGTCGGTGCGACCTCGGTGGCGACCTTCGCGCGCCTGGCCCGCTCCCAGGTGATCACCGTGGCCAGCTCGGACTACATCGAGGCCGCTTATGGCGCCGGCGCGACCCACGCCACCGTGCTTTTCCGACACGTCCTTCCCAATTCACTTACCCCGGTTATCGCCCTGGCCACCCTGCAATTCGGCACCGCTATCCTGCAGCTGTCCATCCTCGGCTTCCTGGGCTACGGCGCCCCGCCGCCGACCCCGGAGTGGGGGCTTATCATCGCCGAAGGCCGCGACTTCATGGCCACCGCCTGGTGGCTCATCATCCTGCCCGGCATCGCGCTGGTCGCCGTGGTGATGTCCGCCAACCGCCTGTCCCAAAACTTCCCCGTGGAGGCCTAACATGTCTGTTTCAAAGAATGCAGCGCAGCCCCTGCTGCGCGTGCGGGACCTTAACGTGTCCTATTCCACCGCAGGTGGTGACGTTTCCGTCGTGCAAGGCGTCAACCTCGAGGTTCGCCCGGGGCAGATGACCGCCATCGTGGGCGAGTCCGGCTCCGGCAAGACCACCTCCGCTATGGCCGCCATCGGCTTGCTGCCCTCCAACGCCACGATCGATGCCGGCACCATCACCTTCGACGGCCGCGATATCACCTCGCTGCGTCGCCGTCAGTGGCGTGAGTTGCGCGGGCGACGCATCGGGCTGATCCCGCAGGACCCGAACAACTCCCTCAACCCCGTCCAGACCATCGGCGCCTCGGTGGAGGAGGGCATGCGCATCCACAAGGTGGGCACCGCCGCTGAGCGCAAGGCAAAGGCGTTGGAGTTGCTGGAGCGCGTCGGCATCGATGACCCTGCGCGCCGCTATCACCAGTATCCGCACGAGCTGTCCGGTGGCATGAAACAGCGCGTGCTCATCGCCGCCGCCGTGGCGCTGGAGCCTGACCTCATCATCGCGGACGAGCCAACCTCTGCGCTGGATGTCACCGTGCAAAAGATCATCCTCGATCTTCTCGATGACATGCGCGCGGAGCTCGGCATGGGCATCCTCTTCATTACCCACGACCTCGCCGTGGCCGGTGACCGCGCCGACCGCGTCGTGGTCATGGAATCCGGCCAGCTTCGCGAGGAAGGCCTCGCCGCCACGGTGCTGACGAACCCGCGCCACGACTACACCAAACGCCTGCTTGCCGACGCCCCCTCCCTCACCGTCGCCGACGCCGGCCGAGCAGCTACGTCGCGCAACGCCGTCGTCAAGACCGACACAACCACTGACCGCACCGCGGGCGAACCCTTGGTGCGCGTGGAAGGCCTGACCCAGCGCTTCGGTGATTTCACCGCGGTCGATGACATCTCCTTCACCGTGGCCAAGGGCTCGACCCACGCCATCGTGGGTGAATCCGGCTCCGGCAAGACCACGACGGGGCGCAGCATCGCGATGTTCAACACCCCGACTTCCGGCAGCATCACCGTGGGCGGACGCGACATCGTGGGCCTGCGCGGTAAGGCCTTGCGCGAAGAGCGAAACAACATCCAGCTGGTCTACCAGAACCCCTATGGCTCACTGGACCCTAAGCAGTCCATCGGCCAGACGGTGGCGGAGCCGCTGCGGAACTTGAAGGGGGTGCGTGCAAGCGCGGCCAAGGAAAAGGCCAAAGAGTTCTTGGACCTGGTGGCGCTGAACCCGGACTACTACGACCGCCGTCCGCGCGAGCTCTCGGGCGGCCAGCGCCAGCGCGTGGCCATCGCGCGCGCCATGATCGTGGAACCGGAGCTGGTCATCCTCGACGAGGCTGTTTCTGCCCTTGACGTCACCGTGCAGGCCCAGATCCTGCGGCTGCTGGCGCGGCTGCAGGAGGAGCTCGGCCTGACCTACATTTTCATCTCGCACGACCTCGCGGTGGTCAACCAAATCTCCGATACCGTCTCGGTGCTCTCGAAGGGGCAGCAGGTGGAATCTGGTCCTACGGCCGAGGTCTTTAGCAACCCACAGTCACCGTTTACCCGGAAGCTCATCGAGGCCATCCCCGGCTCCCGCTATCGCGCCGGCGACCTCAACCTGGGTCTGTAGCCTGGGGCGAACACAAGAAAGGATTAATTCATGGCAGACATCATTAACCTGTTGGCGGGTGTTGAGGGGGACGTCGCCAAGCTGCGCGAGCGCCGGCCCGAGGCCAAGGAGAACGCACAGGCCTCCTTCGCCGCGCTCCTTGAGCCTGCGGAGCCCGGTACGTTCAGCTATGCGGAGCGCTACGCCATCGCCACCTTCGTTGCGGGCGTGTATCAGGCGACGCCTGCCGTCGCCTTTTATTCTGACCTGCTGGCGGAGGAGTCGGAGGAACTCGCCGCCGAAATATCCCGCGCGGTGGAGAGCGGCATCACCACCGGCCCGTATATTGATGGCGGCTTCACGCTTTTCGAGGTCTCCCAGCGCCTCGCCGCCGCCCTCGACTTCGCCCACCTTCTGGTCTTCCACCCCAAGGATGCTTCTCCAGCTGCGATTGGTCACCTGCAGGCGGCCGGCTGGTCCGACGATGACATCGTGACGCTGGCGCAGCTGGTCAGCTTCCTGTCTTTCCAGCTGCGCGTGGCGCACGGCCTCTCCGTGCTTGCCGGTACTGCACAGCCCGCGCCCGTGACTGAGGCGCCGCGTCCCACCCAGACCCCGGAGTGGGTGCCGGGGGAGGGGACGCTGGTGCCGGACGTCGCCAAGCCGCAGGGCTTTGTAGCGCACTCGCTGGGCTGGAAGCCGTGGGTGCCGCCGCAGCCGAAGGAGGAGTTCACAGACGCGCAGCGCGATGCGCTCATTAAGCCCGAGCGCATCGATATGGAGTACTTCCGTCTGCTCGCCCGCGATCCGGCCGCGCTCAAGGCGCGCACGCTCACGGACCTGGACATCTTCTACAACACCGACGGCGGACTCGGCCGCGCCGAGCGTGAGCTGGCCGCCACGGTGGTATCGCGTCTCAACGGTTGCGAGTACTGCGCGTCGGTGCACCAGCAGCGCGCCAAGGAAGAGGGCGGTGACGCCGCGGCGATTGACCGTCTGCTCGAGGAGGGCGTAGATGCTGACCTGGGCTCGGCGCAGTGGTCCGCCATTCGCGATGCCGCCCTGGCCCTGACCGAGTCACCCTTTGCCTTCGACGCCTCCCACGTTGAACGCCTCGAGGCCGTGGGATTCGATACCCTAGCCATCATCGATGTCATCAACTCCACCGCGTTCTTCAACTGGGCCAACCGCCTGATGCTGACGCTGGGGGAGCCGGATGTGCCGAAGCGCTTCCGCTAACGAGAAGGAGGAACAACCATGGTGAAAACTGCCGTTGTAACTGGTGCGACGGGTGGAATGGGCGCGGAGATCATCAAGGACCTTGCCCGGGACCACCGCGTGTATGCCCTGGGGCGGCGCGCCGGGGAGCTGCCGGAGGCGGAGAACATCGTGCCGGTGGCAATCGATTTGCTGTCGCTTCTCGACGGCTCACCGCTTCCCGCCGAACTGTCTTCGCTGGAGCGCGTCGATGTGCTTGTACACGCGGCGGCTCGGGCGGATAAGCGCTCGGTGGAAAGCGCTCGGCCGGAGGATTGGCGCGCGCAGATGGACCTCAACGTTCACGTGCCAGCCGAGCTGACCCGCCTGCTTCTGCCCGCGCTGCGCGCGGAGGAGGGGCTTGCGGTGTTCATTAACTCCGGTGCCGGCATTCACTCCTATGGTGACAACGTCATTTACGCCGCCACGAAGCATGCTTTGTACGCGCTTGCCGACGGCCTCCGCCTCGGCGAACTCGGCATCCGCGTGTCCACCGTCGCGCCGGGCCCGACGGATACCCCGATGCTGCAGGGCCTGCAGGATTACAACCCAGAGCATGTCATCGCTCCTGTGGAGGTGGCGAAGGCCATCCGCGCCACCGTTGATGCTGGCCCGACGACGCAGCTTACGGAGATTCGCGTACGCCCGCGCATTGAGTTGAATCAGCGCAAGTAGGAGCCGCATTTTCTCTCAAGATGCGAAAAACGCAGCGCACGGTACAGTGATGAGGCGTGTCCACCTCTCAACGTCGCCGCCCCGCCTATTTGGTGATCGCGGATTCGCTGCGGAGCAAGATTGAATCCGGCGAACTGAAGCCGGGTGACCGCTTTCCCACGGAGCGGGAGTTAGTCCAGGAATACAAGGTGGCGCGCATGACGGTGCGCCACGCGCTGGATATCGTCCAGATCGAAGGTCTCATTGACCGCAAGCGCGGGCGCACCGGTGGCACCTTCGTGCGTGCCACCCCGCCGACGCTGAGCCTGACGAGCGGGCGAAGTGCCCTCGACCAGCTGCGTGAACATGGCCTCGATGTTGAGGTGCGGGTGTTGTCGCTGACGCTGATTGAGGTGCCTGGGCATCTCGCTTCCTCCTTCGGGATTGAAGAAGGCGATTCCGTGTGGGAATGCCGCGCGGTGCAGTTGACCGAGGGCTCGCCCATCATGGCCTCCACCCTTTTTATCCCGCAGGCCTTGGCCTCGGACCTCACGGAAGAGGATGTCCAGAAGCCGCTGACCGAGCTGTTGACGGAGCTTGACCTGGTGCCCGTGTTTAAGCGGGACTCCCTCGTGGCCGCCACCGCGCGCACGGAGGAACAGAAAGCCCTTGGAGTGGGTCGGAACCAACCGGTCTTGCGCATTACGCGAACCGTCAAGGCGGAGGGCGGCGTCGTAGCTGCCCAGTTGGAAGAGACCCTGCGCCCCGATGCGGTCACGGTGGAAGTTGTCATCGGCGAGGACCCCACGCCGACCCTCGACTAACCACCTCTGGTCTTCGCCCCAACGCGGTCAGCCGCCGCAAGGCTCGGCCTGCTCGAGCTGCATCAGTGCACGACAGCAAACCCGTCAATCATTTTCCGGTTGGCGGGTTTGGCCCTTTAAGGGCTTAACTCCCGGCGGGAAGCGCGTGAATCGTGGTTAGGGATCGCCGATGTGCCCGTCAACCATCTCTGGGTTGGCGGGGCCGGTGGTTGGCGTTGTCCTCTCTATGTTTGGGACATTAACTGTTGTCGGGTGGCGGGTCTGGTGGTTGTCCTGCTTGTTCGGCGTTGAGTCTGGCTACTGCTTCTTGGTATTCGGGCATTGCGGTGATTGGTGTTCCCCAGGGTGGGATGAAGCTGACCCCGGTGTTAAGCCGGTACATGTAGCCACGCCCGGTAGGCCTTTGTGGGTCATCATCATTGATCCCGTTGTGGTAGGCGCACAGGAAGGTCAGATTCTTGATGTTGGTGTAGCCTCCCGCCTGCCAAGGCACCAAATGATGGACTTGGCAGTAATCAGCGGGCTTGTTACAGCCTGGTCTAGAACAGGTGTGGAATTCAGCATGCAGGGTAAGGCGTTGTTTGAAGTTTGCTCCACGCTCTAGCCGCCAGGTGTCGATGGGGCCTTCAATGGGGTGCACGATGGTGGCATACCCTATTTCGGCAAACTTGTGGGTCAAAAATTCTGCCCCGGTCATGCGCCCGCCGTTGGTGAGGTTGAGCTCGATGTCATCACCGTCGCCGTTAATGATCTGGTCTAACTCGTTCAGGGTGACGATGACTTGGGTACGCACCGCAGGTTTGGAACCGCTTGTTTCTTTGTTGAAGAAGATGTCGTTGGCGGCTTGAAGCAGGTCGGTGGTGTTGGTGGATTCGAGGACGCCGCGCATGTTGGCAATCGTGGTGGCGTCGTCGGTTATGGAGAGTGTGTTGGGGCCTTGTTCCCGGTAGGTGATGCGTACGCCTGGTTTGGCTATGCGTTTGGAGCGTAGTTCTTTCAGGCGTGTGGCGGCGACGGTGGGGATGCGGTGTGCGGGTGTGGCGGCGAGTTTGATTCTGAGGTTCCAGGCGTCGAGGGTTTTCTTGACTTTTGCGGTGTAGGACTCGATGAGTGTGAGGGTGCCGAGGCTGTGGCGTTGTTGAAGTGCTGCGTGGCGGGCTTTGCGTTGTTTGCCGCTAAATCGGGTGGGCCCGAAGTACACCTGGTTAAGGCGTGCTAGTTCGGCAGCATCGGAAGCAGAGGCACCGAGCGTGCGGAGCTCATCGGGTGAGCCAGGAATGTTTTCCACCAGCGCAATCCCCGAATTGCGGAGGCGGATGTAGGTTTCGATATCCCCCATGGGCACAGAGACTAAAACAGCACCGTGGGCCCCGCAACCGGAGCGAAGAAACACCCAGCTCAGGTGGTGTGGGAAAGGCCAACCCGAAAATGGAGGAATGAGCACCATGGGTGGGGAAGGTGGCTGTGGGCGTGGAGTTGGCATGAGAAAAGCCCCTCAGGGGAGGGGCTAGACGCGTGCGCTAACCGCGGTCGACGGCGCGGTTGCGCAGGGCGCGGGCGAGGCGGTCACGCTGCTCGGTCACCGTGCGACGCAGGCCACCGGCCAGGTCGCGGGAGAGGAATTCGCCGGCGCGGTCGAGGGTCTCCTGGCTGACATCCCAGCGCGGGAACAACCCGGTCACCGTGGTCAGAGCAATCTCGTTGGACTGCGCGGACCAAATCTTTTCCGCCACGTCGAAGAACTCAGCACTCGGCAGGAGCTCATCGGCGCCTACGAACGTCAGGCCCGCGAGCTTGGACTCCAAGTCGCGGTTGCCCAGTTCACCGGCGACAATCTCGTCCCACACCGCGCGCTTGTTGTCCTCGGTATTAACCGCGGCCAACGCCTTAAGCGAGGCCTGGTAGCCTGTCGCGGTGTTATCGCGCTTGAGTTCCTCAGCCACCGCCGTCATGGCGGCGCCGGCGGCCTCGGGGCCGGTGACGTCGGCAAGCGAGCCATCGGCGATGAGCGCGGTGAGCGCCTTCCAACGCAGGCCCGCATCCGAGGAGGTCTTGAGGAGCTCCTGGAAGAAGGTGCGGGAGGCGTCGTGTAGCTTGATGCCGGCCAGCGCCTGGGTGAAGACGATGGAGCGCGCGGTGTCATCGGAGCGGGCGCCTTCAAGGAGGGCGTCGGCAAGCTGCGTATCCTCCTTTGCCCACTCCGGGTCGGCGTAGGTGGACTGGGCCGTTGCAGCCTGGGAGAGGATGCGCTCCAGCACGGCGAGCTCGGTCTCCGCCGCCGCACCGCGGGCGACAAGCGCCACGAAATCGCGGGCGCGCATCGAGCCCGCGCGGGTCATCTCCCACGCGGTGGACCAGCACAAAGTGCGGGCCATCGGGTCTTCGAACTTGTCGACATTCTCTACCAGGAACTCAAGGGAACCCGCATCCAGCTCGATGAGGCAGTAGGTGAGGTCATCGTCGTTTGGCAGCACGAAGTCGATGTCCGTCCGCTTGCGGCCGATGAGTTCCGGAATCTCGGTGGAGGCGCCATCGATATCCATCTCGATGCGCTCGGTGCGCACCACCTTCTCACCCTGCAGCGCGTAGACGCCGACGGCGACGCGGTGCGTGCGCAGGGTATCGCCGCGCTGGGTGAGGTGGGCCTGTGTGATGGTGCCGGACTCGTCCGTCTCCAGCGCCACACCCAGCGTGTTGACTCCTGAAGTCTTCAACCACTGCTGCGCCCAGAAGGACAGGTCGCGCCCCGAGGCCTCCTCCAAGTGGCGCAGCAGATCCCCGAAGGTGGCATTCGACCACTGGTGCTCCTGGAAGTGGCGGCGCACCCCGGCGAAGAAGTTCTCGCGGCCCACATAAGCCTGCAGCTGCTTGAGCACCGAGGCGCCCTTGGCGTAGGTGATGCCGTCGAAGTTCTGTTCCACGGTCTCAATATCGGAGGCATCCGTGGAAATGGGGTGCGTCGTGGGCAGCTGATCCTGCTGGTAGGCCCAGGCTTTCTCCACGTTGGCAAAGGTCACCCACGCGGTGTCGTACTGGGTCTCCTCCGCCTGGGAAATCGCCGCCGACCAGGTGGCGAAGGACTCGTTGAGCCACAGGTCATCCCACCACTGCATGGTCACCAAGTCACCGAACCACATGTGTGCCAGCTCGTGCAGGACGGTGTCCGCTCGGCGCTCATACTTGTAGTGCGAGGCTTGCGACGTAAAGACGTACTCATCGCGAATGGTCACGCAGCCCGCGTTCTCCATCGCGCCGGCGTTGAACTCCGGCACGAAAATCTGGTCGTACTTGCCAAAGGGGTAGGCGAAGCCGAAGTTGCGGTGGTAGAAATCGAAGCCCTGCTTGGTCTCCGTGAACAGGCGCTCGGCGTCGAGCGATTCCAGCAGGGAGGGGCGGCAGTAAATCCCCAGCGGCACCTCAACGGACTTAGCAGGTGAGCCCTCCGGGTGCTCCGCCAGCGTGCCCGTCCACGTATCCGTCACGCCCACATACGGGCCCGCACACAGGGCAATCAGGTAGGTCGACAGCGGGTAATCCACCGCCGCGCGCACGGTGTTGCCCGAACGCGTGATAGGGGAGTTCGTAATCACGGTCCAGTGCTCCGGGACCTCAAAAGCCAGCGAGTACGTAGCCTTCAGATCCGGCTGGTCAAAGCAGGCGAAGACGCGCTTGGCGTCGGCAGTCTCGAACTGGGTGTAGAGGTAAGCCTCGCCGTCGACCGGATCGACGAAGCGGTGCAGGCCCTCGCCCGTGCGGGAGTATCGGATTTTCGCCACGACCTTCAGCTCATACTCCGCCACCTGCAAACCCGACAGCGGGATGCCGTAGGTTGGGTCATAAGCACTGGTGGGCAGGGGAGCGCCGTTGAGGCGGACCTCGACAAGCTCGTCACCGCGCAGGTCAATGAACGTCGAACCGGCCTTCTTAACTCGGAACTTCACCACCGTGGTGGAGGTGAAAAACTCTTCCCCGGTGAGGTCGAGGGCAACGTCGTAGTGGCTTACCTCCATCATGTCGGAGCGCTGCTGGGCTTCTTCGCGGGTGAGGTTAATCGAGGTCATAAGGTGCATCTCCTCTTTCTCGGTAGCTAAAGTCTCTGCACCAGCGTAGTCACACGCCTAGGGTGGGGTGCCAAAGACCACAGAAACAAAGGAGATTTACCGTGGCTCAACAAGTGACGTTCTGGTTCGACTGCTCGTGCCCCTTCGCGTGGCTGACCTCGCGCTGGATTAAGGAGGTGGAGAAGGTCCGCGATATCGAGGTGACTTTTGAGCCGATGTCCCTGTCCGTGCTCAACAAGGGCCGCGACCTGGATCCGGAGTACATGAAGATGATGGAAGCCAACTGGGGTCCTGCCCGCGTGGCGGCCAAGATTGCCGTGGAGGCCCCGGACAAGGTCGATGCCTTCTACACCGCGATGGGCACCCGCATCCACACGGAGGGCCAGGGCGGCAAGAAGGGTTACGGAGCCTACGACGACATCATCAAGCAGGCGCTTGGCGACGCCTCCCTCCCCGCCACCTTCGCCTCCGTGGCCAACACCGAAGAGATGGATGACAAGCTCACCGAGTTTCACAACCGGGGCATCTCCGAGGTCGGCGATGAGGTTGGCACCCCGGTGGTGAAGTTCGGCGATACTGCTTTCTTCGGCCCGGTCGTTACGCGCGTTCCCACCGGCGAGGAAGCTGGCGAGCTTTTCGATGCCTCCGTGCGCCTCGCCCAGTTCCCCTACTTCTTCGAGCTCAAGCGCTCCCGCACCGAGGATCCCCAGGTTTAACGCGTGCGGTTGCGCATTGCCGCCACGATGACGCAGACCAGGACGATAGGGGTGAGTACGATAGCGGGAAGTCCCGCGATGTTAATGATGGGCAGATAGCTCTGCGCCTGGTATTCCTCCCAGGCTGCGGCTAGCCACGTGGCCCACGACGCACCTGCAAGTAGCGCGAGGACGCCGGCGGTGATTCCGCCGGCGGTGCGTGGCTTATGTAGGAGCCACCACAGGCCCACGCCGAGGTGGGCCAGCGTCATCACTGCGTCCAAGAGAAGTGGCAGAATGAAGACGTTGTCGGTGAAGAAACCGGCGGCGAATAAACCTGCGCCGACAAGGATTGCGCCGACGTAAAGGAAGCAGACGCGTGCGGTCATGGACATAGTGGGGTCCTTCCTTGGGAGTAGACGTGCCCCACCATATCAATTTTGAATTATTGCTAAAACGGGTCGGCGGGCGTGTTCGCCGACCGGTAGGATGTGGGCCATGCGCGTTTATTTAGGAGCAGACCACGCAGGGTTCGAGACGAAGAACGTCATCGCCGAACACCTGAAGAAGCAGGGCCACGATGTCATTGATTGCGGTGCCCATGAGTACGACGCCGAGGATGACTACCCGGCATTTTGCATTGAGGCCGCGCTGCGGACCGTCAACGATCCGGGTTCGCTCGGCATCGTGCTGGGAGGTTCCGGCAACGGCGAGCAGATCGCCGCTAACAAGGTGAAGGGCGCGCGCTGCGCCCTGGCGTGGTCGCCGGAGACCGCACGCCTGGCCCGCGAGCACAACAACGCCCAGCTCATCGGCATCGGCGGCCGCATGCACTCCGAGGAGGAGGCACTCGCCATCGTGGATGCCTTCCTGGATCAGGAATGGTCCCGTGCCGAGCGCCACCAGCGCCGCATCGACATTCTTGCCGAGTACGAGCGCACCAACATTCCGCCGGAGCTTCCGGAGGCTTAGTTCATGTCCTTGGGGTGAGTGCCGCCGCGGCCCTCTTCCCCAAGGTCGAGATCGGTGATGGCGGCCATCTCGGATTCATCAAGCTCAAAGCCAAATACATCGAAGTTCTGCGCGATGCGCTCCGGGTTTTCGGACTTCGGGAACACGATGACGCCATTTTGTAGGTGCCAGCGGATGATCACCTGAGCGGGGGAGACGCCGTATTTCTCGGCGGGCTCGGTGATTTCCGGCTGCTCAAAGAGATCGGTTTTGCCCTGGCCCAGTGGGCCCCAAGCCTCAATCTGCACCTTGTGGGAACGGAAGGCATCGAGCTCGCGCCAGCGCTGCAGGTAGGGGTGCAGCTCTACCTGGTTGACCACGGGGGTTTCATCAGTCTGGGTTTCCAGCTGGTCAAGGTGCTCCAGTTCGAAGTTGGAGACACCAATGGACTTTGCCTTGCCGGCCTTCTTCAGTTCGATGAGCTGCTTCCACGCCTCGACGTAGTGGCCGTTGTCCGGGCAGGGCCAGTGGATGAGGTAGAGGTCAACGTAGTCGAGCCCCAGTTTCTCCAAAGATTCATCGAGGGCTGCGGCTGCGTCGGATTGGCGGTCATTCCACAGCTTCGTGGTGATGAACAGCTCCTCGCGCGGGATGCCGGACTTGGCAATCGCGCGGCCCACGCCTTCCTCGTTGCCGTAGATGGCAGCGGTATCGATGTGGCGGTAGCCCACCTTGAGGGCCTCGAGGACCAGCTCTTCGGTCTTGTCGGGGTCAACCTTGAAGACGCCGAAGCCGAGCTGCGGGATGGAGTTTCCATCGTGCAATTTGATATTAGGTACAGTCATGCGGCCCACTCTACGCAGAGCTTGTTCATCCGTGCAGAAAACGATTAAAACCGCACCAACGACCTAAATTAGGTGGTTAGCGCGGCTTTTCCTTGGAGGGAATGACGGGAATCGAACCCGCGTCTTCAGCTTGGAAGGCTGAGGTATTAGCCACTATACGACATTCCCACAACCGGCAATCTTCAACTTTCAAGGTCTTGACTTTGAAAGTCTCAACGTTGAAAGCCGTTGAATCGGCGTGCCGACTACTTTAGCGCACGCGGGCGCTGAAAGGAAAATGGGAACTTAAGCGGGGTAAAGCGCGTTAGTTTGGGTAGGCGTACAAGCAAAACAACACATAGTTCGACACGCAATTCAACTCTGAGATGAAAGTGGTGCTTTCGTGAGCTCGTTATTGCTCCTTATCCTCGTCGTCGGTGGCGGCGCATGGTTCCTGTCCTCGCGCAACGGGAAGAAGCAGCAAGAGCTGCGAGAATCTCAGCGTTTCGAGGACGCGATGGCGGATGCGCGCCGCTGGACTGAGCGCCTTGGCGGCCAGGTGATGAACTTGAGTGGCACGGATACTGCCTCCCAGCAGGCCATGGCTGATGCTTCCGAGCGTTTTACCGCCGCCAACTCGGCGATTTCCCGCGCCACAACCGCCAAGCAAGCGCACCTCGCACGCGAGTCCGCGCTGGAGGGTCTTTACTATGTTGCGGCCGCGCGCGAGATTATGGGCATGGACCCAGGCCCCGAACTCCCGCCGCTGGAGGGCCAGCGCCAGGCCGGCAAGGTCACGGAAACCCGCACGGTGGAAGCAAACGGGGAGACGTTGACGGCGTCGCCAAGCGCATCTGCACAAACCCCGAATTACTACCCGGGCGGTGTCGTGGCTGGGCGCCCGGTCCCGGCCGGTTGGTACTCGCGCCCGTGGTGGGCTGATGCATTGACCACCGGCGTGTGGATGGTGGGCTACTCCATGATGTTCAACGCCATGTTCGCGGGCATGTCCGGAGTCGGCTACTCCGCCGCGGCGGCTGAAAGCGGCGACTGGGGTGGAGACCTCGGCGGCGCTGAAGGCATGGACGGCGGTGCCATGGACGGAGCCGGTGATATGGGCGCTGGCGATGCCGGGGGAGGCGACGATGGCGGTTTCTTCGATGGCCTCTTTGGTGGCGACGGAGGCGATGGCGGAATGTTTGATTTCGACTTCGACTTCTAAGCGGTGAAACATCCTCTGACATGCATAAATGAACATAAAATGGGGCCGGTGTTGGGATAGTAAAGCGGCTATCGGTACACTAGCCCCAGTATGAAGCGCAGCTGCGTTCGGAGCTTCCGGGCGCAGAGGCTTTCCATACGGGGCGTGGCGCAGCTTGGTAGCGCACCTGCTTTGGGAGCAGGGGGTCGCAGGTTCAAATCCTGTCGCCCCGACGTATGGGGGCCTGGACACGCATCCAGGCCCCTTCATTACATTTTTAGACGATCACAATCAGGAGAGTTTCTCGTGAAGACCACCGTAGACAAGCTGAGCGATACCCGCGTCAAGCTCACCGTCAACGTTCCGTTCGCTGAGCTGGACAAGGAAATCGCTCAGGCCTACGCGGCGATCGCGCAGCAGGTTTCCATCCCGGGCTTCCGTAAGGGCAAGGCTCCGCGCCAGCTTATCGACGCCCGCTTTGGTCGTGGCCCCATCCTCGAGCAGGTAGTCAACGACATGCTGCCGTCCCGCTACGAGCAGGCCGTTACCGAAAACGATCTCAAGGTTATTGGTCAGCCGGAGATCGACATTGCCAAGCTGGAGGACAACGACTTCGTCGAGTTCACCGCTGAGGTAGATATCCGCCCCGAGTTCGAGGTGCCGGACTTCTCCAAGATTTCCGTTAAGGTGCCGGCGCTGGAGACCTCCGAGGAGGACGTCGACAAGGCGCTCGAGGACCTGGCTTCCCGCTTCGGTGAGCTCAAGGACACCAAGCGCAAGATGAAGACTGGTGACTACGCCATCATCGACATCACCACCGAGGTTGACGGCACCAAGCTGGATGAGGCTTCCCACGAGGGCATGACCTACCGCATCGGCGACGACAACCTGATCAAGGGCCTCGACACCGCTCTGCGCGGCATGAAGACCGACGAGGACAACGAGTTCACCACCACCATCCAGTCCGGTGAGCACGAGGGCGACGAGGCCACCGTGAAGGTCCACGTCCAGCAGACCAAGGAGCGCAAGCTGCCGGATCTCGACGACGAGTTCGCACAGATGGCCTCCGAGTTCGACACCATTGACGAGCTGCGCGAGGACACCAAGACCCGTGTCGAGGAGTCCAAGAAGTCCGAGCAGGCTGCCGCCATCCGCGATGAGGTCCTCAAGGCCGCGCTTGCCGACGTTGACTTTGAGCTCCCCGCCTCCGTGGTGGACGAGCAGGTCCACGCCCAGCTGCACCAGGTCATGGGTCAGCTGGCTCACGACGAGAAGGCTCTGGCTCAGCTGCTTGAGGCGCAGGGCACCACTCGCGAGGAGTTCGACGCTGACGCTCGCAAGTCCGCTGAGGAATCCGTGCGCACCCAGCTCTTCTTGGACGCACTCGCTGAGGTTGAGGAGCCGGAGGTGTCCCAGCAGGAGCTGACCGACCACATCCTCTTCACCGCCCAGTCCTACGGCATGGACCCGAACCAGTTCATCCAGCAGCTGCAGTCCAGCAACCAGCTGGGCAACCTGTTCTCTGACGTGCGCCGCGGCAAGGCCCTGGCTATGGCTATCTGCCGCGCCGAGGTCACCGACGAGGCTGGCAACAAGGTTGATGTTGACCAGTACTTCGGTGAGATCGATGAGGACGAGGCTGAGGCTTCCGAGGAGAAGTAATCTCCCGCTTGTAAAACGCCGCTGCCACATGTGTGGTGGCGAGCGCGCGTGAAACCCCGGATTCAGGTAACTCAAGGATGAGCCTGAATCCGGGGTTTGTGTCATTGTGAACGCCCTCTAGGAGTCTTTGAGTACTTCGTAGAGGGCGTGATGGGTGTTGGCTGGGGATACCGCTAGCCGTTCGTGGCTCTAAAGGCCTTGTCGGTTAGCTGCAGGAAGCGCATAACGTAATCCTTGACAAAGTCTGCGGTGCGTTCATTGAGATGTCCGGACTCTTCGAAAAGGGTGGGGGATTGACCCAGAAATACTTCGGGCTGACCCGGAAGCGGCATATCGAAGTAGGACAGGGCGAGGCGAAGGTTCTTCTGTGAACTGTAGCCGCCCATACGGCCTACAGAGTGGCTAATGATACCTGCGGGAAGGTTCTTCCACGCCACATCTGAGTTGGGTTTAGAGCCGATGTCCACTGCGTTTTTGAGGCAGGCGGGGATAGTGCGGTTGTTCTCTGGCGTAATGAAGAGGATCCCGCTCGAGTTCTTGATGGACTCGCGAAAAGTGGTGTACTCAGCCGGAGTGGGCTTGTCCGTGACGGCGGGGTCATCGTAGTCGAAGTCATAGAGCGGCAAGTCACGGATTTCCACGATGTTTGCCTCGTAGTCTTCAGGGATCATCGTGAGCACCTCGTGTGCAATCTTGCGTGTAAATGACCCTCGCCGCAGGCTGCCGACGATAACGCTGATACGTGGGGTGGTCATGGTAAACCTTCTTTCTTAGTTGGGTGTAGGGAGACGTGGTCAGGGGAGAAAGGGCTTGCAGCCAAAGGCCGGTGGTGGGCCGGCAGCGTGGGCGGCAGTGAGGAAGCCATCTACTTTGTCTCCTTCTTCATGGCGGAAGTACAGCTCGATGAGCCCTAGAAGCCCCCCGAGGACGGCCTCTCGTGCGGCGGATGTATTCAAAAGCCGCATGGCTGCGGGTTGGTTTCCTTCGCGGATGGCTTCAAACAGCGCGATGGTCTCAAGCCAGCTTCCTTGGTCCGGTCGCGGAAAAGGTTTAGAAATCCCAGTCATCATCACTCGTTTCTTCAGCAGTACCAATGACATAGGAGGAACCAGATCCAGAGAAGAAGTCATGGTTCTCATCTGCTCCGGGGGCTAGGGCGGCGAGGATTTCTGGGTTCACTTCCGTTTCTTCGGGCGGGAAATAATCCGGGTAGCCCAAATTCATGAGTGCCTTGTTGGCGTTATAGCGAACGAACACGGCTACGTCATCCATGAGTCCCAAAGGCTCATATAGCTCGCCGGAATAGTCCAGCTCTAGTGCATAAAGCTCTTCGAGCAAAGAAATGGTGAAATCATGCATTTCCTTCTGCCGTAGCGGGGTCGTGGATTCCAGACCGCGCTGATACTTGTAACCCGAGTAGTAGCCGTGCACTGCCTTGTCACGCAGAATGAGGCGAATCATGTCTGCCGTATTTGTCAGGGTGGCGTGGACAGAAAAGTGCAAGGGAAGATAGAAACCCGCGTAGAGAAGCAGCGAGGAAAGCAGCGTCGATGACACCTTGCGTTTGAGTGGATCCGGCCCAAAATAGTGCGCGAGCACTTTCTTGGCGCGTGCCTGGAGAAGGTCATTATTCACCGCCCAGCGGTATGCTTCATCAATTTCCTTTGTACTGCTCAGGGTAGAAAACACTGAAGAGTAAGAACGGGCATGGACTGACTGCATGAAGGCGATGTTGGTATACACGGCCTCCTCGTGTTCGGTGCGGGCATCTTGAATCTGACAGATTTCACCCACGGTGGCCTGGACAGTATCCAGGGTGGTGAGTCCCGTGAACACCCGCATGGTGAGGTTGCGTTCCTCGGGTGTCATCCTCTGCCATGCCGGGAGATCATTAGAAAGCGGGACCTTCTCTGGCAACCAAAAGTTAGCGGTGAGACGGTTCCACACTTCAAGATCCTTGTCATCGCTCACCCGGTTCCAATTGATGGCGCGGATGCGGGCTGAAGGATCATGCCGGTAGCTCGGCGGTGTAACTGAAATGCTGGTTAGTTCAGCACTGTTCGATGTTGAAGACATAGCTTCTTTCTTTCTGAGTGGATGGTTGTGGACAAGGGGAGGACCGTGCTTCTACAAAGCACAGGAGACGCAGCCTTCGACCTCGGTTCCTTGGAGCGCGGATTGGCGTAAACGGATGTAGTAGAGGGTCTTGATTCCGGCTTTCCAGGCATAGATCTGTGCCTTGTTGATGTCCCGCGTGGTGGTATCAGCGGTGAAGAACAAGGTCAGCGAAAGCCCTTGGTCCACGTGTTGGGTGGCCATGGCGTAGGTGTCGATGATTTTTTCGTATCCCACGGCGTAGGAGTCATCGAAATACTCCAGGTTGTCGTTGGTCATTTCCGGTGCGGGGTAGTACACGCGCCCCAAGCGGCCTTCCTTGCGTATTTCAATCTTGGAGGCAATCGGGTGGATGGACGCGGTGGAGTCATTGATGTAGGAAATTGATCCAGTGGGTGGAACTGCCTGCAAGTAGGCGTTGTAGATGCCATCTTGCATCACTTGATTCTTGAGCCGTAGCCAATCCTCGCGTTGGGGGATCTGTACGCCTGCTTCGTGGAAGAGCTGTTTTACGTGTTCAGTGGCTGGCGCCCAGTCTTGGTCGATGTATTTGTCAAAGTAGGCGCCAGTGGCATAGGTGGATTCTTCGAAGCCTGTGAATCGTTGACCTTTTTCAACCGCGAGTGCATGGGATGCGCGGAGCGCATGGTAGGTCACCGTGAGGAAATAAATATTTGTAAAGTCCAGTGCCTCGGCGCAGCCATAAGGAATACGCTGTGAAGCAAGGAAGCCGTGGAGATTCATTTGGCCCAGACCAATGGCATGCATGGAAGCATTTCCGTGAGCGATGGAAGGAACAGCTTCGATGTTCGTCAGGTCTGAAACCTTCGTGAGGGCACGCACTGCGGTTTCGACGGTCTCCCCAAAGTCCGGTGATTCAAAAGCCTTCGCAATGTTGAGCGAACCTAGATTGCAGGAAATATCCTGGCCAACGGTGGTGTAGTCACCCGAAGCTCCGTAGGTCGATGGCGTGTTGACCTGGAGGATTTCACTACACAGGTTGGACATATTGATATGTCCTTTCAGGGGATTAGCGCGGTTGACCGTATCCTCAAAGAGGATGTAGGGGTATCCGGATTCAAACTGAAGCTCAGCCAGCGTGGTGAAAAACTCGCGGGCCTTAATGGTCGTGTGAGAAATTCGCGGATTGGCAACCAACTCGTCGTAGTACTCGGTGATGGACATGTCAGACATGGCTACGCCGTACTCGCGAGTGATGTCATACGGGCTAAAAAGATGCATATCTTTGTTCTCTTTGGCCAGACGGAAGGTTATATCTGGAATAACAACCCCCAGCGAAAGAGTCTTGATGCGGACTTTCTCATCGGCATTTTCCCGCTTGGTATCCAGGAAGCGAAGAATATCTGGATGGTGCGCATGCAGGTAGACGGCTCCAGCGCCCTGCCGGGCGCCCAATTGGTTGGCATAGCTGAAGCTATCTTCGAGAATCTTCATGACTGGGACTACGCCGGAAGCCTGGTTCTCTATCTTTTTGATCGGGGCTCCGGATTCGCGCAGGTTGCTCAGTAACAAGGCCACTCCACCACCGCGCTTTGATAGTTGCAGTGCAGAGTTCACGCTGCGACCAATGCTCTCCAAATTGTCTTCGATTCGCAGGAGGAAGCAGGAGACCATTTCGCCGCGCTGGGCTTTGCCTGCGTTGAGAAAAGTAGGGGTGGCGGGCTGGAATGGTCCTGTCATGATGTCATCCACCAGCTTTTCTGCGAGCTCTTCGTCGCCCTGTGCAAGGTATAAAGCTGTGGTGGCGACGCGTTCTTCGTAGCCTTCTAGGAATCGGGAGCCATCAAAGGTTTTCAGTGCATATGAAGTAAAGAACTTAAATGCGCCGAGGAAGGTGCGGAACTGGTGCTTAGCTCGATGAGCTCTGTCATACATGGCGCACAGAAAGGCGTCATCATAAAGCTCAAGGAAATCCCGCTCGTAGTACTCGTTATCAACCAACCATTCCAAGCGTTGCTTGGTGGAATCGAACTGATGCATGCGGGGAGCGACATGGTGCGTGACATAGTCTTGTGCTGCCTGAATGTCCTTGTCAAACTGGATTTTTCCAGAAGCGTCGAACAAGTTCAGCTGCGCGTTGAGTGCGTGGTAGCTCTTGCGCTTGCCGACACCGCCGGCATTGTTTGCTGAAGCGGTGCGGAGCGTAGTGCCATGAGGTTGTGTGGGGGTGGCATCGAGAGGCCACATTGTGTCTTCCAATCTGTGTGATGCGGATGGGTTCTTCATCTTGCGGGGGATTAATGGGGTGTCATCGTTAGCTGCTTTTGCTGCTCCCAAAACTTCTGAAGGCCCTGCTTTACGGCGGCGATGTCCTTCTGTGTGCCGAGAAGCTCGAAGTGATACAGCTCCGGTACGTGGCACTTGGCGGAAATGATGCGTCCGGCGACGCAGTAAGCACTTCCGAAGTTGGTATTCCCTGAGGTAATAACGCCCCGGATAAAGGAGCGGTTGATTGGGTCATTGAGGAAGTCGATGACCTGTTTAGGGACTGCGCGTTTGAGCGAGCCTCCGCCGTAGGTGGGAACGATGAGTACGTACGGGTGTGAAACCTGGATCATCCCGGTTTTCTTGGGGCGCAGTGGAATGCGCACCGCGGGTCTATCTAAGCGTTCAACGAATCTTTTTGTGTTTTCTGAAACGCTGGAAAAGTACACCAAATCTGGTGAGTCTGACATGGCAATCCTGCTCATCCTGGCCTTAGCCATAAGTGGGATAGGTGATATTCGAAAAGACTAACTACGCAATGCCGTAGTTGCAACTACGGTCTAACGTAGTTTTGAAAAGGGCAGGTGAGGGTAGGGTTAATACAAAGGGGAAGGTCTAAAGGCTGTGGTGTGCTACAAACACTGCGTCGGTAGCTGGGCGTCCAAGTACTACCCACTGAGTGCTGCCGGCCACCTGTATTTCGAGAGAGTCTGAAAAGGGCGCTCCCTCGCGCGTGCTAAGAACAGCCCCAGTGACAATGCCGCGCTCTTCAAGGAACTTCAGCAGTTGTGGGTCGGAATCAGAAATGCGTTCCACGGTCACCTGCGATTGTGCACCGCTGTCGGTGAGACGGTGCGCACTGGGGATTGTGATCTGTCCATCAACCGTAGGGATAGGATCGCCGTGTGGATCCCTAGTGGGGTAATCAAGGAACTTATCCACACGTTCTATGAGCATGTCGGACACCGCGTGTTCGAGATTTTCGGCTTCATTATGGATTTCGTCCCACGTGTAGTCCAATGCTTGAACCAAAAAAGACTCAAGCAATCGGTGGCGGCGCACCATGACCAATGCGTACTGCCTGCCAAGTTCGGTTAACTCCACAGAGCCATAGGGCGTGTGTGACACGAGTCCTTGCTTCGACATTTTGCGCACTGCATCGGAAACCGAGGAGAGCTTGAGTCCCAGCTGTGCCGCAATAAGTGTGGCGGTAACGGGCTCGGATGACCATTCCTTTAGCCCCCAGATAGCTTTCAAATAGTTCTGGGTACTGGTGGATAGCTCGGAAACAGACATGAGTAAATGTTAACCCAGCTTCCGTATGTGCCTTTGGCGCTGCGCCCCAACGCTCATAGCGAACAGAGGCCAAGTTTGAGAGGAATGCCGGTAAGGTGGGGCCAGTTAAAGCATTCTTCACTTGAAGGAGAACCACTAATGTCTGAGAAGATTTCAATGAACTCGTCGTCTACGGGTATGAATCTGAGCGATAGCGTGTATGAGCGCCTTTTGCGCGAGCGCATCATCTTCCTGGGAACCCAGGTCGATGATGAGATTGCGAACAAGCTCTGCGCCCAGATCCTCCTGCTGTCTGCCGAGGACCCCACTCGCGACATTTCGCTTTACATCAACTCTCCGGGTGGCTCCGTCACCGCGGGCATGGCTATCTACGACACGATGAAGTACTCGCCGTGCGATGTGGCCACATACGGCATGGGCCTGGCTGCCTCGATGGGCCAGTTCCTCCTCTCTGGTGGCACCAAGGGCAAGCGCTACGCCCTGCCGCACGCACGCATCATGATGCACCAGCCTTCCGCTGGCGTGGGCGGTACCGCCGCAGACATCGCCATCCAGGCCGAGCAGTTCGCGCAGACCAAGCGTGAGATGGCTGAGCTGATTGCTGAGCACACTGGCCAGACCTTCGAGCAAATCACCAAGGATTCGGACCGCGACCGCTGGTTCACCGCCCAGCAGGCCAAGGAATACGGCATCGTCGACCACGTCATTGAGTCCGTTAACGGTCCTATCACCAACTAGGGAACAAGGAGCTTTATCACCATGTCTAACCTTCAGATGCCTTCTTCCCGCTACGTTCTGCCGGAGTTCATTGAGCAGAACGCACAGGGATCCAAGACCACCAACCCGTATTCCAAGCTCTTCGAAGAGCGCATCATCTTCCTGGGCACCCAGGTCGATGACACCTCCGCCAACGACATCATGGCGCAGCTGCTGGTCCTGGAGTCCCAGGATCCGGACCGCGACATCACGATGTATATCAACTCCCCGGGTGGCTCCTTCACCGCGCTGATGGCCATCTACGACACCATGCGCTATGTGCGTCCGGACGTGCAGACCGTCTGCCTGGGCCAGGCTGCTTCCGCAGCGGCTGTTCTGCTGGCCGCCGGTGCCCCGGGCAAGCGCGCAGCTCTGCCGAACTCCCGCGTTCTGATTCACCAGCCGCGTACGCAGGGCACGCAGGGCCAGGTCTCGGACCTCGAGATCGAAGCCAACGAGATTGAGCGCATGCGCCGCCTCATGGAGCAAACCTTGGCCGAGCACACCGGCCGCACCGCCGAGCAGGTGCGCATCGATACCGACCGCGACAAGATCCTCACCGCGCAGGAAGCAGTCGAGTACGGCCTCATCGATACCGTCTTTGATTACCGCAAGCTCAACGCCTAAGTGAGCAAGCTTAAAGCCCCGCTATCCGAAAGGAAGCGGGGCTTTAGTCGCGCTTAGGCCTCGTAGGGCGGCAGGATGGCCTCCGGGGACTCGGGGAGGATCTGGCCGCCGTCAATGATGAGGGTCTGTCCCGTGATGTAGCCTGCCTCGCGGGAAGCGAGGAAGGCCGCGGCGTTGCCGATATCGCGCGGGGAACCTAAGCGGTGCATGGGGACGGAGCGCGCCATCTGGTCGAGGTACTCCTGGCCCTGGCCTTCAAGGCCTTCGGTGAGGATATTGCCTGGCAGCACTCCATTGATGGTGATGCCATCGCGCGCCACCTCCAGTGCCGCAGAGCGCATGAAGCCCTGTTGTGCGGCCTTCGACGCGCCGTAGTGCGCCCAGCCCGGGTAGCCGGTGTGCGAGCCGGTGATAGACGTCGTGATGACGATGCGCCCGTAGCCCGCCTTCTTCATGTAAGGCAGCGCTTCCTGCACCACGGTGAAGGTACCGTGCGTGTTGATGGCGAACATGGTGTCCCACTGCTCGTCGCTCATGTCCTCGAGCGGGCAGTTGGGAAAGACACCGGCGTTGGAACAGACAATGTCGATGCGGCCATAGCGCTTGACGACGTCCCTATAAAGGGTGCGGACGGAGTCGCGCGAGGTGACGTCGACAAGCAGGGCGTCCGCGCCGAGTTCTTCGGCGGTTTTGTGTGCGGCTTCTTCGTTGAGGTCAGCGATGATGACGGTCGCGCCGGCCTCGCGCAGGGCGCTGACGATACCGCGGCCGATGCCGGCGGCACCGCCGGTGACGATGGCAACCTGGTCCTGAAGATCGAACATGTGAAGCTCCTTAGCGGTTGAGGGTGGCTCTGAGTCCCAGCCTAGGCCGCTACCGGTTGTGGCGTGCTGTGCTTTGTGGTCGCCGTGTAGGCACGCACGCCGATGAGGGAGAGCGCGGCCAGCACCGCGGTAACACCAGCGAGGGTGTAGAGGCCCGTCGGGGTCCAGCCTGTTTCGAGGAGGTAGCCGGCCAGGATAGGCGCGAGGGTGGCGCCGACGCGGGCGATGCCGATGGCGGCGCCCGTTCCCGTGGTGCGCAGTGCGGAAGGGTAGGCCTCCGGGGTGACGGTATAGAGGCCGGAAATGCAGGCGTTGAGGCTAAGGCCTACGCCGACACCGAGGGCGAACATGAGGGTGGGCACGGCGGTGGAGTTGATGAAGCCGACGAGGACGACGGAGGAGACAAGACAGAAGGCGATGAGCAGCGGGCGGGCGTCGATGCGCGTGGTGAATAGGCCGAAGAGGATGGCGCCGATAGCCCCGCCGAAGGAGAGCATGATGCCGCCGATGATGCCTTGTTGAGCAGTCAGGCCCTCGGCGGTAAGTAGCTTCGGGGTCCACTGTGAGGTGAAGTTGTAAGCAAACATGATGAAGCTGAATGCCAGCCAGAGCTTGATGGAGGTGCGCAGGAACTGTGGGGAGATGAGGTCCGTGTAGGACGCCTTGTGGCTGGTGCGGGGACGGACGCTGACCTCGCCCTTGAGGCCGAGTTTGGCGGTGATGGTGCGCACGGCGTCCATGCGGCCGCGGGCGGCGAGGAAGTCGGCGGACTCGGGGACGACAGCAACCGTGAGGAGAAGGGCCACGACGGTGAGTGCTGCGCCGACCCAGAAGATGGGCTGCCAGCTATCGAAGGTTGATGCGATAACACCGCAGAAGGAGGCGCCAAGGCCGTAGCCGGAGGCGTAGATGGCGACGGCCAGTCCGCGGAAGCGCAGGTTGGAATACTCGCTGACGAGGACGGTGACGCAGACGAGGACGCCGCCGACGCCAATGCCGGTGATGAGGCGGAAGATGAGGAGAAGGCTGAACGTTGGCGCGAGGGTGGTGAGAATGAGGCCGACGAGGTCGATGATGAGTGAGACGGTAATCAGCGTGGTGCGCCCGAGGCGGTCAGCTAGCGGCGCGAGAAAGAAAGAGCCGAGGCCGATACCGATGAGCGCGGCGGAGAGGAGCCAGCCTAGGGAGGAATCGGACAAGGCGAACTCTTCGCTGACAGGTCCGGCGCCGAAGGCCATGGCCACCATGTCGTAGCCGTCGAGAGCGTTGAGGAAGAGGGCGATGGCGATGATGAGCCACTGGCGCGCGCCCATGGGGGAGCGGTCGATGAGTTCGCGGATATCCATGAAAGTCTTTCTGCTGATGGAGAGGTTTCGATGTAAGTTAGTGAACCGCTCTGTCTATGTCCATTAACTGCCGTTTTAAATTCAGTGGCGCGCCGCCGCGCGAGGAATAGCGCTCGGGTCTGGGCGGTTTACTAGAGTGGAATGGACTGCGGTAAAATCGCTCCACCCAACCCCAGAGAAAAGAGTTGAAAGGCCTTCATGGCACGTATGCAAGAAAGCGCTGACCTGCTCAAGTGTTCCTTCTGTGGAAAGAGCCAGAAGCAGGTGAAGAAGCTTATCGCCGGCGGCGGCGTCTACATCTGTGACGAGTGCATCGAGCTCTGCAACGAAATCATCGAGGAGGAGCTCGGCGCGGCTCAGGCTGAGGCGAACGAAGAGAAGGAAATGCGCCTTCCGCGTCCTTCGGAGATTTCGGCTTTTCTGGATAAGTATGTCATCGGCCAAGACCAGGCCAAGCGCGTGTTGTCGGTGGCTGTGTACAACCACTACAAGCGCATTAAGGCTGAGGAAGCCGCGGGCTTGGAAGGTCGTCGGAAGAAGACGCAGGATGAAGAGGTGGAGATTGCCAAATCCAACATCCTGATGCTGGGCCCGACGGGCTCCGGCAAGACCTACCTGGCGCAGACCCTGGCGCGTTTGCTCGACGTCCCCTTTGCCATCGCGGATGCCACGAGCCTGACCGAGGCCGGTTACGTGGGCGAGGATGTTGAGAACATCCTGCTCAAGCTGCTGCAGGCTGCGGACTTTGATGTGGAGCGCGCGCAGCACGGCATCATTTACGTCGATGAGGTGGACAAGATCTCCCGCAAGTCGGAGAACCCCTCGATTACCCGCGATGTGTCCGGTGAGGGCGTGCAGCAGGCGCTGCTGAAGATCCTCGAGGGAACCGTGGCGGCCATTCCGCCGCAGGGCGGGCGCAAGCACCCGAATCAGGAGTTCATCCAGCTGGACACGACGAACATCCTCTTCATCGTGGCCGGTGCTTTCGCGGGCTTGGACAAGGTGATTTCGGAGCGCGTGGGCAAGAAGGGCGTGGGCTTCGGCGCCAAGCTGGAGACCAAGGATGAGAAGGAATCCGTCGACTTCTTCTCCCAGGTGCGCCCAGAGGACTTGGTGAAGTTCGGCCTCATCCCGGAATTCATCGGCCGCCTGCCAGTTGTGGCCACGGTGGATAACCTGGACCGCGAATCGCTGGTTAAGGTACTGGTGGAACCGAAGAACTCCCTGGTCAAGCAGTACCAGCGCCTGTTCAGCATGGATGGTGCGGAGCTGCACTTTGAGGATGCGGCGCTGGAGGCAATCGCCGAGCTAGCACTCGAGCGCAAGACCGGTGCCCGTGGCCTGCGCGCCATCATGGAGGAGCTGCTCGTTCCCATCATGTATGACCTCCCGGACCGCGAGGACATTGCCAGCGTCCACATCACGCAGGACTGCGTGACTGACGGCGGCGAGCCGGAGTTCGTGTACTCGGATGAGGCGAAGGAATCCGCCTAAACGGCATCTTATAAGAGGCATCTTCACGGCTGAAGATGCCTCTTGCGCTGTCTAAAAGGCGTTTTCAGGCCTAAAAACGCCGTCTGTCAGATGCCATCTTCGTGCTGGGGGGCAAAGGAACCAGATGAGTGGGACCATTTAGCTATGGCGCGAGATCGTGACCTGGGATTATGCACGGGCCGGCGGGTAAATGGTTCCTTTACTGTGGTTTCATTGCCCGCCTGGTGCTGGGAAGAGGGTTCTACTCGTAGAGGTCCCGGGACACGTCGCCTTCGTCCTCGGTGGAGTAGACGTCCAAGGGCGCGGATTCGGCTTCCAGCTCGGTCTCGTTCTGCTTGAGGTAGGACTCAAAGCCAATGTCGGGGATGTTCGCCGTGAGGAAGGCCAGCACGGCATCGACGGCCATGCGGTGCAGACCCTCGGTGTTGTTGTGGGTGTGCATATCGATGTCGAGCAGATTGCTCATCATCGCGTGATTTGTCACCCGGTACATCGTCAGCGCCGAAATCAGAGTGAAGATATCGTTCGCAGAAATGCCCGGGCGGAAGGCGCCGGAATCTTGGCCCAGCATAAGCAGCCTGTCGAGGTGGAGGGAGATCGCTGAAACGTCGACAAGCGCGTGCGAGGACTCCAGCACACTGTGAGAGGACTCCATCGTCAGCATCCGGATGGCCTCCGGGTTGTCCACGTGCTGGCGGAACATCCAGTCCACCAAAGTGCGCACGCCCTCTACCGGGACCGCGGAATTGATTTCCAAGCTGCCCTCCGGAGGGTTGAGCCGCTGGGCAGCTGCAGCCAATGCTTGCTGGTAGAGGCCCTTTTTATCGCCGAAATAATAATGGATCATGCGCTTGGACATCCCAGACAACTTCGACACGGTTTCGAGCTTGGTCTCGGCATAACCGTGCTCAGAAAACTGCGTTATCGCAACATCGATCACGTGCTCAACAGAGCCGGAGTCGACCGTTGCAGTCTCAGTGCTCATGGAAAGTCCCGTCTAGTCGATGGATATGCGTACAGTTGTCCACTATGCCGAAAAAAGACGGCTATGGAGTTCAAGTGCAAAGAACTCGCATCTTTCGGGGGTAAAATCACACCCCATGGGGGCGAAAAACGGGACTAGGGTGGGGAAGTGAGTACCCAGCCGAAAGGATTCACACATGACTGCTTCTCAACCCGTCAAGATCACCGTGACCGGCGCAGCCGGCAACATCGCGTACTCCCTGCTGTGGCGCATCGCTGCTGGCGATGTCTATGGCAAGGACACCCCAGTTGAACTCGCATTGCTGGAAATCCCGGACGCCGTTGGCGCCGCTGAGGGCGTGGCCATGGAACTTAATGACTCCGCCTTCCCGCTCCTTCGCGGCATTACCGTCACCGATGATCCGGAGGTGGCCTTCAAGGACACCAAGGCCGCTTTCCTCGTGGGATCCCGCCCGCGCACCAAGGGTATGGAGCGCGCTGACCTGCTGGAGGCTAACGGCGCTATCTTCACCGTGCAGGGCAAGGCGCTGAATGACGTCGCTGCGCGCGACGTCCGCGTCCTCGTCGTGGGCAACCCGGCCAATACCAACGCCTACATCGCCGCGAACAGCGCTCCGGACCTGGACCCGAGCCAGTTCAGCGCGCTCATGCGTCTGGACCACAACCGCACGCTGAGCCAGGTGTCCCTTAAGACGGGCGTGCCCACCGCGGAGCTGACCAAGGTTGCCGTTTGGGGCAACCACTCCGCCTCCCAGTTCCCGGACCTGACCTACTCCAACGCCGAGGTAGATGAGACCTGGTACAAGGAGGAGATGATTCCGAAGGTGGCCAAGCGCGGCGCCGAGATCATCGCTGTGCGTGGCCGCTCCTCGGCAGCCTCCGCAGCATCCGCCGCGGTGGATCACATGCACGATTGGATCCATGGCACCGAGGATTGGCGCACCGCCGCCATCGTTTCGGATGGCTCCTATGGCGTGGACGAGGGGCTCGTCGCAGGTTTCCCCACCGTCTCCCGCGACGGCAAGTGGGAAATCGTCCAAGGTCTGGAGCTCAGCGATTTCCAGAAGGAGCGCATCGAGGCCTCCGTGCAGGAGCTGCGTGAGGAGCGAGAGGCCGTAGCCCACCTGCTGAAGGGCTAAGCCTTCAGCACCAAGTTATCGATGAGCCGCACCGGCCCCACTTGCGCTGCAACCAGCGCCAAGGCGGGCCGGTGTTGTGCATCTACGGGCTCGAGCGTGGCGGGGTCCACCACGGTGAGGTAATCCACCGTCACGCCGGGGGAGGAGGTGAGCTGGGATTCGGCTTCTTCGAGCGAGGCGCCATCCTGCAGCGCGAAGAGCGCCTGGGATAGGGCGACCGCCTGCTCACGCTCGGCGGCACTGAGGCGCGCATTGCGGCTGGACTCGGCCACGCCATCCGTTGCGCGCACGATGGGCACGCTGATGATGTCCAGCGGCACATCGAGGTCCGCCACCAGGCGGCGGATGATGGCTACTTGCTGCGCATCCTTTTGCCCAAAATAAGCGCGGTCTGGTGCGACAAGGTGAAACAGCTTGCTCACCACGGTGGCTACGCCGTCGAAGTGGCCGGGGCGCGAGGCGCCTTCCAAGACCGAGCCCATCTCACCCGTGCGCACCCACACCCGCGGGGTACCACCCGGGTACATCTCCTTCACGCTGGGGGCGAAGATCGCATCGACTCCCAATGAGTCCAGCAGCGCGGCATCCGCGTCGAGGGTGCGCGGGTAGGCGCGGTAGTCTTCGCAGTCGCCGAGGTCGGTGAACTGGAGGGGATTGACAAAGACCGAGCACACCACGGTGTCGTTGTCTTCGCGGGCGCGGCGAATGAGGGAAGCGTGGCCGTCGTGAAGCGCGCCCATCGTGGGCACCAAGCCCACGGAACCGGACGCTGCTGCGCGGAAGGCACGGAGTTCGGATTTAGTTGTGAGGATCTGCATGGCTTAAGACCTTAGTCCTCGAAGGACTCCTCGGCGTTGGGGAAGGAGCGCTCGTTCACATCGGACACGTACTCCTTCGCGCCCTCCAGCAGCGCGCCGCGCAGATTCGCGTAGCGGCGCACAAAACGCGGCGCCTTGGGACCGCCCAGGCCGAAGGCATCGGTCCACACCAGAATCTGACCGTCGGTCTGCGTGCCGGCGCCGATGCCGATGGTGGGGATGGGCAGCTCCTTGGTCACCTGCTCAGCAAGGGCTGCGGGGACCATCTCCAGCACCACGGCGAAGGCGCCGGCCTCGGCGAGGGCGCGGGCGTCGTCGTGAAGTTTCTCCGCACCGGCACCCCGGCCTTGGACTACGAAGCCACCCAAGGCGTGGACCTGCTGGGGCGTAAAGCCAATGTGGGCGCAGACGGGGATGCCGGCGGCGACAAGCGCGGCAACAATGGGGGCGCGCTCCGCACCACCTTCCAGCTTCACGGCCTGCGCGCCGGTTTCCTTCATGACGCGCACCGCGGTCTCGAGCGCCTGGGAAGGGCCGTCCTCATAGGAGCCAAAGGGAAGGTCCACCACCACGAAGGCACGGGAGGTCGATGCAACCACCGCGCGGGCAAGGGGGATCATCTCATCCAAGGTGAGCGAGAGCGTGGTTTCGCGGCCCAGGACCACATTGGCCAGGGAATCGCCGACGAGCAGGAGATCTACCCCGGCTTCATCGAAGATTTCGGCGGTCATGCAGTCATAGCTCGTCAGGCACGCGAAGGCCTGAGAGTTTTCTTTAGAGCGGGCGAAATGGCGGGTGCGGAGGCGGGCGCGGTGGCCAGGGTTGTGAGACATGCCCTTACTCTAGACACGGCGCTGGTGCCAGTTGACGCACAGGGTAGAGTTGGCCAGGTGACTGATCAGAATAAAGAGCAACTCGTTGGCACCAACCGCGCGGACCAGCTTCCCAAGTCCTGGGAGCCGCAGGCAGTAGAAAAAGACCTCTACGAAGGCTGGGTAAGCGCCGGTTACTTCACCCCGGATGCGTCCTCGGAGGCGGAGCCTTATTCCATCGTGCTGCCGCCGCCGAACGTCACCGGCCAGCTGCACATGGGCCACGCCCTGGACCACACTCTGATCGACTCCATCATTCGCCGCAAGCGCATGCAGGGTTATGCCACCCTGTGGCTGCCGGGTGCTGACCACGCAGGCATCGCCACCCAGACCAAGGTGGAGGCCCGCCTGCGCGAGCAGGAGGGAAAGAAGCGCTGGGACTATGAGCGCGAGGAATTCATCAACAAGGTCTGGGAGTGGAAGGAAGAATTCGGTGGCACCATCCAGAACCAGATGCGCGCCATCGGTGACTCGGTGGACTGGTCCCGCGAGCGCTTCACCCTGGATGATGGCCTCTCCCGCGCCGTGCAGACCATCTTCAAGACCCTCTACGACGAGGGCATGATCTACCAGGCTAACCGTCTGGTCAACTGGTCCCCGGTGCTGGAGACCGCGGTGTCCGATATCGAGGTCGTGTACAAGGACGTCG
The DNA here is from genome assembly GCF_007672725.1 of Corynebacterium aurimucosum ATCC 700975. Lineage (GTDB taxonomy): Bacteria > Actinomycetota > Actinomycetes > Mycobacteriales > Mycobacteriaceae > Corynebacterium > Corynebacterium hesseae. The sequence continues at coordinate 126,180 of NZ_VDTC01000004.1, forward strand.
AGGGCGAGCTCGTGTCCATTCGTTATGGCTCGCTGAACGACGACGAACCGCACCTCATCGTCGCCACCACCCGTGTGGAGACGATGCTGGGTGACGTCGCCATCGCCGTCCACCCCGATGACGAGCGTTACGCCCACCTGGTGGGTAAGGAGCTGCCGCACCCCTTCCGCGATGATTTGAGCCTGAAGATCATCGCCGATGATTACGTGGACATGGAATTCGGTACCGGTGCCGTGAAGATCACCCCGGCGCACGATCCGAATGACTACGCCATGGGCCTGCGCCACGACCTGGACATGCCCACCATCATGGACACCACCGGCCACATCGCGAACACCGGCACGAAGTTCGATGGCCTGACCCGCGAAGAAGCCCGCGTGGAGATCCGTGAGGCGCTGCGCGAGCAGGGCCGCATTGTCAAGGAGATTCGCCCCTACGTCCACTCCGTGGGTCACTCGGAGCGCTCCGGCGAGCCCATCGAGCCGCGCCTGAGCCTGCAGTGGTTCGTGGCCGTGGAGAAGATGGCGAAGATGTCCGGTGATGCCGTCCGCGAGGGCGATACCACCATCCACCCGAAGTCCCTGGAGCCGCGCTACTTCGAGTGGGTCGATGACATGCACGATTGGTGCATCTCCCGCCAGCTGTGGTGGGGCCACCGCATCCCGATCTGGTACGGCCCGGAGGGCGAGGACGGCCAGCGCGACATTATCTGCGTCGGCCCCGACGAGGAAGCCCCAGAAGGCTACGTCCAGGACCCGGACGTTCTGGATACCTGGTTCTCCTCTGCGCTGTGGCCTTTCTCCACGATGGGCTGGCCGGAAAAGACCGCCGATCTGGAGAAGTTCTTCCCCACGAACGTGTTGGTCACCGCCTATGACATCCTCTTCTTCTGGGTCGCCCGCATGATGATGTTCGGCACCTTCGCCGGCGCCCACACCCCGGAGCTGCTCGGTGAGGGCAAGGACGGCCGCCCGCAGGTTCCGTTCACGGATATCTACCTGCACGGCCTGGTGCGCGATGAGCAGGGCCGCAAGATGTCGAAGTCCTTGGGCAACGGCATCGACCCGATGGATTGGGTGCGCGACTATGGCGCGGACGCACTGCGCTTCACCCTGGCCCGCGGCGCGAACCCGGGCGTGGACCTGCCGCTGGCTGTCGATGCCGCCGCTGCCGGCCGCAACTTTGCGACCAAGCTCTTCAACGCCACCAAGTTCGCGCTCATGAACGGCGCGGGCGTGGCTGAGCTGCCGGCACGCGACGCGCTGACCGACGCCGACCGCTGGATCCTCGACCGCTCCGAAGAGGTCCGCGCCAAGGTGGACGCCTACCTGGATGATTACCAGTTTGCCAAGGCTAACGAGCTGCTCTACCACTTCGTGTGGGATGAGCTGTGTGACTGGTACCTGGAGATTGCCAAGACCCAGATCCCGCGCGACTTCGATGCGGCGAGCGCCGAGGAGCAGGCCACCGGACGCACGACCCAGATCGTCCTGGGCCGCGTGCTCGACCTGGTTCTGCGCCTGCTGCACCCGACCATGCCGTTCGTCACCGAGGTCCTGTGGAAGGCCCTGACCGGCGGGGAGACCATCGTCACCGCGCAGTGGCCGACTCAGGAGCACACCAACGGCGGCGCCGAGAAGGACGAGGTCGCCGCCCGCCGCATTCAGGACGCAGACAAGCTCATCACCGAGCTGCGCCGCTTCCGCTCCGACCAGGGTGTCAAGCCTTCGCAGAAGGTCCCGGGCCGCCTCGATTTCGCCGCGGCCGACCTGCAGGAGCAGGAAGGGCTCATCCGCAACCTGGCCAACACCACCGAGCCGGGTGAGGACTTCACCGCGTCCGCCTCCATCGAGGTGCGCTTGTCCCAGGCCACCGTCGAGGTCACCTTGGACACTTCCGGTGCCGTCGACGTCGCCGCAGAGCGCAAGCGCCTGGAGAAGGATTTGGCCAAGGCCCAAAAGGAGCTGGACCAGACCGGCAAGAAGCTGGGCAACGAGGCCTTCCTGTCCAAGGCGCCGGAGGCAGTCGTGGAGAAGATCCGCGTGCGCCAGCAGGTGGCCCAGGAAGAAGTCGAGCGCATCACCGCACGTCTGGAGGGGCTCAAGTAGTGGCGGAGGAGAAAGACCGCGAGGAATTTGAGGTCGTCGATGCCCTCGCGGAGGGCACCGATGGCGGGCCGGTCGAAATCACCGACTCCGGCCTAACGCTCAACCTCGGCGGTGAGGATGACTACGAGGAGGCAGCGCCCGAGCAGGCCACGCCGGAGGAGCTCGCGGAGCTGGCTCAGGTGACCGCGGAGCTCAACGCGCGTGCCCCGGAGACTATCATTGAGCCCAGCCTCGAGCGCATCGAGATGCTCATGGATCTCTTGGGCAACCCGGAGCGTTCCTTCCACGTCATCCAGGTTGCAGGCACCAACGGCAAGTCCTCGACCGCGCGCATGATCGATTCGCTGCTGCGCGCCTTCCACCGCCGAGTAGGCCTCGTCACCAGCCCGCACCTGCAGTTGGTGACCGAGCGCATCGGCATCGACAGCCACCCCATCCACCCGCGCGACTTCGTGCGCATTTGGCGCGAAATCAAGCCCTATGTGGAAATGGTGGATTCCCGCTCCGACATCCCCATGTCCACCTTCGAGGTGCTCGTGGGTATTTCCTACGCGGCCTTCGCCGATGCGCCTATCGACGTCGCCGTGGTTGAGGTCGGCCTCGGCGGCACGTGGGATGCCACGAACGTGGTCAACGCGGAGGTAGCCGTGGTCATGCCGGTGGGTCTCGACCACACGGATTACCTCGGTGACACCATCACCGAGATCGCCGGTGAAAAGGCCGGCATCATCAAAGCCCGCGAGCACGACGCCGATGATGTGCTCACGCCGGGGGAGAACATCGCCATCATCGCCGAGCAGGAGCCGGAGGCCATGCGCGTGCTGCTGCAGCGCACCGTCGACGTCGGCGCCGGCGTAGCGCGCGCGGGCTCCGAGTTCGCCGCGCTGGAATCCCGCATTGCCGTCGGCGGCCAGCAGCTCACCATCCAAGGTCTCGGCGGCCTCTATGAGGACATCTTCCTGCCGCTGCACGGCGAGCACCAAGCCAAGAACGCGGCCGTCGCTTTGGCGGCGGTGGAGGCTTTCTTCGGGGCGTCGTCAGGCAATCAGCTCGATATCGCCTCCGTGCGCACCGGCTTTGCCAAGGCCGTTTCCCCCGGACGCTTGGAGCGCGTGCGCACCAGCCCCACGACCTTCTTGGACGCCTGCCACAACCCACACGGCGCTAAGGCCCTAGCAGCAGCGCTCGACCGCGACTTCGACTTCGCCCGCCTCATCGGCGTGGTGTCCATCTTCGCCGACAAGGACGCCGCCGGCATCCTCACCGCCCTGGAATCCGTTCTCACGGAAGTCGTCATCACGCAGAACACCTCGCCGCGCGCCCGCGATGCCTACGAGCTAGCGGAGCTCGCCCGCGACATCTTCGGTGAGGAGCGCGTGTACGTCGAACCCGAGCTGCCCAGCGCCTATACCCAAGCCGTGGAATTGGCGGAGGAGGCCGATGTGCAGTCCGGTTCCGGCATCGTGATTACTGGCTCGGTGGTCACGGCAGGTGACGCCCGCGCACTCTTTGGAAAGGAGCCCGCATGAGCCCCCGCAAACCCGTCCCCGAGGAGGAGATCGGCCCGCTCGGACTAGGCCAAGCGCCGGCCAAGGATCCCCTCAAGCAATTCGGTGGCATGGTGGTGGCCAGTTCCCTCACGCTGGAACTCATCACCTTGGTTTTGGCGCTGCCGATGCTGTACAAGCTGTATGACGGCACCCTGTGGACCCCGTTCAACTATGGCGTGGTCATCGGATTTATGGTGCTGTTGTTAGCGTCCTTCCCGTTCATGAACAAGTCCTGGGTCGTCGGGGTATTGATCGTGTTCCACGTCATCGGCATTGTTCTTGGTTTCATGGTCCACTGGTCCGTGGCCACGATCTTCATCATCTTCGCCCTTCTGTGGGCTCTGGCGGCGTATATGCGCTCGGTGCTCGTTGCCCGCATGGACCGCGGCTACCTCACCACGCAGCACCTGACTGAGAAGTAGGCCGCCGCAGTGTATATCCGGCCGGAGCTGCGCGCGGGCGCAGCATTCATGTCTTTGTGGGATCCGACCAACCCGCTGATCCGCCGCGCCGGGCGCGTAGTTCCAGCGCTGTGGCCCGCCCCCTATATCCAGGGCGTGCGCACGCAGCGGGTGAGAAACGCCGAAATCCGCGCGACCATCTATAGCCCGGAGAACCCGCGCGGCGCCGTGCTGTGGATCCACGGTGGCGGGCTGCTCATGGGCCATCCGCGTCAGGACGTCAAACACCTCAAAGAGACCGCCGCGGAAGTCGGCGTCACCGTCATCGCGCCGCGCTATCGCTATGCCCCGGAAAACCCCTATCCGGCCGCGCTTGACGACGTCCACTCGGCCCACCACTGGCTCCTCACGCACGCGGAGGAGCTGGGAATTAGTCCGGATCGGATTGTCATCGGCGGCCAAAGCGCCGGGGGAGGGCTCGCCGCCGCCTTGTGCCAGCGCCTCTATGATGAAGGCGGAATCCAGCCGGCGGGGCAGTGGCTATTTTGTCCGATGCTGGATGACCGCGCAGCGTCCACCGACCGCAACCCCATCTGGGATGCGGATTCCAACGCGCAGGCCTGGCGCTACTACACCAACGGCAAGCCGGACGCGCCCTATGCCGTGCCCGGCCGCCGCGCGGAACTGTCTGGCCTACCGCCGGCGTGGCTGTATGCGGGCAGCAGCGAGCTCTTCTACGGCGAGATTGTGGATTACGCCGAGCGCCTGAAGTCCGCAGGCGTGCCCACGCAGTGCGAGGTTGTGGATGGCGGCGTCCACGCCTTCGAGTTGTGGGCTCCCTATACTGCGGAGGCGAAGCGCCTGCTCATGAACTCTCGCGTCTGGCTGCAGTCGACGCTGAACGCGCTAGACTAGCCGGCATGCTCTTTCTGCTCTACGGTCTTTCCGCACTGCTGTGCATCGCCGCGCTCGTGGCCAAGCTGTATTTCGGAGGCTTCGCGTTCCCGCTCGCACTGTTGATCCCGGCCTTCGTCTTCCTCGTCGTCGGCATGCTCAAGCAGCAGCGCGATGAACGGCCGGTGGAGTTTGCGGATCTGGAAGAGTGGCACCGCGAGGAGCTAGAAAGCTTGCTAGAGAGCGGTCAATACGGCACGGCGGTGCGTCAAGTGCAGCTGTGGTTTCGTGGTACGAGCCATGAGCGCGCGGAAGAAATCGTGCAACACCTCACGTAGCGCTTAAAATTAGCCCCACTGTCAGGACGCGGGAGCACCTGTTCTGTACTATGTGCCCTATGACTGAACGTACACTCATTCTCATCAAGCCGGACGGCGTGAAGAACGGCCACGTGGGCGAGATCATCTCCCGCATCGAGCGCAAGGGCCTGAAGCTCGTCGCCATGGATCTGCGCGTCGCCGACGAGGAGACCGCAAAGAAGCACTACGCCGAGCACGAGGACAAGCCTTTCTTCGGCGAGCTCGTTGACTTTATCACCTCCGCACCGCTGGTTGCTGGCATCATCGAGGGCGAGTCCGCTATCGCTGCATGGCGCCAGTTGGCCGGTGGCACCCACCCAGTAGAGAAGGCCACCCCGGGCACCATCCGCGGTGACTTCGCCCTGACCGTTGGCGAGAACGTTGTTCATGGTTCCGACTCCCCGGAGTCCGCAGAGCGCGAGATCTCCATCTGGTTCCCGAACCTCTAAAGAAGTTCACCGCGCCTAGCGCGCAATAAGGCCCGAGCATAGCGCTCGGGCTTTTGTCGTTTCTGACCCTTAACCCGAACCCGTCCTGTGTGCTCGAGCGCAGGTAGCCCGGGCGCGGTTTAGTCGAACGAGAGCAATGTGCGCAATGCCATAAAGGCGTCTTTGTGCACCTGATGGGTGACGGTGCGGCCGCGTTGCTGTCTGGATAGCAAGCCGGCCTCTCGCAAGCGTGCTAGGTGATGGGAGACCGTGGGCTGACTCAGCGCAGTGAGCTCGGTGAGTTCCGTGACGCTCATGGGCCCACAGCCTTCATCGCACAGGATGGACAAAAGACGCAGGCGGGCTGGGTCTGCCAGTACTTTGAATTGCTGCGAAAAATGCCTCGCCTCGGCGTCGCTAAGCGGGCCCGTGCTTAAGGAGCAACACTCAGTGCCGGGTGCGCTGGTCTCGGGCGTGGAAGAGGAAGCCATGCGATCAGTATAGGGGTTATCCTTGCGCCCCACGTTATATTGACGCTTATCAATACGTGCTGTACATTGCATGTTCGTATCGTGCTCTATTCAACGTTGAAGGAGGGAGAGACATGGCCGTGCCGCAACGCCCGAGGTTGTCTTTTCTTGACCGATTTTTACCCGTGTGGATCATTCTGGCGATGGCCGCCGGATTGCTTATTGGCCACTTCATTCCCGGGATTGGCCAAGCCTTGGGCGCCGTTGAAGTCGGCGGGATTTCCATCCCGATCGCCATTGGTCTCCTCGTCATGATGTACCCACCCTTGGCCAAGGTTCGCTACGAGAAGACCAAGGAAATTGCCACGGATGGCCGCCTCATGGCGGTATCGCTCGTCCTCAACTGGCTGGTGGGGCCGGCGTTTATGTTTACCCTGGCGTGGCTGTTCTTGGCGGACCAGCCGGAGCTGCGCACCGGCCTCATCATTGTGGGCCTTGCGCGCTGTATTGCCATGGTACTTGTGTGGTCGGACCTCTCGTGCGCTGACCGCGAGGCAACGGCTGTGCTTGTCGCCCTGAACTCCATCTTCCAGGTCGCTATGTTTGGTGTTCTGGGCTGGTTCTACCTTCGCGTCCTCCCCGGATGGCTGGGCCTGGACACGACGAGCGCTGACTTTTCCTTCTGGGCCATTGTTAAGTCCGTACTTGTCTTCTTGGGCATACCGTTCCTGTTGGGTGCGCTGTCTCGCGTGTGGGGCGAAAAGGCAAAAGGACGGGAATGGTTTGAGAACCGCTTCCTCCCAGCCGTATCGCCCCTGGCCATGATTGGTCTGCTGTACACAATTGTGTTGCTCTTTTCCCTGCAGGGCGAGCACATTGTGGAGCAGCCAGCAACGGTAGTGCGCGTGGCCGTGCCGCTGGTTATCTACTTTGTGGGCATGTTCGTGCTGTCACTGGGCGTGGCAAAGGCCGTTGGCATGAATTACGCGCAGTCTGCCAGCGTGGCGTTTACTGCAGCAGGAAATAACTTTGAGCTTGCTATTGCAGTATCTATCGGCACCTTCGGAGCGATGTCTGCTCAAGCCCTTGCCGGAACGATTGGTCCCCTTGTTGAGATTCCGGTCCTCGTTGGTCTGGTCTATTTCATGCTGTGGATTGGCCCGAAACTCTTCCCAGGAGATGACACTCTTCCGCACTAGCGCGTGCGTGCAGCGTCCATGCTGCGCACCCCGGCTTCGGTCAGCGTGATGTTGAAAGTCCGCTCACCATTCCACTGGATGAGGCCAGGTAGCTTCACCACGCCGGCCTTCTCGAGCTCACGGAGTTCTTCTTCGAGTCCCTCCTCGTAGCCGAGCAGCTGCCCCAGTGCAGGGATGGTGGTGGTATTGCCAGTGACTGCACCGGCGGCGACCAGCCCGCTGAGGACTTCCGGGTGAGCTTCTACCGCGGTGATGCTCTCTTGAGTGACGCCTTCGAGGCTTCCTTGTTCGGTGATGGCCTTGATGCGTCGCTTGCCCACTCGGTAGGAGGTGGTACCGAAAGCGCGGCCGCCGAAGATGAACGCGGGGATGGAGAAGGCAGTAAGTCCAGCGGCGATAAGGATGGGGTTGGGTGAGATATCGCTGAGAACCCCGGTGGACTGAATTCCCTCAGTGATGAGAGGGGAGAAGATGGCAAGCACCGGCAGAAAGTAGGCGAGAAGAGGGTAATCGCCCGCCCGGTACTCTTCTTGAGCAGCTTGGACGAACTTTGGCTTGCTGCGAATGATGCGGATGGCGCCGTAGGCCATGGCGATCCAAAGCACCGCATAGACCGGGACCGCGTAGGGATAAGGGAAGTCAACGACGCGAAGGCCTGAAGCGATGCCCGCGGGCGCGGCCACGGTCACAATATCCCGCAGCGCGATCTCGTTGCGGGCGCGCGCCTGCGCCACAGTGCGTGGGGCGTGTACAGGTATTTTCCGCTCTGCAGGTGTGTTTGTGGGCGCGCCGTCGGACATAGCGGCGATACTAACATGTGAGCCTTAATCGAGCTCTGTGCCAGAATAGAAGGCGCTGACAACTTAATAAAGATGATGAGAATTTTTCAAAGACTCACCACCGTGTGGCGGCAACCTGCGCCCGGGGTGAGCACAACCTCAGGAGATTAGCCACTGATGGCATCCAAGAAGAAAACAAAAGAAGAACGTATTGAATCGACGTTGGCCGCGGCTGTAGCGGGGATTGACTGCGAGGCACTCGCCCCCAAGACTCGCCTTTATGCCTTGGCCAAGCAGGTGGGCGTGGCTTCCAAGGAATTGGTGGCCCAGTTCGCGGAGATGGGAATCAAGAAGTCCGCACAGTCCACGCTTACGCCGGAAGAGGTGGGCCAGCTTATCGACGCCCTCGTGCCCGCCCCCGAGGGCACCGACCAGGCCGCCACCGAGGACGCCGACCAGGCTGCAGCCACGGCCGATGCTGCGCAGACCCCCGAAGAACCTGTCGAAGAAACTACTGAAGCCCCGGCTGAAGAAAAGCCGGAGAAGACTGTGAAGAAGAAGCGCGCCAAGCGTGCGGCGAAGCGCGTGAGCAAGGCAGGCAAGAAGGCTGAGCCGAAGGAGCAGGCAGAGGAACCCGCACCGGAAGAGCCTGCTGCGCAACCGGAGCAGCCGGAGCAGCTGAGCGAGGAAGAAGAAAAGCTGCGCGAGCGCGTTCGTAAGAACGTTGATAACGAGATTTCGCAGATCGTCGACAAGGTCGATGCCGAAATGCTGCACGAGGCGCTCGCCGAAGCCGGTGATAGTGATGAGGAGGACGACCTCACCCCGCTGATCACCCCGATGGCTGAGGAAGACCCGGACGTGTACGACTTCGCGCCGGTCTTCATGGCGCCGAAGATCACTCCGCTGGCCAAGCGCCAGAAGCCAGAAAAGCGCGAGGAAGAAACCGAGGAAGATTCGGCGCCGGTAAGCCAGTCGCGCGGTCGCCGCCGCGGCAGCCGCGGTACCTCTCGTGGCCGCGGAGCAGAAGGCCGCGGGGTAGTCCGCGAAGAAGTCGAGCACATCGAAGAGCCGAAGGCTATCAAGGGCTCGACCCGCATCGAGGCGCAGCGCCGCCGCCGTGCGGAGCTGCGGGAGAAGGGCCGCGAGCGCCAGCACATCGTCTCCCAAGCGGAGTTTCTCGCGCGCCGCGAATCTGTAGAGCGCACCATGGTGGTGCGCGATAAGCAGCGCACCGACGGTGCGGGCATCATCACCCAGGTCGGTGTGCTGGAGGATGATCTCCTGGTCGAGCACTTCGTCACGACGGAGACTCACCCCTCCCAAATTGGCAATATCTACTTGGGCCGCGTGCAAAACGTGCTGCCCTCGATGGAGGCAGCCTTCGTCGATATTGGACAGGGCCGAAACGGCGTGCTGTACGCGGGCGACATCGACTGGCGCGCATTGGGCATTGGCGGACGCGGCCGCAAGGTGGAAAACGCCTTGAAGTCCGGTGATCAGGTCCTAGTTCAGGTGGCCAAGGATCCCATCGGCCACAAGGGCGCGCGCCTGACCACCCAGATTTCTTTGGCCGGCCGCTTCCTGGTGTATGTTCCCGGCGGGCGCAGCGCGGGAATCTCCCGCAAGCTGCCGGCGCCGGAGCGCAAGCGCCTCAAGGGGATTCTGGAGCGCGTCATCCCGGGGGATGGCGGCGCCATCATTCGTACCGCAGCGGAGAACGTGTCGGAGGAGGACATCGCGTCCGACGTCAACCGCCTGCACTCCCTGTGGGAGGACATTAGCGCCCGCGCCGCGCACGAGAAGGCAACGAAGGGTGCCAAGCCGGTCACCTTGTACGAAGAGCCGGACCTGCTCATTAAGGTCGTGCGCGACCTTTTCAACGAGGACTTCAGCACCTTGGTTGTGGACGGCAAGCGTTCCTACAACACGGTCAGCGCCTATGTGGACTCCATGGCGCATGACTTGGCGGACCGCGTTGTGCGCTATGACGCCCGCGACCACGATGGCGAGGATGCCTTCAGCGCCTACCGCATTGATGAGCAGCTGCAGAAGGCCCTGAGTCGCAAGGTGTGGCTGCCGTCTGGCGGCACCCTCGTTATTGACCGCACTGAGGCCATGACGGTCATTGACGTCAACACGGGCAAATTCACCGGCTCCGGTGGCAACCTCGAGGAGACGGTGACCCGCAATAACCTCGAGGCGGCCGAGGAGATCGTGCGCCAAATGCGACTGCGCGATATCGGCGGCATGATCGTCGTGGACTTCATCGATATGGTGCTGCCGGAAAACCAGGACCTTGTGCTGCGCCGCCTCAAGGAAGCGCTGGGACGTGACCGGACGCGCCACCAGGTTTCTGAGGTCACCTCACTGGGCCTGGTGCAGATGACGCGCAAACGCGTGGGCACAGGCCTCATCGAGACTTTCTCCACCGAGTGCGAGGCCTGCCATGGCCGGGGAATCATCATTCACGAGTACCCGGTTGATGAGGATGCCGAGGAGGAGAACTCGAAGCCGCAGCGCCGTAGCCGCAAGGAGCGCCGCACACCGCAGCGCGATCCGAAGCAGCACCCGGCTGCCGTGCGCATGCACCGCGACGACGAGGAAGCCGCCGCCGAGCACGAAACTGCCACAGAAAAGGAAGCTTCGCGCGACGACGAGTCCTCCTTGGAGGAGCTCGTGGCCAACGTGGTCGTCGTCGACGAGGACGAGCCGGATACCCCGGATAGCGCCTCCATTGGCTATGCCGTAGCGGAAAGCCTGGACGCGAAGCGCTCGAAGGCGAAGGCGAAGCGCTCGCGCAAGCCGCGCCGGGCAACGCGTACCTTCCGGGAGCCACAACGCGAGGAGACGAGTGAGGGCTCGCGCGCGAAGCACGGCAAGCGCGATGAGCACGCCGGTGCGGAAAAGGCATCCACGCAGCGCTCGGAGCAGACCTATGATGAGGCTGTCGAAGCCTTTGAGAAGTCACCGCGCCGCAAGCGCCGCACGCGCGGAAACTCCCGCTCGGATATTCGCCCAAAGCGTGAAGACTTCGCGCAGGACGAGGCCCCGGCCAAGGACGCTCAGCTAGCCGCCTCTAAGAAGGAGGCCAAGGCAGAGCGCAAGGGCGCGGAGTCGAGCGAGAACATGAGCGTGCGCGCGACCCGCAGCCGCGGCCGTCGCCGAGTGGTGCGCAAGATGGCGCAGAGCCAAGCCACCCAGAGGTCGAATGAACGCGGACAGGGGAGCGAGGCGCAGCGGCGAGAGTCTTCCGCACAGACCACAGCGTCGAAGGCGCGAAAGGGCGGGCGCGGGAGGCGTCGAGTAGCACGGCGCAGGTCGCGCTAGAAAAGGCGTTTTGCCTTTTCGCCCCCTCACGGGGTAGTCTTTGACAGTCGCTGTTTAGACCATGAATGCGCTCGATGGGACGCGCTGCGGTTCCCGCACGTCTCTCGCGGATGTGGTTCTAAACGCCAATGTCCAATGTCCATTCGCTAGCGGCACCACCCAGCTGCTAGCGAGCCGAGTTTAGATAAGGGGTAGCCCTCTATGTACGCGATCGTCAAGACCGGCGGAAAGCAGTACAAGGTTGCTGAAGGTGACCTCGTCAAGGTCGAGAAGATCGAGGGTGAGCCGGGTTCCTCCGTTGCTCTCACCCCGGTTCTGCTCGTCGATGGCGCAACCGTCAAGTCGAAGGCTGCAGACCTGGAGAAGGTCTCCGTCTCCGCTGAAATTGTCGAGCAGGGCAAGGGCCCGAAGATCGACATCCTCAAGTACAAGAACAAGACTGGTTACAAGCGTCGCCTTGGTCACCGTCAGCCGGTGACCACGCTGAAGATTACCGGTATCAAGTAAGCCTTAACCGGCTCTAATTCATCCCTGAAGGAGGGGAAACCACATGGCACACAAGAAGGGTGCTTCCAGCTCCAGCAACGGTCGCGATTCCGAGTCCAAGCGCCTCGGCGTTAAGCGCTTCGGTGGTCAGCAGGTTAAGGCCGGCGAGATCATCGTGCGTCAGCGCGGCACCAAGTTCCACCCGGGTGAGAACGTTGGTCGCGGCGGCGACGATACCCTGTTCGCTCTCGCGGCAGGCTCTGTTGAGTTCGGCGTCAAGCGTGGACGTCGTCTGGTCAACATTGTTCCGGCCGAAGAGGTTGTTGCAGAAGCAACTGCTTAAGAGCATAAAGTCTTAAATCCCGAGCGTCCCGCTCGGGATTTGGGCGTTTTCGAGCGCCGGCTTGGTGGGGAGCGTGAAAAACCAGGGGGCATTGGCTTCAGTTCCCCGCAGTGCTCAACTAGGACGGTATGCCAGGAACCGTTAGACTAGCGGGCATGGCACGATTCATTGACCGAGTGGTTTTGCACTTGCAGGCAGGCGACGGCGGACACGGCTGCGCCTCCGTCCACCGCGAAAAATTTAAGCCGCTCGGCGGGCCCGATGGCGGCAACGGCGGCCACGGCGGAGACATCCTGCTGGAGGTCTCACCCCAGATCCACACCCTCATGGATTTCCACTACCGCCCGCACCTGAAGTCCGGCCGCGGCGGTAACGGCGCTGGTGACTGGCGCAACGGCGCGCGCGGCGAGGACCTCATCCTCGAGGTCCCTGAAGGCACCGTGGTCTATACCGAGGACGGGGAGATGCTCGCGGATCTCACGGTCCCGGGCACCCGTTTCGTGGCCGCGGAGGGTGGTTTCGGCGGACTGGGAAACGCAGCGCTAGCCTCGGCCGCCCGCAAAGCCCCGGGCTTTGCGCTGCAGGGCGAGCCGGGCCAGGCGCGCGACCTCATCCTCGAGCTGAAGTCCATGGCGGACGTTGGGCTCGTCGGTTTCCCCTCCGCGGGCAAGTCCTCCCTCATTTCTGTGCTTTCGGCAGCCAAGCCGAAGATCGGTGACTATCCCTTCACCACCCTCCAGCCCAACCTGGGCGTGGTGGACATGGGCTACGAATCCTTCACCATGGCGGATGTCCCGGGCCTCATCCCGGGAGCCGCCGAGGGTAAGGGCCTAGGCCTCGACTTCCTGCGCCACATCGAGCGCACAGCGGTTCTCGCCCACGTGGTGGATACCGCTTCCATCGAACCGGGCCGCGATCCGCTCTCCGACATCGAGGCGCTCGAGACCGAGCTGGCCAAGTACCAGGAGCTCCTGGAACAGGACACCGGGCTTGGTGACCTGCGCGAGCGCCCGCGCGTCATCATCCTTAACAAGGCGGATGTTCCCGAGGCAGAGGAGCTCGCGGAATTCGTCAAGGGTGACCTCGAGGAGAAGTACGGCTGGCCGGTCTTCATCATTTCCGCGGTGGCGCGCAAGGGGCTAGAGCCCCTCAAATACAAGCTGATGGAGATGGTGAAAGAACACCGCAAGTCACAGCCCAAGGCGGCGGTGGACAAGAACCACACCATCATTCAGCCCAAGTCCGTGGGCAAGAAAAAGAAGGGCTCCTTCGCGGACTTCACCGTCCGCCCCGATCCCGAGGTGGAGGGCGGATTCATCGTCGAGGGCGACAAGATCGACCGTTGGATTCGCCAGACCGACTTCGAAAACGACGAGGCCGTGGGCTACCTCGCAGACCGCCTGGCCAAGGCCGGTGTCGAGGAAGAGCTGCACCGCCAGGGCGCGGAGGAAGGCTGCCCGGTCACCATCGGGGACATCACCTTCGAGTACGAGCCGATGGCCGGTGGCCGCGCAACTGATGCGGGCCGCGGACAGGACGGCCGCCTCATGGGCACCGACCGCGTCTCCGCCGCTGAGCGCAAGCGCGCCTCCCAGGCGCGCCGCGGCCTCGTGGACGAGTTCGACTTTGGCACGGACGGGGAAGTCACTCGCGAGTCCGCGAACCGCGATCGCTGGCAGGGTTAGCCCGGTATACTGAGCCGGTATGTCATCCGAACACGACAACCAGCTCGACTATCCTCTCCCCCTTGAACCCTTCGAGGGGCCGACCCCGGACGTGGACTACCCGGAGACCACCACGCTATCGGAGAAATCCAGCGGTTTCTCCTCGCCGCTGCGCGAGGAGATCTCCAAAGCCAAGCGCATCGTCATCAAAATCGGATCCTCGTCGCTAACGCGCGATGACTTCGTGACCTCCACCGAGAAGATCGACAAGATCGTCGACGCCGTCTGCGCACGCATGAACGTCTCCGACATCATCATCGTCTCCTCCGGTGCCGTGGCCGCCGGAATGGGCCCGCTGGGCCTGACCACGCGCCCCACCGATTTGGCCACCAAGCAGGCCGCCGCCGCGGTGGGCCAGGTGCACCTCGCCTACGAATGGGGCGTGTCCTTTGCCCGCTATAACCGCACCATTGGGCAGGTGCTGCTGACCGCGTCGGACGTCGGCAAGCGCGATCGCGCCCGCAACGCCCAGCGCACCATTGACCGTCTGCGCCAGATGCGCACGGTGCCCATCGTCAACGAGAACGACACCGTGGCCACCTCCGAGATGCACTTCGGTGATAACGACCGCCTGTCGGCGCTCGTGGCCAATCTGGTCGGCGCGGATGCCCTCTTCCTCTTCTCCGACGTGGACGGCCTCTACGACAAGAACCCGGCCGAGCCGGACGCCAAGTTCGTGGAGGAGGTGCGCACCGGCAAGGATCTCAAGGCGGTCGTGGCCGGCGATGGCGGCAAGGTCGGCACCGGCGGCATGGCCACGAAGGTCTCGGCTGCCCGCCTGGCCACGCGTGGCGGCATCCCGGTGCTGTTGACCTCGGCGGATAATATTGGGCAGGCGCTTGACGACGCCTCCGTAGGCACCGTCTTCCACACCCGTGAGGAACGCCGCCTGTCCGCCTGGAAGTTCTGGGCTCTCTACTGCGCGGATACCGGCGGCTCCCTGCGCTTGGACGAGGGCGCCATGGAGGCCGTGGTCCGCGGCGGAAACTCCCTGCTGGCCGTGGGCATTACCGACATTAAGGGCGAGTTCAACGCCGGCGAGATCGTGGACATCATGGGTCCCAAGGGCCAGGTCATCGGCCGCGGCGAGGTGGGCTATGACTCCACCACGCTGCACAACCTACTGGGCAAGCACACCGAGGAGCTGCCGGAGGATATGCGCCGCCCGGTTGTCCATGCCGACTACCTGTCCAACTTCGCCTCCCGTATTTAATGCGCTATTTCATGGGCCCCGACGAGTGGGCGGCAACTGTGGCAGATATCGACGCAGCCGGACACGAGCGCGTCGAAAGTTTGGCGGAAGCCGAGGTCTTTGTGAATACCGCCTCGGACCCGGCGCAGACCCCGGAGATTCCCGAGAACATCAAGTGGGTGCAGTACTGCTTCACTGGGGTTAACCGCCACATCGATGCCGGGCTCATCCGGCGCGATGGCCTGCCGTGGTGTAACTCCGCGGGTGCTTTTGCCAAGCCCGTGGCGGAATCTGCACTGGGACTCATGCTCTCCCAGGCGCACCACCACAAGGCTTTCGCCCTCGCGAAGTCCTGGTCGGTGGCGCGTGAGCTCGATGAATCCCAAGCCTGGCTCTATGAGCAGCAGGGGCCAACGCGTGTGGTCATCGTGGGCGCGGGAGGCATCGGCAAGCAGCTCATGGTCTACCTCGCGCCCTTCGGCGTGCACATCACCGCGGTGAACCGCTCGGGCCGCCCGGTAGAGGGAGCGGACGTGACGTTGCCCATCGAGCGCGCCGACGAGGCCTGGGATAAAGCGGATTTCGTCGTGAGCATTTTGCCGGCGACGGCCGCCACGGAAGCCTTTTTCGACGCAGCGGTGTTCCGCGCCATGAAGCCTTCGGCGGTGTTCGTCAACGTCGGCCGCGGCAGCACCGTGGTCACGGACGATCTCGTAGAGGCTCTGCGCACGGGCGAGATTGCCGGCGCGGGCCTGGAGGTCATGGACCCGGAGCCGCTTCCGGATGGCCACCCGCTCTACGATCTACCCAACGCCACGCTGACGCCGCACATGGCGGCCTCGGATCACGTGGCCCAGTACCACCTGGGTGCTATCTTCAATGCCAACGCCGCCGCGTGGGAGCGCGGCGAGGATATGCCCACCCGCGTCGACCCGGACGCCGGCTACTAGCTAAGGAGGATGTGCATGAAGTACGCCATCGAACCACACCCCTGGGAGGAAACCATCGAGGTGCTCGACGCCGCGGGCTTTGAGCGCGCCCCGCTAGATGAGGCCTCCTTCCTCATCTACACCGGCGATGGCACCGACTTCCCGGAGCCGCTGCCGGAGAACATTGGCTTCGTGCAGATTCCTTCGGCGGGCGTGGACCACGTGCTTGAAGTGATGAAGGGGAGCAGCGTGCCGTGGTCGAACGCCGCCGGTGTCTATGACAACACGGTGGCGGAATCCACCATCGCGCTGCTTTTGGCGCAGCTGCATGCGCACCGCCGCGTGAACGGCACGTTTGATTCCTATGCAGAGATGGAGGCGCACACTTCCTATCTTTATGACGACAAGACGGTGGCCATTATTGGTGCCGGTGGCATTGGCAAGCGTCTGATCAGCATGCTCTCCGGCTTTGGGCCGCGCATCATCGCGGTGAACCGCTCCGGCAAGCCGGTCGAGGGCGCGGAGGAGACTTACCCGATTTCTGAAGTGGACAAGGTCTGGCCTCAAGCAGACTACTTTGTGCTCATCGCACCGCTGACCCCGGAGACCCGCCATATGGTGGATGCGGAGGCTTTTAAGCAGATGCCGGAGCATGCCGTAGTGGTCAACGTGGGCCGCGGACCGCTCATCAACACCGAGGACCTGGTGGAGGCTCTCAACTCCGGGCAGATTGCGGGTGCGGCACTCGACGTCACCGACCCTGAACCGTTGCCGGAGGATCACCCGCTGTGGCAGGATAAGCGCGTGGTTATCACCCCACACATTGCCAATACGCAGCGCTCCGTGCGCGAAAAGATTGGCGCGCACACCGTCAAGGTGGCCAAGGCTTTCGCGTCGGGGGAGAAGCTGCCAACTCTGGTTGACCCGAAGGCAGGCTATTAATGGAGAACCCAGACATCCGCGTTGGTGACGCGGAGCGCTCCGAGGCCCTAGAGCAGTTGAGCCAGCACTTCGTCAACGGAGCGTTGGGCCCGGATGAATTTGAGCAGCGCACCGGTGAGGCCGCCGCGGCGCGCACGCGCGGGGACGTCGCAAAGCTCTTTGCGGACCTGCCGGAGCTTGCCACCCCCAGCGCCACAACACCCGCACGCTGCCACGAGGCGGAGCTGGAGGACATGCTCGCCCGCGGCCGCAAGGTGCAGATAGTGGATTCCGTCATTTGGTCGGTAGCGATGATCGCGCTCTTCCTGGGCCTCTTTGTCTTCGACTGGAGCTATTTCTGGATCTCGCCCGTCATCGCGTTTTTCGCTTCTTGGGCTGCGCGCGGGGTACTGAAGTTCAGCGAGTCGGATGAAGAGCTCTTCGATGAGCTTTCTGAAGGGGAAAAGAAAAAGCGCGCCGAGCGCCTGCGTGCCGCGGCGGAGCGCCGCCGCGAACTTGGGGCCTAAAACTGGCGCTCATTAAGAACCCATAGCTGCACAGAATCCCTGACAAGCGGGCAGACCTTCCGTACGCTGGTATGGCATGAGCAACACCGAACGTGAAGAAGTTCTGTCCAAAGCCCGCGCCGCCAAGGCGGTGGCGCCGCAGTTCGCGCAGCTGCCCACCCCGCGCAAGAATGAGATTTTGAACCGCGCCGCCGAGAACCTCATCGCGCACAACGAGGACATCCTCGCGGCGAACCAGCTCGATATCGAGGCCGGCCGTGCCAACGGCATGTCCGAATCCCTCATCGACCGCTTGTCGCTTGATGCAGCCCGCATCGAGGGCATTGCCGGCGGCCTACGCCAGGTAGCCTCCCTCCAGGACCCAGTAGGGGAGATTCTGCAGGGTCGCACCATGGATAATGGCATCCAGATGAAGCAGGTCCGCGTGCCGCTCGGCGTGATGGGCATGGTCTATGAGGCCCGCCCGAACGTCACCGTCGATGCTTTCGGCCTGGCCCTCAAGTCCGGCAACGTGCCGCTGCTGCGCGGCTCGAAGTCCGCGAAGAACTCCAACGCCAAGCTCGTTGAGCTCCTACAGGACACCCTCGTGGAGTTTGATCTGCCGCGCGAAGGCGTGCAGCTTCTGCCCTGTGAGACCCACGATTCTGTGCAGGACCTCATCACCGCCCGCGGCCTGGTGGACCTGGTCATCCCGCGAGGCGGCGCACGCCTTATTAACGCCGTGGTGGAAAACGCCACCGTCCCCGCCATCGAGACCGGAACCGGCAATTGCCACTTCTACGTCGATGCCTCCGCCGACCTGGACAAGGCCATCGACATGGCGATCAACGGCAAGACCCGCCGTCCCTCTGTGTGTAACTCGACGGAGTGCGTGCTGATCGACGCTGCCCTTGACGACGCCTCCAAGCTCCGCATCATCACCTCCCTTCAGGAGGCAGGGGTTACCATCCACGGCGATGTGAAAGAGCTTGAGGCCTTCGGTGTTAAGGACGCCGTGGAGGCAACCGACGAGGAGTGGCGCGAAGAATTCCTCTCCATGGATATCTGCGCCAAGGTGGTCGATGGTGTCAACGGCGCCATCGCGCACATTGCCGAGTACACCACCGGCCACACCGAGGCCATTGCGGCCCAGGATGCTGACGTGCTGCTAACCTTCGCCAACGAGGTAGATGCCGCAGCGGTCATGCTCAACGCCTCCACCGCGTTTACCGATGGTGAGGTCTACGGCATGGGCGCCGAAATCGGCATCTCCACCCAGAAGTTGCACGCGCGCGGCCCGATGGCACTGCCGGAGCTAACATCCACCAAATGGGTGCTGCAGGGCACCGGCCAGACCCGCCCTTAGGGGTTCGTGCTGCGCGCCGGGGGAGCACTGGGTATTCTAAAGCACGGTAATAACAAAGAACTGAATGGTGCCTTCTCCCATGCTGTCCCGCATTGCTTCCTTCGTGGCCGCCGCCGTCATGGCCGTGTCCGCCTTCATTGTCCCTCAAACCATCTCTGCACCCGCCGCGCACGCTGACGAACAGTGCCCCGCAGTGGTCGTCGTCGCCGCGCGCGGCTCTGGCCAAAACGGTCAGGTCTACCCCACGCAGTATTCGAACCAGGGCGGCCGCGCATCCAATGGATGGGAGGGCGAATCCATCCGCGCCATGCTGCAGGGCGCCGAGGCACGCTACCAGGCCACTCACGGCGGAAATTCGCTGATGAAGGACGTCTACGTGCTGGGCCTGGAGCCGCAGTACTATCCGGCGACCTACCCGGAATACTCTGTTCCGAACGAGTCGGTTCCGAACACCGCGGCTGACCTCGTGCGCCTGGCCACGCAGTACGCCAACCCGGTCATCAACACCGCGGTCTCCGCCATCAACCAGTTCATGTACTCCGTGCAGACCGGCAATCGTGGCGTGACCAGCGCGATCAACAGCTATGAAGCCGCCACCGGTTGCCACCCGCAATACATCCTGTCCGGCTACTCCCAGGGCGCCATGATCCTGGCCAACCACGAGGTGGAACTGGCCCACCGCGGTCAGCTCGCAGGCGTCGTGACCTTTGGTAACCCGCTGACCCGCGCAGGGGACCCGGCCGTCGTCGGCGCAACCCAGGGCGCGGGCGGCCCGATGGGCTACTTCCCGCAGATGCGCGCCAACGTCAGCCGCGTGGACTACTGCCTGCCGCTCGACGCCGTGTGCGACCTCTCCGCCCAGACCCTCTACGCCGCCAAGCCCACCGGCGGCTCCCATGGCCAGTACTTCTTCACCAACCACCAGTGGGATAACCAGGTCTACGATTCCATCGGCCGCATGGTAGATGGCGTCCGTTTCCGCTAAACAGGAAAGAATGAAGTCTCTTTCTTTTCGTGTTTCCTGTGTAGCTGCCGCCCTTGGCACGGCGGCGTCCCTTCTCAGCGCGCCGGTGGCCTCGGCGAGCGGGGTCGGCACGTGCCCCGACACCGTGGTGCTTGTCGCGCGCGGTTCAGACCAGAACGAGGAGCAGGGCGAATACGTAGGCCCACAGCGTTACTCCGAACGTGCGCCGGAATCCACCGGCTTTGAGGGACGCAACTTTGCCGCTCTGTTCCGTCAGGTAGAGCAGCGCCACCCCGGCACAATGGATGGCGTTTATGTTCTGGCTTTGGGGCCGGAGGCGTACCCGGCCTCGATGAACCTGCCGCCCTTGGCGCAGGAGGGTGAAGACCTGGGCCCGCTTCAGCTTGTGCAGCGAGCGCTCGGGATTCTCCAGGAACACTCCCTCGGGGAAATGGCGTATTCGGTGACGTTTGGAGCTGCCGACAGCCTGCGTACCGGGGCCCGGAATGCGCCGAAGGTGGTGGACAACTATGAGGCCACCACCGGCTGCCACCCGCGTTGGGTAGCCGCTGGCTATTCGCAAGGAGCGCTCGTCGCGACAAGCACGGAGGAGTACCTCGCAGAATCCGGACGCCTGCATGGTGTGCTCACCTTTGGCAACCCCTTGCACCAAGTGCCGTGGGCTAAGAACCGCACCGGGCTGCCGGCGCAGCGTTACGTCGATTATTGCCTGGAAGGGGATTTCGTCTGCGATTTCTCCCTCGACGCCGCTAACCGCGCCCTGGCCACCAAGGCCGAGCTCCACGCCTCCTATTTCCAGGGGGAGCCTTCCGGGCAGGACATGCAGGTCATCGACTCCGTGGCCGGTATACTCACCAGCCATGACTAGTCCGCAACGCATCGGCATCATGGGCGGCACCTTTGACCCCATCCATAACGGTCACCTCGTCGCCGCCAGCGAGGTAGCCCACCGTTTCCGCCTCGACACGGTGGTCTTCGTCCCCACCGGCCAGCCCTGGCAAAAAGCCGATAAGCAGGTCACCGCCGCCGAGCACCGCTACCTGATGACCATGGTGGCCACGGCGTCGAACCCGCGCTTTACTGTCTCCCGCGTGGACATCGACCGTGAGGGGCCCACCTACACCATCGATACGCTGCGGGATCTGCGCGGAATCTTCCCGGACGCCGAGCTTTACTTCATCACCGGCGCGGATTCGGTGGCCTCCATCATGAGCTGGCGCAACTGGGAGGAGATGCTGGAGATGGCCCACTTCGTCGGCGTGACCCGTCCCGGCTATGACCTGCGCAAGGACATGCTGCCGCAGGATTCCCAGGATGATATCGAGCTGATTGAAATCCCCGCCATGGCCATTTCCTCTACTGATTGCCGCGCCCGCGCGCAGCAGGGCCAGCCGGTGTGGTACCTCGTGCCGGATGGGGTGGTGCAATACATTGCCAAGAACCACCTCTATAGTCCGCACCCGGAAAAGCCCCTGTAACGTCTGTGCCTTTCCGGTAGTCGGGCGGGGGAATTCGACTAGGAAAATGAGCCTTGTCGTGTAAGACTAGAGTTCTTAAGCAGAAAAGTACTTGTGTAGGGATTGTCATGTCGATTACTGATGAAGCACGCCGCATGGCGGAGACCGCCGCCCTGGCTGCGGATGAGAAGCTGGCCACCAACATCGCCGCTATCGATGTTTCCGACGTGCTGGCGATTACCGAGGTCTTCGTCTTGGCCTCCGCCGATACCGAGCGCCAGGTGGCGTCCATCGTGGAGGAAGTCGAAGACGAGCTGACCAAGCAGGGCTTCGAGCCCAAGCGCCGCGAAGGCAACCGCGAGAACCGGTGGGTACTGCTCGATTACGGCCCCATCGTGGTCCACGTCCAGCGCAACGATCAGCGCGAGTTCTACGGCTTGGACCGCCTCTACCACGATTGCCCGCTTCTCGACATCCCCGGTGTAGACACCCCGGAGCGCCCCGGCGAGTGGTCCAATGACGTCAACCCGCGCGACATCGACTCCTTCGATGAGCTTCCCCTGGCTCAGCCAGAGCCGGAAGACGACGAATTATGACCCGCCGCCTCCTCCTCATCCGCCACGGCCAGACCACCTATAACGCCACCGGCCGGATGCAGGGGCACCTGGATACCGAGCTTTCGGAAGCGGGCCACTCCCAGGCCCGTGCCGCGGCCGATCTGCTCGAGGGCAAAGGCATCACCGCTATTGTCTCCTCGGATCTCATCCGTGCCCGCGATACCGCTGAGATTATTGCTCGGCGCTTGGGGCTTGAGGTGTCCGTCGATAAGCGTCTGCGCGAAACCCACCTCGGTGAGTGGCAGGGGATGACCTCCGCTGAGGTAGATGAGCAGTTTCCTGGGGCGCGTGCGCTGTGGCGCCACGACCCCACCTGGGCGCCGCCGCAGGGCGAAAGCCGCGTCGATGTGGCCAACCGTGCCCGCCCCGTGATTGATGAGCTCATGCAGAATCACCCGCAGTGGGATGAGGGGGCGGTCCTCGTCGTCGCGCACGGCGGCGCCATTTCAGCGCTGACCTGCCACCTGCTGGGCCTGGAGCACCACCAGTACGGGATCCTGTCCGGCCTGAAGAATACGCACTGGTCGCAGCTGACCGCGCGGCCCGAATTTGATGCTGCACGGCCGCTCTCCCCGCTGGAATTCACCCCGGAGAACGTCGGCCGCGCCCAGTGGTACTTCGATGGCTGGAATATGGGCGGCGCCGTCATCGGGGGCGCGGGGGCGGACGTCTAGTGATCCGCGTTGTTACCGATTCCGCCGCGGGCTTGCCGGCGGATATCGTCGAGGAGCTCGGCATCTGCGTCGTGGATCTGCACGTCATGGAAAGCCACGGCAAGGATGGCGCGGAGCTGTCCACGTCCGGTTTGACTGCCCTCGAGTTGGCTGCTTTATACGGGCGGCAGATGGAGCGCTCCGGTGATGATGGTGTTCTGGCCATTCATCTGTCGAAGGAGCTGTCCTCGACGTGGTCGGCGGCGGTGACCGCTTCCGGCGTTTTCCCGAACAACGTGCGTGTTATTGATTCCGGCACCGCCGGCATGGCAATGGGCGCGGCTGCCATGGCGGCGGCCAGGCTTGCGCAGGAGGGCGCTTCCCTCGACGAGTGCTATGCCGCGGCCATCAACACCCTTGAGCGCGGGCACACCTTGGTCTACCTCAGTTCGACGGAGGAGCTTCGCCGCTCCGGGCGCATGTCCGCGGCCACGGCGATGCTGTCCACTGCGCTGCTGGCCACCAAGCCGATCATGGCCATTCAGAGCGGCAAGCTGGAGATGGTGGGCAAGACCCGCACCCAAACCAAGGCCTTTACCAAGCTCGTGGACCTGGTGGCCTCCCGCGCCGAGGGCAAGCCGGCCTTCATCGCGGTGCAGTACAACGAGGACAAGGTCTCGGCCCGCCGGCTGGAGGACTTGCTGCGTTTGGCCCTGCCGGATTCCTCTTTCATGCTGGTGCCGCTTACCGACGTCCTCGCAGTCCACGTCGGCCCCGGAGCCATCGGCGTCTCCGCGGTCTTTAGCTGACGGCGGAGCCGAGCTAAAGACGTTGTTGACGTCTTCAACAAGTTATCCACAGGCTGCGGCTTAAGCCCTCGACGGGGGTGTGGACGCTGCGTAGCGTCGCGGGCATGAACGCCATTGCTGATCGCCTCCGCGACCTCACCCGCCCGACCGGGGAAGAAGAACTGCTCAACGTCGACTTTCCGCGCGTGCGCGTCCCGCCCTGGTTGGCGCTGGCTGTTGTAGGCGTGGCCGGCGTTGCACTTCTGGCCTGGCTGGGGGCGAGCCGCAGTGCGGAGAACCCCTATGAGGTTGCTGCGCCGAGCAGCGAGGCGGCGGCGGATATCGTGGTTGCGGTCGTGGGTGAGGTAGAGCAGCCGGGGTTGGTGACCTTGGCGCCTGGCGCGCGCATTAACGACGCCCTCGAGGTGGCGCGCCCGCGCGTGCCCACCGATAACCTCAACCTGGCGCAGAAGCTTAACGACGGCGAGCAGATCACCGTCGGCGCTCCACCCGCTGCCCCAGGCGCTGCGGCCGAAGACACTATCTCCCTCAACTCCGCCAGCGAAGAGGAGCTGACGGAGCTGCCCGGCATAGGCCCGGCCACGGCGGCGGCGATCATCGCGCACCGCGAAGAGATCGGGAGCTTTAGCTCCGTGGAGCAGCTCATGGACGTCTCAGGCATTGGCCCAGCCAAGTTCGCCAAGCTGAAGGACAAGGTCCGGCCGTGAGAGAGCTGCGGCTCGTGCCCGCCGCGGTGGTGGCGTGGCTGGCCACACTCGCCGTGCTTTTCGGCCATCCGTGGCTGTTGGGCGGGCTCGTGTGTTTCGCTCTAGCGCGCGGTCAGTGGCGCGGGCAGGGTATCTTGTGCGCGGCGAGCGGAATCATTTTCGCCACCCTGGCTTATGTGCGCTCGGTGCGCGCCGCGGCATTTCACTTTGGCTCGGAGGTGACGGGAAAGCTTGCCACTGATCCGGTGCAGACGGCATCCGGGTGGATGGTGCGCTTGCGAATGCCGGGCTACCCGGCGCAGCTGCCGGTCTTTCTCAAGGAGGAGCCGGAAGCCTACGGTGGCTCGCTGGTGACGGTGCACGGTCACCCCGGCCCCTCGGATCAGGTAGGGGTGGGCACAACCGTCTTTAGTGGTGAGCTCACCGCGCACGCCCATAGCTGGACGGCGACGGTCGCAGAAAACTTCCGCGCCGTGTGTGACAACGGCCTCATCCCCGGCATGGTCTTGGGCGATACCAGCCTGCAAAGCCCCGAGGATAAGCAGCTCTACATCGACACGGGTCTATCGCATTTGAGTGCTGTGTCCGGCTCCAACGTTGCCATCGTGTGCACCGCGGCCGCGTTGGTGGTGCCGGGGCAGCGGGTGAGAGTGGGGGCGTCGGCAAGCGCGTTGGCGTTGTTCGTGGCACTTGTGGGGTGGGAACCCTCCGTCCAGCGCGCCACCGTCGCCGGGCTGGCGGGACTGGCGGCGGTGCTCAGCTCCTCGAAGATGGAACCGCTCCATGCCCTGGCTCTTGGCGTGCTCTTTCTGCTCGCGGCGGACAGCGACCTAGCGGTCAGCTTCGGCTTCGCGCTCTCCGTCGCGGCCACCGCCGGCATCGTAGTACTCAGCCCGCTGCTATTGCGGGTGCTGGGCACGGGCATCGTGGCCCGGGCCTTTGCGGTCGCCATCGCCGCGGACATCGTGACCATGCCGCTCATTGCGCTGATGAGCGGGCGGGTCTCGGTGGTGTCAGTCATTGCCAACGTGCTGGTGGCCCCGGTCGTGCCTATTATCACCGTCGTGGGGCTCATCGCCGCCGTCCTGGCGCAGGTGGGGTGGGGCAGGCCCCTGGTGATCCTTATTGAGCCGCTGGCGGATTGGATCCACTTCGTCGCCTCCTCCATGCCGGTGACCACCGTGGCGGCGGGGCCCGTCGCGATGCTCCTACTTGGCGGGTGGGTCATTGCGGCGTTGCTAAGATGACAGGCATGTCTTCTGCCCCCGTGCACCTCATCCTCGGTGATGATGAATTCCTGGCCGAGCGCGCCCGCCTGTCCATCCAACAAGGTGAGGTAACCAAGCTCAAGGCCTCCGAGGTCAGCGAGGGCGAAATCCTGGAAGCCACCAGCCCCTCCTTGTTTGGGGAGGACCGCGTCATCGTCATCAGCGACGTGGAGAGGGCCGGCAAGGAGGTCACGAAGATCCTCCTCGACGCCTGCGC
Source organism: Corynebacterium aurimucosum ATCC 700975 (assembly GCF_007672725.1). GTDB lineage: Bacteria > Actinomycetota > Actinomycetes > Mycobacteriales > Mycobacteriaceae > Corynebacterium > Corynebacterium hesseae. Next base: position 151,878 of record NZ_VDTC01000004.1, read on the forward strand.
TAACCCCATGCCCGGTATCACGCTCATTTTGATGTACTCGGTGACGGCGAAGACGCTGAAGAAAAAGAAGAAGCCGCCGGAGCTCATCGCGGCGCTGCGCAAGACGGCCGAGGTGCATGAGGTCTTCTCCCTCTATCCGAATGAGCTCGCGCAGTGGGCTACGCGTGAGTTCGCCTCGCACGGGGTGCGGCCTACACCAGATGTGGTGCAGGCGCTTCTCGACGGCGTCGGCTCCGACCTCCGCGAGCTCGCCTCCGCCATCTCGCAGCTCGTCTTCGACACAGGCGGCAAGGTGACCCGCGAGGCGGTGCACGCGTACTACGTAGGTGTGGCCGAGGTGGCTAACTGGGATATCGCGGATGCCGCTGTGGCAGGCCGCGTGGAGGCGGCGGTGTCCACGTGCCGCCGCGCGCTGCAGTTGGGGGCGAGCCCCGTGGCCATTGCATCTGCCCTGGCGAACAAGGTGGGCAACATCGCGCGCCTCTACACCGCGCGCGGGGATCAGTATTCCCTGGCCTCCCAGACCGGCATGGCGCCCTATGCCATCAAGCTCACCCAGCCGGTGGCGCGGCGCTGGTCGGGAGAGAATATCACCAAGGCCGTGATCCTCATGTCGGAGCTGGATGCCGCGGTCAAGGGTCAGGGCGGGGACGAGGACTTCGCCATCGAGGCGGCCGTTAAGCGGGTGGCGGAGCTGGCGCGCTAGACTAACCCTCCATGGATGACATCCAGAACTTTGCCACCAAGCTTTTCGATTTTGCCCGCAACGGCGATGCCACGCTGCTCGAGTACATCAAGCAGGGCGTCAACGTGGACATGGTGAACCAGGACGGGCAGTCCTTCATCATGCTCGCCGCCTACCACGGCCATGCGGAGCTGGTGCGCCAGCTCGCCGCGGCGGGTGCCGACGTCAACCTCCTCAACGATCGCGGCCAGTCGCCGTTGGCCGGGGCTATTTTCAAGAAGGAAGACGCGGTGATCGACGCCCTTCTCGACGCCGGCGCCGACCCCACTGCCGGCCAGCCAAATGCCCTCGACTCGGCTCGCATGTTCGGCCGTGAGGATCTTCTCGAGCGCCTGTCATGAGCTGGTCCGCGTTTGCGGCCATCCTCCTCATGAACCTCGTCGGCGCGGCGGCACCCGGCCCCGGCATTGTGCTGGTGACACGCTATGCCACGCGCTCGCGCCGCCACGCCATCGCGGCGTCGACGGGCATTCAGGTCGGCGTGCTGTTCTGGTGCACGCTGACTGTGTTTGGCGCGGCCGCTTTGCTGACCGCCTTCCCGGGAGTTCTCTCCCTGATTCAGGTGATTGGCGGTTGCTTCCTCGTCTTCATGGGCGTGCTGTCCATTCGCTCCGGGCTAGAGCTGCGCAAGCAGCCGCCGGTGGATGAGGAGGAGGCCGCCGCCCGCTTGGGTTCGGTGGGCAAGGTCTTCCGCACGGGGTTGGCCACCAACCTGTCCAACCCAAAGATCGTGCTTTTCCTCGCCGCCATGATCGCCCCGCTGCTGCCGCCGCACCCGCCGGTGTGGCTTTCGGTGGCCTTGGTGTTGAGCCTGTCCCTGTCGAGCTACCTGCTCTTCGTTGTCCTCTCGGCGGTCATCTCGACCCGCGCGATCCGCCGCCGCCTGTTGGCCGCCGGCCCGTGGATCGACATCGGTTCCGGTGCCTTCTTCGTGGTGGCCGGCTGTGCGTTGGTGTGGGCCGGTATCCAGGCCGCCTAGGACTGATCGAGTAGTTCTTTGAGCCACTGGGACCACGCCGCGACCGTGGCGGAGCGGCGGCGTAGGGTCGTCTCACTCAGGCCAAGGTTGGCCGCGCGCATGAACCCGGCCGCCTCGGCCTTGCTCAGCGCGCAGTGCTTATCGACGACAAACCGCACCATCTCCCGGAACACCGGCCGCGAGGCCAGCGCCTCAACGAGGGCGAGGTTGCGCTCGTCGCGCGTGCCGCTGAGCTTGGTCAAACCTAAGTAGCGGGCGGCGTTGGTGTAGTAATCAGCCTGGCGCGGGGTAAAGCCGAAGGCCTCGGGCATCTCCGCCTTCGGCACGGGGTTCTCCAGCAAGCTGATGACGCGGGCAAAGGAATCCGCCTGGGGGAAGGGAACGCGTGTGCCGTGGACCTGCGTGTGCTCCAGAACCTCGCGCACCGCCGCATCAGTCACACCGGACTCGCCCAAAACGTAGCGCGCCGCGCTCACCAGCTCGATGCTGCGGAAGTCCTCCGGCTGCCTAAACGCGTAGCGGTAGAAGTGAAAGATGCCATTGGAATAGACCAGGTACACCGGCACCACTTCTTTATCCAGTGCCCGCGAGAAGCGGCGGAAAGGGAAGTAGAGCTGACGGATGTTGAAGTCGGGGGAGATGTGGTTCTTCGCCTCCACGAGCACGAGGTGCTCGGCGGATTCGAAGCCGGCGTCGATCTCCATCTGGGCGCGGTCCACCTCGATATCGCGTCCGCCGACCCGCATGGGCAGCGTGAGCGTCGACATGCGCCCGCTGACGGTCGGTACCAACTCACCGCCCAAGAAATCATCGAGCATGCCGCTTAAGTGTGCTGCGGTCAACGCTGCGGCCTCCGAGGTCAAGTTCTCGAAGTCAATGGACTGGATGTGCCCCGGAACCGGCATCGACTTCAGCGGCCCGGCCTCCTCCGGGAAAGGCTGGTACAGGTCAAAGCGGCCAATCAGGTAGGCATCGCGGCGAATCGGCAGCATGGACAACCCGTGCTGGCGAAGCACCTCGGGGCGCGCGGCGGAAAAATCGTGCTTGGCCATCAACCGCGGCTCGCGCCCGGAAAGCTCCTTGAGCTTCGCGGCGGGCAACACCACATAGCCCTGGTCCGCGATGTCGGCGGCGAGGTGGGGGTAGACGAGGTCCCAGGCGGCGTCGTTAAGCATAATTGCGCACGAGCACCTCATCGACCTTGCCGCGCTTCGACGCCACGGAATTCACCGCGCGCGTAGCGCCGACAATCTCGACGCGATAGTCCGCGTACAGCTCCTTGATGAAGTCCGTCGCCGAATTCGACAGCAGGAACTTCACCCCGCGCGCATTAAGGGCATCGCAGGTTTCCTTCAGCCGAATCTGGTCCGCGCGCCCGAAGCCCCCCGACTGGTAGCCGGTGAAATTGCTGGTGGGGTTGACCGGATCATAGGGCGGATCGAAGTAAACGAAATCCCCCTCGTTGGCCTCCACCGCGGCATAATCGCCGTTATAAAAGGTCACGTCGTGGGAGGACAGGTACTCCGATACAGCGCGCAGATTGGGCTCATCACAGATCTTCGGGTTGGCGTAGCGGCCAAATGGGGCGTTGAACTGGCCCGAGTTATTCACCCGATAAAGCCCGTTATAACAGGTCTTATTGAGATAAATCGTGCGTGCAGCCCGCTCCACGGGGCTCAAATGCGCAAAGCCCGGCTCGCGGTCGCGGGCGCGCATCTCGTAGAAGAAATCCGAATCATTCGGATAGCCCTTTAAAAGGGCAATGAGCTCGTCCACGTCATCGCGGACCACCTCGTAGACGGTGATGAGCTCGGTGTTCAGGTCATTGACCCGGGCGCGTTCGGGCGCCAAAGAAAAAAGAACCGCCCCGCCGCCCAAGAAAGGCTCGACATAAGCGTCGAAGCTCTCGGGCAGCATGGAGTGGATAATGGGTAGCAGTTGGCGCTTTCCCCCCACCCACTTCAGGAGCGGTTTCATTTAGGCCATCTTGTTGAAGGCGTTGGCCATACCGGACTTCTTGTTAGCCGCGGTGTTGCGGTGGAAGACGCCCTTGGACACGGACTTGTCCAGTGCGCGGGAAGCAACGCGCAGCTGCTTCTCGGCTGCAGCCTTGTCACCAGCGGCGACGGCCTCGCGGAACTTGCGGATCTCGGTACGCACGGCGGAGCGTACGGACTTGTTGCGCTGACGAGACTTCTCGTTGGTCAGGATGCGCTTCTGCTTGGACTTGATGTTTGCCATCGATATACCTCTTAGAGTCGTAGGAATTCTTTACCGAGGAAGGCGGACCCAAGGTCCTGACCGCCAGCGTGCCCCGGCATCCCAAGAAATTTATCAGGGCGCAGGCTAAATCCCCAAATCACGCCCAGTGATAGCGGGAGCGCAGGCGGTTGGCAATGCGCTCGAAGCGGCGTTCCGGAAAGAGCGTTCCCTGCCGGCGGCACTGTTCCTCCGAAATCTCCAGCACTCGATCCATCCGCACCCAGCATTGCCGGCCGGTTTCATCCCACTCGCCGGTGCCGATATCGAGCCACTCTTCTTTGTTCGCGTGACCCGGGTTGGAGGAGATGAGAAGGCCGAGCACCGTGGTGCGCGTGCGGGAGACAATCAGCACTGCGCGCTCGCGCGGCGGGGATTGCTTGCCATCGGAGGGCGCCCACACCCACACGACCTCCCCGGAGTCAGCCTGCCCGTCCATGTCGGGGGTGAAGAAGACGCTGCGCGGGTGGGCGGAGGCGGCCTCGACGCGGATATCGGCGGCCTTGCGGGGTTCCGTCACGGAATCGTTTTGGTTCAACCCCAAGCGTTCGGTGATGCGCTCGAGGCCGGCGTCGACAGGCTCGGGGCCTCCGATGCCGAGAATGCGGGCCAACCTAGACATGTCGTCTATTCTAAACGCATGTCTACAAACTTCGCGGCTACTACGTTTACGGATCCGTCCAAGATCCGAAACTTCTGCATTATCGCCCACATCGACCACGGCAAGTCGACGCTGGCTGATCGCATCCTGCAGTTGTCGCAGGTGGTAGAGGAGCGCGACATGCGCGACCAATACCTCGACAACATGGATATCGAGCGCGAGCGCGGCATCACCATTAAGGCGCAGAACGTGCGCCTGCCCTGGATTCCCCAGTCCGGTCCCCTGAAGGGGGAGGAGATCGTCATGCAGATGATCGATACGCCCGGCCACGTGGACTTCACTTACGAGGTCTCCCGCGCGCTGGAGGCGTGTGAGGGCGCCATCCTGCTTGTCGACGCCGCCCAAGGCATCGAGGCCCAAACCCTGGCCAACCTTTACCTGGCCATGGAGAATGACCTGGAGATCATCCCGGTCCTTAACAAGATTGACTTGCCCGCGGCCGACCCGGAGAAGTACTCCCTGGAGATCGCCCACATCATCGGCTGCGAGCCGGAAGAGGTGCTGCGCGTCTCCGGTAAGACCGGCGAGGGCGTGGCGGAGTTGCTGGACAAGGTTGCGGAGCTTGTCCCGGCGCCCACCTCCGAGTTCGGGCCCGATGCTCCGGCCCGTGCCATGGTCTTCGACTCGGTCTACGACACCTACCGCGGCGTGGTGACCTACATCCGCATGATGGACGGCAAGCTCACCCCGCGCCAGAAGGTCACTATGATGTCCACGGGCGCCAACCACGAGCTGCTGGAGGTGGGCATTGTTTCACCGACCATGCAGAAGTGCGAGGGCCTAGGCCCGGGCGAGGTGGGCTACCTCATTACCGGCGTAAAGAACGTGCGTGAGACCAAGGTGGGTGACACGATTACGTGGGCGTCGAATGGCGCGAGCGAGCCGCTCAAGGGCTACGCCGACCCGAACCCCATGGTGTACTCGGGTTTGTTCCCGATCTCCCAGGCAGACTTCCCGGACTTGCGCGATGCACTGGAGAAGCTGCAGCTTAACGACGCCTCCCTCACCTTCGAGCCCGAGACCTCCGTGGCCCTGGGCTTCGGCTTCCGCTGTGGATTCTTGGGCCTGCTGCACATGGAAATCACGCGTGACCGTTTGGAGCGCGAGTTTGGATTGGACCTGATTTCCACCGCCCCGTCGGTGACCTACCGCGTGGTGGCAGAAGACGGCGAGGAATCGTATGTGCACAATCCCTCCGACTGGCCGGCGGGCAAGCTGCGTGAGGTTCACGAGCCGATTGTGAAGATGACCATCATCGTGCCGGAGGAGTTTGTGGGCCCGACGATGGAGCTGTGCCAGTCCAAGCGCGGCCAGATGGGTGGCATGGACTACCTGTCTGAGGACCGCGTGGAGCTGCGCTACACCATGCCGCTGGGTGAAATCATCTTCGACTTCTTCGACATGCTGAAGTCCCGCACCAAGGGCTACGCTTCCCTCAACTACGAGGAGGCCGGCGAACAGCTGGCGGACCTGGTGAAGGTGGATATCCTGCTCAACGGTGATCCGGTGGATGCCTTCTCCGCGATTGTGCACCGTGATTCCGCGCAGTGGTACGGCAATAAGATGACGAAGAAGCTCAAGGAGATCATTCCGCGCCAGCAGTTCGAGGTGCCGGTCCAGGCGGCCATCGGCTCAAAGATCATCGCGCGTGAAAACATCCGCGCGATGCGCAAGGACGTGCTGGCCAAGTGCTACGGCGGCGATATCTCCCGTAAGCGCAAGCTGCTGGAGAAGCAGAAGGCCGGTAAGAAGCGCATGAAGTCCATCGGTTCCGTTTCCGTGCCGCAGGAGGCCTTCGTGGCGGCGCTGTCCACGGACGCCGACTAACGCATCGAGCACCTCCGGTACCGGTCGGGCCACCATCACTGTCTGGAGCTATTGGTGCTGATCAGGGCGAACTTGCGCTGTTGGAGGCTGAAAGCGCCCGGTTTGATATGGCGCTTTCAGCCTGCCTACTGGGCGTTAAAGGAGTAGCTGCCGGTGAGCTGATTGTGGATTGTCACCGAGTAGTCCTGGCCGTTGGCGGTGGCGCCGTCCACAAGCATGGCGAGCTCTTGTGAGTTGTAATAGCGGCTTAGACCCACGTAAAGAATAAGCAGGAGGATGCTGCCCGCGACTGCGATTGAGGTGGCAATCTTCCACACGCTTACTTGGTTAGTCACGAGTAGTCCTTTCATGCGTGAAAACTTCGGTCACTGTAGCTACTAGTACGATAACAAGTCTTTTATGTGCACGGTATTGAATTAGAACCAGTGCACCCACTATTCCGGGGAAGTTCAGGCAGGGATCACCGGTTTTCGTCTCAACCTGTCCTAGGCCGACGAGTGCGCTGACTTAAGGATCACCGATGTGCCCGCGTGCCTTGATGTGGTCCGCGGGTGGCAGTGTTGTCATTGGTAGTTAGCTGTTTCCTTTCTGCCGTTGCTGCGTGTGGTGGCTGTGGGTGTTAGCTGCTGTCGGGTGGTTCCTCTGGTGGTTGTCCTGCTTGTTCGGCGTTGAGTCTGGCTACTGCTTCTTGGTATTCGGGCATTGCGGTGATTGGTGTGCCCCAGGGTGGGATGAAGGCCACCCCGGTGTTGAGCCGGTACATGTAGCCACGCCCGGTAGGCCTTTGTGGGTCATCATCATTGATCCCGTTGTGGTAGGCGCACAGGAAGGTCAGATTCTTGATGTTGGTGTAGCCTCCCGCCTGCCAAGGCTCCAAATGATGCACCTGGCAGTAATCAGCGGGCTTGTTACAGCCTGGTCTAGAACAGGTGTGGAATTCAGCATGCAGGGTAAGGCGTTGTTTGAAGTTTGCTCCACGCTCTAGCCGGAAGGTGTCGATGGGTCCTTCAATAGGGTGCACGATGGTGGCATAGCCTATTTCGGCAAACTTGTGGGTGAGGAATTCCGCCCCGGTCATGCGCCCGCCATTAGTCAGGTTGAGTTCGATGTCATCCCCGTCGCCGTTAATGATCTGGTCTAGCTCGTTCAACGTGACGATGACTTGGGTGCGCACCGCTGGTTTGGAACCGGTGCTTTCTTTGAAGAAGATGTCGTTGGCGGCTTGAAGCAGGTCGGTGTTGGTTGATTCGAGGACACTGCGCATGTTGGCAATCGTGGTGGCGTCGTCAGTGATGGAGAGAGTGTTGGGGCCTTGTTCCCGGTAGGTGATGCGCACGCCTGGTTTGGCTATGCGTTTGGAGCGGAGTTCTTTCAGTCGTGTGGCGGCGACGGTGGGGATGCGGTGTGCGGGTGTGGCGGCGAGTTTGATTCGCAGGTTCCAGGCGTCGAGGGTTTTCTTGACCTTTGCGGTGTAGGACTCGATGAGGGTAAGGGTGCCGAGGCTGTGGTGTTGTTGAAGTGCTGCGTGGCGGGCTTTGCGTTGTTTGCCGCTAAAGCGGGTGGGGCCGAAATAAACCTGGTTAAGGCGCGCTAGTTCGGCGGCATCGGTTGGGTCGGCGCCGAGCGCGCGGAGCTCATCGGGTGAGCCAGGAATGTTTTCCACCAGCGCAATCCCCGAGTTGCGGAGGCGGATGTAGGTTTCGATATCCCCCATGGGCACAGAGACTAAAACAGCACCGTGGGCCCCGCAACCGGAGGGACAAAATTCCTGGTTAATGGGGCTGGTACGAGAAAAGCCCCTAGATTGAGTTGGCTGGTTCGCATACCGATTGAATTCGCCATATGCTGCTGCCCAACCTTTCTCCTCTCGGTAAAGCCGGTCGAAACGAGAGCCTCCTGAAGCCTTTTCGCACAGCCTCGCAGGAGGCCCGCTATCGGGGATAGCGGGCATGGGTAGCCCATCAGCTTGAATCCAAACCGACCTGACAGCACAGCAGTTTCCGGTATGCTCGGCGCACATGCTCGGAAAGGATGACACCATGAAGATGGCCCCGCGCCACCGTCAGCAATTGCCACCGCTTCCGATGGTCTCGGCCAAGCTCGGGGAGCGGTTGGCCAGCCACGTGTTCGTGGAGGAAGGCCGGGAGCTGCTTCCGGAGTTGCAGGCCTTCCGCCGCGATATGCACCAGAACCCGGAGGTGGGGCTGCATCTGCCGCGCACCCAGGAGAAGGTGCTCGAAGCCCTTAAAGGCCTACCGCTGGAGATTCATCTGGGCCGTGACCTCAGCTCGGTCGTCGCGGTGCTGCGCGGCGGCAAGCGCGGCGAGCGCCCCGTGTCGGTGCTGCTGCGCGCGGACATGGACGCTCTTCCGGTGCGTGAGCAAACGGGCAGCCCGTTTGCCTCGACGAATAGCAACATGCATGCCTGTGGCCACGACCTGCACACGGCGGGGCTTATCGGCGCGGTGAAGATGCTGTGCCGCCACCGCGAGGAGCTGTTGGGCGATGTCATCTTCATGTTCCAGCCGGGCGAGGAAGGTCCGGGCGGCGCGCAGCCGATGATCGATGAGGGCGTGCTCGACGCCGCCGGCCGCCGCCCCATTGCCGCCTACGGTTTGCACGTCGGCCCGCAGGATCGGGGCACCTTCCACCACATCGCGGGCCCGATGATGGCCTCGTCGTCGAACCTGGGGATTACCGTCTACGGCAAGGGTGGGCATGGCTCGCGCCCGCACGATGCTATCGATCCCGTTGCGGCCCTCGCGGAGATCCAGATGGCGCTGCAAGTGGCGCTGACCAGGCGTTTCGATGCGAACTCGCCGATTGTCATCACGGTGACCAACCTGCGCGCGGGCGATGGCGCGGTCAACGTCATCCCGGACAAGGCGGAGCTGGGCGCGACGGTGCGCGTGCTTCGCGACGAACACATCGACGCAGTCCGCCAAATGATCATCGAGGTCTCGAGCTCCGTGGCGGCTTCCCATCGTTGTACCGCGAAGGTGGACTTCGAGGTCCTGTACTCGGCCACCAAGACTTCACCGCGCGAGGACCAGTTCGCTGCGTCGTTGTGGGCGGGTATGTTCGGCGCGGAAAACGTGCTGACCATGGACACCCCGATGATGGCCTCGGAAGATTTCGGCGCGGTGTTATCCCAGGTTCCGGGCACCTTCATGTGGTTCGGTACGGGGGATCCGCATACCCCGGAGCACATGCGCGAGTGGAACCACTCGCCGCAGGTGCGTTTCGATGATTCCGTTCTGGGAGACCAAGCCGCAGCCCTGGCGGCGGTGGCCTTTGAGCGCCTCGCCGCCGAGGACGCCCACCCCTCGCCGGCCACGAAGGCTATGCGTGCGCCGGTGCAGGGGACAGGGGCGGATGCGCAGCCGCCTTCTTCCGCAGCGCAATAGTGCCCCAGATGGTGGCTACCCATTCGGCTAGCACGATGACCATGCCGGCGAGGAGGGGCCAGATAGCGTCGTCGAGCGCAGTGCTTAACGACGGGAAGAGGTTCTTCGTGGCGTGCACCGCGATGGCGATAATAAGCCAGCGCACCGGCTGTTTCTGGGACAGGCCATAGGCACTAAGACCAGTGAACAGCGAGTGGGAGAGCGGGTTGGAGGCCAGGCGGATGACGCCTGCCCCGATCGCCCCGGCGGTATCCGAATCGAGGTTGTCCGCCGTCATGCGCGCGAAGGCGGTGGCGTCCTCACCCACAGTGAAACCGATACCCACGGCCACGCCCACAAGGACGTAGTCGAGCCAACTGCGGGGCCGGATGACGAAGGTACAGATAAGCAGCACGCCGAGGAACTTCAGCACTTCCTCGATGAGCGGCGCATACCCCGCAGCGCCCAGCCAGTCCAGGCCCGCGCGAGTAAGAAGATGGACCATGTTCGTGTTGAGTTCCACCGCGAGGCCGGAAACCGCGAACCCCCACACCACGCCGTGCGCAATTCCCGGCCGGCGGCGCAGGAAGAACAGCGCGAGGGGGACGAGTACGGCGGCGAAGACCACCGCAGTCAGCGCACTTGCGGGCAGGAAGGGCTCGCCCGCGTAGTGGAAGGCGGTGACGGCCAGCGCGCCGAGGGTCAGCAGGTAGTACAGGTACTTCATGCGTCCTCCGGCTGCACACGGTCGGCGAAGTCACTTGCCTTCGGTCCGTAGATGTGGAGGAAGGAGATGGTGTTGTTGTGCCGCTGAGACAGCGTGATGCCGTCGCCGTCCTCGACGCGGTAGAGCTCGGCAGCCTGGGTGGTGATGGGGGCGTCGGTGAGCGCGCTGGTCCCGTTGAAGGAGCGGTGCTGGCGCGGCAGGTACGTTTCGACCTCGCGGGAGGAGCTGCCTTCCTCAGAAATGATGGTCGCGCTCCCGCAGTTCCAGGTCTGCGAGGAGGCGTACGGATCCTCCGGGCACTCCAGTCCCGGGATGCCGCGCACGGGGGTGGTGTCGGGAGTGGGGTCGGGGAGGAGGGCGTCGGCAAGCGGTACTGCGGCGAGGACGCCGATGCAGGAATAAATCAGTGTGTTTCTCATGCTTTCGACCCTAAGAGCTGCGGGTTTGCGCCGGTATCCTCCGCAGGGAGGATTTTGCGGAGTTTGACAATGCTGACAATCATGGCCACCCACAGGCCGATGAGGATGAGGAAGGTGGGGAAGATGGGCCATAGGGCGTCGTCAAACGCGGTAGAGATAGACGGGCCGAAATTAGCCGTGAAGTGCACCGCCATGGCGATGAGCAACCAGCGCACCGGTTGCCGGCGGGAGAGCCCGTAAGCCGCGATTGAGGTGAAGAAGGAATGCATGAGTGGGTTCGCGATGAATCGGGCAAGGAGCCCCAGAAGCGTTCCCTTGAGATCAGAATCGAGGTTCTCCAGTGTCATGTTGGCGTAGTAGATGGCGTTCTCGGTCACGCTAAAGCCCATGCCCACGGCCACGCCGACGAAGACGTAGTCCGCCCAGTGGCGCGGCCGGATGACGCAGGTGCAGATGAAGACGACGCCGAGGAATTTAAGGACTTCCTCGTTAAGTGGGGCGATTCCAGCGATGACCAGCCAGTCCGGGACCGTACGGATGAGGAGATGGTTCATGTGCTCGTTGAGCTGGCCGGCGACAGTGGAGACCGCAATACCCCACACCACCCCGTGCGCAATGCCGGGGTGCTTGCGCAGAATCAGCAGCGTGAGGCCTAGTGCAACAGCGGCGTAGGCCACCGCGGCGAGCGCACTGGTAGTGACGAAAGCGCCGTGGGAGAAATCATAAGCGACGTACACCAGCCCAGCGGCGGTGAGCAGTTCGTACAAAGTCTGTGTTCTTCTCATGCGCTTTAGGCTATGAACTGGAGCTGGGGTGCCGGTATCCTCCGCAGGGAGGATTTTCCGGAACGCAGGGAGAACTATCGTGGCAACCATGACGAGAAAGACGCGACCACTGTGGATCACGGTGCTGCTCATTTTCCTCTGCGTGGTGGCGGATTTGGCGGCATGGATCCCCCATATCGAAAACTTCGAGGGGACGGATCAGGAAGCCCTTGTTTTGGGCTTGATGGGTCTATTTAGCTTCGCCACGTGGATTCTGCTGCCCTTCGCCCTGCACCACTCACGGCGGGAGCGCAACATCCACGAGGAGTACCCCGGCCACCCGGTGGTGCTGATTGCGGCTCTGCTCGTCCTGGTACTAGGCGGGTTTCGCCCACTGTCGCTGTCAGTGCTGGTGGTGTTGATTTCAATCATCTCGCGCGGCCGATTGCGGTGGTCCCTGGCGGGGACGGCGGTCTTCGTGGCCTCGTGTGTGACCATTATCTCTGTGCCTTACATTCGGATGAACATCTTCGATCCCTTTGGTTACGTGTTCTATGGAAGCCTCTTTCTCATCGTTGCTTGGATTACGGGCTCGGTGCGCGCGCAGCGCCGCCAGCGCGAGGTCACGCTGGTGAGCCTGGCGGAGCTCAACGAGGATCAGCTGCGCTCGCGCGAGGAGCGCGCCCGCCTGGAGGAACGCAACCGCATTGCCCGCGATATCCACGATTCCCTTTCGCACCGGCTCAGCCTTATTTCCGTGTACGCGGGAGGCTTGAGCTACCGCAAGGACGCCGACCCGGAGCGGGTCGCCGAGGCGGCAGACACCATCCAGACGGAGGCCAAGGCCGCCGTGGAGGACCTGCGCGGGGTGATCAAGGCGCTGCGCGTGGATGACCGCGTGGATCCGCGCGCGAGCATCGAGGAGCACATCGGGCGCGCACGCGCGGCGGGGACGAAGGTGCGCTACGTCAAGGGAGACGTCGATAAGCTGAGCACACTAGCCGCCCACACGCTGGGCCGCGCCGTGCAGGAGGGGCTGACCAACGCGCGCAAGTACGCGCCGGGGAAGAAGGTGACGCTCACCGTGGAGAACGAGGAGGATAAGGTGCGGGTGACCATGCAGAACAAGAAAGTGGCTGCGCAGCCAGAGTCCGGTGGCGGCAACGGCTTGTTGGGTCTGGAGGAACGCGCCCGGCTGGCGGGAGGTACTTTCAGAGTGCTTGACGACGCCTCCACTTTCACCTGGGTCCTCGAACTCCCTGAGGAGGCACGTGCGTAATGATTTCAGTGGTATTGGTCGATGACGAGCAAGCGCTGCGGCGCGGCATCCGCTTCATCCTGGAGGGCGCCGCAGACATCGAGGTGGTGGCCGAGGCCAGCAATGGGCGCGATGGCGTGGCCCGCGTGCTGGACCTGCAACCGGACGTCGTCCTCATGGACATCCGCATGCCCGTCATGGATGGCATCGAGGCGGCCGGGAAACTGCGCGCGAGCGCGCCGGATATCCCGGTGGTCATGCTCACCGCCTTCGATACGGATGAGTTCATCGTGGATGCGCTGCACGCCGGCGCGATGGGCTTTCTGCTCAAGACCATCGAGCCGGAGGGCCTGGTCTCGGCGGTGCGCGCTGCGGCCACGGGGCAGCAGCTTTTGAGCCCGAAGGCCCTGAAGAATCTGCTGGCGCTCAAGCACCCCGAGCCCGCGCCGGCAGAACCAGAGGCGCCTGGGCCCCGCCCGCTGGAGGGCTTAAGCCAGCGCGAGAACGAGGTGGCGCAGCTGGTGGCCCAGGGCCTGGACAACCAGGAAATCGCGGGGCAGCTCTACGTGTCAGTTACGACGGTGAAGACCCACATCAAGCACATCCTGGACAAGCTGGGCGGCACCAACCGGGTGCACATCGCGATTGCGGTGTTGGAAGCGCGCTAGCGCCGGCGGATAAACGCGGAGGCGAGGCCGAGCAGCGCGATGACGATCACGATGATGGACGCCGCCGGCCAGTACTGGGGGTAGTACTTCAGCGCGTAGCCGAAGACCTGGCTGTCGTTGAACTGGCGGGCAAGTGCAATGGGCATCCACCACAACTTTGTGAGAGTGAGGACCGCGCCGAGCAGGCCAGCGATGATGCGGCGACTGCCGCGCAGAAAGAAGCTGGCTGCCACGAGGAGCATGCCGGCGATGGTGAGAGCGAATAGCAGGGGAGTTACCGCAGCGAATGGAGAGCCGTTGATGAGGAACTCGTGGTCAATTTCGTGCTGCTCGATGAGGGTATAGCCCTCAAGGACGACGTCGTCCGGTATTCCCATTTACTTCTCCTTCTGCTCAGTGTTCGGGTCGTAGCCGTCGGCCCAGGTATCGGTGTCGAAGTCGTAGTCTACGTTCTCGCCCTTTTCATCGGTGCGCTGGTACCAGTCCGTGTAGCGGTGGGCGGAGGAGTCGAAGTCGGAGCCTGCACCGCGGCCTTCGTCGGCATGCTCGACGGTGAGCTCGAAGTCATCGCCGTGCTCCTCGATGCCGCGCACGACGGCGTTTTCCACCGCGGCGCGCGCGTAGGCGCGGCGGATGAACATCGGGTCGGAGCGCAGGTCCTTGATGAAGGCCACCATCATGAACAGCAGCACCAGACAGAATGGGAGCGCCGAGAGGATGGTGAGGTTCTGCAGGCCGGTGAGCACGTCCTCGCCGCCGGTGAGCAGCATGACGATGGCGATGCCCATCATGCACAGTCCCCAGAAGATGACGATGAACTTGTTCGGCGCGGGATTGCCCTTGGAAGACATGGTTCCCATGATGACCGATGCGGAATCGGCAGACGTGATGAAGAAGACCGCCAGCACCACGATCAGAACAAATGGTGTGATGCTGCTCAGCGGCAGGTGGTCAAACATGGCGAAGAGAACCTGCTCGCCGGAGGCAGAGCCATCAAAGTTCGGTAGTTCCTCGCGCTGGAAGGTGATGGCCGTGCCGCCGAAGATGGTGAAGGCCAAAATGAGGATGAGGGAGGGCGCGAAGACGGTGACGGCGGTGAATTCGCGCAGCGTGCGGCCACGGGAAATGCGGGCGACGAACATGCCGACGAAGGGCGTCCACGCGATCCACCACGCCCAGTAGAAGGCGGTCCAGTAGGACTGGAATTCGATGGTTTCATCGCCCCAGGACAGGCCCTTGGCCATCATGGGCAAAAGCTGGTCGATGTAGGTGACGATGCCGGAGGGCACGAGGTTGAGCAAAAGCAAGGTCGGGCCGGTGAAGAAAACAAAGATGACCAGGCCGAGCGTGAGTGTGATGTTGAAGTTGGACAGGTAGCGCACGCCGCGGGAAACACCAGAGACCGCAGAGATGATGAACCCGCACCCCAGTACGGCGATGATCGCGATGAGCACAGCATTGGTCAACGGACCTGCGCCGCGGATGATGGACACTCCTTGGCCAATCTGGATGGCGGAAAGCCCCAGCGTGGCGGCGGTGCCGAAGAGTGTGGCGACGAGTGCGAGGATGTCGATAAGCTTGCCCAGCGGCCCATCGGTATCGCGGGAGCCAAACAGGGGCTTGAAAATCGAGGACACCAGCGGAACGCGGCCGCGGCGGTAGGAAGAGTAGGCGATCGCGCCGCCGACGAGGGCATAGGCCGCCCAGGGCGAGACACCCCAGTGGTAGTGCGCCTGGGCCATTGCTTGGTGGAGGGCTTCGACGCTGTTGCCGTCGACAGTGTGGGGAGGCGGGGTGATGTAGTGCGACAGCGGCTCCGAAGGACCGTAGAAGAAGATGCCAACGCCGATGCCGGCACCGAACATCATGGCCACCCAGCTGAACCAGCCGAACTCGGGTTCCTCGTCATCCGTGCCGAGCTTGATGCGGCCCAGGAAAAGGCCGCGGAGGAGGCGGCGGAGACGGACTCCGGTGAGGTGATGCCCCAGATGATGAAGGCTACGACGAACGTAGCCGTGCTGAAGAAGGTGACCTTGTCCAGCGTGAAAGCGTTGCGTTGGTCTTCTACACCGATTCCGGGAACCAAGCCCGGGTGCATGTTGTGGGGGTAGAGGCCAACGGGTGGACCGGTAGATTTTCGAGTGTTCACGTCAACCATTATCGCAGGTGCGCGAAATGACAGCGGTGTGAGCTAGGATGAAGGCACTTATTTCTGCGTCGATTGGAATGCCATGTCGCTGCCTAATTTTGATGAGAATGTCCGTGAACTGGAGGAAGCCTTTGCTCTCTTCGAGCTCGTGGAGGAACACGTCCTCGATCCGAACCTGTTGTTCACGGTGAAATAATCCGCCTCTTCTGTGCGCACGCGAGTACTCCGCGGCGGGTGCGCACTATGAGGTCATTGACGCATTTCCGCCTCCGTGATCTTCTCAATGAGCGTGTCCAGCTCCGCGCGGCTGGGCTGTGAGAGCGGGTTGACCACGCAGAAGTCGAGGAGGAAGTAACCGGCGGTTTGCAGAGCCGTGTGGCGCTGCCAGAACTGGCTGATATCGGAGTGGTTGGTGGCAAGTGATTGGATGCTGCGGCGCTCCGAGAGCAGCTCGTAGTGCAGGTCGCGGCGCTGCGCCAGCGCTTCCTCCGGGGTCTTGATAAGCAGGGAACCGAGCAAGGCTGCCATCGCCTCGAAGCAACGCGTTTGCAGGCGGTAGTGGTTGGTCATCTGGGCCCGCGGCTTCCACAGCCACAAGAAGAGCATCGCCACGACCACGGAGAGTCCAATCTCCGCCATGCGCGAGCCGATGGTGTGGGCCAAATGCTCCGAGGAGTTGCCCATCAGCAGTGCCAGTGGGGTGGAGAAGATAACGCATAGCGCGTAGTTCTTCACCACCAGAATCTCCGCGCAGAACTGGCAGAAGGCCAACGCGAGCACCAGCCCCCAGCCGTGCGGGCTCAAGGACGCAATGAGAGCGAAGAGGCACACGCCCAAGACCGATCCCAGCATGCGCTGCACGCCGCGAATCGTCCCCGGCACCCGGTCGGGCCCCCACTGCAAGACCAGGAGCACCGACACCGCGCCCCAGTCCGGGCGGTTAAGCCCCAGCGCCAAGCCAATGAACGCGGTGACCAGGCCGCCGAGCGCGATCTTTTCCGCCGTCACCACCGCGTGGGAATTGCCCACCGCAGCGCGGTAGAAGCGGTAGCGCATCGTCGGCTTGGTGTGCGGGATGGCGGTGCGGTCAGGGTCGACGTAGGTGGGGGAATCAGAGAGCTGATCCGAGTTGCCACCCACTTGCTTGTGGTGCGCCACGATGCGCTGTTGCGCGGCCAGCGCGCGGTGAACCAGCTCCGCCTGGGCGGGGCGGCGGATGCGGCGGCCGCGGATCACGCCGGCGTCGGCAAGCGCTTGCCAGGCGGTGGAGATAGCGGACTGCGCCTGGTGGTGGCGGGCCAAGAAATCGGTGTCCGAGTGAAGGAAGGCATCGGCGGCCTTCTCTAGCGCGGCCACCGCGCGCGTTTCCGGGCCGTGCGGATCCCTAAAGCGCGGCACCATGCCCAGTACGTAGCCTGCCGCGACGCCGGCCAGGCTCCACGCGGCCACCTCCCACGGGGAGACCCCGCGCAGCATGGTGGAACCACCGGCCACCATCACGATGAAGAAGGACCCCGGCGGCGGCAGCCGCAGCGCATTCTGCACGAACGCGCCGGTCGTCGCCAGTGCCACCGTAAACACCGCAGACAGCGCCAGGCCATGCACGCCGACGAGGGAACCGGCCGTAGCCGCCAGCGTGAGCAGCCCGCCAGCAGTGAGGATGACGCGGCGCCGCGTGCGGTAGGGGTGCCCCTCGCCGTAGATGACGGAGAAGGCGCCGGCAGAAATGAGCAGCACCGCATCCGGGTGGCCCGTTAAAACAGCAATCCCGCCCGGGATGATGATCGCCAATGCCGCGCGCAGGGCACCGGGCCAACGGCGCGCGGAGGTGTTGAAGGCGGTAAAGAGCTGAAGGGCGTTAGGGCGTTGCGGCAGAGGGTGTTCCATATCGGGAGAACACCTTACTCGCTTCGCCGCGCTCGACCAGCCGGCCGTCCTGCAAGACCGCCACCGTGGGGCACAAGTGGCGCACGACGTCGATGTCGTGGGAGACAAAAACCAGCGTCATGTCCTTCGTCACGCGCTGCAGCAGCTCCAGGACCTGGGCCCGCGATGTCGCATCTAGCGCCGAGACGGCCTCGTCCGCCAGCAGAATATCCGGCTTGCCCACCACGGCGCGCGCCAGCGAGATGCGTTGGCGCTGCCCGCCGGAGAAATCCCGCGGATAGCGCTCGAAGCCATCGATGCCGACCTCCCGCAGCACAGCTTCGGCCTCCTCGCGCGTCCCGCCGCCCTCGGCCACGATCTTCCAAATAGGCATGCGCGGGTTGAGCGAGCCTTTGGGGTCTTGGAAGACCATGTGCACGCGCTTGGCGACGTCCACCGTTCCCGAGGTCGGCTCCGCCAAACCGGTGAGTAGCTTGAGCAGCGTGGATTTGCCGGAGCCGGAGCCACCGACGATGCCGAGGCGTTCGCCCTCGCGGACGGTGAGGGAGACGTCGTCCAGCGCGGTGACCCCGCGGTAGGCCTTGGTCACGTTCTTAAGCTCGATGACGGGCTCGCCCAAGGTAGGTACGGGTGGCGGGGTGAGGTCGGGAGTGGTGAGCTCACCGATGCGCACGACGCGGTCGCACACGCGCTTGACGACGTCCTGGTCATGGCTAATAAACAGCAACGCGGTGTCCTCGTTATCCGCGGCATCCACGATGGTGGTCAGGATCTCCTCCTGGGTGAAGGGATCCAGCGCGGTGGTCGGTTCATCGCAGATGAGGAGCTTGGGGTGGCGGGCCATGGCCATCTCGATGAGTGCGCGCTGGCGCTGCCCGCCGGAGAGCTGGTGCGGGAAGCGGTTGAAGCCGGGCACCTTCATCAGCGGGTCGAGCGCGGTCATGGGTTCTTGGAAGACCATGGCCAGCGGCAGCTTGCGCAGGTCGCGGTCGCGCATGCCCAGCAGCTCCTGGCCGTTGAACTGAATGGATCCGGTGGCCTGCAGGTGATCGGGCAAAAGCCCCATGATGGCCAGGGCCGTCAGGGACTTGCCGCTGCCGGAATCCCCGACGAGGCCGACGCGCTCGCCGGGTGCGATGGAAAAGGAGAGGGGGCCGACGGGGCCCACGCGCAGATCAGTGACGGTCAGCATGGCTTCCTAGCAGGTTGAATCCGAGGACGGTGCCGGCAATCGCCAGCCCGGGCCACAGCGCCTGGAGGGGGTGGGTGGCGAGGAGGGGCTGGGCGTCGTGAAGCATGCGGCCCCATGAGGCGGTCGGCGGGGCAGTGCCCAGGCCGAGGTAGGACAGGCCGGCTTCAGCGAGGACGGCCAGCGCAAAGTAGACGGAAGCCTGGATGGCCACGATGCCGCCGAGGTTGGGCAGTACGTGGCGCCACGCGATGAGCGCCGGCGGCACGCGCGAGATGCGCGCGGCCGCGATATAGTCCTGCGTCATGATCTGCAGCGTGCCGGAGCGCGTGACCCGGATGAAGGAGGGGATGCCGGCGATGCCGATGGCGATGGTGGCCGTGAGCGTCGAGGAGCCCCACACCGCGCCGGCGACGATGGCCAGCAACAGCGCCGGGAAGGCGAGCAGCAGGTCGGTGGCCGCCATGATGAAACCGCCGCCGCGCATCCCGGCGACGATGCCGAGCGGTACGCCGATGAGTGCGGCGATGGCCACCGCCACGACGCCCACCAGCACGGTGATCTGGGCGCCGGCGAGGATGCGGGAGAAGGTATCGCGCCCGAAGCGGTCGGTGCCCATGAGGTGCTCCAGGCTGGGGCCGGCCAGGCGGTCGGGGGAGATGAGGTTGGGGTCATAGGGCGTCCACACTAGGGAGACCAGCGCAAGCAGGATGGTCAGGCCCACCAGGATATAGCCGGGTTTCATCGCGCCTCCTTCAGCCGCGGGTCGATGACCCTGTAGGCCAGGTCCGTGAGCAGGTTGACGGTCAGAGTGAAGGTCACGAAGACCATGATGAGGGTCTGGACGGTGGTGAGGTCGCGGGTGGAGACGGCGTCGAGAAGCAGCGAGCCCAAGCCGGGGATGACGAAGACGTTCTCGATGACCACCGCGCCCACCACCAGGGTGCTCAGCTGCACGCCGGTGACGGTGAGCACCGGCAGGGCGGCGTTGCGCAAGCCGTGGCGGATGAGCGCCCCGGTGCGGGATTCACCCAGGGAGCGGGCGGTGCGGATGTAGTCCTTGTCCATCTCCTCGCGGAGGGTGGCGCGCACGTAGCGCGTGAGCATCGCGCCTTGCACCAGCGCCAGCGAGATAGCCGGCAGGACCAGGTGGCTTAAACCCTCGCGCGGCAGCTGCCAGCCGTTGGCCGGAAGCCATCCCAGGTGCACGGAGAACACGGCGACGAGCAAAATACCGACGAGGAAGCTGGGCACCGCGATGCCCAGCTGCGTGGCGGCGTTGAGCACGGGGAGCCTAAAGCGGGCCAGCAGGATGCCCATGGGGATAGCCCCGGCCAAGGCGAGGGCGATGGCCAGCCCGATGAGCAACAGCGTGACCTGCGCGCGGTCAATCACCAGCGGGGTGATGTCCTGCTGCGAGGACAGCGAGACGCCGAAGTTGCCGGTCAACAGCCCTTTCATCCACTCCAGGTATTGCACGAGAAGCGGGCGGTCCAGGCCCATGGCGTGGGTCAGCTCCGCCACGGATTCATCAGTGGCGTTGACGCCCAAGGCCACGCGCGCCGGGTTGCCGGGCACTGCCCGCATGAGCAGGAAGATGATGATGGAGGCGGCCCACATGGTGCCGAGGAAGCGCAGGAATCTCATCGCACTCCTCGCAACTCGATGGCATCGGTGATCTGGTTGGGTTGCAGGCCGGTCAGGCCCTCGCGGTAGAGCACGATATTGGGCATATTCATCAAGGTCAGGGCGGGCATATCTTCCATGATCTGGTCGACCGCCCCTTTCATGTCATCCTGCTTCAACAACGTGCGGGTCTGCGGCGAATCATAGCCGATGTAATAGTCCGGGTTGCCAAAGATGGTAGGGATATCGCGCGGCTCGACGTGCGCGACGAGCGACATCTGATAGTCCTTGGCCCCCATGACTTGGCTCAGCCACACGGCGGGAAACTCCGCGGTTTCCAGCGTGACCTCGAATCCCATCTCCGTCAGTTGCGAGTAGAGGAACTCAGAGAGCGTTTGCGTATAGGGCAGGCTGGGCACGGTGAGCGTGAGCGGCGTGCCCACGGCCCCGGCCTCCTCCATCAGCGCGCGGGCGCGCGTGGGGTCGTAAGGGTAGTAGTCCTTGGCGCTAAACCACGGGTCGGTCGGCGGCACCGGAGCGCCGCCGGTGTCTTTCGCGCGGCCCTCCCAGAGGATCTCGTTGGCAGCCTGGCGGTCGATGCCATAGGCCACCGCGCGGCGCACGCGGGGGTCGTCGAAAGGCGCTGCCTGGTTATTCATGGACAGCAGCACCTCGCCGTTCGTGGTGCCGACTGCTGTTTCGATGGAGTCATCGAGGGTGTCGAGCAGCTCGGGGTTCTGCACGCCCCACACGGCGTCGACCCCGCCGGAGCGCAGGGCGTTGACCGCGGTGAGAGAATCCGGGAAGTAGCGGATGGTGATGTCTTCCTTCGCCGGGGTTCCCCAGTAGTCCGGGCGGGCGCGCAGCGCGATGTACTCGTTGGGGGAGAAGCCGGCGACGGCGAAGGGGCCGGTGCCCACAGCTTCGGTGGGCGTGCGCATGGCGCCGATGACGGTGCCCATGGACCACAACCAGCCGGCGGAGGGGCGGGATAGCTCGACGACGAGCGTGTGATCATCCACCGCCGTGGCGGATTCCACCACGTCCATCTGCTTCTTGAGCCCGTTTGTCCATTCCGTCTTCACAGCGTTGATAGACCACGCGGCGGTGTGCGCGGTGAAGGCCTCGCCGTTGGAGAAGGAGGCCTCGCGCAGGTGGAAGGTGTAGCGCGTGGAGTCCACCTCCCAGGACTCGGCCAGTCCCGGTTCGATGTCGCCTTGCGCGGAGATACGCACGAGGGTTTCGTAGACGTTGCTCATGAGCGCGGCCGGGATGGCGGCGCCGCCGACGGTGGTGAAATCCAGGGACGTCGCGGGCGTCGTCGTGGCCAGCGTCAGCGCGGAGGAATCAGAATCAACAAGCGCCGTGGAACCGGCGGAGCAGGCACTGAGCGACGCCCCCAGCACCACCCCCAGCGCACCTAACCAGGCCTTCATCCTTCGGACAGCTTGACCTCGAGCGGGGAGGTGGTGCCACGTACGCTTGTCATGCCAAGTGTTAGGCGGTCCCCGAGGTACAGGATTTCGGTGCACTCGACGGGATGCCCGGAGTGATCCGAGATGTCGAGGTGCAGGCGCCACAGCGGGGTGGCGGGCTCGACGTTGAGGGAGCGCGCATCCTCCTCACTGGCGGAAGCCAGCGAGAGCTCGCGGTTGACGTTGTCGAATTCCACGCCTTGCTTGCGCAGGTGATCGTGGATGGACTCATTATCGGCATCGAAGTTGAGGATGTGGCTGCCCACGTCGACAGGGAAGAACATGCGCTCGATGGCGATCGGCATGCCATTGGCGCTGCGCACGCGGTGCACAAAGATAACCGGGGAGCCGGGCTCTACCCGCAGGAACTCGGCCTCCCTTTCGGTAGCGGGACAGCGGCCCAGCCACAGGGTGGAGGCGCCGGGCTCGAATCCGCGCTCGCGCAGCCAGTGCGTTACGGAGTAGATGGAGTCGAAGGACTCCGAGGTGAAACGGCCGAGAACGACAGAGCGGCGGCCGCGGCCGGAGGAGATGAGGCCTTCCGAGCGCAGCGCCGCGACGGCCTGGCGCACGGGACCGCGGGATGAGGAGAATTGCTGGCACAACTCGGCCTCGCTGGGCAGGAAATCACCGGGGGAAAGCTTCTTGCTGCGGATGAGATTGCGCAGATAGTCAGCGATAATACTGTGCTGCTGTGTACCGCGAAGGGCCACGGTGATGCTCCTCTATGTAGAAAACGCTGTGATGGGTAGTGATGTGTTGAAGCGCGGATGGGCGAGGGCGCGTCCGCCTACAGCTGCCACGCTTGAGCCAGGTTAGCCATGTTACCCAAGGCGGCCTCGTGGCTTGTGGATTGCAGGGAGATCATGAGTTCATCCGCCTGGGCCAGATTTTGGAATTCCGTGAGGTAGTCGCGCACGTGCTCGATACTGCCCACGGCGGAGTACTTCAGCATGCCGATGATCTGCTGGCCCTGCGGGGAATCGATGATGCGGGCAACGTCGGCGTCGCTAAGCTGCTTGCCACGACCTGCAAAGGCCTTGACGCGGCGGAAGCAGACCTTTTCAAATTCCTCGTCGGCGTCATCACCCGCGGTGACGTTGACACCCGCGATGACATAGGGCTCCGGGTGGGCTTCGGAAGGCTGGTAATTCTCGCGATAGTAGGCCGTGGCGGCCTCGAGGTGTTGCGGGGCAAAGTGCGAGGCGAAGGCATAGGGAAGCCCGTACTTGGCGGCGAGCGAGGCGCCGAACAGCGAGGATCCCAGGATGTAGATGGGGACGTTGGTGCCGTGGCCGGGGATGGCCTTCACTCCGGGGATGAGGGACTTTCCGGAGAGGTAGCCCTGTAGCTCCTTGACGTCCTCGGGGAAGCGTTCGGCGGCGTGGCCATCGCGGCGCAGGGCGCGGCCTAAGGTCTGCATGTCGGTGCCGGGGGCGCGGCCCAGGCCAAGGTCGACGCGGCCGGGGTAGAGCTCGGCGAGGGTGCCGAATTGTTCGGCGATGACATAGGGCGCGTGGTTCGGCAGCATGACGCCGCCGGAGCCCAAGCGGATGCGCTCGGTCTTCGCGCCGATGTGTGCGATGAGTACTGCCGGGGAGGAGGAAGAAATGGAGGGCATGTTGTGGTGCTCGGTGTACCACATGCGCTTAAACCCCAATGCCTCCGCGCGTTGCGCCAGCTCGACCGACCTGGCCATGGACTGGGAGGGAGATTCCCCCGGGTAGATGGTGCAGAAATCGAGGACGGACAAAGCGGCGCGGGACGTCATGAGCTACTCACTTTTCTTCGACGAGCCTGTAGATACAACGTCGATGATAACGCCGATGGCAAATGCGAGGAGCGTGGGAACCACCCAGCCCAAACCAACGTCTTGGCCAGGGGCGAAATCAAGCGGCACACCGAAGGAGGTGGCGGCGGACCACAGCACGGAAACCCACAGCGCCAAGCGGAATCCCCAGTAGAAGGTGACCCACTTCTTGACTACCGGTTGCAGGAGGGTCAGCGCAATCAGCGAGATAGCCGGCGGGTACAAGAACACGATGAAGGGCACCGCGATGGCAAGCACCGTGTCAAGGCCCTGGAAAGCGAAGGCTATGGACAGTGCAGTAAACAGGCAGGCCCACAGGTGGTAGGTGGTCTTCGGCACGAGCAGGGCGAAGAACTCCGAGGTGGCGGAAATCAGGCCCACGGCGGTGGTCATGCACGCCAGGATGACGATGGCGGAGAAGACGGCCTGGCCGATGTTGCCCATGGTGAGATTGGAGGCGTCGGCAAGCAGGGCGGCGCCGGACTCATAGGAGGCACCGTTCGGCATGGTTTGGCCGATCCACGCCAGCCCCAGGTAGATGGCGGCGAGCAGGGCGCCGGCGATGACCGCGGAGAGAATGGTTCCGCGCAGCAGCTCACTGTTCTTGGAAAAACCCTTGGAGCGCAGGGAGGTCACGATGACGATGGAGAAAGCTAGGCCCGCGATGGCGTCCATGGTGTTATAGCCCTCAAAGAGGCCGGTAACGAAGGGTGCGGAGGCATACTCTTCGGTCGGGGTGCCGGGAACGCGGGGATTCGCCACGGTAGCGAGGGTGATGAGGACCGCGAGCAGGATGACCAGCGCCGGGGTGAGGAACTTGCCCAAGGTGTCGATGATGTCATTCGGGCGCCAGGCCAGGCCGAGCGCGATGAGGAAGAAGACAACGTTGAAGGCGCCGTTGGCGAAGGTCCCCTCCCAACCCAGCAGCGGGGTGATGGCGGTTTCCATGGACACCGCGCCGGTACGCGGCAGGGCGTAGAAGGCACCGATGGCCAGGTACGCAATGACGGAGAAGGCCACGCCGAAGATCTTGCCGCCGTGGTTTCCGATGTCCCGCACGGACTGGCCGGAAATGGCCACCGCGACCACAGCCAAGACCGGCAGCGCCACGCCGGCGGCGAGGAAGCCCAAGGTGGCGGGCCAGAAGTTGGTGCCGGAGGAGACACCGACTTCCGGTGGGAAGATCAGGTTGCCCGCTCCAAAGAACATGGAGAAGAGCATGAGTGAGGCAACGATGATGATGCCGATGGGAGAACCCGTCTTCGAGGCGGACTGAGAGGGAGCCTGAGCGTCATTAATGGACATTTTTCTAAGAATAATGCCCATGACATGAGATGTAAACTCTAGCTGAAGGCCTTCTCCAGCCGATCCAGTGCTTCTTCGAGCAGCTCGCGGGAGGTGGCGAAGTTCAAACGCGCGTGGTGCTCGCCGCCCGTACCGAAGGTCACGCCCTCGTTGAGAGCCACCTTGGCGTGCTCGCGGACCCACGCTGCGGGCTTCGGGTCATCACCAATAGCGGTCCCGGAAAAGTCCAACCACAGCAGGTAGGTGGCCTGCGGGTGGGAAGTCTTGAGGCCCGGCACGCGCTTGGGCAGCTCCTCCACCAGCCAGTCGCGGGTCTTCTTCAGGTACGCGATCTCCTCGTCGAGGAACTCCCCGCCGTCGCGGTAGGCGGCCTCCGCCGCCAGAACGCCCAGCGTGCCGGTGCCGTCCTTGGCCACACCGGTCAGCGAATTCCAGCGCTCCACGTCCACGGAGTTGGACAAGATTACCTGCGCGCACTTCAGACCCGCGGTATTCCACGCCTTGGACGTGGCGGTGACGGTGATGACGCGGTCGGACAAGGAACCCAGCGGGATGTGGCGGCCTTCGTAGACCAGCGGGGCATGGATCTCATCGGAGAGGATGCGGGCATCATACTTATCCGCCAGTTCCACGAGTCCCCGCAGCCAATCCTCGTCGAAGACGATGCCCAGCGGGTTATAGGGGTGGGAGAGCAGGATAGAACCGGCGCCGGCCTGAAAGGCGCGCTCGATATCGTCTAGCTCCAGCGAGGTCTCTATCTTCTCTCGTCCCGCGGTCTCCGGCAGCTCCAGCAGCGGCGGGTAAGACGGAACCGGTACGGCCACCGCGCCCTCAGTAAAGTACTGCACCCCGAGCAGCAGCCCGCGCACGACGTCCCCAATCCAGAAGACGTGTTCCGGGCGCCAGCCGTAGCGCGATTCATAGAAATCCGCCAGGGCCGCGTTGAGCTCGGAGGCCTTGGGGGCTGGGGTGTAGCCGAAGGATTCGGCGTCGACAGCCTCCTGTATTGCTTCCTTCACCGCGGGGGCGGTGAGGAAGTCCGATTCAGCGATCCACAGCGGAATGATGTCCTCGTCAAAGACGGTCCACTTGCGGGTACCACGGGCACTAAGTTCTTTCAGGCTAGGGAAATGCATGCGCCCCACCTTACTCGTCGTTGGGCTGCACAAATCCGTATTTTTTCAGCCGCTGGCGGTCGGCGGCGGAGGCGGATTGGGTCAAACGCAGCAGCTCGGCGTAGATGCCGCCGGACTGCGCCAGCTCGGCCGGCGAACCAATTTCGGAGATGCGGCCGTGGTCGAGGGTGATGATGGTGTCCACGTCCGCGATGGTGGACAGGCGGTGCGCGATGATGAGCGTGGTGCGGTCCTTCATGAGCTCATCCAGGCCCGCTTGCACGGCACGCTCGGCCTTGGTGTCCAGCGCCGAGGTGGCCTCGTCGAGCACGAGGATGGGGGCGTCCTTGAGCATGGCGCGCGCCACGGCCACGCGCTGCTTCTGCCCGCCGGAGAGCTTGAGGCCGCGCTCACCGATGACGGTGTCATAGCCATCGGGGAATTCCTCGATGAAGTCGTGTGCATTGGCGCGCTTGGCGACGTTCACGATCTCCTCCATCGTCGCCTCCGGCTTGCCATAAGCGATGTTTTCCTTGATGGTGCCTGAGAAGAGATAGGACTCCTGGAAGACCACGCCGACTGAGGCGCGCAGGCGCTCGGCGGTAAGCTCCGCGGCGTCGTGCCCCAGCACCGTCAGCTTTCCCTCCGTGGGCTGGTACAGGCCCAGCAGCAGGTTGACCAAGGTGGACTTGCCGCCGCCGGACTCGCCGACGAGCGCGACTTTGTGGCCCTCCTCGGCGGCGAAGGAAATGCCGGCGACGACCGGCTTATCCGACTCATAGGAGAAGGACACGTCCTCGAAGGCGAAGACCGGGCCTTGTGTTGGGCGCAGCGGCTCGGCCGGGGTGAGATCGAGATCGGGGACGTCGGAGGTTTCAGCGGCGGCGACCAGCTGCGGGTTTACCGTGGGCTCCGGGGTCTCCTCCATGACCTTGAAATAGTCCTTGGAGCCGGCAATGGCGCGCTGGCTGACATCCACGATCCAGCTCATCATGAACACCGGCTGCTTGGCCATGTTCACCAGCTGCAGGAGCATGACCATGTCACCGATGGAGAAGTGGCCCTCCAAGGTACGCCAGAAGATCAGGCCATAGATGCCTAAGAAGATCAGCGCCATGGCCGCGCCACGCGCGGTATCCATGGAATGCCACCAGCGCGATTGCGGCTTCGTCGTATCCACCACCGTGCGGTAGCGCGAACCGAAGGAGGCCAACTCGCGGGCCTCGGCCACGAAGGACTTGGTCACCTTCACTTGGCCGATGACCTCCGCGAAGCGCCCATTGGCCACGTCGATGTTTTCGTTCTTGATGGCCTCGAATTTCTGCCAGCGCTCCGAGGTCAGCGCGGTGAGCCACATATAGATGGGGAAGAGCGCTGCCAGCAAGATGGCCAGCGGCCAGTAGTACACCGCGGTGATGACCAACACCGCCGCGGCCTGGATCAGCATGACGAAGAAGTTATTGGAGAAGGATTGCAGGAACTGCGTGGTATTCGCAATCGAGCGGTCCAAGCGCGCAATGATGGTGCCGGTGACCTGGTTGTCGTAATAGCCCTGCGGCACGGAGAGCAGCTTGGCAAAGTAGCGCGTGGACAGAATCTGGCGCAGGCGCGCCACCATGACGTCGCCGATATAGCCGCCGATGTTTTTCACCACGTTGCCCAGCGCATCTGCCACAAAGAGCGCGACGACCCACCAGAGGATGGTACGCAGCGGGCCTCCTGCGACGACGGTATCGGTGGCCTCGCGGAGGATGAAGGGAGTCAGCAGCGAGAGAATCGCGGTAACTGACGCGGTGATTAGGACGCCGAGATAGAACGGCCACAGCGCAGACGCGCTGCGGACGATGCGGAGAATAGAGTTCATCGTCGGCCGATGTTACGCCCTTAATAGGAATACCCAACCCGTCGACTAAGGTAAGGGAGAAACCGAAGTCGTGATGGAAAAGGATTCGCGGTGAAGAAGTACCTCCCCCTAGCGTGTGCCCCGCTGTGCCTGGTTGCCCTCTCAGGCTGCAGCATCCTCCAGCCGCCGGACACGGGCCCGCAGGACAACATCGTGGTGTCCAGCTCGGAGCCGCCGACCTTTGAGGCTAAAGACGTGGACGCCGAAGAGGTGACCTCTAACCTGGCGGCACCTGTCAAGGACAAGGGACTCAACGTGGAGTATGAGCTGCAGGGCCTGTACTCCGGCGGCGGTGGAACGGTGCTCACGGTGAAGATCCACAACCTCAACGAGGTGCCCATGCCTGCCGACGCCCTCCCGGAACCCACCCTCGAGCGCGCCGACGGCAACGGCGGTTGGGCCACCGTGGATCCGATTGCTTATGACCCGGCCGTCAACACGGACTTGCCCGCGCCGGGCTTGGACCACCCGCTGGGGGCAGGCGCGTCCACCAACCTCCAGTATGTCTATGACGTTGCCCCCGGCAACCTGTGGAACGCGCGCTTTAACATCGGCAACGTGCGCTTTGTAGGAGACCTCAATCTATGACGGAACTCGTCGTTCTAGCCTCGCCCGAGGGCAAGCCCGCAGGCGTCGCTGAGAAGGCCGCCGTCCACACCGCGGATACTCCGCTGCACTTTGCTTTCTCCGCCTGGGTGGTGCGCGGAGGCGAGCTGTTGCTGACCCGCCGCGCACTGTCCAAGCTGACCTGGCCTGGTGTGTGGACCAATTCCTTCTGCGGACACCCCGGGCCGGATGAGCCGACTGCCGACGCCGTCGTGCGCCGCGCCCAGTTCGAACTTGGCCTCAGCGGCACCCCTCACTTAGTGCTGCCGAACTTTTCCTACCGCGCCGTGGATTCCTCCGGCGTGGTGGAAAACGAAATCTGCCCGGTCTATCTCTTTGAGACCACCGACGAACCCACGCCTAACCCGGATGAGGTGGACTCCTTCGCGTGGGTCCCGGTGCGCGATGTCCTCGCTGCCACCGATGCCACGCCATTCGCCTTTAGCCCGTGGATGGTTGAGGAGCTGGCCCACGAGCCGTTGCGCGAGGCCCTGTTGGCCTAAAGCAGGCTGCCATCCTGGGCGAAGGCCGCCGAGATATAATCCAGGCTGGAATAGGCCACGCGGTTTTCGCCGTTATCCAGGTTGTATTCCCAGATGGCGTGCTCGGGGCGGTAGGCCTCGAAACCGGGCTCGCCGGTGCGCACGAAGTCCCGCAGCCACTGTGCTAGCTCCGTGTCCCCAAAGAGCGGGCGCAGCTCCTCGCAGTGCAAGGCCGGGCCCGAGGAGCGGGTGAACTCCACCATCCAGGTCTTACCTGGTGCCTTCTCCGCCACCTCTGCCGCCCAGCGGCGGATGATGGCATCACCCACCAACCGGCCCATAGGGCGGTCCTTATCCATGTGCTGTGCCACCTGATACCACGGCTTGAAACCATTGCGGGGAAATCCAAAGCGCGGGGCCACATAGCGCAGGATGAGGCTGCGGAAAGGGGAGCGATCGATCTTCTGCGTGGCCGGGATGTTGTAGAACTCGTCGCGGGTGCTGGCGAGGATGAGGGGGACGTCGGCAAGCTGCCCACACTCCAGTGGGGTAGGGCCCAGCGCCATATCGAGGCTGTACTTCTTGCGGAACTTGGCGTAGCCGGCCGCGAGCTCCTCTTGGCTCATCGCCGCGAGGGAGGAGCGCGTGATGGGCTTCTTCATCACCTGGCGCAGCGTGGCCTTGCGCTTCTCGAAGCTCTCCCGAGGGAAGCCCGGGGAGAGCGCCACGGCGCGGCGAAAAGCCCCGCGGTAGTGGTCGCGCCGACACAGCCAGAGAACGGCATTGGCGCCGGCGGACTGGCCCACGACGGTGACGTTGGTGGGATCGCCGCCGAAGGACTCGATGTTGCGCTGAATCCATTCCAAGCCCAGCTGTAGGTCCTCGATGGCGCGGTAGTGGTTGGGCTCATCATCGCGGAAACGGGCCAGGCCCGGCAGCCCCACGCGGTAGTCCAGCTGCACGTGGACGATGCCCGCCTCCGCGGTCGGCGTACCCTCCGCCCGGGGGTCCTCGTGGGAGCCGTGCTCGTAGCGGCCGCCGTGGATGTAGACCAGCGTGGGGGCTAGGGCGGCGGTGCGTTTGCCGGGCGCGGGGGCGGTGATGGTCAGCGCGACCTTCTCCGGATGCGGTTCGCGCGCGTCCTGGTCACGCGGCGGGGCGGGCTCGGGGTTATCGAAATCTCCCGGGATGTGGGAGTACTCGATGGAGCGGAAATGGGCCACGTCCCCATCGAGGTAGCCGGTGATGGTGCCCGCGGGGCAGGTGACGTCGAAAGGTGCACTGCTCATGGACAACAGGCTACCCTGAGGGCATGGAATGGCTCGTGCAGGCGCCAGTGTGGGCGCAGATGGCGGTGCTCGCCGTGACCGCAGTGCCGGCCGCGACCGTCATGGGGTGGGTGCTGATGTGGGTTATCGACCGTGTGAATTCGTGGCTAGCACCCGCGACTAGGATGAAGAAACATGACTGACGATGATCACCGCGAAGGCCTGTGGGACCCCGAGCGCCCGCAGCCTCCCCACCGCAAACGCGCACTGCCCAAGTCCCGAGTGAGCGTGACCCTCTGGCTGATGATCGCGCTCATCGTCGTGGTGGCCATCGTCGGCGTTGTCTTTTAAGGGGGTCTTCCTGAAGGGAAGACGCCGCTAGGGGCGCCGCGCTTGCCGACGCCCCTCCTAGCCCTAGCGCCCGGCACCCGGCCTCGTGGCGGCCTGGGCGAGGCGCTGGTAGAGCTCCTGTTTTGGCAGATCCTCCAACAACACCGGCTTGCCGGCGGTATCGCACAGCGGGATGCACCAGTTGGGGTACTGGTCCTTCGTCGTGCCCGGCTGGTTTTGGGCGCGCACGTCACCGACCATGTCCACCAGGTTGGTCACCGTCAGCGCCGACGGGGTTCCCGCGATGTAGCGGTGCAGGGCAACGAGCATGTCCTCTTCGCTCTCGCGGTTGTCCAACATGCCATAGGCCTGCAGGTTGTCCTTGACCTTTTCCTGCCACGCGCGGTCCTCGGCTTCTTCTTCCGCCACTGGGCGGGTCAGCAGACCCAAGCGGGCGCGCAGCGCGATGTGGTCCCCGCGCAGGAAGGCGAGCGTTGGCGGCAGATCGTGCGTGCCCACCGAGGACATCGCCATCTGGCGGTACTGATCCTGCGGGCGCGGGGTGGGGCCGTCCTCGGCGTGCTCGAACCAGATGATCGTGGTGCCCAGCACGCCCATATCGCGCAGAGCGTTTTGGACCCACGGCTCCAGGGTGCCCAGGTCCTCGCCCACGAGGACCGCGCCGGCGCGCTCAGCCTCGAGCGCGAGGATGCCGAGCATAGCCTCCCAGTCATAGGTCACGTAGGTGCCGTTGAGCGGGGTGGAGTGGCGCGGGATCCAGTACAGGCGGAACAGGCCGAGCACGTGGTCAACGCGCAGGCCGCCGGCGTTGCCCAGCATCGTACGCAGCAAGTCACGCCACGGCTGGTAGCCGGATTCCGCCAGGCGCACCGGGTGCCACGGCGGCTGGGACCAGTCCTGGCCCTGCTGGTTGTAATCATCCGGCGGGGCGCCCACCGAACACTGCGGGGCGAGGTATTCCGCCAGATTGACGGCGTCGGCACCGGCGGGGTGGATGCCCACGGCCATATCGGTGATAAGCCCGATGCTCATGCCGGCGTCGAGCGCGCGGCGCTGGGCGGCATCCAGTTGCTCATCGCAAAGGAACTGCAGCCAGGAATAGAACTCGGCCAACTCGCTGACGTCGAGGCTCAGCGCGTGGCGGCGACCGCTGTGTCGTTCGAGCTCGGTCTCGGCACACCACAGCGCGAAGTTGCGCAGGCCACGGCCCTCGCGGCGCTTGTACTCGCTAAAGGCGGTGCGGCGCTCCGGGGTCATCCCCTTGTTGAAGAGCTCCTGGAGGACCTGCAGCTTGGCCTCGAAGATGGAATCACGATCAATCTCTTCTGCAGACAGGTTGCGCTCGCGGAACTCGGCGGCCAGCTCGGCCACGTCATCCTGGAGTTCCGGGCTGAGTAGTTTCAGCTCCGGGACGTCCTCGATGCGGATATAGATCGGATTGATGAATCGCCGCGTGGTGGGCAGGTAGGGCGAGTCTTCCACCGGCGGAATCGGCTCGCCAGCATGCAGCGGATTAATAAGGAGGAAGTCGTAGTCCGGCGCCAGCAGTTCCGCCAGCTCTGCCAAGTCACCGAAATCACCCATGCCCCAGGACTTCTCGGAACGCACTGAGTACAGCTGCGCCATCGCACCCGCCGCGGGGCGCTCAAGGTAGCGATCCGCCGTGCTCAGGTGGTTCGGCACGACGATGAGCGGGCACTCGTGCTCTCCGATGCCGGGAGAGGACAGGAGCAGCTTATGGAATCCGAGAGGCAGGTCGCCGGGGACGTGGAAGCTTGCCTCGCCCCACATGGTTCCGGAGACGTCGGCAGCCGGGGCATCGTTGGGGTCCTGGTAAGTCGGGCGGGTCTCGCCGCTTTCCAATTCGATGGTGACGGCGACCGGATCCCCGTCGTGGACGTGGACGGCGAAGGACTTTTCGGCGCCTTCGCGGGCCACCACGCAGGGCGGCAGCGGGCGGGAAGCCCGAGCGAGGTAGTCCTCGAAGAGGGCTTGGGTTAGCTCCTCATCGTCCGGACGGTCGGAGATAGAGACGCCGAGTGCGCGCAGCGTGTAGGTGATTGTCTCCTCGCTGACGTACACAGGCTGTCCGTTCTGGGCGGTGTACTCGCAGGCCACACCGTGGCGTTGGGCAAGTTCTTGAAGCAGATCACGGGTAGTCACATCCCCCAATTGTGCCACGCCCTCCCCACGCGCGTAATAAATCAGGTTGGTAGAGTGGGCTGGAATTTAGTTTTTGTGGGAAAGGACACAACTGTGACTTTGAATGAAGCGCACACCAAAGCGGAATTCGAGATCAAGGACGGCGAAACGTGCCTTACCGCCATGATGGCTACGGCGCACGCCCGCCCACATGGCGTGCTGTTTACCCGCCCGGCGAATTACGAGTGGGTCAACGTCACCGCCAAGGAATTCGTCGAGGAAGTCTACGCGGTGGCCAAGGGGCTCATCGCCTTCGGCGTGGAGCAGGGTGACCGCGTGGCGCTCATTTCCACCACCCGCTATGAGTGGTCCCTGCTGGACTACGCCATCTGGGCCGCCGGTGCGGTTTCCGTTCCGGTGTACCCCTCGTCGTCGATGTCCCAGGTTCAGTGGATCATCGAAGACTCCGGCGCAATCCTCGCCATCACGGAAACCCGCGAGCACTCCGAGCTGGTCAAGCACCTGAAGCTGCAGGAGGACGGCACCCCGCAGCTGCACGGTTCCCCCTCTCAGCTGCGCCGTGTTCTGGAAATCAACTCTTCGGCCATCGACACGCTGAAGTTTGAGGGACGCGACATCAGCGACGACACCGTCAACCAGCGCATCGAAGCTACGCACACTGACGACGTCGCCTCCCTGGTGTACACCTCCGGCACCACCGGGCGCCCCAAGGGTTGCATGCTGACCCACCGCAACTGGCTGGCGGAAGCCCGCGGGTTGCTGACCAACCCCATTGGTGCCATCGCCGTGCCGGGCGCACACGTCCTGACCTTCCTGCCGCTGGCACACGTCTTCAGCCGTGCGGTGTCGCTGGCGGTCACCATCGGTGGTGCGTCCCAGAACCACTGGGCGGACTTCAGCACCATCACCGTTGAGTTCGCTCGTTCCCGCCCGAACCTGATTCTTGGCGTGCCGCGCGTGTTTGAAAAGGTACGCAACGGTGCGTCCGCCAAGGCGCATGGTTCCTCCGCGTTCAAGGGCGCGATCTTCGACAGCGCGGAGAAAGTCGCCATCGAATACTCCAAGGCGCTGGATACCCCGGAGGGCCCCAACCGAGTTCTCAAGGCCAAGCACAAGGCCTTTGACAAGCTGGTCTATTCCGCCATCCGCCAGGCAATGGGCGGCGAGGTCAAGTACTGCATCTCCGGTGGCTCGGCCATCTCGCAGGATCTGCTGCACTGGTACCGCGGCATCGGCGTGACCATCTACGAGGGCTATGGACTTACGGAGACCGCAGCGGCCGCCGCCGTGGACTTCGTGGATCAGTCCATCGGCACCGTCGGCCCGCCGCTGGGCGGAACGACGATGCGCATTAACGAGGACGGCGAGATCCTGATCAAGGGCGATATCGTCTTCAAGGGCTACTGGCAGAACCCGGAAGCCACCGAGAATGCCCTGCAGGATGGCTGGTACAACACCGGCGACCTCGGTGAGATCAACGAAGAAGGCAAGCTCGTTATCACCGGCCGCAAGAAGGACCTCATTGTGACTGCGGGCGGCAAGAATGTCTCGCCCGGCCCGATGGAAGATATCCTGCGCTCCCACCCGCTGATCTCCCAGGCCATGGTGGTTGGTGACGGCAAGCCCTTCGTCGGCGTGCTGCTCACCCTGGATGAGGATGCGCTCAAGCGGTGGAAGGCCGACCACAACATCGCCGCGACCAAGGGTATGCGCGAGGTAGCTGCGGATCCGGCGCTGCGCGCGGATATCCAGGACGCCATCAACCAGGTCAACGCCACCGTCTCCCACGCGGAGGGGATTAAGAAGTTCGTCATCCTGGACCAGGACCTCACCGAGGAAAGCAACGAGCTCACCCCAACCCTGAAGGTCAAGCGTTACGTGGTGGCCCAGCGCTATGCGGCCGACATCGAGCGCCTCTACGCCGGCAAGAAATAAGGCTGGGCGGAGTCTGTGAATTCCTTCGGAGTGTCGCGCAGCCGAATCCGAGGATCTCTAATAGAGTCAGCGGGGTCAGAAAAACTCTAAACCTCAACTAGAGGTTCTCACGGGAAGGGCGGCCTATGCACAAGATCGCAGCCGAGCTGCGCCACCGTGAGCTGACCCAAGAAATCTATAACATCGGCGATGAAGTCGTCGACTACATCGAGCACCTCATCGAGGCCATCGAGGACTGGGACGATGAACTCTCCCTCGACTGCTTGGCCGAGCTGGGGGATATCGTCGAAGACGCCCGCGTGGATTCCGGGCGCTGCGTCGGCGAGCTCATCGGCCTGCGCCAGGCGCTGGTCTCCGGCCTGAAGTCCGGCACCATCTCGGCTGCCTCCTCCGGCGACAATGACGTCGAGGAACCGAAGCAGCTCACCGCCCGCGCACTCGCTGAGCGCCTGCCCATCTCCGGCCCGCCCGTCGTGGTCTCCGAGCTGGCAGAAACCCTGCGCGGCCGTACCGCCGCGGTGGCTGCCTACCTGCGCGAGCTGGTGGAGTACGTGCTGGCGCAAACCGACGCCGTGGCCCGCAACCTCGACGTGGTTTCCCTGCCGAACTTGTACAAGCGCGCGGGAGAATCCTCCCTTATTGCCGTGCAAGCCTGGCGTCACACCGTCGTCGAGGCACACCCCGCCTTCGTGCGCACCATGCGCGGGCACAATCCGCCGCCCTTCCTAGAGGAGCGCGCGCGTATCGACGCCGTCGTCGCCCGCGTCCGGGCTAAGCGCCAGAAGCAGGCCGCCACGACCGCTTAAGGAGCCGCATCACAGACTTCCTTGTTGCCAACACACAAGGACAAAAGGAAAGCGCCACCGAGATTCCCTCTCTCGGTGGCGCTTTTCGTAGTTAGCGTGGCGCGCCTAGTATTGCGTGCCACCGCCTAGCTTCGTGTTCCCCTGTCTATCTTCGTGAGCCACGCTTAGCTTCGTGTGCCCCCGTCTAGCGCGCAAGCGCTAGACCCCCGGGTTCTTGGCGGCCGGCGCGGCCTGGTCCAGCTGCTCCGTAATCTGCGGCCACAGCTGGCCCATGATGTCATCCCAGGTCAGGATCCACACGGTCTTGTCCTTGGTGGGCTTGCCCACCATGACGAGCTGCTCGTTGCGGGCGCGCATCTGATCCAGAGTCTTCTGCACGGTCGAGGAGGAGCTCACCGCCAACGCGGGGCGGGAGAACTCCAGCACCGGGGTTTCCGGATCCGCCAGCAGGGTATCGCGGACGTGGACGATGCGCGGAATGCGCGAGGCGCGAGGGTAGACCAGCACGCGCATGATGGACTTGTTTACGACGAGGTCGTGCAGCTCAGCCACCGTGGCATCGGAAGACAGAGGCAAGATTTCCGAGCCGTGCTCGCGGGCCAATTGTGCGGCGGTGGACGCTTCTAGCTCGATGACGCCGGTGATCTGGTTCGCGGAGTCGTCGTCAAGCGTGCCCGTCTGCCGCGAGTGCTCGACGAGGTGGCGCAGGGTCTCCGCGTCATAGCCAGCCGCACCGGCGCGGTCGACGGGTTCCTCGCCGGTCATGAGCACCAGCTTGTTCGCCATCTTGTTGATCCAGATCAGCAGCGGGCGGAAGAGCCAGATGAAGCCGCGGGCAGGAACCGCAATGAGCTGCAGGGCCGTCTCCGGGTGGGCGATGGCCCAGGACTTCGGCGCCATCTCGCCGATGACCAGGTGCAGGAAGGTCACGACGAAAAGTGCGAGGAGGAAGGAGACGACGTCAGCAACGCCCAGCGGCAAGCCGAGGGCCTCCAACGGACTCATGAGCAGGTGATGGACCCACGGCTTGGTCACGGCACCGAGGACGAAGGTTGCGGCGGTAATGCCCAGCTGGGCGCCGGCCAACATGATGGTCAGCTCGTTGAGCGAGCGAAGGCCCGCGCGCGAGGCAGCGGAGGATTCCGCGGTTTCCTCCAGACGGTTGCGGCGCGCACCCATGAGGGAGAACTCGATGACCACGAAGAAGCCGGAAGCAGCAATGATGAGAATGGTGATGAGGAGGTTGAACCACCAAGTATCAGTCATTAGTCATCGTCTCCTTCCGGGAATTCCTCCACCAGCTCTAGGGCTAGGACGGAGGGCACGTGGCGGTCGATTTCCTCGACGCGCACGTTGAGCGTGCGGGTGGGGGCTTCATCGCCGTCGACCCAGTCTTCAGGCTCTGCCTCCAGCTCGATGGCGAGCTCTTCGCCTTCCTCCGGCAACGTGCCGGAGTGCGCGATGAGCAGGCCGGCGACGGTTTCGAAATCACCCTCCGGCAGGTCGTGGCCGATGGCGCGCTCGACCTCGTCGATGGGTGTGTCACCGTCGACGATCCAGTGCGTCTCGTCCTGCTCGGTGATCTCCTCGGTCTCTTCGAGGTCGTGCTCATCGGTGACATCGCCGAGGATCTCCTCGGCCAAGTCCTCCATGGTCACAATGCCCACGAAGCCGCCGTATTCGTCGATGACGCAGGCGAGTTTTTCGTCGGCGTCGCGAAGCTCCGTGACGACGTCAGGAAGCGGCATGAGCTCCGGAACCACCACGGGTTCCTTCATGATTTCGCGGGCCGGGGTGGCCGCGGGCAGCTCCGTGCCCAGCACGTCGTAGAGGTGTACCACGCCGATGGGATTGTGCTCATCGTCGATGATGGGGTAGCGGGTGTGGTTCTCCGACATCATCTCGCGGACCTCACCGATGGTGGTCTCTGGCTCGATGACATCCACGCGCGAGCGCGGAATCATGGCGTGTCCCACGTCGTGTTCGGGGAAGTCGAGGAGGCGGTCGAGCACCAGGTAGGTGTCCTCATCCAAGTCGCCGGCCTCGTGGGAGGCATCCACGATGGATTCCAGGTCATCGGTGGTGGCAGAAGAATCGACATCCTCCACCGGTTCGATGCCGAAGACCTTGAGGATGGCGTTGGAGGAATACTCGAAGAAGTGGATCAACCAGCCGAAGATCTTGAGGTACCACATCGTGGACGCGGACAGCCACAGCGCTGTCTTCATGGGAGCGGCGATGGTGTAGTTCTTGGGGAAGAGCTCGGCGAAGAGCATCGTGAGAACCGTCGACACGGCCAGCGCGGTCACCGTACCCACGGCGACGGACACGCCCGTGGGCACGCCCACGCCACCGAGCAGCTGGCCCAGGCCTTGGCCCACGAGTGGCTCGGCCACATAACCGATAAGCAGGCCCGTAATCGTGATGCCCAGCTGTGCGCCGGAAAGCATGAAGGAGGTTTTCTGCGTGATCTTGAGCGCGCGCTCCGCTGGTTTATCCCCCGCAGCGGCGCGCTGGCGCAGCTGCGTGCGGTCCACGGACATGAAGGCGAATTCTTGCGCGACGAAGTACGCGTTGGCCACGATAATGAGAGCGATGACGGCGAAACCCGCCACAATCATCAGGATGGCAGATAACACGGCTTACCCCACCGCCTTGAGTTGGCGGCGGGGACATCGACTCGGAGGTTCCACGAAAAAGGGGGCCTTTCTTAACTTTCGGGGATTGCAAATATGCACTATAGACTACCGCTTCAACGGTGTAGTCGGTTATTTTGTTCCCCATGGATCCCTTCGGTCTTTATATTCACGTTCCCTTCTGTGCCTCGCGCTGCGGCTACTGCGATTTCAACACCTATACCCCGGGTGAGCTGGGAGGGGATCTGACCAGCGATTATCTGGATGCTCTGGAGAAGGAGCTGGAGATGGCGGCGGCGCAGGTGGGCCGTGAGGCCGAAACGGTTTTTATCGGCGGCGGTACGCCGAGCTTGCTGGGGGCCGAGGGGCTGGGCCGTGTGTTGAATCGGGTGCGCGACACCTTTGGCCTGGCCCCGGGCGCGGAGGTCACCACGGAATCCAACCCGGAATCTACCTCGCCGGAGTACTTTGCCGGGCTTCTCGACGCCGGCTTCACCCGCCTCTCCCTTGGCATGCAGTCCGCCTCACCGGGCGTGCTCGCAGTGCTCGAGCGTGCCCACACCCCGGGCCGCGCCTTCGATGCGGCACGCGAAGCCATCGCCGCGGGCTTCGAGCACGTCAACCTGGACATGATTTATGGCACGCCGACTGAAGAAGACACCGACGTTGCCCTGACCTTGGAGCGCGCCCTGGAGACCGGGGTGGACCACATCAGTGCGTATTCGCTCATTGTGGAGGACGGCACGCGCATGGCCCGCAAGGTATCGAAGGGCCTGCTTCCGGCCCCAGACGAGGACGTGCTGGCCCGGCGCTATGAGATGATCTCCTCCACGCTCGAGGCCGAAGGCTTTGAGTGGTACGAGGTCTCCAACTGGGCCAAGCCGGGCGGGGAGTGCCAGCACAATCGCATCTACTGGGTGGACGGCAACTGGTGGGGCGCGGGCCCGGGCGCGCATTCGCATTTGGGCAACGAGCGCTTCTTCAACGTGAAGAACCCGCGGACCTACATCAAGGCCGTGGGCGAGGGGGAGCTGCCCATCAAGGATCGCGAGGAGCTCAGCGCCGCCGATCGCCACACCGAGCGCATCATGCTCGGCCTGCGCCTGCGCGAGGGCATCCCGTCCTCGTGGCTAGCGCCGGCCGCCGAGCCCGTCGCCGCGCGCTTCATCGAGCGCGGCCTGCTCGAGCGCGCCGGCGACCACCTCCGCGTGACCAAGGCGGGACGCCTGCTCGCGGATGGGATCATCACCGACCTCCTTGTCGCCGAAGATACCGCCGAAGGCACCGCTCGCTAGGGGCTTGCCCCGCCTGCGGGCCGACCTCCGGATCCGCATCAGCTGGCTCATTAGCGGCCGTACCCTGCTCGTGGCCTGTCCTCAGCCTTCCGCACATGGTTCCAGTGGAAAGGTTCTAGTCATAAGGTTTGTTTGGGGGCAAACAAACCTTCCTTAGGCTGCTAGAAGGTTCGTTTGGGGGCAAGTAAACCGTATGACCTGAACCATCTGAGTAGAACCAGCTGTGTGATGCAACCGCGAAGCTGCGAAGAAGTGGCTAGGCCTTGGCCTTTCGACGTTGAGGAGACATGGGGACTTAAAGTTAGCTCCGCCGGGAATTTGTTAGTTTTGCCCCTGTCGTCAGGAAGTTTGATAGCGGTGTTAGTTTCTCTCTCCACGTCGAGAAACCTGTTAGTCGCTCTCGATATTGCTAGTATTAGTGGCATGGATGACGCCTTAAACCCCTATACTCCTGGCTCGGGCATCGCGCCGACAGTTCTTACTGGGCGCGAGAGAGACCTTCATGCGTTTGACAATCTTGTCAAACGCGTCCAGAACGGATTGCTTGGCCGTCCAATGCTGCTCGTTGGCTTGCGTGGAGTGGGTAAGACCGTGCTGCTCAACCAATTAAAAAGGAAGGCTGACCAAGCCGACTGGCTAACGATTAAGTTTGAGGCTTCGCAGGGGGCACGTGGACGAGAAGGAGCCCGCCGTGCTCTAGCGCAAGGTTTAGCCAAAGCCTCTTTGCGCTATCGGACGAAAGCCAAGGTATCTGAGGGTTTTCACTTTATTGCTGCGGCCGTAAAATCTTTTTCGCTCTCGGTAGGACAAAGCATTATTGACCTTGGGGTTGAAGTAGGAGACATTCCTCCGGCAACAGGAAACCTTGAGCTTGATCTGCACGATGTGATCGAGGCCATCACTACGACGCTCCTCAAGGAGGATAAAGCTTTAGGAATCTTCATCGACGAAATGCAAGACCTTGATGAAGAGCTGCTCGAAGCACTCATTTCTGCACAACATGAAGCAGGGCAGCTGGGCTTGCCTTTTTACATTATTGGCGCTGGGCTCCCGAGTCTGCCAGGGATTCTGGCGGAGTCCCGCTCTTATGCAGAGCGAATGTTCGAGGTGCACCAAATTGGCAGGCTCGAAATGTATGCCGCAGTTGCCGCCTTCCGTGAACCTGCGCGGACACAGAATGTGGAATTTGACGATGAAGCAGTTGAATATCTAGCTAATGTATCGGGGCAGTATCCGTATTTCATCCAGGAATTTGGTGCACAAATGTGGCGCACTGCGCGAACTTCACCTATGGATTCCGATGCAGCTCGACGCGCCGCGCGGCTTGGAATTGAGCAGTTGGACCGCGGGTTTTTCCAAGCCAGGTGGGATCGCGCTACTCCAGCCGAGCGGGACTACTTGACCGCGATGGCAAAGGTTGGCGGAGAGGAAATCTCGAGCAAGGACATCGCGGACATCTTAGGTAAAGACACGAAGAAACTGGGTCCTGTGCGAGCCAAGCTCATTAGTAAAGGATTGATCTATGCTCCAGAACACGGCAGGGTGAGCTACACTGTGCCAAATTTTGACGACTTCATCGCCCGCCAGAACGGATAGCCTTAAAGACATGTCCAGCTCCACCGATGCCCGCCGCCAAGAGGTCCTGCGCGCCATCGTCGCGGACTATATCGCCTCGCAATCGCCCGTCGGCTCCAAGGCCCTGCTCGAGCGCTACCAGCTGGGCGTGTCCTCGGCGACGATCCGCAATGACATGGCCGTGCTCGAAGCCGAAGGGCTCATCGCCCAGGAACACGCCAGCTCCGGGCGCGTGCCCACGCAGAAGGGCTACCGCCAGTTCGTCGATACGCTGCACGACGTCAAGCCGCTCTCCAAAGCGGAGCGCCGCGCCATGCTTACCTTCCTCGAAGGCGGGGTGGATTTGGAAGACGTGCTGCGCCGGTCTGTCCAGCTGCTGGCCCAGGTGACGAAGCAAGCAGCCGTCGTGCAGATGCCGAACCTCAAGGTCTCCCGCGTCAAGCACTGCGAGGTCGTGGCACTCTCACCGGTGCGCTTGCTCTTGGTGCTGATTACGGATAATGGGCGCGTCGATCAGCGCAATGTGGAGCTCGATGACGTGATCGACCCCGAGCAGACCCACCGCCTGCGCGACATCCTCAACACCGCCCTGGAAGGCAAGACGCTCACCGATGCCTCGGTGGAGCTGGCCGCGCTTGTCGACGACTCCCCAGCCGACATCCGCCCCCACCTCCTCAAGGCGGCGACGACGCTGATTGAGACCCTCGTGGAACAGCCCTCCGATCGCCTGATCATGGCGGGTACCTCCAACCTCACCCGCGTGGCCCTCACCGAGGGCCTGCCCTCTATCATCGAGGCCCTTGAGGAGCAGGTCGTCGTGCTCAAGCTGCTGGCGCGCGTGCCGGATTTAGGCAATGTTTCTGTATCCATCGGCGAGGAGAACGAAGCCGACGAGCTGCGCCAAACCTCTGTCGTGGCCACGCGCTATGGTTTTGGCACCGGCGAGCATGCGGCGGCACTCGGCGGGCTGGGTGTTGTGGGGCCGACGTATATGGACTATTCGGGAACAATCTCCAAGGTCTCTGCCGTTGCACGCTATGTGAGTGAAATCCTGGCGGGCGAGTAAGCTAGCCCGTCGGATTAGATTTAGTATCAACGAGAAATAGAAGGATGACAGTACGTGGCTCGTGACTACTACGGCATTCTTGGTGTAGAAAAGTCGGCGTCCGACGCCGAGATTAAGAAGGCCTACCGCAAGCTGGCGCGCAAGTACCACCCGGACGTCAACCCGGGCGATGATGAGGCCGCGGAGAAGTTCCGCGAGGCTTCCCTTGCACAGGAGGTTCTGCTCGATCCGCAGAAGCGCCGGATTGTGGACATGGGTGGTGACCCCATGGAGGAGCGCGCGGCCCAAGGCGGCGGCTTTGGCGGTTTCGGCGGCGGCGGACTCGGGGATATCTTCGCCGAGTTCTTCGGCGGGGGTGCGGCCTCCCGCGGCCCGCGTTCCCGCGTGCAGCCGGGCGATGATGCTCTCCTGCGTACCACCATTACCCTCGAGGAGGCCTATAGCGGCGTCAAGCAGCAGGTCAAGGTGGACACCGCCGTGATCTGTGACCGCTGTGAGGGAACCGGTTCCGAGTCCAAGGCCAAGCCGGTCACCTGTGACCATTGCGGCGGCATGGGCCAGGTCCAGGAAGTCCAGCGCAGCATGCTGGGCAACATGATGACCACCCGCGATTGCCCGAAGTGCTATGGCTTCGGCGAAGTGGTCACCGATCCCTGCGGCCACTGTGGCGGCGATGGCCGCGTGCGCAAGCGTCGCGATATTACGGTGAGCATCCCCGCT
Source organism: Corynebacterium aurimucosum ATCC 700975 (assembly GCF_007672725.1). Classification (GTDB taxonomy): domain Bacteria; phylum Actinomycetota; class Actinomycetes; order Mycobacteriales; family Mycobacteriaceae; genus Corynebacterium; species Corynebacterium hesseae. The sequence goes on from NZ_VDTC01000004.1 coordinate 194,933, forward strand.
GGCATTGGTGATGGCATGCGCATCCGCATGGCCTCCCAGGGCGAGGTCGGCCACGGCGGCGGCCCCGCCGGTGACCTGTACGTGGAGGTGCACACCGAGCCGCACCCCGTCTTCGAGCGCAATGCCGATGACCTGCACCTGACCGTTCGTGTTCCCATGGTGGATGCGGCTCTGGGCTCTTCCTGTACCGTCGAGCAGCTCGACGGCGAGGAGCTCACCATCGATATCGCGCCGGGTACCCAGCCGGGCGAGTCCATCACGCTCCAGGGCAAGGGCATGCCGCGCCTGCGCACCGATGGCTTTGGCAACCTCCACGCCCACGTGGATGTGGTGATCCCGACTGACCTGGATAAGAAGACCCGCGAGGCCCTCGAAAAGGTCCGCGCCGCCGGTCACAGCGGCACCGAGGTGCACCGCGCCGGTGACAATCAGGGCGAATCCCTCTTTACCCGCCTCCGAGGCAAGTTCCGTCGCTAATGTCTCTGCCCGTCTTCCTCCACCCGGACCTGTCCCTCGCCGAGGTCGGCCAGCCCGTGGGCCTCGACGGCGCGGAGGGCCGCCACGCGGTCACCGTCAAGCGCATGGGCCCAGGGGAGCACCTGGCCCTGATTGATGGGTCCGGGCGCCGCGCCACCGCCACCATCACTGATACGCAGGGCAAGGACACGCTGGCCGCGCTTGTCGACGACCTCGCGATCATCCCCGAACCCTTCCCACGCGTCATCGTGGTCCAGGCCATCCCGAAATCGGAGCGCGCCGAACTCGCCGTCGACCTGGCCACTCAGGCAGGGGCGGATGAGATCATCGCCTGGCAGGCGGATCGCTGCGTGTCCAAGTGGGATTCGAAGAAGGCCCCGAAGGCTCTGGGCAAGTGGGAATCCGCGGCCGTGGCGGCCGCCAAGCAAGCGCGCCGCGCGCGTGTGCCTGTCGTGCGCGGCCCGCTGACCACCCGCCAGCTGTGTCAGGAGATTGCGGGCGCACGAGCCTTGGTCCTTCACGAGGAAGCCGAGGTTCGGCTTAAGGACCTTGCTGACCTCGACGCCGCCGAGACCATCTACCTTCTGGTGGGCCCGGAGGGCGGCATCGGCGCGGAGGAACTGGCTCGCTTGCAGGACGCCGGTGCGACGGCGATCAAGTTGGGGCCGGAGGTGTTGAGGACGGCGTCGGCAAGCATGGTGGCGTTGGCCAGCATCGGCACCCTGACCTCGCGCTGGTAGCCTTTTGGGCGTGCCTATTATCACCACCAAGTTTGATCTCGATTCCGCCTACCTGGCCACGGTGCTCGGCCCGGCGGACGATAACCTGCGCGTTTTGGGAAACCTTGTGGGCGTGGACCTCTTCGCCCGCGGCACCACCGTCACGGCTGCCGGCCCCGATTATGAGGTGGCCCGCGCGCACAAGGTCCTCGAAGAACTCGAGGCGATTGCCCGCCGTGGGCATCCGGTGAGCACCGATACCGTGAAGCACACCCTGGACCTGGTCACGGTGGATGCCCCAGCCTCTGTGTCTGAGACGCTCGCGGCGGATATCGTTTCGCGCCGCGGTAAGGCCGTGCGCCCGAAGACGGTGGGCCAATCACGCTATGTGCAGGCCATCGATGAGAACACGATTGTCTTCGGCATCGGCCCCGCCGGTACCGGTAAGACCTACCTGGCGGTGGCCAAGGCGGTGCAGGCCCTGCGCGCCAAGCAGGTCAGCCGCATTATCTTGACCCGCCCGGCGGTTGAGGCGGGGGAGAAGCTGGGCTTTCTGCCCGGCACCCTCAATGACAAGATCGACCCTTACCTGCGCCCGCTCTACGACGCTTTGCGGGACATGATCGATCCGGAGATGATTCCGAAGCTCATGGAGGCCGGCATCATTGAGGTCGCGCCGCTGGCTTATATGCGTGGCCGCACGCTCAACGATGCCTTCGTCATCCTCGACGAGGCCCAGAACACAACGCCGGCGCAGATGAAGATGTTCCTGACTCGTTTGGGATTTGGCTCCACCATCGTGGTGACCGGCGATATTTCCCAGGTGGACTTGCCCGGCGGCCAGGTCTCCGGCCTGCGCCTGGTGCGGCGCATTCTCAAGGGTGTGCCGGATATCCACTTCGCAGAGCTGGGCGCGGCCGACGTGGTGCGCCACCAGCTGGTCGGGCGCATCGTGGAGGCTTACGATAACTTTGCTGAGCAGGAGGAGAAGAAATGAGCATCGAATTTATTAACGAGTCCGGTTATGACGGCGTGAACGAGGAGATGCTGATCGACGTCTGCTCCTACGCCCTCGGCCGCCTCGACGTTAACCCGGATGCCGAGTGCACGATTACCGCTGTGGATCTGGATACCATCGCGGACTTGCACGTGCGCTGGATGGACCTGGAAGGCCCGACCGACGTGATGAGCTTTCCCATGGATGAGCTCACCCCGGGTGCTACCGGCGGGCGCCCCGACACCGCCGAGGCCGGACCGGCCATGCTGGGCGATATCGTGCTCTGCCCGGAATTCGCGCAGCGCCAAGCCACCGCGGCCGGCCACTCTTTGGGCCACGAGCTGGCCCTGCTGACAGTGCATGGTTGCCTGCACCTGCTGGGCTATGATCACACCACTGCGGCGGAGGAGAAAGAAATGTTCGGCCTGCAGAACGAGCTGCTGGCGGACTGGTACGAGGACCTGGCGGCGCGTGGCGTGAGCTACCAGCCCAAGCCCTCGGGCCCGAAGGCCTTCCCGGATGCCGCCGAGCGCGCGAAGCTCGATGAGGAAGTTCCCGGCGGCGGAATCTAAAACGGCCCAAACGTTGAGGTGCTACGTGGGGCGTAGCACAATGGAGGACTATGAACATCCTCTCCATTCAGTCCCACGTCACCTTTGGTCACGTGGGCAACTCCGCAGCAGTCTTTCCACTTCAGCGCGCTGGCCATGAGGTATGGCCGATTCACACGGTGAATTTCTCCAACCACACCGGTTATGGCGACTGGGGCGGGCCGATGATCCCGGCGGAGGAGGTCACGGCGATTGTGGATGGCATCGAGAAGCGCGGCGCCTTCCCACGCATCGATGCAATCTTGTCTGGCTACCAGGGCGGTCCGGATATTGCCGGCGCCATCGTGGATGCCGTGAACCGCATCAAGGCGGTCAACCCGAATGCGCTGTATGCCTGCGACCCGGTGATGGGCAACGCCAAATCCGGCTGCTTCGTCTCCGATGAAATCCCGCCGCTGCTGCGCGATAAGGTGGTGCCCATTGCGGATATCATCACCCCGAATCAGTTTGAGCTGGGCTACCTGACTGATTGTGAGGTGGGCACCCTGGAGCAGACCCTCGCTGCGGTGAAGCGCGCGCAGGAGATCGGCCCGAAGACCGTGTTGGTGACCTCGGTGCAGCGCCCGGAGACCAGCGAGGACGAGATTGAGATGCTCGCCGTTGATGGCGAGCGCGCCTTCTTGGTGGCCACCCCCAAGCTGCCTTTCAAGCGCAACGGCTCGGGCGATGTCACGGCTTCGCTCTTTACGGGGCACTACGTGGAAACGCACGATGCGAAGGAAGCGCTCAAGCGCACTGCGTCTTCGGTCTACGATTTGCTGCATAACACCTATGAGGCGGATTCCCAAGAGCTGCTGCTCATCGAGTCGCAGGATGTCTTTGCCAACCCGCAGCTGCAGTTCCGGGTGGAGGAGCTCTAGCCGTCAATCCGTGACCGCCCTGCGCGCGCGTTCGCGGCCTGGCGTGGATGCCTTGACCCGGCGTCGTGTCCTGGCCCGGCATTTGGTGTCCAGCAAACGGCATCTCGCAGAAGGCATCTGTCAAAAGGCGTTTTCACGTCTAAAAACGCCTTTTGCTGCGTCCAGATGGCGTTTTTGCGGTCAAAGACGCCTTTCGGAAGACGCCGTTTGCAAGACACCATGTGCAAGATGCCGTTTGGCGCAAGCTTTTTCGCAGTCACCATGCGGCGGATAACCTCGCGCCATCAGCTTTCACCCTCACCTCACCGCTGCTTTCGCGGCCCACCTTCAACGATGTCGTTTCCATCCACAAGGTTCTACTCAGATGGTTCGGGTCAGAAGGTTCTCTTGGGGGCAAACAAACCTTCTGGAGGTCGCTAGATGGTTCGTTTGGGGGCAAAGAAACCTTGTGACCTGAACCGCCTGACTAGAACCGCCTGACTCGAACCATCTGCAGGCCAGATAAACCCCGTGAAAGCACAAATGGTCCCTCTAGTCTGGTCCCTTCGCACACTAAAGGGACCATTTAATAGGCGAAAACCGTCACCAGATGGTCCCTTTTGCACAGAGAAGGGACCAGAGTAGAAGGACCAAACTACAAGGCCCCTCGGCAGGAAGCTCTCGGGGCCGCACGTCGAGAGCCAGAGCAGAGCGATACAACAAGAACGGGACTCGGCAGCTCGTGCGTTATGATATGAGGCGATATGAGCACTGATTTCGATGCCGCCTTCGCGGACCTGCCGGCTGAGGGCGAAGCCAACGCCGCTGACTATTCGCAATACACCGACACGCCCGAGGGCTTCCGCTCCGGCTTCGTGTCCTTCGTCGGCCGCCCCAACACCGGCAAGTCCACCCTGACCAACGCCCTGGTGGGGCAGAAGATCGCCATCACCGCCGACCAGCCGGAAACCACCCGCCACCCCATCCGCGGCCTCGTACACCGCGAGGATGCGCAAATCGTCCTCGTCGACACACCCGGCCTGCACCGCCCGCGCACCTTGCTCGGCGAGCGCCTCAACGAGGTAGTTAAGGACACCTACGCAGACGTCGACGTCATCGGCCTGACCATCCCTGCCGATGAGAAGATCGGCCCCGGCGATCGCTGGATTCTGGAGAACGTCAGCAAGGTCGCCCCGAAGACCCCCATCATCGGCATCGTCACCAAGCTGGATAAGGCCTCCAAGGACCAAGTCGGCGCCCAGCTTGTAGCTCTCCACGAGCTCCTCTCCGAGGAGAACCCAGACGCCGTGGTCATCCCCGTCTCCGCCACCGAGCGCGTGCAGCTGGATGAGCTGACCCAGGTCATCGTGGACCACCTCCCCGAGGGGCCTAAATTCTATCCGGATGACCACATCACCGACGAGGATCAGGCCAAGCGCATCGCTGAGCTTATCCGCGAGTCTGCGCTGTCCGGCCTGAAGTACGAGCTCCCGCACTCCGTCGCCGTCGAGGTCGATGAGATCCTGCCCAGCCAGGAACGCCCCGACGTCCTCAACGTCCACGCCATCCTCTACCTGGAGCGTCCCGGCCAGAAGCGCATCATCGAGGGCAAGGACGGCCGCCGCTTCCGCCGCATCGTGGGCACCGCCCGCAAGGAAATCATCCAGCTGCTCGGCCAAAACGTCTACCTTGACCTGCGCATTAAGGTGCTCAAGAACTGGCAATCGGACCCGAAGGCACTGGGCCGCCTGGGCTTCTAAAGTGCGCGAAAATTTCCGCGACCGCGCCCTCGTCATCCGTTCCTATGATTTTGGCGAGGCGGATCGCATCATCGTGCTCTTGACTCGCCACCACGGCCTCGTGCGCGGGGTGGCCAAGGGCGTTCGCCGCGCCAAATCGCGCTTCGGCTCGCGCCTGCAGCTCTTCGTCAACCTCGACGTGCAGCTCTACCCAGGCCGAAACCTCTACACCATTTCCCAGGCCGATACCGTGGACTACTTCGGTGCGCGCATCATCGAGGATTATGAGCGCTACACCGCCGCCTGCGCCGCCCTCGAATCCGCCGAGCGCCTCGCCGCCGCCGATGCCCCCGGGGACCCCTACCTCTACGATGCCTGCGTCGACGTCCTCAACCAACTCCAGCACGGCGATCCGCTCATGCTTCTCGACGCCTTCCTCCTCCAAGCCATGTCCCACGCCGGCTGGGCACCCAGCCTTTTCGATTGCGCCCAGTGCCAAAGGCCCGGCCCCCACCACGCCTTCCACCCAGCCGTGGGTGGGGCCGCCTGCCACCAATGCCGCCCGCCCGGGGCCGCGGAGGTGGACCCGGAAACCCTGCACCACATGTGGCTTATCGCCCACGGTCACCCCAGCCAGCCGACGAACACCCAAGCCCAGGAGGCCCACCGGCTGACCCGTGCCCACCTGCAATGGCACCTCGAGCGCTCCGTTGGCGCGCTGGGGATCATGGAACAGTAGACTGTAATGCGTGATTACGCCTGACCCGAACCGAGTCCTTCATCCGCCCGCTATCCCGCAGGAGTTCCTGCCGCGCCACATCGCGCTGGTCATGGACGGCAACGGCCGCTGGGCAGAGGAGCGCGGCATGAAGCGCACCGAAGGCCACCGCCGCGGGGAAGCAGTGCTTCTCGACGTCGTCGATGCCTGCCTCGCCCTCGGCGTTCCCTACCTTTCCGCCTACGCCTTCTCCACCGAGAACTGGCGCCGCAGCGCGGAGGAAGTCCGCTTCCTTATGGGCTTTAACCGCGACGTCCTGCGCCGTCAGCGCCATTGGCTCAACGATAGGGGAGTGCGCGTGGTGTGGGCCGGCCGCCGCCCCCGCCTGTGGCGCTCCGTTATTAAGGAGCTCGAGGCCGCCGAGGAGCTCACCAAGGACAACACCAAGATGACCCTGGTGATGTGCGTGAATTACGGTGGGCGCGCCGAGCTTGTCGACGGCATCCGGAATCTCGCCGAGCAAGTCTCCCGCGGCGAGCTCGATCCGCGCTCCATCAATGAGAAGACGGTGAGCTCGGTGATGTATGACCCTGATATGCCGGACGTGGATCTGTTCTTGCGCCCCTCCGGCGAGAAGCGCACCTCGAACTTCCTGCTCTGGCAATCGGCCTACGCAGAGATGATTTACCAGGACAAGCTCTTCCCGGATTTCACACCGGAAGACTTGTTCGCTGCGGTGGAGGAGTACGCGCGGCGCGACCGCCGCTTTGGCGGCGTCAAGTAGCCCGCAATCTAAGACGCCGCGGAGCAGTCGGCACAGATGCCGAAGATTTCGGCATCGTGCCCGGTGAGCTCGAAGCCGTGCTCCGTGGCTACTGAGGAGGCCCACTCTTCGATCGGCCCGCCGTCGATTTCCTCGGTGCGGCCGCACTTGGTGCATACCAAGTGGTGGTGGTGCGCTTCGCTATCGCAGTGCCGGTAGAGGGTCTCGCCGGAGGGCATGTGGAGTGCGTCGACGGCTTCAATCTCCGAAAGTGATTGGAGAGTGCGATAAACGGTGGTGAGGCCGACTTTCTGGTTGCCGTCGATAAGCACCTGGTGTATGTCCTTGGCAGAGGCGAACTTGTCGAGACTACGCAGGACTTCGACGACGGCGGTGCGCTGGCGAGTATTGCGAGCGCCGAGCTTGGGGATACTGTCGTGGATGGCCATGGGTCTAAAGCTTATCAATACACTTCCATTAAGCGGTGGCTGATGCTGCGGCGCTAAGCAGCGGCAGGACCTTTGGCGCCGCCAAAAAGTAGCGGACTTCGCGGCCGAGGCGTTCGCTGTCGACGATGTGTGCGCGCTTCAAAACCCGCAGGTGTTGGCTGATAAGCGGTTGGGATTTGCCGGTGGCGGCCACGAGTTCGTGGACGTAGTGATCGCGCTCAGCTAGGCGCCGGATGATGTCGATGCGTAATGGCGAATCTAAAGCGCTAATGACGGTGGCGGCTGCCGCGGGATCGAACGAGAGAGCTTCTTTCTGGGTGTTGGTCACACCATTCACCTTCAACCATATCTATTGGGGGAGAGTTAAAAAGAGAGATATAGGTACTATAGCTGAAGAATGCGAAAAAGTGTATAAAATGCACCACAGTTTCGGGGTGAGGGCACGCGGTGTCAGGGGGCGCGCTAGACTAGGCCGCACTGTATAAAGACTGTCCCCTACCAGAGGAGTCCCATTAGCTATGGCATCCGTCATTGATACCGTCGTCAGCCTGTGTAAGCGCCGCGGCTTGGTCTACCAGGCAGGTGAAATTTATGGCGGTTCCCGCTCTGCGTGGGACTACGGCCCGCTCGGTGTCGAGCTCAAGGAGAACATTAAGCGCCAGTGGTGGCGTCACATGGTGCAGTCCCGCGACGATGTCGTGGGCGTCGATACGTCCGTGATCCAGCCGCGCCAGGTGTGGGTGTCTTCAGGCCACGTCGAGGTCTTCACCGACCCGCTGGTGGAATCCAAGCACACCGGCAAGCGCTACCGCGCGGATCACCTCATCGAGGCCTACGAGGAAAAGCACGGCCACGAGCCGGCCAACGGCCTCGCTGACATCAACGATCCGGAGACCGGCCAGCCGGGTGACTGGACTGAGCCGAAGGCCTTCTCCGGCTTGCTCAAGACCTTCCTCGGCCCGGTCGATGATGAGCAGGGCTTGCACTACCTGCGCCCGGAAACTGCGCAGGGCATCTTCGTGAACTTCAAGAACGTGATGACCTCGGCGCGCATGAAGCCGCCGTTCGGCATCGCGAACATTGGTAAGTCCTTCCGTAACGAAATCACCCCGGGTAACTTCATCTTCCGCACCCGCGAGTTCGAGCAGATGGAGATGGAGTTCTTCGTCAAGCCGGGTGAGGATGAAGAGTGGCACCAGTACTGGATCGATGACCGCTACAACTGGTACGTCGACCTGGGCATCAAGGAAGAGAACCTGCGCCTCTACGAGCACCCGAAGGAGAAGCTCTCCCACTACTCCAAGCGCACCGTGGACGTCGAGTATGCATTCGGCTTCAAGGGCTCCAAGTGGGGCGAGCTGGAGGGCGTGGCTAACCGCACGGACTACGACCTTTCCGTCCACACTAAGGGCTCGGGCGAGGATCTGTCCTACTTCGACCAGGAGTCCGGCGAGCGCTGGACCCCGTACGTCATCGAGCCGGCTGCCGGCCTGGGCCGATCCATGATGGCCTTCCTCGTTGACGCTTATGACGAAGAGGAGGCCCCCAACGCAAAGGGCGGCACCGACAAGCGCGTGGTGCTGCGCCTGGACCGCCGCCTGGCGCCGGTGAAGGTGGCCGTGCTGCCGCTGTCGAAGAAGGAAGCGCTGTCCACCCCGGCTCGCGAGCTGGCGAATAAGCTGCGCGCGAACTGGAACGTGGAGTTCGATACCTCCGGTGCCATCGGCCGCCGCTACCGTCGCCAGGATGAAATCGGCACGCCGTTCTGCGTGACCTATGACTTCGACACCTTGGAGGACAACGCGGTCACCGTGCGTGAGCGTGACTCCATGGAGCAGGAGCGCGTCAAGCTTGATGAGCTTGAGGCTTACCTGGCCGCTCGACTGATCGGCTGCTAATGCATTACACCAGCTGGGACCGCAGCGACCGCAAGAACCCGGTGCTCCTCGTGGGGGAGGGTCCGGCGTCGCTGGGCATGTTCCAGGAGCGCTCGGCGGACGTGGAAGGCGAGCACTGGCGCTTGGGGCTCGATGATTTGGGCGCGTCGGTGACGCTGGAGGATGACCGCGTCTACCGCCTGGCGGGCAACCCCAAGCGCGATAAGCGCTTGGAGGCGTCCCTGGATGGGCGCACGTTTGCCTTCATCAACGAGGCCGGCGGCGACTGGATTGTTGAGGACCACGACGGGCTGAAAATCGCGCAGTTCTCCTCGAAGAACTCGGGTGTACGTAAGGCCATCCTGGAGTTTGAGGGCGAGAAAAGCGATGATTCCGATGACCTCAATCATTCGGAAATTGCGGCGCTGAGCTGGTTTACGCGTGTGATTCTGGAGGCGCGGACGCAGAGCACCGCTATCCCGATCATCGCGACGTTGGTGCTGCTGACCATCGTCGCGGTCGTTGTGGTGCTGCTCTGATGCAGCGCTGGGTGTGGCGCGACGGGGCGTTGATGGATGGCGCGGGCGAGGTCATCGCCCGCGTGAGACCGACGGGCCTGCTGCTGCCTGGAACGGGTGCCACCATCGCCTTCGAACACATCCCGGGTGCGCGCAGCTTTACTGTGCGCGGGCCCGACTTTTCGGCGGAGCAGACCAGCTTCACGGTGAAAAAGCTGCGCGCGGTCTGTCAGGGCCGCGAGTACTTGCTCGAGCGCACGAACCCCTTCCGCCGCGAGCGCCGCATCCTCGCTCTCGCAGACGCCAACGAGGTCGCCCGCACCGCCCCGCGGGGCCGCGACCTCGAGGTTGCGGTGGGCGAGCTCCCCCTCGCGGACGCCGCCTTCACCAGCTACTGTTGCCTGCTTCTCGACGGCTCCACCCGCCCCCTTCGCACCTAACCTACCTTCCGCGATATAGCCAGAACTGGCGTGGAAACTTGGGTGATTTCATTAAAAGGGGAGCTCTTCTGGCATCCTTGCTCGGCTTGGTATGCCAGTAGAGGGTTCTAGTTAGATGGTTGCAGTCATAAGGTTTGTTTACCCCCAAACGAACCATCTAGCTCGGTGCAGAAGGTTTACTTGCCCCCAAGTAAACCGTTTGACTGCAGCCTTTTGAGAGAAGCCTTTTGCCGAGAACCATGTGCATGACTGGTTTACGCCTACCGTGTGTTTGCACCACCCCGTATCCGAGGAGCTGATTGGCCGGCTACCGGGCCGGGGTCCAGTCGCCCGATGTGTGCACAGGAAATGTGGCAGACGGTATCTCACAAATGGCATCCGACAGAAGGCATCTGACAAATGGCATCTGACAAAAGGCGCCTTTGGGGCTGAAAACGCCATGTGGAGGGCTCAAAAGGCGTTTTTAGCTGTGAAAACGCCTTCTGGAAGATGCCTTTTGCGAAATGCGGTGCTTGCCTTTTGCGAGATGCCATGTGGGACCGCCCCGGTTATGAGATGCCGGGTGTGGGACGCGGGCTTCGAGGCCTAGGCGCCGGGCAGGGGAGAAGTAGGAAGGCGGCTGGGGGAGCCGCCGGCGGAAAAGGGGAGGAGGCGAGGAATCGGAGCAGGGGAGAGGGCGGTTAGAAGGAGCCGCCGCGGAAACCGCCTCCGCCTCCGCCGCCCGAGAAGCCGCCTCCGCCAAATCCACCGCCACCGGAGAAGCCGCCGCCGAAACCGCCACCACGGGAGCTGCCGCCGCCGAGAATCTGGCCAATGACCATGCCGGTGAGGATGTTGCCCGCGGCATCGGTGGCCTGGCGGCGCTGCTCCCGGCGGCGATAAGCCTCCAGGTCTTCCTTCGCGCGGTTGAGCGAAGTCTGCGCAGCAGAAGCGGCATCGCGGGAGAAGTTCAGCGCCGCGCGCAGATCCTTGGAGGCGGAGTTCTGGGCTTGGGCGAAGAGGCGGGAGGCGTCGGCAAGCGCGACGCGCGCATCGGGGCCCACCACGCGGCCGCGCGAGGACAGCAAGTCTTCCGCCGCCTGGATGGCGGACTCGGCCGCGGCAATCTGCTGGCGGTAGAGCGCAATCTGGCGCTCGCGGGTGGCGTTGGTTTCGCGGACAGTATCGAGCTGCTCGTCCAGCTTGCTATCGAGCGCCGTCAGCGCGGTGTACTGCCCCAGCGGATCGGCCTTGCCCTGCTGGCGAGCCGCACTGAGCGCCTCCCGCGCCTGGGCGAGTAGTGACTCCAACGCGGACCAATCCGCCGGGGAGCCCTGGGCCTTGCCGCGCTGTTCGAGGTGCTGGGCTTCGGCGATTTCTTCCTCGACCTCATTGATGAGCGCCGGCAGGTTATCCTGCGCCGCGGTGATCGAGTTCTCGGCGTTTTCCACGGCGCTGAGCAGACGGTCAGAGACCTCGAGCGCATGCTCTGCATCGCGGATATAGCCCACCAACGGCCCCTGCTGCCCGGAGGGCTGGGACTGCAGCTCGCGGCCGCGCGAAAGCAGCTTCTCGGCCTCGTTGAGCGAGACCTCCGCCATCTCCGGGTTATCCGCAATCGAGGACAACGCCTCCTCGGAATGAGAAGCACTGAGGGAGGACAATGTCGTGCGCGCCTGCGGCAGACGCCCGCGCAGATCGACGGTGCGCTGGGTCAGCTCATCCAGCTTGGAGCCGGCGTTGATGAGCAAGTCCCGCATCTTGGCAAAGTCCGCCGCCTGCTCATCCAACGCATCATCTGCCTGCCCGCAGGAAGAGATAATCTCCACCAGCATCTGGCGGCGCTCCGAAGTCGATTCCGGTAGGTTGTCCTGCAGCTTCTGCTGCAGCTGGAACGCTTTCTGCAGTGTTAGCGTGGAGTGGTTCATCGCGCGCGTAAACGGGCGGGTGCGCTCGGGACCGAATTCGGCCACCGCGATGTCGAGCTCCTCCTTGCCGCGGCGGATCGACTCATCGGTGGAGACCAGTTCCTCCTGCGCCAGTTTCTCCAACGTATCCATATCCAGGCGGTCGAGCTGCGCGGTATTGCCCGGCTCAATCTGGCGCGCGGACTCCAGAGTGGCCGCCGAGTCCTTCTTTGTCTTGCGCCTGTTGGCCACCGCGATTCCGCCACCCGCCAAAGCCAGCGCGCCCGCGCCGCCAGCGAGCCACAGTCCTCCGGAGCCATCGGAATCAGAAGCAGCAGAAGTGCCAGAAGAAGACCCCGCAGAACCGGTAGCGGCAGCGTCGACAAGCGCAAGCGCGGAAGCGCCGTACTGGTGACCGTCGGCAAGCTTGGCGTAGGCCGCGTCATACATCGCATCCAGGCGCCCACGCGGCCAGTCTTTACCCGTCTGCACGCCCACGGTGGAATCATCCACGCCCACCACATAGGCCGCAGAGTTCGGGCCCTTGGACTGCACAATTTCACCCGCGTAGCTTTCCGCGCCCTCCGGCAGTGAGGAGGCAAAGACCACGAAAATCACCACGTGGTTCTCCTGCTGCAGCGCGGCAATCTTGCCCTCCAACTCGGACTTCTCCGAGCTCGAGAGCACCCCGGCCTCATCCGTCACCTTGTCCTTAATGGAGGCCGCCTCGGGCGCGGCAAGAACATAGTCCGCAGCCATAGCGGGGCTAGCAGTGGCCAACCCCAACACCACAGCGGCAAGGGCGGCGCGACCAAAACGAGCAGCAGTAGTCATGCGCACCACGATACCTTCCCACCCAGCGCTAGAGTGGTCAGACAGTGAAGTACGTTATTGTCCTCGGCGCCGCGCAATACGACGGGCGCCCCTCCCGCATCCTCACCGGCCGCGTGCGCTTCGCCGCCGAGTACGCCGCCGCGCACGACCTGCCCATCATCACCGTCGGCGGCAAGCTACCCGGCGATAGGTTCACCGAGGCCGGGGTGGCTAAGCGCATGCTTGACGACGATCCCCTCAACGTCACCGCCCTCGAGGAAGGCCTGGACACCCGCAGCGAGCTGATTGCCGCGCGCGAGAAGCTCGGCGTGACCGAGGCCGTCATCATCACCGATCCGCTCCACCGCCTGCGCACCTTCCTCATCGCCCGCCAAGAGGGGATTGATGCAACGGTGCTGGGCACGCCCTATTATCCTTCCCCGCGTTTCTCCATCCCGTGGTGGCGCTACCTGGCCCACGAGACCGGCGGCCTGGCCTACCTGGGCCTGCGCACCCTGCTGGGGGAGGAGCGCACCGAAGGCGTGCGCGTGGCCTTCTACCGCATCGAGCGCATTATCCGCCCCAACCAGGCCCTGCGCCACCGCGTCATTGGCGCGAGGCAGACCCAGGAAGGCCAGGACTCCGCCTAAACTTAAAACCCGTGAGCTATTCCTACCGCGCAGAAGACGTCGCCCGCCTCGCTTCCGAGTCCCCCAAAGGCTCGGCCCTGCTCAAATCCGAGGAGCACCGTGGCGCCTTCTCCCGGGACCGCGCCCGCGTCCTGCACTCCGCGGCGCTGCGCCGCCTAGCGGATAAGACCCAGGTGGTGGGCCCGCGCGATGGTGATACCCCGCGCACCCGGCTTACGCACTCCCTGGAGGTCAGCCAGATCGCCCGCAGCATCGGTGCCGGCTTAGGGCTGGACCCGGACCTGTGCGACATGGCAGGTCTGACGCACGACATCGGCCACCCGCCCTACGGCCACAACGGCGAGAATGCGCTCAACGAGGTGGCCCTCGGCGGCTTCGAGGGCAACGCCCAGACCCTGCGCATCCTGGCCAAGCTGGAGCCCAAGGTGGTTTTGGATACCCCGGCGGGCCTGCGCAGCTATGGCTTGAACCTCACCCGCGCCTCGCTGGATGCGGCTTGCAAATACCCCTGGACCAAGACCAACCCGGATGGCACCACCAACCGCAAATACGGCGCCTATGACGAGGACGTGGACATTCTGGAGTGGCTGCGCCAGGGGCATAGCGATAAGCGCAAGTCCATGGAGGCGCAGGTGATGGACTGGTCAGATGACATAGCCTATTCCGTCCACGACGTCGAAGACGGCATCATCTCCCGCCGCATCTCCCTGGGGGTGCTGTGGGACCTGGTGGAGCTGGCCAACCTCGCGGACAAGGGCGCCAAGGCCTTCGGCGGTACTGCCGACGAGCTCCTGGAGGCCGCCGACCGCCTGCGCCAGCTGGACGTCATCAACGCCATTGGCAACTTCGACTACTCCCTGCGCTCCTATGCCAACTTGAAGAAGATGACCTCCGAGCTCGTCGGCCGCTATGTGGGCGCTACCGTTTCCGCCACGCTCGCGGCTAACGCCGGCTCCCTCGGCCGCATGAACGGCGACCTCGCCGTCCCGCCGGGCGCGGTGGCGGAGGTAACCCTGCTCAAGACCATCGCCGTGCTCTACGTCATGGATGAGCCCGCCCACCTGGCCCGCCAGGACCGCCAGCGCGAGCGCATCTACCGCGTCTACGACTACCTGGTGGCCGGCGCGCCGGGCTCGCTGGACGCCACCTTCGCCCTCTGGTGGAACCAGGCAGACACCGACCTGGAGCGCGACCGCGCAATCATCGACCAGATCGCCTCCATGACGGAATCGCGCCTTGAGCGCCTGGCGCAGCGCAGCGCCGAGCTCTTCGGCTTCTTGAGCTAGGGCTGAGCTAGCACACCAACGCACCCTGCCCACGGGAAGAAGGCGGGGCAGGGCCGTGCTGTTCGCAACGGCCGGGCGAAGCGGGAGATATCCGTCACTCGATAGTTGAACACCGTTTACTTTGACGTCATGCACCTGACAACTCGTTGTTAAACGCGCGGCCTAGCCTCGGGCGGGCCGTAAACTGTGCGGCTCCTGTGGAGCCCTCAGAAGCGGAAGTCTCTTCATTTTTGCTATCTGTCAAGGAATTTTTGTGTCTCAAAAGAAGTCTCAGAAAAAACTGCATCAAGCCGCGCTGATCGCCTCCATCAGCCTCGTTGGCTCAAGCCTTGTTGCTCCCGCATTCGCCTCCGCCCAGAACCTGCCCAAGGCAGACATCCTGGACTTGTCCTTGGAGAACGGGACCATCAGCAACTCCGCATCCGATGCCGCACCGCTGAGCATCGGCGCGCCCACCGTGGAGCAAGACAGCGTGCTTGAGCGCCCCGTGGCCCACTTTGACGGCCGCAAGGATGCCGTCGGCTTTGACATCGGGGACAAGTTTGACCAGATCAAGGACGGCTTCACCGTCGAATGCGTCTTCCGCTACGACGGGGAGTTCGACGGCAACGAAAAGAGCCTCTGCGCCAACAAGGAAGCCGGCGGCTGGGCCATGGTCATCTACGGCGACCAGCTGACCTTCACCGTCAACGGCAGCGACGGCTACAAGAAAGCCCAGCAGCAAGTGGAGCCGGGCCAGTGGTACCACGCGGTGGGCGTCTACGATGGCACCAAGAGCGAGCTCTATGTCAACGGTGCCAAGGTGGCTGAGAACACCGAGATCAACGGTGAGGTGACCAAGCCCAAGTCCAACTCCACCGCCGTGATGATCGGCGCGGACTCCGGCCGGGATAACGCCGCCCAGTTCTACTCTGATGCCGTCGTGAGCGAAGCCCGCATCTTCTCCGATCCGCTCGGGGAGGAGGAGATTTCCGCCCTCTATGAGGACTCCAACCTGAGCACCGATAAGAAGGCAGAGATCACCGGCTCCACTCCGAGTGCCGGTCAGCACCTGACGGGCCCGGTGACTTTCGACGTCCAGTTCAACGACGCCGCCCTCATCTCCCGCGAGCTCACCTACACCCTGGACGGCGAGGAAATTGAGCGCGGGCAGGAAATCGGCACCGGCCTCAAGGAAGGAAACCACTCCATCCAGGTCGAGGGCCGCGATGTCTTTGGCAACCCCATCTCCCAGGCCATCGACTTCACTTCCGGCAACCTCCCGGGGGCCGCCGGCACCGACTCCACTCCGAGCGGCGAGGGCGTGACCATTTCCGCCCGCGCAGATAACCCGAGCGGCGGTGACGTGGAGACCACCTTCACCGAAGCCGATGTGGCGGTAGCAGACAAGGGCTTCCAAGGCACCTTCACGGATATCCCGGAGAGCCTGGAGTTTGAGTACGAGGACGGCGAGGACTTCGACAAGGCCCTCAACCCGGACAACGAGGATGCCCAGGAGTCCAGCTCCACGGAGCACATGCCCTTCCATCGCTTTGACCTGAAGCTCAAAGACGCTGAGAAGAAGGCTCACGACATCGCCTGGTCCGGCACCGTGGATCCCAAGCGCTCGGTGCGCCTTATGGCGTGGAATACCAAGAGCAACACCTGGGAGAAGTTGGCAGAAACCCGCGGCGCAGCCGACGCTCAAGTAAGCCTCAGCGCGGAGGTCAACCAAGATTTCGTCGACGGTGACACCATCCACACCATGCTGGTGGGCTACGACGTCTTTGCCGATGACCTCAACGAGCCCGTCAACGAGCAGTTCGCCGACACCAGCGACTATGACTTTTCCATCGCTCACCACACCGATACCCAGTATCTCTCCGAAGGCGCGGTAGAAAAGGCCACCGCCGAGGAGCGCAAGAAGTGGGAAGACGGCTACACCGCCGCCACCCAGTGGATCGCGGACAACGCCGAGAAGCGCAAGATCGCCTACTCTGCGCACACCGGTGACATCATCGAGAACTGGATTGGCGCGGGCAATGACCGCGCAAATGCCAAGAAGGAATTCGAGATAGCCTCCAACGCCCAGAAGATTCTGGAGGACGCCGGCGTGGTCAACGGCGTGCTGCCGGGCAACCACGACAACCAAAGCGGCGCGGATGTCGGCGCCGACAACCTGTACAACGAATACTTTGGGCCGGAGCGCTACGAGGCACAGCAGGGCACGGGCAAGTGGGCTGAGCAGGATGCCTCCTACCACCCCTATGCTGAGGGCGATAACGATAACCACTACGACTTGTTCTCCACCAACGGCATGGACTTCATTGCCCTGCACCTGGGCTATGACGTCACTGAGGAGGAAGCCGCGTGGGCGGATAAGGTGCTCAAGCAGTACTCCGACCGCAACGCCATCTTGTTGACCCACGCCTACCTCAAGCCTTCCGCGAGCCCGGATGGCCGCGGCTCGGACTTCTCCCACGACGGCGTGATGGTTTATGAGAACGTCATTGAAAAGAATCCCAACGTGGCCCTGGTGCTGGCCGGCCACGAGCACGGCGTGTCCATCGTCAGCCGCAAGGACGTCGGTCACACCAACAACCACGTGGTGGAGCTGCTGGCGGATTACCAGTTCTACGAGGTCGGCTCCGATGAGCTGGGCCTGACGGAGCTCGGCGACTATGACGGCGACACCGGCCTGCGCTTTGGCTCCAGCTACCTGCGCCTCCTGCAGTTTGACCTGAAGAACTCGGAGATGGTCGTGGATACGTATTCGCCGCTTCTCGACGACCACAACGCCACCGAGTACGACGACCGCCAGCGCTACAACGGCCACGAGGACGAGTTCCGTATTCCTATCCAGTTCCAGACCCGCAAGACGAGCTTTGCGACGAACTCCATGCTCGCCCTGACCGATACCGGCAAGGAGATTGGCACAGACACCGCCAAGTCCGGCTGGCCCGCAAGCGTCACGTACAAGGACGTCAAGGCTGGCGACGCCTATGGCTGGTACGCCACCTCCGCCGATGCTTCCTCCAAGGAGGGCACCAAGCCTGGCATCGTGCGCCAGTTCGGCGTCTTCACCGCCCAGGAGCAGGAGCAAGAGCCGGATAACACTGCCCCTGAGCTCACCGTCCCCAGCGACAAGCTCACCATCACCAAGGGCTCCGAAGCCAACCTGCTTGAGGGCGTGACCGCCAAGGACGATAAGGACGGTGACCTCACTGACAAGGTGAAGGTGGTGGGCAACATCGACACCGCCAAGCCGGGCGTCTACTCCGTCACCTACGCCGTCACGGACTCCGCCGGCAACCAGGCCTTGGCCTCCCGCGTCGTGGAAGTCACCGCCGGCAACCAAGGCGACAACACCGGCTCCAGCGGAAGCAGCAGCGGCTCGAGCAACAGTGGCTCGAGCCGCGGAAGCGTACTCCCCGCCATCCTCGGCGCCCTCTTCGGTGCCGCAGGTGCCACCGCGGTCATCGCTGGTCTGCTGAACTACCTCGCGCCGGAAGTGCGCGATACCGTCAAGCGCGCCCTCGGCCTCTAAGGCCCCGGCGGGCTAACCACCCGCCGGTCAACAACCTCACTAGCGCACCAGCGCGACACCCTGGTCCTCCAGCACCATGCTGATGGGGGCCAGGTCTTCTTCCACCATGTCAAAATCCGCAGCAATAATCGCCACGATGTGTTGCTCGCGGAGGAAGTCCGCCAAAGCGTCAAGGTTGCGCGGGGCACCGGACGTGCAGCCGTGCAGGCGGCCGAGCGCGCCATAGAGATCCTCGCGTGTGCGGATGGGTTCAGTAATGAGAATGCGTTGCATGTCTTAGTCCTCCGCGTCCGGGATACTGCAGAAGCTGTCGTAGTGGTCATCGGTGTAGTACCAGACATCCGGGTCGGTCTCGCTGCCGCCACCGGTAACAATGCGCTTGGCCCCGCGGTGCCCAATCCCCGGGGTTTCCACGGTGTATTCGCGGTAGTAGTTCTTCGCCTGCTGCGGCAGCGCGCCCTCATAATTTCCGAAACGCACGTTGTCGTTATCGGGATAGTCATAGGGCCCGCCGGCCAGGATGTCCTCGGCGGTCTCGTGCGCCTCCTGCGGCAGGGAATCCATGGCGCAGGTGGGCAGGTCTGTTCCGCCTTGCTTGGCGACGTCCCCCTCATTCTCACTGGACGCACCAGCGGCAGAGGACGCACCCGCCGCAGCGGACGACGGTGCCGCCTTCTGGTCCGCGCCATCGCCGGAGCCACCAAGGTCAATGCCGAAGTAGCCCGCGACGAGGACTAGAACCGCGCCACCGATGATGGCCGGCAGCGATTTTTTGGAGGGGGAGGATTGGGACATGGCCCCCATCATTGCAGGTATAGGGCCTGAACCAGAAATCCGGATCAGGCCTTTTATTAATACCCACCGCAGGGTCTTTGCGGATGTGGGACTCGGCCGCCCGGCTCCACCCAGCCGTGGGTACCTGTAGCTCCGGCGGGCGGGGTAGTCTGTACGCATGGCACGAGGCAGAATTCCGGACAGCGATATCCAAGCTATCCGTGAACGCGCGCCTATTGATGAAATCGTGGGCGAGTACGTTCAGCTCAAACCCGCTGGCTATGACTCTTTGAAGGGCCTGAGCCCTTTCAAAGATGAGAAGACCCCGTCTTTCCACGTGCGCCCGCAGCGCGGCTATTATCACTGCTTCTCCACCGGCAAGGGCGGGGATGTCTTCAGCTTCCTCATGGAGATGGAACAAGTCTCCTTCCCGGAGGCCGTTGAAGCCGTAGCACAGAAGATTGGCTACCACATCAACTACCAAGGTGGCTCCACCGGTGCACGTGATGAAAAACCCGGAACTCGCCGCCGCCTCATTGCCGCCAACAAGGCCGCGCACGAGTTCTACCGCCAGCAGCTGGAAACCCCGCAGGCTGCCGCCGGCCGCGAATTCCTCCTGGACCGCGGCTTCTCCAAGGAAATCATCTACGCCTTCGAATGTGGCTATGCCCCGGAGGGCTGGGATACCGCCACCAAGCACCTGCTGCGCTTGGGCTTTTCTTTTGAGGAGCTCGACGCCGCCGGCATCTCCAAGATGGGCAAGCGCGGTCCCATCGACCGCTTCCACCGGCGCCTGCTGTGGCCCATCAAGGACCTATCCGGCAACGTTATCGGTTTCGGCGCGCGCAAGCTTTTCGACGATGACAAGCTGGGCAAGTACATGAACACGCCCGAAACCATGCTCTATCACAAGTCCAAGGTGCTCTTCGGGCTGGATTTGGCCAAGCGCAACATTGCGGAGCAGCACCAAGCCGTGGTGGTGGAGGGCTATACAGATGTCATGGCCATGTACGCCGCGGGCGTAAAGACCGCCGTGGCCTCCTGTGGCACCGCCTTCGGCGCGGATCACCTGCAGGTGCTGCGCCGCCTCATGTTGGATGATTCCTATTTCCACGGCGAGCTCATCTATACCTTCGACGGCGACGAGGCCGGGCAGAAAGCCGCTATGCGCGCCTTTGAGGGCGAGCAGAAGTTCACCGGCCAGTCCTTCGTCTCCGTGGCCCCGGACGGCATGGATCCCTGCGATCTGCGCTTAGAGCGCGGTGATGCTGCGGTGCGTGACTTGGTAGCGGACCGCATCCCCATGTTTGAGTTCGTCATCCGCTCTGTCATCTCGGACTTCAGCATTGACTCGGCCGAAGGCCGCCTCCAAGCCCTGCGGCGAGCGGTGCCCGTTGTGGCCCAAATCCGGGACCAACCCCTTCAGCGCGAGTACGCCCGCCGCCTTGCCGGTTGGGTGGGCTGGCCCGACCCTGAGGAAGTCCTCCACCAGGTACGCCAAGAGGCGCGCAAGCCGAAGAAGGAGCAGCGCCCGCGCTTTGCCTCCCTAGAGCAGACTTCGTCTGTGCCGGCGCAGACCAACGCCCCCGTTATGCACATCCCCGGCCCCCGCGAGCCGCACCTATGGCCGCAGCGTGAGGCCCTCAAACTGGCCCTGCAGTACCCGCAGATCGCCGGCAGCTACTTCGACGGAATCACAGACGACGCCTACTCCAACGAGGCCTACCGCACCGTCCGCCGGGCCATCTCGACCCTTGGCGGCGTGACTGCCGGTGCCGAGCAACCCGGCGTGGAGTGGCTGGCCGCCGTGGCGGGTGAGATGCCGGATCTCATGGCCCGCAACTTCGTTTCTGAGCTGGCCGTGGAACCCATCAAGCTAGGGGAGACCGGCAACCCCGATACCGACCTTGAGGCCTACGCCGATTCCGTACTCTCCCGCCTCCAAGAGGCACGCGTGGGCGACCAGGTAGCCCAACTCAAGGCGCAGCTAGGCCGCATGCGCCCCTCCGACGACGAAGAATCCTACAACTCACTCTTCGCGGACCTCGTCGCCCTCGAGCAAGCCCGTCGCGAGCTCAATGACCGTGCCTTCCGCGGCGTGCGCTAATCCTCGTCCGGCTCGTAAATCCGATCCGGTTGCACTCCATCCGTGGTGCCACGCTTGCCGCGGCGCCCCTTGTTGTAATCCTTAAGCTCACGCATGCGTGGTTCCGGGTCCAATCGGTTGGCCACGGCCTTTCGCGCGGAGCGCACCGCGGCCTTGGTGGCGGGGGAGTTGACGGCCTTCTCGTAGGCGCCCTTAATTTGGTGATAGCGCTTGCGTCCAGCCTTGGTTCCAAAGACGTATCCGGCGGCAGCACCCACAACAAATTGGATCATTGGAAACTAGTCATCCCCTTACTTCAAGCCAGCGCAACAGCCGGCATTTGCGTACAACGTACGGGCAACGTGCAATTCTCATGAATAGCCTACCTGCCAAACCAGTCCGGGGCAGGTGGCGTCGTGGCAGCGGAGCGAACAGGGATACCGAATAGATATGACGAGAACTCTTCCCATAATGCATTCGCTTCAGTTAACTTAATACCTGTGAAGACTTCGAAGCGTACGCATGCGGTATCGGCAGCCGTGGCCATGTCAGCGCTGCTAACAGCCAGCGTAGCGGCAGCTGAACCCCGCACCAATTGCCTTGAAGAACCGCGCGAAGTCACCGTGAGCGAGGACTAGCGTTCATCTTCTCGATACCTCTGGGCCATGTGCGCGAAGCATCCGCATTGTAGACTCTTATGGAGATTCTCTCCCAGTAGTCAACAAAGGAAGTCTATGTCTAAGCCAAAGATTATGACCGTGTACGGTACCCGCCCTGAAGCCATCAAGGTGGCACCGGTCATCAAGGCTCTGGAGAAGGACGAGCGTTTTGAATCCGTTGCCGTCTCCACTGGCCAGCACAAGGAAATGTTGGAACAGGTCAATACCATGTTTGGCATTGAGCCAAAGCTGGATCTTCACCTTATGAAGCCAGGTCAAGGGCTCAATGAGATTGTTTCCCGTGCGCTGATGGGACTAGATGAGATCATTGATGCCGAACAGCCTGATGTCATCATTTCCCAGGGCGATACCTCGACCGCAATGGCCGCAGCGCTGGCTGGTTTCCACCGTGGCGTAAAGATCGTTCACCTCGAAGCAGGTCTGCGTACCGGGGACATTCACTCTCCGTTCCCGGAGGAAGCCAACCGCAAGCTCATTGGTCAAGTAGCAGAGTTGCACCTCGCACCGACTGCAGGCTCGATGGAAAACCTGCGCCGTGAAAACGTTCGATCCAAGGACATCGCGGTTACCGGTAATACCGTGATTGATGCTCTTCTGGAGGCCGCCAGCTGGGATACCGAATTTGAGGATTCCGCGCTGCAGGAAGCGGCCGAATCTGGCAAGCGCCTCGTTGTGGTCACCACCCACCGCCGTGAGAACCTCGAAGCGATGAAGGAAATCGGCGGCGCGGTTAAGGACCTTGCGGAGAGCTACTCGGACATCAACTTTGTCCTTCCACTGCACCTGAACCCAAAGGTTCGTGAAGCTGTGCTTCCGGAAGTGGAGTCGTTGCCCAATGTCGTCATCACGAACCCACTTCCTTATGACCAGTTCACCAAGCTGCTTGACCGCGCAACCATCATCCTGACGGATTCCGGCGGAGTCCAGGAGGAAGCCCCGGCACTCGGTAAACCAGTTCTGGTGATGCGCCAAAACACCGAGCGGCCAGAGGCAGTTGTCGCCGGCACCGTGAAGCTTGTAGGAACCAACCGCAGCCTCATCGTGGCGGAAGCCAAGCTGTTGCTCGATGATGACGCCGCATATCACTCCATGGCCAACGCCGTGAACCCCTATGGCGATGGCAAGGCTGCCGAGCGTGCCGTGGCAGCTATTGCCGAGCTTCTAGAAGTAGGGGAGCGCCTGCCGGATTTCGATCCGGGCGTTGAGGCTTAATTCAACTGCGCTGACGGGCAGGGCGAGTGTTTGGCGCGCCTGCCCGATCAAGCGGTGCCACGAAAAATACTGTAGGAACACATGTCGTCAGATTTACTGTTTCCTAGAGGCGGCTAGGTTCCTCTAGTTGTGTTGGGTGTGACCTCTACTATGTGATTCCGAGCTTGGCCAACTGTGTATGGAGCTTGGTGGGTCCAAGTGGTGCTTCGGGGTTTGCTGTTTAGAAAAGGGAATAGGTCTAATTGTCGGCAGAGGCATCAGGAACGGCCACAAAGCATAGCGTGGACGGCGTTTCCTAGGTACACCCCAGAAGGCGCTGTGAGAATTTCTTTTAAAGTGCATTCGCCATATAGGTCGTGGAATCGTGTGCGACAAGAGGGGTAAAAACTAATTGTTTTCTGAATAGAAGACTTCTGGCTCTGCGAAAGCTGGTTTCGCAGAGCCAGAAAACACCAATGAGCACTTTGGGCCGCAAAAGCCGACCTTTTATGTCGAAACTGAAGCATAAAATCAAAAACCACCAACCGACCTGTGGGCGATTGGTGGGTGTTTATTGGCTCCTCCAACTGGGCTCGAACCAGTGACCCTTCGATTAACAGTCGAATGCTCTGCCAACTGAGCTATGGAGGAATAAATTTAGCGGAGGGCAATGGGCTTTGCTCTCTGCGACGTTTAGTAACTATATAGACGAACCAATGAACCTGCAAATCGCCACCTAATGCGGCGTTTTCAAGGAATTGGGGCCTAGGTTTCGGCGGCCATCCTAGGACCTTCCTTTTTAAAGAACCCTGTCTATCAGGGTGTGCTGACAATAGAAGGTGGCTTATGTTGTGTCGCGAAGTTAGGTGTAAGGTAGTTGTGAGAATATCCCCAGAAGCTATTTGGAGTGAATGCTGTGAGTGAATCCCCGGCAAAATTTGAGAGCGTTTGCGTAGTTGGACTTGGCTATATTGGTCTTCCTACGGCAGCGTTCATAGCATCAAAAGGCATCAAGGTAACCGGCGTCGACGTAAATGCTGCGTTTGTAGAATCAATCAACCGCGGTGAGGTGCCATTCGTTGAGCCGGGTTTCGATGTCATGCTGAAGAAAGTAGTTGACGAGGGATTGCTGGTTGCGCAATCTAAGCAGATCGAGGCTGATGCTTATATTGTGTGTGTGCCCACTCCTTTCGCTGAAGGCTATAAGGTTGACACCAAGTACATCAACGCCGCAGTTGAGGAGATGGCCCCCCATCTTCGACCTGGCGCCTTGGTCGTTCTGGAGTCCACTTCTCCCCCAGGAACCACCGAGGCAATGGCAAAGCACATTGTTGAACTTCGGCCAGATCTTTCCCTCGATGAAGATGCGGAAAATGCCATTTTCGTCGCGCATTGCCCGGAACGCGTTTTGCCCGGCCGAATCATGGAGGAAATGGAAAGTAACGATCGAGTTATTGGTGGCTTAACTCCACATGGAACGCAAATGGCTACCGATTTGTATAGTACTTTCTGCACGGCGGAGCTTTTGCAGACTAACGCAACTACTGCGGAAATGGCTAAACTGACTGAAAACTCGTTTAGGGATGTCAATATTGCTTTTGCCAACGAGTTGTCGTTGATTTCTGATCGTTTAGGGATCGATGTATGGGAGCTGATCGATCTTGCTAATCACCACCCACGAGTGAATATTCTGCAGCCAGGCCCTGGCGTAGGCGGCCACTGCATTGCTGTAGATCCCTGGTTTATTGTTTCGTCGGTACCAGAGGAAGCTCGAATCATTAAAATGGCTCGGGACATTAATGACGGCAAGCCACAGTGGGTTATTGACCAAGTGACTAAGGCAATCGAAGGTAAAAAGGCGCCAGTAGTCGCGGCTCTTGGAATTGCCTTCAAGAACGATATCGATGATCTACGTGAGTCTCCATCTTTGAATATCGTGAAGCGCTTGGGAGAAGAGCACCCTCAGCTAGACATCCGTGTTGTTGAACCCAATGTTGAGGAGCTGCCGCCTTCTCTTTCATCGGTTCCGAACCTTCGGAAGCAGGACTTGGCTGAAGCATTGACTGACGCGGAAGTAGTATTGCTTCTGGTGAACCATAAGGAATTTATTGCGTTGGACCGCTCCCAGCTGACGGGGAAGACGGTCATCGATACTAAGGGAATTTGGCGCTAGCAGACGGAATGGCTGGCGGAGGCATGAGCCTCTGCCAGCCTTTGTACCTTCCATGTTTGCGCGTTCGACTATTGTCTTACGCGTGTTTTGAAACCTTTTACGAGGCTTAAGCATGAGGGAATTACTGAGGAGGAAACCCTTGAGAGTTCTAGTAGTATCTCAATACTGGTTTCCTGAAAACGGGGTTCCTCAGCGCCGCTGGACTTGGCTTTCAAGGATTCTAAGAGATTTGGGTGCTCAGGTGAGTGTTGTAGCACCTTGGCCCAGCTACCGAATGAAGGTTGGCGTTAGTGACTGGTGGAAAGCTGGGCACTATAGACCAAGTAAGGGTGCCGAAACTGGAAGCTCCGAAGAACAGATATATAGGACACCGTACTTGCCTATCGGGTCTTCATTGACTCAAAGAGCACTCAATCAAGCATTAATTGCCCTGTGTTCTTTGTTAAGGGTAGTTAGCCTCATGATAGTTAAAAGGGAGAGACCCGATGTAGTTATTGGTACGGTGCCGGCCCTTCCGACGGCAATCGTTGTTTGCATTGCCGCAAAGACATTTAAGGTTCCGTATGTCATAGATTTAAGGGATGCGTGGCCTGATTTGCTGGCGGAAGCTCCAAGGTGGAATCGTGGAACCAAATCCAATAAAAGCGGTTTCCTTCAGGCAATGCTATTTAACGGTCCGTTTAGAGTTGTTTCACTTATTACAGAAAAAGCTCTAAACATTGCATTGTCGAATGCAGCAGGTATATTAGTGACCTCGCATAGACTTCAACGACAGCTTGAACGAACGTATCCTGAAAAAGCCAGGTCGGGAACGATTCAAACTGTTCGGAATGTGTTTCCTGTCGAGTCCTCTGTCGAAAAGGGGCGGCCGTCTAGCTGTCAAGGTAATAGCCTAAACGTGCTTTATGCTGGAACCTTGGGACGCGCACAAAACCTTGAAAATGCGATTCGCGCCTCTGAAATTGCCAGGGAGATGGGGACTAGCATCCATTTGCGTTTCGTAGGTGACGGGGCGGCCAAGCAGGCATTGGGTGAGCTGGCTGCTGCTTCTCCAGTTGACATTGAGTTTAGTGATCAGAAGGATGCTGAGTCACTTCACCTGGACTACCAATGGGCGGATACTGCATTGGTGCACTTAACTAATTGGGAACCACTTGACAGAGCTATCCCGTCGAAGACTTATGAGCTAATGACTGCCGGTGTTCACATTTCAGGGGTTTTGTCTGGGGAAGCTGCCGATCTGATCACTGAATTGAAGTCAGGAGACGTGGTTCCACCAGAAGACCCATTAGCATTGGCGTGTCTTTGGACTGAACTTGCTCAAGAACGCTGGCGGTTGATTGTGGACGATACTGGCAAACGATGGGTTGAGAATGAACGTTCAATTCGAACCCCGAGAGTTTTCTCTGAATTCTTTCGAGCAATTTCGAAGCTTGGGTAGTTACTTGTATTTCTTTCGTAGCGTTGCTTGCCTTCTAAGCGGATCCGCTAGCTTCTTGATCAGAGATCCAAAATTGTTCTTTAGGAACGTAATTTTGCGCCTCAAGACTGGACTTTTGAATCGAGTACTACCCGCAAAACTAATCCGTCTGGCTGAAAGAGTTGGCGTAGCTGAAACGAATAAATCGGCAGATCCGATGGTTGAAGCTGCAACTGAACTTGGAATTAAAAGCTCACCTTTGGTATCTAACAATGGCGAAAGCCGCGAAAAGCTTAAGATAGCGTTTCTTCTAAATAACTCACTGCCCTTTACCAGATCGGGGTACACGGTTCGGACGCAGCAGATTTTATCGAACCTAGCGCGTTTGGGGGTCGAAGTGTTTGCCTTCACCCGTCTAGGCTATCCAGCTGTTGTAGGAAAGCTCACTGTTCATGAGGTAGAAGAGGTAAATGGCGTGAGCTATCAAAAACTTATGCCGAGGTTTCTTCCTTTTGGTCATGCGGCGAGATTCAAAGAAGAGATCGAGCTTCTAAAAAAGCAATGCCTCAAGAACTCGGTCCACGTTATTCATACGACTTCGGGGTACAGGAATGCTGTGGTTGCTTCTCATGTGGCCGCGGAAATAGGAGTACCATGGGTATATGAAGTTAGGGGAGAGCCCTATAATACGTGGCTATCTAAGGTGCCTGAATCGCTTCAGGTTAAAGCACGAGAGAGCAGACACTATCGCGCCCTTCTAGACCTAGAAGTCCAGGCGATGAGAGCTGCATCTGCGGTTATCTGTTTGAGCGACGTTTCCAAACGACGAATAGTCAAGTTGGGGATCGACGATTCGAAGATATTTAATTTCCCGAATTGCTCGAGTGTAGATGTTTCCGCAGACAGCAGAGAGCGACCGAGAGTTGATAGCTTATTCAATCAATCAGAACGTCGTCCAATTGTGGTGGGTACGGTAACCAGCATCGTCGACTATGAGGGATTAGACACACTAGTCGAGGCTGCGAAGTACGTCGACGATTCAATCCATTTTCTAATAGTGGGATCTGGCGATTCAGAAGAATCGTTGAAACATAGAGTCGACGAAGGTGGTTTGGCAAAGAGGTTCCATTTTGCTGGGCGGAAGCCTGAGAGCGAAATCTTGGAGTGGTATAGGTGCCTTGATGTATTCGTGGTTCCAAGAAAAGACCGTGATGTTTGTCGAAACGTAACTCCGATCAAGCCAATGAACGCCATGGCGCTCGGAATTCCGGTCGTGGCATCAGACTTGCCAGCTTTGCGGGAAGTTACTGGGGGATTTGCTTGCTACTGTGATCCAGAAAACCCTCGAGCTTTGGCTGAATCGATCAATAGGGCTTTGGCAGCGCCGGACAGATTCACAGCGCCGCAAGAGTGGATTGAAGAAAGATCTTGGCCGTCGAACTGCGTTAGGCTTGAAGAGCTTTATAGAAGATTGCTTACCTAAGCCGATGTCTTCCGCCATCAAGGTGTTTGATGATCTCGCTGTCGAATACGATTTCAACTGGTGAGAACTTCGACGCGGTGTATTGAAGGACTTCTAGAGCTCGCTCTTTATTTCCGCTAGATACGCTTCTACTCCATGAGCGATAGAGCTTAACGATAGTGCTGGGGGAACCGTCAGCGATTAGCTGGCCTTCATGAATCCAAATGGCTCTCGAACAGTGCTCCTGAATCACTTTCGCTCCGTGTGAAACGAGGAACACGGTACCAGCGCTTTGGATAAACTCCTGCATTCGCTTTTGGGCTTTATCGGTGAAAGAAGAATCTCCAGTGGACAGGGCTTCATCGACTAATAGGATTTTGGCTGAGACAGCGGTTGCTATTGAAAATTTTAGCCTCGCTGTCATACCAGAAGAATAGGTGTTTAAGGGCCTGTCGATGGCATCCTTGAGTTCCGCCCATTCAATAATCCCAGGCTCAAGTTGCTGGACCTCCTTGGGGGTGAGTCCCATAGCATATAGCCCTAATTGGATGTTTTGTCGCCCAGAAAGCTGGCGTTGCAGAGCGGCGGAAACACCCAATAGAGTAGGGGTTTCCGAAACCAAAACCTCGCCCGTTGTAGGAGTCTCAGAGCCGGCGATAAGTCTGAGTAGAGTGGATTTTCCTGACCCGTTTTTGCCAAGCACGCCAATAGACTCTCCAGCCTCTGCGACCAATGACATGGGGTGCAGGGCCCGCACTTCTTGGGTATTCCGCCTGAATAGACTTCTACCGGAGCCATTCTTCGATATGCGATAAGTCTTCGATAGGTCCCTGATAGCGACAGTAGTGTTACTTGACACCCGTGTACCTTTCCTCGGCTCGCCAGAAGAATACAAACCCAACCAACAAGACTAACACCGTAGAAAAAACAATATTAAGCGTTGTGTATAGCTCGGGAACTCGGGCGTAAATAGAAACGTCTCTCGCTGCAGTGAGGTATTGGTATACAGGGTTAAACTTCATTACCTCCAGAAGCACTGGGTGTCCTTCAAATCTCTCGAGGGAATAGAAAATTCCAGAGGTAAAGAATAGAGCTCGATTAAGAAGAGAAACCAAGGACTTGATGTCGGGGACGAAAGCCGTCAGTCTTGCGATTATAAATACGATTCCAAGTAAGAAGAGGTGTAAGAGGAGAAATATTGGGACTATCAGTATAAGGGTCCAAGAAATCTTAAAGGATTCCTGAAGGGAAAAAGCGGTTACAAGTGCAACGATTGCGGGAATAATATTGTCATATAGTTGCCGCTTAATGGCTGAACAGGCGACTGCAGCTCGTGGGAAATTAAAGGAGGATATTAATGAATGGTTGGATTGAATCAAACCAGATCCGGAATTGATACCACGCGAAACGAAGCGAAAGAATACAACGCCAATAATCAAATACCCCACGTAGTTTTCAATGCCGCGGGATACCTTAAGAATTACTCCAAAGATAAGCGCATATACGAGGATCTCTAGCAATGGTTGAAGAACGAGCCAAGCTCGGCCTAAAAACATTCCGCGACCATTGCTCAGTGCTCGACTCCTTGCGTCGGCGTTTATGAAGTAGCGACGCTTGTGCAATCGAGCGAGGTATTCTCTCATATTAGGAGCAGAGTTGACGGGCTGAAGCCCAGAATCGTCTACCATTATCTTGGTTGAATCCATGAAATGGTCTTTCATTGCCTGTCCTTTACGGGAAACCTCCATTGGTCATCATCGCAGGAATCGTCGAGACCCACTGAATGCGGTTATTGATGCCGTTGCAAAGGCTACCTACAAAACTGTTTATCTTTCGGCCGAACTAAAACGGGGGATCACGATAGATTGATCGGTTAAGAACTCACTTGAAGAAACGATGATACTATCTTCCGACTGAAAGATGCTACCCGTAAAAGGCGTACCGAGGGAAATGACAAAGAGGCGGTCCGTATCGAGGCTTTCCTTACCTCGAAATACCAATTGCGATGTTTCAATGGCTTTGTTGCTTCCTGGTGAGATTATTGCCTCTACGGGATCCTCAGATCGATCTCCCTTAATGACCTCAATTTCAGTATCCTTTGGATCCGTCATTGAGAGGTAGATGACTTCGCCCTGGTTCTCAATTTGTACTGAACTATCGTCTCGAATGATTGCATTTGCAGTAGGAGGGAGCATGAATCGCTCGGTCCAAGCTTGTCCCGTCTTATCAGTTGAGTGGCCGACATCGTTTAATAGAATGATATTGAATTTTGGGACCGAGATTACGGTGCGGCGTAGCTTCGCACCCGGAAACCCGTGATTGTAGCCTGAGGCTAGAGAATAGTTTTTAGCCTCTAGATACTTGTCGGTGGCAATCACTTTGGTGTATCGGTTGTCGGGCGGGCGGTTGTAGCGCGTATTAGGCGTGAAAGAGTTGTGTGCTCTGTAAGAAACTACATAGCGCCGATACTTGTTCTTTCCATAGTTGTACTTCCCTGCGTCTACAAAGAAGTTCTTACCTCGATAGTTTAAGACGACGCTTAAATCGTCAGAATGCTTGTGTGCGGTGGCAGAATAGCCGCATACAAAACCAATGTAGCTTTGAGACGATTTGCTCTTGAGGGCCGTAAAACCGCTCATTGAGTCGTGAAAAGATTCCCAATTTGGTTTGGCGGAAACTGTACGAGCTGAACTATCGCCAATTCCTGGCAATTCACCATTTGGCATAACGATGCGGCTAAAATGACCGGCCGCTAGGTCCAGCTTTCTTAGAATATCTTGGCCTAATGAGAATCCATTACTGTTTAGGTATGCTTCGATCTCGCGATACATCCGATATACCATCCCGTGGTACTCCGGAGAGTTTTCTTGATGCATACCGGTTTCACTAAAGGTTTGCCAAAAAATGCTCTCAACACGGCCAAGGGCGTGGTAGAGGTATGCGGGTTCGTCCAAACCAATGCCCAAAGACATTAACGCCATGTCCATCATAATGCCGTGATTGTTCATTCGATGGTGACTATCATCCAGCAATACATCGGCGTGCTTTTTTAAAATTTGCTCGATACGCGCGCTTTCGACGGGGAGCCCTTCGGATTGCATTAGATACAGGTATTGCATTAGAACTCGCACGCGCGCGCCTACGGCGTGGTCGTACCAAGTCATTTCTGTTTCGCCGCCAGCCTCAACGTAGTCGAGCCAGCTAGTGACGATTTCAGAGGCCTTTTCTAGGAGGGCACGGTCGTCCCTGTTTTCAAATACTGCTAGGAGTGTTCCTACAACTCTGAGATTCTGAAGGTAGAGCTGATAGGTAGTCTCGAGTTGCGGTTCAAGGTGTTCCCAATCGAAGGATGTTCCAAATTGAATATCGGGATAACCAGGGAAAGGCTCGATAGTATTGTCGAGGGCTTTAGTTGCAATCCGCTGAACATCTTTGTTGAGTTTGGAGGAAGAATCCCCGATCAGGGGCATTACGGCGGATCTTTCAAACATATTACTCCTTAATTCTGAATTTTCCTAGTGAGAGAAATGGTTTCCTATTGCATCGACCCTGGTCGACCAAAAAGAGTCTTTCAGCGTCTCTGAGAAGCCTTTATTAAACTGCTCCTTCATTTCATCGACATTGATAGCAGGGCCGAAAGATTTTACTAGTCGGTGAAATCGGATACTTCCGGGAACAGTGAAAACCTCTTGGGAAGATAAGTTGGATAAGTATCGTGTAGGGATGAAGCTCGGGAGTTCGGCATTTGCGGCTCCGAGAAACGCGTAGCGGTTGCTCGAATTTTTGATAAACCAGTAAATCTCGCCGTAGTCTTTATCGGGATCATCAAATTCTTGCTCAAAAACTTGAGCAGAATCCGAGATGACAATAATCGTGAAGGGAAGAAAACGAGATAGCTGAGCCAGCTTAGCTAGCAGTTCAGCTTGATGTGGTAGCAGCTGTTCCGTGGCTTCGACGGATAAAATATGTTGTTCGAAGGTGAAATCTGACCCGCTAACGACTTTGGTTGCAGTTTCCAGGACTTCAAAAGCCGCTCGATCGTCATACGTAATCACTCGGTTTGCGATTTGAAGCTCGTCTTCTCGGAGAATGAGATGAATTGGAGCTGTTACTGCTGCGGGGCTTTCGAAACTTAGCTTACTGAGCTGATTTCGGCGCTTTATTTGCCAGGCGGCAGAGGAATCGGTAATGCCCTTCTGCGCGAAAACTTTACCCGCCCAAGGATAGCTTGAATTTGCAAAAGCGTCACAGGTAAACCGGCAGCGTTTAGGTGATTGATCCCATAGACATAGACTTACCAGGGAACCTAGCATCAAGGGCTCCTGGGGAACACTGTAAACAAGCGCTGCGATTCTTCGAGACAAATCTGTCTTGTCTGCATGTGCGTGCCTAGCGTTGGCACTCAACGATGAAAGCTTAGTCAGAAACTCTGGTATAGGCACATTGGGCATTAGTCTTCTCCGGAAATCCGTGACAGCGCGTTATTGATGATGGTCAGAGTCTTGTCTTTGGACATGGGCGTATGGCCGCTGCGTGTATCAAAATAGTAATGAGTAGCGAAATCTAAGTTTTCGGACTTCTGAAGTCTCGCTCGGTTGGCAATAAAATCGTTGACGACTGGGAGTTGTGCAGCGTAGTCGATTTTACTTGCTGTGTTGACCCAATAATCTCCACAAAAAGGTATATCTAACTCAATGAATTGATTCAATGCATTAATCGAAGAGGGATCTTGCTCGCGGAGTTCATTGAGGGATATACCGGGATGGGAATTCCGCATAATCGTATCAACAAACTTTTTGTGATACTTTGACCAATCGAATTGAGCATTATTGACTAAAAACCGTGAACCTGGAAAACGGGAGTGCATTTGTACAGCTTGAAAGCCGCCCGCCGAACTGCCGAAAAACAGTATCCGGCTGTTGGATTCGATTTCTAAATTCTCACGTATGAAATCGACGCATTGCGCCATTGTCGTGAAAGGTCTAGAGAACGCAGATCCTTGAGCCCAACCAATCTGGATTTCGTTGTGTTGATGGAGGGTGGGATCTGAAATGAACAGACAGGATGCCTCGATGGATTCAGCCCATGTCCTGCGCTGAAATACGTCCCTTGGATCTTTTTCTGCTTCTCGTTTTACTGCGCCATTAAATCCCACAAATAGCCGGTCAGAATATTCGGGCCGATGATAATAGATCGCCGATATTTTGCATCCTCCAAATAAAAAGCTGAAGCGGATGCTTTTGCCATCTGTAGGTTTCGGTAGTCGCGCTCCGGGGTACAGAATTGGAGGCAACGCGCTAGTAGACATAGTTCCCCCTCCGCGCGTCATCTAATAGGCCTTTTATCTCCTGGTCATTCTGGATATCAATACCGTATAGAGATGTGATCTCTTCGATAATTGTCACACATTCCTGACGATCTTCGGCTGAAACATACTTAAGTTTTTCGATATACCAAAGCTTCAAGAAGTCTCGGAAGCGAGTTTCAATATAGTGCTCTTTAAGTCCAATTGAGTCTAACCATGAAGATCTTGATTCTTCCAACGGGATATACTTCCTATAGAACTTTGGAGAAATTGAGTTAACCGTCGAATTGGAAACCTCAGCATAATAAACGTGTACGGGGAGAGTTGTGACGGAAACACTATGAGCGTAGAAGAGCATCTGCTGGAAGAAGTATGAGTCCTGCCCAACAGCCCCCACTGGCTGAATTAGTCCTAAACTCTTCAACCATTGAGTATCGGCAACGAGTGCTTGGATACTCATGGGCTTATAGTTTAGTTGCTTCAAAAGCTCGGCATTCTCGCCGTTCAGGCTTGGGCTCTTTGCCATGGCGTTTTTTAAGAAGCGGGAGTTATTTACCGTTGATCGCCGGCCCTTGAAGCGGATCATGTTTCCAATTGCAAAATTACGATTGTTCTTTTTAGCGAGAGCTAGCAATTGGTCGAACGCATCATTTAGCTGCTCGTTGTCGGGATCTAGGTACGTTACGTAAGGTGTTGAAGTTAATTCAAGTCCTTTGTTTCGCGGACGAGACGCACTTCCTGAGCCGCCGACGGGGTAACGGTAAACCTTTACGTTGGGATACAGCTGTTCGATGAGATCGACGATCTTTTGAGTCTTAAGATCTGTGGATCCGTCATCTACGATAATGATCTCGCTCTTTGGGAAGATGTTGCTTCTGACAAGCGATTGGAAGCATTTGTGGATGAGATGTCGTCCGTTGTTGTACGTGGGGACAATGATCGATATCTCAGGTTCCTCGCGTCCGACAATATTTACAGGTCGCGTCGCCACACTTGTTTTGATGAGCATCGTCTTCTTAACGGCTAAGGTGGGAAATGTTTGCCCTTTTGTGAGCCAGTAGACGTGTCCGCTGTCTTTGCTCAAGTCATTTGAAGTTGGTTCATACGCTATCTGGAAGTCGTCGAAGGCTGCAAACTTCAAAATATCTGCATCCGAGTAGCGGAAGGTTGCTATTGCATCGTCGACGAGATCTGGTCCATTGAACGGGATACGATCAATGAAAATCAGGACATCGCCGTTCTCGGAGCCTTTTACCCGATCTAGGTCATTCGGTGTTATCCACTTCAGCTCTGATTCGGTTGCTTGTGAATCGCGAAACTCCTCAAAGTTTCGTTGGTTATCGCTGACGATATAGACATTGTGATCGGGTTTTGTTGCTTCTATCCCGACTACCTCTAGTATTTCGTCGACTCGATCGAAGGCGGTGTCGTTGAGGAAGACTTCGCGAATACCTTCAACCTGGCAGTAGCTCAAGTATTCGTCGGTCAGAGTGTCGAGGAATAGCTCGGTATCTACTTCAGAATCGAGCATGGTTATTTGTGGGTAGCGTGAGTTTAGGCCAGCGCTGTAATTGGAGAGCACTAGGGTCCCCATTGCTTGGAGTTCAACGGCGCGGTTTGCAAACATTGTTTGGCTTGTAACCACTGAATTGAGGTTTATCGCAAGCGGAAGCAGCTTCTGAAGTCGTAAAACCTGATCGTGAGAAAGTGGCCCATGGAGATTCCTGAGATACTTGGACGGGTAAAGATACCTTTCCACGTTTTTAAACTTGTTCGGATCAAGATCTAGATTCCGATCGATAATGAAAAGATCCGAGTCTGACTGATTGACGCCATCGAAAATCTTTTCTGCAGCTTCTGCGCGCTCGGGGTACTTATGCGACATCCAAGAGCCCGCGAATACAACCTCTCGCCCCTTGTGTCGTTGACAACCTAAAGGATTGTGCTTTTTGTAGTTAACCCCAAAGCGGAGCGCCTTGATCGGAGTTCCCGGTCCGATGTCTTCCCTGTACTGGGGGATCATTTCCTCAGCTGAAGTGAATACAAAGTCTGCAAGTTTTGCCAGGCTAAGAAAGGCCTTATAGTTAGGCGGGTCTTCCTTGGAATAGAAAACAACGGGGATTTCGTTGGCTTTTGCAAGAGGGATAACCGCATCTTCGATTAGGCGACGGTTAGGTGAATTTTTCTGCGCAGCGCCGTACCATTCGTCCTTGAGACCGCGCCAAGCGGATACTACGAGAAGGATATCAACCGTGGGTACTACAGCCTCAAAATTCTCGGGAGTTAAAGGGACGAAATCGGCAGCAACCTCTATGGAGTCGAAGAGAAAGGCGTCGGCGATAATAGCAATCTTTACGTCGCGCGGTCTGTCCCATTTTTGAGCCGTTGCTACGGGCAGAGAAGCAGCTTCTGCAAGCAATTCTTCTATACAAGCTTCAGTGCTTGTACAATATTGGGCGTACTGTTTCATATACTCCGCACGGTTCTTGATTGGTTCAATGAACCCGCCGGAGTGAGCTTGGTGCCCAGCTTTTCTTCCCGTCGGATGAGCATTAAGGATTGCTTCCGCTTTTAATTTGGCCGCCTTAACTTGTTTCTTGAGGCCGCGCAGCCGCTTTAATTGCTTGTTGATAGCTGATTCCTGCATAGTTAGTTGTTTCCTAAAATCTTTTTCCGAAGGTTCCAGTAGCGGCGTTGAAGGCGCAGAGATTTAGTGCTTTCAAGCTTTCGGACTTGCGATTTTAACCGCCGAATCTCCTCGTCGCGTCGCTGGATGCCCCTTAAGAGCTTCTCATCGCGCTCAATCTCAAAGAGTAAATCAGAATATGCCTTTACTAGCTCGGTAGCTAGCCTCGAGGTCAGATCGCTGGTTATTTCCTCAGTTTGCTTTGCACGTTTTCTCATGAAGAGGACCTCTGCTCAACGGGGGTGAAGTTCACTATATGGGCTTAAGTTACCAGATCCGTGCACAGAAAACTTCTGAAGGATCCGAGGACACTTTTGTCATAGTCTAGTAGAAGCCGACCCACCACGATTCTCTGGCACCTCCATCTCCTTTTGATTCCTTTTGCGTGGTTGCCGATTAATGAATTGACTATCGTTGTGTTGGTTAGGAATAATCCGTAAACGGAGTAGCCTTAAGTCATACGCAAAATTTGCTGCTCGACCCTCATCCTGGCTACTGGCCGGTGAGGGTCTTTTTGTGGGTAGAGGGTCCAAAGATCTCTGGCTCTCTAATTTCCGCGTTTGCGTACATAAACAGAACCCGCTCTTGTTTAATGCGTAGCCGGCCTTGGTTGAAGAGAAAGCGAAAGGCGCGCTGTTTCTCGGCATCGAGAATGGCAAAGCCGGCGGCATCAAAATTGCCCCAGTAGGTGATGTCGGCTTGCTGCAGCCAGCCCAGTGCGTGAAGTTGGTGGGCGGCGGTGCTAGAGGCGAGGGTGGCGATGGTGGTTGGGGAGGCGTCGGCAAGCGCAGGCAGTGCCAGGAAGGTTTGTTTGTTCATATCCACAGCGAGAATCCGTGGTGGTGTGTAGGTGAAGAGGGCGGCGGCGTGGTCGGCCGGCACGCATATCCTCGTTGCGGTGGTGGTCAACGTCGCGTCGAAGTTGATCAATTGCGTCGTCGAGTGCCCGGAGCTTGCACTCGCTTTCCCGTCGGTGTTCCGCCAGCGGCAGCCATCAACGGCGTAATGAGACCTGCCGGTTTGGTGCTCATGGTTGTTGCCGTCAGTGCCGGAGTCCTTACTGGGCTTAACGGGTTCTTTACTGCAGCAAGCCGTGTGTTGTTTACCCTTGGCCGCGCCAACCTGGTCTCTAGTCGGTTAGGTGACCTAAACGGCAAAGAGCGTACCCCTCGGAATGCGATTCTTCTGGTGTGCGCAGTGTGCCTGGTGACTCCGTGGTTTGGGCGCGCAGCCTTGACATGGGTCGTCGATATGTCGAGTGCTGGTATCACAGTGGCGTATTTCTATACCTGCTTCTGTGCATGGAAGATTGCACGTACTGGGCAGGTTCCCGGGATGCCCAAGCCCATTGCGCCGAACAAGTTTTACGAGTACTTCGCGCTGGTCGGGTGCATCCTCTCCGTCGGATTCTTGGCGCTGCTCTTTGTGCCGGGCTCACCTGGCATGTTGGGAACGGCTCCGCTTATCGCGCTGGTGGTCTGGATTGTGCTGGGGCTGGCGTCGTGGGCCACCAGGAGCCGGCAGTTGAAGGATGTGCCGCCGGAGGGGACGGCGGCGTTGATTCTGGAATAGTGAGCTAAGCTAATTCCCTGTGCAGCAGAAACACCAAGAAGCAACGGTTTTCCATGCATTGCGCCGATG
The DNA here is from genome assembly GCF_007672725.1 of Corynebacterium aurimucosum ATCC 700975. Taxonomy (GTDB): domain Bacteria; phylum Actinomycetota; class Actinomycetes; order Mycobacteriales; family Mycobacteriaceae; genus Corynebacterium; species Corynebacterium hesseae. Next base: position 232,659 of record NZ_VDTC01000004.1, read on the forward strand.
GAAAGGTGCGAGTCTATCGTGGATTAGTTTGTTGATCGAGTCAGTATCGGTTGCGGATGCGTCTAAATTCCTCGCCCCGCTCACGATTGCTATTCCGGTCCTTACTGCGATGTGGGAGGCGTCGGCAGTATCGGAATCCGTGCTCATCACGGCGACAATCGCTGTTGCCGTCGTGGTTGTTCTGTACTGGCTCGGGGCGGTTTCCAAGGAGAGCAAGGACCGTTATTCCTACGCTGTCCGGTCACTGAGCGCACGCACAGTTAAGGCATTGAGCGAAGCGCAGCTGTCTGAATATCAGAAGTCGGTGGGGTACAGGATGGAAGATTTTGGGGGAAGGCTGTTTCTGAAGTCGCAACACATTGATGAGTTCATTCAGCGTGGCGGGCTAGAAAAACCTTGGGAATACTCGTCCTTTAAATATCGCTTACCAAGCAAGCTGCAGCAGTTCAAGTACCTTAACCTGCGCCGCCACTACGCCAAAGGGCGGGCGATGTTCAACGGAAAGCTGTTGGGGCTCGCATGCGACCCAGATGAGAATAGTGCCGTGATTCAGGTACATCCCATTGGGTATTTCGATCACATCACGAGCAATCTTGTGGTGGATAATCTCTACTTCACCCCAGGATATGAGGAGCTCATTTACGATGGCAACAGCCTGATTATTAACCCTGAAACTGGTGAGCTCGTCAACTTCATCGAAAGCAATGCTGCCAACGTGATTGGCTCCTCAACTCTGGTCATCACCAAAGACAACAAGATGATCATTGGGTATCAGGGGGCGATGTCCGATAACTCACGGAACTCGCTGATCCCTTCCGGATCTGGCTCGGTGTCGTTGTTGGACGGGAAGTACTCCGCAACCTTTGCCGACATCCTCAGTCTCGCTGCTGAACGTGAGTACTTCGAAGAAGCCGCTGTTCCGGGTACAAGGAGGTACCTAAAGAAGCTTTCGAGCAACAAGCCCACGCCCTTCCGCTCTTCGGTGACGCTTCCAGTTCCAATAGTCACCAAACCCATCGGATTCCTGCGTGATCTGACACGTGCTGGGCTGCCTGACTACTTTTGCTTGTCTTATCTTGACTTGCCGGCCGATAAAGCAATTGGGTCCAAGGAATTCCGTGAGGAGAAAGGACTGCAGCGGGGGATGCATTGCGTGGAGATTGGGGCGTCGGAAAGCGTGGCTGATGCGCTGGCGAGAGTGATCGCTGACGCCGAATCCGAGGGGCGGGGAGTGTCTATGCAAATCTTAGCTATCCGAGACATCTTAGTGGACATGGAAGAACGAGGAAAGCTTTCTGCTTTCGTGAGCAGCTTGAAAGGCAAGGCTACTGTTTCTACTGAGCCGGCTGAGGTTCACTCGGCCTAGGCGGTTCACGTCGGAGGATGGCGAGAAAGACTTAAGTGGCATAGCTTAGCGGACAGTCAATTTGAATGGAACTTGCGTTCATAGAAGAGGTGATTGCTGCCTAGCAGCTAAGTGCTCCATTACTTTTACACGAATTGTCAGCAACCCCAATTGACAGGCGGTGAAGAGTAGTAATTTGGTTCCCTGAATTGGTTATGCGGGGCGCGCTTTCTGGCCGGTTCCAGTTCTTTGCCGTTGTACTCATGATTGTGGCGGTGGTGGTCATCGTGGCGTCGATGGTGATCTATTACGTCGCCAAGCGCCCCGAGCTTGCCCCGGCTTTCCCCGTCGACGTCCCGCCGGCAGCAGCGGTAGCGACCATCATCGCTTTTGCCCCGTGGGCCTACGTGGGCTTTGATTCCATTCCGCAGCTGGCGGGCGAGTTCAATTTTTCGCCGAAGAAAGCGCTAGGCCTTCTGATGTGGGGAATCATTGCGGCGACCTTGATTTATTTGGCGATGATGCTCGCAACCTCCATTGCTGTGGGAGCTCAGCAAGATCCTTACGAAGGAGAAGCATGGCCGCCGGCGGAAGCCATCAGTGAGGTGATGGGACCTGCCGGTTTGGTGCTCATGGTTGTTGCCGTCAGTGCCGGAGTCCTTACTGGGCTTAACGGGTTCTTTACTGCAGCAAGCCGTGTGTTGTTTACCCTTGGCCGCGCCAACCTGGTCTCAAGCCGGTTGGGTGAGTTAAACGGGAAGCAGCGCAGCCCACGCAATGCGATTCTCTTGGTGTGCGCGGTGTGCTTGGTGACCCCGTGGTTTGGGCGCGCATCTTTGACGTGGGTCGTCGACATGTCCAGTGCTGGCATTACGGTGGCGTACTTCTATACCTGCTTCTGCGCATGGAAGATTGCGCGTACTGGGCAGGTGCCGGGGATGACTCAGCCTATGGCGCCGAACAAGCTCTACGAGTACTTCGCGCTGGCTGGGTGCGTCCTCTCCGTCGGATTCTTGGCGCTGCTCTTTGTCCCGGGCTCGCCTGGCATGCTGGGTACGGCTCCGCTCATCGCGCTGGTGGTCTGGATTGTGCTGGGACTGGCGTCGTGGGCCATCAAGAGCCGGCAGTTGAAGGATGTGCCGCCGGGGGAGACGGCGTCGTTGATTCTGGAATAGCAGATCGATATCGCAGGTGTGCTCTTACGCAAGTACAGGATTGTTGCTTTGATCGGGACAGAGGGAGTGACGCCACCAGAGCCGACACAGCCCCAGTTACCTCTTAGCAGCACGTAGGGTGCAAATTCCAAGAAACGGAAATATGAAGTTGTTGCGACCGGCTATTTGGTAGCAGTGTCGTGACTATCTGGTAGCGCTTCAGTGAGTATCTG
>NZ_VDTC01000500.1 GCF_007672725.1 Corynebacterium aurimucosum ATCC 700975
CTCCCATCTCGTCGGAACCGCTCAACAACATTTCTCCCCATAAACACCCCAACCTTCTTATCATCCTCAATCACAATCCCCCCTCCTATTCACCCACCATCCCCCCACTCTCACACAACCTTGCGCCCATCCCCCCCCACCATCCCCACCCACCCCCCCAACCTCCACCCCCCCACCCCCCTGTGCCCCCTCCACCTCCACATCTCCCATCACTCCCCCCATCCCCACCGCCACCACCCCCACCACCACCCTCAGCTCCCCACCCCCCACAATCCGCCACAACCTAT
>NZ_VDTC01000501.1 GCF_007672725.1 Corynebacterium aurimucosum ATCC 700975
GGTTGGTTGGTGTGGGGATTGTGTTTGGGGGTGACGGGGGAGTGGTGGAGAAGATGGTGGGCTAGGAAGAGAAGATGGGGGGGGAGGTGGAGAAGAAGGAGGGGGGGATGAGGGGGGGGGGGCGTGTAGGGGATGGGGAATAGGGAGGAGGAAATGGTGGTTGAGGAGGAGGTTGTGCGGATAAGGAGGTTGGGTAATGGTTGGGTGGAGGTGGGTGGAATTATAGGTGGGGAGAGGAGGATTAAGGGAGTTGTGGTGCATTGCAGCTTGGCAGTGGTGGGAGTGGG